>CAWGSN010000008.1:0-145231 GCA_963825225.1 uncultured Alphaproteobacteria bacterium
CTCCCGCACGAGCCGCCACAGGGCGATCAGCAGCTTGCGCGCCAAGGCCACGATCATGGGCTTTCGAGTACCGCGAGCGTTCTCGGTGCGGGATCGAAACCACTTCGTCAAGGCGCTGTTCTTCTGGTGTAGAAGGAACCGCCACGCCGAATTGAATCACGCCTCGTCGGACCCGGGTATTGCCCGAGCGGGCCAGCCCTTTCTCTCGGCGTTTCCTTCCGCTCTCGTCGGGCGGCGGCCAGGCCGGCATAACGCGCTACGGCCCGTCGGTCACGCATGTTTCGCGACAACACCTCGTGCACCCGCATGTCGGCCGTATACGGACCCGTACGTACGGTGGTGTGGGAGGGGTGGAGCCGCAAGGCTCCCCCCTATCCCGATCTTTGGCACTTTTCAGACCTGAGCGAACAGGCTCGTGACGTCCGCTCGTGGATTTGAAGCGGACCTCACAGGAAAGCGGCATGAGGTCTGAAAATGGACCCATTTCGGAAGTTTGCTCTAGCCCGTGAGCAGCCAGCTATGCTTTTATTTGGGGGTCAATTTACGGATCGTCTGGGGGCATTTCTTGGCCACCGAGCACGTCGAACGTCGACTGGCGGCGGTTCTGGCGGCGGATGTCGCTGGGTACAGCCGCCTGATGGGGAAGGACGAGGAAGGCACGCTGGCTCGGCTAAAGGCTATCAGAAAGGCCCTCGTCGACCCCGCAATAGCTTCCCATCGAGGCCGCATCGTCAAGACGACCGGTGACGGCATGCTGGTCGAGTTTGCCAGCGCCGTTGACGCAGTGCGCAGTGCAGTGGATGTCCAGCGCAGGATGGCGGAGCAGAATGCGACCGTACCGCGGATCTACGAATTGAGTTTCGTATCGGCATCCACGTCGGCGACATCATTTTCGACGACAACGATATTTTCGGCGATGGCGTGAACATCGCGGCCCGCCTAGAGGGAATTTCGGAACCCGGTGGTGTATGTATGTCGGATGACGCGCAACGTCAAATCCGAGGCAAGGTCGATGTAGCGTTCGACGACATGGGCCCGCAAACGCTGAAAAACATCGCCGAGCCGATGCGCTGTTCCTGGAGCGCACGGCTGGACGGCGACGCTCGCTCGCCAAGCGAACGCAACCAGCCCTATTCAACCTCTCGCGCTCCTCGACAAGCCGTGAATTGCCGTTCTACCATTTCAAAACATGAGCGGCGATGCCGAGCAGGAATACTTTGCTGACGGTGTGGTCGAGGACATTATCACAGCTCTCTCGCGTTTCAATTCGTTGTTCGTTATCGCGCGCAATTCGAGCTTTACTTACAAAGGCAGTGCGGTCGACATCAGGGAAGTCGGCCGCGAACTTGGCGTCCGTTATGTGCTTGAGGGCAGCGTTCGCAAGGCGGCAGGTCGCATACGCATCAGCGGGCAATTGATCGAAGCATCATCCGGTGCTCATCTTTGGGCGGAAAAGTTCGATGGTGCCCTGGAGGACGTATTTGAGCTGCAGGACGCGGGTGACCGAACGCGTCGTCGGCGCCATCGAGCCCAGCATCAAGCAAGCCGAGATCAACCGCGCACGCACGAAGCAGACCAGCAATCCGATGCCTACGACTATTATCTCCGGGCTTTTCAGCAATTACTCTTATATACCCGCGAGAGCAGCGACGCCGCCTTGGACTATATACGCCAGGCGATCGCGCTCGATCCGGGCTATGCGCTTGCGAAGGCGTATCTCTCCGTCACTTACATGACGCGTTGGATACAGGGATGGGGCGCGCCCGGCGATCCCGAGAGGGGTCTTGCCGCTGCGAGGGAGGCAATCGTCCTGGGTTCCGACGACCCTTCTGTACTGCGATGGGCGGGCCACACGCTGGGCTTTTGGGGGGATCATGACCGCTCCATTGCCCTTCTTGAGAAGGCCGCCCGCCTCAACGTGAACGGATCGCAGATACTGGCGAGCCTTGGCTGGGTGAAGGTCTATGCCTGCACCGAGACCCAGCGTGCGATCGCGCATTTCGAGCGCTCAATAAGGCTCAGTCCACGCGATCCCGAGATGCCCTCGACGCTAACCGGGATTGCTTTTGCCCATCTGATTGCGGGGCACAATGAGCAGGCTCTGGCGTTTGCACAGCAAAGCATCGATGAAGGGCCGCAGTTCACTTCAGGTCATCGCGCCAAGATCACGGCCTTGATCTTTCTAAATCGCGAGCAGGAGGCGAGGATGGCGGCGGAAATACTTTTGACTTACGATCCTCAGTTTACGATCTCCTCGCGTCTGTCGGTCTACCGCAACCCCGATTTCCGGCAAAGATATCACGGAGCCCTGAAGGCAGCCGGCCTGCGCGAATAGACATTTAAGTGCTGCGCCCAGAGTTGATCTGCTTTCCTATGTCCGGCTGCACTTTTCGGACATCGGATTGCCGGTGCGCGATCTCCGTTGTTGGGCGAAGCGGACATCGAAACGGCCGGTCGCCACTTCCGATTTGGACCCATCTGCGACATCGGCCAGTACTCATGTTGCGGTAGCGAAAGCTGGTTTCAGCCCCTATCAATGTACTCGTATGAGCCGATACAATGCTGCCTCCTGAGCTGGGAGCGGACATGAGACGGCGCGAGTTCATTGCGCTCATTGGCAGTGTGGTGGGTGGGTGGCCTCGGCGGCGCGCGCGCAGAAGTTAGGGTTCCGCTTTTGCTCGGCCTTCTTCACCGGTTCGGGCGCCTGCTTGGCAGGTGCTTTTACGCACGCGCTAGCTCGCCTCAGCGTAAAGGGCGGCCAGCTGCCGGCAGATTAGCCCGAGCGAACGATAGATCAGCCGTTTCAGTCCTTGTTTCTTCATTAGTCACCAAATTTTCAAGGCCGCACCGCGGCGTGATCTGAAGCGAATCGCCTTTAATGCGGTTTGGTTCCTAAGCATTGCGCTGGAACAAGAGACCGCTGCTGCGACTTGGGATTAACGATCTCAAATGAGTGTCCCCATACTCCGCATGATGCAACGGCAATTTGGTCCCCTCATCACTGACAACGGCGTCAAGTTTAGGCTTTGGGCGCCGCGAGCCAAACGTGTAGACCTATTGCTCGATCGCGCCATCGCAATGGCGCGCGACAACGACGGTTGGTACTCGGTGCACGTGCCGCAGGCAGCAGCGGGCACGCGCTACAAATTCCGCGTTGATGACGACGTCGACGTTCCCGACCCCGCATCCGCATTTCAGCCAGACGACGTCTTCGAGCCCGGCGAAGTGATCGACCACAGCGCCTTTCCGTGGCGCGGCGTCGACTGGCGCGGACGGCCATGGCCCGAAGTTATTATCCTGGAGGCCCATGTCGGCGCCTTCACGCGCGAAGGCACCTTTCGGGCTGCCATCGACAAACTCGATCATCTCGCGGAGACAGGCATTACGGCACTTGAGCTGATGCCGGTTGCCGACTTTGTCGGCCGGCGCAACTGGGGTTATGACGGTGTGCTGTGGTACGCACCCGACAGCGCCTATGGCAGGCCTGAAGACCTCAAGGCGCTCGTGGACGCCGCGCACCAGCGCGGCCTGATGGTGTTTCTTGACGTGGTCTACAATCACTTCGGTCCCGAAGGAAATTACCTCGGCCGATATGCGCCCGAGTTTTTCAGCGACGCGCAGACGCCATGGGGAAGCGCGATCGATTTCCGCCGGGCGGAAGTACGTGCCTTTGCGGTTGAGAATGCAATCGCCTGGCTTCGTGATTACCGTTTCGACGGGCTGCGGCTGGATGCCGTGCATGCCATTGTCGGGCCTGGGAAGCTCGCAATGCTGCGCGATCTCAGCGTTGCGGTGGGAGAGCTGGCCGAGGAAAAAACCTCTCGCCATATCCATCTCATGCTTGAGAACGACGACAATACCCCCGGCGTGCTCGACCCCATCGAGACGATGCCCCGCGGCAAATATCGCGCCCAGTGGAATGACGACTATCACCACGCCTGGCATGTCCTTCTGACGGGCGAGACACATGGCTATTACCGCGACTACGACAATGCACCTTTTCGGGATATCGCCCGCGCACTCGGTTCCGGTTTTGTCTATCAAGGCGAGGCGTCAAAACACCGAGACGGCAAACCGCGCGGCGAGCCTAGCGGCGCTCTGCCGCCGGTCGCGTTCATCAACTTTCTGCAGAACCACGACCAGATCGGCAACCGCGCACTCGGAGACCGCCTGGCAGCAAATGTCGAGCCAAGAGCCCTCGAAGCGGCGCTTGCTATCACTCTGCTCGCCCCGTCCGTGCCCCTGCTGTTTATGGGGGAGGAATGGGGGTCGACGAAACCGTTCCCCTTCTTCTGCGATTTCAGGGGCGATCTTGCTGAAGCGGTACGTTCTGGTCGCAGGAGGGAGTTCGCGGATGCCTACGCCCGATATGGCGACGAGATTCCCGATCCCATCGCGGAGGCCACCTTTCATAAAGCGAAGCTCGATTGGGACGGCCGGGCGACCGAAGCCGGGGAGCGACGCCTGAATCTGGTGCGCGAGCTGCTCGCCGTTCGTCGGCGGGAAATTGTTCCGCGGATTGTCGGGGCAAGATTCGGGACGGCGCAGGCCACGGAGGCCGGCCTTTTGTCGGCACATTGGCAGATGGACAACGGTACCAGACTGATTCTGACAGCCAATCTCTCGGATCACGACGCGGCGCTCGCTCATCCCGATGGCGGAACCCTGATATGGGGCCGGGAGTTGACGGACAGCCTGCCGCCATGGACGGTGAGCTGGCGCATCGAATAGCGCATGCCACCCCCGATCCCGATCGCAACCTATCGACTGCAGCTGTCAAAGGAGTTCGACTTCGAGGCGGCGGGAAAGGTAGTGCCCTATCTGAAATCGCTGGGCATTAGCCATGTCTACGCATCACCCTTTCTAAAGGCGCGGGCGGGAAGCACCCATGGCTACGACATCGTCGATCATAACGAGTTCAATCCCGACCTCGGTGGCGAAGCCGGGTTCATCCGCCTGAGCAACACGCTTAGAGAACACGACCTCGGCCTGATCCTCGATTTCGTACCCAACCATGTCGGCGTCCACTTCGCGGACAATCCCTGGTGGCTGGACATGCTCGAATGGGGTCCCGCCTCGCCCCATGCCGCTGCCTTCGACGTGGACTGGGAGCAGCTGCCGCATCGCGCACGAGGCGGCATCCTATTGCCGATCCTCGGATCGCCATACGGACAGGCGCTCGAACAAGGCGAAATCAAGCTTCGCTATGATGCGGCAAGCGGCAGCTTTTCCGCCTGGTACTTCGAACATCGCCTGCCAATCTCACCCGAACGCTACAGCGAGGTTCTGCGCGCGCTCGTTAAGGAAGCAGGGGCGGAAGCCGCGCTCGCCGGCGCCCGCATACTCGATCTGGCCTCCCGCCACGCCCGGCTTCATCGTCCCAACCGCGTGGAAGCTCCTGCCTTCAAGGCGGAGCTGCAATCGATCGAAGGGGCCGCGGAGATCATCGAACGCGGGCTTGAGGCCTACCGTGCCGGGCCCGGGCGCCCCGGACAAAACCTCGCCCTCCACCACCTCTTGGAGCGGCAGCACTACAGGATCGCGCACTGGCGTTTGGCATCGAGTGATATCAACTATCGCCGCTTCTTCGACGTCAACTCGCTGGCGGGCTTGCGGGTCGAGGACGCCAGGACCTTTACGGCGACGCACCGGTTGGTCGCCCGGATGATCGCGGAAGACCGGCTCGACGGGCTGCGGCTCGATCATATCGACGGCCTGCGGGACCCCGCGCAATATTGCCAGCGGTTGCGTCGCCTGGTACGGGCCGCGCGAAGCAACAAGTCCGCGCCGTTTTACCTCGTTGTCGAAAAAATCCTCGGCGATAATGAAGCCCTGCGCGCGTTTATCGGCGTACACGGCACGACCGGCTATGAATGGCTGAATGCGATCACAAAGGTGCTGATTGCGGGCGATGGTCTCGATGCGCTGGACGAGGTCTGGCGGCAGCTCAGCAATCAATCCCCTCGGCTCGAGCCAGTGTTGAGGGAGGCAAAACGGCGGGTGCTGGAAACGCTGCTTGCCAGCGAATTCACCGTGCTGTCGCGGTTGCTGGCGCGCATTGCGAGCGGCCATTACTCGACCCGCGATTTCTCCGCCGACAGCCTGCGTCAGGCGCTCGAACTCTACGTGTTGCATTTTCCGATTTATCGCACCTACCTCACCCCGGCCGGCGCTTCGGATAAAGACCGCGCGCTCATCGCCGAGACGGCCGGGAAGGCGCGGGCCGAGTGGTTCGCCGCCGATGACGGTATTTTCGATTTTCTCCACGATGTTCTGACCATGGACATCGTCAAGCAGGGGCGCGGCACCGCACACAGCGCGCCCCGAGTGCGCCGCTTCGCGCTCAAGGTTCAGCAATTCACCGGGCCCTTGATGGCGAAGTCGCTTGAGGATACTGCGCTGTATCGCTACCACCGCCAACTCGCAGTCAACGAAGTCGGTGGCAACCCTGCCGCAGGCGCACTGTCCGTGTCTACATTTCACGCCAAGATGCGAGAGCGCGCCAAACAATGGCCGCACGGCATGACGGCGACCGCTACCCACGATACCAAGCGCGGCGAGGACGCTCGCACAAGGATCATGGCGATTGCAGAGGTCGCGGGCGAATGGACTGCTTCCGTCGCACGTTGGAAACTGCTGAACGCCCCGCATGTTGCTACGGAAGGCAACTTCCGTGCACCCTCGGCCACGTTCGAATACATGCTCTATCAGACGCTTATTGGCGCGTGGCAACCGGAAGACGGCGCATTCCCCGAGCGTCTGCAAGCCTATGCCCTGAAAGCTGCTCGGGAAGGCAAGGAGGAAACCAGCTGGCTCAATCCGCACCTGCGCTACGAGGAAGGTCTAGCGAACTTCATCAAACAGATTTTGGACCGCTCAACCTCAGCCGAGTTCCTGGATTCGTTCGAAGCGATGGCGCACCGCATCTCGCTGCTGGGCGCACTGAACTCGATCAGCCAGATCACGCTCAAGGCCACTCTCCCCGGCGTACCAGATTTCTACCAGGGCACTGAATTGTGGGATTTTTCGATGGTCGACCCCGACAATCGGCGGCCCGTCGATTATGCCCTTCGCGCATCGACTCTGGCCACCATCGCGCATCCGGATTGGCAGAGTTTGGCCACTGGCTGGTCAGATGGCAGACTAAAACTCGCATGGACTAGCGAGTTGCTCCGTATGCGTCAAAAATACCCGGACCTGTTCGGAAAAGGTGAATATGTCCCACTGGAAGTGCGCGGACGGGACAGTGATCACGTCATTGCTTTCGCGCGCCGGCATGGTCGCCGCATGGCGGTCGTTGTCGTTGGGAGACATTTCGGACGCTTTACGGATGGCGGCAGATTCTGGCTACAGCCCGACTCTTTCCAGGCCGAGTTAGATCTCGGTCCTTGCGGCCAAGCCGCGGATGGGTTCCCGCGTGATCAACTCCGAATCACAGCGTTATTCAGGAATTTGCCTGCGAGTATTCTAGTAATGTAGAGATGGCAATTCTTGAGCACATCCGTTACAGCGTCGGTTCGCTCCGCACTTCTTTCACCCTGGGACCCTTGAAACTTCAGTCACGGCACGCACTGATGCCCTTCTACTACTTTGACCTTTGAAATGACCGCACGATCAAGGTGCTTGGAGGATCTGGCCGTACGCCATAAGCCAAAGCGTTGGAATAACGGATGCGTAGCTGATCGCAGTTTCTACTGGCACTGACTGTCGTTTGTGAGGCCAAAAGATTTACCATCGCGATCGAAGCCCTTTGGGCCCTATCCTATTGATTATTCCGGAACCATTCGTTGCGAACGGCATTCGTACTTAAGGTTCCCGTTCGCGTCAGAATCGCCAGCATGCCGGCTCCCGCAGCAGAAGCTTTTCACATCGAGGACATCTTTCCTTCGATCGATTGCGGCCGGTTTCCCGTCAAACGCATTGCTGGCGAGAGCGTTGAAGTCTGGGCAAATATTTATCGCGATGGGCATGATGTCATTTCCGCCGACCTCATTTGGCGACGGGAGACCGAGGCGGATTGGCAACGCACGCCCATGATTCACCACGGCAATGATCGCTGGGTTGGTGCCTTTGTGCCGGTCGAGACTGGCCGCTTCCTTTACGCGATCGAAGCCTGGACAGACGAGTTCGCAACGTGGCAACGCGGCTTTGAGAAAAAGCTTAAGGCGAATGTGGCGACCAATCTCGACGCGCTTGAGGGCGCAGCGTTGCTTCCGCGTGCACTTGAGGGCGGGCAGGAGGCCGCGGCAAAGATCGCGCAGCATTGTGACGAATTCCTGGGCTCCGGCACGCCCGAAAGTCTGCTGTCCGACGAGCTGAAAAAGGCCATGGCGGAGGGACAGTCGCGCCCAGATCTGACCCGTTCAGCGTCGCTAACCCTTCTGGTGGAACGGCCCAAAGCACGCTGCAGCGCTTGGTACGAGATGGTGCCACGGAGCCAAAGTCGGCACCATGGCCAGCATGGCACCTGGAAGGACTGCATCGCTCGAATCCCTGATATCCGCGCGATGGGCTTTAATGTGGTCTATCTCACGCCCATTCATCCCATCGGCCGGACCAATCGCAAAGGACGAAACAACACTCTCACGGCGGGCGACGATGATCCCGGCAGCTTTTACGCCATCGGCTCCGAGGAGGGCGGCCATGACGCCATCCACCCGCAACTGGGTTCGCTGGCGGAGTTTCGCGAATTCGTCGCCACCTGCGAAGCCGCTGGGATGGAGGTCGCTCTGGACTTCGCAATTCAATGCTCGCCTGATCATCCGTGGCTGAGAGAGCATCCACAATGGTTTAGGCAGCGACCCGACGGCTCGATGAAATATGCCGAGAATCCGCCTAAGAAGTATGAGGACATCGTCAGTGTCGATTTTGACTCAGACGATACCGAAGGGCTTTATCGCGCTTTGCGCGACGTTGTCCTTTTTTGGGTGTCTTGCGGCGTCAATATTTTCCGCGTCGACAATCCACATACCAAGCCGTTTCGCTTCTGGGAGTGGCTCATCCAGGAAGTCCAGGCCGCTCATCCGGACGTCCTTTTCCTCTCCGAAGCGTTTACGCGGCCCAAGGTGATGAAGGGGCTCGCGAAGCTTGGCTTCACGCAGTCCTATACCTATTTTACATGGCGAACCCAGAAATGGGAAATCGAGCAATATGTGAACGAGCTCGCGGGCTATCCGGAGCGCGAGTATTTTCGTCCCAACTTCTTCGTCAACACTCCTGACATACTGCCGTTTCACTTGCAGAGTGGTGAGGCTTGGGTATTCAAAGTGCGGCTTGCGCTCGCTGCGACCCTTTCAAGCAATTACGGGATCTACAATGGCTTCGAGCTTCTAGAGCATGAGCCTATCCCCGGGCGCGAGGAATATCTCAATTCCGAAAAATATGAACTGAAAAGCCGTGACTGGGACAAGCCCGGCAACATCAAACCCTACATCGCCGAGATCAACCGTATCCGGCGCGAGAACGCGGCACTTCAGCAAACCTCGGGCATTCGTTTCTTAAGCGTTCAAGATGACCAGATCATCGCCTATGTCAAACACTCTGCGGATCAAACCAATGCCGTTGTCATCGTCGTTTCGCTGACGAGCAACTTCAGGGAATTCTGGCTCCCGCTTGGCGACATTGAAATCCGAACGCCGGATGGCGGCCGGCGACCAGTCACGGCACTCGAAAATCTCAAATCCGGTCCGATTGCGTCCGTGAACTGGGGCGGTGTCAGACTCTGGATCGATCCGACACACGATCCCGTGCTTATCTTCCGCTGCTTGAGTTAGCGCCATGGCAATCGGAGAGCGGGAACCTGTGGTCTTGGAAGTTCCGAAAGGCTCTTCGTGGACAGACAGCAGTGAAATCAAGCACGCGCTTGAGCAGATCTATCTTCCGAAGTTTCTCTCTCGGGCGCGATGGTTTCCCGAACGTCTCGCTTCAAAAATCAGGCCTAGGCTCGTCGCATTCCTCCCACTTGAACGTGGAAGGAATGCGACCACGCTCGCCGTCATCGAAACGGACCAGAAGGCGCGTTACATCCTGCCTTTGCGGGCGGACTGGGTGTGCGATACTGAGAAGGGGTATGCCGGGACAACAGTGGCACCATTGCGCCAAGGTAAGCGTGAAGGTTGGCTGCGCGACGTTGCAGCTGATCATACCTTTATCACGCGGCTCCTCGCGAACTTGCGGCATAATGCCTCGATCGTTGCGTCAGGAAGAGCGTGGCGGCTCGACTTCAAGCCGACGAGCAAATTCCCAAAAGAGCCTGCTCAAGTACCCTCCCACGTTCGCGCTATCGCGGGCGAGCAGTCTAATAGCACGGCGCTTGTTGATCAGGACTATGTCGTCAAGCTCTACCGCCACATCGAGCCGGGTCAGAATCCTGAGATTGAGATGGGCCATTTTCTTACCGAAAAAACCGGCTTCGCCCATACGCCCGCTCTTCTCGGGCACGTCGAGGCCGTTCAGGCCAGCGAAACCTGCGCGGTTGGCATCGTGCACCGCTTCGTGCCCAATCAGGGCGATGCTTGGACCTATTCGGCTGATCGCATCAACATCTACCTCGACGCTATTGCAGCCGGGTCAGAAGGGCGGGATACGGCGCTGACGGTCAATCGAGACTACATCTTTTGGATCCGGCGGATGGGTCGGCGGGTCGCCGAGATGCATCGTGCCTTAAGCGATAGCGAGACGCCGGAATTCAAACCGGAGCCCATCGAAGAAGGCGATCTGAAAATCTGGACTGACGATATCCTAACGCGCGCTGACCGCGTGCTCGGCATGCTTGAAAAGCGGGTTGCGGACCTCGACAAGGAACTTCTGGCACGCGTGCTGCGAAGCTGGCATCGCTTGCCCTCCCTTAGCCGGTCGTTTGGAGGGGCCTGCATGGGGCGCTGCAAAACGCGTCACCACGGAGATCTTCACCTGGGCCAAATACTGGTTGCCGACCATGACGCCATCATCATCGACTTCGAAGGAGAACCCAGTCGGCCGCTTCATGAGCGCCGGCGCAAGGCGCCCGCCGCGCGCGACGTTGCGGGTGTCGTTCGCTCGCTGGATTATGCGGCTATGGCAGCGCGACAGCAGAGGCTGGTTGAGGAGGGATTTCCGCAAGTGGGCTTGCGCGCGCTGCTCGCTTGGCGCGATCGCTCTACCGAAGCATTTCTGCACAGTTACCTCGAAGCCGCCGGCCAATCGCTACTTTGGCCTGACAGTGCCGATGACGCAAAGGCCATGCTGAACTTCTTTCTTCTTGAAAAGGCGCTATATGAGGTTGAGTACGAACTTTCGTACCGACCACTATGGGTTAGCGTGCCTTTGGAGGGCATACGAGACCTCCTAGAAGGTAATGTTTAAATTATCAAAGCGGCAGGGGAAACTCCGCGACGTCCATGATGGCGCCGCGGCCTTGGCGGAGGCGCCTTGTCAATGTTTCCTCAGTAGCCAATCCCAGCGCGAGCATTGAGCGGCCGGCGACCATGTAGCGGTGACCGAACGGGTAAACCGATAGCTGGAGGCGGCGATGGACATGTTCATTACGTGCTTTCCCGGATCACGCGACATGGGTTGCCAGCGGCAAACACGCCCTCTGGAATGTTCCTGGTCACCACGCTCCCAGCACCGACCACCGCTCGCGATCCGATCCGCACGCCGGGTAGAATGATTGCCGTGCCTCCCACCCAAACGTCCGATCCTATCTCTATCGGTCGTGCGAACTCCTCTCGTCGGCGCAGTTCGGCATTCAACGAGTGAATGGGTGTGTAAATCTGCACCGCAGGATCAAAGAGAGTGAAGTTACCGATAACCACGGGGCAAACGTCTAGCACCACGCAGTTGAAGTTAAAAAAACCCGCTCGCCCAGCTTGATGCTAGAACCGTAGTCGCAGAAAAACGGCGGCTGCATCCATACTGTATCTCCGCCAGTACCAAAGAGTTCGCGCAGGATTCTTCGCCGTTCCGGCTGGGGCGAACATCATGTGGCTGATGGGAAAGCTTTGGCGATGCGGATCAACTTAGTATCCCCTGCACGCTACTGACCAGGGCTAGCCAAAGAAGATACAACCACCCGAACATCGCAATTGAAACCACCGCCACGTAGGCCAGTCTCCCCAACGTCGCTCTCCATGAGGAGCGGAAGCCGGACTGAACTGCCTGCGGAGTGGTGACTTCTTCGTAGAAGAGGGACGGACAGGCGCTTTCCGGGAACGGAACTAGGGGCCAAGAACTTTCGCAATCATTGTCGTTCGCTGCTGACGTGGGTGGCTGCTCGGGAAATCTTTGGTGCGCCCCAGTGCCTCGTCGGGTTACGGTTGTACCATCTGGATCATCTTGCTTGATATGGCTCGTCATAGCACTGATCTCGATCTTTGCTCCACAGTACAAGGGTCGCTTGCCTTCTTGGCGCGCCGTCGAGTGTTCTTCCTAACCTTATCAAGGGACGCGACCTTCTCGCGAAGGGCGAGAACTTCCGCCATTCGTCGATGAAGGTCATGACATTCAAGAGGCAATGCGCCTGACGAGACAGATCGGCTTCGCTTAATGTCCATTGCAGTTCCTGACCCCTGACGCCGCTTCGGTGCGGCGGGGCTTTCAACGAGCTGCGCATACGGTCGTTCCCACAGGAATAGTGAAATTGCCGATTTTTTCCTTCGCTTGGAACCACATCGTGGGCACGTCGGCATGTCGCAACGCGCCGTTTGCGCATTGCGCAGACAAATTCTTAAAGAAAGTCCAAAGTCGGGTACCGGACAGACGCTATTCAAATTCTGTGAGTGAAATCGGAACGGGGCAAACTGGATGGGAGATGACCCATGGGGTAACAGGAGCCGTTTTTCAACCCGAGCTCATCGAATTAATGAAAGCCGTGCTCGACGACGCCACGGCTGCGCTCCCGGAAGCAAAGCGCACGTCAGCAACGAAAGCTGATATTGCGTCTCAAATCCTGCTGTATGCAGCAAAGGGTGAAAGAGACCCAATCGCGCTGAAAAGAGCGGGTCTCTCGGCCGTTGTCGAATGCTCGTACCATTCACATGATATCTCACCGGAGCGAAGGACTGTCTGAACGCAAGCGACTCGAACGCGCTGCGAGAAGGTTCGATTTGTCTGTGCCGGGCCACTCGCCGTCAAGTCCGTGGGCCCGGCACGGCCCCGTTTTACGGGCGGCCCCCCTGGGAGGCGGGGCCGTGCGTCAGTCTTTCGCCCGGCCCCGGATGTACGGGTCGGCGGCGGCGCTGGTCGGCATCAATGGTCACGCTTTGATGCCGACCGTGTCCGCCGGTTGTCGGTTACTGGATGTTACGCGAGCGCGTGCCACGCTACAGCCGGCGCTTAGCGGAGGCGAGCGATGGCCATTTATCGCCTGTTAAGAAATACTCCGTTAGCGGAGACCGGCCACCTGATCGCGGCTTACGAAATGACCCTGCGTGCTCTTGATCTGGTGGATCGCAACGATCCACTGACCACAATGATCGCAAAGAAGGTCTTAGAGATCGGAGAAACCGGCCTCAAAGATCCGGCCGAGATATCGAAGCGCGCCGTGAAGTTGCTCAAGTTCAATTAGGCCGCGCGTGGCGCTCTTCCGAGGGTGACACTCGCCCCCGTTTCCCGGGGAACAGCGGTGCTTGCGCGTAGGCGGAGGCGCACAGTGGCCTCCGATGCGATTTGTCGCACGGGACCGTCCTTCTGATGACTTACCGTTAGGGAAGATGGCTGGCCTGACGGCGATCAGCGCTATGGGCTCCTTTGAAGCACTCGCCATCGTCGTTGTTTTTGTTCTGGCGGCAGTGGTCGCAACCACGCTCGTGCAAACCCGGAGACGATAGACGGCGGCTCAAGGTTCAAACCCTTGGCAACGCCGAGACGCCTTCCTGGCAGGCGGATGTTGCTTCGATCCATTGCGAGAGTGCGAGGCGCGGCGGCGGGATCAGCGAGCGCAGGGCGCGGGCGCGACCGAAATGAAAGCGGTCGTCAACTGAGGCGGCCCTACTCAGGTGGCCGTAGCTCACTCTTAAGCCAGCTTATCACTCTGTCAGTTTTCAGGGGATCAGGCCGGTCGCAATCGAAACACTGGAAGGTGCGCTTTCCCTCGCCGTCAGGAGGTAGCGCCAAAACCAGCGGTGCCCCGCATTCGGGGCAAGTCGGTCATTTCGCTTGGCCCATGCAACAATTTTACCGGACACGCGAAAGCCCGACCTCTGGTGCGGCGCAACGCGGAACGAGTTGAGCCCACGTTGGTCGAGACGAGGGGTTCCGAGCATTGGAACCGAACGCCCGTCTCCTCGTTCTAATGTTTGTTTTTGTTCGAGGGAGGTCCCAATGCAACGCAACTGGACCGCTGATGAAGATGGCCAGCTCCTTGAAATGCTGCGTATCGACTGCCACCGCGCCATTATCGCAAAAGCGCTCGAGCGAACCGAGATGGAAATACGTGCGCGTATCGGCGTGCTGAAGGCATTGCAGGGCGAAAACTTCAGGGCCAGTTTGGCGGCAAGCTGACGAAATGTCTTTGCTGTGAAGACACGGGATGGGTTTGCGAAGACCATCCAGATCAGCCATGGCAAGGCGCGCATTGGAGGACTGCGCCATGCAGAGCCGACAGCGGATCAGGCACGGGGCAACGTTTGAAGAACGGCTGGCGGCCCGGCGGCTTGCAATCACCAAGATGATTCCTAAGGAATATCCGTTGTGTAATATGGCCAAATATTTGAAAAAGGCCGCGGAATTCGAGCAGCTGGCTGGCGCGACGCAAGATCCGGTCCTGCAAGCGCGGTTCTCCAATATCGCCGGGTGCTACCGCCTGCTGGCGAGAGAGCGGGAATGGCTAATCGAAGCCAGTGCTCTGGAAAATTAGCCGGCGTCGGGGTCAACTGCGCAGCCTTTCGTCATCCCCTTTGCTGTTCATCCGTTGCGACAAGCCGTCCGTCTTTCACCTCGTAGGAGTTCGCAATGCATCGCAGCAAATCTCTCACGCGAAGGACATTCAGCCTATTGATCGACCAAGTTCTCTTGTGGGCATCCTTACTGCGCCGAGAGTTGAGAAATCAATTTCTCGACGCGGCCGGTAATGAAGGTCCAGGCTACATCAAAATTCTCGCTAACCGCGGGGCATTCATCCCAACTCTCTCCCGGCTTGGAAGGCGCGAGCCGCCGTCCGGCGTCGCAGGCGAACGACACGATCCGGCTGGTGTCGGAGAGCTGTTCGGCCGCGATCAGGGTAGGGCGGTACTGCCCGACATCGATGCCGCGGCTCTTCAAGCCGACGACGACATTCTGGGGTACCTCCTCATCGGGTTCAGGTCCGGCTGTGGTCGCGCGAAGCGGCAAGTTTCTCTCGATTGCGATGCGATTGAAATTTTCCGCCGCGATCAGGCTCTTGGCCGAGCCTTGCAAACACAGAAATGCGACCTTCTGCGAGCCCATGTCTACCCTGATATTTCCTTGTCGAACGCTGTCGATTGATCCGCTCGCGCGGCGCGATTGGTATCAGTTCAAAAAGTCGCCGTTCGGCTTGCCGCGCTTGACCATCTCGCCGCAATACGCATAGAGAGCGTCGTAGACGATCCACTCCGCCGCATTGTGCTCATGGTCGTCCTTGAAGCCGAGATGCCGGAAGCCTTCGGCGATGGCTTCTAGGCCGGGTCCCTCCGGCTGATGGTACAGCGTGTTATCGGTGTCGGCGCCGTTGACGATCCGCCCGAGTAATACCAGTGCGGGATCGCCGGTCAGCTTGTACTTTTTCAGGATCGCTTCGAACGAGCATTCCTTGCCGTGATGACCCAGCTCGACGTCTTTGACGTGTAGGGAATGGCGTCGAGCCGCTTCGCCTCCGCCGTCACCTTCTCGCCAGGCACGAATACGAACTCGGCATCCTTGTCGACAAATTTCTTGATGAGCCATGGGCATGCGACGCGGTCGACCTTGACCTTTTCACGAGTGATCCATTTCATGTTGCGTCTCCTGTGCAGTTGTTGTGTCGGCGGACATCAGGTGTCCGAGAGGACGAGGATTCCGCCATGCGCGGGTGAAATGACGTAAAGCCGGTCCGGCGCCACCAGCGCCGTCGTATGCGCGCCCGCGCCGGTCACGGTTCGCGTGGTATGGCCGTTGCGCGGGTCAATGGAGTCGACAAGCCCGGGCTCCCCGATAGCGACGTGAACCAGACCGGTTGCCGGATTGAAAAACGTGACATCGGGCGGGCCGCCGATCGGCCAGACGTTGGTGACTTCGCCCGAAGTGCTGCTCATCTCGACCAGGGTTGCATCATCGCAGGCAACATAAAGCCGGCCTCTGGAATGGTCGATGGCGAGACCATGCGCGCCAGATGACGGGATTTTCCAATGCGTCACCTCGCCGAGGTCGGGCAGGCGCGCCACCAGCACCATCGAGGGCTCGCGGATGCAGAGGAATATCCGCTCGGCGGCGGCGTCGGTGACGCACCAGCGCGGCCGTCCCGGCAGGTCGATCGATACATGCCTGTGGTGGCTCAATCCGAAAAGCTGCAGCGTCGGCGTTTCACCGTCGACGCCGATGCAGGCGGCAATTCCAAGGCCGGATCGGGCGACGATCATGGCACCATTCGGTCGCCCGCCGGTCTTGTACGTGGCGCGCGTTTCCAGAGTGCTGGCATCGAGCAGCGCGATGCTGGCGCTGCCGCGGTTGGTGACCAGGATATGTCCGTCATCGGCGACCGCGCCGGCCGCGCCCGGAAATCCCGGCAGTGTTGCGAGATGCCGGCCGGCGTCGTGGTCGATCACCTCGATGCAGTCGCGCGTGGTATGCGCGATGAAGACGCGCCGGCTCTTCGCATCGAAGGCGGCGTGATCAAACTCGCTGCCCGCGGCGCCCGGTATGGCAATTGTTCCGATTGTTTTCAGCGGCATGACGACCTCAACTGACAGGCGGGGGATTATTCAAAAAGCCGCACCGGCCCCTTGATTGCCTTCCACGCATAATGTCCGCCTGCCATGTAGCGGGCGTCATATCCGGCCTTTCGCAGCGTTGAAGCCGTCTGACACCCGATGTGGAAGCCATAAACACAGAATGTGACGACGGGTTCGGTCTTCGACAGAGTGCCGATCCAGTCATCCAGGCGTTCGGGGTCGCGCCATACGGCTCCGTCCATGATGTCCTGTGCCTTAGTGGTGTAGTGCTTTGGGCGCGTATCGATGATCTGAACTGACGTTCCCGACTTCAGCATCTCCCTGACTTCTTCGACGGAAATCGACGGTACGTCGCCAAACTCCTTTTGCTCAAGGGGCCGCGGTGGCGCAACCTTGATGGCATCTTCGTACCGCAGCTTGACAGCAGACCAATCGATGTTGCGCATGAATGCGGCGATGTAGGCACTGGCGTTCGCACCGAATTCCAGGTGGTACGCGTGCTCGTACATATCGAGGGCGAGGATTGGGACGCCGCCGGCGATGCTCTGATTATGCTCCGACGCGATTTGATTGATGAGCCGTCCGTCACGCGGAACATAGGTGAGCAACACCCAGCCCGAACCGCCGGCCAGTCCATTCGCGATCCCGACAAACTCCTGACGCCAACGATCGACCGAACCGAAGTCCTTTACGATGGCGCTCGCGAGGGCATCCGGCAGGACGCGGCCGTCGCCGCCGAGGCTTGCAAAGTACAATTCGTGCAAAAGCGTCGAATTGAGCGCGACAATCTCGTCGCGCTTCAGGCGGGCGAGCGATTGGCCAGAAGTGTTGCCGAGATCGAGCTGCTCAATTTCCTCGGAGATGGCGTTCAAGCGATTTAAGGCTCCGCCATAGTTGTTTTCATAATGGCTTTCAATGAGGCGTGCGGAGATCCCGTTCAACGTCCACGGACGACAGTAGAGCGGTGCAAGTTGGTAGCGCATCCTAATTCTCCTTTTGTGATTTGATTGTTCTGGCCATCAATCGATGGATTTGATTTCGAGGCTTTCGAATATGGCCATGCTGTCGGCCCGGGTCCACAAGCCAACTTTGCCGGGAGGGCCCGGAACCCTCCTGTCGATCGCGACAAAAAGCTCGCTGCCGTCGAAGAATACCGTGAGGCGGTCGTCTCTCGCCGCGACACCAAGCGTGTGCCACGTCTGCCCCGACACATGGACATCCATACCTCCGATCATCTCTCGCCTTCCGGCGACGACGCGATAGAGGTTCACGTTGTTTTCGAGCGCATTGGCGCTTACTGCGTAGTAGTAGTCATCAGATGATCTGAACCGGACAAATACACCAGCCGCCTGGTCGATCTTGCCGGAAATGGTCATGAAGCGCGTCGACACGTTGACGTCGCGCGCAGAGAGGGGATGGTAAAGGGCAAACGCCAAGCGATTTTCATTTGGTTCGGGGTCGATCTGCGCCAATCCGCGACCGGCGTCGTTATCAATGATCGACCAATTGCTCTGCCCGCCGTCGCCCGAAGCGGCAAAATCAAAATCGTCAAGCCGATTTGCTGTATCAAACGTGATGGCATCGGTTGGACTATGCGATGCGGTTGGACCGCATCCAAACAAGAAGAACACGCAAAACGGCAGCAGGTATGGAAAAGCGCGCGTCTTCACGGCTTTGTCCCTCTGACGGGAGGCTTTGTCGGCTCGGGGAGTTGTTCGGCTCCTGCGACCCCCATTGCGCTAAGTGCAATGAGGAATCCTTCCCGGACTTCCTGTTCGTTCCGGTAATAGATGGCGACCGAAGGTTCATCGGAGAAATCGTCGGTGCAAGGTTCGATATGGCCGAAACGATTTTGCCGCTCGACCGCGGCGAGTTGGTCTGACTTCGCCAACACCGCGGGCGCCGGATCAATATCTGCGGGAGTCCGCCCGGAAGCAGGCCGCAATCGAAATTCGCTGGGGAGAACTGGAGGCCTGCTATCGTCCATGTGCACATTACCTCGACAAGTCGAGCGTTGCACAGTCTTGGACCGAAGCCTCAAGGGGAGACCGTATTTCCCCTAGGCACGTCATAATTCAGCGAAGCGGCAAACGCAACAGCAACTTTTTACACCAGCGGCCAGCTTGGGTATTTCCTGTCGCCGCATTCGCTGCATCGCACTAATGATCTTATGGGAATTTATGTCAACGGCGGCTACCAATTCTTCGATCGCGAGTGATGCCCGGTAGTTGAGGCGTTTTCATCTCCGAACGGGCGCATTCTAATGTGGCGGTTTGGCAGTAATGTTGGTTCCTCCGAGCGTTGACCGATCTGCGCCAGCTCAAGAAGCTCGGTTGGTCACTTCGGCCGATGGGAGAGAAAGGGGACTGATCTGGAACCGCCTATTGTTCCCGGCGCGATATCTACGATCACGCTTCGGCGAGGCTCCTTCTTGTTCCATGCCTTGCGATTGACAACTTGAAGAGGCTGGCTTTACTTCCCTTCATGGGGAAAGCGATCTCCCCACCAGGCGACATGCCCAAGAATCGCGTCCGGTTTTTCGCCAAGGACGCAGCATGCCCGCTATCAAGCCGATCCTTCCATGGCTCCTTCGAAGCATATGGCGCATTTCTGCGACAGCGTTTCATCGCTTCGCCGCTGTCGCTCTGATGCTGGTCATATGTTCCGTCGGCGCAAGTGATCCGGCAGATGCCCAATCGCAAGCTATCGATCTGTCGCGCCAGCCACTCCGTGCGCCGCCACAAGATTTCGAGTTCTGTCGCGCCGGCGAAGCCGCCGGCCTGCGGTCGGGAGGAGGCGTAGCCGCGATGGCCGAGGTCGCGTATCCGCTGAGCGATGATGAAATCACAGCTCTGGCCCACTACCTCGCACGACTCTGAGCCGGGTGTTCCATGCTCTCCACAAAGATGCCGACCTGCGAGAACTCTGTTCCACTGTTAAGCGTCACGGATCTGACGAAACGGTACGGCGAGGAGCGTGCAATTGATCGCGTGACATTCTCTGCGAGCTCGGGAGAGGTGCTTGGCATTATCGGTCCGAATGGTGCCGGCAAGACCACCCTGCTGGAAGCTGTGGCCGGCCTCCTTCCTGCAGATTCCGGGGAGGTTTTGTGGGATGGCGAGCTGCTGCCGGCGTCGCGGCGGCGCAACGCACTCTTTTATCTCCCGGATGGCGTGCGCCCTTATTTGGACGAGGCGACCTCCCAGGTGGTGTCTTTTTTTGCAGGCGTCTACCGGAGATCGACGGCTGAGACTGCAGACACGATCAATTCCGTAGGACTCGGGCCCGTCCTTCACAAGCGCGTGCGTGCGTTGTCGAAGGGGTATAACCGTCGCCTTTTGCTGGCATTGGCGCTGCTGGCGCCGCATCCCGTCTTGCTGATGGATGAGCCGTTCGACGGCTTTGACCTTCGACAAACACGCGAGATCGTCGTTGTTCTCCGCAACCAAGCCACCCGTGGCCGTACGTTCATTCTGGCCATCCATCAGTTAGCCGATGCGGAGCGGGTCTGTGACCGCCTGATCCTAATCGCCGGAGGCTGGGTTCGCGGGTCCGGAACCCTGGACGAATTGCGCGCGCAAACCTCGCTGCCTGCCGGCTCGCTGGAGGATATCTTTGTTGCGCTCACCTAAGAGACATAGCCGGCAAACCGCTCCGGTATGGCCTCTGCTCGCAAAGGAGCTGCGGGAAATCACCACCGGCCGGGCACTGTGGACGATGTTGCTGCTGCTGTGCCCGCTGGTCGGCTATAGCTTCTTCCAGGCTGTTTCGCTTTACGGCGAAGCGAGCACCGCTGCGCTGCAATCTCCAGTGCTGGCAAACAGCCTGTCGCCGCTCGACGGCATTCTAGTGCCCACGCTCGGTTCGTTCTACGTCGCGGTCACGCTGCTGTTCCCTTTCGTTGCCATCCGCGCACTTGGCCAGGAGAAGGAAACGGGCGCGCTTCGTCTGCTCGTGCAACTGCCGTATCGTCCATCCACGCTGGTGTCCGCCAAGCTGGCTGCAGTGCTTGCGGCCTGGGTTCTGGCCAGTATCCCGGCACTCTCCGCCCTTACCTTGTGGCGCATTCTGGGTGGGCATTTGGCGCCGGCGGAGACGGCCAACCTGCTGTTCGGCCATCTGGCCTACGGCCTGCTGGTCGGCGCGCTCGCGTTATTCTCGGCGTCGATCTCGGATAGCGCGGCTACCGCCGCGATCGTTGCGCTCGCCATCACGATCGGGTCCTGGGTTCTTGATTTCACGCTCGCCGGCAATCCAGGGATATTGTCATGGATTGCACAGCTGTCGCTGACCCAAACGCTGCGCCCGTTCGAGCAGGGGTTGCTGTCGGGCGGTCTCGTACTAGGCGTAGCGTTCCTGATCTTTGGTCTCATTGCGCTGGCCACAGTATGGTTGCCGCCCGGTGTTCCACCGCTCAACAAACTGCGCCGCTCGCTGCTGTGGGTTGTCTTCATAGCGGTGATGCTCGGCGCCGCGGCCCAGGTGAGGTTGACGGTCGACGTCACCGAGGACAGGCGAAATTCCTTTCCAGCAGCTGATCAAAAGCTGCTCGCGACGCTACGGATGCCATTGCTCGTGACCGTGCATCTGGCTCCCGAGGATCCGCGCTTTGCCGACCTGCAACGCAATGTGCTGGGAAAGCTTGAGCGCGCAATGCCAAACGTGTCAATCGGTCTCGCCGGTGGTCGGCAAGGTTTCTCGAGCGGAAGCAGCGACGAATCCTATGGCGAGGTCGAATACGTTTATGGCGGTCGATCCGACACCAGCCGTTCGACGAGTCCACGGGAGATCCTGCCGCTGCTTTATGCGCTCGCAGGCGTTTCGCCTCCCGTGCCAGCGCCAGGCGGTGAATATCCCGGCTATCCGCTGGTCGTCAGCGCTGATGCCGCGCTTTTCTGGTTCTTCGGCGGGCTGCCGCTTCTGATTGTGCTTGGCTGGTGGTGGATCCGCCGCCCACCTTCCGCCGATAACTCTCTCGTGCACCAAGGAGGTCCATCATGACCAGTAAGAACATCAGGGCGTTTATCGTTTCAGCAATCGGTCTCGCAGCGTTGACGCTACCTGGTCTCGCGGCTCAGCCAACGACCATTGATTTTTCAGGCGAAACCGTCGGCGCCGAGCCGAAGGCGATCGTGCCGGTCGTGGGCATATGGCGGATCGAAAACGACAATGGCAAACAAGTGCTCGCCGTCGATGGGCGGCAGTGGAAGGAAGGGCAGTCATCGGCGGGGATCGCCGATAAGGCGCGCGCGCTCTATGGCGAACGGTACGCGGAGTTTCTCGATCGTGTCCGAGCCTATGCTTACTACCCCTACGCGGTCGTTCCCAACGTCGAAAATTTTACTGGCGGCGAGATCACAGTGCGTTTTGAGGGAATGTCGGGCCGAATTGATCAGGGTGCGGGAATACTGTTCAATCTCAAGCCAAACGGCGACTACCTGACCATCCGCGCCAACTGCCTCGAAAACAATTTAGTGCTGTGGAAGTTCGAGAAGGGCAAGCGCTCCTCGGTCAAATGGGTGCGCAATACGCCGACCGCAACGAAGCAGTGGCACGAACTCAAGGTTCGCGTCAGCGGCACCAAGGTCGAGGGCTATCTCGACGGCAAGCTCTATCTTGAAGACACGCTGGCGCAACCGGCGTCTGGCCGCATCGGCCTGTGGTCGAAGGCCGACAGCCATATGTACTTCAGCGACTACACCGTGGCCGCACCCGATTGAGTACACACCTGTTCCGGCCCATCGGGGCAGCTGACGGAGCGAAATAGTGGGCAGGACCGAATAAGACGTGCCTGATAAAGGAGGATACGATGCGGATCAAGTTCAAGCTCTGTGTTTCAATGCTCGGGATGTCAATCGCAACCAGCGCTCCTGCCCAGACCACCGACTGGAAGATATTTGCCGAGCCATTCATTTCCAGCGCGCATGCGCAGCAAGGGGACTGGCAGAAGGTGGACGAGACGCTCGGCCGGAAGCCTGCAATGACCGGCGATGTGCGCCGCTATGGTTTTCCACGCAGCGACCTCACAGTGACGCTGGACGGCGTCACGATCAAACCGTCGCTCGCGCTGGGCGGCTGGGTCGCGTTCAAGCCGATGCAAGACGGCGCCATGGTGATGGGTGACCTCGTGCTGCTGGAAACCGAGATCAATCCGGTTATGGCGAAGCTAATCGAAGGTGGCCTTGAAATAACTGCCGTGCACAATCATCTGCTGCGCGCGAGTCCGGCGACGTTCTACATGCATGTCGGAGGTCATGGCGATCCGGTCAAAATGGCAGGCGTGATTCATGATGCGCTCGCCGCAAGCAAGACGCCGCTCGGTGCTTCGGCCACGAACCCGCCACCCGCGATTGATCTCGATACCGCGCAACTCGACCAGATCATCGGCGCTAGGGGACAGAACAATGGCGGTGTCTACCAGTTCGCCGTCCCACGCCGCGATCCGATCAGCGAGAGCGGAATGGAAATCACTCCTGTCGGACCGATGGGGGTAGCGCAAGGCATCAATTTCCAGCCGACCGGCAGTGGCAAGGCGGCGATCACCGGCGATTTTGTATTGACGGGTGACGAAGTTAATCCGGTAGTCCGGGCGTTGCGCTCCAATGGCATCGATGTCACGGCGATCCACAGTCACATGCTCGAAGAACAGCCGCGGCTGTTCTTCCTCCATTTCTGGGCCGTCGATGATGCGTTGAAACTGGCAAGAGGTCTCCGCGCTGCGCTCGACAAGACCGCCAGTACCAAGAGCTAGGAATGAGCTAGCGCTCGGAATAAAGGCAAAAATCGTCCTGCGTTCGATAGCGTTTGCGACGCTGTCCTGAAGGCGGGATGTGATCATCGGGCTGTCGGCGGCAGCAGCCTTTGGAAGGTCGAAGATCCGACAGAAAACCTGTCACATTCAACCATAGTGCCAAGGCTTTGTGACCTTGTGTGATTGCCATCGACGATGTTGCTGATCTTGCGATCGCGCGGTCCCGGTACGCCCTTGCGTCACCCCAAAATAAGAGCATTGTGTGAACTAGATCATTTTAGGTTGAGGAAGGCCGTGATGTCATTTCGAACACACGGATCGTTTCTTCAAGGAGCGCCTCCTTACATCGCTGTTGCTGATCGGATCTGATCCAAGCCCTTTGAGATGGGTTGAATGTTTGGATCACTTCGGTTCCGGACCTGAATTCTTGTTCTTCGCCGAGCGCTGGCCAGAGAATTGTATCAGAAGGACGGACCATGCCTACCACTACGGAGAGGACCTCGTTCACCAAAGACGTCCAGGGCCGCTATCTCTGTAACAACCTCACGGAGGTCGATGCGTGGAAGTCCGTAGGCGGGCGTCCGTTCGACTTCATCATCGTGGGCGGGGGAACCTTCGGCTCCGCGATTGCGGAACACCTTTGGTTCCGCCAGAAACAAGCGGGTGGTGGATTGCGCACGCTTCTCGTCGAAGCTGGCCTGTTCACGGTCCCGGAGCACGTACAAAACACCGGGATCCAGGGTTTTACCGATCCGCCAAACCCATTTTTTCTGAATGAAAACGCGCCGCAACCGGAGAAGCCGCAGAACGAAGTCTGGGGCATTCCCTGGAAGTCCGTCATTCCGTTCAAGGGGCTCGCCTACACGCTCGGAGGCAGATCTCTTTTTTGGGGAGGCTGGTCCCCTCGGCTGTTGAACGAGGAGATGGCGACCTGGCCCGCGACGACGGTCGCCGATTTGAACGGGAGATATTTCGACGAAAGCTCAAGGCAGATCGGCGTCGATGAGGCGAACGATTTCATTTCGGGCGAGCTACAGAACGGGTTGCGACGTCAGCTGTTCGACAATCTGGCCGGTGTCGCCGATGTGTTTTCCCTGGATGCCCTCCCGCCGTCCCCGCTTCTCAGGCCGGGCTCCGATCCCGCGCAATTACTCGGTCTAACCTCGACCGGTGGCCTTTCTCAGGCCGACCTGCTGAATCTCCTGAAGCTCGAGGCACCGCTCGCGGTACAGGCGCGGCCTCCTCACGCTGGTTTTTTCCCGCTGAACAAATTCAGCGTGGTGCCGCTCTTGACGAAGGCCGCCCGCACCGCAGCAAGCGATTCGAACGGCAACGATGCCGTCAAGGAATTCATGATTCTGCCGGACGCTCATGTGCTGTCGCTGCGGACCGTTCCGACTGCCGCCGGCACGTGGCGGGTCACGGGCGTCGATACAAGCCAGGGGCCTATCGATCTTGCACCCGGCGGCACTGTCGTCATCGCCCTCGGTACCATCGAAAACGCGAGACTGGCTTTGGCCTCGTTTGACGGGAGCGGCCTTTCAACCTTGCCGCTCATCGGCAAGAACTTGATAGCGCATCTTCGCTCGAACCTCGTCATCCGCGTGCCTCGGGTCGCGATATCCGGCCTCTCTGCCGCGGCGAACGAACTGCAAACGGCGGCGCTGTTCGTGAAAGGGCGCGCTACGCGGCAAAACGGGGACCTGATCGGGCGATTCCACCTTCAGATCTCCGCGAGCGGAGGCGGTAGCGCCGTCGGTGCCGAGGACGAACTCTTCCGTAAGGTTCCCGATGTCGACTTCTTCGACCAGCTGCGCACCTCGACGGATACTCACGTGGCGATCGCGATCCGCGGCCTTGGGGAAATGGAGCCTGCCGATGCCGCGAACCCCGGCGCACATCCAAGTCGGGTCGAGTTGAGTACCCGGACGGACGAATACGGAGTCCGCCGCGCATCCGTTTTGCTCACGCAGACCCCGCGCGATCAGGAACTCTGGAACGCCATGGATGCGGCCATGCAGAAGGTGGCGGCAATATTCGCCAACGGGCAGCCCATGCAGGTCATCCAGGCCAATCGCGACGGACTGGGAACCACACATCATGAAGCAGGAACGCTCTGGATGGGAACCGATCCGACGCGAAGCGTTACGGATCACCAGGGCCGTTTCCATCATACCGACAATCTGTATGCAGCCGGGCCCGCGCTTTTCCCGAGCATCGGCTCACCCAACCCGATGCTCACCGGCATCGCGCTGTCGCGGCGCACCGGTGACTTTATCATGGCTCCGCCGGCCTTCACGGCAGACGCGGGTTTCGAAAGCTTGTTCGACGGCCTCTCGCTCGGCGACTGGACGATGTCGACGATCAGCAACCAACCTGGGCGAGACGACCCCGGCTCCTTTCGGGTTCGACGGGGTGTGTTGGAGGGACGGGTCGGGACGGATCTCGGTCTTCTCTGGCTTACGCGACCGACGCCCGCCAGCTATATATTGCGGCTGCAGTGGATGATGACGGCACCCGACGACAATTCGGGAGTATTTATCGGCTTCCCGGACCCGAGGCACGAAGGCTACGACAACACCGCCTACGTCGGCGTTAACTTCGGCTTCGAGATACAGATCGACCAGTTGGCCCGTCCAGACAATGCGCCGATCCACAGAACCGGTGCCATCTACTCCTTCAAGGGCCCGACTGACGGTCCAGTGATCGTGCATCCGGTAGGAGAATGGAATGACTATGAGATCACCGTCGATGGTGCTGACTTAAAGGTAGCTCTGAACGGACAGACGGTAAATCTCTTCCATTTCACGGGCGATCCGCAGTCTCCGCGCCGCGGACTTCCGTCAAGTCCCCAGGACCCTCGATTTATCGGACTACAGACGCATACCGGCCGTGTCCTTTTCCGCAACATTCAATGGCAAAGCATCGTGACCTCATGAACCTGATGCCGCTCGGATCGCTAGGCGCTATCGAGAGCAACGGCGCGGTTTCATTCGGTCTCTGGCTTCCGTGGGTCTCGGCGACCGACGGCAATGCCGTGACCGTGAAGATCATTCACGAGGCCGATCAGTTTCTCCAGGGTCTGCCGGCTCGGGAGTTTCAGCTCACGCACAGCGTCCGGTCGCCCTACGGAGATTTCTGGTCCGGCACGGTGCCCATCGCCGGGACTGCTCCCGCCGTGCCGGGCTCTGCCTGGGGTACCACGGGCCGCTACGTGTACCGCTACACAATCGCAAACCCGAGCGCCGGCACGCTCGATTGGATCATCGATCCGTTTGCGCGCGAATTCGGCTTAGGCAAGCAGTCGGCCTTCACGTTGGGCTACGAACCTTACGTCTGGAGTCCCGGTGAAGCACAATGGCGAACACCGGCCTTGGTGGACCTGATCCTCTATGAGGTAAACATCGCGGAGTTTGGGAACGATCTCGACCGTACCCGCGAACTGGTCGCCTACCTGGCTGATCTCGGGATCAACGCCGTCGAGATCATGCCTCTGTCCAACGTCGGCAACTCGGTTGACTGGGGTTATCTGCCGATCGGCTACTTCGGGGTCGACGAGCGCTTTGGAAAACGGTCCGATTTCCAGGAGCTCGTCGATATCTGCCATCAACATGGGATCGCCGTGATAGTGGACGTTGTCTACGGACACACTGGCGTCGATTTCCCCTATTACGATGCCTACACGCGGCTGCAGTACCGCGAGAATCCATTTATGGGGCCTTTTGCGAAAGACTTGTTCAGCAATTTCGGCAAGAGCACGGACTTCAATCGAGAGATCACCCGCGACTATTTCTACACGGCCAGCCACCACTGGCTGGAAGTGTATCACGTCGATGGCTTTCGCTACGACTGCGTGCCGAATTACTGGGACGGACCACTGGGCGTCGGCTACGCCAACCTTGTCTACGAAACATATCAGCTCACGAAGGCGAAGATTGCAGCAGGTGAGCCGTATTGGAGCCGCTTCAATGCAGGGCCGGGCAAGCCCTTGGGGCTGGTGCAAATGGCGGAACAGCTCGAAGGACCGGAGGAAGTGCTGCGCACTACCTATTCCAACAGCACTTGGCAGAACGGCACCTTCGATGCGGCGCGCGCGGTGGCTCGGGGCGACCTCGGACGGCTCGCTGACCTCGGCTTGCGGCTTGGTCTTTTTGGCTACTCGGACCAAGAAATCGCCAACGGTGACGACATCCCCAAAGCAGGGCTGCAGTACATCGAGAACCATGATCACGAGCGCTTCTTGTGCAACTTCGGCACCCACAATCCGGACGAAGCACAGAACCCCCTCTTCGCGGAGGGCGATCGCAGCCGTTGGTACTTGCTGCAGCCCTACTTGATCTGTCTCCTCATGAGCAAAGGCGTGCCTATGCTTTGGCAAGGGGAGGAGTTCGCCGAGAACTACTTCCTCCCGGATACCGGAACGGGTCGGGTATCGCTGCTGCGGCCTCTGCGTTGGGACTTCTTCTATGACGATTCCGGCCGGCCCATCGTCAGCCTCGTTCGCAAGTTGCTACGTCTTCGGCGTCTGAGGCAGCACATTCGCAGTGGGACGTACTTCTTCTTCAACGACTGGGATCGGTATCAACGCGTGGGCGTCCTACTGTTCGCTCGCTACGACGGCGTCCGGTACACTCTGGTCGCTGTCAATGTCGGAGACACCGACCAGAGCGTCCCGTTCTGGTTCCCAATCGCCGGCAATTACGTCGAGGAGTTGCATGGGGGCGCGCTCAACCTGACAGGCGTTCCGGCGCTGCAGCAGGTCTGGCTGAACATTCCCTCGCACTATGGTCGGATCTGGACGCTATCTTAGTGCGCGACTCGCATAGATTTGTCCCGAGCGGATGTTGCAAGATGTCGGGTCAATAGGATTTCATTAGGGGAACCTGCACGATGTGGCAAGGCCGTTTTCGCCCCTTCCCAGATCGGCAAATGCTCACTCGGTGTTGTCGTGGATTCGCGCTCCCTGTTTCTCTCTGTTATCGGATTTGCTGAGTATTGGCGGCCGGCTCGCTGTTTTTTTCGAAAATCACCCTGATATTGGGCAAATATCAGGGAGACGGGTTCGCAGCTGACTGCTTCCACCGCCAGCAAGTCACTGATATTACGATAGAAAATGTGTCTTCGGAATTGTTGCGTGACTTCCGCAGGTTGCCGGCCGTAGTTGCATTAATTGCCCACTGAGAGAGCGAATTCCGGGCGCTTTGCACGTTCAGTGTCAGTCGTTTCTCAGTAGGCGACTTTGTCAGTGGCTTTCTCCGCAAATGACGGTGCCCGCACATACTTCGCTTGCCGATGGCGGGAGCACGGCCGGATCATCCCGTTAGCAGACATGCTGCTCTTCTGGGAAAGGAATACCTGCAGCAGACTTTGAGCGCCTACCTCAGGGATGGCATCAAGAATCTGTTGGTTTACTGAAATCAAAACCACCCGAAGATTAGTGGAAGCAAGATAGCGGTGAGCACCCCGTTCAGACCCATCCCAAGTCCGGAAAAGGCGCCCGCGACTTCATTGATCTGAAGCGCGCGAGCGGTTCCGATTCCGTGCGACGCAATGCCCATGGTCAAGCCGACGACGCGCGGATCATCGATGCGAGCGAGGCGCGCGACGATCGGCCCGAGAACGGCGCCCGTGATGCCAGTCATGATCACAAGAACGATCGTAAGCGTCTGCAAGCCGCCAATCCGCTCGGATATGCCGACGGCGATTCCGGCCGTTACCGACTTAGGCGCCAGGGAGAGGATGGTCTGCGAACTTGCTCCGAACACCCACGCAAGTCCGACGGCGCTCAGGACTCCAACAGGCAATCCGACAGCCAGTCCCACCGCTATCAAACGCGCGGAGGCGCGGATAACGGCCCTCTGACGAAATAGAGGTACTGCCAGCAGCACCACCGCGGGACCTAACATAAAATGGATGGCGTCGGCGCCGCGCAAATAAACATCGTAGGGGATATGCGATGCTTCGAGGCCAAGCGAAATTAGAATAATTGCGAGCAAGGTTGGATTGAGCAGCGGGTGATTGCCGCCCAGGCGCGATATGCGAGTGGCCGCCAAAAAGGCAAACACCGTCGCCCCCGTCTCCAAAACCGGCTTTTCAGCCAGAGCAGCCCAAGTCAGGCTGGTTAGTTGGCTAAGAGTTGACATCGCGAATTGCTCCCTCAACTCGGCCGAGTTTCTGCTCCTGGCCCCTCGCAATCGCGATGCCGAGCCAATTCGCAACCACCATCGTTACGAAAAGAGTAATCGCTGTACCGCCGATCACTGCCGCCAAAATAGGCAAGGCTTCGGCCTTCAAGACGTCTAGATAGGCGATCACGCCCACGCCGGCCGGCACAAACAACATGCCCAGGAACTGAAGCAGCCGATCAGCAAGAACACCCAGATCGTCTGGCAGCTTTCCTCGAACGGCGAGGTCGGCATAGAGCAGGATCAGGCCAGTGACCGGCGCGGGGAGCGGCAATAAACCTGACCTTGCGGCAATTTCGCCTACGCAAAGCCAGAACATTACGCGAGAGATTTGTTCAAGCATGACAACCGCCTCCAAAAGGTCTTGCAGCCTCGATGCCTGATGGCCCGTCCATTCGCACACCATCAGGTACGCTTGCTCGCCGCCACCTATTCACTGGCGAGCCACCAATTCGTGCGACGACGAACGCCACACGCCCTTAGTTCGGGTTTCGGGCGAACCGACCAGGGACCATAGGCAGACCGCCAAAGCATCACGCGGCCAGTCGCACTCAGTTATTTGTCACGGCAATACCGTTGCAACTGCGAGTTCGGCTTCGGTCACTCCCGGTCCACTGGATGCAAAGTAGAGCAGAGCGATCGCGACAATCGCGAACGCTACATACCCGAGCATGATCAAGTCGTCGTAATTACGAACAGCCCAACGCGACCGAATAGCAGTTTGATCTGTGATTTCCATGATCAAAACTCCTGCAAAATGTAATCAAAGCGCAGACCAATACTACGGCCGAGACCACAACGTGGTTGTGAATTGGTTCACATGCACCCTGCAGGAAGGTCGGCTAACACACGCGTTCGCAGACTGTCGTGGGAAGGATTTTAAAATTTGCTGAAATGCCGTGAAGCCGCTAGAGTGCGGCGAGTTTAGTCGAGCGAGGTCAGATGCTTAGTTCGCCTGCTCACAAAGTGCACTTTGGTGAATTCACGCTTGATTCCGCCCGCTGCGTGCTCCTTCGCGGTGCTTCGGAACTTCCGCTGCGGCGACAATCCTTCGAGGTTCTGCGATATCTTGCCGAGCATGTGGGCGAAGTTGTCTCGAGCGACGAGCTCATCGAGGCTCTCTGGTCCTCAAGGCCGGCGGACAACAATGCTTCAGTTGGACAGTGCATCAAGGAAATACGCCGAGCAATCGGTGGTGACGCCCGCTGGATTGTAAAAACGGTCTCCGGCCGCGGCTTCGAATTCATGGCCGAGGTTGTACCCAGCGTTCCGTCATCCCCGGAGGTAGCTCCTTCAACACCGGCGACACCCGCTGCCGTGGAGAGCGAACCTGCCGCTGCAATTGCCGGGGCCGCGGCGGGTGAAAGTGAGCTTCCGCCTGCGCTTGCGTCCGAGCGTTCATCGTGGCGACCGAATCGCCTGCTTGCCGTCACCCTGTCTGCGGCGCTCGTTGCTGGCGGTTGGATGCTGTGGCCGTGGCATCAGATAGCAGCCCCCCGCAGCGGGCTCACCATGATGGCGGCGCCTACGATCGCGGTGCTGCCCTTCACCATGCTTGACTCAGAAAAACGACCTTACCCCCTTGCGGCAGGATTCGAGGCGGAAATTCGGTCCGAGCTCGCGCGGACGCACCGAGGGTTCGATCTAATAATCAGGTCGGTGGCTGACGATTGGGACCGGTCATCGTCACCCAAGGTCGCAGGGTCCCGGCTCGGTGCCCGGTATGTCGTGGTCGGCACGCCGTGGCTCGACCTCGACGTCCAGCGTGTCAATATTCAGCTCATCGAGACCGAGACCGACCGGCAGATCTGGTCCGAGCCCTTCGAGCTCAATAGGGGCCAGAACGGCGCCATCAATCGCATGGCGGCCCGCATCGCCCGCTTGCTCGTCATTCAGGTGCGAACCGCCGAGAGTGGACGCCCCCTTCCAGCCAAGGTGGAGGCTGGGCACTACGCGCTCCAGGGATGGGCTCTGCATGACAGCGAGCGCGGCCGCAACAGCACACGCGAGGCGGAGTCCCTGTTCAAGAAAGCACTCGAGCTCGACCCCAATTCAGTTCCTGCCTTGCAGGGGTTCGCAATAACGAAGCTCATACAGGTTCACAACGTGTGGATCCCGTGGGAACAGCACCCCTCCGCCTTGATCGAAGCCGACGAGACGATAGAGCGACTTATCAAGCTTGATCCCAGAAATGCTTCGGGTCACTACCTTCGCGCCTCATTGTTGCGAGCCCTTGGGGAAGTGGATAAGGCGATCGGTTCGCTCGAGTACGCACTTTCGTTGAATCCGAATTACTTTCCTGCGCACGCTGAGCTCGGCCGCATCAAAATCGACGCGGGGCGGGCGCACGAAACCGCCAGTCACATCCAGGAAGCGCTCCAGCTGAACTCCCCGGAACCTAACATTCACGTCTTGTATTTTTGGGCGGGTCTGGCTGCCCTGCACATCGCCGACGATCAAGCGGCCGTACAATGGTTGCTGAAGGCACGTCAGGCGAACCCCACTTTCCATTTGTCAGCGGGGTTGCTGGCGGTGGCGTATCTCGGGATTGGAGAGGAGGGGCAGGCACGAGCAAGCTTGGCCGAGTATCACAAGGCGGCCCCCAATTTCTCAATCGCGGCTTGGAAACGGTCGATGCCCACCCGCAATCCGATTCTTGCCAAGCAGCGCGAGCGGATCATAGATGCCTGGCGTCGCCTTGGCGTTCCTGAGGATTAGCCCGTCGTGGCAAAAAATTGATACTGCCCGCCCCGCTTGGTGAGGTGCCCAGAACTCATTCCCCACGCCACAGCTCAGGGGGTGTTCACCCCGCTCCAAGCCCGCAGCAGGGCTTCCAATGTTTCGAATGGGATCATTCGCGCGAAACCGCCTGCCAGTCTCTCGGCGAGTTTTGCAACACAATCCCCCCGAAAAGAGCAAGACAGCTGATCGGTCGAGGCGATGCCAACCAGATGCCGCATGGTGCTAGTCGCGCCGCTGTCCGTCGTGGATGCTGGCGAGGGTCGCCGCCGTCGTGATGCGCACGACGCTGGTGATGACCGGCGCGACTCTCCGCAACGGTGGTCGGTCATCCGGGTCCTTTGGGGCGCGCATGAACTGCGGGGACCGCGAGACCGCACCTATTGAGGATATCTGGCGCGAGAAAATCGGTGGTTGCAGTTACAGGGAAGGCAACACGGTTCTCATGGCCCCAGAGACCGGGGCCGTGTAGGCTGGGGGCTCTGGATGTACCGGGAGGCGGGTACAACCCAGCCCGGCCATCCAAACTCAGAGACCCAGCCAGCGCCAATTGTCCCGAAGCACATTGTCCCAAAGTGAAGTGTCGCCGTTTTTGAGCTGGGATGATCCCGATACCGCGATCCACGCCGCGGCGATATCGCCGCCGCGTAGGAACCAACCGCCACAACCTTAGTTTGTGTCGTGGGCCACACCGCCTCTCCCGTGGCCCGGCGCGGCCCTGTCTTACCTCCCCACTTCCTGGCGATGGGGCCGCGCTTGCGCCTGCATGGCAGGGCGGCCCACCACTGACATAGATCAAACCGCGTTTCTCCCGACAGGGAAGCATGGCGGCCCAAGGAAACCAACTCCCGGGTTTGTCATTGCTTCCTCAATCACCTTGAGAATTTCCTCCATACCGGTCCCCAGGCTTCACGCGAACGCCGAAAGTCTCTCGGCAGACGTCGGAATGTTCCCGCTTTTTTCCGAGACCGGAAGCCGGTTTCGATCCTGCGGAGTGGGCGCGGCAGTGCACTCGATTGAAAATGCCGCGATGATTTTAGGCCTCGCCGTCTTGTGACACGAGTTTCACCCGCCCGTCTTTGTAGCTGAGCCGATTAGGGTGAGAACTCATTAATTTTTCTGCTGTGACAATACGATACTGATTCTCTTTGGGGAAGGATTGGGATCGTGAGCAGGAATTTGTTTTGGCTGAACAACGAGCAGTGGCAGCGGATCGAACCCCACTTGCCAACCGATGTGCGCGATGTCGAGCGGCAGGACGATCGCCGCATTATCAGCGGTATTATACACGTGCTGAAAAGCGGCTGCCGCTGGTCCGATTGTCCCGAAGCCTACGGGCCTCCCACAACGATCTACAATCGCTTCGCTCGGTGGGCGCGGCGCGGCATCTGGGAAAACCTGTTCCGGGAGCTCGCCGGCAATGGTCGATCGAGGGACACGCAGATGATCAACTCCACTCACGTCAAAGCGCATCGCTCGGCGGCGGGCGGAAAAGGGGGGAGCAGAAGCAGGCTGTTGGCCGCTCGCGCGGAGGGCGCAACACGAAGGTGCACGCACTCGCAGATGTTAAGGGGCGCCTGATCGCCATTCTGTTGACCGGAGGTGAAGCACACGACTGCCCGGTCGCAGAACGCCTGATCCGCAGGGTCAAGCCGCCGAAGCGTATGCTCGGCGACAAGGCTTACGACAGCGCCGAATTGCGCGAGGAACTGGATGAGCGCGGAACCAAGCCGGTCATTCCAAACCGCAGCAATCGCAAGCAACCGTACCGCTTCTCAAAGCGCCTCTATAAGCTTCGCTGGCGGATCGAGAGTGCGTTCAACAGGCTGAAGGACTTCCGCCGCATCGCAACCCGCTACGACAGGCTGGCGCGAAACTATCTCGCCTCTGTCTGCCTCGTCGCCACCCTTGTATGGTGGATTTAATTAATGAGTCTGGACCCTAATATCGTGCCTGGCTTGCGGTTGTCCGTCACATCGTACTTAGGAAAAGAGGCCTCTGCGCTTTTTCACGCAGAGGCCAAAGTTTTGCTGACTGACTGGCTCTCCCAGTCGTTCGAAATGATCTCGCGTTGGTTCCCAGCGGTGAACAACGCGCAAAAGTGACAGTCGATGGCAAGGTCGGCCACGACGCCTATGCCGTGATCCGCGAAACCATCCGCTCTCTGGATCAGGTTGCAATTGTTCGCGTTGTTCTAACCAACCGTGAGCACGTCATTGCGCTGGAAGCCCGCGACAAGGGGCTGATGGGTATGCTGCTCCGCTATCCCTACGAGGTGCGCGACGCCGCCGAATATTTTGACGACATCCAGGACGTCAAGATCACAAAGGACATGCTCGACCTGGCCAAGCATATTGTCGAGTCCAAATCGGGGCATTTCGATCCCTCGAAATTTGAGGACCACCACGAAGCGGCCTTGCAGAAGCTGCTTGGGAAAAAACAGAAGGGCCAGCCGATCGCGGTTGCGAAGAAACCTGCCCCCAGCAACGTCTACAATCTGATGGACGCGCTGCCTCGATCAAGGGCGGGACGGCACCGGCGCTGCGGCGGACAAGCCAGCGAGGGCGGCCAAGAAATCGAAGCCGTCCAGACCTGCGGCCAAGCGAAAATCCGCCTGAGGGCTTGGTTTCACTGGACCCACAGTCACCCGCCATGAGCCGGGTTGGCGGTCCTGGCTGGCTAAACCGCCTGTATTTCCAGGAAACGCTCGGCGTAGTGGCAGGCGACGAGGCGGCCGTCGAGCGAGCGCAAAAGCGGACGCTGCGCGCGGCAGAGATCCGTCACATAGGGACAACGGGTCGAGAAGACGCAGCCCTTCGGCGGATCGAGCGGCGAAGGCAACTCGCCATTCGGCACGATCCGCTGGCGTTTGCGTCCAAGGCCCGGCGTCGCGTCAAGCAAGGCCTGCGTATAGGGATGCAGCGGCCGGGCAAAGATGCGCTCTTTCGGCCCATGTTCCACGGCGATCCCCAGATACATGATCATCACGTCGTCGGCGATGTGACGCACCACGCCGAGATCGTGCGAGATGAAGAGATAAGCCAGCCCCAGTTCGCGCTGCAGATCGACCAGGAGGTTGAGAACCTGCGCCTGCACCGACATGTCGAGCGCGGAGACCGGCTCGTCGGCAACCAGCAGCTTCGGCCGCAACATCAAGGCGCGCGCGATGGCGATGCGCTGACGCTGGCCGCCCGAGAACATGTGCGGATAGCGGCCATATTGCTCCGGCCGCAGCCCTACCTTCGCCATCATGTCGAGCGCCTGCGCCCGCCGGTCCGGCTTTGACAGCTTGGTGTTGATGATCAGCGGCTCTTCGAGTATGTCGCCAATGCGTTTGCGGGGGTTGAGCGACCCATAAGGGTTTTGAAACACGATCTGCACGGTGCGGCGCAACGTCTTCACAGTGCTGGCCGGAGGATTAACCGCATCGACCCCCTCGAGCATCAGTGTGCCGCCGCTCGGCTTCTCGATGAGAGTCACAAGCCTTGCGAGCGTCGACTTACCGCAACCGGATTCGCCAACGACCGCCAGCGTCTTGCCGGTTTCAAGCGTGAAAGAAACCCCGCCCACGGCCTGCAGATGCGCCGGGTGGCGGAACCAGCCCTGCCTGATTTCGTAACTGCGCTTGAGATCGGTGGCGGTGACAAGCGCCGTCATAACACTGTCCCGCGCTTGAGGATCGGCGCCCCACCGGCGCCGCCCCGATCGGCTGCGATGCGTTCGTCCCGTGTCGGATCGCCGAGCGGATAATGACAACGGATCAGGCCGTCCATCCAGGGGCGCAGACCGGGACGCACTTCGTCGGTCAGCAGCGTCGCATGGACGCAACGCGAACTAAACAGGCACCCCCGCGGCCGATCGTGGAGTCCCGGCACCACGCCCGGAATGGTGGCGAGCCGTCCGCCGTCGCTCGCCTCCGGGCGTGCCGCCAGCAAGGCGGCCGTATAGGGATGCTGCGGCGACGCGAACAGGCTCTGCGTCGGACGCTGTTCCATGATCTGGCCCGCATACATGACGGCGACCCGCTCGGTGGTGTCCGAGACCACACCCATGTTATGAGTAATGAGGATCAGCGCCATGCCACGATCGCGTTGCAGAGACAGCAGAAGATCGAGGATCTGCGCCTGGATAGTGACATCGAGCGCCGTCGTGGGCTCATCGGCGATCAGGAGCTTCGGATTGCAGGCGATCGCCATCGCAATCATGACGCGCTGGTTCATGCCGCCCGAGAGCTGGTGCGGATAGGCCGACAGCCGGCTCTCCGGGGCCGGAATGCCGACTTGATCCAGGAGTTCGATCACGCGCCGCCGCGCAGCCTTGCGATCCATCCCTTCATGGATATGCAACGTTTCGGCCAGCTGATAGCCGATCGTGAAAGAGGGATTAAGCGATGTCGTCGGCTCCTGGAAGATCATCGCGACGTCCTTGCCGATGAGCGCGCGCCGTTCGCGGTCAGACAAGGTCTGCAGATTCCGCCCCTCGAACAACAACTTGTCGGCCTGGACGCGCCCCGGATAGGGCACGAGTCCCATCAGAGCCAGCATGCCGACGCTCTTGCCGGAGCCGGATTCGCCGACGATCCCCAGCACCTCGCCTTTTTCGAGCGTGATGTTGACGCCATCCACGGCGCGCACCATCCCGTTCTGGGATGGAAACGCGACCGATAGATTTTCAATCTCGAGGAGCGGCATCGGAATCGACTTCAATACGCTATCGCTTGAGCTTGGGATCGAGCGCGTCGCGCAGTCCGTCGCCCAGAAGGTTGAAGGCCAGCACGGTCACGAGGATTGCCAAGCCCGGAAGCGTGACGACCCACCAGGCCCGCAGCACGAATTCGCGCGCGTCCGCCAACATGGTTCCCCATTCCGGCAGCGGTGGTTGCGCACCGAGACCGAGAAAGCCAAGTGCTGCCGCGTCCAGGATCGCGGTTGAAATGCCGAGCGTCGCCTGCACGATCAGGGGCGCTGCGCAATTCGGCAGCACTTCCTTGAACATCAACCGGAGCCGGCCGGCGCCTGCGACTTTGGCTGCGGTAACGTAATCCTTCGAGACTTCGCTGATCACGGCCGCGCGCGCGATCCGCACGTAGTGCGGCAGGAGCACGATCGCGACCGCCAGCATCGCATTCATCAGGCCCGGTCCGAGGATCGCAACGATCACGATCGCGAGCAAAAGGCTCGGCAGCGTCAACGTGATGTCCATCAGCCGCATGATCGCGATCTCGGTCACGCCACGGAAAAAGCCCGCGACCAGACCGAGGATCGTCCCGACGACCACCGACAACGTCACCACCGCGATGCCGATCAGAAGCGAAAGCCGCGCTCCGTGGATGAGACGGGACAGAATATCGCGGCCGATCGCGTCGGTACCGAGCGGATAGGCGATCGATCCACCCTGCTGCCAGAAGGGCGGCTTGAGAAAGGCCGCATTGTTGGTGAGGATCGGGGAATGTGGCGCAACGAAATCGGCAAACAGCGCGAGCAAAACCAGAACCACGATCACCACGAGGCCCGCCACGGCGCCGAAATTTGCCTTGAAATGGGACCAGAATTCCAACAGCGGATGCAGCGGAGCGCCTGCTTGCGCCGCAACGACGGGGGTGTTGAGGACTTCGGCGGTCATCTTGTGTACCGGATGCGGGGATTGATCAGCCCATAGGTGACGTCAACCAGCAAATTGACGATCATGACGATGGTGCCGATCAACAGCGTGCCACCCTGCAGCACCGGATAGTCGCGGCGGTTGATGCCCTCGATCAGCCATTTGCCCACGCCCGGCCAGGAAAAAATGGTCTCGGTGAGGATCGCGCCGGTAAACAGCACGCCGACCTGCAGCCCGATCACCGTCACCACCGGGATCAGCGCATTGCGCAACGCATGGATCGCGATCACCCGGGAACGCGGCAACCCTTTGGCGCGGGCGGTGCGGATGTAATCTTCGCCCAGGACCTCCAGCATGGCGGACCGCGTCATGCGGGCGATGACGGCGAGCGGCACTGTGCCGAGCACGATCATGGGCAGCACGAGATGAGACAAGGCCGAGCGAAACGCGCCGAAATCACCGGCCAGCAGCGCATCGATCAGCAGGAAGCCGGTCACCGGTTCGATGTAGTATTGCACCGCGATCCGGCCCGACACCGGAGTCCATCCAAGTTGCACGGAAAAAAGCAGGATCAGCAGCAACCCCCACCAGAAAATCGGCATCGAATATCCGGTGAGCGAGATTCCCATCACACCATGATCGAAGATGGAGTTGCGCCGGACCGCAGCGATGATGCCGGCCGGCAACCCGAGGCATAAAGCAAACAGGATCGCGCAAACCGACAGCTCGATCGTCGCCGGGAACAACGTCCCGAATTCGGAAATCACCGGCTCATGGGTGACGATCGAGCGGCCGAGGTCGCCATGCACCAGCCGCGACAGATAGAGGCCGTATTGCACCAGCACCGGCTGATCGAAGCCGTACTCCTTGCGCAGTTGCGCGTGCCGGGCCGGATCGATGCCGCGTTCGCCCGCCATCGTCTCAATGGGATCGCCGGGGATCAGGCGGATAAGCACGAACACAAGCAACGTAATCCCGATGAAGGTCGGAACCACGAGGCTCAGCCGGGTAAAGATGAACCGAAGCATGCCGTTCCCTGCCACCCTCCCCGGAAAGGAAAGGGGTTAAGAAAAACGGGCGGAGGTACGAAAGCCACTCCGCCCTTGTCGCCTGCTATTCCCTGACGTCGACGCCATAGAAGGTGTGGCGTCCGAACGGCGACAGCTTGAAGTCAATCACCCGCTTGCTGACGGGCTTCAATTGCACCGCGTGCGCGATGGTGAACCACGGCGCCTGGTCCTTGAAGATCACCTGGGCCTGTTCGTACAGCTTGGTCCGCTCGGCCTGATCGCTGACCGTCTTGGCCTTCACGACCAGATCGTCGAACGGCTTGTAGCAGAATTTGGCGATATTCGAACCCGATGCCGTTTGCGCCGAGGCGCAGCCCAACAACGTGTGCAGGAAGTTGTCGGGGTCGCCGTTGTCGCCGGTCCAGCCCAGCATGCCCATCTGATGCTCGCCGTTCTGCATCCGCTTGCGGTATTCGCCCCATTCGAACGACTTGATCTCGGCCTTGACGCCGATCTTGGCGAGGTCGGCCTGCATCAGTTCGGCAATGCGCTTGGCGTTGGGATTGTAGGGCCGCTGCACCGGCATGGCCCACAGATCGGTTTCCAGCCCGTTCGGGTATCCGGCCTCGGCCAGCAGCTTCTTGGCCGCCGCCGGATCGAACGGATCGTCCTTGATGCTGTCGTTGTACGACCACATCGCGGGCGGGATCGGGTTCTTGGCCGCGATGCCAGTCGACAGATAGACGGCGTCGATGATCGCCTTCTTGTCGATCGCCATGCTGATGGCCTTGCGCACGCGCACGTCGTCGAAAGGCTTCTTCTGCGTCTGGAACGCCAGATAGCCGACGTTGAGGCCCGGCTGTTCCAGGATCGTGACGTTCGGATCCTTCTTGATCGCGTCGATGTCGGCCGGGTTCGGATACGGCATCACGTCGCATTCGCCCTTCTGGAGCTTGGCCCAGCGAACCGATGCATCCGGCGTGATCGAATAGACGAGATCGTCGATTTTCGCCTTGCCGCCCCAGAATTCGGGGAAAGCCTTGTACCGGATCACAGCGTCTTTCTGGTACTGCACCAGATAGAACGGGCCGGTGCCGATCGGATCCTGGTCGATCTTCTCGGGCGTCCCGGCCTTCAGCATCGCATCGGCGTATTCCTTCGACTGAATGGCCGCATACGCCATCGCGAGATCGGCGAGGAAAGGTGCTTCCGGCTGGTTGAGCGTGATCTTAATGGTGTAGTCGTCGACCTTCTCGACCGACTTCAACAATTTCGGCATGCCCATGTCGCCGAAATAGGAATGATTCGAACTCGTCACCTTGAAATACGGATTGTCTTCCTTCCATTGCCGTTCGATCGAGAACATGACGTCGTCGGCATTGAACTCCCGCGCAGGCTTGAACGACTTGGATGTCGAGTGCCACTTCACGCCCTTGCGCAAGTTGAAGGTGTAGGTGAGGCCGTCCGGCGAGATCGTCCATTTCTCGGCGAGGCCAGGCACCACTTGCGTGCCGCCGCGCTCGAATTCGACAATGCGGTTGTAGATCGGCTCATTGCCGTCGAACGACGTGCCGGTCGTGTTAACGCCGGGATAGAAGTTTTCCGGGCTGCCTTCCGAGCAGAAAACCAAGGTTTTGGCGGAAGCGGCCGAAGCTGCCACGAGCGCCGAAGCGCAGACGGCGGCGAGCAGGATTGATCTGTCCACTGTTGGAACTCCTGGTGAATTTTCTCGGCGCGGTTGACACACGCTGCGCCAAAGACGCCTGAGACGAGCTTGCGATTGGGTGTTGCTGCTGTCAATGCGTCCCAAGGCGACGCCTCGCCGAAACATCCATTGAAATACACGGTAGATCGCGGACAGCTTCCCGACATCCTGGCTAAACGCAGCGACGTGTTGTCACCTCGCATGGCATCCATTGAAATACACGGTAGATCGCGGACAGCTTCCCGACATCCTGGCTAAACGCAGCGACGTGTTGTCACCTCGCATGAGGTCGCAGCTACGAAGCACGCGTCGAGCCGAGAACAGCGTAAGCGCTCGGGTTCAACCTGAGGGTGCTGATCCCTGGCACCACCAAGCAAAGCTGAAAGATACCTGCCGAGGTCTGCGAGTTGGATTGAGGAGATGGAGAAACGGTCTCGCCGTACGCATCCGTGATCCGGTGGCACTAGCGGCCTCTCAGGGCCTATCCGAGAATGAGATCGGGCGCGCGCGGATATCCATGATGGCCAGGAGCGTAAACCCTCCGTGCAAAGGGCCGGATACAGAAGCGCAAGACCAATCGTCTCCAGATCATCAAATCCAGCATGCAACGCACGGCCGGTCCATACAAAAGTGCCACGCTTCAGTGGATGCCGCTGTACCGGGCGATCGGATCGAACGACAGGCCCACAGGAGATTGCGGGGAGGCAGCGCCGTTGAAGGTGTTGCATTAGCGCGGCGGAGTTGCCGCATTTCCTTTTGATGATATTGGCGACAGCATTGCCCTTTACGTAAGCACCGCATCTCGCGGCCTCCGTATCACCGGGAGAACCGAAATTGTCCCAATCAGTTCCGCTCCGCTAAATTCAACGTTATCCTGTGCGGGGCGCGCCGCAACGAAACTCACGGGTTAAGCTTGATGTCGGCAACGCGGGTTAATTCTGGAACCGCAAACAAAAAGACCGCCCGAAGGCGGTCTCTCTGCATATCTGATCGGAATCAGACTAGGCGAAATGCGGCTGTCTGATTGCGACGGCGATAGGCCATGAAGCCGATGCCTGCGAAGCCTAGAACCATCATGGCCCACGTGGCGGTCTCCGGAATTGATGGTGGTATCCCCGCCGCCGAGAACTGCACCTGCTTGAACTCGTCGAAGCTCTCCCCCGGCGCCGAGACAATGAGCGGATCGCCAACGATCATTTGCGCAGCGGGGAGATCAAAAGCTACTATATCTATAACATTCGCAAGGCCTGTACCTGTTGCGGCGATCCCAAGGCGGAAAATCGCGACGACTACGATGCTGATCTCGAGCTCAATCGCAACACCTCGCTCAAATGCGTCAAGGGCAATGATGGCAACATCGCATGCAACTAAGCCGCTATGCTGCGGTCTCGGAAGACGGTGGCATCAATATCGGCTCATGAAAGAGCAAGCTCTTAGTCCCAATCAAGCGCGGGATTAACGCGGGCCGGAAAATTTCATGCCAGTGACCGTCGGCTATTGTAACCGTTGGTCCGTCTGAAGGCTGTTGGATAGCCGAAAGAACCGGGCGATGCGTGCCCATGCAGCCATCGATTCCTGGGCAGGGTTAGAACTTTGCCTGGCCACGAGATTAGGCTGAGCGGCACGACGGCAATTTGCCTGTCGCTGGCCGCTTGATGTCGTTGTTGTCGCTGACGGGCCACTCGCTGAACAGGCGTTTGCTGGTCGCGAAATCGCATTTGGGCGTAGCTCAAATGGTGGGTTCTGGCCTACGAAGGTCGAAAATGCTTGATCTTTCAACGGGGATTGACTGACACTCTCTCCGCCATTTATATCGATTAACAAATCAAAAAATCTAGGATATTTGGAAGAACTAGGCGCTCGGTCCCCAAATCAGTCCCCAAGCACTGCGCAGTCCACCGCTATTTCGGTTCCGGAATAGGCCCGCAAATAAGCGCGGGCTCGTTCAGCGGTTCACGGGATTCGCCCCGTATGATCGTCATCAGCTGCTGGTCGGTCATTGCCTCAAGTTGGACGTCGCCGCGCTCTATTACCTGCGCTCACTTACCGTCCAGCCTGTCCCCCACCCCTTTGATGGCTTGCAAATCGCTACCCTCTGCCATCTCAATCAGTTTTCGGGCGATGGCACGCAAGTGGCGCAGATCATTGCCGTTGCAGATTTCCATCCGCAGCCCATCCGTGAACGGCTTCTGTTGGTTCGGTGAGCCAATTGGTCTGCCCATGGTATCCCGTCTCCCGCTGCAGCGTCGCTTTTCAGTGCCACCACGGAGGTCCGTGGTCGATTTTAAACGATCTCGTCCCTCATATCGCCACGCCGGCTCTCTTCCCTCAATTGGGGACGACTAGAAGTTTCGGAGATTGCGTAACGTCGGTTTGCCGACTGCCCATGGCGATCCGCATGGAGTCGGTGTCGCTCAACTGTTCCACGCGCGCCACCCGTTCGTCCAATTCGGGGGTATGATACGCCCCTCACGTGAGAAACGTTGGTCAGTGTGGGATTTGCATCAAAACGAGGAAGTCTACTATGCGATTGTCTAAAGTCGCCGCTTTGGCGCTTATCGTTGGAGCTACAAGCTTAATGTCCGTGTCTTTGGCGCGAACCGCTTCTGACTGTTCAACGTCAGTAACACTAGCGGATTGGGGCGAGAATTCGACCGGCGACATTGAAGTCGCGTCCGGGGGAAGTTGCCTATTTCCGATCAGGATGCGCGGCACGGTGAGTAGCTCGGACATTTTACAAAAGCCGGTCCACGGAAAGTTGAAAAGGCTCAACATATCTACTTACGAATACAGGGTGACGGCTAGATACAAGGGAAGCGATACTTTTGCCATTAAAGCAACGGGGCAGGGGCCGACGGCTTCTGGCACGTCGGTAATTACTGTGCACGCGACGATCAAATAGCGTTCCTCGCGTCCATTGCGTGGCCCGGAAGCGGAACGACAGGTCTAGCCAAGGCGGCCGCAGTCGCGCCCCAGCCGCGACCTATTTGGGAGTTCGGTGGCGGGCGCGATCCGATTGATGATCAATAACGCGAGCAACACTCCCCTTGCAGGCACGAAGACAGGCACGGCAATGCCAACGGTGAAGCGCGGCGAACGTAACCCACCGGTCATCCCCATGACCAATAACCCGTTCGCTTCCGCCCCCTTCGATTAATGCCGTTTCGCAGCGCGTACTTCTTCACCAAGTTAGCCTTGAAGCCAAATATCTTGCCAATCTCACGATAGGTAGCGTGCGACGAACGGCAGAGTGTCAAAAACTGCTTCCGCTGTTTCGCTGTAAGATCGGACCACCTCGCGCGCGTTGACCAATAAGGCGTCCTGATCCCCATGGCTTTCGCGCGCTTGAATATGGAGGTGTAGCTCACGCCCAACTTACGAGCCAAGGCAAGGAACGAAAGGTTTTGGTTGTTTAGAATTGCATCCCGCAACTCTTGGTCTCGTTTGGCGGAGAAGGGAAAAGGTCCACGGCTCACCCTATACCGCTTCGCGATACTGATGACGGTCCTTTCGTGGATCAGCCATCGCTCTGCAATTTCGTAGTAAGGGAGCCGAGTGGCCTGAATTTCGGCAACGACCGCCTTTAACTGATCGGCTGTCAACCAATCCCTCGCCGCAGCCAAGTGTTCGCGGTGTGCCGCGCTCCATTTGTAGTCGTTCGGAAAGCCCCTTCGCATTGGCTATGCCGCTCGCTGCCACAAGCGGATGCGATTGCCATTCGAGCCGCTTAGGGGCGAGAGGTCAGTGTGCTTCATCGAGTTATACGCTGGCGGACGTCAAGCCATCTTTCGATAACGACTCCAACATCGTCACGACACCTCCAAGTGAGGCGGCACTTTCCAACAGTAAGAAAGTCATCGAACGTGACGTAGAAGTATATCGGAAGAAGGCCCAGTCCATCGGAATGCACGACGGCGCTAGTTCGGCTTACGTCGTAAGCCACAATGGGCATTTCTCGCCCGCCATCAAAGAACAGCAGGCCATCCATGGCATGTTTGATCATCGGCAGTCCAATCCGTACGTTGCCGCGCTGGCTTTGGTACTTTGAAGAACCACGTGATGCAGCGCCGATGATATCGCTCTGCAATTGTCCCGAAAATCGGGAACCCGACTTACGGTTAAATGGCCGATTTTAAGAAAACTTTTTGCAAGCACCGTCAATAGCGAGTGACCCGTCTCTAGGAGATGAGCCAGAGCACTCGTGCAGGAGTGCTGGTTGGACATTCATCCGCCTTAGTGCGCGCGGGTCCTGTAGTCTTTATGATCTGCCCCGTCTAATTCCCGCATCGATGCTGATCGCGAGATAACACCGTCAGAAGGAATTCTTTGCCGACGGATTTTTCCCTCCCCCACGGCATCCCCCGACCGTCCAAATCCAGAAATTGTTTGATGCGTTCCCCGGTTAACGGCGCATTCAGCCATTTTGCCTATTCGCGCAGACATGACGTTCGTTAGCGCGGCGTGTCTCACCGATCCGAAATAAATTCGGCGAACTGCTCCAGTTCGTCCATCACGCTTTCGAGCCGTGCGAGCCGGTCGGGCGTGATCGATCTGGACGCGGCGAAACGTGTCGGTCGGGGGCTGGTAGTCGCGACCGTTGGGTGCGGCGGCAACGAGCGTGCTGATGGCCGAACGCAGCCCGTTGATGGCGAGGAGGTGCTGTTCCAGCAGTTCGCCCGGCGAGGTGCCGTTGGGGTTGATGGTTGGCTTGGTGACGATGGTTTCCCCTTGCGAAGCGGACAATTTTGCTGGCCGGAATTGGAACACTGGGCTGTGTGGTCGCAATAACGGCAATGTGCGGCTTTGGCTGCATATTTTATACCCATCCTGCGCGGTTAATACTTCATTAACTATGTCCGAGCACCATTCGTTCGTCCCTTCTGGACACGTGTGTGCGAGCGAGAAGCCGTCACCGTTTTGTCCCGGTGACGGCTTTTTTTCCTTTTCCGAGCCGTGGAGTAGAGCCATGTCTGAACTGGACAAGGTGCAGCCTGGGGTAAATTTGCTTTCCGCATTCACATCGACGATTGCCGTCGCCTTAGCCTTAGGCTTGCCGATGGCGGTAGCGATTATCTGGGTTTGCTCCTGATTTCCTCGCCTGGCCGGAGGGCAAGGCACTTGTTTGACTGGTGGCGATCAAGAAAGCCGTTGACGGAAAAATCCGCCGACAAACGGCGCGTTGGCGGGTTCTTCGGACCGCACGTTATCCTTGAGGAATTACGCAGCCGCGTTCCTCGATACCTCGATGAGGTCGATCATGGCAAACTGATCTATCCGGCCTGCAAGCGGGCACTTTCGGATTTGGATGGCGATGTCCGCTCCGTTTGGGATCACACCCGACTAGAAGCGATGCGATATGTGACGATGGTACCGAGGCCGGAATTTGAGTTGCTAAGCGATGCAGACCGACAAATCGAAATGATGAACGCTTACCTGTTTCAGCGCCCTCACGATGAGACCGTGATCGATTTCACTGGAACCGCGACGACCGATTTTGCGATTGCTATTTTGGCTGGCCTCAATTGGCTGACACATTGCGCTAAATTGTCCGGCGTTCACCCAAGTAAGCAGTCAGGCACTATTCGGAATTTTAGAAAGATTGTCACGCTTGCCCACAGTTGGTGGCTAACTGAGGGTGCGGGCGAACGGTCCAGCCAACTGTTGGCGAATGGAGAGCAGCCACCTCTAATGCTTTATTTGGTTTGGTCCGACTATACGCGGCTCGCAAAACATATCGCGGCGGCTACGGTTTTTGGATCGTCAATTAATCGTGCAGCAAAATTGGTTGCGTTGCCTGCCGATCTCATTCCTCGTTTCGAGGCTGCGCAGGATCCACTCGAATTGGATGCCGACACAGCGCGATCTTGATTCAATTGTGAAAAGCGGGTCGAGCCAAGCGATTGCAGGCCACGAGTGGGAAAGATCAAGGATGCGGCAATGCTGTTATTCGAACAGCGGTGTGTAGTTTACAACGAAGTTGGATCAGCCGGGATCGGCGAGGTACTCCCTCCCTGAGCAGAGCGGCCAGTTCAGGTTTGCCTGGGTCTTCGATATCAATCTGGATTGTCACGCAGCCTTGGCCCTCCCGCGTCGCGGCTTTCTCAGCCAGCACCCACTTCCAGATTCGGACCCGCGCTTCGCCATTGCACCATCTTTCCAGGTTGACTCGGTTCGCTCAAAAGAACAAAGTAGGAACAAGAAAAATGGAAGGGTTTGAGCGAGCCACGGATGCGGGCGCTGCAATTTCGCCTGCAGTTTCGCATGACAAGCAGTTCGGGTGCGAAGGGCTCGCACAGTCTTGCGGAATAATTTCAAAGCCTCCTATGATGAGCTTTCATTTTGAGTAGATCGTGATGAAATTTGCAATCGGAGCGGTAGTTGTAGCGTTGTGCCTGATTGCAGCGTCTTCAACCTCCAGCGCACGTGGGCCTTATGGCTCAATCAATGTCGGCAACTGGAAGGGCGGGGCGTACACGAACGACCAGAGCGGCGCGTTTTCGCATTGCGCGGCGGGCACGCAATATGTCAGCGGCATCTATTTTGTGGTCACGATCGACGACAAGGCGGGATGGAGCCTGGGATTCGCCCACGAAAAATGGACGCTGCCCACCGGGCAGGCATTCCCGATTGCGCTAACGTTCGATGGTCAGACGCCATTCAACGTTCACGGTGTTCCGATCGCCGATAAATTGCTCCAGGTGCCGATGCCGGATAATTCGTCGCTCATCGCGCAATTCCGCAAAGCCAAGGCGATGACGGCGTTTGCGCAAGGGCAACTCTTCCAGTTCAAGCTCGATCAGACCGCGCAATTGTTGCCGACGCTGGCGAATTGCGTGGCCAAGGTGAAGCAATTCGGCGTCGCCGCCGCAGGTGATTTTTCGGTTGCGCTCGCGGCGGCAAAACCGGTGGCCGCAACCGCGCCGCCGGGCACGGCGCCTGCCAAGCCGGAAAAGACCAGCACCCAAACAGGAACCGGCTTTCTGGTCAGCACCAGCGGGCACGTCGTCACCAATCAGCACGTCGTCGATGGTTGTGTCGGGGATATTCAAGGCAGCTTGACCGGTGAGGCGCCGGTCACCCTACGTGTCGTTTCAAGCGACGAGAGGAACGACCTTGCCCTGCTGCAGGCTGCTGGTACGTTCAAGGATGTGGCCGTCATCAAGGACAAGGCGATCCGATCCGGTGATAGCGTTGTGGCGATCGGCTATCCATTTCATGGATTGCTGACATCCGACTTCACGGTCACCACCGGGATCGTAAGTTCACTCAGCGGCATCCTGAACGACACGCGCTTTCTGCAGATCAGCGCCGCGGTCCAGCCGGGCAACAGCGGCGGGCCGCTGATGGCCGCAAGCGGCGAAGTCGTCGGCGTGGTTGCTGCGAAACTGAATGCGCTGAAGTTCGTCAAGGCGACGGGCAACATCCCCGAGAATATCAATTTCGCCATAAAGACCGGCGCGCTGAGGGATTTTCTGGACAACAGCGCGGTGGCGTACCAAACGGCTGATTCGAAAACCGAATTGAAGACGGCTGATATCGCGCGCAACGCAAGGGCATTTACGCTCCTGATTTCCTGCAAGGCGAAAGCGCCGGCCGAGAGCGCAAAGAACTAGGGCGCCAGGCTCAATGCGCACCTCTTGTCATTGGAGTTTCGTCCGCTCCTGCTGTTGAAGTCCATTCAGTGCGCCTGAACGGGCAGTTGTAGGCAAACGCCCGGCAGACGGTTATGCTCTGACCAATTGACGGAGGGAGCTCATGGCAAAGCTGAATATCAACGGAATGGTAAGAGATGTGCCGGTCGAGGCCGACACGCCGCTGCTTTGGGTTATTCGGGAACAGGTCGGCCTGACCGGCACCAAGTACGGCTGTGGAGTGGCCCAGTGCGGCGCCTGCTCGGTTCACATCAATGACGAGGTGCAGCGCTCCTGTTCGATTGCCGTGGGCGACGTAAAAGCCACCGATTTGATCGTAACCATCGAGGGGCTGTCGGTCGGTTCATCGCATCCCGTGCAAAAAGCCTGGGCCGCGGTCGACGTGCCGCAATGTGGCTATTGCCAGTCCGGGCAGATCATGGCTGCCGCAGCGCTGCTGAAGAAAGTCTCCCAGCCGACCGACAAGGACATCGATGAGGCGATGACCAATATCTGCCGATGCGGCACCTATCAACGCATTCGTCAGGCCGTGCATCTGGCATCTGACGCGGGCGCCACCGGACGGGCCTCGGGAGAGCGACAATGAAAAGGACAGTCCTTGGCAAGCCCACGAAGCTTTCACGGCGCAAGTTCATCGTCGGCTCGGTAGCCGCCGGCGGAGGCATGGCGCTCGGATTCAACGTATCGTTCGGCGTCCGCTCGGCACAGGCGCAGTCTGCCGCGAGCGAAGTCAACATCTGGGTCGCGATCAAGCCCGACGACACCTGCGTGATCCGCATCGCGCGCTCAGAGATGGGCCAGGGGACGCTCACCGGGCTTTCGCAGCTCGTGGCCGAGGAACTCGAGTGCGACTGGAACAAAGTGACGACCGAAGGCATCACGCCGGCTCGCAATCTCGCGAGCAAACGCGCCTGGGGCGAGATGGGCACCGGCGGCAGTCGCGGAATCCGCACGTCGCAGGATTATGTTCGGCGTGGCGGGGCGGCGGCGCGCCAGATGTTGCTGCAAGCGGCGGCTGACCAATGGAATGTGCCAGTCGGCGACCTGACAGTATCCGCCGGCGTTATCACGCACGCTGCGAGCAAGCGCTCGGTCCGTTATGGCGAGGTCGCGGCCGCAGCCGCCAGGCTGACGCCACCGGATCCCACGTCTATCAAGCTTAAGGATCCGAAGGACTGGAAGATCGCCGGCAAGCCGCTCAAGCGGCTCGATACCGCGGACAAGCTCGACGGCAGCAAGATCTTCGCCATCGATCTGAACCTGCCCGGCATGCTCAACGCCGCGATCAAGGCCTGCCCGGTATTCGGCGGCACGCTCAAGAGTTACGACGAGAGCAAGATCGTTGGCATGCCCGGCGTGAAGAAGGTGGTGCGGGTGAAGGATACCGCCGTCGCCGTTGTCGCCGATACGTGGTGGCGCGCCAGGAAGGCGCTCGAGGCGCTTCCAATTGTCTGGGACGAGGGCGCGGCGGCGTCGCAATCAAGCGCGACGATCGCGGACCTGCTCAGGGATGGCCTCAACGCAACCGCCACAAATGGCGATCGGCGGAACGGTGACGCGCTGAAGGCGATCGGCGAAGCCGCCAGGAAGGTTGACGCAGTCTATTCGACGCCTTTCCTCGCGCATGCGACCATGGAGGTGATGAACTGCACCGTGAAGCTCGCGGCCGACAAGGCTGAAGCCTGGGTACCAACGCAAAACCTGGAGGCGTCGCTGGCCGCCCTGTCGGAAGCGTCCGGCGTTCCGCTCGACAAATGCGAGGTGCACCGGCACGATCTCGGCGGCGGCTTCGGCCGCCGCGGCGGTACGCAGGACTACGTTCACCAGGCCGTCGAAATCGCCAAGGCATTCCCGGACGTGCCGATCAAGATGATATGGAGCCGCGAGGAGGATCAGGCGCACGACTTCTACCGGCCGATCTCGCAGTGCAGATTGTCGGCCGGGCTTGACGGCGCAGGCAATCTGGTAGGCCTGCACGCTCGTATCTCGGGCCAGTCGATCAATGCCATGCTCAATCCCAAAGGCATTGTCGACGGCAAGGACCTCCGCCAGCTGCAGGGTTACTCCGCTACGCCGGGCGACGCGCAGCTTGGCTACAGCGTGCCGAACTTGCTGATCGAATATGTGATGCGCAACACGCATGTGCCGGTCGGACCCTGGCGCGGGGTCAACACCAATCAGAACGCCGTCTACATGGAATGCTTCATGGACGAGGTGGCGAAGGCGGCGGCTAAGGACCCGCTCGAGTTTCGCCGGGCGCTTATGAAGGATTTTCCCAAGCATCTTGCCGTGCTCAATGCCGCGGCCGAGAAGGGTGACTGGGGCAAACCGCTGCCGGCGGGCGTGCATCGCGGTATCGCCCAGTTCATGGGTTATGGCAGTTACTCGGCTGCCACCGCCGAGGTCTCCGTAAGCCCACAGGGTAAGTTAAAAGTTCATCGCATGGTGCTGGCGCTCGATTGCGGTCATGCAGTCAATCCAGGCCAGATCGAGGCCCAGGTGCAGGGATCGGTGGCCTTCGGTCTCACCGCCACGCTCTATGGCGAAATGCCGGTCGAGAACGGCCGGATGACAAATCTCAACTTCGACACCTACGAGATCATGCGTCTTGCGGAGATGCCCAAGGTCGAAACAGTGATCGTGCCAACCTACGACTTTTGGGGTGGCGTCGGGGAGCCGACCATCTGCGTGGTGGCGCCAGCCGTACTCAACGCCATTTTTGCGGCAACCGGAAAGCCGGTGCGCAGCTTGCCGCTCAAGAACGTAAAGCTGGTATAGCGCCGCCGATGGTGCTGTGTTCCGCGATGTCGGTGGAGAAGCTTGCCTCTGCATGGCTGCCAAGTTCAGGCCGTCGTGGCATGTGGCGGCGACGCTCTCGCCGTGTCGAGCCCCTTGCGCGGTTTAACCCAGCTCCTCAAAAATCCAGCGGCGCGTTGTCGACCACTTCCTTCATGACGAAGAAGGTTCGGGTCTGGCGTACGCCGGGCAGCGCAATCAACTGGTCGCCATGGATGCGCTTGAAATCGTCGACGTCGCCGGCGCGGATCTTCAGGAAATAATCGAAATCGCCGGCCACCAGGTGGCAGTCGAGCACACATTTCAGTTTCGCGACCGCCTGTTCGAAGGATGCAAAACTTTCTGGCGTTGAGCGGTCGAGCACGACGCCGACCATGACCAGCGTGCCCAGGCCTACCTTGCGCGGCGCCACCATGGCCCGGACCTCGCCGACAAACCCCTCGTCGAACAGGCGCTGGGTCCGGCGATGGCAGGTAGCCGCGCTGACGCCGGCGGTTTCGGCCAGTTCGGCATTGCTGAGCCGCCCGTTATTTTGCAGCAAACGCAACATCTTAAGGTCGACGCGATCCAGTCGTCTGCTCACGGAAGATTCTTTCATAATTGAGCGAATAAGTGGATGAAAACTAACAATTCTGGTTGGCCATGCAACGAAAACCAAAAAATATCGGACCGAATTAGAGAGCACCTTTTCCGGTTCCGGTGATAGGCGTTTCCGCCAGATCAGACATCAACGGGGATGACGCATGCTGGAAAAATTCGAACGCTATCCGCTGACCTTCGGGCCGACCCATATCGAGAAGCTCGAGCGGCTGACGCAGCATCTCGGCGGCAAGGTCGAACTCTACGCCAAGCGCGAGGACTGCAATTCGGGGCTTGCCTTCGGCGGCAACAAGTTGCGCAAGCTCGAATACATCATTCCCGACGCGATCGCGTCCAACGCCGATACACTGGTCTCGATCGGCGGCGTGCAGTCCAATCACACCCGCATGGTCGCCGCGGTCGCGGCCAAGATCGGCATGAAATGCCGCCTGGTACAGGAAAGCTGGGTGCCGCATGAGGATGCTGTCTACGACCGCGTCGGCAATATCCTGCTCAGTCGCGTGATGGGCGCCGACGTCCAGATGGTGGATGAAGGCTTTGACATCGGCATTCGCCAAAGCTGGGAAGAGGCGATCGCGGACGTGAAGGCAAAGGGCGGCAAGCCCTATGCGATCCCGGCGGGTGCGTCCGTGCACAAATATGGCGGGCTCGGCTATGTCGGCTTCGCCGAAGAGGTTCGTGCGCAGGAAAAGGAACTCGGCTTCGCCTTCGACTATATCGTGGTCTGCACCGTCACGGGATCCACTCATGCCGGCATGCTGGTTGGCTTCGCCAGGGATGGCCGCGAGCGCAAGGTGATCGGTATCGACGGCTCGTTCACGCCTGATCAGACCAAGGCCCAGGTGCTCGAGATCGCCCGCAACACCGCTCGCCTGGTTGAGTTGGGCAAGGAGATCGTCGCAGACGACGTCGTCCTGATCGAGGACTACGCTTATCCGGCCTATGGCGTTCCCTCGGAAGAAACCAAGGAAGCGATCCGGCTCTGCGCGCGGCTCGAAGGCATGATCACCGATCCGGTCTATGAGGGAAAATCCATGCAGGGCATGATCGACCTCGTGAAGAAGGGTTTTTTCCCCAGGGGCTCGAAAGTGCTCTACGCGCATCTCGGGGGCGCACCCGCGATCAACGGATACGCCTATACGTTCCGCAACGGTTGACGCCGCGGGGGAGCCGTGCTCACCCCGCCGCTTTCACCAGCGAGATCAGTTCGTCGCCGTAATGCTCGAGCTTCTTGTCGCCGATGCCGGGGATGTTGCGGAGTTGAGTGAGCGTCACAGGGCGGGACGTGGCGATGCCGTCGATCGTTGAATCATGCAGCACGACATAGGCCGGCACGCCGCGCTTGCGTGCGATTTCGGAGCGCCACGCCCGGAGCGAGGTGTGCAACGCTGCATCGGCGGGTTCACCTTGTCCGGCCGGCCGCGGCGCCAGATCGCCTCGCCGTGATTTTATCCGGCTGGCGCGCACGCGTGTGCCGGCGGGCGCCTCGCGCAGCAATATCTCGGTCTCGCCTTTCAATACGCCGCGCGCGCTTTCCGTCAGCTTCAGCGCACCGAAAGCTTCGCTGTCGGCTTGCAAGTGCCCCATCGCCACCAGCTGGCGGATCGCAGCGCGCCATTGCTTCTCGTTCAGTTCGGCGCCGATGCCGAACACGGAGAGCTTGTCGTGCCGGAATTGGGTGACCCGCTCGGTCAGGCGGCCGACCAGCACGTCGATCAGATGCATGGCGCCGAAACGTTGCCCGGTGCGATAGGCGCAGGACAATGCCTTCTGAGCGATCACCTTGCCGTCGCGGAGCTGCGGCGGCGACAGGCAATTGTCGCAATTGCCGCAATTGTTGCCATCAACGGCTTCGCCGAAATAACCGAGCAGGCGGCTGCGCCGGCAGCCTGCGGTCTCGGCAAGGCCGACCAGCGCGTCGAGCTTGCCAACCGATACGCGCTTGAACGCATCAGAGCCGGTCGATTCGTCGATCATGCGGCGCTGCTGCACAATATCGGAAAGGCCATACGCCATCCAGGCGCTGGAAGGTTTGCCATCGCGCCCGGCGCGGCCGGTTTCCTGGTAATAGGCCTCGATGCTTTTGGGCAGATCGAGATGCGCCACGAAGCGCACGTCGGGCTTGTCGATGCCCATGCCGAACGCGACGGTGGCGACGATCACGACGCCATCCTCGTTGATGAAGCGATCTTGGTTGCGGGCGCGCTGACCGGCGTCGAGGCCCGCGTGGTACGGCAGCGCAGGTATGCCGGTCTTGGACAGCGCGGTGGCGATATCCTCAACCTTGGCGCGCGACAGGCAATAGACGATGCCGGCATCGCCTGAATGACGCTCGCTGATGAACATCTTGAGTTGCGCCGGCGCGTTTTGCTTCTCGACGATTTCATAGCGGATGTTGGGACGGTCGAAACTCGCGACAAAGCTTGGGCTGGCCGTAAGCCCGAGCCGTTCGGCGATTTCCTTGCGCGTCAGTTCATCGGCCGTGGCGGTCAGCGCGATCCGCGGCACATCGGGAAAGCGCTCCGCGATCACCGACAGGCCGATATATTCCGGGCGGAAATCATGCCCCCATTGCGACACGCAATGCGCCTCGTCGATCGCAAACAGCGCGATTTCCGTGCGATCAAGCAGCGCGAGGCAACGCGGCGTCAACAGCCGCTCGGGCGCGATGTAGAGGAGATCGAGATCGCCGGCCAACAACCGCTGCTCGACCGCGTTGGCTTCCTCGAACGACAGCGTCGAGTTCAGCACCGCCGCCTTGACGCCGGCTTCGAGCAGGCCGGCAACCTGGTCGCGCATCAGCGCGATCAGCGGCGAGACCACGATGCCGCAGCCTTTGCGCAACAGTGAGGGCAGTTGATAGCACAGCGACTTGCCGCCGCCGGTCGGCATCAGCACCAGGCAGTTGCCGCCTTCCGTGACATGGCGGACGATCTTTTCCTGCTCGCCCCGGAACGCCGGCAGGCCGAACACGGAATTGAGGACGGATAGCGCGTCGGGTGCTTTTCCGGGATGACGGGTTGCGGGGGCAGGCATGGGGTTGGGCGATCCGGTAGGCGGCTGCGAGTGACCGGCCAACGCTGGCTACCGGCCTGGTTCTGATTCGGGCAATCAGTTATATTCGCTGCCAAGCCGGTATCGAGCAAATTATCGGCGAGATTGCCTGCGAATCCCGGCCTACTGATAGCTCGCCACGATATCCGATACCGCGCGCTCCAGCTGCTGCGCGGTGGCGCACTGGCGGACGACGGTGCAGAAGGTCGCATAGCGCGGCATTTCCGAATCACCCCAGCCCCAGGCCATGCGCCCCTCGGGATTGAGCCACACCAGCCGCTTCGACCGCTCGCCGATCCGGCGAAGGATGTCCGCGCGCGGATCGAGATTGTTGCTGCGGGCGTCGCCGAGCACGATCACGGTGGTCTGCGGCGTAATCGCGTTCATCCATTCGTGCTCGAAATCGGCAAAGGAATTGCCGTAATCCGATGAGCCGAAGCCGACTTTCGACATGATCTCGGCCATCGCCTCCTCCGGCGATCTGGATTCCAGGATGTCGCTCACCTCGATCAGGTGTCCGGAGAACGCAAACGAGCGGACATCCGAGACGACCTCATGCAGGCTGTGGATCAACAGCAGGAAGAAGTCGGAAACCCGCGCTACCGAACCCGAGACGTCGCAGAGCGCGACAATCTTCGGCCGGTCGCGATGCCGCCGCTTCCAGGCGGTGAGGAACGGCACGCCGCCCCATGCGGCATTGCGGCGGATGGTCCGGCGCACGTCGAGATGACCGCGGCGCTGCCGCTTGCGCGGCTTGCTGTAACGCTCGCGCAGCCGGCGGGCGATCTGGCGAATCAGGAACCGCATCTGCTCGACCTGACGCGGCTCGATCCGCGACAGCGGCGCGTTGCGCAGGATCTCGTTGCGCAGGTTTTCGGCTTCCTCGCGGCCGTACAGCATCAGAGCCTGCGAAACCGTCTCGCGCACGGTATCGCGCAATCCGTCCAGCGCGGCCTGCAGCCGTTCCGCCAGCGCGGGATTGGCGGCTACCAGCGCGTCGAGATCGTCCCGCAGGCGCTGGATACCCATCTGGTCGAGAATGCGACCGGAGAAGATGCCGCGCTGCGTGAAGTAGCGGATGTCGGACAGCGAGGCCGCGCTCGCGGCGTTGGCGATCGCGGCGGCCATCGCGTTGCGGTCCTGTGATAACAGCATCTGCGCGAGCGGGCCGAGATCCTGGGCCTCGTCGCCGCCGCCGGCGTCGCCCGGCGTATCGGCGGCAGCGCCGGATTCCGGCGTGTCCGAGTTGTCTGCTTCACTATCCTCGGGCGGCGGCTGCGCCGGCTCCGGTTGATCGAAGAACAAATCAAAGCAATCGCCGAGCGCTTTCTTTTCGTCCTGCGTCTTGGCGAGCGTCAGCAGGAACGTGTCGCGCAGGACGGTCCGGTCGGTGAAGCCTACCTTGGAGACCGCGCGCATCGCATCGATGCTTTCGGCCGGCGAGAGCCTGACCCCTGCGCCCCGCGCCGCGCGAAAGAAGCGATGCAGGTTCTCTCGCATCGTCCGCCTATCCGAACACGTTCTGGCGCGACGCCTTGGCGATGAAGCTTGAGACCTGAGGCCGCGTCGCCTCGATATCCGCCTCGTATTTCAGCAGTACGTTCAACGTGTCCTTGACGATTTCGTGGCCGAGTTCGGGCGCCTGCAACAGAACGAGCACGCGCGCCCAGTCGATGGTTTCGCTCACCGATGGCAGCTTCTTCAGATCCAGCGTGCGGACTTCGTGAATGAAGCCGACCATCTGCTTGCGCAGCGTCTGCGAAATACCGGGCACGCGGCTCTCGACGATGCGTTCCTCAAGCTTCTGCTCGGGAAAGCCGATGTGAAGGTGCAGGCAGCGCCGCTTCAGCGCGTCGCCGAGATCGCGCTCGCTGTTCGATGTCAGGATCACGGTCGGCGCGGCGATGGCGGAAACCGTCCCGAGTTCCGGAATGGTGACCTGGAAATCGCTGAGGATTTCCAGCAGCAGCGATTCGAACTCGGCATCAGACTTGTCGATTTCGTCGATCAGCAGCACGCAGCCGGCGGGCTGCTCCAGCGCCTGCAGCAACGGCCGCGGTTCGACGAATTCCTTGGAGAAGAAGACGTCGCCGAAATCGTGCAACTGGTCCAGCGCGGCGTGCAGCGTTTCTGCGCCGCCGAGCACTTCACCGAGCTTGTCTTTCAGGATCTGTGTGTACAGAAGTTGCTTGGCGTACTTCCACTCGTAGAGCGCCTTGGCCTCGTCCAGCCCCTCATAGCATTGCAGGCGGATCATCTTCAGCCCGCGCCACGCCGCGATCGCCTTCGCAAGCTCGGTCTTGCCGACGCCGGCCGGGCCCTCGACCAGGATCGGTTTGTCGATCTGCTGCGAAAGATAGACCGCGGTCGCGATCTGCCGGCTCGCAATATAGCCTTGCGCGGCAAGTCCGCTTTCGACTGCCTCGATCGAGGCCAACGGCCGATGTTCAGCCAAGGGTTTCAACTCCGAATTCGAAAGATTTCAGAATGTTCTGCCCCCGTTCCCGGCAAAGAACAAGCCTCGATTGGTCATGCCAAGGCGGCAAATTCGGGCGATTTTCCGTCTAGCGCAATGAAAGCCCGGTCGCGGCCTCCAGTTCCGCAATCGCCTGTTCCGCGTTGACCACCTTGATTGTGGTCATGCCCATCTCGCGCGCCGGCTTCAAATTGACGCCGAGATCGTCGAGATAGACGCATTTTTTCGGATCGACCTTCAGCGTCTCCACCATCATCCGGTAGATGCGCGGGTCGGGCTTGCGCAGGCCAATTTTTGCGGACTCGATGACATGATCGAACAGCACCATGACCTCCGCGACATAGAGCGAGCGGCCGCTGCGGCTGCCGATCGCATTGGCGGGCAGGTTGTTGGTGATGCAGCCGGTCTTGAATTTGGTCTTGATGCGCTTGAGCGCCTCGACCATTTCGGGCCGCAGATCGCCGGAAAGCAGCGGCAACACATCTCTGCCGCGAACCTCGGCGCCCAGCGCTAACAATTCCTTCGCGAACAGCGCATCGAAGGCTTCGATATCGACTTCGGCGCGCTCGAATTTCGCCCAGGCGTTTTCCAGATGGTTGGTGGCGTTGGTGCGTCGGATAATGTCGGCGGGCAGCCCGCGCTCGGTCTCGAACCTCGCAAAAGCCTCGAACGGCGAGGTAGTCAGCACCCCGCCAAAATCCCAGATCACTGCCTCGACCATCATTCCCTGCCATTTCAATGCGTACTGGGGAGCGGCTAACACGGAATGCGCTTCGGAACCAGAGAGATCCATGCCTTGGCGGCCTGCGCGGCGCAGGCTATTGCTGCGATCATGAAAATCCTGCCTCGCATAATCGCGGCCCTTGTGTTGATGTCGGTCGCACCCGCCTACGCCATCGTGGGGGGCGGCGCGCCGTCGGTTGACGGTGTAGCCCGTTCCGTCGTCACCATCGTAGGATCCCGCGGCAATTTCTGCACCGGCGCGGTGATCACGCCCAGGATCGTATTGACCGCCGCGCATTGCGTGCAGCCGGGCGCCGACTACAAGATCGTCGACTATGGCGCGGACACGCAGCCGTCCTTGCAGGACGTCAAGAACGTCGCTATTCACCCCAGCTTCAACATGCAGGCGATGCTGGCGCATCGCGCAACGGCCGATGTGGCTTTGCTGCAATTGGGCGCGCCGGCCAACGGCAAGACGCCTTCGACGCTCGGCGCGCCCAATATTCCCATCATCGTCGGCAGCCGGTTTACGATTGCCGGCATCGGCGTCACCGTGCGCGGTGATGGCAAGAGCGGCGGCGCCATCCGTGTTGCCGGATTGATTGCAACCGGCAAGCCGGGCACGCTCCAGATCCGCCTCGTCGATCCCGTCAATCAGGGCACGCGCGGCGGGCTCGGTGCCTGCACCGGCAATTCCGGTGCTCCGGTATTCGAGGACAAGCCGGCAGGTCCCGCCATCATCGGCGTCGTCAGCTGGTCGACGGGACCAAACGGCAGCGCGGGGTGCGGCGGGTTGACCGGCGTCACACCGCTGACGCTCTACCGCGACTGGCTCGTGCAGACCGCGCGACAGTGGGGCGCGGGGTTGTAACTTAATGCTTCGCCGCCTTGTTGGCTGCGGCGTTGTTGAGCACGATCAGGCCGTCGACGGCGACGCCGACCTTGCTGTTGATCAAAAACGGATTGACGTCGATCGATGCTATGCGGCTGCCCGCATCCGCCATCAGGTTGGACAGCCCGACCAGCGCCTTCACCGCGGAAGCCTCGTGCAATGCGGGCTTGCCGCGATAGCCCTTCAGTTTGATGCCGGCCTTGGTCTTGCCGATCAGCTGTCTTGCCTCATCGGCGTCGAGCGGCGCGCCGGCGAGCGCGACGTCCTTAATCAGCTCGATATCGACGCCGCCGGTGCCGAACAGCACCACCGGTCCCATTTCGGCGTCAAGCGATGCGCCGACCACGAGTTCGAGATCGGCCTTGACCTGCTGCGCGATCAAAATGCCTTCGAGCCTGGGCTGGTTCTTGAGCTTCCTGACCCGCGCTGTGATGTCGTTGAACGCCTTCTTGACTTCAACCGCGCTGTTGATGTTCAGCACCACGCCGCCGATGTCCGACTTATGCAGGATGTCGGCGCTGACGACCTTGGCCACAACCGGGAAGCCGATCTTCTTGGCGATCTTCACCGCGTCCGCCGCGGTTTGGGCGATTTCTTCTTTGGACACGGGAATGCCATAGGCCCGCAGCAGCTTCTTCGACGCAACCTCGTCAAGCGCCGCGGCGCCGTTGGCGCTCTTCAACGTCTTCTCCAATACCGCGCGCGCGGAAGCTTTCGAACTCGACCCAATCTCCGGCACGACCTTGCGCAACGAGGCATAGCCGATCAGCGACTTGATCGCGCCCACCGCGCGGTCGAGGCCCTGCATGACCGCGATGTTCGGCAGCGATTTGCGCAAGCCCTTGGTGAATTCAGTGAACCCGATTGACATCGCGCTGATATAGACCACGGGCTTTGAGGCAGCACCCGCCATGTCGTTGACGATGCGCAAATTGCGCTCGCGCAGTTCGTGCGGCGCCTTCGGCAATTCGGCGTCGATGATGACGATATCGGTGTCGGGATCGTCGATCATGATCTTGATCGACTGCATGTAGACGGATGGATCGACCACCGCGGCGAAACCGGCGTCGAGCGGATTGCCGACGATACTGCCGGGCCCGAGCATTTTCGCCAGTTTCTCGGTGGCGCTCGGGCTGAGCGGAGCAAAATTCAACCCGGCGGAATAGAACGCGTCGATCAAAAGTCCGCGCTTGCCGCCCGACAGCGACACCGCGGCGAGGCGATTGCCCTTTGGCGGATCGGCATGCACGAAGCATTCGGTGGTCTCGATCAGTTCATCCAGCCCGCGGACGCGGATCACGCCCTCGCGGGTCGAGATCGCGTCGAAGGTTTCGATCGAGCCGGCAAGCGCGCCGGTATGCGCCATCGCCGCGGCCCGGCCGCCCTCGGAAGCGCCGAGCTTGAGTGCGATGACGGGCTTGCCGGCGGCGCGCGCCGCCTTGCAGGCGTCGCGGAACACCTTGGTGTTCCGCACGCCCTCGAGATAGACCACGATCACCCGGATCGAGGGATCGGCCGCAAAATAAGCCATCAGGTCCGGCGTCTCGAGGCCGGTCTCGTTGCCGGTCGTGACCATGTAGCCGACGCCAACGCCGCGATCCTCCAGCGTCTGGCGGATCGCCATCACGATCGCGCCGGATTGCCCGGCGATCGCGACAGGACCCGCTTCCATGGTGACGATACGGTCGTCGATATTGGTGAACAGGTTTTCGCCCGCGCTCAGATTGCCGAGGCAATTCGGTCCGGTGACGGCAAGGCCGGTTTCCTTGACCGCCTGCTGCAGTTCAACCGCCAGCCGCTGGCTTTCTGCGTCCTGCAACTCGCTGAAGCCCGAGGTCACGATGGTGGCGGAGCGGGCGCCGGCCGCCGCGGCGTCGCGGATCACCTGCACCGCGAAACGCGCCGGCACCAGCACCAGCACATGATCGGGCTTTTCAGGCAGGCTGGCGAAATCCTTGTAGCAGGGCACGCCCCAGATCGTTTCGCGCTTGGCGTTGATCGGATAGAGCCCACCTCTGTATTGGTACTTGATGAGGTTGTTCCAGATGCGCTCGGCATAGTTCCCGGGCTTGTCGGTCGCGCCGACCAGCACGATGTTGCGCGGGTGCAGCATTGCATGGATCTGCTTGACGATGGCGCTGGCGCTGGATGGGGGCGACCATTTTTCGACCGGACGCAACGCGTTACCTACCTGAGCTTCCATGGACTGCCCTTATCCTGTTGTTTCCTTTGGCCGTGACGACCGCGCGTCATCCGCCATGAATTTTCGGTCTGTTGTTGGGACTCTTTTTATTGAGACTTGGTGAGGGTGGCAACACGCGTTGGGCGGGGAGCGCCCATCGCGCAGCGCAGGATATCCCGGCACGCGGAGAATTCGGCGCGATCCGGCGGCGGCAAGAATCAGGAATCGGCACAGACGTCAGTGCAACGCGTTGGGATCGAACGGGCCGGGCCGCCGCGAGGCTACCAGGCCGGGCGCGGGCGCGAAGGAGAGGCGATACCGGCGAGCAGGACCGCAAGAATTCCGGTGAGGAATATTCCATCGAATGTCCCGGCGCCGCCGATCGAGGCGACCGGCGCGCCAAGGTCGCTGATCCTGTCGAGATTGAGGAGGTCGGCGCCAATCAGCGTTCCCATCGAGCCGCCGATATAGGCGAGCGGCGGCGCGTACTCGCGGGAGAGGACAAAGGCAAGGATCGTCGTGGCCACGACAGGCACAAAGACCGGCACGGCAATGCCAATCCCGGGCACGGGCGTCGCCATAGTATGAATCACCAGAGCGATAGCGATCGTGGCCAGCGTTGCCTTGAGCCAGAGTTGATACCGGATGACGAGATAGGCGGACATCAGTGTCGGAATGACCGCGCCGCCGACATTCACGGCGAGAACCGTGCCCGGCCATGACACAACCAGAGGCACGACATAGCGCATACCATAGAATTCAACGATCTGCCCCGATCGAATCGGCGGTCCGGGCAGGACGGTGATCGGGATATTGAAATAGCTGCCGATCAGCGAGCCGAACAGCAGGAGCAGCGCAGCCCCCGGTCCGACACCGAGCCGCATATACGCATATCTGAGAATGCGAAGCTGAATCAGGATGATCAACCCGGCAAACAACAGGATCAGGATCGAAAACAACCCTGGTGTCAGCGGCAGGTAGTGCATCTGGGGAGTCCATGGTTCTGGTTCAGTCTCGAAGGCTTCTCGTTTTCCCAATCATCTGTTCAGCTATTGAATTTCCACCATGCTGCAAGAGTGCGACGCACATTTTCACCATCCCGAGCCGGGTTGCCTTTTGGCCGGTCACGGCCCGATCATCGTGGCATGCTGCGGCGACCCCGCACTACGAAGCATTGGCCTGCCTGTCGGTCGGTTTCGGCGTGCTGAAATTCTTTCGCAAGGTAGGCTTGTGGATTTTCCCGGTCGCGTTGCGCGGCAGCGCATCGACGAACTCGATCAGCCGCGGACATTTGAACCGCGCCAGATTGACCTGGCAATGCTCGTGGATTTCCGCAGGAGTAAGCGTGTGGCCGGGCTTGATCGCCACGATTGCCATGCCGACTTCGCCCCATTGCTCGTTGGGGATGCCGATGACGGCGGCTTCGGCCACGGCGGCAAGCTGGTGCAACACGCTCTCGACTTCGGCCGGATAGACGTTCTCGCCGCCGGAAATGTACATGTCCTTCCAGCGGTCGACGATGTAGTAGTAGCCTTCCTCGTCGACGCGCGTAGCGTCTCCCGTGTGCAGCCAGCCGTCGGTGAAGGATGACGCGTTGGCATCGGGGCGGTTCCAGTAGCCGGGCGTGACGTTCGGCCCCCTGACCCAGAGTTCGCCGAGCTCGCCGACTTTGGCGTCGGTGCCATCGGGGCGAACGATCCGCACTTCCGTATGCAGCACCGGCTTGCCGGAGGAGCCCGCCTTGCGCGCGGCGTCCTCCTTGTCGAGCGTCAGCACCGCGGGGCTGGTCTCGGTCATGCCGTAGCCCTGTTGCAGCGCGACGCCGCGGGCTTCCCACACTTTCAACAGCGGCACCGGCATCGGCGCGCCGCCGACGCCGCCGATCGCGAGCCGGCTGAAGTCGGCGGTCGCGAAAGACGGATGCTGCGACATGAACTGGTAGATCGCGGGCACGCCGAAGAACTGGTTGATGCCCACTGAAGGATCGCTGATCAATTGCAGCGCGGTGCCCGGATCGAACGCGCGCATGATCAACACGGTGCCGCCGGCATGCAGCACCGGGTTGGTATAGCAATTGAGCCCGCCGGTGTGAAACAGCGGCAGCACGGTGAGCAGCACCGACGAGGGCGAGATATAGGCGGGGCCGCCGAGATTGACGCAATTCCAAAACGTCATGCCATGGGTGATGATCGCGCCTTTCGGCTGGCCCGTGGTGCCCGAGGTGTACATGATGGTCGAGATGTCATCGAGCGTGACGGCTTCTGCTCGGTCGAGTGGGTGTGAGGCCGCGATCGCCGCCTCGTAGGAGCCGCCTGCGCCCAGCAACAACGCCGACGAAACGTTGCACAGTTTAGCGACCGTCAGCGCGACCTCGGCCAAGTCCGCGTCGTGGATCATGATCCTGGGCGAGGCATCGCCGACAATGAATTGCAGTTCGGGAACGGTAAGGCGGGTGTTCAGCGGCAGGAACACCGCGCCGATCCGGAAGCAGGCGAACTGCACTTCCAGCGTATCGGTCGTGTTGAGCGCCAGCACTGCAACGCGGTCGCCGCGCGCGACATTGAGCCTGTCACGCAGATGCATGGCGAGAAGCGAGATGCGCGCATCGAATTGCGCATAGGAAAAGCGGCGCTGGCTGGCGAGGTCGATGGCCGCGATTTTATCTGGCGTGCGGCGGCCGAAATGGCCGATCCAGTCGTAATAGCGAGTGGACAAAATTTCCTCCTGAGGTCTCGCGGTTCGTGCGCCGCCCGATCCCGGCTCATCTTACGCCATATCTCTGAAGGGGGCGGCTATATCTGGATGTTGTCTTGCGCTGAGTGGCTGCGAACGTGGCTTCGCGATCCCGCGTCGCGTCGCGCCCGGGCTGTATATGAAATCTTTCGCCCTTTCAAAAGAGAGGGCGCAGGGAATGCCGGGTGCGCGCTGCACCCGCGGTCTCGTGTGCAAGTTGCACAAAAAATGCGCACACGAGCATACAGGTTCAGCGGAGGCATCCGACATTCCCTGCGCGATGGTTTTACGGTTTATATCGCGCTCTCCCCGGTGACCGGCTTTTGTTGTCACCGTCGTCGGCGAGTTAGTTTCCGCCAACTTGACGCCAGCGTCGGGGCGTCAGGACCACACGACTTCGCCGTACGCCTCTCGCGCCGTTCGTCAAAAGCGCATCAGCGTCCACCGCATCCCCGGCCCTACGTTCGTGACGATCGCGAGCGCCCCTCTTCTCGGGCCGGGATAGGCGAGTTGATAGCGCTGATTTGCCCGACGGGTTAAGGAGAATATTTTCCGCAACGGGGCTTGACTCGCGATACGCAAAATCGCGCAAGTGATTTGCCCGTCGGGCAAGCGCGAGACCATTGGCCCCACAAGGGTCCGCCCTTCGCTCGCCCACGACACGAATTTCCGTTTCGGTACCAACAACGGCGCACCGCACTAGTCGGACGCATCACTGCAGAGGCGATAGACCTCGATTCCTGCAAGGGCGGCTGACGGCGGCTGCAGCGCGACAGGCTGGAGCCGGTTGTGCAATGGAGCGTCGAACAGCGCGCTGCGGACTGCGCCGGTGACGAAGATGCCACTCTCATCGCCCCCAAGGAGCTTGGCCGATGCACTCTGCAGTTGCGAGGCAATCCAGACGTCGCGGCCGTATAGAAAGGAACGGAACGTGTAAAGTGTGCCATGATGCATCCCAACACTGATCGTGCAGTTGAATTGCTGCTGATGCCGAATTACTTCCCAACTCCGGGTCAACCGCTCTGCCCATGCGATGGCCTGCGCGGCTTCGTCGAAGGTCACGCAATAGGAATCCCCGACATTGAAGCGGACCGTACCGCCGAGTTCCCGCGCCGCGGCACGAGTAAGCTCATCGAGCGCCTCGAGGATGCGCTCCACCGTGATGCTGGCGGGCCCAGCATCCATGATCCTACCGAAGCCGCTGAGGTCTGAGAACAAGATGTAGGTGTCCGCAATGATGCGCGTGCGATGGCGCTGCTCGATACGGTAGACCGGCATCGGTTCGGCATATCCCTTGAGCGCGAAACTCTCGACGAGCGCAGTCTGGATTTCCGCCGATGTGAGGGCGAGCCGAGCAGCAGCCGTGAGATAGATCTCGTCGGGCGGCGTTACCGCCTCGACGCGGGTGGCAAGAGCAAAGACATCGCCAATGAAGTCGCCGTCCTGGACGGCAATATCGCCGAGTGCAATGACGATCCGTATCGCTAGGCGGTCGTCACCCCGGTTTAGCTGCGCTAGTCGCAACGCGTCCTGCATCTCGATCGCCGCTTTGGCCGCGCCGGTGACGCTGGGAAATTCCAACCAGTAGCCGTCGCCGGCGGCCTTGATGATTCGTCCGTCGTGTTCGGCGGCGTGGTGCGCCAGGAGGTCGCGATGGTCACTAAGAAGCGCCTGCAGATCCGCCGCCAGCAGTTCACGGAAGCGGGATGTCGAGCCGCCAATATCGGTCTTCATGACGACAGTAGTGCGAAGTGGATTCATTTGCGTCATCGCTTCTATACGCCCGCTAGTCCTCAGCTTATAGCAATTCCCGGCTCCTTTGAGAGGCAAATGACAATATGCTCGAAACTCAGAAACCGAAGCGAACCTCCCTCGTACCACGGCTGCTTAGGGTCAATCGCGTCATTTTGGTCGTCGGCCGAGGGCGCCGATGCAGTGAATGGCGACGACGCCGTGAGGATACGTTTGTCGGGGTTGCGACATGGCTTGGTCCAAGACCCGGAGGTCCTACGAGATCTTCGCCCGTATCATTCTGAAAAGGTCGGTCAACCATCGCTGCAGACGCAGGCCGTTGATGAGTTCGAGACGGTGAGGAATCACCTGCTTCATTCCGGGCGCTTCCTCGATACGCGGCGCAAAGTCTGACGTAGTTGCTATGATACCTTTGCTAACGTTCGCCTCAGCGGTGAGGACGCCGAGCATCTCGTGCACATGGGCACGATCGACCAGGCGGTTTGGCGCATAGGCCTTCATGGATCCCAGAATGCGAACACAGCCGATTCCATGTTTTACCGCAATCACATCGCGGCCATGATCGCCCGACCTCGGCGTAAGCGTGACCTCATATCCCGCTGCACTCATCGCACCGGCGAGCATTTCCTCCCACTGTCTGTCGTTAAGCTGAAATGCCAGATTCCAGTCCTCTCCTAATCGCTGGGCGATCTCAACCCGGACAGCGGCATAGGACTTGATCAGAAGCCCTTCGGACGTCTTTCTCTCCGGAACGATCAGACCGTTCAGCGTTATTGATGCTATCTTCGTGGCATTGCTGAGTGAATCTATCGCGTGCTTTCGTGGACTGCTCGCTCCGAGCTTCCCGAAGCCGGTCCCCATGCGCCCAAAACCGCCGATCATTGGACGGTCTGCGCCAAAATGCGCTGCACCATGCTGCTCCCTCCCCCAACTTCTCGGCCGATTTTTAGGATGCCCTCGCGTGGTGCGAGGTGCAACACCTTTGAGATCGGAGGGGAGGGTGCGTCTCGGAGAGTCCGCTTCGGGTCCATTCGCGACCGGGCCGGGCCAGCAGCAAGTCCGCCCGTGTCTGCGATGGCGCCGAGACCGGAAGTCGCGTGCTCAATGGCATCTTAAGGGGCCTACGTGCAGGTGCGCCACGGCGCGACCTGCTAGTCCCTAGGATTTTAATCTATCAAGGCGGACCTGCCCGGAAAAGTTCCGCGTTGGCCGCGCCCGACCCAGGAGTGCCACGAAGCAAATTGCCGATGGGCCTTTAATGAGGACCTTGCGCTCGACATGCTGCGAGTGGTCAACTCGCTGATCGGAATACTCCTTTTACTGTTGGAGAAAACATGATGTTCAAGATGATTGCGATCGTGGCCGGTTTGGGACTGGCACTCTCCGCCACGGCGGAGGCCCAGACACCGCGCAAGGGCGGAACCATTCGTATGACGGCGCCCTATGGCTCAAGTTTCACGAGCATGGACATTCATACGACACAGCGCGCCCAGGACGAGATATTCGCCAAAGGTCTGCACCGGTCGCTCTACATCTGGGACTCCGCGGAGGGCAAGCCGGTTCCGGAGCTTGCCAAGGAGGCCATCGTCTCGGGCGGAGGTCTTGTTTATACCTTCAAGCTCCGCGACGACGCCTATTTCCACCATGGCCGGAAGATGACGGCCGACGACATCATCTGGTCCTATAATCGCATCATGGACGGCGCCAAGGCCTATCCCGGCGCGCGTTTTGTCCGCCTGATCGAGGGCGCGGCCGAGGTCGAGAAGGGCAAAGCCAAGGAAATCTCCGGCCTGAAGAAAATCGACGACTTCACGCTCGAAATGAAGCTGACCGAGAAGGTCGATCCAGGCTTCTATTTCTTCACCGCGTTGACTTCGATCTACCCCGCCGACGAGGGCGCCAAGGAGGGCTTCATCCAGAAGCCGATCGGCCTTGGGCCGTTCAAATTTGTCGAGCACGTGCCGGGATCGCGCGTCGTTCTGGAGCGGTTTGACAAGTTCTACAAGCCCGGCAAGCCCTACGCCGACAAGCTCATCGTGTCGATCATGGGCGAAGCCGCGGCGCGCGACGTCGCCTTCCGCAACAAGGAAATCGATACCTCGGTGCTCGGGCCCGCGCAGTATGTCGCCTACCAGGCCGATCCCAACCTCAAGGGCACCATCGCCGAAGTCGCCGAGGTCTTCACGCGTTACATGGGGATGAATCCCGGTTTCAAACCGTTCTCCGACAAGCGGGTTCGGCAGGCGATCAACTACGCGATCGATACCGATCTGATCATCAACAAGCTGGTCAAAGGCAAGGCCTATCGCGCTACAAGCTGGCTGCCGCTGACCTCACCCGCTTACGACAAGACCATGAAGCCCTACGCCTTCGATCCCGCCAAGGCGAAGCAGTTGCTGGCCGACGCGGGCTATCCAACAGGCTTCGAATTCGAATGGACCACGAGCCAGAATGAAAGCTGGGGCCTGCCGATCGTCGAGGCGGTCATCCCGATGCTTGATAGAGTGGGCATCAAGGCGAAGGTCAAGCAGGTCGAGACCGCGGTGCTGGCCGAGGTCGTTCGCAGCGGCGACTTCCAGGCCTATGTCTATTCGCAGTCGACCGGCCCGGATCCCCTGGCGGCCCTTAAATGTTACTACTCGAAGACGCCGCAATCGGCCTGCAACTACACGAGCTTCAAGAACGTGGACTTCGACAAGTTGATCGATGAGGCCGGGCAGACCGACGACACCGCGAAGCGGATCCAGCTGCTGCAAAAGGCCAATGCCCTGCTCTATGAAGAAGCGCCGGTCTGGTTCTTCAACTACAACAAGGCGGTCATGGCGGTGCAGCCGTGGCTCAAGGGCGTTCAGTTGAACGCAACCGAACTGACCCATCAAAACGTCGAAGACCTCTGGGTCGACGAGACCTCGCCCGCCAAGTGACGCGCTCTCGCCCTCCCTCCATCGCAAAATGATGGAGGGGGGAGGAACAATTCCGATGCTCTCGTTTGCGATCCGTCGAATCCTGCAGACCGTTCCGACCGTGCTGGCTGTCGTGCTGGTGATCTTCGTGCTGTTCAGCGTCGTTCCGGGCAGTGTCATATCGAGCATGAGCGATGACGGAAGAGGTCCGAGCGACCCGCAGGTCGTGGAGCGCATGAAAAAGCAGCTCGGCCTCGACGATCCCGTCTACATCCGCTTCGGCTCCTACATTGCCAGGCTCGCGACCGGTGATTTCGGAACGTCGTTCCGGACCCGCGAGCCGGTCACGACCATGATCGCCAAACGGATGTGGCCAACGCTGCAATTGATATTCGCCGCCATGACGTTTGCGATTGTGATCGGCGTACCGCTCGGTTTCATCGCAGCGCTGCGGCCGGGCGGCATCGTCGACACAATCTCGATGGTCGTGGCGGTGTCGGGCCTTTCAATTGCCAAATTCTGGCTCGGGCTGATGCTGATGTACGCATTTGCGTTGAAACTCGGCTGGCTGCCGAGTTTTGGCTATGGCGATGGGGGACTCAAGTACCTGATCCTGCCCGCCGCGACACTCGGTGTCTCGCCAATGGCGCTGCTGGCGCGGACGACGCGCGCCGCAGTTCTTGAAATCATGACCGCGGATTTCGTCCGGACGGCGCGCTCGAAGGGTATGAGCGAGGCCCGGGTCGTGAAATGGCATGTGATGCGCAATGCGCTCGTCCTCATTCTCACGACGATCGGCCTGCAATTCGGCGCGTTGATGGGGCAGGCGGTCGTTGTCGAGAAATTGTTCTCCTGGCCGGGCATCGGCTCGTTGCTCGTCGACAGTGTCCTGCAGCGTGACGTTCCCGCCGTCCAGGGCTCCATTCTCGTGATCGTGCTGTTCTTTCTGACGATCAATACGTTGATCGACCTGCTCTATGGCGTGATCGATCCCAGGATCAGATACGCATGAGCGCCGGTCAGCTCTCACATGCCTGCGCGCGATCGACTGTACCGCCTGCCGCGTCGGAGCGGCCGCGATGAAGCTCGGTGCCAATCTCATCATCGGCGGGGCGTTGTTCGCGCTTGCGATCTTCGTCGGTCTGCTGGCGCCCTGGCTCGCGCATACGGATCCTGTCATGGATGCCAACCTCATGAATGCCGAAGAGCCACCGAGCTGGCTGTGGTGGTTCGGCACCGACGCGCAGGGCCGCGACATCTACTCCCGCGTCGTGTACGGCGCGCGCATCTCGCTGACGGTCGGCATCGTCTCGCAGCTCGTCAACAGCGTCATCGGCGTGACGCTGGGCCTGACCGCGGGCTATTGGGGCGGCTGGTGGGACGACTTCGTCAACGGGCTAACCAATCTCATGCTCGCGATCCCCTCGCTGATCTTCGCGCTTGCCATCATGGCGGTGCTCGGCCCCGGGCTGACCAGCCTGCTGATCGCGCTTGGGCTAACCAACTGGTCCTTCACCTGCCGGATCGCCCGGGCCTCGACGCTGTCGCTCAAGAGCCAGGGATATGTGCAGGCGGCACGAGTGCTCGGCTACGGCGATTTGCGCATCATGATCACGCAGCTCTTGCCGAACATGCTCGGACCCATCATCGTCATCGGCACGCTGGGCATGGGAGGTGCGGTTTTGGCCGAAGCCGCATTGTCGTTCCTTGGCCTCGGAATCCGCCCACCCTTTCCAAGCTGGGGCAGCATGCTGTCGGAGGCCCGCGACCAGATCACGACGGCGCCGTGGCTCTCGGTTTTCCCCGGCCTCGCCATATTCCTGACGGTGCTGGGCCTCAATCTGCTCGGCGATGGCTTGCGTGATATTCTCGATCCACAGTCGCGGAGCCGGCGCACATGACGGGCCCTCCTCTGATCGAAGTCGAGGACTTACGCATCGATCTCGACGACGGATCCCGCCATGTTGCGGCGGTCGAGGGCGTTTCATTCCGCATCGACCGTGGCGAGACATTCGGCCTTGTCGGCGAATCCGGCTGCGGCAAAAGTATCACGGCGCTCGCCCTGATCGGCCTGTTGCGACAACCGCTTTCGATCGGCGCCGGCGCCATACGATTCGAGGGCCGGGAGATCCAGAGACTTTCGGCGGCCGAGCAACGCGCGCTGCGCGGCAATCGCATCGCCATGATCTTCCAGGAGCCGATGTCGGCGCTTAATCCGGTCTCGCCTGTCGGCCGGCAGATCGCGGAGATGTTCGTGCTGCACAAAGGCAAGAACTGGCGGGAAGCAAACCAACTGGCTGTCGAGGCGCTGGCGAGCGTCCGCGTCCCCGCACCCGAGCGACGGGTGAAGGATTACCCGCACCAGCTTTCGGGCGGCATGCGTCAACGCGTGATGATCGCCATCGCACTCGCATGTGGGCCGGATCTTCTGATCGCCGACGAGCCTACAACCGCGCTCGACGTGACAGTGCAGGCGGAGATCATCGAGCTGATGCGGAATTTATGCGCCGAGCGAGGTACGGCTATTTTGATGATCAGCCACGATCTGGGCCTGGTCGCCAACGTCTGCCGCCGCGTCGCCGTCATGTATGCCGGTCGCATCGTCGAGGAGCGCGGTTCGGCCGATATCTTCCGCGCATGCTCGCATCCCTATACGCAAGGTCTGGTCGAACTCGCTGCCGCGGTTGGGGAGTCGCGCAGCACTCGGCCGGACGCGGCTCACGGAGATCGCGGGCGTCGTGCCGGCGATCACGAATTTCCCGGACGGTTGCCGGTTCAATCCGCGTTGCACGAAGGCAACCGAGATTTGCCGGACCACCGTGCCGGAGACGACATTGCTCGGTGCAGGCGGGTTAGTCAGGTGCCATCACCATGCTTGAACCTGCGGGAAGGCCTGGCGACGATGTCATCCTCAGCGTGGAGGATCTCGCGGTGCATTTTCCGGTCGGCGGCGGCTTGCTGGGCGGCGGCCGGCGGCTGTTGCGGGCGGTCGACGGCATCGATCTCGAACTGAAGCGCGGGGAATGCCTCGGTCTGGTCGGCGAATCCGGTTGCGGCAAGTCGACGGTCGCGCTTTCGATACTTGGGCTGCAGGCGCCGACGCGAGGCCGCATCGTGCTGGATGGGCAGGTGGCGGCGGGCCGGCACTCGGGCGATCGAAAGGCATTGGCCCGTATCGTGCAGATGGTGTTTCAGGATCCCTACGCCTCGCTCAATCCACGCCAGACCGTTCGTCGCACGCTTGAAGCCCCGCTGCGCCTGCATGGCGTCACGGCCGAAAGCGAGATCGATGGACGCGTTGCGGCGATGCTCAGGCATGTGGGTCTCCGGCCCGAACAAGCTGGCCGCTACCCGCATGAATTCTCGGGCGGCCAGCGTCAGCGCATCGGCATCGCTCGCGCGCTGATCCTCAATCCCAGGATTGTCATTTGTGACGAACCGGTATCGGCGCTGGATGTCTCTATCCGCGCCCAAATCATCAATCTGCTGCTGGAATTGAAGGAAACTCTCGGCCTCTCCTACATCATGATCAGCCACGACCTCGGCGTCGTCGAGCACATGAGCGACAGGGTCGCCGTCATGTATCTCGGCCGCATTGTGGAGACAGGCGACTGGCGCGAAATCTTCGAACGGCCGGCGCACCCGTATACGCGAACCCTTATCGCCGCCATTCCCGATCCGCTACGCCGCGCACCGCTCGCGACGACAAGAGGCGAGCCTCCCAATCCGCTAAATCCGCCGGACGGATGTGCGTTCAGTCCGCGCTGTCGTTACGCCGAAGCCGTGTGTCATCGCGAGCCTGGGCCATCGCTTGAAACGCGTCCCGACGGACACGCGGTCCGGTGCTGGCGAGCTGACGAGATTGCCGGTCAGACGGTGTTGGCCTCGACTGAAAGCGGACATCCCTAGGACGGAGGGCACATCCGCGTTGGATCATTCGCGACCCGGCGGGGCCAGCAGCAAGTCCGCCCATGTCTGCGATGCCGCCGAAAGCGGAGGTCGCGTCCTCAATGGCATCGGCGGCGAAAAGCCGTCGTCCAGCGAAATCATGTTGAGCTTGCGCCCGTTGATGCCGCCCTTTTCGTTGATCATGTCGAAATAGCCGGCGAAGGCCTTGCCGGTGACGCTCAGCGCCGATGCCGGGCCGCTGTACGGCATGATGTTGCCGAACTTGATTTCGGTATCCGATACGCCGGGCTGCTGCGCGAGGGCCGTCGGCGATGCGAGGGACAGTAATGCTACCAGGAAAGCGGCCGGGGCAGATTTGTTCGATCGGATCATGCCTTATCCTCCCGGCTGATTGTCGATTTTGTGTTATTTGTTTTGGCCAAAGGCTAGGGCAGGACGCGGGAACCGGTCTTGCATTGAGTTGCTGAGCCGAGTCCCGGCAGCCGCTCGACGCAAGTTTGCGCGGGCCAAATCAAGGCATCGTGTTGCCCTTAGGAGACCAACATGCTGGAGCGAACCAAGGCGCAAAGCCCGTTTTACAACGCCGATCATGAAGCGTTTCGCGACGTGATGCGCCGTTTTGTGGCGCGCGAGATCGAGCCCTATGCCCATGAGTGGGACGAAGCCGGCGAGTTTCCGCGCGCGCTGTATGCCAAGGCTTCCGAGATCGGGTTGCTCGGCTTAGGCTTTCCCGAGGAATATGGCGGTGTTGCCGCCGACCAGTTCATGAAGATCGTGGCGTCGCAGGAACTCGCGCGCGCCGGCGCGGGTGGCGTCAGTTCGAGCCTGATGAGCCACACCATCGGCTCGCCACCGATTGCACGCGCCGCCCGACCCGAGATAAAAGCACGGGTACTGCCCGAGGTGCTGTCAGGCAGGAAAATCTCGGCGCTCGCGATCACCGAACCGAGTGGCGGGTCCGACGTCGCCAATCTCCGCACCAAAGCGCGCCGCGACGGTAACCATTACGTGGTCAGTGGCGAAAAGACGTTCATCACCTCGGGCATGCGAGCCGATTATCTGACCGTTGCCGTGCGTACCGGCGGAGAGGGCGCCGGCGGCGTCAGCCTGTTGTTGATCGAAGGCGATACGCCGGGCCTGTCGCGCACCAAACTGAAGAAGATGGGCTGGTGGGCGTCGGACACCGCGACGCTGCATTTCGACGAGTGCCGGGTGCCCGCCGAAAATCTGATCGGCGAGGAAGGCCAGGGCTTCAAGATCATCATGCAGAATTTCAACAGCGAGCGGATGGGTATGGCGGCGAGTTGCACGGCTTACGCGCGCGTCTGTGTCGAGGAGGCGATGGCCTACGCCAAGGAGCGCAAGACGTTCGGAAAGCCGATCGCGCAGCACCAGGTGATCCGCCACAAGCTGGTCGACATGGCGCAGCGGGTCGCTGCCTCGCAGGCGATGCTGGAATTGCTGGCGTGGCGGCTCGGGCAGGGCGAAAGCCCGGTCGCTGAAATCTGCATGATGAAGAACCAGGCGACGCAGACCATGGCGTTCTGCGCCAGCGAGGCCGTGCAGATTTTCGGCGGCGCCGGCTTCATGCGCGGCATCAAGGTCGAGCGCATCTACCGCGAAGTGAAGGTCAACGCCATCGGCGGCGGCACCGAGGAGATCATGAAGGATCTTGCGAGCCGGCAGATGGGGTTGTGACAAAATGCTCTTCACCACCGACCACGACGAACCTCGCCGCCTCCTGCAGAAATTCATCGCGGCAGAGATCAATCCCTTCGTCGACGAATGGGAGAAGGCGGATATTTTCCCGGCGCATGACCTGTTCAAGAAGCTCGGCGATCTCGGCTTTCTCGGCCTCAACAAGCCGGTTGAGTTCGGCGGCCAGGGGCTCGACTACAGCTACGCGCTGATGATGGCCGAAGAGCTCGGCGCGATCACCTGCGGCGGCGTGCCGATGGCGATCGGCGTGCAGACCGATATGGCGACGCCCGCGCTTGCCAGATTTGGTTCCGACGAAGTGCGCCGCGAATTCCTCGCGCCCGCGATCGCGGGCGATGCGGTCGCCTGCGTCGGCGTGTCCGAGCCGGGCGCCGGCTCCGACGTCGCCTCGATCAAGACCAATGCGCGCTCCGACGGCGATGATTACGTCATCAATGGCGGCAAGATGTGGATCACCAACGGCGTGCAGGCCGACTGGATCTGCCTGCTGGCGAACACCAGCGACGGGCAGGTGCATCGCAACAAGTCGTTGATCTGTGTACCGATGAAAAGCAAGGGCGTGCAGGTCGCGCGCAAGCTCGATAAGATGGGCATGCGCTCCTCCGACACCGCGCAGATTTTCTTCGACGACGTCCGCGTGCCGAAGCGCAATCGCATCGGCGAGGAGGGCAAGGGTTTTACTTACCAGATGGTGCAGTTCCAGGAGGAGCGGCTATGGGGTGCGGCGGCCTGCCTCAAGGCGCATGAATACATCATCGCCGAGACGATCGAATACACCCGCAACCGCAAGGCGTTCGGCAAGTCCATCCTCGACAACCAGGTGGTCCATTTCAAGCTCGCGGAAATGCAGACCGAGGTCGAGCTGTTGCGCGCGCTGATCTATCGCGCCGCCGAAGCGCTGATCGCGGGCGAGGACGTGACGCGACTGGCCACCATGGCGAAACTCAAAGCCGGCCGCCTCGGCCGCGAACTCACCGACGCCTGCCTGCAGTTCTGGGGCGGCATGGGTTTCATGAACGAGACGCCGGTCAGCCGCGCCTATCGCGACAGCCGCCTGACCTCGATCGGCGGCGGCGCCGATGAGGTGATGCTGACGGTATTGTGCAAGATGATGGGCACGCTGCCCGGGACCAATCAAAAAGGAAACGCCTGATGATCACGCTGTACCACTGCGACGGGGCGCGTTCGTTCCGTCCGCTCTGGATGCTGGAAGAGCTCGGGCTGCCCTACGAGCTCAAGATGCTGCCGTTTCCTCCAAGAGTGTTCGCCAAGGAATATCTCGCGCTCAATCCGCTCGGCACCATTCCCTTCATGGTCGATGGCGAGACCAAAATGACGGAGTCTTCAGGCATCTGCCATTATCTCGGTACCAAATATGGCCCGACGCCGCTCGTCGTTGGTTCCGACGAGGCGGCCTATGGCGCGTTCCTGAACTGGATGTACTTCAGCGACGCCACGCTGACCTTTCCACAAACGCTGGTGCTGAGATACAGCCAGCTCGAACCCGAGGAGCGGCGCAATCCGCAGGTCGCCGGCGATTACGCAAAATGGTTCCTGGGCCGGCTGCGCGCGGTCGAAGCCGCCACGGCCAAGGCCGAGACGTTGTGCGCGGACCGGTTTACCGCTGCCGATATCGCCAACGGCTATGCGCTGCGGCTTGCCGGCAATATCGGGCTGGCCAAGGATTTCGGGCCCAATGTCAGGGCTTATTGGGAACGGTTGCGGGCACGCGACGGCTATCAACGCGCGGTGGCGGCGGAACAGAAGGCGGGCGTCGAACAGAATGTGGCGCCGCGGATCCGTGCCTGATTTTGGGACGCGAATCGGCCCCAAGAAATAGGGTTTCCGGCGTCCATTTTGCGGTATGGTTCACCCCACTCAGCGGCCGAAAGAGCCGTGCGCGGAGGACGAGCCATGGACAACAAAGGCCAGGAATCCGGCCATCTGATGCTGATTACGCCGGAGCGCGTGTTCTACGCAGGCCTGCTCGGCCGCCCGCGCGAGCGTTGTCCGGGTGCATTCCATGTCTATGTCGCGCTCCATGGCGGTTTGTGGCTGACCCTCGCCGACGGCCGTGAGGCCAATGGCGAACTCGTCGTGGTGGCGCCAAACGTGCCGCACACCATCGCTAGCGACCATCGCTCTGCGATTTGCCTCGTGATCGAACCCGAAAGTGTTCGCCCCGGCGCGTTCGAGGAAATGGCAAAGCGCATGTCGGGGCCTGAATCGCCGTTGTTCGCGCGGCGTATCCGGCAAGCCTATGTCGAGTTGCTGCAGCGGCAGGGTGGCGAGGACATTTCCAGCGCCGAATTCGACGTGATGTGTTTTGGCGAAGCCTTAACCCCGCGGCAACTCGATCCAAGGGTGGCGCGGTCGATGCTGCAGATCGGAAGATTCTCCGAGCCGGTAACGGCAGCAAGTTGCGCCGCGGAGGCGGGGCTATCGCCGTCACGCTTCCTGCATCTATTCAAGGAAGAGACCGGCATTTCGTTCCGCTCCTTCCGCGCCTGGAAGCGCGCGCGGCATCTCTTACATTTCGCCAACCAGGACATCAATCTTGCGCATCTCGCGCAGGACATCGGTTATCCCAATTCCACGCATTTCAGCCACTCGATCCGCCGCTTCTACGGGTTGAAGCCGCGGGCGATCTTTTCCGGCTCGCGCGACCTTGCGATCTACCGCAGTAACCATACTGGCGCCGACAATAGCGCGTGGACGCAAGAAGCGGGCTGATGCGGCACGCATGATCGCGCCATAGATTCCGCCATTTCTGAAGGCTGATCCATGAGCGACAAGGCCGTCATTACCTGTGCGCTGAACGGCGTGCTGACCGACCCGAAGCAGCACAACGTGCCCGTGACGCCGGAGCAGATGGCGCGTGAGGCGAAGGCGGCGTTCAACGCCGGCGCCAGCATCATGCACATCCATCTGCGCCAACAGGAGCCGAACAAAGGGCATCTGCCGTCCTGGGATGTCAGCGTCTCGCGCGAGATTCAGCAGGCGGTGCGCGAGGCCTGCCCGGGCGTGATCATCAACCACACCACCGGCACCTCGGGCCCGAACTATAGCGGTGCGCTCGACTGCGTGCGCGAGACCAGGCCCGAGATCGCCGCCTGCAACGCCGGCTCGCTGAATTATCTCAAGGTGAAATCCGACAACACCTGGGCCTGGCCGCCGATGATGTTCGATAACGCGGTCGAGAAGGTGCAGGACTATCTCGACGTGATGAAGGTGGCGGGCACGATCCCGGAGTTCGAATGTTTCGACGTCGGCATCGTGCGCTGTGTCGGCATGTACCGGCAGACCGGCATGTATGCCGGGCCGCTGGAGTATAATTTCGTGATGGGCGTCGCATCCGGCATGCCGGCCGATCCGGATTTGCTGCCGATCCTGCTCAAGCTGAAGCTGCCCGAAGCGCGCTGGCAAGTCACCGCGATCGGCCGCGCCGAAATCTGGCCGCTGCACCAGCGCTGCGCCGATCTCGGCGGACACTTACGCACTGGACTCGAGGACACCTTCTATCTGGCCGACGGTGCCAAGGTGACTTCGAACGGCCAGTTGATCGAAGCCATTGCCGCCTGCGCCCGCCGCGCCGGACGCGAGATCGCGAGCCCTGCGGAAGCGCGGCGAATTTTTGGGACCAAACATTGAGTTGTCATTCCGGGGCACGCGAAGCGTGAGCCCGGAATCCATAACCACGATCGGGAGTATGGATTCCGGGCCTGCGCCAAGGGGCGCATCCCGGAATGACGAAGAGTGAGGGAGCAGACCGCATGACCAATCTCGCAGCAACCGGCGGCGTGCCGGGGCCGGGCCGCATCGGACGGGTGGCGATCGGCGATCTCCTGAAGCGCGCGGCGCGACGGTTTCCCGACCGGGTGGCGGTGACCGATGGCGACCGGCGCGTGACCTTCACCGAACTCGAGCATGACGCCAACCGCTTCGCCAACTATCTGGTGCACCGCGGGTTGAAGCCCGGCGAGAAGATTTCGACCATCTGCAACAACTCGGTCGAATTCGTCAAAGCGCTGTTCGGCATTCACCGCGCGGGCCTGGTCTGGGTGCCGATCAACACCATGCTCGGCCCCGCCGACATGGACTACATCCTCGATCATGCCGGGGTGCGCTTCGCGCTGATCGACGATAATCTGCATGCGCAGGCCGACCGCCACGCTGCGCTGGAAAAACGCGGCATGGAGATGATCGCGATCGACCTCACCGGCAATGTCGCCGCCACGGGCCTCGCCAATTTCAACGATCTCTTGAAGGGCCAGTCCGACATCGAGCCAGAGATCGAGTTCGATGACCGCGATCTCGCGATGATCATCTACACCTCAGGCACCACCTCGCGCCCCAAGGGCGCGATGCATTGCCATCTCGCCGTGGTGATGGCGGTCATGAGCAACGCCATCGAAATGCATCTCGACCGCAACGACGGCGTTACCGGGCAGTTTCCGCTGTTCCATTGCGCCGGCCATGTGCTGCTGCTGAGCTATCTGTCGGTCGGCGGGCGGATGTCGCTGATGCACGGCTTCGATCCGGTCGTGTGCATGGAAGCGATCGTGCGCGACAAGCTCACCGTCTTCGTCGGTCTCTCGCTGATGTACCAGGCGATCCTCGATCATCCGCGGCGCCGGGAATACGATCTTTCCGGCTTGAAGACCTGTATCTACACCATGGCGCCGATGGGCCGTCCGCTGCTGGAGCGCGCAATGGCCGACATGTGCCCGAACTTCGTCTTGACCAGCGGCCAGACCGAAATGTATCCGGCGACCACAATGTCGCAGCCAGACCGGCAGCTCAAGCGCTTCGGCAATTACTGGGGCGAGTCGCTGATCGTGAACGAGACCGCGATCATGGACGACGACGGCAATTTGTTGCCGCGCGGACAGGCCGGCGAACTCGTGCATCGCGGGCCGAACGTGATGATGGGCTATTACAAGGATCCGAAGGCCACCGAAGAGGCGCGCAAGTTCGGCTGGCACCACACCGGCGATCTGGCGCTGATCGACGAGCATGGCGAGGTGCTGTTCCTCGACCGCAAGAAGGACATGATCAAATCCGGCGGAGAAAACGTTGCCTCCGTGAAGATCGAGGAGACGCTGCTGGCGCATCCCGCCGTGCAGAATGCCGCCGTGGTCGGCCTGCCGCATCCGCAATGGGGCGAGGCGGTATCCGCCTTTGTCAAGCTGAAGCCGGGCGCACAGGCCGATGAAGCCGGACTGTCAGAACATTGCCGCAAGCATCTCGGCGGCTTCCAGGTGCCAAAACTCGTACGAATTCTCGACGAGATGCCGATGACCGCGACCGGCAAGCTGCGCAAGGTCGAACTGCGCCAGGCTTTTAGCGAATATTTTGCCAGGAAGTAGCAGCGCAGATGGCCATCCTCGAATCGACCATTGCCACCGGCAGCGCCGCCTACAAGGCCAACCGTGACGGCATGTTGGCGTTGATCACGCGCATGCGCGCGCTCGAAGAGCGTACGCGGACTGCGTCCGCCGCCGCCAAGGACCGCTTTCACAAGCGCGGCCAGTTGCTGCCGCGAGAGCGCGTAGCGCTGGTGCTCGATCCAGGTTCCCCCTTCATCGAACTGTCGACGCTGACGGGTTACATGTTCGACGTGCCGGATCCCGACAAGAGCGTGCCCGGCGGCGGGCTGATTGCCGGTATCGGATTTGTCGCCGGCATCCGCTGCATGGTCAGCGCCAGCGATTCCGGCATCGATGCCGGCGCGCTGCAGCCCTACGGCATCGACAAGACCTTGCGGGTGCAGGAACTGGCGCTCGAGAACAAGCTGCCGTACGTGCAACTGGTCGAAAGTGCCGGCGCCAATCTGCTGCGTTACCGCGTCGAGGACTTTGTCCGCGGCGGCAACATCTTTCGCAATCTGGCGCGGCTGTCGGCGGCCGGATTGCCCGTCGTCACGGTGACGCATGGTTCGTCGACCGCAGGAGGCGCCTACCAGACCGGGCTGTCCGATTACATCGTGATGGTGCGCGGCCGGACGCGCGCGTTTCTGGCAGGTCCCCCGCTGCTCAAGGCCGCAACGGGCGAGATCGCGACCGAAGAAGAACTCGGCGGCGCCGAGATGCACACCTCGATTTCCGGGCTCGGCGATTATCTCGCCGAAGACGACCGCGATGCACTCCGTATCGCGCGCGACATCATGGCCAATCTGGAATGGGACCGGCCGAAGCCTGCTGAGGCTTCGTACCGACCGCCGAGGTACGATGCCGAGGAACTGCTCGGCATCATGGCGATGGACCACAAGCGGCCGGTCGACATGCAGCAGGTGATCGCGCGCATCATTGACGATTCCGACTTCACCGAGTTCGGCGCCAATTACGGCCCCGCCACGGTGTGTGGTCACGCCCGCATCGAGGGCCAGGCGATCGGGATCATCACCAATAACGGCCCGCTCGATCCTGATGGAGCCAACAAGGCGACGCACTTCATCCAGGCCTGCTGCCAGTCGCGCACGCCGCTGCTCTATCTCAACAACACCACGGGCTACATGGTGGGCAAGGCCTATGAGGAGGCCGGCATGATCAAGCACGGCTCCAAGATGATCCAGGCGGTGACGTCGGCCAGCGTGCCGCAGATCACGATCTATTGCGGCGCGTCGTTTGGCGCCGGAAATTACGGCATGTGCGGGCGTGGCTTCCATCCGCGCTTCTGTTTCTCCTGGCCGAATGCGAAGACCGCTGTGATGGGGGGCGAGCAGGCCGCCGAAACCATGGCGATCGTGACCGAGGCCGCCGCCGCGCGGCGCGGCAAGCCGATCGAGAAGGAAAAGCTTGATGCGATGAAAGCGCAGATCATCGGTGTGTTCGATGGCCAGATGGACGTGTTCTCGACCTCGGCGCGCGTGCTCGATGACGGCGTGATCGACCCGCGCGATACCCGCAGCGTGCTTTCCGAGGTGCTGGCGATCTGCCGCGAGGCGGAGGCGCGCACACCGCAGCGCATGCAATTCTCGGTCGCACGGCCATGACCATGATGAAGCCGACGCCGTTCTTCAAAATATTGATCGCAAACCGTGGCGAGATCGCGCTGCGCATCATGCGCACCGCGCGCCGTCTCGGCTATGGCGTGGTCGCGGTCTATTCCGACGCTGACCGCGATGCGCTGCATGTCCGTGAGGCCGATCAGGCGGTGCGGATTGGCGAGGCGCTGCCGGCGCAATCCTATTTGCGGATCGAGGCGATTATCTCCGCGGCGAAAGCCAGCGGTGCCGACGCGATCCATCCCGGCTATGGCTTCCTCGCCGAGAACGAAGATTTCGCGCAGGCCTGCCGTGATGCCGGCCTCGTTTTCATCGGGCCGTCGCCGGAGTCGATGCGGGCGATGGGCAACAAGGCCGGCGCCAAGGACATCATGCGAGAGGCCGGCGTGCCCTGCGTGCCCGGTTATCAGGGCAAGGACCAGAGCGATGCGGTGATGCTGGCGGAAGCCAGGAAGATCGGCTTCCCCGTGATGATCAAGGCGGTCGCGGGTGGCGGCGGGCGCGGCATGCGATTGGTCGCGGATGCGGCGGTGTTTCCGGACGCGCTGCGCGGCGCGCGGTCCGAGGCGCAAGGCGCGTTCGGTGATCCCACTGTGATCCTCGAGCGCGCGATCGTTAATCCCCGCCATATCGAAATCCAGGTGTTCGGCGACCGCTACCGCAACGCCATCCATCTCCGGGAACGCGATTGTTCGGTGCAGCGGCGGCACCAGAAGCTGATCGAGGAGGCGCCGTCGCCGGCGGTGTCGCCGAAATTGCGGGCGCGGATGGGCGCAGTCGCGGTCGCGGCGGTGAAATCGATCGGCTATGAGGGCGCGGGCACGCTGGAATTCCTGCTGGATAGCAGCGGCGAGTTCTACTTCATGGAAATGAATACGCGGCTGCAGGTCGAACATCCCGTAACCGAAGCGATCACCGGCCTCGATCTGGTCGAGCTGCAACTGCGCGTCGCCAGTGGCGAACCGCTTGGGCTGGTGCAGGAGGACATCAAATTCTCCGGCCACGCCATCGAGGTGCGGTTGTGCTCCGAGGACGCCGGCCACGACTTCATGCCGCAATCGGGCAGGATGGCGCTGTGGCAGATGCCGGATGGCATTCGCGTCGAGCACGCACTGCGATCCGGCTCGGAAATTCCGCCGTTCTACGATTCGATGATCGCCAAGATCATCAGCCATGGCGCGACACGTGATGAAGCGCGGGGCAGACTGATCTGCGCACTGGAGCAGACGGTGGCGTTCGGCGTCACCACCAATCAGGGATTTCTGATTTCCTGCCTGCGTCATCCCGGCTTTGCCGCCGGCGAGGCGACCACGGCGTTCATCGGCAAGCATCGTGTCGAGCTGCTGGGGCGGCGCAAGGACGCGGAGTCCGAAGCCGTGCTTGCAGCGTTGCTGCTTTATGTCACCGACCCCTTTGCGCCGAAATGGCGGAGCGGCCGGTCGCTCGCCGCGACATTTCCCATTCCCGTTCGCTTCGAACTCGATCACAAGGTCCATGATATCGAGATTGTGCGCGAGCGTGATGGCAGCTATCGGGGGCTTGCGAACACGCTCTACCGAATCGAAATCCATGGGGTCGGCGGCCATACTTTCCGTTTCAGCCGCGACGGTCTTGCTGAATCCGTCAAATTCCTGCGCGACGGAGACCGGCTCTATTTCCTGCATCGTGGATGCACGCTTGCGGTCCGCGATCTCACGCTCGCCGCACCGGTATCTGCTGCGGCCAGCGGCGGCGATGGCAAGGTGCGCGCGGCGATGAACGGCCGTGTCGTCGCCGTGCTGGTCAAGGCCGGCGAGCAGGTCACCGCCGGCCAGCCCGTGATGACGCTGGAAGCGATGAAGATGGAACATGTGCATACCGCAGGCGTTTCCGGCAAGGTGTTCTCCATCGATGTCGCCGAGGGTGAGCAGGTGACGACGGGCAAGATCGTGGTGGAGATCGAGGCGGCGGTATAGCGGCGTAACAACCGTCATTGCGAGCGTAGCGAAGCAATCCATCGGGCAGCGAAGGAAGTATGGATTGCTTCCGCCTTCGCTTGTCAGCTACGGCGGAGAAGTCGTCGCTGTGCTCCTCGCAATGACAATTACTATGGTTACCCCTCCCGCCCCGTCCCCTCATTGAGCCAACACGCCACCTGATGCTGCGCGCCGGCGTCCGCCAGCACCGGCCGCTCCACCTTGCAGCGGTCCATCACGTAACGGCAGCGGGTGTGAAATGCGCAGCCCGAGGGCGGGTTGATCGGGCTTGGCACGTCGCCGTCGATCATGGGGGCCAGTTTCTTTGCCTTCGGGTTGGCGACCGGCACCGAGGCCAGCAACGCCTGTGTATAGGGATGGCGCGGGTTGGCGAACAGTTCAGCCTTGTCGGCGATCTCGACGATGCGCCCGAGATACATCACCGCGACGCGGTGGCTGATATGGGCGACGACAGCGAGATCATGCGCGATGAACAGATACGAAAAATCATTCTTGCGCTGCAGGTCGATCAACAGATTGATCACCTGCGCCTGGATCGAGACGTCGAGCGCCGAGACCGGCTCGTCGCAAACGATCAGGCTCGGCCCAAGCGACAGCGCCCGTGCAATGCAGATTCGCTGCCGCTGTCCGCCGGAGAATTGATGCGGGTAATTCTTCATCTGGTCCGACCGCAGGCCCACTTGCGCGAACAGTTCCGCGACCCGTTCCTGTTGCTTGCTGCCGGTTGCGAGCCCGTGAACGCCGAGCGGCTCGCCGACGATGTCGCCTGCCGTCATGCGCGGGTTAAGGGAAGCAAACGGATCCTGGAATACGATCTGCATCGAGCGTCGATGCGGCCGCATCTCCGCCTTGCTAAGGCCAGTGATGTCAATGCCGTTCAGCTTGATGGCGCCGCTGGTTGGTTCCACCAGCCGCAACACGCTGCGTGCGACCGTCGATTTGCCGCAGCCGGATTCGCCAACCAGCCCCAGCGTTTCGCCTTTGCCGACCGAGAAGCTCACGCCATCGACGGAATGCACGGTGCCGATGCGGCGGCGCAGGATGCCGCCGCGCACCGCGTAATGTTTGACGAGGTCGGTTACCTCGAGCAGGGGCCGCGTTTCGATCATGGCGCGGCCACCATTTCGGCTGCGCGCCAGCATGCCGCAAAATGATTGTCGCCAAAGTCCTGCAGCGGCGGATACTCGGTGCGGCAACGGTCGACCGCGAACCGGCATCGCGGCGCAAAGGCGCAGCCAGGCGGCAGATTCGTCAGCGACGGCACCATGCCCGGAATTTCGTTCAGCCTGACGTCTTCCTTGGCGCCGAGCGAAATCACCGCCGGCATCGAGGCCATCAGGCCGCGCGTGTAGGGATGTTTGGGATTTTCGAACAGCGCCTCGACGGTCGCTTCCTCGACCTTCTTGCCGGCATACATGACGATGACGCGTTGCGCGGTCTGCGCGACCACGCCGAGATCATGGGTGATCAGGATCAGCCCGGTGCCGAGCTTCTGCTGCAGGTCGACGATCAGCGCCAGGATCTGCGCCTGGATCGTGACGTCGAGCGCGGTGGTCGGCTCGTCCGCGATCAACAACGCCGGCCGGCACGCCAGCGCCATCGCGATCATCGCGCGTTGGCGCATGCCGCCGGAAAGCTGATGCGGATATTCCTGGGCCCGCCGCTCCGGCTCGGGGATGCGGACGAGGCGCAACATCTCGACCGCCTGCGCCCATGCGTCCTTCGCCGTCATGTCCCGGTGCAGGCGGACCACTTCGGTGATCTGGTCGCCGATCCGTATCACCGGATTGAGCGAGGTCATCGGCTCCTGGAAAATCATCGAGATGCGGTTGCCGCGGATCTTGCGCATTTCGGCCTCGGCGATGCCGAGCAGGTCGGTACCTTCGAGCGTCACCGAGCCGCCGACGATCCGGCCCGGCGGGTCCGGCACCAGCCGCATGATCGACAGCGCGGTGACGCTCTTGCCACAACCGGATTCGCCGACGATTGCCAGCGTCTCGCCGCGGCGGACCGTGAACGATACGTCGTCGACCGCCTTGAACAGCCCCGAATTGGTGAAGAACACCGTTTGCAGGTTCTTTACCTCGAGAACCTTCTCGTCCGCCCCTGCCTGGGTCATCAGCCGCGTTGCCTCGGATCGAGGATGTCGCGCAGCGCGTCGCCGAACAAATTGGTGCCGAACACCGCAAGGCTGATCGCGATACCCGGGAAGATGACGAGCCACGGCGCGACACGGACATATTCCGCCGCCGATTCCGACAGCATGCGGCCCCATGACGGATAGGGCTCGGGAATGCCGAGGCCAAGGAACGAAAGCGAGGCCTCGGTGAGGATGGTGGATCCGAGCTGCGCGGTGGTCAGCACGATCAGCGGCGCCAAGGTATTCGGCAGCACATGGCGAAGCGCAATCCGCGTCTCGCTCATGCCGATCGACTTGGCGGCTTCGACGAACGGTAACTCGCGCAGCGCCAGCGTATTGGCGCGGATCACGCGGGCGACCGTCGGGATCAGCGGGATCGCGATCGCGATGATGACGTTCGGCAGCGACGGTCCCAGGGCCGCCGTCATCACCAGCGCCAGCACCAGCAGCGGCAGCGCCTGCAAAATGTCGGTCACGCGCTGGAACAGCAAATCGACCCAGCCGGAAAGATAACCCGATGTGAGGCCGACGATGACGCCGATCGAGGAGCCCAGCGCGGTTGCGCCGATGCCGACGGCCAGCGAGATCCGCGCGCCGTGGACGATCCGGCTCCAGACGTCGCGGCCGAACGAATCCGTTCCCATCCAGTGCAGGGCATCGGGCGCCGCCAGCCGGTGCGCGGAATCGACGCTGAGCGGGCTGAAACGGCAGATCAGGTCGGCCGATATCGCCATCCAGACGAACATCACCATGATGAAGAGGCCGATGGTGCCGAGCATGTAACGCTGCGCGAGGAACACCAGCCGGCGCCAGCCATGCGTCGAATGGGCGCCGGCGCGCTTCAGTTCGCTGTCGTAATTGACCACGGCCAAGATGGATCTCCTAGTCCGTATAGCGGATGCGCGGATCGATCGCGGCGTAAAGCATGTCGACGGTAAAGTTGACGAACACCACCACCACGGCGATCAGCATCACGAGGTTCTGCACGATCGGATAGTCGCGCCAGCGTAGCGCCTCGACCAGGAAGCGGGCGATGCCGGGAATGTTGAACACGGTCTCGGTGACGATCAGTCCGCCGATCAGGAACGCGGCATCGATGCCGATCACGGTAATGACCGGCAGAATCGCATTCTTCAGCGCATGGTGATAATTGACCGATGTCTCCGAGGCGCCCTTGGCGCGCGCGGTGCGGATATAGTCCTGGCGCAGGATTTCCAGCATCGAGGAACGCGTGATCCGCATCGTCAACGCGGCGCTGCGAAAGCCGACCGCCATCGCCGGGACGGCGTAGATGGCCAACGCCTCGGTCCAGGTCTTTGGATTGGGATTGAAGATCGGCATCGATCCGAACAGCGAGACCGAGGCCATCAGGATCAGTAGGCCCAGCCAGAACGAGGGCAGCGACAGCCCGCTCAGGCTGACCACGCGCAGGGCGTAGTCCAGCCGCGAACCTTGATGCACCGCGCTGATGACGCCCAATGGAATCCCGATCGAGGCCGAGAACAACAGCGCAAGTCCCGCCAGCCGCGCGGTGATCGGAATCCGCGGCAGGATTTCCTGCAGCGCTGGCTTCTCCGACACATAGGAATAGCCGAGGTCGCCATGCAGCAGGCCCCAGATCCAGTGCAGATACTGCACGACGATCGGCTGGCTGAGGCCCAGTTCCTTTTCGAGATTGGCCTTGTCGGCGGGATCAACGAAGCCCGCGGCGTCGAACAGGATGTCGACGATATTGCCGGGCACGACGCGCAACAGCACGAAGATGATGATCGAGATCCCGATCAGGGTCACGAGCATCAAGACGAGGCGTCGCACGATATAAGCAAACACCCTGGCGTTCCCCCTGGTCGGCTGGACGATTGAACGACGCTACTTGTCCAGCCACACGTCTTCGTAACGATAGCCGTTGTAGGAGCTGTTCACCATGACAGTGATGCCCTTGACATAGGGCTGCCAGCAGGATCCCGTGCGGCTATGGTAGATGATGGGACGCGCCACGTCCTCCTGAAGTTTCTTGTCGATCTCCCAGACCATTTTCTTGCGCTTGGCGACGTCGGTCTCCACCGATTGCTGGTCGAACAGCTTCTCGATCTCCTTGTTGCAGTAATTGGTATAGTTCCGTTCCGAGCCGCAGGAATAGTTCTCGTAGAAGGACTGATCGGGATCGTCCACGGCATTGCCGGTGAGGTTGAGGCCGAGCGCGTAATCCTTGCGGGCGACTTTCGGAAACCACTGCGCGGTGTCGACGACGTCGAGTTCGGCGTCGATATAGATGCTCTTGATCTGGTCGATCAGGATGACGGCGGGATCGCGGTAGATCGGAATGTTGCGGGTCGAAACCTTGACCGTGAGATGCTTTTCGGGGCCATAGCCCGCCTTCTGCATCAGCTTGCGCGCTTCCTCACGGTTGGCGTTGATATCGGGACCGTAACCCGGGATCGTCTCCAGCATTTCCTTGGGCATGGCCCATAGCCCGCCCGGCGCCGGAAGCATGGTGCCGCCGATATCGGCCTGCCCCTCGAAGATGATCGAGATGAACGCCTTGCGGTCCAGCGCCAGGGCCAGCGCGCGGCGGATATCGAGGTTGTCGAAAGGTGGGGCCGATGAATTGATGATGATGTTGGTCGAGACGTTGTTAGGCTCGACCACACACACTGCGTTCGGCGCCTGAGATTTGATGTCCTTCAGCAGCGGAATCGACACGTCGGTCGGAAGCGTCATATCGAACTTGCCGGAGACAAATCCGAGAATCGCCGTCGAACGGTTCGGGATGATGGTGAATTCGATGCCGTCGAGGTGCGGCAGGCCCTTCTTGAAGTAATCGGGATTGCGGGTGAGCTTGATGGATTCGTTGGCCTTGAACTCGACGAATTTGAACGGGCCGGTGCCGACGGGCTTGGTGCGCATTTCGCCGGGCGAGATGTGGCACGGATAAACCGGGGTGTAGCCGGACGCGAGCAGCGACAACAGCGCGGGCTGCCGCCGCTTCAGGTTGAACGATGCCTCAAAATCGCCTGACGTGGTGACGTCGTTGACTTCCGCATACCAGGATTTGCGCGGGTTCTGGCGGAACTTCTGCTCCGACTTGCCCATCAGCATGTCGAAGGTGCATTTGACGTCGGCGGAGGTGAACGGCTTGCCGTCATGCCATTTGACGCCCTGTTTCAGTTTGAACGTCAGCTTCTTGCCGTCATCGCTCCAGGCCCAGCTTTCGGCGAGATCCGGGACGATCGTCTCGACGCTGTTCTGGGCGATGCTCTGGTTGAACATGACCAAATTATTGAAGACCGGCATGAAGGGCACGTTGATCGAGTAGGTCGCGCCCTCATGGATCGAGGCGCCGCCCGGGCTGTCGCGGTGATAGACCCTGAGGATGCCGCCCTGCTTGGGCTCGGCCTTGGACTCGCCTGCCGATCCAGCATGGTAGGCCGGCAGCAATAACAACGCCGCGGCGGCGAGCGTTCGCACGCTCCGCATAGTGTCCCCTCCTGAAATATTCGGTCTCAAGTGGCCGATTACCGCCGACGATACCATGACGGTGCGGCCGGGCAACCGGCCAAGCCCGTGCGGGGATTGGCAATTCGGACTAATCGAAATCCGCATGGTGGAACTAATGGCTGAGTTTTCCATCTATTTGCAGGGGAAATGCCTTCGTTGATGCGTTCATGCGCAGGCGTTGCGAGGCACATCAAGGGCTGCGTCATAAAGGGGTCGCGCCATAATGCCTCACCCGGCCATCCATTGGGTCACACGATCCGCGAGGTCTTGTTGCCCCAGTAACGGTCGCGCAATAGCCGCTTGTACAGTTTACCGGTCGGCAGCCTGGGTAGTTCGGCCTCGAAGTCGATCGAGCGCGGCACCTTCTGGCGCGACAGCGACCGGCTGCAAAAGGCGATCAGCTCTTCCGCCAGTTCCGGTCCCGGCGCCACGCCCGGCATCGGCTGCACCACCGCCTTTACCTCTTCTCCAAGATCCGGATTGGGTACGCCGAACACCGCGGCGTCGGCGATCTTGGGGTGGGTGATCAGCAGGTTCTCGCATTCCTGCGGGTAGATGTTGACCCCTCCCGAGATGATCATGAACGTCGCGCGATCGGTCAGATAGAGATAGCCGTCGTCATCGACATAGCCGACATCGCCGACCGTGCTCATGCTGCCGTCGGCCGAGCGGGCCTCCTTGGTCTTGGCCGGGTCGTTGAAATATTCGAACGGCGTAGCGGTCTTGAACCACACCGTGCCTGGCGTACCAACAGGGCAGGGGTTCATGTTCTCGTCGAGGATATGCAGGTCGCCGAGCAGGACCTTACCCACGGTGCCGCGATGGGCCAGCCATTCCTCGCTGTTGCAGGCGGTGAAGCCGAGCCCTTCGGTGGCGCCGTAATATTCGTGGATGATCGGCCCCCACCATTTGATGATCTCGTCCTTCACGGCCGCCGGACAGGGCGCTGCGGCATGGATCGCGATCTCGAGCGACGACAGATCGTAGCGCTTGCGTACCTCCTCCGGCAGTTTCAGGATCCGCGAGAACATCGTCGGCACCAGCTGGGTGTGCGTGATGCCCCATTTCGGAATCAGTTCGAGATACCGCTCCGGATCGAAGCTCTCCATGATGATGGCGGTGCCGCCGAGGCGGATCGTCAGATTGACGGCGGCCTGCGGCGCCGAATGATAGAGCGGCGCCGGCGACAGGTAGATCATGCCTTCGCGGTAGTGCCAGATTTTCACCAGAAAATCGAACAGCGGCAGTTGCTGTTCGGTCGGCTGTTCTGGCAGCGGCCGCAAGATGCCCTTGGGCCGGCCGGTGGTGCCTGATGAATAGAGCATCGCGGTGCCGACGCACTCGTCGGCGATCGGCGTGTTCGGCAGGCCGTCCGTCACCTCGCGCAGACCGACGATGCGCTCGCTCTCGCCTTTGGCGTCGGCGACGATGCAGAGTTCGACCTTGGGGCACTCTTTCAGCGCCTCGCGCGCGACATCGAGCTTCAGCTTCGAGGTGATGAGGATGCGTGACTGGCTGTTGGTGAGAATATAGGCGAGCTCGCCGGCGGTCAGGTAGGAATTCACGCAGGTGTAATAGATGCCCGATCGCTCGCCGGCGCCGCAAGCTTCCAGATAGCGGCTGTTGTTCTCCATGAAGATCGCATAGTGGTCGAGCCGGTGCAGGCCGCGGTTGCGAAACAGATGCGCCAGCCGGTTGCTGCGCGCCTCCAGCTCGCGATAGGTGACGGTCTCGCCGCTGCCCGCCATGATGAAGGCGGGCTGAAGCGGGCGAAGATGAGCGTGCGTGCCGGTATACATCGTGCCTCTCGTCTCCTCATGCGGCCAGATCGAGAATCTCGCGCACCTGAGCAGGCCCCTCGATCTTGCGCGGATTGCGCGGCACCCATGGCGTTGCCATCGCAGCCAGTGCGATGCGGTCGAAGCTTTCAGGGCCAACCTTGACCTCGCGCAGGCTGCGCGGCATGCCGAGGCCGCGAATGAAGTCGTCGAGCACGTCGCCGGCATCCTTGCCCGGATGTCCCATCGCGGCGGCGACCAACGCCTGACGCTCGGCATTAGCCGGCTTGTTCCAGCGCATCACGAACGGCAGCATCACGCACGAGGTATGGCCGTGCGGCACGCCGAACTCGGCCCCGAGCACATAGCCGATGCCATGGCTGGCGCCCATCGGCACGCCCGAGGCCAAAGGCCCCGTCGAAAGCCAGGTCCCGATCTGGCAATCCATCCGTGCGTCGAGATCGCTGCCATCCGCCTTCACGCGCGGCAGCGCCTGCGCCAGCAGCGAAAGCCCTTTGAGCGCCTGGGCGTCGGCATAGGGATGCGCCTCCCGCGAACAAATGCCCTCGACGCAATGATCGACGGCGCGGATGCCAGTCGACAGCCACAGCCACTCCGGCGTGTGGGCGCCGAGCGCGGGATCGAGGATCGTGACGCGGGGTATCAACAGGGGATGGCGCAACGCTTCCTTGACCCTGGTCTTTTCGTTGGTGACCCCGGCAATCGAGGTGAATTCGCCGCCGGCAATCGTCGTCGGCGCGCTGATCTGGCGCACGGTCGGCGCGTTCAACGCCGGCGATGCGCCGCCAACGGCGCGAATTCTGTCGATGCCTTCGACATCGGAGACATCATTGGCGAGGCAGAGCTGCACCGCCTTGGCGCCGTCGGTGATCGATCCGCCGCCGATTGTGACGATGAGATCGGCATGAGCGGCGCGAGCCTGATTGGCAGCCGATATCACGGCCGTGCGCGGCGTGTGCGCCGGCATCGCGTCGAAGGTGCCCACGCAGCGCGGTCCAATCGCGCGGCGGATGGTCTCGATCACGTCAGTCTCGCGGTTGAGCGTGCCGCTGACCATCAGGAAAGCGCTGTTAGCGCCGAGCCGGTCCATCTGCTCGACGATCACTTCGGATGCGGGCCGTCCGAAAACGACTTCATCCATGGCGCCGAATACCACACGCCCTTTATGCACGCTCGTCCTCCCCGGACATTTTTGGCTTTGTTGGGGGGCAGGTTAGCGGAGGAAATTCGCGACGTCATGCCCGATAAAGTGTTACGTCGACCGGCTGAGACCACCGGGGTATCTCGGACTTGCGCCACAGATGGCACGAGGTCCGAAAAGTGCCAAACTCAGACATGGCGGATCGTAGTCGGGCAAAGAAAAAACCCCCGAAGGCTGCTCTCAAATTCAAACCTGACTATCGCTTATCAGGCGGCGGCGAAAGCCGAGCCGCTCTTCCTTCTCCGGCGATAGCCAAGGAAGCCAAGGCCAAGGAAGCCGACAATCATCATCGCCCAGGTCGAGGGCTCCGGAACAGACGGGTTAGTCGTGGGAAAGCTCGCGGTCCAAAATCCTGCTGTGGGAAAGCCAGCATAAGGTTGCCCGTGGTTAAGAGCGTTGAACTGATCTTTCACGCTGGTTAAAGGGTTACCGAAAGGGTCAAAACGATTGTCAACTGTAATCGACAGAAAAGTGGAAAAATTGGGGTCACTGCTGTCGGAAGCGATCACCGCAAATCCTTGGTCGGGGTCATGATAAATAAAGGCGCCCGTCACAGGATTGACGAAAGCAGCAAAATCAAAGCCAGTGCTGCTGACCACCGCAGTGTCGAACGTCAATCCAGGATAAAAAAGCTGTATATTTGAGACATCAAAAAAGGGGATTGTTCCAGTGAGCACATCGCTCAAGGGGACCTGGAACGTAGCGGACGACGGTGCGTCAACATGAGGGCCAAAACCGTAAACATGGGTCCCGCGATCGTCAAGACTGTCAAGAAGGTACCAATCGTCTTTGGAAACGACATTTTCTCCTCCTCTTTCACAAGCGGGTTACGCGACCCTCGCTCGTCGTCATTCCCTTACGCCCCACTCACTCTTTCCCTTACGCCCCACTCACGCCGCCACTGAAGGTCAATAAATTTTCAAGAAATGCGGCCGCTAAATATTTAACGGACTAGCAACCATAAGAGTATTGGGGGGGCAACCTTGAGTCAATGTTTCCGGCCCAACCGTGTCAGGGTTGTCGTTAAGCTTGACGCGTGGGCATGGAGCTCTTCCGGCGGCGTCGCGGGCGCACGCAGCCGGCACCGCGTGATGTCACGGTTTCGTCATCTGCGGCTTCTGTCAGGCCAGTGCTGCTGACCCATCGCGCCCTGCGCAAGATGTAAGTTCGCGAAATGCATAACTATTGGGCTTGATCCCGCAGCCTTCTTGAACAGACTGCGAACCGGTCCCATGTGTGACCTCCGCTCACGGAGTTCCGGGGCCGCCGCCTCCATCGATCACGATGTCGAGAAGCTAAGGGGAGATGGAGCAGATGGCATTGAGCGCGACCAAGAAACGCAAGCGGCCCGTTCAAACGAAAGGCCTGAATGTCCAAACGCTTCGCAGCCTCACGCCGCTGATCCTGCTGGCGGCCGCGCTTATGCTGTCCGGCTGCGGGGACAAGCCGGCGGCGCAGGCCGCTCCGCCGGCGCCGCCCGTCACGGTCGCGCAGCCGGTGAAGCGTACCGTCACCGATTGGGATGAATTCACCGGCCGCTTCGAGGCGGTCGAGGAAGTGCAGGTCCGCGCCCGCGTCGGCGGCTTCGTGACGTCAGTCGAGTTCCGCGATGGCGCGATCGTCCACGCCGGCGACCTGCTTTACGTCATCGATCCCCGCCCGTTCGAGGCGGTCGCCCTGCAGGCCGATGGCCAATTGTCAGACGCGCGCGCCAAGGCGGAACTGGCAAAACGCGAACTTGACCGCGCGCTGACCTTGGTCGTGACCAGTGCCGTCTCCGAATCCATCGTCGACCAACGCCGCCAGACTCTTCAGGCGGCGCATGCCGCGGAAATGCAGGCCGAAGGCGCGCTGAAAGCGGCGCAGCTCAACATCGAATTCAGTCATGTGATAGCGCCGATTGCCGGCCGGGTCAGCCGCCATCTCGTGAGCGCCGGCAATCTCGTGCAGGGCAGTGAGGGCGGCGCCACGCTGCTCACCTCGATCGTTTCGCTCGATCCGATCTACATCTATTTCGACGTGGATGAGGCGACCTATCTGAAAAACAACCGGCTCTGGTTCGAGGGCCGGCGGCCGAGTTCCCGCGACACGCCCAATCCGGTGGAGGTGATGCTGACCGGAGAGACGAAACCATCGCATGACGGCAAGATGGATTTCCTCGACAATCGGCTGGATCTCTCAACCGGCACGTTGCGCAGCCGCGCGGTGATCCCCAACAAGGATCTCTCGATCCTGCCGGGGCAATTCGGCCGCGTGAGGTTGATCGGCAGTTCGCCCTATGAGGCATTGCTGCTGCCGGATACCGCGATTGCCACCGATCAGTCGCGCAAGATCGTTTTCGTCGTCAAGGACGACAACACCGTCGAAGCCAAACCTGTCACGCTCGGGCCGCTCGACGAGGGCCTGCGCGTGATCCGCGAGGGGCTGAAGGCGGACGACCACGTCATCGTCGACGGCCTGCAGCGCGCCCGCGTCGGCGCGAAGGTGACGCCGCAGACCGCGCCGGCCGGTGGCAAGTCATGAATTTAGGCCGTCTCTCCATCAACCAGCCCATCCTGGCGATGGTGCTGTCGATCGTGCTGTTGATCGTCGGCGCGATCGCCTACACCACGCTGCCGGTGTCGGAATATCCGCAAGTGGTGCCGCCGACGGTGGTCGTCACCACGCAGTATCCCGGCGCCACCGCCCAGACCGTTTCCGATACGGTCGCAGCCCCGATCGAGCAGGAGGTCAACGGCGTCGAGGACATGCTGTATCTCTACAGCCAGGCCACCTCGAACGGCAATCTCACCATCACCGTCACCTTCAAGCTCGGCACCGATCTCGACAAGGCCCAGGTGCTGGTCCAGAACCGCGTCGCGATCGCGCAGCCGAGATTGCCGGAAGAGGTGCAGCGCAACGGCGTCGTCACCCGCAAGAACAGTCCCGACATCCTGATGGTCGTTTTCATGCTGTCGCCGGACGACAGTTTTGACCAACTCTATATCAGCAATTATGCGCTGCTGCAGGTGCGCGACCAGCTGCTTCGCCTCGACGGGATCGGCGACATCCAGATGTTCGGCGCCCGCGATTATTCGATGCGGCTGTGGCTCGATCCGGACCGGATCGCAACGCTTGGCCTGACCTCCGCAGAGGTGGTGGCCGCGATCCGCGCGCAAAACCTGCAAATCACGGGCGGGCAGATCGGGGAGCCGCCGATCGCCGACCGCGCGTTCCAGCCCAACCTGACCTTTATCGGCCGGCTAAAGGATCCGAAGCAATTCGAGGACATTGTCGTCAGGGCCGGCGCCGACGGCCGCACGGTGCGGCTGCGCGACGTGGCGAGAGTCGAATTGGGTGCCTTGTCCTATTCGACCAACAGCTTTCTGCTGCGCAAATCGGCGGTCGCGCTGCTGGTGACGCAGCGGCCCGGCTCGAACGCGCTGGCGACCGCGAAGAACATTTCCGACACGATGGTGAAGCTGAAGGCCGGCTTTCCAAAGGGCCTCGATTACAACATCGGCTACAACCCCACCGAGTTCATCGCGCAATCCGTCCATGAGCTGATCAAGACGATCTATGAGGCGATGCTGCTCGTCGTCATCGTGGTGCTGGTGTTTTTGCAGGGTTGGCGGCCGGCGATCATTCCGATCATCGCGATCCCGGTATCGCTGGTCGGCACGTTTGCCGTGATGGCGGCGCTGGGATTCTCGATCAACAATCTCACCTTGTTCGGGCTCGTGCTGGCGGTCGGCATCGTGGTGGACGATGCAATCGTGGTGGTGGAAAATGTCGAACGGCACCTCGAGCATGGCTTGAGCCGGCGCGATGCGGCGCTCAAGACGATGGAGGAGGTCGGCAGCGCGCTGGTGTCGATCGCGCTGGTGCTGTGCGCGGTGTTCGTGCCGACCGCATTTCTCGGCGGCATTTCCGGGCAGTTTTTCCAGCAATTCGCCGTCACCATCGCGGTCGCGACCGCGATTTCCTGTTTCTGTTCGCTGACATTGTCGCCGGCGTTGGCTTCGCAAATCCTGCAGCCGCACGCGGACAAACGGCCGCCGGCAAGCTGGAATTTCATCGCGCGCGGCTGGGATACATTCACCGGCTACTTCAACCGTGCGTTCGACCGGTTGTCGCGCGGCTACGCTAGGGCGGCCGACTTCGTGATCCGGCATTCGGCGCTGATGCTGCTGGTGTATGTGGCGCTGATCGGCAGCGCCGGATGGCTGCTTGCCACCACGCCGCAAGGCTTTATCCCGGCGCAGGACCGCGGCTACGTCATCATATCGGCGCAGTTGCCCGGCGCGGCGTCGCTGGCGCGCACCACGGATATCGTCCGTCAGATCGAGAAGACGGCGCTGGATACCCCGGGCATCATTCGCGTCGCGGCATTCGCCGGCTTTTCGGGCGCGACCCGAACCCAGGCGGGCAATGCTGCGGCCCTCTTCCCGGTGTTCGAAGAGCCGGAAGTGCGCCTGAAGAAGGGCCTATCCGCGGCGGTAATCACGGCCGATTTGCGCAAGCGCCTGTCCGCGATTCAGGGGGCATTCATCATCGTCATTCCGCCGCCACCGGTGCCGGGCATCGGCACCGGTGGTGGTTTCACGATGCGCATTCAGGATCGCCAGGGCCGCGGCCCCGAACTGCTGGCAGCCGCCAACGACGAACTTATTACGGCTGCACGCAAGGCGCCCGGGCTGACGCAGGTGTTCTCGCCCTTCACCGCCAACACGCCGCAGCTCTTCGTCGATATCGATCGGGTCAGGGCACAGAAACTCGGCGTACCGATTGCGAACGTCAACGAAACCATCCAGACCTATTTCGGCTCGACTTACGTCAACGACTTCAACCTGTTCGGCCGCACCTATCACGTCACTGCGCAGGCCGACCTGCCGTTCCGGAAGGAGAGGGCCGATCTGGCGCGGCTGCGCACCCGCAATGCCGCCGGCGACATGGTGATGCTCGGCAGCGTGGTGGATTTCCGCGACGTTTCCGGCCCCGACCGCGTTGCGCGCTACAATCTCTATCCGGCGGCGGAGTTGCAGGGCGAAGCGCTGCCGGGCACGAGTTCGGCCACCGCGATCAACACCATGAAGAAGCTCGCCGAGGAAACGCTGCCGAGCGGGTTCTCCTTCGAATGGACCGACCTTTCGTACCAACAGGTCACCGGCGGCAATGCCGGCCTCTATGTGTTCCCGATCTGCGTGCTGTTCGTGTTCCTGGTGCTGGCGGCGCAATATGGCAGCTGGAGCCTGCCGTTCGCCGTCATCCTGATCGTGCCGATGTGCCTGCTCGCCGCGACCATCGGCGTGCGGATCATGGGACAGGACGTCAACATCCTGACCCAGATCGGCTTCGTTGTGCTGGTGGGGCTGGCGGCCAAGAACGCGATCCTGATCGTGGAGTTCGCGCGCGACATCGAGAACGAGGGCCGCGACCGCCTCGAGGCCGTGATCGAGGCCTGCCGGCTGCGGCTGCGCCCGATCCTGATGACGTCGTTCGCCTTCATTCTCGGCGTGCTGCCGCTGGTGGTTTCGACGGGATCGGGATCGGAAATGCGTCAGGCGGTCGGCGTCGCCGTGTTCTTCGGCATGCTCGGCGTCACACTGTTCGGCCTGATCTTCACGCCGATCTTCTACATGGTGGTCCGCGGCCTCGCGGATTCCAGGAAGCCGAAAAACTCCGTCGCTCCCTGATCGCCGCGCGATCATCGATCCGCATCGCAAGTTCCCGATACTATTGGCTGACCTGAAATAGATGGGCAGAAGCAGGGTTATAAAATATTGTTGAATGGAATGTTCCGAGCTCCGGGAGGCGTGGATGAAGTCGGGTTTGTTGGCGGCCGTCGCGTTGAGTGGTCTTCTGTTGGCGGGGCCGGCTGCGGCGCAGGGCGTCAAGATCGGTATCCTCAACGATCAGACCGGGGTCTACGCTGACTATGGCGGCAAATGGTCGTTCGAAGCGGCCAAGATGGCGGTCGAGGATTTCGGCGGCGAAGTGCTCGGCCACAAGATCGAAGTCATCTCCGCCGATCACCAGAACAAGCCGGATCTCGGAACCGCGATCGCGCGGCGCTGGTATGAGGTCGAAGGCGTCGACATGATCACGGAGCTCACGACCTCTTCGGTCGCGCTGGCCGTTCATGATCTGTCGAAGCAGATGAAGAAGATCGACATTGTCGTGGGTGCGGCGACCTCGCGCCTGACCGGCGATGCCTGCCAGCCCTACGGCTTCCACTGGGCCTATGACACGCATGCGCTTGCGGTCGGTACCGGCGGCGCGCTGGTGGAAGCCGGCGGCGATAGCTGGTTCTTCCTGACTGCCGACTATGCCTTCGGCTACGCGCTGGAGAAGGACACCGGCGATCTCGTCAAGGCAAAGGGCGGCAAGGTTCTGGGTTCGGTCCGTGTCCCCCTGAACTCATCGGACTTCTCATCGTTCCTGCTGCAGGCGCAAAGCTCGAAGGCCAAGATCATCGGTCTTGCCAATGCCGGTCTCGACACTTCCAATTCGATCAAGCAGGCGGCGGAATTCGGCATCGTCAGAGGCGGCCAGAAGCTCGCCGGACTTCTGCTGGTGCTGAGCGATGTCCACGCGCTCGGGCTGGAAGCGGCTCAGGGCCTGGTGCTGACGGAAGGCTATTACTGGGATCGCGACGACAAGAGTCGCGACCTCGGCAACCGCTTCTTCAAGAAGACCGGCCGGATGCCCAACATGATCCAGGCCGGCACCTATTCGGCGACGCTGCAATATCTGAAGGCGGTCAAGGCGGCCGGCACCAAGGATACCGAAGCCGTCGCCAAAAAGCTGAAGGAGCTTCCGGTCGATGATCTCTTCGCGCAGGGCAAGGTGCTTGAAAACGGCCGCATGGTGCACGACCTCTATCTGTTCGAGGTCAAGAAGCCGTCCGAATCGAAGAAGCCGTGGGATTATTACAAGCAGCTCGCCGTGGTGCCCGGCGACAAGGCGTTCCCGGCGGCGAAGGATAGTGGCTGCCCGCTGGTGAAGTAGGGCGCGTCTCTCACCACACGTCGTCCCGGCGTGCGCCTGGCGTGCGCCGGGACGACGTGGATGGAGTTGCGCGAGGCTCACGCATGCGCCAGCCGCCATACGATTGTGCCGAGCGCGCCGACCCAAAGAATGATGGCGGCGCTGGCCTGGATGCCAAAGCCGCGGCCGCGCTTGGCGGCGGCCTCTGAATAGCCGATCAGATAGAGGATGCGGCCAGCAATCCAGACTAGGCCGAGCAACGCGGCGCCGATGTCGCTGATGTAGATCGCAAACAGCCACAGCGAAGGCAGAAAGATCGGCATCCATTCCAGCGTGTTCATCTGCACGCGGAACACGCGCTCGAAATCCGGATTGCCCGAGGTCGCCGGCACCTTGACGCCGAAGGCGACGCGGGCCTTTGAGACTTGGATGGAGGTGAAGAGGTAGAACAGGATGGCAAGGCAGGTGACGAGAGCAGTCAGATGATACATCGCAGAAATCCCCCTTTTGCGCGTTGGCTTAGTAACCCGTCATCTCCAGATATCCCAGTCCGCTGTGGCTGCCGGCAAAGCTGATCGGCCCTTCCCAATAGGGGAAGTTCGTTCCCATCCAGCTCTTTGCATTCAGCGGCGTGCAGTCGATCGCAAGCGCAAGCCTCGGAATGGCAATGCGCCATGATGTTGGAATCTTGCGACCGGCGATTTCGGTGAAGGCCTGCGGTGTCATGGTGATGTCTGACGAGGCGAGCTGTTCCGCCGTGCCGTCGCGCGCTACCCATTTGCCCGAGCCGTAATGATTGCCGTCGGTCTGGCGCATCCGGTACAGCATCAGCTTTTCGCCGTTCTTGAAATGCAGCGAGAGCCAGTCCCATCCGCTCTGATCGGAGGCCAGCGGCTGGCTGCTCCATTCGCGGTCGAGCCAGGCCTGTCCGGTGACATCGACAGGCTTGTCGTCGATGGTGATGCTGCCTTTGACCGAAAAATTCGGCTGGCTGTAGTAATAGGAGGCCTGTTCGCGCAGCGATTTGCGGCTGTAGCCGCCATCGCCCTGCAGCAGCAGCGGCCGGTCGGCTTCGAGCCGCAGCGCGTAGCTGAAATCGGCACCTGTCGCCCCGAGTTCGAGCGGCGCCATGTTGGGGGCGCTCATCGGCGGGAGCCCGCGCATTTCCCAGGCGTCGATCCAGGCGAGAAACGGATTGGCCTCGGCGCCGGCCTGGCCGACGCCGCCGCGGGCAAAAATTTCGCTGGTCCGGTGCGTGTCGGCACGGGTGACCGCGGCGTGTCCCATCCAGACCTGCTGATTGGCCCAGCCTTCCGCTTGCGCGCCCGGTTTTGTTGCTTGCCGGAACAGCGTCCACTGCGCGCCGTACGCCGTGGCGTTGGCGTCAGTGAGATTCGCCGTCACGTACCACCATTCGATGCGGAATTCCGGATGCGGCCCGTGATCGGCCGGAAATGAAAAGGTCCGGCCGGGAACGACGGCTGCAAATCCGTCGGCGGTTTCGCCGAGCCCGGCAAAGCCCTGCGCCAACGCTCTACCGGCGAGCGAGGTGAGAAGCATGCTGCCCACAAAACCGCGGCGGGAGATCCGGCCGCTATCGCTCATTGGCAAAAATCCTGATCAGGCTGGCCGGCTGCATGCGCGCCAGCCGCGCGACCGGAAGCGCGGCGGCGCAGAGGGCGGCTGCCATTGCAACGCCGAGCAGCGACAGCAATTGCAGTGGGAAGACGTGGAACGGCAGCCGCCAGCCGAAGGCTTTCACGTTCACGATCGCCAAGAGACACCACGCCACCAGCAGACCCAGCGGAAGCGCGAACAGGGCGGTGATCAGCGCGACCGACATCGTCTTCAGAAGCTCCATCGCAGCCAGTCTGCGCCGCGTGATGCCGAGCGCCCAGAGCGGCGCCAGTTGCGGCAGGCGCGAATTGCTCAGGGTCAACAGGCTGGTCAACAGCGCCACGCCCGCGACACCGAGCGTGAAGGCGTTGAGCGCGGCGGTGACCGAAAAAGTGCGGGTGAATATACGCTTGGATTCCGCCTTCATCGTCGCTTGATCGGCAAGGTTGCGATCGTCCAGACCGAACTTGTCCTGCAGTGCTGTTATCAGTGCCGGAATTTTGGCGCGGTCGACCCGCAGGCCGAGCCGCGTCAGCGGGATTTCCGGAAAGCGCCGCGTCAGCGCCGCGAAGTTGACCGCGATCTGGCCTTTTGGATTGCCGTAGTCGGCATAGATGCCAACGATTTCGAGCGGCCAGGTGCCACCCGAGGCAGGAACCTCGATGCGGTCGCCGATCGAAAGCTTCAGGCGGCGGGCCAATTGTTCGCTGACGAGGCAGGCATCGCCTGGTCGCAGTTTTATCCAGGCATTCGGCGCCGCTTCGAGCAGCGGCCAGTTGTTGCGATAGGCCGGGTGATCGGGCAGGCCCAACACCTCGATCGGCGCGCCGGCCAGCTGCGTATCGGCGCGGCCGCCCGGCAGGATCGCTTCGACCTCGGGCCGGTCGCGCAACCACGTCCTGATTTGGCTCGCCTGCGCATCATTGGCCGCGCTGAGATAGACATCCGCTATGAGCCGCCCGTCGAGCCAGACCAGAAACGTGCGGCTGAAGCTTTCAACCATGGTGCCGACGCCGACATTGACCGCGAGTGCGAGCAACAGCGCCATCAAGGCGAGCGACAGCCCGGATAATTGCTGACGGCTGTCGGCCCAGAACCAGATGCTGAGCGGCCTGCGCGCATGGCGCTGGCCGAACGACAGCACGAATTCCAACAGCGTCGGCAGGATCAGCGCCGCGCCGAGCAGCAAGGAAGCGAGCACGGCGAAGCCCGAGATCAGGGAATCGCCGAGCCACAGGAAAGCGCCGGCGGCGGCGAACACGGCCAGCGCCAGCGCGCTCTGGAATAAGAGCCAGCGGCGCTGCGCCTGCTGCCACGCATAGGGTTGCGCGGTGGCGAGTAACGGCAGCCGAAGCGCCTTGGTCAGGCTGGTCGCCGCCGCGGCGAGGGCGCCCAGAACGCTGATGGCCATGCCCGCGATCCACCATTCCACCTTCAGCGTCAATTGCCCGGGAATTTGCGCGCCATAGAGTCCGCGGAGCGACGCGGCGACATCGGGCAGCAGTGCTGCCGCAATCAAATAACCGCAGACAAGCCCGATCAGGCCCGCAAGCAGCGCGAGCGATACCAGCTCGAGTACCATCACGCTGTTCAGCATTCGCGCCGACACGCCGCACGCGCGCAGGGTACGCAAGGTTGGCAGGCGTTGCTCAAAGGCGAGCCCGATCGCGGAGTTGACGATGAAAAGACCGACAAAGAACGATAGCAGACCGAATGCGGTCAGGTTCAAATGAAAACTGTCGGTGAGCCGTTCGAGATCGCTCTCCGCATCGGGCGCGACAAGGCGCAATTTGTCGCCGGCAATACTTTCCAGCGGCTCACGTTTGCTTTTGGATTTGCCAACCAGCAGGCGCGAAAGCTGCCCCGGCATTTTCAGCAAATTCTGCGCGATGCCGATATCGACGACCAGCACGCCGGGCACCAGTTGCGGCTGCACGCGAAGCGGTGGCAAGACCATGCCGCCATTGGCCGACGGTGTCGCGCCCTCGGTGAGCTTGAGGTCGGAAAGCGTCTCCGGCGCCACCAGCATTTGTCCCGGCGGCGTCATGAAGGATTGCAGATTGGCTGTTTCGATTGTGGGCGCGTTGCCGACCTCACGCGGCAACGTGACAGGCTCGATGCCGAGCAGGCGGAACGAACGCCCGCCGATCTGGATGCGGCCTTCGAGCACGGGCGATACCGGCCAGCCGGCGCGGCGCAGGTCGACGAAGAGTTGTTGCGGAAAGGTGGGGCTGTCCTGGCCGACCAGCATGGCCGTTCGCGTCCCGCCGAAGGTGGCGGCGGCGCGATCGTAGGAAATGCGGGCCTGCAGGTTGAGTGCCTGCACGCCGCTCCACAGCGCGGTTGCCGAGATCAATCCGATCAGTAGGGTCGCCAGCTGCATCGGATGACGCCGCCAGTGGCTGAGCAGAACAACCAATGTCCAGAGCGCGCGCTTCACGTGATCACCCCGTTATGCAAATTGACCTGACGGTCCAGCGTTGCGGCAAGCCGCGCACTGTGGGTCACCAACAGGAAGCCGCATCCGCTGCGGTTTACGAGGTCGCGGGCCAGCGCCAGCACTTCATCGGCGGTCGCCTCGTCGAGATTGCCGGTCGGCTCGTCCGCAAGCAGCAGCAACGGTTTTGTCGCCAGCGCGCGGCCGATCGCGACGCGCTGTTGCTGGCCGCCGGATAATTGCTCGGGATAACGCTTGAGGAAGTTGCCGAGGCCCAGTCGGTCGACCAGCTCATGATGCCAGGCAGGATCATCGCTTCCGGCGATGCGCGATTGGAAAACGAGATTGTCTTCGACGGTCAGGCTCGGGATCAAATTGAATTGCTGGAAAACCAGGCCGAGGCAATCGCGCCGCAATTCGGCGCGGCCGGAATCCGAAAGCTCCGAGACCACCGCGTCGTCCAGTCTGATCGTGCCGCCATCGGCGGCATCGAGGCCCGCGATCAGGTGCAACAGCGTGCTTTTGCCGCTGCCGGATTCGCCTGTCAGTGCGACGCTTTCGCCGGCGGCGACCGACAAATTCACCCCGCGCAGCACCGCGACCTCTTCGCTTGCCGTGCGGTAGCTCTTGGTCAGGCCGGTCACGCTGAGCACGATGGATTGGCGGTTGGTCATGGTTGAGGACGGCCGCGCCTCACAACGGTTTCTGGTACTTTGAGGGGGCGCTGCGATGGACTGCTCCAGCCATGATAATCCCCGGATGTGATGACCTCTAACATATCAGGGCCATACTATCAGATCACGGTCTCTGCCGCGACGACGCGATCGTGATCCGATTGCAAGGCGCGCATCAGGCAGCGTCCGGAACGTGTCGCGGCCAGCGCACGCTTGCAGTGCACGCGTACCCGCAAAAATCCGCAGTTGCCTTGCCGGGGAAGCCATGGCTAGCATTGCACCAACGCCGGGCGCATAGAACCGGCAACGACAAAACGGGGGAAGCAGCCATGACCGCACAACCGACGCCCAAGGGCGCCTGGAAGATCACGTTTCTCCTGTTTCTGTTCATGCTGGTGAATTTTGCCGACAAGATCGTGGTCGGTCTTGCCGGTGTGCCGATCATGACCGAGCTGAAGCTCGATCCGGAGCAGTTCGGCCAGCTCGGCTCGTCGTTCTTCCTGCTGTTTTCGATCTCGGCCATCGTCGTCGGCTTCATTGTCAATAGCGTCGCGACGCGCTGGGTGCTGCTGGCGATGGCTGTGATCTGGTCGCTGGCGCAATTCCCGATGGTCGGCACCGTCAGTTTCACGACGCTCCTGATCTGCCGCATCATTCTCGGCGCCGGCGAGGGGCCGGCGTTTTCGGTGGCGGCGCATGCGATCTACAAATGGTTTCCCGACGAGAAGCGCACGTTGCCGACCGCGATACTGTCGCAAGGCTCGGCATTCGGCGTGATCCTCGCGGTGCCGGCGCTTAACTGGGTGATCGTCAATCACAGCTGGCACTATGCGTTCGGCGCGCTCGGCGTGGTCGGCCTGATGTGGGTGGTGGCGTGGCTGGCGATGGGCAAGGAAGGTCCGCTGGTGCAGACGGTCGCGATGGCGGCCGCCGATCCCCGCGTGCCCTATTTCCAGCTGCTGACCTCGCGCACCTTCATCGGCTGCTGCGCGGCGACCTTCGGCGCCTATTGGGCGCTGTCGCTCGGGCTGACCTGGTTCACGCCCTTCATCGTGCAGGGGCTGGGCTTTTCGCAAAAGGACGCGGGCTGGATTTCGGTGCTGCCCTGGGTGTTCGGCGCCGTGATCGTACTCCTCACGGGCTGGGTCTCGCAGGTGATGCTGACGAAGGGCTATACCACCCGCGGCGCGCGCGGCGTGCTGGGCTCGGTCCCGCTGGTCATCGGCGGCCTGATTCTCTCCACGATGTCTTATACCCAGCCCGGTGGACTGATGATCGCCATTCTGGTGGTCGGCTCCGGACTGTGCGGCGCGATCTATGTGGTCTGCCCGCCGATGATCGGCGAATTCACCCCGGTGTCGCAGCGCGGCGCCGTGATCGCGATCTACGGCGCGATCTACACGCTGGCCGGCATCCTGGCGCCTGTCGTGATGGGCAGCGTCATCAAACACGCGGCGACGCCGCTCGAGGGCTACATGACCGGGTTCACCATCAACGCCGTCATTCTGGTGTCGTCGGGATTGCTCGGCCTTGTGCTGTTGTGGCCCAACACCGAGCGCACGAGGTTGCTGGCGCAACAAGCGGCGCAGCCGAAATTCGCGTGAGGCAAAGGCAAACTATCTTGTCGTCCCTGCGAAAGCATGGCGTTCGCCGGGACGACACGAAACATGTGTGCGATCAACTCGCCGCGCCGAATTTCGGCAGGCCAGGTTGCGTGCCGCGCACCAGCTTGCCCGGGCGTGCGCCGGTGGCCTTGCCGCCGCGCTGCGTCACCACGCCGGAGACGATGGTGGCGTCGTAACCGTCGACCTGCTGCATCAAGCGGCGGCCGCCGACCGGCAAGTCGTAATGCACCTTCGGTGGATGCAGATGCAGTTTGTCGTAATCGATGACGTTGACGTCGGCCTTGAGGCCCGGCGCGATCACGCCGCGATCATAGAGGCCGACCGAGAGTGCGGTTTTACGCGACTGCGCCGCCACCACGAACGGGATCGAGAGTTTTTCGCCGCGGGTGCGGTCGCGGGTCCAGTGCGTCAAGAGATAGGTCGGAAAACTGGCGTCGCAGATGATGCCGCAATGCGCGCCGCCGTCGCTCAGTCCCGGCACCGCATTCGGATCGCGCAGCATCTCGCGCGTCGCGTCGAGATTGCCGTCGGCGTAATTGAGGAACGGCACGTAGAGCATGCCCCGGCCCTCGTCAGTGAGCATCGCGTCATAGGCCAGCGCTTCCGGCTGCTTGCCCTGGCGGCGGGCCTGCGCGCCCAAGGTGTTTTCCGGCGGCTGTTCGTAATCCGGGGGATTACCGAGCAGATACATCTTGTCGTAGTTCGGGCGGAAGAACAGCGGATCGTCGGTGGCGGTCGCGTGCTCGCTGAGGATCGCCGCGCGCACCTCGGGCTGGCGCAGGCGCGCGAGCCGTTCGGCCAGCGGCAGCTTGGCGATCGCCTGGTAGCTCGGATGGGTCTGGAACGGGTTGCGTGACAGTTCGAGGCCCAGCATCAGCCCGACAGGGCGGGCGGCGATCTGCGCCGTAATCGACAGCCCGCGTGCGGAAGCCGCGGCGATGGTGTCGAGCGTCTGGCGCCAACGCTGCGGCGCCTTGTCGTTCTGCGTGATCGAGAACGACACCGGGATCCTGGTGTTCTCGGCCACCCGCAGCATCATCGGCAGATCTTCGTTGATGGTGGAGAGATCGAGCACGAACTGCAGCACGCTGCGGCCCTGACCATGCATCGCCGCCGCAATCGCGGTCAGTTCATCCTCACCGGCCTTGAGCGTCGGCGTGTAGTCGCCGGTCGAGGTGCGGTGGTTGAGGGTGCGCGAGGTCGAGAAGCCGAGCGCGCCGGCGCGCACGGCATCGCCGGCCAGTGCCGCCATCGCCTTGTTGTCCTCGGGCGTCGAGGGATCGCGGCGCGCACCGCGGTCGCCCATCACGTAAACCCGCAGTGCGGCGTGCGGCAGTTGCGCGCCGACATCCATGTCGAAACTGCGTTTGGAGAGCCACTCCATGTAATCCGGGAAGCTCTCCCAGGCCCAGGGGATGCCGGCGCTCAGCACCGGCTCGGGAATATCCTCAACGCCTTCCATCAATTGGATCAGCCGGACATGATCGGCCGGGCGGCACGGCGCGAAGCCGACGCCGCAATTGCCCATGATTGCGGTGGTGACGCCGTTCTGCGACGACGGCGTGATGTCCTGGCTCCAGGTGACCTGACCGTCATAATGGGTGTGGACGTCGACAAAGCCGGGCGCGACGAGTTTGCCTTTGGCGTCGATCTCTTCCTTGCCTGTCCCCGCAACCTTGCCGATCTCGGTGATGCGGCCGCCTGAGATGGCGACGTCGGCCTCAAAGAGGTCGCCGCCCTTGCCATCGGCAATGTTGCCGCCGCGGATCACGAGGTCGGGGGTGGAGGTCATGGCAATTCATCCCGGTTCAAGCCTTGTTGAGGCATCATCTTGTGTCCCGTGATGCTGTCAACCGCCGGACATGAGACTCAGGAATGCATCAGGTCCCTGACGGAGCCTTCCGACCGCGCTTGCGGCTTGCGGTCGGTGACGAGCGCCAGCAGGACCGTCATCACCATGAAGACGACGGAGGCGCCGAATACCCAGTGCGGCATGTTCTGGTCCATGATCCAGCCGAACAATAGCGGGCTCAGGATGCCGCTGAAATTGAAGCCGGTAGACACGATGCCGAAGGCGCGGCCGGCGGCACCTGATGGCGCGGCATTGCGGACCAGCATGTCACGGGACGGAGCGATCACGCCGCCCAAAAATCCCGCAACCCCCATGGCTGACGTCAGTATCGCCGACGGCAGGCCGATCGTCGCAATCACCAGCATGATGACCGCGTTGATGCCAAAGCAGGCGGCGGCGACCTGGCCGTGGCGCGCGGTGCGGTCGGCAAGATAGCCGCCGGCCAACACGCCGGCCGCACTGGCGCCGAGAAACGCGGTCAGCGCGATATTGGCGGCCGGAAACGACACGCCGTAACCGCTCATCAGCGCGACCACGCCGAAATTGCCGATGCCGGCATTCGATAAGCCGAGCAGCATGAAGAAGAACGTCAGCATGATGATCGCCGGCGTGATGACGCTTTGTTTCGGTGCTGCTGCCTCACCATCTTTCTTGCGGTCGGCCGAACTCGCATCGGGAATGCCGACGGCGATCAATGCGAGCGCCACCACGGGGCCGACCGCGCCGGCCACGATCAGCGCGCCGAGGCCGCCGACCCATGCCACGAGCGCGGCGATGATCGCGGGCGCGACCGCGCCGCCGAGGAAGCCGGCAAACGTGTGGATCGAAAACGCGCGGCCCATTCGCCTTACATCCATATGCGCGGAAAGAATTGCGTAGTCGCAGGGGTGATAGACGGAGTTGGCGAGCCCGAGCAGTGCAGCGCACGCGATCAGCGAGGCGTAACTCAGATGCAGGCCGAGCATGATCAGCGCCAGCCCGCCGACACTGAGACCGATCAACAGCAACTTGCGGGCGCCGATATGGTCGGCGAGATAGCCGATCGGCGCCTGGGTCAGGCCGGACACCAGACCGAACACAGTGAGTGCAAAGCCGAGTTCGATATAGCCGACACCAAGCTGCTCCTTCAGGAACGGAAACAGCATCGGCAGCACGAACATATGGAAATGGCTGACCCAATGCGCCACCGAAATCGCGGCCAGCGTGCGCAGCGAGGTGTCCGCCTTCAATTGCTGCGGTGCGGCGAGAACGTCGACCATCGCTATTCCGAACCCCGTGTCGATCTACGGCCCGGCTAGGGCCCGTCTAGCAAAAATGCCTGCCGAAAATAGTGACCAGCCGTTATTTGTCCATGAATGCCGCTGCATGGCTGCCCCGGCGAGGGCTGCGGAGGCGGGCCAAATGCGTCAATAAATTCAGGGACAAAGTCGGCCGATGACGCAATGATCCGGCGTGGCCGATCCAATAAGGCCGTTCCGGATACTCGTCTCCGAAGGTTCCGGCACTTCGGGCCGCGAGGCCATCACGCAGGTCACCACGTCGAGGTCTGCGATCCCTCACCCTGGCGCGGTACTCGCGCTTCGTCCGCAAGTTTCACCACTGCCCGGGGTTGCGCAACGACCTGGTCGGATATTTGGCGTTCGTTGAACAGCCTTTGTCGCGTGGGCAATTCGACTGGTTCAGCGCGATGCCGCTGGCAATGACGGCGGCATTGCTGCTGACCTCGCCGAAATTCGCCGTCAAACTCGCGCGCGGCGGCTTTAGAGCGCATCTGCTCGATCTCGGGAGTATCCGGATGATCGAGAGCGAGGAATCTCCTGTCGCGTAAGTGACTTCTACTTTCACTGCAACGGCAGTGATCCGACCTCTTCCTACACGAGAGGTCGATTGAGTTTGCCGCGCTTTCCGATCTCAAATAACGGATTGGATTCAAGCGAAGGTCACAACGGCTCATCGTCATTGCCGTAGCGGTCGCGCTTCGGCGTCGCGATGTCGCCATCTTCATAATCATCGTCCTCGACAGGCTTGCCTTTCGGCTTCCTTGATTTGTCGTTGTCCTGCTTCGGAGGCTCGCTCTTCCTGCCACTTCCGCCCATAACGTTCCTTTTTTCGCCGGATCGAACGACTTTCGTTTGCCGGACCGATGCGTTCACCTCAATCCGACCGATGTTGTGCGGCATATTAGCGCCGTAGCGACGAATTTTCTTGTCAATTCTTCTTGCCCTTTTTGCGGATATTGACTCAAACGGGGCATCAGATGGAGCCAGAATGAAGAAGCCACGTATCGAGGCGGCAGAACAGCAGCCTCCCCAAATCATCCGCGCCGACAAGGCGCCGACCAACGGATACTCACTGGTGGTGGACGGTCACTTCAAGTCGCATTACGACACCGTCGAAGCCGCCGAGGAGGCGGGCATGGCGTTGAAGAACAAATTCCAGATGCTGCAAGTGCAGGTCTACGACGCCGAGACCAAGACGCGCTCGATGATCCATTGGCCGCCGGCTTAGAGCCGGCAAGCCGGATTCAACGGCTTAAGTCCGCCGTCCGCCGCTCTGCTGGCTCGTCAGCCAATCGCCCAGGGCCGGGCTTTTCTCGCCCGCTTTCTTCTTGGCGCTTGTCTTCTTCGTCACCGGAGGCGGAGGTTCCGCCGCTTCGCGGGCGAGCCGCAACGCTCTCAGCTTCGCCATATTGTCGAGCACGGCCTTGGTGGCGGCGTCGCGATCGGCTTTGCCGGATCTTGCGTCCTGGGCCGCCCGAGTCGCCTTGTCGAGACGCGCCTGGGCGCGGTCGCGATCCTCTTTGGTCATGTCAGCCCCTTCTTCGCAGCTTTGGCCTTCGCCTTGGGCTTGGCTTTCGGTTCGGGCGGTTTGGCGGCGTCGGCGGCTTCCTTGGCCAGGCGGAGCGCGCGCAGCTTTTCGGTCCGTTTTCGAATGGCGATGTCGGCCGCCGCGATCTCGGCCATCGCCTTGATGCCTTCGACCTCCTGGGTACGCTTGCGGTGCAGCCGCATCTCTTTCAGTTCGGCTGCGCTTTTCGGTTCATCGTTCATCACATACCCCTGGAACCGCGACGTATGCCGTCGGGCGGCGTTTCGGCGGTATACCACGGATTGCGCCCGTGAGGGCGCGATTTTCGGCCGAAAACGACCGGTTATCGGGCGGAGTCAGCCATCATGGTGAAGAGCGGCGTCGTCATCGCCGTCTTCGGGACCGCCGCCCTGATCGAAATGGGCCAGCCAGGCGGTCAGTGCCGCCGACGCCTGTCCTTTGGCCGTCATCTGCCGCAGTGCAATGCGAATACCCGCCCGGCCATGACGATCGCTCGTGATGGCCGATGGCCACTCCCCCGCCAGCACTGCATCGACGACCCGCCGCTTGATGGCGACAATTCCGGGGTCGCCGCAGGCGGCCATGATTTCTTGAAAACTCAGGTGGCGCGTCGCATCGAACGGCCGCGCTTCCCCCAGGCCATCGCGGGCCGGATGCGGCGGATAGATATGCGCGCAAGGTATCCACCCCTCAGGAACCGGCTCGGTCGCTGGATGGGTTCGGCCGCTCTTCAAAAGCTTCGGTAGCACATGGGTATGCGGCCCCTCCGGGCTCTTGCCCGACGGCGGCGGAATCGGCTGATAGACCTCGATGCGGCCGAGCCGGCTGATGAAGACGCGATGCGGATTGGCGCTGAGGATCATCTCCATCGCCGGATTACCACGCGCGAAGACGGCGCGGCCGGAGAGCTCGCGCAGGCGTGCGGCCAGATCCCGGTCGGCGATCCGCACGCAGAAATCCGCCTGCAGGGCGCCGAGGCCGAGATCGAACAGGATGGATTCACGGTCCTCCGACCGCAGCGCCTCTTGGTCGGCACCGATTTCCGTCAGTGCATGGCGGCCATTCATCGCGCAATCACCTGCCGGCAGACACAACGCGATGCGCTGGTTCCATGCTGAGTTGGTGACGCTCTCCGAGGCGAAGGGCCGGCTGCGCGGATGAGGCTTGAGCGTAATGCCGCCGCGCGGCGTCACCGCGGCAATGGCGTCGGCCGATTGCGTGAGAAGCACCGGCTCGTCGCGGTCGCGCGCGAATTCGGCGATGGCGCCGAACGTGCCCAGAACTCCATTGTGTATCGGGATTGGAAATTTCCCGCTGCAGCAGGTCGATCACCGCGATAGCCGCGGTCACCTGGCCTGGTGGGATGGTCTCACGCATGAATCAGCATTCTCTTGAAGCCTCGCGGCCCAAGAGAATACTGTCTTGTCAGGTCAGGACAAGCCGGTGCGGAAGTGAGCCCGAACCGGCTGTCCGGGTCAGAACGTCGCGCCGGCCTTCACCATGTAGGTTCGGCCCGGCAACGGATAGGCGCTAAAGCGGCCGTCGGTGAACGTGCTCGCGATCGCATAGTCGTAATACAGCGCGTTGAGCAGATTGTTGACACTCACCGACCAGAAGAAGTGCTCGTATGCCCCGCTCAGCTTGAGATCGATGGTGGCATCGGCCGGGATGCGGCGCTGGGTATTTTTCTGGTCGTTGTCCATGAAGCGCTCGCTCCAGCCGCGCACAGTCGCGTCCGCAACCAGATAGTTCTGCCAGATGTTCCATGTCACACCGCCACTGGCGGTGTAGCGGGACACCAGCGGAACATCATTGCCGGCGAATGGCCCTTCACGAAACACGGCGCGGGTGTAGGCCACGCCGCCGCGCAGCAGCACGCTGTCGCTGACGCGCAGCGAGGCGCTGGTCTCGGAGCCGTAGCGGCGAGTCGGATCGAGATTGACGTTGAAGAACAACGCAGGGACGAAGTGGATTTCGTTCTCGATATCCATGTTGTAGATGCTCGATTGCATCTGGAATCCACCCGATTTGATGCGGAAGCCGCCCTCGACGTCGTGCGAGGTCTGGGTTTTCAGCTCGAAGTTCTGTGGAAGAGGATTGAAGAAGGCGTCGAACCCTGGTCCCGACGAAACGCGCTCATCGACGTTCGGGGTACGGAACGCGCGTGCGGCGCGGCCGAATACCGAGAATACGTTGTTGAACCGGTGTTCTAGACCGACATGCAAGGCATATTGCGTCTCGCTGCTGTCGAGCGGGAATGCCTGGGCATCGAAGGCGAAGGGCGCGTTTGGATCGTAGCGGTCCCTGGCGCGCAGGCTGGTGTTTTGAACCCGGGCGCCATAGGAGAAGTCCGTCGTCGGTAGCAAACCGACGGTCTGCTGCCAGTAGCCGGCCAGCGTCTGTTGCGTCAGATCATAGGTGTGGATCGGAGGAACGCCTTTGAACGCGCCGCGTTCCTGGTGGAACGTCGCATCGTAATAGTCGATACCGGTCAGGATCTCCGAAGGAACTCCAAAAATCGCGTTCTTGACGCTCAACCGCGGCGTTATTGACCAGGTTTGCAATGCCGCGTCGTTGTAGGTGGAGTTGAAGCTAATGAACGGTGAGGCAAACGGTACCGCCCCGAAGAATCCGCTTTGCGTTTTCTTGTCCCTTACGCCGCCATCGACGATGAGCTCGGCGCCGTTCCACAGGGTTTTGGTGAAGCCGGCGGTGGCGCTGGCGCCCTGCTGGTTGCCGTAGTCAAACGGCGTGGCAGCGCCTCTGCGGTCTGTGACCAGTTCGTTGACGCCTATCGAGGGGTCGACGATACGGCCGCCAGGAAATCCGAGCTTTTGGTCATCCCCGGTCACCGTCAGAAACGCTTTCAGGTCAGCCGTCGTGTAATTGAGGTTGCCGACCCCGTTGCGCTGGTCGAGGGCGTTGTTGACGCGGTAGCCGTCGGACTTGATGCCGTTGCCGTAGAACGACGTCGACCACGGCCCGAAATTGGTCGCAGCCGAGACCGAAGCCATGCGCTGGTTGAACGATCCGACGCCGGCTTCGCCGCGGATCGCGACCGGCGGCCCGCCGACGCCGTTTTTCAGGACGATGTTGATGACGCCTCCAATCGCATTGTCGCCGTACAGCACCGCACCGCTGTTGCCGCGGATGATTTCAATGCGATCGATCGAATCGCGCGGAATGGTCGAAAAATCGACACCGGCCATGTCGATGTCGTTGAGCCTTCGGCCGTTGATGAGCACCAGGGTATTTGAGGTCGCGAAGGCGCCGAATCCGCGGAGGTCGACGCTGGTCTTCACGCCGTTGACGCCACCAAACAAGCTCGTCAGCTGCACGCCCGGGGCCTGGGCGATAATCTCTTGCAGCGTTTGCGCCGGCGAGTGCGCAATCTCTTGCGCGGTGATGACGGTTGTGGCTGTGCCGACGATGCCGGAAAATTGCCGGATGGGCGTTCCGCCTCCGCCCTGGCCGCCGCCTTGGGAAGCGACGTTGGCGCCGGTCCCCGGCGCGGGATTAGGGTTGTTGGATGGTGTCGGATTGGGAGCGACGCGACGCGTTCCCGACCCTTCATCAAAGGTTGGTTTAGCCCGGGTCCGGTTCGGGTCGGTGGGCGCGCTGACCTCGATCGGCGGTAACTGTTCTGTCGACGTGGTTTGCTGCGCGTGCGCGCCGGAATTGCCCAGGGAAAGCAGGGGTACGAGGAAACTTGACGCCAGCAAAAGATGGCGCCGCCTGGCGGCTGTGATGGTGGAAGACATGGTTTTAGACCTCGGTATGACGTCAGTGGCACGTCACAGCGAACCAAGTCTCACCATCTGCTTTCGCAGCTCAGGTGAAGCTAATGTCTGTACTCCCCGACCGACATCTTCGCGTGTGACCACGGCTGACGGCAGGTCTCCTGGCTTGCGGGTCGCCACCCTTCGTCGCCTTCCCAGGACCGAGATTCCCAGTGGCGTAAGACGAAGGATTCGTCGCTTACAGTTGCGGGGGCAGCCGCGGAATTGGGGAAATTTCCCCCGCACCGCATTCCCTTTTGATCCCCAAGCGGGAACCGTCGAGAATTATGGTAGAAGTTTGTCAAAGTCAGAGTCAATCCCACTGGACGCCAGTTACCGCTCTCCCTGGACGAGTGCGTCTTTTTTGCCGCATGGGCACACTTGCTGTACCGGTGCGGGCTGGGCTGTCCAACAGAACTGTCAGGGACGATCGATGAGTGTTGAGGCCGTAACGGCTGCAAGCGAGGAGGCCGCGCGCCGGCGTATCGGGGCGACCGCGGCGCTTACCGCCCTCGTTGGCCTCCTGGTGCTGATCTCGCTCGACATCGGGCCGGTGCGGCTGTCGCCGCTTTCGGTCATCGAGGCCCTGTTCGGCGGCGGCAGCGACGTGTCGCAGGTGATCGTGCGGGAGATCCGCCTGCCGCGCACCATCCTGGCGCTGGCGATCGGCGCGATCCTCGGATTATCGGGCGCGTCGTTGCAGGGGCTGTTGCGCAATCCGCTGGCTTCGCCCTCGCTGTTCGGCGCGCCGCAATCGGCTGCCTTCGGCGCGGTGCTGGTGATCGCGCTGGGGCTCGCCGATGTGCGCTCCTACGCCTTGCCGGTGGTGGCGATCGCTGCGGCGTTTGGTTCGGTGTTCATGCTGCTGACAATTGCCGGCCGCAATGCCGGGTTGCTGATCCTGATCCTGGCGGGACTGGCGATTTCGAGTCTTGCGGGTGCCGCCACCGCGCTGGTGATGAACCTCTCCAGCAATCCCTTTGTGGTGCTGGAGATCGCATTCTGGCTGTTGGGATCGCTGGAGGACCGCAGCTTTCAGCACGTCATGCTGGCGCTGCCGTTCATTGTCGCCGGCGCCATCATCCTGTTCAGCCAGCGCAGCGCCTTTCGCGCGCTCACCCTCGGCGAGGAGACCGCGCAGAGCCTCGGCGTCGATGTCGCCCGCCTGCGGCTATACGTGATCGCGGGCGTTGCGCTCGGCGTCGGTGGCGCCGTCGCGGTGTCAGGCACCATCGGCTTCATCGGCCTGGTCGCGCCGCATCTGATGCGGCCATTGATCGGCCATGATCCGGCGCGGCTGCTGACGCCGAGCGCGCTGGCAGGCTCGGCGCTGCTGCTCGCTGCCGACATCGCGGTGCGGATCATTCCCTCGACATCGGACATCAAGGTCGGCGTGCTGACCTCGATCATCGGCGTGCCGTTCTTCCTGTATCTGATCGCGCGCGAACGCCGCGCGCTCGGGGGAGGGGTCGCATGAGCGAAGCGGCGCTTCTCACCGCGCAGGGCGTCAACGTGACACTGGCCAGCCGCGTTGTGCTCAAAAATGTCTCGTTGTCGCTGGCATCCGGCCATCTGGTCGCGCTGGTCGGGCCGAACGGCGCCGGCAAGACCACGCTGCTGCGGGCGCTGTCGGGGCTGCTGCCGTCCGAAGGCAGCATCCATATCGGCGGCGAGGCGCTGGCTGATTTGTCGTTGCGGGAGCGCGCCAAACGCTTTGCCTATTTGCCGCAGGGGCACGTCGTGCACTGGCCGCTGCCGGCGCGCGATATCGTGGCGCTCGGCCGCTATCCGCACGGTGCGACCGATCCGGCGCGATTGTCACCGAGGGATACGGAGGCCGTGCTGCGGGCGATGCAGGCGGTCGATGTCATGGAATTCAGCGAACGCCGCGTCACGGAATTGTCCGGCGGCGAACGCAGCCGCGTCGCGCTGGCACGTGTGCTGGCGGTGGAAGCCCCGGTGATCCTGGCGGACGAGCCGACCGCCTCGCTCGACCCGCGCCACCAGATCGACGTGATGAAGAATCTGCGCGCCACCGCCGACAAGGGCGTGCTGGTCATCGTGGTGACGCACGACCTTGGCCTCGCCGCGCGCTTTGCCGATCACGTGCTGGTGCTGCAGGATGGCCGGCTGGTGTCGCAGGGTGCACCGTCGGACGCGCTGTCGGAAGCGGTGATGGCCGATGTGTTCCGGATCAGCGCCTATCGCGCGGTATACCAGCACGAGGCGGTGATCGTACCTTGGGCGGATTTGTAATGCGACGGCTGGGGTGGCTCTTGGCGGTCGCGGCGCTGGCGATATCGGCCAGCGCGGCGTTATCAGCCAATTTGCCGCGCATCGTGTCGATGAATGTCTGCAGCGATCAATTGCTGCTGTCCTTGGCCGACCCCGAACAGATATTGGGGCTTTCCAGATTCTCCCGCGATGTCTGGGTGACCGGCGATGTCGGCCGGTATCCACGACTGTCGGGCGGTGCGGAAGATGTGCTGGTGCTCAAGCCCGACATCGTCCTCGCGAACCTGTTCGACAAGCGCTCGACGCGGGAGTTGCTGAAAGCCAAGGGGCTGCATCTCGCCGAACTCTCGGTGCCGCGGACGCTGGGAGAAGTGAAGGACCAGATTCGCGAACTCGGCGATATCGTTGGCCACCCCGATCGCGCGGCGCAGCAAATCGCCCGGCTCGATGCGGCGCTGGCGCGGGCGCGCCAGGCTGTCGCCGACAAGCATTATCGTGTGCTACCGCTGTCGCGACGCGGCTGGGTGGCGGGCAGCGGCGGCTTTGTCGGCGCGCTGCTGGCCGAGACCGGGTTGTTCAACGCGGCCGGCGATCTCGGCTTCACCTTCGGCGGGTATGCGTCGCTGGAGGCGATCGTGAGCCAGAAGCCGGATTTGCTTCTAGTCTCGCAGGCCGGCGATGTCGCACGCGACGACGGCCAGGCCTTCCTGCTACACCCGGCGCTGGAACGGTTTTATCCGGCCGCCAAACGCATCGTGATCCCGGAACGGCTGACCGAATGTGGCGGCGTGACGCTGGCGGACGCGCTCGACGTGCTGACGGCGGAATTGAAGCGGGTCAGCCGGTAACGATCGGGCCGCCGGCCTTCTTCCACGCATCCATGCCGCCTTCGATATGGGCGGTGTTGGCGAGGCCCGCGCTCTTGGCAGCGGCCACCGCCATTGCCGAGCGCTCGCCGAAGGCGCAGAAGAACACCACGCGACGGCCGGTCGCGGCCGCCACCTCGCGCAGCATGCCGCCCGGCCGCAGGCTTTCGGCGATGCCGGGGTAGGGCGCGTGCAGCGCGCCGGCCAGGGTGCCGTGCTTGGCACGCTCGCTGTTCTCGCGCAGATCGACCAAGAGGATGTCGGGCCGGCCGAGGCTCGCGATGGCGTCATGGGCGCTGAGCGAAAGGCCCTGTTTGGCGAGATCGTCCTGATGCAAGCCGACATGCATGTTGGCGGGTACGGCCACATCCATCATCTTGGGATTGGGCAGTTTCAGATTGGCCATCAACTCGATGTACTCGTCGACCGAGCGGACCTGCAGGCGCGGATTGTAACGCCTTTCCTCGCCGATGGTGGAGACGGTGTCGCCCTTGTAGTCATGGGCGGGGAACACCATGGTTTCATCCGGCAGTTTCAACAGCCGGTTGAAGATCGATTCATATTGCGCGCGCGAACTGCCGTTCTGGAAATCGGTGCGGCCGGTGCCGCGGATCAGAAGCGTGTCGCCGGTGAAGACGCGGTCGCCCATCAAATAGCTGTAGGAATCGTCGGTGTGGCCAGGCGTGTACATGACGTCGAGGCTCAGGCCCTCGATCATCACCTTGTCGCCGTCGGAAACCCGCATCGACACCACGTCGGCCTTGCTCTGCTCGCCCATGATGGTGATGCACTGGGTACGGTCGCGCAGTTCGCCCAAACCCGTGACGTGGTCGGCATGCAGATGGGTGTCGACTGCCTTGACCAGCCGCAGATCAAGCTCGCGCAAGAGCTGGCAATAGCGATCGGCCTTTTCCAGCACGGGATCGAGGATCAGCGCCTCGCCGCCGGGCCGGCTGGCGAGCAGATAGCTGTAGGTGCCCGAGACGCTGTCGAAGAGCTGACGAAAGATCATGATTGAGGCTGCCGAAAGTTGATTCTCAATACTTTATCAGTTTGACGCGTTTTCTTCACGCGAACTGGTGCCCACTTCGCTTGAAAACGCTACCGCATATTACGGCCGGACGTAACTCCAGCCCTGTTCCTGCAATTCCATCAACCGTACCACGCCTGACGGCACGATGGTGGCGTCGGGCACGACCGAAATCGCGTGCCCTTCGGCCTTTTCCATGCCCTGCTTGGTGTTGTTGCAGGCCGAAAACTGGATCTTGCCCGGGAACGCCAGTTCCTTGAGCCGTTTGAGGCGGTCCTGCACCGGTGAGGTATCAGATCGCAGCATGTGCAGGCCGGGGCCATAGGTCACGATATCGACGTCCACGTCCTCGTTCTTGCCGCGGTAATATTCGATCACGTTGGTGGCGTTGTTGAGCGCCAGATTCATCACCTGCGGATCGTTCTGGTCGACCTGGATGGCGACGCGGTGCGGCTTGGTGTCGGCGGCGAAGCTGGGCGCGGCAAACGCGAGCGAGAGCAGGGCAGCGGTCGCAAGACGGCGGAACATGATGAAACTCCCTAGATTGCCTCACCCGTCATTGCGGGGAGCGCTAGCGACGAAGCAATCCATACTTTCTTTCCGCGGAGCGATGGATTGCTTCGCTTCGCTCGCAATGACGGCATTCAAGGTCTCACCAGTGTATAGCCGTTTTCGGTCAGCAACAGAATCTGCGCGACGCCGACCTGGACCGGCGTCGCTGCTGAAATGAATTCCGGGCGTTTGCCGGTCTCGCGCTCGAGCGTATCGACAGTGTTGAGGCAGATATCGACCCGCGCGCCTTGGGCCACAAGGCTCTCGACCATTTTGCGGTTGGGATTGTCGGGCTTAAGCAGATCGATGCCGGGGCCGAATGCCACGATCTCGACGGCGACCTTGTCGGGGTCGTAGAATTTCATCAGATTGCTGGCGACTGAGATCACCATGCCTTGCTTGCGCGGGTCATTGTCGGAGAGCTGAAGTACGATTTTGTGCTCGGCGAACGGCTTGTCCTGTAGCGGCGCCTGCTGGGCGCGCACACCCGGCGCGGCGGTTGCGATCAACAGCGCGGCGCTGATGGCGCGAACGATAGTGGCGAGACGTGTCATCCGTGCCTCGTGATGCCTGGATTGTCTTCAACGCCCATCAAGGTGACGCCGGGCTTTTCACGGTTGGAGAGCCTGCCCGACTTGAGATGTCTGGCAACCACATCCCAGACCGGCGCGCCGCTCTGCTCGTTGACGGATGCCCATCCGGCCACCTTGTAGCTTTTGCCGGCTTCGAGAGTGCGGCCGTCGTCGAGCTTCAATTCGGAAATCCGTTTTCCCACGGCCTCCGCCGGCGTGCAGGTATAGGCGAGGCCGCCGACGCGGACCATGTCGCCGCCCTGCTGGTAATAGGGATCGGCGTTGAAGAGGTTGTCGCAGACGTCCTCGAGCACGTCCTTGATCTGGCCGCCCGTCATGGCAAGCGTATAGGTTTCCGGATAGGTGATCGCGGTCTGCGCCAGCAGATCGTCCATGATCACCGGCTGGCCGGCCAGCGTCGTCGTTCCCCAGCGGAAACCCGGCGACAGCGCGATCTCGGCATTGAGCTCACTGCGAAGCGCATCGCAGATCAATTGATCGGTCGTGCCACTGAAATTGCCGCGGCGATAAAGCAGGCGGTCGGCGGAGGCGATCTTGTCACCCCAGTCGCCGGCATACGGCTCGCGTGTCTTGTCGATCAGCGTCTGCATCGCCGGGTCGGGTTTGAGTAATTCGGCGAACACCGGCAGCAGCCGGTAGCGCGCATTGGCGACCTTGCCCTTGGCGATATCGAGATCGAGCACGGCCAGAAACTTGCCGTTCGAGCCGGCATTGGTGACGAGCGTGACGCCGCCCGTATTGGTCACGGTGACCGGCTGCGGCACGGCGTCGTGGGTATGTCCGCCGAGGATGACGTCGATGCCGGTAATGCGGCTCGCCAATTTGAGATCGACGTCCATGCCGTTATGCGACAGCAGCACAACGGCATCGACCTTGTCGGTGTTGCGCAATGTATCGACGAGCTTCTGCAGCTCCTCGTCGCGGATACCGAATTTCCAGTCCGGCGTGAAGCGTTTTGGGTGCGCGATCGGCACATAGGGAAAGGCCTGGCCGATCACGGCGACGCGATGCCCGCCGATTTCCTTGATGATGGACGGCTTGAACACGCGCCCCGATGCCGGATCGAACGCCTTGGCGTCGTTGAAGGCGGCTTCCTCCGTCAGGAAGACGTTCTGCGCCAGGAATTCACCCTTGAAGCGCTCGAGATTGCCGCGCAGCGCCTTCTCGCCATAGGTGAATTCCCAATGGCCGGTCATCGCCTCGATGCCGAGCAAATTGGCGGCCTCGACCATGTCGGCGCCTTGCATCGTGTTGGCGAGGCCCGTGCCCTGCCAGAGATCGCCGCCGTCGAGCAGCAGAGAACGGCCGGACCCGACATCGCTGCGCAAACGGTCGATCAGCGTCTTCAGATGCGCAAAGCCGCCGAGCTTGCCGAACCGGCTTGCCGCTTTCTCGAATTCGATGCAGGTGAAAGCATAGGCATCGGCGCTGTCGGGGCGGATGCCGAAGCGATCGAGGAAGGCCTTGCCCACCAGGTGCGGCGGGTTGCCCTGCATCGTACCGACGCCGAGATTGACGCTGGGCTCGCGGAAATACACCGGCTTCAACTGCGCATGCGTATCGGTCATGTGCAGGATGCGCGCATTGCCGAAGCGTTCGAGATCGTAGACGCTCGGATTGTCGGCGCTACGCGCGAACCGCGGCAGGCTGCCAGAGAGCGTGGCGGCGCCCGCAAGTGTCAAAAAATCCCGGCGGCGGATCGTCATACCCAGGTCTCCGCGCGTCGCAACAACGCTCTAGCGAATTTCCAGATCCTTCCAGCGTTCCTTCTCGCTGGTCGCCTGGAAGATCGAAGCTTTTGCCAATGCTTCCGCTTCCCTGGCGGACGCGGTTGCCTTGTCGAATTCGCCGGCTTCGGCGGCCTTCTTCGCCGCGGCCATCGTCGCCGCGGTCGTAGTCCATTGGTTGCGCAAGGCGCCCGCTTCCTTGTTGGCGGCTTCGGCGGCGGCATACGCCGCCTTGAAATCGGCCTCGGAGCCTTCAGCCAGCGCTGACGTCGCGCCCGCGATCAGCAGCAAAAGCGGCAACGCGGCTCTGAGCATCCGGTTCCTCATGGCCGTGCTCCCGGACCCGATATCGGCAGCCCGTTGCTGACATAGGACAGGTAATATTCGAGGTTGCGATACTCATCGTCCTGCGGATTGAACGGCACGCCACGGATCTGGCTGTTGCAGGTGGTGAAGCGCCGGCTGGTGGTGCCCATGCCGCTCCATTCGGAGCGGTAGATCGGCATTGCATTGAGAATGCCGAGCGCGGGCGCCAGCACCTCGGCGCGGATCCGCTCGCCCGGGCTCTGTATATGGCAGGTGGCGCAGGAGAAGTTGAGCTGGCCGCGCCGTGTGTAGAAATACTCCTTGCCGTTCTGATAGGCTTCCAGCGCGCGCGGATCGTTCGGGATCTTGATGTCGAAAGGCTTGCCGCGCGAGGTGAACGCCATATAGGCGGTCAGCGCCGCCATCTCGTCCTTCACATAGGAGAACGGCGGCTCGCCGTTGGCCTCGCGGCAGCGGTTGAGCGCCAGCTCCAGCGTAATGACCTTGCCTTCCTTCTCGTCGAAATAGGGATAGTTCTGGCGGATGCCGATCCCCTTGTTGGGGAAGCAATCCTCGAAACTCCTGCCGTTCTTGAACGGCTTGGAGAACATCTCCTTGCCCATTTCGAGCGAGAATTCGTACGGCGGGAATTGTTCCTTTTCTTCCCATTGCCGGTGCAGATCCTCATTCATCGAGTAGGGACCGTTGACGAAATCCTCCAGCTTCAGCTTGGGAAATTTGTCGGTGAAGAATTTTTTGAATGCCTTGGCGTCGGCTGACCGGATCGACCTTGTCGGTGGCATGAGCCGGCGCGGCACCTGACAATGCCAGCATGGCCAGCGCGAGCGCGGCGGAAGCGAGATGGATTGCGGATCGCAGTTTCATTGAATCTTCGCCGTGGTGGTGTCGGTCGCGCCCTTGTTGTCGACCCAGCTTACTTTCAGATCGTCGCCCTTCTTGCCGCCCTTGAAGGCGAACTTGACATAGGGGTCCTTGGAGACGCCGCCGCCCCAGTCGGCCACGAACACCGGCTTGCCGTCATATTCGAAGGTCAATTGCTGGATGAAGTGCGGCGGGATGATCTCGCCCTTGGTGTCCTTGACGAAGCCGGAATCCATCGGGTGCTGGATCAGGGCCTGCACTTCGGTGGTCTCGCCGGACGATGTGGCGCGCACGCGAATGGTCGATGCCATCTTGTAATTCCTTATAGCTTTAGTTTGCGCATGATCTTGTCGGAAAACCGGTTCCCACTTTGCACTAACGCGACCCTACGGGTCCGGATCATGCGCTAGCCGCCGCAGCCGCCGACGGTGACTTTGACTTCCTTGGTGGCGCTGTAGAGCTTGCCGCCGGCTTCGACGACCACGATCACGTTGCTGGTCTTCGCCATCTTGATGCGGTTGGCGACGCTCGGCACGGTGCCGGCCGGAATTTTGTAGGACGCCACCAGCGCGACGGGATTTTCGCTGACCAGGAACGAGATCGAGGTCACGTCGGAAAGCGTGGTCGTGACCGCTATCGGAACCACCGCGCCATTCTCGGCGATCTCTGGCGCGTCCATCTTCACCTTGTCGGAGGCCTCCGGGGTCTTGCCGTAGAGCTGTTTGATCGCGTCGGCTTCGTTCTTCTGCTTGAACGCCTCCTCCGGATATTTGTCGTTGGCGGCAGCGAATGCCGGCGCCAGCCCAAACGGGAGGTTGCCGAGGCCGACCAGGGCTGTAGCGCCCGCGCCTTGCAGGATCAGGCGCCGTGTGGCGGAAAATCGATTGTCCAAAACTGTCATCCGAAAATCTCCAGAAGGCGCGGTCTAAAGTGTTTGCAGGAAATCCACCACCGCGTTGATCTCCTTGTCGGTCAAAAGCCGGTTTCGTCCGAATGGAGGCATCACGGTCAGCGGATTGCGCTTGGTTTCGTCATTCAGAATCGCGACGAGATCGTCGCGATTGGGGTATTTGCTTTTGATGTCGACGAGTTCCGGACCGATGGTGCCGGCCAGGTCGCCACCCTTGATGACGTGGCAGGTCAGGCAATTGCCCTTGCTGCGGTCGAAAGCGAGCTTTTGCCCGTCGGCGGCGGCGGATTGCGCGTGCGCCGGCCCGGCCAAGGCAGCGCCGGCGAGCAGCGCCAGAATCACGGCGGGTTTCATGGAAAGATTGGCGATCAAGGGCGTTTCCCGGAAGTAATGTCGATGGTACCTGCAGAATATAGGGGGTCAAAAGCACAAAGGCCATCGACTGGCAATGCCGACAATCGACGCGGTATGCTTTGTCGCGTTGCGGAATAGCCCTGATGTTCTGGGGTTGCGGGCATCCACCCGGGTTTTTTGCTACAGCCGCGCCGGCGGTCTAAAACCGGCGACAGGAGAGTGTCGTGGCGGAGCACATGGCGGAATTCGGCAGGGACGGCGGGCCGGTCGAACCCGACGGGCGGCTCGATGCTGCGGCATTCCACCGCAATCACGCGCCGATCTGGGCGGTTTTGCAGAAATTCCTCGCCGGTAAATCCGGCGACGTGCTTGAAGCCGGCAGCGGCACCGGCCAGCATGTGGTGCATTTCGCCCACCACTCCCCCGACATCATTTGGTGGCCGAGCGATCTCCACGCCGCGCATTTGAGAAGCATCGCGGCGTGGCGCGCGCATGCGGGACTTACGAACATCAAACCCGCGCTGCGGATCGATCTGTCTGATCCCGCATGGTGTCCGGCGATGCATGACGGCAGCGGGCCTTCCCAATTGCTGGCGGTGTTCTGCGCCAATGTGATCCACATCGCGCCATGGCGCGTCGCCGAGGGATTGTTCACGGGCGCGGCGCGCTATCTGCGCAGCGACGGGCGGCTGTTCCTCTATGGCCCGTTCAAGCGCGACGGCAAGCATACCGCGCTCAGCAACGCCGTGTTCGACACCAGCCTTCGCGAGCGCGACGCCGAATGGGGCGTGCGCGATATCGTCGATGTCGAGAAATTGGCGGCAAGCGAAAGCCTCGCCTTGATCGAGACCGTGCAAATGCCCGCCAACAACCTCATCCTGGTGTTCGAGCGATCGAGTTAGGTTGACTCCTGCGCATGGCGCACGCCCGTTTGCGTCGGTTGATCCTGCCGCTGTGCGTCTTCATAGTGCCGGGAATCAATCAGGCTAATAAGGCTAATCGGTAAGTTTGCTTGCCGGGGCCTGCCGGGCGGGAATGCCGATGCTGGATACGACGTTAACCGAAGAAATCGCCGACGACGCGCGGGCGCGCGCCAATGTGCTGCGCCTGGCCGCCGCGCAGGCGCTGACCGGCGCCAACTCGGCGGTGATTTTTGCCACCGGCTCGATCATCGGCGCGACGCTCGCGCCCACCGTCTCGCTCGCGACGGTGCCGCTCTCGATGTATGTGCTGGGCATGGCCTCCGGCACGCTGCCGACCGGCGCTATCTCGCGCACCTATGGCCGCCGCGTTGCCTTCATCATCGGCACCGGCTGCGGCGTAGCGACCGGTGTGCTCGGTGCGTTCGCGATCCTGCATGCGTCCTTCGGGCTGTTTTGTTGCGCGACCTTCTTCGGCGGGCTGTACGGCGCAGTGGCGCAATCCTATCGCTTTGCCGCCGCGGATGGCGCCAGCGTCGCGTTCCGTCCCCAAGCGGTCTCGTGGGTGATGGCGGGCGGCGTGTTCGCCGGCGTGCTCGGGCCGCAGCTCGTGCAATGGACCATGGACATCTGGCCGCCATATCTGTTCGCCTTCAGCTTTGTCGCCCAGGCGATCGTGGCTTTGGTGGCGATGGCGGTTTTGTCCGGCGTCGATGCGCCAAAACCCGCCGCGTCGGACATGCATGGCGGTCGGCCGCTGTTCACGATCGCGCGGCAGCCGCGCTTCATTGCCGCCGCGCTGTGCGGCGTCATCGCTTACCCCATGATGAACCTGGTGATGACCTCGGCGCCGCTCGCGATGAAAATGTGCGGCTTGAGCGTCAGCGATTCCAATTTCGGCATTCAGTGGCACATCGTGGCGATGTACGGTCCGAGCTTCTTCACGGGATCGCTGATTGCGCGGTTCGGCGCGCCGCGGATTGTTGCGCTCGGCCTGTCGCTCGAAGGGGCCGCCGCCATGATCGGGCTGTCCGGCATCACCGCGATGCATTTCTGGGCGACGCTGATCGTGCTCGGCGTGGGCTGGAATTTCGCCTTCGTCGGCGCGTCCGCGCTGGTGCTGGAGACGCACCGGCCGCAGGAGCGCAACAAGGTGCAGGCCTTCAACGATTTCCTGGTGTTCGGAATGATGGCGGTCGGATCGTTCTCGTCTGGTCAGTTGCTTGCCCATTATGGCTGGTCGGCGGTCAACCTGGTGGTGTTCCCGCCGGTGCTGCTGGGATTAGCGGTGCTGTCGTTTGCCTCGTTCGCGAGGCGGCGGGCACGTTTGCAGGCGGTCGACGAGTTCCCCGAACCCAGCATCTGACGCCGGGGCCTGATGACAACTGCTGACAGTTCGGTCTGCGCCCAAGCTTCGCTCTTGCTGATCTGCTAACCGTCGTCCTCCCCGGATCTCACGGTGTAGAAAGCAAAGAAGAAAAGACATTGGGCGCTTCCACTCACACCATCATCGACGAAACCTCCATCCGGTACGACGGCTGGCGCATCGTGCTCGTCTGCTTCCTGCTCGCGACCTTCGGCTGGGGCCTCGGCTTCTATGGCCAGAGTGTCTATGTCGCCGAACTGCACCGGCTGCATGGCTGGCCGGCGTCGCTGGTTTCGGGCGGCACCACGTTCTTCTATCTGTTTGGTGCGGCGCTGGTAGCCTTTGTCAGCGAGGCGATCCGGGCGTTCGGCCCCCGCAATTGCCTGCTCGCGGGCACGTTCGCGATGGCGGCCGCCGCGGTTGCGATCGGATTGGTGCGCGAGCCCTGGCAGCTTTACGCGGCCAATGCGGTGCTGGCGTTCGGCTGGGCCGGCACCAGCCTCAGCATCATCACCAATACGCTGGGGCTGTGGTTCAACCAGAAGCGCGGCATGGCGATCAGCCTGGCGCTGAACGGCGCGAGCTTTGGTGGCATCGTCGGCGTGCCGTTGTTAGTGGTGGCGATCGGCACTTTCGGCTTCTCCGGCGCGATGATCGCATCCGCCATCGCGATGATCGTGCTGATGGTGCCGGTGATCCTGCTGTTCGTCGGGCGGCCGCCGATCCATGCCAGCATGGGCGCGGTGGCGGCCGCGGATGCGCCGTCGCCGACACAAATCCGCGCCCGGGCATTTCGCGATCCCGGCTTCCTGTCGGTGTCGATCGCGTTCGCGCTGGTGCTGTTTGCGCAGGTCGGCTTCATTGTCCACCTGATCGCGTTCCTGGATTCTGTGATCGGGCGGGAACGCGCCGCGATTGCGGTGGCATTGCTGACGGCGATGGCGGTGGTCGGCCGGGTGCTGTTCTCGACGGTGATCGATCGCCTCAACCAGCGGCTGGCGTCATCGATGTCTTTCGTCAGCCAGGCATTGGCGCTCGTCGTCATCATCAACGTGCACAATGATGTGGTGTTGATCGCGGCCTGCGCGCTGTTCGGATTTTCGGTCGGCAATCTGATCACGCTACCGTCGCTGATCGTGCAGCACGAATTCGATCCGCGGTCGTTCGGTGTGCTGGTCAGCCTGATCACCGCGATCAACCAGATCACCTTCGCCTTCGGACCCGGCGTGATCGGCCTGCTCCGGGATATCTCGGGCAGCTATTCGCTGCCGTTCTACGGGTGCATTGGCCTCGAATTCATCGCGGCCGTGCTGATCATGTTTCGCGGGCGCGCAACAAATCCTCCAGATCCAGCCGCTTCGTGAACATCGACAGCGATCCGTCCGCCGCGCGCGGCCATTCTTCTTTCGGCCGGTCGCGATACAGTTCCACGCCGTTCTCGTCGGGGTCGCGCAGATAAAGCGCTTCGCTGACGCCATGGTCGCTGGCGCCGTCGAGCTTGATGCCGGCCTGGATCACGCGATGAAGCGCATCCGCCAGCGCCGGCCGCGAGGGATAGAGGATCGCGGTGTGAAACAGCCCGGTGGTGCCCGGCGGCGGCGGATGGCCGCCTTTGCTTTCCCAGGTGTTGAGGCCGATATGGTGGTGATAGCCGCCGGCCGAAATGAACGCCGCGCCCGAACCCATCCGCTGCATCATCTCAAAGCCGAGCACACCGCAGTAAAACCCGAGCGCGCGATCGAGATCGGCGACCTTGAGATGGACATGCCCGATCCGCGTACCGGCGATAATGGGAGGGTTTTCGGGCATGTTGGTTTCTCCTTCTTCACCGCTCCCCACCTGCGGAGAGGTCGGATCCTTAGCCTAGCTCTGCATCAGGGGGTACCGGTCTTTCCTGAAATCCTGCGTTTCCGAAAGCGTTATGCAAGGTCGGACACCTCTCCGGCCGGCAGTTCGAACTCGAACGTGTTCAGCGTCATCGACACCATCGTGTAGTAGCCGCACAGCCCGATGATCTCGACCACGCCGCGCACGCTGAGCAGCTCGACGGCCGCGTCATACAGCGGCTTTGCGACGCCGTGGCCCTCATGCAGTGATTTGGCGACGTCGTAGATCATCTTGCCCTTGGGATCGTCGAAATCAGGCGTGCGGCGATCGCGGATGTCGTCGATGATCTTGGGGTCCATGCCGCCCTTCAGCGCCAGCCGCTTATGCGCATACCATTCGTAATGCGAGGTCCAGTGCCGCGCGGTGACGAGGATGGCGATCTCGGAAAGTTTGGCCGGAAAGATCGTGTCGAAGCGCAGCACGCCGCCGAGGCGCGTGGCGTGGCGGGCCATTTCCGGGCTGTTGAGCCAGGCCATCATCGGTGCCGGCGGGGCGCCGCGCTTGCCGGCGATCGACTCGTCATAGGTTTCTTTTTGGTCCGCGCTCATTTCGCCAGGCGAAAGCAACTTCAGCCGCATGTCCGTTTCCTCTTGTTTTTCAATCGCTGCCGACCCTGCGATACACCCGATCCCGGCGCGTGACCACACCGGGTGCGGCATGGCGCGGCGCAGAGAGATATTGAATTCCACGATGCGGGGGCTAAGGTCTTTTCAACTCGCCCATATGGAAACGCACCATGCCTGATAATCTTGATCAATTCCGCCGGGAAACCCGCGCCTGGCTTGAGGCCAATTGCCCGCCGGAGATGCGCAAGCCGATGACTTCGGATGGCGATACGTTCTGGGGCGGCCGCAATGCCAAATTTTCTTCCGAGCCGCAGCGTGTCTGGTTCGAACGGATGCGCGACAAGGGCTGGACCGTGCCGCACTGGCCGAAGGAATATGGCGGCGGTGGCCTCGATCCCGAGCAGGCCAAGATCGTGCGCCAGGAGATGGCGGCGATCGGCGCGCGGCAGCCGCTGGTGTCATTCGGTATTTCCATGCTCGGACCGGCGCTGTTGAAATACGGCACGGACGCGCAGAAGAAGGAACATCTGCCGAAGATCACCGCGGGTCTCATTCGCTGGTGCCAGGGCTATTCCGAGCCGAACGCCGGCTCCGACCTCGCCTCGCTGCAGACCCGCGCCGAGAGCGATGGCGATGATTTCATCATCAACGGCCAGAAGATCTGGACGTCATACGCGAATTACGCCGACTGGATCTTCTGCCTGGTGCGCACGGATGCGACCGCCAAAAAGCATGACGGCATCAGCTTTATTCTCTTCGACATGACGTCGAAGGGCGTGTCCACAAAACCGATTCTGCTGATCTCGGGCTATTCGCCGTTCTGCGAAACCTTCTTCGACAATGTGCGGGTGCCGAATTCACATGTGGTCGGCACCGTCAATCGCGGCTGGGACGTGGCGAAATATCTGCTGCAGCACGAACGGGCGATGATTTCGGGCATGGGCGAGCGCGGCGTCGGCCGGCCGCTCGGCCAGGTCGCCGCCGACTCCATCGGCACCGACGAGCAGGGCCGGCTGGAGGATCCGATGCTGCGCGGCCAGATCTCGACCTTCGAGATCGACGAGGCGGCGCTGTCGGCGGCGGCCGAGCGCGCGGTCGATCTGGCGAAAGCCGGCCAGTCGCATCCGGCGTTTTCCTCGGCGATGAAATATTACGGCACCGAACTCAACAAGCGCCGCTACGAAATCCTGATGTCGGCCGGCGGCGTCGACGCGCTGGAATGGGAAAGCGAGCGCTCCAAGGGCGGCGCCCGGCCGCGCGCCTGGCTGCGCACCAAGGCCAATTCGATCGAAGGCGGCACTAGCGAGGTCATGCTCGGCATCGTCGCCAAGCGCATCCTCGATCTGCCAGGGGCTTGAGGCCGCCGATCACAACATCGCGTCATTCCGGGGCGCGCGCAGCGCGAGCCCGGAATCCATAACCACGATCGGGAGTATGGATTCCGGGCCTGCGCCTTACGGCGCATCCCGGAATGACGAAAACAAGAATTGCTTCGTCCGAAACACCTAGACGGGAACTCTCTCAATGGCACTCGTCCTTACCGAAGAACAATCCATGCTGCGCGACAGCGCGCGCGGCCTTATCAGCGACAAGGCTCCGGTGTTGCATCTGCGGCAGTTGCGCGATGCGAGGGACGCCACGGGATTTTCCCGCGAACTCTGGAAGGCGTTTGCCGAGATGGGTTTTTCCGGCCTGCTGGTGCCGGAGAATTTTGGCGGCAGCGGGCTGGGCTGCGTCGAGGCCGGCGTGGTGATGGAGGAAATCGGCCGCACGCTGATGCCATCGCCGTTCCTCGCGACCGCCGTGCTTGCGGCTTCCGCGTTGACGCGCGGCGGCAGCGAGGCGCAAAAGGCCGCGCATCTGCCGAAGATCGCGGACGGCTCGCTGCTCGCGGCGCTCGCGATCGATGAGGGTGCGAAGCATCGCCCGCTGCAAACCAAGATGCAGGGGGTGCGTTCCGGCAACGGTTTTAGGCTTTCCGGCGCCAAGGCTTTTGTGGTCGATGGCCACACCGCCGATCTCCTGATCGTGGCAGCCCGCACCGCCGGCGCGGCCGGCGAGCGCACCGGGTTGACGCTGTTTTTGGTCGATCCCAGGACCAAGGGGATCGCTGTTGAGCGCACCGCGATGGTCGATTCGCACAATGCGGCCCGCATCGAGTTCGACAATGTCGAGGTCAACGCCGACGGCGTGCTCGGCGAGGTCGATCAGGGCGGGGCGTTACTGGAAGGCATACTCAATATCGGCCGCGGCGCGGTGGCTTCCGAAATGGTCGGCCTGAGCGAGGAAGTATTTGGCCGCACCGTGACGTATCTGAAGGAGCGCAAGCAGTTCGGCAAGCTGATCGGCGAATTCCAGGCGCTGCAGCATCGCGCCGCGCAACTTTACATCGATATCGAGATCACCCGTTCGGCGGTCTTGAAGGCGCTGCAGACGCTCGATGGCGATTTCGACAAGGCCGGCGCGGCGGTCGCGGTCGCCAAAGCGCGCGCCGGTACGACTGCGACGCTCGCGGTGCAGGAGGGCGTGCAGATGCATGGCGGCATGGGCATGACCGACCAGTTCGAGATCGGCTTCTTCATGAAGCGCGCGCGGGTCTGCCAGGAATTGTTCGGCGACAGCAACTACCACGCCGATCAATTGGCGCGGATGAAGAATTATTGAGCACTTTCTCCGTCATTGCGAGCGATGCGAAGCAATCCATAGAGCCGCAAGGCAAGTGTGGATTGCTTCGTCGTTTCGCCCCCCGCAATGACGGCGGAGGAACTTACCGGATCGGCGGCGCATACTGGATGCCGCCGCCGCTCCAGAGCGAGTTCAGGCCGCGCGGAATCTTCAGTTTCGATTCGGCGCCGACATTGCGGTCATAGACTTCGCCGTAATTGCCGACGTGACGGATGATACGGACGGCCCAATCCTTGGTGAGGCCAAGGTCTTCGCCGTAAGAGCCTTCGGTGCCGACCAGCCGCATCACGTCCGGCTTCTTCGACTTCAGCGCCTCGTCGATGTTCTTTGAGGTGATACCGAGCTCCTCGGCATTGATCATCGCGTACAGCGTCCACTTCACGAGCATCATCCAGTCGTCGTCGCGTTGCCGCACCACGGGCGCAAGCGGCTCCTTCGAGATCACGTCGGGCAGAATGACATGGTCGCTCGGCTGGGTCAGATTGAGGCGGAGCGCGTAGAGCTGGGAGACGTCGGAGGTAAAGGTATCGCACTTGCCTGAACTCATAGGCTTTGACCACCTCTTCCAGCCTGGGAAACTTCATCTCCGTGTATTTCATGTTGTTGGCGCGGAAATAATCCGCGAGGTTGAGCAGGGTCGTCGTCCCTTCCTGCACGCAGACCTTGCTGTTGTTGAGATCCAGCGCCGAATCGATCTTGCGCGAGCGCGGCAGCATGAATCCCTGGCCGTCATAATAGGCGACCGCCGGGAAATAGAGATCGTAATTGATTTCGCGCGACATGCTCCAGGTCGAGTTGCGGGAGAGAATGTCGACCTTGCGGTTCTGCAGTTCCTTGAAGCGCTCGCTGGCATCGAGCGGAATAAATTTCGCCTTCTTGGGGTCGTCAAAGATCGCGGCCGCCACCGCGCGGCAGAAATCGACGTCGAAGCCGGTCCAGTCGCCCTTGTCGTCGGGGATCGAGAAGCCGGGCAGGCCCTTGTTGACGCCGCACAAGACTTCGCCGCGCTTGACCGTCCGCTTCAGGGTTCTGGTGTCATAGCGCTCATAGGCGAACGCGCCAGCCGCGACCGCGACTGCGACCGCCAGCCCGATCAGGAGGCCGCCTCGAAATGTCCGTAGCATTTTTTAACTCACCAATTTCAGGGAAATGGATCGGCTGTGGAAGACGGCGTCGCGGTTACAGTTCCGGCTTCTGCCGGATGATGACCTTGGTGCCGACCGGAACGCGCTCATAGAGGTCGGCAACGTCGGTATTGACCAGCCGGAAGCAGCCGGACGAAACCGCGGTGCCGATCGTGTCGGGCCGGTTGGTGCCGTGAATGCGATATACGGTGGTGCCGAGATACATCGCCCGCGCCCCGAGCGGGTTGCCGGGACCGCCGGCCATGAAGCGCGGCAGATAAGGCTGGCGTGCGATCATCTCGGGCGGCGGCGTCCAGTCCGGCCACTCGGCCTTGCGCGTGATGTTCACCAGCCCCTGCCACTGAAAGCCCTCGCGGCCGACGCCGATGCCATAGCGCAGCGCGCGGCCATTGCCCTGGATCAGATAGAGATGGCGCTCGGCGGTCTGGATGATGATGGTGCCCGGCGCCTCATTGGTGCGGTAGAGCACCGCCGTCTTCCTGAATTCCGGATCCAGCTCCACGGAATCATCGGCGATCAATCCTGGCTGGTCGCCGACGTCAGGCTGTCGCAACTGCGCCTGGCTCTGCGAGGCCGAAAGGGCCAGGCCGCTGGCGGCGATCAACGTCCAGATCAGGTGCCGAAACGTCCTCATGCAAGCTCTCCTTGTTGGCGCTTCGGCCAAATGGTCTGCGTAGTAGCCAAAATCAGCGGAACCATCAAATCTCAGGGCTAGCTTGATGGCAAGTTTAGGGCGGCAGGGCCGGTATCTCGCTGGAATGTCTTCTATTTTCTGTTCACTCGACCGCGGACGATTGTGACAAACACCTCATTTCGGCGCGATCCAGAGCCGCAGGCCCCAGGATATCAGCGCAACCGTGCCGACGCCGCCAAGCCAAAGCAACGCAAACCACAGCAGGCGCTGTGTCAGCGGGCGCGGTGTCGGCTCGCCCGGCTTCAATGATAGCCGCTTTCAGCCCTGACCTTGCCGCGGAACACCCAATAGGCCCAAGCTGTATAGATGAGGATCAGCGGGATCAGCACCGCGACGCCGAACAGCATGAAGATCTGGCTGTTCACAGGCGAGGCCGCCTGCCAGATCGTGATGCTTTGCGGCACGATATAGGGATACATGCTGATGCCGAGGCCTGCATAGGACAGCGCGAACAGCGCCAGCGTCAGGAAGAACGGCTGGTAGTCGGATTTGTTGGCGAGGCTGCGCAGCAACAACACGGTTACGCCGGCGACCGCGATCGGCACCGGCGCGGTCAGGATGATGTTGGGCCAGGCGAACCAGCGCTGCGTGTACTGCACATGCAGGAACGGCGTTGCGATGCTGACCGCGCCGATCGCCCCCAGCATCGCAATCAGCAGCACCCAGCTCAAATGATAGGCCCGATCGCGCAATTCGCCCTCGGTCTTCATGACAAGCCAGGTCGCGCCGAGCAGCGCATAGCCGATTGCGAGCGCCGCGCCGGTCAGGATGCTGAACGGCGTCAGCCAGTCCCACCAGCCGCCGGCATAGTGCCGCCCGTCGACATGGATGCCTTGCAGGATCGCGCCGAGCGCAATGCCCTGCGCCAGCGTCGCCAGCATTGAGCCGCCGGCAAAGGCGATGTCCCAGCGGTTGCGCTCGCTCTGGGTGCGCCAGCGGAATTCAAACGCGACGCCGCGGAACACCAGACCGAGCAGCATCGCGATGACAGGCGTGTAGAGTGCCGGCATCAGCACGGCATAAGCCAGCGGGAATGCCGCCATCATGCCACCGCCGCCGAGCACCAGCCAGGTTTCGTTGCCGTCCCAGACCGGCGCCACGCTGTTCATGATGATGTCGCGATCGGCTTTTTTTGGAAACAGCGGAAACAGAATGCCGAGCCCGAGATCGAAACCGTCCATCACCACATAGACGAACACGGCAAACGCAATGATGAAAGCCCAGATGGTGGGAAGGTCGAGGGGGATCATCGGACGGCTCCCTCCGCAACAGTGCCGGCGGCCGGTGTGATGCCGGCGGCGCGGGCAGGGACGTGGCTGTCCAGCCCCTGCTCGCCGGGATGCGGCGGTTGCGCCATCAGTCGCAGCAGATAGATCACGCCGGCCGTGAACACCGCGAAATAAACAATGATGAAGGCGAGCAGCGAGGAGCCGACCGCGGGCGCCGCCAGCGGCGACGCCGATTCGACCGTCCGCAGCAATCCATAGACCGTGAACGGCTGCCGCCCGGTCTCGGTGGTGATCCAGCCCGCAAGCACGGCGAGGAAGCCCGCCGGGCCCATTGCGATCGCAAACATATGCAGCAGCCGCGAGCTGTAGAGCGTGCCGCGCAAGCGCATCAACAGGCTCAACAGGCCGAGCCCCATCATCAGGAATCCGAGGCCGACCATGACCCGGAACGACCAGAACGTGATCGGCACCGGCGGCCAGTTTTCACGGGGCACGGTGTCGAGCCCGGCGAGCGGCGCGTCGAGCGAATGCTTTAATATCAGCGAGCCGGCTTTGGGAATTTCGACCGCGTATTTGACCTTGCCCGCGCTCTGATCCGGCCAGCCAAACAGAATCAGCGGCGCGCCGTTCTTGTGGCTCTCGAAATGGCCTTCCATCGCCATGATTTTGGTGGGCTGATGCTCCAGCGTATTGAGCCCGTGCTGGTCGCCGGCCAGGATCTGGATCGGCGCCACCAGCGTCGCCATCCACATCGCCATCGAGAACATCACGCGGGGACCGGCCAAATGCTGGTCGCGCAACAGGTGATAGGCGCCGACCGCGCCGACCACCAGGGCGGTGGTGAGATAGGCCGCCAACACCATGTGCACGAGGCGATAGGGGAATGACGGATTGAAGATCACCTTGAGCCAATCGGCGGCGACGAACTGCCCCTCGGCGTTGAGGGCGTAACCGGTCGGGGTCTGCATCCAGGAATTGGCGGAGAGAATCCAGAACGCCGAGATCAGCGTGCCGATCGCGACCATCAAGGTGGCAAAAAAATGCAGCCGGTGGCCGACGCGTTCGAGGCCGAACAGCATCACGCCGAGGAAGCCGGCCTCGAGGAAGAACGCGGTCAGCACCTCATAGGCCATCAGCGGGCCGATCACCGGCCCGGTCTTGTCCGAGAAGGCCGACCAGTTGGTGCCGAACTGGTAGGACATCACGATGCCCGACACCACGCCCATGCCGAAGGCGACGGCGAAGATCTTCAGCCAGTAGTTGAACAGGTTGATGAAGACCTCGCGTCCGCTCCACAGCCAGAGCGCCTCGAGCACCGCGAGATAGCTGGCGAGCCCGATCGAAAAGGCGGGAAATACGATGTGGAACGACATCGTGAAGGCGAACTGCGCCCGGGCCAACACGACCGCATCCCAGCCCTCGAACATCGCACCCATCCATCGCAGCTCAACCAGCGTGGAGTCTACCACGCCGGGTGCGACGAGAGTACCCGCGTCCGCTTCACGCCTGATCTCGCGAAAACTTCCCCCAGACGCAGAGCGACCCGGCTGGGGGGCATCCCGGCCGGGTCGTTGGAGGTTCTTGGGAGGTTGGAAGATTGATCGGATAGCTTGGCCGGTAGAAAGAAGATCGGCTAGTCAGAAACTGTTTCAGCGCGCGTCGTTCGGGATCACACAGACCTCGGCGGCGCTCTTGGTGCTGCAATCGACCACTTGTTCGCGTACGAGCATCGAACCGGTATCGCGCGGGGCGCGGGGGCTGACGTTCTGAGCGGACAGCGAGGCCAGGGTGCAGACGGCGCCGAGCGGGATAATGAAAAAGCGGAAGGACGGCTTCAGCATGTTCGCTCTCCTGTTCGGCGTTGGCGTTGGGTTGTTGATGATGGGTATAGGGGCCGAGTTTTTCCGGGTGATGTCTTCGATTGTTTCATTTGTTTCGTCGCCCTTAATCTTTGGCGTCGAAATCATTCCGGCTTTCGTTCCCGATATCCCATTAACATATTGAAATAATTATAGTTTATGCAGCAATGCTGTCCACCCCGGCGCCCTTAAGCAAATCGGCCAATTGTTTGCGGGCATAGAACATCCGGGTCTTCACCGTGCTCTGGGGAATGCCGATGATCTGTCCCACCTCTTCGACCGACTTCTCGTGGTAATAGACCAGATTGATGATCTCGCGATGGGCCGGCGACAGCTTGGCGACGCAGGCGCGCAGGATCGCGCTGGTGTTGTTGCGGTCCAGCGAAGCTTCCGGCGTATCGGATTCGTCGGCGATCTCAAGCACGTCTTCCTGATCGACGTCCTCGTGCTTGCGCTGGCGCAGCGCGGTCAGCGCCTTGAAGCGGGCGATCGACAGCAGCCAAGTGGAAACCTGGGAACGGCCCTCGAACTGGCTGGCGGTGCGCCACACGTCGAGAAACACCTGGCTGACGAGGTCTTCCGCCATCGTGGCGTCGCGCACCATGCGCAGTACGAAACGGTAAACCCGGATGTTGTGACGGGAGTAAAGCACATGCATCGCCGTGCGGCCGCCTGTCGCAATGCTCTCCAGAAGCATTTCGTCCGACGTCGCACGGGCATCGGCGATGTGCTTGCGGGCTGCGGCGTTGATGGCAATCACGTTCGACATGACAAGCTCCCAATTCACGCTTGGCGGCGTTTCGTTGGGAGGATTGTTAGTTAATCAACGTTTCGGGATGTCTGCACGAGAAGCGGAAAATGGTTTCGTGCGCGAGAGAATTGTTTCGTCGCGGCGGCCGCGAAGAAACATTCGGCGCGGAAATGAGAATGATTTCAATGAGGCTAGAAAGCGAGGGTTTCAGATGCGAAAATGTTCCGCTTTCGCTTCAACCTTATCTCGCCCCGCAAAGAGCAGGCGAGGGAGCCGCTGACAGCACGGCTCAGCTCTTGTCGCCGGTCGGCGAGAACAGATAGCCGCCGCCGCGGATGGTGCGGATCACCGCGGGCTTGGTCGGATCGATCTCGATCTTGCGCCGGATCCGCATGATACGGAGGTCGACCGCGCGGTCGAAGGCTTCGGCGTCGCGCGCGTTCGCCAGTTCCAATAGCCGCTCGCGCGACAGCACCCGCTTCGGGTTGGCCGCAAACACTTTCAACAGGCCGAATTCGGACGCCGTCAGCGGATGCTCGTTACCTTCGTCGTCGCGCAACGCCTGGGCTTCGAGATCGAGCCATTTGGTGCCGAACCGCACTAATTGTTCCTTTTCCGCCTTGGCGGCCGCTTGCGGTGCGGCCGCCTTCACCGGCGTGCTACGACGCAGCACGGAGCGGATCCGCGCCATCAGTTCGCGCAGTTCGCAGGGCTTTGCGATGTAATCGTCGGCGCCGAGTTCGAGGCCGACGACGCGGTCGATCGGGCTTGCGGTCGCCGTCAGCATAATGACGGGGACGTTGATCCGGCTTTTGAGGTCGCGGATGATCGACAGCCCATCTTCCTCGGGCATGTTGAGGTCGAGCACGACGAGATCGGGCACATGGGTCTCGATTACGCCGCGCAGGCTCTTGCCGCCGTCGCACAGCGTGACGGAAAAACCGTGCATCTTGAGGTAATCGCCGACCATCTCGCGGGCCGGCGCCTCGTCGTCGACGATGATAATGTGCTGGCTCTGGGTCATGATGTCTCTGTTGCGGGCAGTGTAACCGTAAACGTCGATCCCTGTCCGGGGCCGGCGCTATTCGCGGTCACATGGCCGCCATGCATGTCGATAATGCGTTTGACGATCGATAGGCCAAGCCCGGTCGAACTCTCGCCGGCGGTCGGCTTGGCCGACAGACGCTGGAAGCGGCCGAACAGCCGGCCGAGGTCTTCGGGTGAAAGGCCTGCGCCCTCGTCGGCGATCCGGACCACGGTGTTGCTGCCCTCATGGGTGACGCCCACCGTGATCTTGCCGCCGATCGGCGAATATTTGATGGCGTTGCTGATCAGATTGTCGATCGCCTCGCGGATCCGGTCGGCGTCGCACATCGTGACGAAATTCGGCGGCGCGGAAACGCTGATGGCCTGCTGCTTGTTGACCGCCGAGGGCAAATTGGCGTCGGTGACTTCGGCCACAAGGGCTGCGACATCGACGGGCTCGCGGCGGATGGTGATGTCGAAGGCGTCCGCCATCGCATCCGAAATCAGGTGATCGACCATCGAGGTCAGCCGCTTGGTGGCGTCACGGATATGCTCGACCTGCGCGGTGACGTTTTCCCTGGGCGAGCCGGCGCCAATCAGTTCGGTCAGCATTTCGGTGCGGCCGAGGATCACGCCGAGCGGATTCTTCAGATCATGCGCGACGGTGCCGAGGATTTCGTTCTTGAAACCGTTGGCGCGCTGCAGCCGCAGCCACTGCGCCGAAAGCCTCCGGTTGGCCTGCATCAGCGCGCGGGTGCGCTGGGCGACGCGGTCCTCGAGCTGGGTATTGGCCTCGTGCAGCTGCTGGTAAAGGATCACGTTGTCGAACGCGATCGACAGCCGGCTGGAGAAGATCTCGACCAGCGAGCGGTCGGTGTCGGACAACTGGCGCTCGGCCTGCAGCAGCACCACGACCTCGCGGCCGCTGCCGGTGCGCAGATAAAGCACGCTGCGGTGGTCGGCGAACTCGTTCTTGCGGCGCTGGAAGGCGGCTTCCACCATCGCCCGCAGATCCGGATCGAGCGCCTTGGAACTGGTGGTGCCGATAAAGCGGCTGTAGCAGCCCGAGCCTGCCAGCACGGAGAATTCGCTGCCGGGCGCACCGTCGTCGCGCAACACTAATATGCCGGCGCAATCGACATTGAGTAGCGAGGCAAGCTGCGTCAGCACGCCTTCGGCGAGCCGCTGCATCGATTTGAAGTCATAGAGGGTCGAGGCGGCGTCGATGATGATTTCGAGCCCGCGCCTTGTCTGCACCATTCGTTCGAGCTGCTGGTAGCTGCGCAGCGCGGCGGTCAGCGAGGTGAACAGCTTGTCGGCCGTGAGTTCGGTCTTGGCCTTGTAGTCGTTGATGTCGTACTGGACGATGACGCGGCGCTCCGGCGCCTGGCCCGGCTGCCCGGTGCGCAGGATGATGCGGACGGTCTCGTTCCTGATGTCGTTGCGAATGTACTCGACGAGGTCGAGGCCGGCGACGTCGGTTTCCATGATGACGTCGAGCAGCACGGCCGCGATGTCGGGATTGTCCCGCATCAGGATGCGGCCTTCGGCCGCGGAATAGGCCGAGAGGATTTCCAGCGTGGCGCCGTGCAGATTGTAGTCGCTCAGGGCAAAGCGGGTGCCTTCATGGACCGCCTGGTCGTCGTCGATAACGGCGATCTTCCATTTGCGCGCGGACGACCGATCCTCCGGAACGGTTCCGGAAATCGTCGATCAGGTGGAGGACATCGTCCTGTTCGGCCATTGAGGAGTTCCGTCGGCTGCTACGTCAGTAATCGTGGGGCCGCCCTTGGCGACTTTCGGCATGATAATGCGGAATGTGGTGCCTTGTCCCAGCCTTGAACTCCAGCATCATCCGGCCGCCCAGCTGTTGAGTGACAAGATTATAGACGATATGCAAGCCCAGTCCGGTGCCGCCTTCGTTGCGGCGCGTGGTAAAGAACGGGTCGAACGCCTGCCGCTGGACGTCCGGCGTCATTCCGGCCCCATTGTCGGCAAAAATGATCTCGACATCGTCGTTGCCGCGGGCCCGTGCCGAAATCGAGATCGCCCCGGAACGGCCATCGGCGAAGGCATGGTTGGCGGCGTTGAGGAAAAGATTGGTTAAGATCTGGCCGTAGGAACCGGGATAGCCGTCGATCAAAAGGCCCTCGGGCACGTCTACCGACAGCGTGATTGCCGCTTTCTTCAACACCGGCCGCAAGCTCGCGACGATCTGGTCGGTGGCCTCGCCGAGGCTGAACTGCCGGCGCTCCGCATGGGAACGGTCCACCGCCACCTGCTTGAACGACTGGATCAGTTCGCCGGCGCGATGCAGGTTCGCCACCAATTGCTGCGAGGCGTCGCGCGAGGTCTTGACGAATTCGTCGAGCTTGGAGCGCCGCAGCGGTTCGGTCCGCAGATCGGCCTCGAAGATTTCGGCGCGGCGCGCGAAACTCGACGCCACTGTCAGGCTGATGCCGATCGGGTTGTTGACCTCGTGGGCGACGCCGGCGACCAGGCCACCCAGTGCCGCCAGACGTTCGGCGTCGATCAAATTCTGCTGCGCGGTATTGAGTTCGAGCAGCGCGCTCTCGGCCTTTTCCTTCGAGGTGCGCAACTCGTCCTCGGTCTTGCGCTTGGCGATGGCATTCTCGCGGAACACCTCCACCGCGCGCGCCATCGCGCCGACCTCGTCCTTGGCGGCCGTCCCCTGCACCGAGCGATCGTAATCGCCCGACGTGATCGCGTGCATCGCCGCCATGATCTGCTGCAGTGGCAGGCGGATCGACAGCGCGATCAGGACGCCGGCGGACAGGATGATGCCGAGGAAGATCACGGCGATCGACAGCACCCGGCGCGAAATACTCGACAACGTACGGTCGAAGGTGTCCTGCGCCTTCAGCTCGCGCTGGCGCATCTTCACCGAAAGCTCGTCAATGGCGCCGATCGCGTCGGCCTGGCTGGCGTCGATGGTGTTACGCAGCAATTCGGTGCGGTTGGCGAGCTGCTCGGTCAGTTTCGCCAGCCCCTCGCGCAGCGCCAGCGTCCGCGCATGCAGCCGCGTCAACGCCATCCGCTGCAGATCATTGTCGGCGAGGTCCGACATTACCGGGATGGTCTTCTCGATCGTCTCGGTATTGCGGCGGGCGTCCTCGGCGGATGCCGACGCCAGCGACAGATAATAGGCGTTGGCGGCGACCAGCATCGCGGTGAACGCCTCGCGGGACTTTCCGAGCGAGGGCCAGATCAGGGCGTCGCGGTGGCCGGTGGCGCCCTCTATGATCGAATAGAGCCCCGCCATGTCCCTGGCCGGCCCCAGCACCTGCTGCTCATAGGTCTTCGCGATGGTGGCCTGCACCGCGCGCAATTCGCCAAATCCGTTGAGGAAGCGATCGGTGACCCGTTCAAGCTGTTCCACCGACCCCGACAGCATCGGGTCGGTCGAGGCCCGCGTGGTGAGCGTGCCGAGGACCGCTTCGCGCAGCAGCAGAATCTCCGCGAATAGTTCCGGGCTTGGCTGATTGATGTAGCGATGGATCAGGTTCTGCAGGCGGCTGGTTTCGCTTTCCAGGCGCGCCAGGATCTTGTCGGATTCGCGCACCTGGCGGACATCCTCCCAGGCCGAACCAAGCACCTGGGCACCGTTCCAGATCAGGGCTGCCAGCACCACGACTACAGCGGAGTTCAAGGCCGCGATCGACAGGATGCGCCAGCGGATAGGTACCGCGCGCAGCAGCTGCACGATGCGAAAACGGCCGCGCGCGGCGAAGCCCGCCGGCCGTTCCATCGATCCTTCCTGTTGCCGGGCTCCTGCCAATTTCACTCCACCTTGCGAATGCGTTCGATCAACTGCGCGATCGCGGGATCCTGCTGCGCCTTGTCGTAGATGCCGGCCATTGCTGCCTCGAAAGGCTTGCGGTCGATATCCGTAATAATCCGGACGCCGGCGGCTTCCGCCTGCTTGCGCGAGCGCTCCTCGAGATCGCGCCATTTTTCGCGCATGAAGCGGCTCGACCGTTGTGCGGCCTCGCGGAAGATTTTCTGGTCTTCGGCCGAGAGGCCGGACCAGGCTTTTTGCGACATGACCAGCACTTCCGGGCTCATCGTGTGTTCGGTCAGGGTGTAGAAGCCGGCGTACCTGTAATGATCCGTGGTGACAAAGGACGGCCAGTTGTTCTCGGCGCCGTCGATCAGCTTGGTGGCGAGCCCGGTCAGCACTTGACCATAGGGCAGCTCGACCGGGTCCGCGCCCAGCGAGCGGATCATCGCGGACATCTGTTCGGATTGTTGCACCCGAAGCCGCAATCCTTCTTGAGGTCGGCCATCGAGGTGACCGGGCGGACGCTGTTGTAGATCGAGCGGGCGCCGGAATGGTAAATGCCCGAGACCGACGAATCCGTACGGCTCGAAACTGCCAAGGATTTCGCTGCCGATCGGCCCATCCAGCACCTTCTGCAAATGCTCGATCGAACGGAACAGAAACGGCATCGCCAGCACATTCCTCGCCGGGACCATGGTGCCGATCAATGCGACGTTGGTACGGTTGAGATCAATCGCACCGACCCGGGTCTGCTCGAGGGTTTCCTTTTCCTCGCCGAGCTGGCGCGAATGGAAGACCTTGATGTGGTGGCGGCCCCCGGTGCGCTCCGCCACCAGGCTGCCCATGTAGAGCAGCGCCTGAACGGTCGGGTATCCCTCGTTCTGGGTGTCGGCGGCGCGAAATTCGCGCGCGAAAGCACTCGTTGAGCCCGCCGTCAAAAACAGCGCGACAACAAGCGTTATGGTCCGCGAAAGGTCGGCGCGGCGGTACACGGGCAACCAATCCCCTTGTGATGAGGTCTGCGGCGGGAAGAAAAGGTTCAATGCTTTTTAGCAGAAGGCGGCGGAGCTTGGCTATCCGGACCGGATGCAATCGTTATTGTGCGCTGCGACGATCCAAGGTGGTTTCAACTGGTGGATTGAAACCGCGGCCGCGGGCCTCTATGAGGGCGCTTGGAACAGATTTTCATCGCGGTCGCGGCAGGGCAGAGTAATTCATCCGTGAAGGTGGTATTGAGGCTTTTCTCAGCTCGTTTCGTCTTCACGGCTATCGCGCTTGCATCTCCGGCGCGGGCGGCCACCGAGATCCATCTGGTGGCATGGCGAACTCGGCAAGCAGCTGGAGAAGCTCGCCGCCGATTTCAACGCCTCGCAATCCGACTACCGGATCGTGCCGAGCTACAAGGGCAACTACACCGAAACGGTGACGTCGGCGATTTTCGCCTTCCGCTCGCGCAGCCAGCCCGCCATCGTCCAGGTCAACGAGATCGCGACCGCGACCATGATGGCGGCGAAGGGCGCGATCTATCCGGTGTTCGACCTGATGCGCGACCAGTCGGAGCCGTTCTCGCCGGCGGCTTACCTGCCGGCCATCACCGGCTATTATTCCGACGTCGCCGGCAACATGCTGTCGTTCCCGTTCAATGCCTCGACGCCGATCCTTTATTACAATAAGGATCTCTTCCGCGCCGCCGGTCTCGATCCGGACGTGGCCCCGAAAACCTGGCCCGAAGTCGGCGCTGCAGCGAAGCGGCTGCGCGCGGCGGGCTTGGTCTGCGGCCTGACCCCACCTCCTGGCCCTCCTCGGATCAATGTCGAGAATTTCTCGGCATTCCACAATCTGCCGCTTGCGACCCAGGGCCAACGGGTTTGGCGGTCTCGACGCCGAACTGACCTTCAACAATCCGATCGTGGTGCGCCATATCGCGCAGCTCGCTGAATGGCAGACCGCCAAAGTATTCGACTATAGCGGCCGCGGCCAGTCGCCCGAGCCTCGCTTTCAGAAAGGCGAGTGCGGCATCTTCATCGGCTCGTCGGCGACGCGCGCCGACATCAAGGCCAATTCGAAATTCGAGGTCGGCTACGGCATGATGCCGTACTGGCCCGACGTCTTCGGCTCGCCGCAAAACAGCATCATCGGCGGCGCGACCTTGTGGGTGCTGCGCGACCGGCCGCGCGCCGAATATAGCGGCGTCGCCAGGTTCTTTGCCTATTTATCGAAGCCGGAAGTTCAGGCCAGCTGGCACCAGAACACCGGTTATCTGCCGATCACCCGTGCCGCCTCGACCTCACCCGGGGCGCAGGGGTTTTACGATCGCAATCCCGGCGCGGCGATTTCGATCGAACAGACTCACCTTGAAGCCGCCGACCGAGCACTCGAAGGGAATCCGGCTTGGCTCCTTCGTCCTGATCCGCGATGTGATCGACGAGGAGCTCGAGCAGGTGTTCCAGCGGCAAGCAGGTCCGCGCAGGACGCGATGGACCTCGCCGTCGAGCGCGGCAACCGCCTGCTCCGTCAGTTCGAGCGGGCCAATCCGGATAGATGACGGTCTTTCCCTGCCGAGCTTTTCGAATTTGAATTTTTTGGGGAATTCGTTTTCCGCTCCTGGCGCGCCGACCCGTCGCGATGGCTGCCGGTGGCACTCGACATTGCGCACGGCCATGGTGTGAAAACGGCTGCGCTTTCGCAGCTTCGACCGGTACCAACCTCGTTATCGGCCTTGGCGATGAGCTGATCCTGAAGATCTTTCCGCCGATGCTTCGCGACCAGTTCGTCTCCGAGCGTGTCTCGCTGGCGCAATTGCGCGGGCGGATTGAGTGTCCCGAATTCCGGAAATCCTGGTTCGAAGGCGAGCGCGACGGCTGGCCGTATCTCGTGATCACGCGCCTACAAGGCATCCTCGGCAGTGGAAGTGTGGCGGGCGCTTGCCGGAAGATCAGAAGGAGCGGGGTGCTCCACCCAGATCGGCGCGACCCCATTGCCGAAGTGCAGCGTGCACCGCTCGGCGAGCTTTCCCGGATTGAGCCGGGATGGCAGGCGGTTCATTGCAAGGCAAGATCAAGGGATGCCGTGCGCGGCACACGCGTCTCGGCTTGCCGCAAAAGTTTCTCGACGGGCTGGATGACATTTTTGCGCGATGCCGCGACGCTCATTTCTCTGGACGAGCCACCGGTCATCCTCACCGGCGAATACATTCCGGAGAATTTCTTGTTTGAGCCGCGATGGCAGCAAATGGGGCCTGACGGGGCTGATCGATTTTGGCGACGTGATGACAGGTTTTGGCGAATACGATTTGCTCGGTCCGAGCGCCTTCATGACCGCGGGCATGAAGCGGCGGGTGCGCAGTCTGTTCGAGGGGTTCGGATATTCGGGCCGATGTCACGCCGGACGTGAGGCGGCGTCTGATGGCGCTGATGCTGCTGCATCGGGCGAGCGATCCCGGTCCCCGGCATATCTGCATCGAGGACTGGCAACGAAAGGCCGGCGGACCTCTTCGAATTGCAGGATTTGCTCTGGCCGGTCTGACGGGTGCGACGAGTTCGCACAGTAAAAGGGCCGGCGGAAAACGTCTGCACTATAAATGAGCAAGCATAGCCATCTTTGTATGCAATAGGCCTTTATAGTCTGGGTCTGGGCTAAATCCTCCGATGGGAATCAACAATCATTGTGTTTTATCAATGTATTTAGATCCGCTGTTCGTCTTCCGTTAAGGTTTGGCACGAACCTTGCGATTTACTGCCCCAAAGCCGTTCCCCCTCAGGCGTTTGGAGCATCCCCCATGAAGCGTCGCGATTTCCTGAAATCCGTGGTCCGGATTGGCCGCCGGCGCGATGGTGCCTGCGCCGGCGATCTTCTCTCCCCCGCCAAGGCCGATGCGCGGTCGGAGACGCTTCTGATCGTCTCCGAAGGCGGCCCCAACAATCTCGACATTCATGGCGTCGGCACCAACGTGCCCGGCTATGAGGTGTCCTGGAATTGCTACGACCGCCTGATCAGCCACGAAATGAAAAGCGGCCCGGGCGGCGTGCCCTACTACGACCGCGACAAATTCAAGGGCGAGCTCGCCGACGACATGAAGATCGACGACATGTCCGTGACCTTCAAGCTGAAGAAGAACGCGAAATTTCACGACGGCACGCCGGTCGCGGCAAAGGACGTCAAATGGTCGCTCGATCGCGCGGTCTCGGTCGGCGGTTT
>CAWGSN010000009.1:0-194222 GCA_963825225.1 uncultured Alphaproteobacteria bacterium
CATTTGGGTTCGAAGCGAGCTGGTGCGCTCGGCGAAGCGTGCTAGGTGCAGCTCGGGGACCATTCGGGAAACCAATCTACCCGCCTCGTCACTCACAAGCTCACCTCGCTCAAAACGATTCGTACCCCAATCCGCGATAAATCGGGCTAGTACAAATTCAAAAAAATAGCTTCTGTTTCAGGGATTTGTCGAACGATTGCGAACAAGCGTGTTTGCGAGCCTAATTTTGCGAGTCTGACGTCTCACCTCGGCCGGCGCGCTTCATGCGGTTTTGGTACCAGCAAAGTTGCCCGTCATCACGGTGCAATTCTGCTTGGATATATGAGAGAGCCTTTTATCGTCGGCCGTCGTGCGAATTGGCCGACGCCCAACTTTTTAAGGCCTGGAAGATGAAGAACGTAGACGAAGCGCTGAAATCACACATGCGCGAGCTGGAGGAATTTTATTTTGAGCGGCCCAAAAGAGGAGCGAAGTCGAAGATCTCCGCTCAGGATCGGCGCAGGCTAGAATGTGCTTTTGAGAATGCCGCTGCTCGTCGCGCTCCTCGCGGGCGTCCCCCTGCTTGGGAAAGCAGGAATGAGCGCACCTACCAATCGTTTGCAGCATTCGTGTTTGTGACTGGTGAGATGCGGACATACAGAATGCGAAACGGCACCAGGGGCGTTCCGGTCAAAGTGATAGACGAATTTATCAAGTTTGCAAAACGGGACTATCCACGTGCAGACGAGCATCTCATTCTTGAACACATTCGTAAGGACCAACGTTTGTTGCCGGATTTCAAGGAGCCGGTTTGCTTCCTCCTTGTGCGTCACGAGTACAAATGGGGCAGGACGGCGAATGTGATAGTCGCTGCTCCGTCCGATATGAGGAGATAGCATTTGGTATGGACCGCCGTACCATGATTGCATGCCGTCGATGTTGGCCTTGAGCCCATGAGCCTTCATAGCACCCCGCTGAAGAGCTTAGCCGAGCGTCTGACGAACTTTAGCAACGAATACGGTTTCGTGCTGTATGCAGTGCTTCCGTTCAATGAGTGAGGTTGCCTCCTTCGAACGCATAAAATTTCGGACCTGTGAACGTGCAGTTGTCTTGCCCCTGCGGGACGTACGCCAACCATGGACGAACATCAGGTATTGTCGCCCCTCTCGTTGTGCTTCGGCGAGGCTGCTTTGTACTCTATCAGTAACTTCTGCCATTACTTCGTCGTATGAAGTCGATCTATCTCGCTTACCGAAGTGCAAATCAATTTCGTCGCACTTGGACAGACCGAACATTGAACGATATTGCTTCCAATCGCCCGTGCCTCGCTGAAACATTGCTCCTTTTGGCCTCTCTTGAATCGGCGCGCGCTGATGGCGAGTGACACCTTCGAGCGCGATCCGACCTCTTCAGCAATTCTCTTCACGGCGTGTCAACATCAACACTGCCACTTCTGTTCTCTTCGCGTGAGGGTGGTGAGCACCTTCAACTTTGTAGGTAGGTAATTGAATTGATGGCGGCCGAAAATGGTATAAATTCAAAAAAGTATTTTTTGTTTTCTCGGATGCATTCGAGCACAAGTGTCTCGACCGCTCGGGATACCAGTTCATTGCGGAGCCGGTCGACGTCTTTCAACCCTCTCCTGGTATTTTGACAAACGACTCTCGCGCATTACTAATGGTTTGCCGAGAAGTAACGACATGGTAGGTTGCAAAGCAGAAATCGGTGGGGCGATGCCCGACTGGCAATAGCCAAACCCCTTCATCACGACGAGGCTTAACCGTATTTTTTATTTTGTGATCCTGCGCGCTATGCAGGTATCCCCAGCCTTAAGGGGTCCCACTAATATATATAAGGGAGCGCGGAGAAGCGGAAGCTCCGAGAGAAGGCGGGAGGCGGGCGGGAGCAAAGTCTCAATGCTGGTGAGCGTGAGGTTCCGCGCGAGAGCAAAGTGATTCGGCTTTGATAAGCGTCGGTCGCGGCGCAAGGCGCAATTCGCTCTGCGGACGGTATCGAGCGCTCGGAGATGACGCATGACGGAACTGGAATAAAATCGCGGCTTCGGCGCATGCGCACCGTCGCAGAACGGCTTCACATGTCATCACAGCAAGGGAATACGCGCGCTCTTCTTCTTGAAGAGGGAGAACTGCGATGCGGCTTGATCGGTCTCGCGAAAAGATCGGTCGACGGCAGAAGATCGCGACACGATGATAGATGATTGCGGATCGCAATCTGTCGATCGATGGCAGACGGGTGCTGCACGTGCGAGCTGCGCTTATGTATTGCATCTCAGCGTTGACGGTGTGAATCAAGCGCAATTCTTCGCAACATCGAGATCGACGCTGTCGGCAACGGCGGGACAAAATACGCAAAGCGCTTGGTGAGAACGGGTGTTGAGAAAGTGAGCGTTCTGTTTCACTGCCGCAGCTACGGAATCAATGCGCGCACTCAGTTAAGCAATATTCGCATGTCGCAGGACAGGTCACGCACTGGGATTTTGCGGGACCAGATCGGACGCGGCACAGCATCACACGAGTTTTTTGACCGGTTTCAAAGTGACGATGGAACTTCGGATCGGAAAACTGCGCACACCGGCTGCGCGAAAGCTCAAATGAATACGATCAAAGGGAAGAGTTTGATATTTGATAGATTGTGTATTAGTGTCGGTGCTTATGCTTGGGGATAGGCATGACCGTTTAGGGCGCAGTCCAAGGTTCACATCGGCTTCATCACTCGTCCATTACGTCTGATGGCATTTCAAGCAGCGAGGCCCCTGCGCAGCCCATCGCTGTCCAGGCGCGGCAATCGTCACGGTCTCTTCCATGATGTTGCTCGGTCGCCATCACGAACAAGCGAATGCAGCAGCCATCGCATTGGCGTCCTCGCGATTATAGTTTCCGCAAAATTCTTCCTCTCGGCATACTGATCGTCGGAGACCCACCTGTCCTGTGCGGTCGCGGAAAAAAGCCAACGAGCATGCGACCACTACGACCATACGCACCATCTGCTCCTCCTCGGTCGGCAGTTAGCTTGCCAAATTTCACCGGTGAAAGCTTTTCGGTCGCATTCAACACAGCGCCCCTAGTACAAACCCAGCAGCCCAAGACGAAGCCCGACGATGCGTTTGGAATGTTGGGGTGCTGCGAAACACTGCGGGACAACAAAACGCATCGACGAGGCTCGTAACGCTACGGCGACTATTGAGGCGTGAACGCACAGAAGAAAAAGCGAGTCCTAGACAAAAAGTTGACACGCACAATCAAGGGTTGCAAAGCTACTGCGACACACGCACGCAATTTCGCTTTCGTTGACAAGTACAAGCACTGCCACGGCCGCCACGTTTAGTAAATTATTTCAATGACTTAATTGGACTCTGTGTCTAGAACTGTGTGAGATTTGTCTAACGCTCCGTAGTCATTTGAAATGCTTCCAATCCGTGTGGTGCTTGCCGATCTGCAGGGGCACCACGAATGGACGGCACTCGCTATCTTGAAGATGGCAGGCTCACGCTTTTCAAGCGCTCTGGCGTTTTCTACGCTCGCATTCGACTTTCGGCTTCAGGCAGATACATCTGGCGGTCCTTGAAGACCGCAAACGAGCAGAACGCTATCGACCTCGGCCGTAGGTTGCTGTTCAATTTGGAACAGAGAGTCGACCAGGGCCTACCGCCAAAATCCAAATTATTTGCAGCCGTCATCGACGACTACATTCGGTACCGGGAGCGAGATCATCGCCACGGCAAGACCTCGGCTGGAATGCTGAGGCAGATCATTCGGGTTTCGAAGTTCTGGCGGGAGTACGCTGGAGACCTGGCCGTTGAGGACATCGACGACAAGGTTATGCGGGAGTTTATCCCGTGGCGCAGGGATTATTATGCGAATTTCAAGAAGCTGCCGAAGAACGCCAAGCTGCATCCCACCGACAAAACGCTCCAATGGGACATGATGCTTGGAAAGGCTGTCGTTCGGTGGGCGCACGAGCAGGGCCTGCGGGGTAACAAGCCGGCTATAACCGTAACCTACACACCGAAGAAGAAGCGGGTGCGACCGGCATTCGAGCTTTGGGAATACCGTCAGCTTTGGCGCACGTTGTGTAGGGCGGATCAAATACGCCCGAGGTAAGCGAACTAAGAGAAGTAGGGAGCCGTTGCGATACTACGTCCTTGTTATCGCAAATTCTGGACTTCGACCCGGCGAAGCGAACGATCTAACTTTGCGTGATATCCGCCCCGTCAGCAGTCTCCTGAAGGGAAGAAATATGTCAGCCGATCAATAACGCCAGCCAGAGACGACGGATTTGCCGTTGCTCCTGATCTAGCCTCAGGCCGACCGTGGCTCTAACGGCGGACCTGCTACGGTTTGTCGGTGCCTTGACGATCGCGATGCGGTCGCGCAACACCCTCTTGCGTGGCGCAGGCCGTGCCTTGGCGCAAACCTCGTCGTAGGTTTGCTTGTCTGCCGCTACGGTCGGGTCGTTCACGACCTGCTCGTCCACAGCTTCGCCGAGAAGGGCTTGAAGCGTCTCCCGCAAAAGGTCGTGGTAAAATTGCAAAAACTGCGCTCCGGGTCGTAGCCGCAGTGAAACCCGATGCGCGAAGCTTAAAGGGAACATTCGTAGAAACGCGTCCCCAAACATCCCCGTCGCGCGGCTCGCGGCATTGATGCTGTCTTGCGCCACGCGGATTTTCTGATGGATTTCCGAGCCTTCCAGCTCGGCGATCTGCTCGGCGAGGCGCCCCAGCTCATTCGCTGCGTTCAGGTTGCGATCATCGTTCGGGAAATCTTTGGCTTTCCGATACCGCCATTCGGCCGTATCCTGACCGCGTATCCCATTCGGTTGCGCAACGCGGGATTGGCGGCATTTGGGGCCGACTACGTAGGTTAGGCCGCTTTGCAAATGGAACATAAAGGTGACTGGGCCAGTCACGCGTAGTTCAAACTGCTGCTCCGAGCGGTTGGAAGTGGGCGGTAAATACACAACGCGGCACCGGACCGGCCCGCCAGTAAGCCGCACCCTGGCAGATCCTCCGAGCGATAGCAGCTATCGGCAAGGAGGACCGGCAGATTAGAGCCGCTCGCCGGAAGTCGGAGCAGTTAGAGCGAAAGGCTCGGCACACGACGTTGCCGGACGACATGCGCCAGGCCCGATAGGTCTTTCGGCTTCCTGGTGGGCGACATTGCTATTTGACCATAGCCTAAGGATCCACTGGGTGCGAAACTCGCTGATCCTCCGAATGTGCGGCACAACTGGCGATCGCTGAAGACGACAAACGAATAGACCGCCATTTCAACAAATCGCTGAATCAAAAATCCGGACCAAAAACGTCCTTGTTGAACTGGGCTCCCGCATCATCATTCTCCATGCTGTTGATCATGTTCTGCTCGGGGTTCGTAAAGCCGCCAGACGACAGGGTGTCCGCAGGCAACGCCCCAAAACTGGCACGGTATTTATCCATCGCAGCCACATTGCCGACGTAGGCGCAGGTGCATCCTGAGGGGTCCGCATAGAGGTAGTAGGGACGGTCGCCCTTCTTCCGCAAAACGAATTGGTTTGGTGGAAACAACATTAAACGTGCCACCATCTCCGGCGTGGTGGCGGCGATGGGATTAAATCCTGACGATATCAATAACTGCCCGGTCGTTTGCTGAGCGAAACTGGAAGAGCCGGATGCAAGTAGGGCGAGAAAAACTACCAGCACCACGTCGGTAATGGCCAGCGTCGATCTGAACACCATCTTCTCTCCAGAACATACGAACATACAGACCCTCGGCCCTTTGATGAGGGAAAATCGGCGTACATCCGATCCGATCCCAGTCGTGAACATGGAGGGCTCAAGTTGGACAGTTGTCAAAGTCCGCATTGTGCCAATGGGAGATATTCACCACGCAACTTGAAACGGCACTGCCGTCACTGAGCAGTCAGGGATTCGATTTTCTGTACGGCTTCCACACAGCCGGCTGAAGCTGTTGATTTGTTCGACAGCAGGCACGCAGCGATTCGACCCTGGCCGGGCAGTATCTTTCCGCACACGCCATTTATTTCGGCTTTGCACGCAATCACTGCATCTTTCAGCACGTCAGCCGCGGTTTGCACGTTCGTAGCGGCTTCCTCCAATTCGAACGTACACTTGGCACTAATCTTATCCTCGTGAGCTTGCATGCAGTAGATCATGCGGCCTTCACCGGGCGTCACTGTGCTGCAGTACTTCTTGATGTCCTTGGCGCAGGCGCTCTCAAGCTTGGCAACCCTGGCCGTCAACTTCTCTAGAATCGTCTTCCCGAGATCCGCTTGCGCGGAAACAGAGCCAACTGACAAGATGGCCAGCAACGTTACCAGTCCAAGCCTGGCCAGAATTTTCACTGTGACTTTCATCGAACGTCCTCTGATGACTTGTCCGGACCGGGCAGCTTCTCGAAATGGCCGCATGGTCGCGAGACGGAGGCTGCGGGATGCTTTTCGCTATATCCTCATTGTGCCAAGGAAAGCGTGAGACTTGAAACTCCGAGAGACAGGTTGATCCCAACCGACCCCTCGAGAGAGAGCGGTTGCAAGGCGATCGAACGTCCGGTTCCGCCGAACAGAAGGTTAGCCCCAACGCCGACGCCAACGCCAATCGCGCCGCTTGCTCCCACATAAGTGCCGGCGAGCGCCCCGCGCCTCGGGCCTGCGGTGGGTGCAAATACGCCCCACGCCATGACCCCGCCTGCCGTGATTCCGACATCGAGACCAATTGTGCCCATAACGCCAACATACGCCTCAGGCGGACCGGGACCATTGGGAGTGAAACGGCAGGCCATGCGCTGCCGGGACCCAAAGATCAAGCCGATAGAAGGTGCCATCTTGCAAGCGAGCGTACCGACGCTGGTTCCCGGCGGTTGCTGGGCAACTGCTGGCGAGACGAATGCCGCAGCGAGCGCAACAAGCACCAGCGCAATGAGATGTTTGAACATGACTAAACTTCCCGCTTTCTGAAATTATTCCCTGCCGGCACAACCTATATGATCGGGCATCGAAACGACTATGCAATTTCGGCCTGTCAGAATTTATATCCGATGCGTGCCGTCACCTGATTGTTGCTCAATTCTTGCTTGAAGCCGACCAGGCCGAGATTCAAGATCGGTATCGGATATACAAATGACTTGGATTGGTACTGGGAGTAGCGGTATTCGAGCCCGGTGAACCAGTTGTTCGTGAAAGCGTAGTCGAGACCGGCTCCGACCGTCCAACCAACCCGCGTGCCGTCGCCGCCGATTGAGATCCCGGTGGTAGGGATAGATGTCTCGTTCGAGACGAACGCGGCGCCGCCGGTCACATAGAACAGGGCGTGATCGGCAGCGTAGCCGAGGCGCCCGCGGACCGAGCCGCCCCATTTGCTGTGCGCCGTAAGGAAATCTCCGGTGATTGCGGTGTACCGTATCTCGCCGGCCGTCCAGCCCTGGAAGTCGCCTTCGACGCCGAACACCAACTGGCCGACCTGGTAGTTATAACCAGCCAGAACTCCGTAGGTCAGGCCATTCTTACCGGACCCCGCCGTTACGAGGAATGGCGCCCCAAGTAATAGCGCTCCCGTCGTGTATTTGGGGTTAGTTTGTATCCACCCAAGCTCGCCCCCAAGGTAGAAGCCTGTCCATGAAAACGCAGGCACATAGGCGACCGGCGCGACAGGCTCCATTCGGGCCGGGAGGTCGGCAGCAACTGCACATACGCTAACTGCGCTCGCCGTAGTGGCGAGTAGAACGATGCGTGCTAAGCGCCACATGAGTGAGATCTCCCTATCGGCTGGAGCGGCCGATTTTCTTGTTAATGCGTAGCATCCGCGGAGACTCCAAACCGTATTTTCACCGGCACACGCCACCTATATTTTGCCAATGTGCTTATACGGCAACACACAGGCGTCGCATTCTATACCCCGCCACCTTCAAAGATGTTTTGTCTGTTGTGGTTGAAAAGCCGCCGCAACAGCCCCGAAGTCCAACTTCCGCTTACCCCGACAGCGGACCCTACTCGGACATCGCGCTAGGTCCGAAACGTGAAACGATAGGCACCCGCAACCGAGGCCGCTTAGTCCATGCCGTTCTATGAAGCGGTCGGCTTGCCAAAACTCATCGACGGCGATTTTTGCGAGTGTCACGCCTCTTTCTCATCACAGCAGCGGATATCAACTCGATTGATAAACGTGGCCATTAGGCGCGGTATTGTTCCATCAAGGCCAGAAAATGAGGACGGCTTGACGAGCCCTTATTCCGCGGACCGTTGATCGGTGAGATGCATCGAGTCCCGGGTCCGCTGAAGGTCGTCGATCAACCGCTCTATGCGCTCCGACGTGAGGGGATCAAAGGGAAAGGTCGTGAACCGACGATAGTGCGCGATTTTCTCGTCTAATTCTGTACATTTTTCACACATAGCTCACCCGCTCAGTTCAGGCGGGAGCACAAAACGCTCTCAGTCATCGATCGAGCCAAGGGATCGGACGGATCGATGATACTGGCTAACGGCTTCCCTTATGTCGGGTTCCCGACATTGCTGCTTTTTTATTATTTCGCAGCCTTTCGCTTGCTGCCAGGTCCCAACAGCATTGCGTAATGGCGCTTCACCGTTTCGTAGCACTCGCACGCAGCGTCTTGGAGTGCTTCCGCATCGAGGATCTGGATTTTCCCGCGGACGTATTTGATTAGACCGGCAGCCTGCAGGGTGTGCGCCACGTCAGTCACGCTTGTTCGCCTGACCCCCAGCATTTCCGCTAAATATTCTTGCGTAAAAGGTAGGGTGTCGGTGCCCGACAGGTCCCTCGCCCGCAGCAGCCAACGGCAAAGACGTGCCTGAACCTGGTGTGACGCAAAACAAGCCGCCGACTGTTGCGCCTGAGCATATAGCGTCTGCTCATGACGAATGAGCAGGGACAGCAGTTTGGGACTTTGCAATGCCGCCGTCTTCAATCCGTCAATGCTGCAAACGACGATGTCGCCGGACAGCTGGATAATTCCGCGGCTGAGAGAAATGCGTCCGTCAAGCGCTGCCGATGCCCCGACGAGGCCGTCCGCGCCGACCATGGCAGCCTCGACCATTTCCCCTGACCCGAGCGCCACGACCAAAGACACCACCGCACCCGTCGGAAAGTAGACCTGCTTGATTTCCCGTTCTGCGTCGAACAAGACCGAATGCTGCTTGAAACGTACGATCTTGAGATAGGGCTCAAGTCGTTTGAAGTCGTCGTCGCCGAGTTGGTCGAGGAAAAGGTTCTTCATAATGCGCTCCTGAGACAGGCGGGAGCGCAGAGAACTCTCAGCTATCGGTGCCGTAGTGGATATCCGATAATGTCAACACTGTAAGCGCCTTACCTGACATAGCCAGCTCTAACTTCGCTATGTCAGTTTTTGACATAAGAGCTACCGCATCGAGGCAGAACGATAAGCCCGACAACGGGATTACAGGCGATCGAGAAATATTGTGCTTATATTGGATTAACCAGTAGACACCACGTCCGTGCCGGGGACGATGGCGATCGTAAGTTCGATCGATTTTTTGCGAGTGTCCGAAAGGCCGACCGCGATTTCAACATTGAACCGCTAGCGTCACCTTACGCCATCATGCGGAGTGGCTTACAGTGGGCTCGGCGCGACGGAACCTATGAACGCCCTGCCAAAGCTTTCTTGAGCGGCTCAATGAGCGACTGCGTCGAGAAGGGCTTGGTTAGAAAAGCGATGCACCCGGAGTCAATCGCAGCCTTGCGAACGGCAGGGTTGTCGCTCGCGGTCATGTAGATGACCGGCACTGAATGGCCAGCAGCTTTGAGACGATGCCTCAACTCGATACCTGACCCATCCTTCAGGTTGATGTCGAGAATGACACAGGCCGCCGTTTCAAAATCGCTGTGGTTTTTGAAGGCCTCTGCAGACGGAAACAGAAGGGCATCGTAAGCGAACTGCCGCAGCAGTCGCTTTATCCCCCGCAGCATCCCGGGGTCATCATCAACGACTAAAACGAGGTTCCGATCCTGCAAGCACGACATCCCTGACCTGTCACCGACACGTCGTGGAGGCCCCTAAAACTGAACCCGATCCGCATTGTCAAAACTACGCAGACGACCATTGGCTTGCGTTTCGGACCGAGACCTCCACTCTGTGTGGCTCGCACAAGACAATTTCTAGCGTCCTTGAGGATACCAAAGACCGCCTAGACGGTCTGTCGGGTAGCCGACGCAAGAACGCCCACCCGCTCGGCGAGGGACACAAGTTCCGCCAGGGTCTGGACCTGCATTTTCTCCATCACCCTGTGGCGATGGGCCTTGATCGTGCGTTCCGTGGCGCCCAGCGCGAGGGCGATCTGCTTGTTTTGTTTGCCGCGGATGACAAGCTCAAAAACCTGCCGCTCACGCGGCGTCAATGCCGCGATATGAGCGCGGACGATGTCCAGCTTGCTCTTCAGGCCACGAGTTACCTGATGATGTGCAATCGCCCGCTCAACCGCCTGAAGAAGATCATTCGATGATACGGGCTTGGTCAGAAAGTCATCCGCACCAGCCTTGATGGCCCGCACCGTGGTCGGAACATCAGGATGCCCAGTGAGGAATATGATAGGCACTGTCGAACCGAGTTCGCTCAGGCGCTCTTGCAGCTCCGGACCGCTCAGTTCCGGTATCCGCACGTCGAGGAGGATGCAGCTCGGGACACCTTCGCTCGGCACGTGATCCAGCAAGGGCCGAGCCGAAGGATAGACCGCAACCTCGTAACCAGCTCGCTTCAAACGACGTTCCATCGCTGTCCGGAAGGACGCATCGTCGTCGACTATATGTACGAACCCCTGCACGGGTCTCTCCCAGATAAGGGTCCTACGGCATCAAGCAATTGCAACCTGAGCATGTTATTTTTATGAGTTTTGTTAGGCTGGTCAACTGATCTGGTCAGCTGACATTGGTTCATCTCACGCTCACCCGAACGATTCAGTGGACTGAACAGATCAGGTCAAAGGAGACGAAAGAGAGTTGAGTACGGGGGTGACCATCGCCCAGGCGGCAAAAATGAATGACGTCGATCCGCTCGCCTGGCTGGCGCAGACGCTCGAGCGCATCGGAACTCATGCCTTGGAACTACAAGACCTAAACGGCATCGGCTTGGCGCTTACTCGAATTCGGCTAAGCCTGAAAACTAATTCCGGATCGGCTCGCCCGGGTAGAGCGGCGAATGCGGTCTTGCAAGGCCGATTGCGCCGGGCGGCGCATCATCGCCGGCCAACCGTTTATCAATAGATTCAAACGTCGTAAGGAACGCTACCGCGGCGACAAGCAAGAACGCTATAGCGAAGCCTATTACTGCATTGCGGTAGTCACGCATGGTACACCCTCTCCACGCTAACCGCTTAACGTCTGCTGGCGTGGCGGGTTCCACTGTCCGGTCGGCATTTCCGGCATTGGTCCCGCAAGTCAGAGAAACTTCCAACTTCTGGCTCGCCTTAACACGATCACGACGCCTTCGGCCCATCCTTCAGAGTGGGTTCAACTAATAGGCTTCGAAGTTCGTCGATCTGGCGTGCGAAATCCATTGCATTTGTTCTTAACACTTCCATCGCACGACCCTGATGACCATCGCTTTCCAATTCTGCAATTCGCTCATTAAAAGCGTTCAGTGCTTCGTGCAGTTTCTGTATTTCGCGCTGAATCGGAAACCGCCGAGCCGGTAGTTTCTCCACGGCTGGTCGATCTGTAGGACTTGCTAACCTGTTACCGGTTGTTTGCCGCCGTTTGGTCATGGCCCCTCCGAATCGTCAGCAAGTCTTTACTTTACCACCCGCAGCCCAAACCCGCTCTCTGGCCGGTTGATCGCTTCGGCCAATTCCTTCGTGTCGAGCACAGCAACCAGTTTCGTGATAGCGTCTTCGACGCTGCCGTATCGGCAGCGGGCTGAAGAACGGTTGTTTTCGGATTGCAACTTGAATTTAGGCCTCCACCAACAAGCGCAACGTTGCATCGTATCGGACACGCTGCTTGCCAATGAGGGCTGTGGCATCGGCTTCGGCACCGGCCTCGTCGTAGGTGCCGATAAACCCGATGTGTTGGACCCGTTCTGCGGTCGGTCGCGTAGTGGGAGTATGTTCTTGGCTGATCATTTCACCTTTCCACTTACCATCGGAACAGGCGTAGGTCCCGGTGTAAAAGACGTAGGAGTCGCCGCCTTGCAACTTGCCGTCGCGCAGTATGAGGACGCCACCGACTTCAACATCCACTCCATCGATGGCGACAGCGGTCAACGAATAGAGTCCGTTCTTAATCATCATTGTCTCCGCGCCCACAACCGACAATCATAACCTAATTCGGCAGGATTTGTTCGGCATCCTTTTGGAAGAACCGACCGGGTGTCCGGCTATTCCTGTTGGGCACGGATGTATAATGTTGCCATCGTTAAGAGATGAACGGCAGCAGTTCCTAATTCCTTCATCTTTTCGTCCGCTACGTAGACGCCAGCCGCACGATGGTAAGCGACGGCAACCGTTGCGCAGGCATCTGTGACGAAGTGTTCAACTTTGTCGTCCGCACTGAAGCGCACAGCGCGGTCCAAAACCATCTGAAAAGCTGCCTGAGACGTCGCTTCAGCTATCTGACTATCATCCACATCGGGCTGGCCTAAACTTAATTCGGCTGGCTGACATTCCTTGCTGATGTCCTCAACGGCGCGATAGAACTCAGGCTTTCGCACTTGATCGGCATCTAAGTAGCCTTTCAAAAAACGCCGCACCCGTTCTTCTAGGTGTTTGCGATCTTGCCTAACTTTCTTCTCGCGCTCACGCCGCTCGGATTTGAACCAACCAAACATTGGCCACCACCCCCTTGCCGTTCTTATTCAAGAGCACGGTAAACTGATGCTCGCCCGATTTTGAGCGCAATCCGGTCCTGCGCCCCATGGCATGATGCAAAAACCAAGATGCCCCGTCAGTTGAGTTCTTTTAGGAACCTGATCAGCGCAGCATTTATCTCTTCTGGTCGCTCTTGCTGAGTCCAATGTCCACAATCCGGAAGCAGGATGTTCTCTCGTAGTTGAGGAACAAACTGTCCTAAATTCGCAATCAGCTTATCTGCGCCCCGGAATCGAACTACGAGGTCGCGGTCACCCGCAACGTAAAGCGCTGGAACGGTCACCTTTGCGCCTGCCCACGGCGCAAGCAATTCCCAGTTTCGGTCAATGTTGCGATACCAGTTGAGGCCCCCACGAAATCCGGATCGCTTAAATTCGTTTGAGTAGAAGTCAATGTCGGTTTGAGTGATCCAAGGTGGCATAGCGTTCAAAGGGATTCGACTGTCCAACCAAAATACGCCCTTCGGAATCATTCCCACACTGGCTGATTCAACGTTCGCCCTTCCAGCGACACCGAGCAACATGGTGCTCAATGACCGGTTAACATCCTTTTCGAGGTCAGCTTCCGCTACGCCCGGCCTTTGAAAATACAATTGATAAAAGATGGCGTCGTTCGTCTCGGTCATGGTGGTCGTGGGAGGTACGTCGCCACGTGGACGGAATGGAACGCTAAGACCAACAACACCTTTGAACTTATCGGGTCGAAATAGAGCTGAATGCCAAGCCACCGGTGCGCCCCAGTCGTGTCCCACGATGACCGCTTCCTTAGAACCAAGCGCCTCGACAAGACCGACCATGTCACCGGTCAGGTGAAGCAGTGTGTATTGGTCAATTGCTTCCGGTTTATCGGTTTGGCCATAGCCGCGCATGTCAGGTGCGACAGCGCAGTAGCCAGCTTTTGCCAATGCCTTGAGTTGATGCCGCCACGAATACCAAGATTCGGGAAATCCATGACATAGCAGCACGATGGGGCCTTCGCCTGCCATCGCGACATGCATCTTGATCCCATTAGTCGTGAGAAACTTGTGCGTGATTTCCAAAGTAGCCCCCTAACAATCGTGCTTATGAGTATTGTTGGCTTATCGAAGTACCCACCAACCTGCATCGAACTCAGCATCTTCCGACAGACTGAATATATCCTGCATTAGTAAAATTAACTCGGGTGCAGTCTGACCTCGGGCCCCAACGTCCGTTCAAGCCCAGCCTAGTTCCTTTAGCGCCATTCCAGAATGCCAAATCTTCGTCATGTGGCTGATCTTGTCGCCGGTGAACTGCATCACATAGACATAATCCGAGGTCGTCTTTTTGCCGGTCGGCTCGCACGGACCACCGGGACCGGTATGAGTACCCGAAAAGACACCGTAGGCAGCGACGTTGTTTCGCTCGGTATCAGTAGCAAAGGATTTCACCTCATAGCTGCCGTCCGGCATAATCGTCATTAGTCCCTTCATCCAATCCGTGTATTCCGCAAGCGTCTTAATGCCAGCAAGCGGTTCGGCCTGTGCGGCGAATGTCGCATTCGGGGCGCAGTAAGCCTTGCAGGCTTCCCACCCCTTCCCAGTCTCGCAAGCGGCAAAGAAATCGTTGGCAATAGCCGTGATCGACGCCATGACCGTCTCCCCTGTCGGTTTAAATTTTACCTCTTAACGCCTTCGTTGATCATGGCAATTGAGCACATCGCGATCCCGGAATTCATTGTCGCAGTCGATTGTGCTTTTGTTCCACCGCACTTATCGCCAAATTAGTAAGCCGCAGCCGGTTCCTCACGCCCGAGCGCCAGGCGACTGCTATGGTATTGGCGGCTAGGGCCTGTGCTTTCCGGAAATTAACGGCTTGGTCGGTACGAATGAGATAGTCCATGGCGATGCTGAGCGCTTCGTCCATCACGTTATCGAATTCGCCAAACGGCCAAGGGTACATGGCAAGCACTCCCCTATGAGTTCGGTAACGGACATAAGGGCTTTTTGTTCCTGACTGGTTTGACAGAACTGTGCCGGTGCAGAGAAGCCCTAAGCGGCTTGATCCGATTTTGTCCGTATGACCTCGAATTGACGCGAAAATTTTTGATTGAATGTCGCTGACGCTATGTCATCACCGCAGTCGTTTTCATCCGGCTGGGTGGACGCAAAAGCGCAAGCGGACGCCCTCGGGTGTGGAAGGACAACCCGAAAACGCCCGCGGTTTAGCATTGAAGAAAACATCCTCAACGTCGGAGAGACAGAGAGATAGCTTCCTCAATGCTCTGTAAGCGAAGTTCGAGTTCGCATCGAGATCTTTGATTTAGGTCAAAGCCCCATGCCATTCCGGCCCCAAGTACGCACGGAAGGTCGGCTTAACCCGAAGCTCTGGCTTGCTGTGGGAGAGATGGATTTTCTGCACGCCGTTTTTGCCACCTACTCAGCTCGCTAATAATGGTCAGCTCGAAGTAAGTTTTTGAAGATCTGGTGCTGTGCCGCCCCGCTGAAAAACAAGAAGATCAAGGGATGGCGGCTCATCCCCCGTTAGAATTGAGAGGCAGGCATGTGCCTGTCCACGGTGATGCGTCTGATGATTGAAGAGATGCATCAAGATATCTCCGAGAACCTGCGACTGCGGCATTCCTGAGGTAGTTTTATAGCTGTGCAGACCTCTCAGCGCTGCTTCGTCGTATTTTTCGATTACTGTTATGAGCCGTTCATCCTCTGCAATACGTGCACGGGCCAATTCCATGCGGTCTTCATACAAGATGGCATCTAGACGGTTTGGGTGGTCGCCTTCACCTGTCAACCGTTTCAACCAGAGGCGGTCCGTGAGCAGCAGATGATTAAGTGTGCCGTGAAGATTACCGAAGAAGACGCCGATGTGAAGCCGGTAAGATGGTTCTGACAGATCAAGCACTGCGGCATAAAGACGTGCGTTGGCCCACTTGTTGTAAGCCGCAAACTGTTTGAATTGGTCCACAGACATAAGAGTGCCCTTAGGCGCTAGGAGCGGCTCAAATAACCGCCTGCGTTGCTCCATCTCTTGATTTCATGCGTATCGTATCATGCAAGGTATAAACCGCACCTCGTCTCGCCTTTTTCCAAATCTCAATTTATCAGCTTCCACATTCGTATCACCCACCATTGCTGCACCAGTTCAATCGCCTTCAGCACAGCAGCGGCTGGGATTACAAGGTTCCCTCTACCGACCGTCACACTGCTATCATAACTGCATGCCAATAGCTTTACTTCGGCATAAGGGCGTGGGCTTTCACTCACAGGGTACAAAATGAGCAACGTAGAGCAAATACAGCAGGCTACTAAAGACTTCGGTGAAGCGGCAACGGCATCGGCACATACATTCGCATCTTCGCTTCAGGCAGTTACGAACGCCCATGCGGACTTCGCCAAAAAGTTAATGCAACATGGATCTGAGTTCATTTCTCAGCTGACCAGCATTAAAGAGCCCGCCAAGCTGATCGAGCTTCAGAGCGAATACGCAAAGAACGCATATGAAACGTTCGTAGCGGAAACGAAGAGAATTTCTGAGCTCTATTCAGACCTTTTCAAGCAGACGACGAAGCCATTCGAAAATTTGATTGAGAAGAACAAAGCGGCTTGACGGCTTGATGTGACGACAAGGGGAGTTGCTTGGGGGTCACTTCCCTTTCACGTCGACTTCTCTACGGGTCGCGCCGTATTCACGGAGCGAGCTGCACGCAATGCATCTCAGGCCCCGCTGTACCGCAGCGGGGTCTTTGTCGTCAGGTGGTACGTCAGAACGCTCGCTCGTGGCGATGTCAATGATCGCCTTGGCGAGCTGGTTGGGTCCCTAGGACGTTTTGGAATCATTGAAATGTCTTTTCTCTTCGGGCGTGTTCGAGGCGGCTGACATAAAGACCTAGATCTGGTATCAATATCTGGCAAGGTGATGGAGGTTCGACATGAGGACCTCTCATATTGGAATCCACAAGCGATTAGCAGACTGCGCTCAATTAATGGGCCTGGTAGGTCTGCTCCTAAGTTCTCCGGCTGTTGCCGACATCTATCCTATCAAAGGGGTGTGGGTCGCCCTAAATCCCGATTTTCCTATCAGTCCAGATGAAGCTTGCTTCACTGTAAGGCTGTCAGGCATCGAAGCGGTGACTCGGAAATTCATTGCTGAGCTGCATATATTTAACGAAAACAAGCGGTATGAGGTCAGACAGAACATACAGGCAGTCAGCACGCTGTTTTCAATGAAGCCAGCAGAGGACGGTTATTGGGTAACTGAATTGCCCGATGTTCGAAGGCGATTCTGGTTCAGACAAAAGATCAACTACCTTCTGACGATAATTGATCCCACGACTATAGAGATTAGAAACAATTCGCACAGAACAAGATTCCTGAAATGCTTCCCACGAGACAAGTTGCCCATCTGAGCGAAGATTGCGTCAGGCAGCGTTTCCGTCTGGATGAGCTTTCATGTGTGACGTTGCCATCGTAAGAAGGTGCACGGCCGCAGTCCCAAGTCGATGCATCTCCTGGTCAATGGCATACACACCAGCGGCACGCCGGTATGCAACAGCAACCGTGGCGTAAGCATCCGTAATCAACATCGCCAAGTCCTCGTGGCTATCGCTAGCTCGTTGACCGCGCCGTTTTACCACCTTAAGCGCCGCCTCTGCAGTGGCTTCCGCGATGTGTACATCTTCCAAGGCTGGATTGGTAATTCCAGGGTGACATGCAGCAGATGCTCCCTCGACCGCCTCGTAATATCGATGTTTTGTCGTCCCCTCTGCCGCCAAGTAACTTTTTAAGAAACGCCGCACCCGTGCTTCGAGATATTTTCGATCCTCCCGGATCTTCCTTCGCCGGCTATCCCCTCTGAACCAGCTAAACAATGTTTTCTCTTTCCAATGAGCAAGCCCGAGGTGAGCGTGGCAGCGACATCATCAAATGGGTTCCCGTTAAAACATCGGGCCTGTTCACCCTAAGACTGGCCAAACCACACAATACCAGATCGCTTCATCTGCGCGATGTAACTGCGAGCGGCCCTGCCCAGCGTCCGTATGGCTTGCCAAGCTTCGGTGGCTTCTAACCAGGCCTTGGCTTGTTGGAACCTGGTGTATGCCCAAACGAATGCCGGAATCTTCATCAATTTGTCTCGGGTGAGACTGAATAGACGCTCGATTAGCACAAGCTTGAAAAGCTCGCCGACGATCAACGTCAGAACACTGCTCACGATTTGGCCTGTAGCGGCCAGATAGGCCGCTACGGGTTTAACCGGTTCCAAGATGATCACAGGAACTGAAAACAGCGCGAGCGATGGGTAGGGCCGGAGCGATCTGATCCAGGACCGCAACTTCCTGAGCACCAAGTGCTTGGCAAGCCAGTCGGATACCGGCTTGGCGACAGCGATGAAAACCGCATCCACCAGGAAATACGCGACAGCCAAAACGTAAGTAACGGGTTTGAGAATCCGGTTCACGGGCTATCTCCACGGAACTAAAGCCCGAATGGTCAAATTCATCTGCGAAAGATGTCCGGGCCTTAGCCGGAACTGAGGCGGCTTAGAGTAGCGCAAGCGCAATACCAAAGCATGCTATTAGCGTCGCGGTGCTCAGCGACACCACGACTAGGGCTTCTTCCTTGCGCCTGTCCAACTCATCCATGCGAGGTTCTATGCCGAGAAGGTGACTTTGTTCCGAGTTGGACAAAAGAAATTAGGAAATTCTCAAGTCAATGGCAGGTCCTGGCGGGTGATCCGCCCAAATATCGCTGAAGTGAACCACCGGGCTCAGGTTGACTTGAATCCATACGCCAGCCCACACGACTGCTGGGCTAGCACGGCCTCGCCAAAAGCCCCATTACTCCCCAAGGTGAGACCGTGTTCCAAGCTGGAGGTACGGTCATGACCAAGCCTAGTGATAAAGAGATCGCTGCGAGAGCTTACAAGCTTTGGGAGCAAAATGGACAACCCGAGGGGCGTGATGAAGAGTTTTGGCGATTGGCTGAGCAGGAGCTGCTGAACGAGGATAAGTCATCCCCGTTACGCACTCCCGATACACTGTGACTAAGGATAACCATTGTCCGATGGATATCCGAAATTCCGCTACCCCCGAGGCTGGAAGCAGAATGAAAGGGGCCGCCAACTGCGGGTCCTTACTTCTATGCGGACCTTGGTGGCTGGAGCCCCGGAGAAGTAAGCCACTCGTTTATATGGGAGGCAGTTTCTAGCTGGCTTATCTTCTTGAGCAGTCCGTCCTTCTGTGGACCCGGCTTGCACTTGGCTACCTGTGCTTCTAGGCGGGCCTTCTCGGCTGCAATTCGATCTTCAAATGTGTGCGGGGCAAATTGGCGACGCTGCATGATACAACCTCGTGCTTACGGGTCCTAACCGTAGGGTTTCGTCATTTCCGATCCTAATATGCCGCAGCCGAGCCGTCAGTTCCAAAGTGAACACAAATTCAAATCAGGCCTGGAAACTTACGTATAAAGGGAGAACGTGGCGATGACATTGCCAGGCAGCCTAGTCGCCCAAGCGGGTCGCAAATACGGCCGAGGTGGCCTGCTTACCATAATACTCCTGAATAATTTGAACTGACGTACCCATGTTTCGGGCGACCTCAAATACTCCGACCCCATTCCGTAGTGCATTCACCGCATAAAAATGACGCAAGCTGTAGACCGAATATTTTTCCCCGAAGCTACTCCTCTCGATCCCGGCCTGCCTGAGTGCAGCGTTCAACTGATCGATCATCGAGACTATTTGTGATCCGTCCGGCATGGCGAACAGAAGGCCAGCGGGATCTTCAGCTCGGCGTTTTGTCAAATATTTGTCTAATCTCTTAGCTGCGACTGACCTGACAATTGCGTCCCGCTCCCCTGTCTTTCCCCTGACTATGAAGCGGAAATTGTTGCGTCCCTTGTCATCCTTGAACGGATGAACGTCTCGCACTTTCAGCTTGTTTGCTTCGCCCGTCCGAATGCCAGAATTCGCCAGCACGAGCACATAGTGGCGGAGTAACTCTCTGCTTCTGCGAATGCGCTCATCTTTTGCGGTCTTGATCCGCCTACACAACGTGCGCCAAAGCTGACGGTATTCCCAAAGCTCGAATGCCGGTCGCACCCGCTTCTTCTTCGGTGTGTAGGTTACGGTTATAGCCGGCTTGTTACCCCGCAGGCCCTGCTCGTGCGCCCACCGAACGACAGCCTTTCCAAGCATCATGTCCCATTGGAGCGTTTTGTCGGTGGGATGCAGCTTGGCGTTCTTCGGCAGCTTCTTGAAATTCGCATAATAATCCCGGCGCCACGGGATAAACTCCCGCATAACCTTGTCGTCGATGTCCTCAACGGCCAGGTCTCCAGCGTACTCCCGCCAGAACTTCGAAACCCGAATGATCTGCCTCAGCATTCCAGCCGAGGTCTTGCCGTGGCGATGATCTCGCTCCCGGTACCGAATGTAGTCGTCGATGACGGCTGCAAATAATTTGGATTTTGGCGGTAGGCCCTGGTCGACTCTCTGTTCCAAATTGAACAGCAACCTACGGCCGAGGTCGATAGCGTTCTGCTCGTTTGCGGTCTTCAAGGACCGCCAGATGTATCTGCCTGAAGCCGAAAGTCGAATGCGAGCGTAGAAAACGCCAGAGCGCTTGAAAAGCGTGAGCCTGCCATCTTCAAGATAGCGAGTGCCTTCCATTCGTGGTGCCCCTGCAGATCGGCAAGCACCACACGGATTGGAAGCATTTCAAATGACTACGGAGCGTTAGACAAATCTCACACAGTTCTAGACACAGAGTCCAATTAAGTCATTGAAATAATTTACTAAACGTGGCGGCCGTGGCAGTGCTTGTACTTCTTGCCGGAGCCGCAGGGACAATCCTCGTTGCGGCCGACCTTGCCCCAGCTTGCGGGATTCTTGGGATCGCGGTCGGCGGCGGCTGCGGGCACCAGCGAAGCGCTGGCAAACGCCATTTCGTCTTCGCCGGTATTCGGGTCGAACTTGTGCGCTTCCATCGCCGGCAATACCGGCTGCCGCTCTTCCGGCGGCACGATCTCGACGCGCATCAATTGCGCCGTCACCGCCTCGCGCAGATGCGCGATCATCGCCTCGAACAGGCTGAAGGCTTCCGACTTGTATTCCTGCAACGGATCGCGCTGGCCGTAACCGCGCAGGCCGATCACCTGGCGCAGATGGTCGAGCATCACCAGATGCTCGCGCCAGAGATGATCCAGCGTCTGCAGCAGGATGGTCTTCTCGACGTAACGCATCACGTCGGGGCCCCATTGCGCGACCTTGGCAGCCATGTGCTGGTCGACATGGTTCTCGATCCGCGACAGCAATTCCTCGTCGGCGATGCCTTCTTCCTTGGCCCATTCATCGACCGGCAGGTCGACGTCGAGCACGCGCTTCAATTCATCCTTGAGGCCAGCGACATCCCACTGCTCGGCATAGGCGTGCTCGGGCACGTGCTTGGTGACGACGTCCTCGACGAAGGCGTGGCGCATGTCGGCGACCGTCTCGGCAACGCTGTCGTCCTTCATCAGGTCGACGCGCTGGTCGAAGATCACCTTGCGCTGGTCGTTCTGGACGTTGTCGAACTTCAGCAGGTTCTTGCGGATGTCGAAGTTGCGCGCCTCGACCTTCTGCTGCGCCTTTTCCAGCGCCTTGTTGATCCAGGGATGAATGATGGCCTCGCCCTCTTTGAGGCCAAGCCGCGTCAGCATGGTATCGAGCCGGTCGGAGCCGAAGATCCGCATCAGATCGTCTTCCAGCGACAGGAAGAATTTCGAGCGACCGGGGTCGCCCTGACGGCCGGAGCGGCCGCGCAACTGGTTGTCGATGCGCCGCAATTCATGGCGCTCGGAGCCGATGATGTAGAGCCCGCCGGGCTTGTTGACGGTCTTGGCCGGCTTCGATCCCTTGGCGGGTTCGACCTCGACTATGTCCTCGGCCTTCAGCACGATCTCGCGGAAGCGCTCGATGTCGGCCTTGATGCGCTCGATCCTGGCGGCCTTCTCGGCCTCGTCGGTGATATCGGCGGTCTCCTGTTGGATCCGCATATCGAGCGAACCGCCGAGCTTGATGTCGGTACCGCGACCGGCCATGTTGGTCGCGATCGTGATCGCGCCGGGCACGCCGGCTTCGGCGACGATATAGGCTTCCTGTTCGTGGAAGCGCGCGTTCAGCACCGCGAACATTTTGGCCGGCTTGCCGGCGCGCGCCGCGGCGTAGAGCTTCTCCATGCCGGACTCGGAGCCGAAATCGATCTGCTTGTAGCCGTTCTTCTTCAGATACTCCGCCAGCACTTCCGACTTCTCGATCGAGGCGGTGCCGACCAGAACCGGTTGCAACCGCTTATTGGCGCGTTCGATCTCGGCCAGGATCGCGGCGTATTTCTCGTTCTGGGTGCGGTAGACCTCGTCGTCCTCGTCGAGACGCTTGACCTCGACATTGGTCGGAATTTCCACCACCTCGAGCTTGTAGATGTCGAACAATTCGTCGGCTTCGGTCGCCGCCGTGCCGGTCATGCCGGCAAGCTTTTCGTACATCCGGAAATAATTCTGGAAGGTGATCGAGGCCAGCGTCTGGTTTTCCGGCTGGACCTGCACGTGCTCCTTGGCTTCCAGCGCCTGATGCAGCCCTTCGGAATAGCGTCGTCCCGGCATCATGCGGCCGGTGAATTCGTCGATGATGACGACTTCATTGTCGCGGACGATGTAGTCCTTGTCACGGGTGAACAGCGAATGGGCGCGCAGCGCCTGATTGATGTGGTGGACCACCGAGACGTTCTCGACGTCGTACAGCGAATCGCCCTTGAGCTGGCCGGCGTCGCGGAGCAGCGTCTCGATCTTCTCCATACCGGCTTCGGTCAGCGTCACGGTGCGCTGCTTCTCATCGACATCGTAATCGGTCTTGTCGAGCCTGGGCAGGAATGTGTCGATGGTGTTGTAGAAATCCGAACGGTCGTCGAGCGGGCCGGAGATGATCAACGGCGTGCGCGCCTCGTCGATCAGGATCGAGTTGACTTCGTCGACGATGGCATAGAAGTGCGGGCGCTGGACCATGTCCTCCAGGCGGTACTTCATGTTGTCGCGCAGATAGTCGAAACCGTATTCGTTGTTGGTGCCGTAGGTGATGTCGCGCGAATAGGCTTCCTTGCGTTCGGCATCGTCGAGGCCGTGCACAATCACGCCCGTGGTCATGCCGAGGAAGCTGTAGATCTGCCCCATCCATTCGGAGTCGCGGCGGGCGAGATAGTCGTTGACGGTGACGACGTGGACGCCCTTGCCGGCCAGCGCGTTGAGATAGACCGCAAGCGTTGCCACCAGCGTCTTGCCTTCGCCGGTCTTCATCTCGGCGATGTCGCCCTCGTGCAGCACCATGCCGCCAATCAGCTGGACGTCGAAATGGCGCTGGCCGAGGGTGCGCTTGGCCGCCTCGCGCACCGTGGCGAACGCCGGAACCAGGATGTCGTCGAGTGTTTTGCCGTTGGCGAGCTGCTGGCGGAATTCGGCGGTGCGGGCCTTCAGCGCCTCATCCGACAACGCGGCGAGCTCGGGCTCGATCGCGTTGATGGCATTGACGCGGGATTGATATCCCTTCACGCGCCGGTCGTTGGCGGAGCCGAAAAACTTGCGGGCGAGCGCGCCGATCATACGAAGTTCCTGTCTTTGCCGTTCTGCGTTGCAGCCGTGAAATGGTCCACCAAGTTGCCTATCAACTCACCGTGACGCGTCGCGGCAAACGCCCCAAGCCGGGGGTCATCCGCCAAATGAGTGGGAATTAGGCAATCCAAGGTTCAACGGCAAAAAGCGCAGCAAAATAAACGCTATCGCCGTCGATGCGATCCGGCAGAGATATGGCTGGGCCGGAGGCTTGTCAACGCACCAAGATGTCAAGGAATTCATCATTTTGACAGACTTTTCGCGTTGCCAAGGCCCCATGATTGGGCGAGTGTCCCGCCGCCTGAGAACCTTCCCTTCTTCCAGACAAGGATTTTCCATGACCTCCCCGTTCCCGGAAACGAAAACCGGCCTGCGCTTCGGCCTGGCCTCCCTGGCCGTGACGGGCTGTCTGGCTGCGATTCTGGCCGCCGGCCTGCCGGTTCGCGCCGAGGACAATCCCGTGCTCGCCAAGGTCAACGGCGCGGAGATCCGCCAGAGCGACGTGGCGCTGGCCGAAGAGGAACTCGGCGCCAGCCTTGCCCAGATGGATCCGGCCACCAAGAAGGACAACGTGCTGGCCTTCCTGATCGACCTGAAGATCGTCGCCAAGGCCGCCGAGGACAAGAAGGTCGAGAATTCCGACGACTTCAAGAAGCGCCTGGCGTTCACGCGCAGCCGCCTTTTGATGGACAGCCTGCTGGCCACCGAGGGTAAGGCTGCGACCACCGAAGAGGCCATGAAGAAGGTCTATGAGGAGGCGTCAAAGCAGATCACCGGTGAAATGGAAGTTCACGCGCGGCATATCCTGGTTGAGACCGAGGACGAGGCCAAGGCGATCGCGGAAGAGCTGAAGAAGGGCGCTGATTTCGCCGACCTGGCGAAGAAGAAATCCAAGGACCCCGGCGCCTCCGACGGCGGCGATCTCGGCTTCTTCACCAAGGAGCAGATGGTGCCGGAATTCTCGGCGGTGGCGTTCGCGATCGAGCCCGGCAAGATCTCCGATCCCGTGAAGTCGCAGTTCGGCTGGCACGTCATCAAGGTCGAGGAGAAGCGGAGCCGCAAGGCGCCCGAGTTCGAGCAGGTCAAGGGCCAGATCGAGACCTATGTGACGCGCAAGGCGCAGGCCGACTACGTGGCGAAACTGCGCGAGGCCGCCAAGGTCGAGCGCATGGACAAGCCCGCCGAGACGGCCGCGAAGCCCGAGGCCAAGCCGGATCCCGCGAAACCCGATGCCGCCAAGGATTCCAAGATGGCGCCGGCGAAGAAGTAAATCGACTTCGCTGCCAGACTTCAGTAATGAGACGTCATGCCCGGCACGCTTAGGTGTGCCGGGCATCCATGTCTTGAGGCCTTCCTTGACGGATGCTGAAGACGTGGGTGGCCCGAGAAATCGAGCCATGACCGTCCCAGCTTTCCTGTCGATAAGGCGCCACCCATGTCCTCTGCCGTCTCTCCCCTCGCCCCGACCGAAGTCCCCGACATGCCCGTGATCGCGGGCGTGAGGCTTGCGACCGCCGCCGCCGGCATCCGCTACAAGGGGCGCACCGACGTACTGCTTGCGGTGATGGACAAGGGAACCACCGTCGCCGGCGTCTTCACCAAGTCGAAATGCCCCTCCGCGCCGGTGGAATGGTGCCGCGCCAAACTGGGCAGCGGCAAAGCCCGTGCGCTGGTGGTGAATTCCGGCAATGCCAATGCCTTCACCGGCAAGACCGGGCGGCAGGCAACGAGTTTGACCGCGGCGCTCGCCGCCAAGGCGGTCGGCTGCAGCGCCAATGAGGTGTATCTCGCCTCTACCGGTGTGATCGGCGAGCCGCTTGACGCCACCAAATTCGATGGCGTGCTGGGCACGCTGGCCGAAAGCGCGGCCCCCGGCGACTGGATGGCTGCTGCCCGCGCGATCATGACCACCGACACCTTTCCGAAGGTCGCGACCGCGACCGTCAAGCTCGGCAAGACCAGGGTCAGCATCAACGGCATGGCCAAGGGCGCCGGCATGATCATGCCCGACATGGCAACGATGCTGTCGTTCGTGTTCACCGACGCGCCGCTATCGCCAGCCGTGCTGCAATCGCTGCTCAAGAGCGGCGTCGAAGATACGTTCAACGCCGTCACCATCGACAGCGACACCTCGACGTCGGACACCCTGCTCGCTTTTGCCACAGGCACCGCCGCAGCCGATGGCGCGCCGAAAATCACGCGCGCCAGCGATCCGCGGCTGAAAGCCTTTACCAGGGCGTTCCGCGAGGTGCTCGCCAATCTTTCCGAGCAGGTGGCCCGCGACGGCGAAGGCGCGCGCAAGCTGGTCGAGATCATCGTCGAGGGTGCTACCACCAAAACCTCGGCGCGCAGGATCGCGATGTCGGTGGCGAATTCGCCGCTGGTGAAGACGGCGATCGCCGGCGAGGATGCCAATTGGGGCCGCGTGGTGATGGCGGTCGGCAAGGCCGGCGAGCCCGCCAATCGCGACAAGCTTTCGATCTCGTTCAACGGCATCCGCGTCGCCAGGAGCGGCGCGCGCGATCCGTCCTACAACGAGGCGGAAGTCTCCGAGGCGATGAAGAGCCCCAAGATCCAGATCAAGATCGCCCTTGGGCTCGGCAAGGGCCGCGACCGCGTGCTGACCTGCGACCTCACCAAGGAATATGTCACGATCAACGGCGATTACCGCTCGTGAAGCGTCCTGGGCCGGAACCATCCGCGTATGGCTGAGATCAAACTTACCCTCGTGGTCGCCTGCGCGCTGGTCGACGCCGACAAGCGCGTGCTGCTCGCGCAGCGCCCGGCCAGCAAGACGATGGCCGGCCTGTGGGAATTCCCCGGCGGCAAGGTCGAGCCCGGCGAACGCCCAGAACAGACGCTGATCCGCGAACTGCACGAGGAGATCGGCATTGATGTCAGCGAGCCTTGTTTGGCGCCGCTGACCTTTGCGAGCCATGTCTATGAGACCTTCCATCTCTTGATGCCGCTCTACATCTGCCGGCGCTGGGAAGGCACCGTGACCGCCCGCGAAGGCCAGCAACTGGCGTGGGTGCGCGCCAACAAGCTGCGCGACTACCCGATGCCGCCGGCCGATATTCCGCTGATTCCGCATTTGATCGATTTGCTGTTGTGAGGTGACCGACCGACGACACCCCGAGGGGCCGGAGCGCAGGGCGACGGCGCGGCTCCCCACACGGTTGTCATGCTCGCCACCGGGTCTCGCCTTCGGCGAGCCCGATGACAGGCTCCTGCGGGTATCCAGCACGCCGCGGCTTTTCGGCTCTATCACTGACGTCGCTGGAATACTTGGTCGTCACTGCGAGAAGCACTTGCGACGAAGCAATCCATTCTTTCTTCGCGTGGTGGCATGGATTGCTTCGCTTCGCTCGCAAATGACGGTTTCGGATGTTCGGGCGGCAAACACAAATTCACGATCTCGCGGCGCATTGCGCCCGAGTCTTGCTGGAATTTTCCGCTCCGTGAGAGGGAGCAGGAAATGCCGGATGCGCGCTGCACCCGCGGTCTCGTGTGCAAGATTGTGCAAAGAAGCGCACACGAGCATACAGGTTCAGCGGAGGCAATCCGGCATTCCCTGCGCAATGGCTTTACGGCTTATATCGTGCTCTCCCCGGCGACGAATTCGTCTTGTCACCGTCGTTGACGACTTAGCGGCTAAGTCCGCGCCCGGTTGGACCGACTTGCCATCATCAACTTGACACCAGCAACGGGTGCCAGAACCACACGGTTTTGCCGTACGCTTCAGCGTCGTTCGTCTGCGTGCCGTTGATCGCTCACGGAAGAACCGCCCTGCGATCGCCTTGCGCGCGCAACGCTGCCGCGTCCACCGCAACCCGTCCCAACGTTCGTGACGATGGCCAACGCCCCTTGTCTCGGGACGGGATGGGATGAGTTCTGAACTGAGTTGGGGTCACCTGAAAACAGGAATATTTTCTTTCGAGGGGGTTGACTCGCACTTTGCGAAAGGCGGCAAGTGATTTGCCCGTCGGGCTGCCCGGGGGATGACGCTGCCGTCGTAACGCAATATCCGGAAAATGCCGCTGCGGACACGTCGGTCATTGACCCGCGCTCGCGGACCGCTACCTGAAAGAACATGCCGATCGGCACAAGCGCCCGGCGAGCGCAGCGGCTGACCGCCGGAACCTCACCAAGCACGTCCTGCCGAAATGGCAGAACCGACCATACGCCTTGATCCGGCGCGCTGGAGACGCGGCTATCGGCGCTTGCTGTTGCGAAAGAGGTGCGGGCGGCTCGAACGAGAAGCCGGACGCAATGTCGAGGTCATGTGGCTGCTGGGTCGGCTCGCACCTGATCACAAGACGATCGCGGGCTTCCGCAAAGACAATGGCCTGGCGCTACGCAAGGTATGTGCGCGCTTCGTCGAGCTCTGCCGTGAGATGGGCCTTCTCGCGACGGCAAGCGTCGCCATCGATGGCAGCAAGTTCAAAGCCGTGAACAACCGGGACAAGAACTTCACACGGGCGAAGGTGGAACGGCGGCGTGCCCAGCTGGAGGAGAGCGTCGCTCCTAGGGCGTCCCCTAAGCGATGCTTCGGGAACTCGAGGACGATGACGGCCCCGAAAGTCAGAACTTCGAAGGTGGCGTTCAGCACGCTTTCCATATAGCGTCGCTTCCTGGGAAATCGGGCTGCGGACGGCGAACCGCCCGCAGTGGTCAGCGAGGCTACATCGCCGCTTGCATCTGCTCCAATTGCCGCGCGTAAGCGGTGCAGTAGACTGTGCTCTCCAAAATGCTTGCAAGAGCAGACATCATTATGCGCCTCGGGCGTACGAAAACCCTGTTAAAGCGCCGGCTTGACCAGCGTCTGAGGCAGACGTAGTTCAGCATCTTCTCCGCCTAATGGCGACCGAGTTCCGGCAGATGAACCCACCGTCTTCGTCCGGCGACGGCCGGAATAATGGCTTCGAGGTGTTGTGGAAGGATGGCGACCGTGTCTTTTGCAAAAGAAGGCACGAGGGTACCGATGGTGACTGGCGTGCTGTTCTGGCCGTGGTTCCCGCCGCGGGGCAGGCGACGCCTGCCAGCCTCAATCGTCTAATCCACGAATACGGGCTGAAGGACGAATTGGACGAGGCGTGGGCGGTGCGACCGTTGGCGCTTGTGCGCGAGCTCGGACAGACCATGCTTGTGCTCAACGATCCCGGGGGCGAGCCGATCGAGCGCCTTCTCGGTGCGCCCATGGAGGTCGGGAAATTCCTCCAACTCGCCGTCGCTTTATCGGCAGCGCTCCGCCAATTGCACGCACGGGGTCTCATCCACAAGGACATCAAGCCAAGCAATATCCTTGTCAGTTCCGCAACCGGCCAGGTCTGGCTGACTGGCTTTGGCATCGCTTCGCGCCTACCGCGAGAACGGCAGTCGCCCGAACCTCCCGAGTTCATCGCCGGAACACTCGCCTACATGGCGCCCGAACAGACCGGGCGGATGAATCGCTCGATCGATTCCCGGAGCGATCTCTACTCACTTGGGGTCACGCTCTATCAAATGCTGACGGGCAGTCTTCCGTTCACGGCTTCCGATCCAATGGAGTGGGTCCATTGCCATACCGCGAGGATGCCGCCCCGACCAAGCGAACTGTTGAATGCCCCGGCCCCTGTCTCTGCCATCATAATGAAGTTGCTGGCCAAGACCCCGGAGGAGCGCTACCAGACCGCATCCGGCCTTGAGACTGATCTTCGGCGCTGCCTTGCGGCATGGGAGACTCAACGCCGCGTTGACGAATTCCCGCTCGGCAAAAAAGACACGCCAGACCGGCTGTTGATACCCGAGAAATTGTACGGGCGAGCACGCGAGATCGATACCTTGCTCGCCTCCTTTCGCCGCGTCATAGCGAGTGGGACGCCGGAGTTGGTACTGGTTTCGGGATATGCCGGTATCGGAAAGTCTTCCCTTGTCAATGAGCTGCACAAGGTGCTTGTTCCACCCCGCGGCCTTTTTGCATCGGGGAAGTTCGACCAGTACAAACGCGACATTCCTTATACCACTTTGGCGCAGGCCTTTCAGAGCCTTGTCCGTCTGCTTCTGAGCAAAAGCGAAATCGAGCTGCGCAGCTGGCGCGACACCCTTCGTGAAGCTTTAGGTCCGAACGCACTGCTCATCGTGGACCTAGTCCCGGAATTGAAACACATCATCGGAGAGCAGCCGCCGGTCCCTGTTCTTCCCCCACAGGAAGCTCAACGCCGCTTCCAGCTCGTCTTCAGGCGATTTATCGGCGTATTCGCACGGCCCGAACATCCGCTTGCTCTGTTCCTCGATGATTTACAATGGCTTGATGCTGCGACGCTCGATTTCCTTGAGGACCTCTTGACTCAACCGGATGTACGGCACTTGACGTTGATCGGCGCCTACCGGGACAACGAAGTGAATTCCGCCCATCCGCTGATGCGAAAGCTCGAAACGATCCGCCAAACTGGAGCGAGAGTGCAAGAAATCATACTGACTCCCCTCTCCCACGACGACTTAGGGCGGCTGATCGGGCATTCTCTTCACTGCGAGTCGGAGCGCGCCGCCCCGTTGGCACAGCTGGTGCACCAAAAGACAGCAGGCAATCCATTTTTTGCCATTCAATTCGTTTCTTCGCTTGCCGAAGAGGGGTTGCTCACCTTCGATCACGCCAAGTCGCAATGGCACTGGGACCTGAATCGGATTCCCGCGAAGGGTTACACCGATAATGTGGTGGACCTCATGGTGAGGAAGTTGAACCGCCTACCCGCCGAAACCCAGAAAGCATTGCAGCAGCTTGCCTGTCTGGGCAACAGCGCGGAGTTTGCCCTGCTTACGATGGCATACCAGGACCCAAAGGAGGAAATGCATCGCAAGCTTTGGGAAGGGGTCCGAACGGGCCTCATCTTCCGCTCGGAAAATTCCTATAAGTTCCTACACGACCGCGTCCAGGAAGCGGCCTATTCATTGATCCCGGAAGAGTTACGCGCCGAGGCCCATCTCCGAATAGGAAGGCTGCTCGCGGCCCACACCCCTCCAGAACGGAGGGACGAAGCCATTTTCGACCTTGTCAATCAGCTCAACCGCGGCGCGGCCTTGATCACCTCGCGAGGAGAACGCGAGCAGCTGGCCGAGCTCAACCTGATCGCGGGCAAGCGCGCGAAGGCTTCTGCGGCCTACGCTTCGGCGCTCAAGTATCTCGTCGCGGGCGCAGCACTGTTGGTCGACGGCTCTTGGGAGCGCAGGCATGACCTCACCTTCCCGCTGGAATTGCAGCGAGCAGAATGCGAGTTCCTGACCGGCCAGTCGGCGGCCGTCGAAGAGCGCTTGAGTATGCTTTCGTCGCGCGCCGCAAACACGGTCGAATTAGCGACCGTCACCTGCTTGCGCGTCGATCTCTACACGATCCTCGATCAGAGCGACCGCGCGGTTGCCGTCTGTCTCGACTACCTCCGGCATCTGGGCGTCGAATGGTCGCCGCATCCGACAAGAGAGGAAGTGGAACGAGAATACGAGCGGATCTGGTCACGGCTGGGAAACCTCGAGATCGAGGAGCTCATCGATCTGCCCTTGATGAGCGACCCCGCATTCCTCGCGACTCTGGATGTTCTGACCAAGGGCGTGGAGCCGGCACACTTTACCGACGAGAACTTGTCCTCACTCGTCATTTGCCGCATGGTCAATCTCAGCCTCGAGCATGGCAACAGCGATGGGGCCTGCGTCGCCTATGTATACCTTGGCATGATAGCTGGCCCACGCTTCGGCAACTACAACATCGGATTTCGCTTCGGCCGCCTCGGCCATGAACTGGTCGAAAAACGTGGATTGAAGCGCTTCCAGGCCAGGACCTATTTGGCTTTCGGAAGTCACGTCATGCCGTGGACGAAACATGTCCGGGCTTGCCGTGACCTGATACGTCGGACCTTCGAGGCCGCGAACAAGGTCGGCGACCTCTGTTTCGCGGCGTACAGCTTCAACAATGTGAACACGAACCTTCTGGCGGCGGGAGATCCACTCAGCGAGGTGCAACGTGAAGCCGAGTATGCCATCGGGTTTGCTCAGAAGGCTCGGTTTGGTCTCGTCATTGATATCATCACCGCGCAACTCGGGCTTGTCCGGACCCTCCGTGGTTCGACGCCGGAGTTCGGCTCCTTTGACGATGGGAAGTTTGATGAGCTTCAGTTCGAGCGCCATTTGGCAAGTGACCCGGCAGCGCTACCGGAATGCTTTTACTGGATCCGAAAGCTGCAAGCTCGGTTCCTTGCCGGGGACTATGCTTGCGCCATCGATGCCTCATTGAAAGCGCAACGACTGCTTTGGACGGCGCCATCAAATTTTGAAATCGCGGAATATCACCTGTATGGTGGCCTGTGCCGCGCGGCGTCCTGGGATGCCGCATTTCCCGACCAGAAGCAGCAGCATTTCGAGGCTCTGACAGCTCACCACAGGCAGCTCGATGTATGGGCGGAGAACTGCCCTGAGAATTTCGAAAACCGTGCCGCACTGGTTGGCGCCGAAATTGCCCGCCTCGAAGGTCGCGACCTTGATGCCATGCACTTGTACGAAAAGGCCATCCACTCAGCGCACGTAAGCGGGTTCGTCCACAACGAGGCGCTCGCCAACGAGCTCGCTGCGCGCTTCTACATGCCACGTGGCTTCGACAAGATCGCAAACACGTATCTGCGGGACGCCCGTGACTGCTATCTGCAATGGGGGGCCGATGGTAAGGCCCGGCAACTCGAAAAACTGTATCCGCACCTCACATATGAAAAGCCACTGCCCGACCCGACGAGTACGATCCTGACATCAGTCGAACACCTGGATCTTGCTACCGTAATAAAACTCTCACAGGCCATATCGGGTGAGATCGTCCTGGAGAAACTGATCGACACCATCATGCGTACAGCAATTGAACACGCAGGTGCTGAGCGAGGTCTATTGATCCTTGCGCGAGGTGATGAGTATCGGATAGTGGCGGAAGCCACCACCGGCAGCGATATTGTGGCAGTCGGTCCGCGGCAAGGGAGCGTAACTGCTGCGGATCTTCCACTGTCGGTGCTCTACTACGTCGTTCGGAAGAAAGAGAGCGTTCTTCTTCACGACGCCACAGGCGATAAGCAGTTTTTAGCCGATGATTACATTCAAGGGCATCACGCACGTTCAATCCTCTGCCTGCCGTTGCTCAAGGAAGCCAGACTGCTTGGAGTGCTTTACCTCGAAAACAACTTGGCCCCACACGTCTTCACGCCCGAGCGGATCGTCGTCCTCAAACTTCTGGCGTCCGAGGCGGCGATCTCATTGGAAAACATCCGTCTCTATGATGATCTGCAGGACCGGGAGGCGAAGATAAGACGGCTGGTCGACTCCAATATCATAGGCATCTTTGCGTGGCGTGCTGACGGTTGGATCATTGATGCCAACGATGCCTATCTGCGCATCATAGAATATGACCGCGGCGATCTCATCGCTGGCCGTTTGAGCTGGAGGGACTTGACACCTCCCGAATGGCGCGGCCCAGACGACCACCAGGTAGCACAGCTAGAGATGAGTGGAACTGCCCAACCATATGAGAAAGAATATTTCCGAAAAGACGGCAGCAGGGTGCCGGTACTGGTCGGGGCAGCACTTTTCGAGGAAAAGGGGGATGAAGGTGTCGCCTTCGTGGTCGATCTAACCGATCGAAAAAGAGCGGAGGAAGCGGAGCAGCGGTACAGGCAGGTACAGACCGAACTCGCGCATGCAAACCGCGTCGCCACGATGGGACAACTGTCGGCTTCCATTGCTCATGAAATCAATCAGCCGATCGGAGCCGCGATCACCTACGCTCAAGCTGGTTTGTCCTGGCTCCGTGCCAAACCTCCAAACCTAGAAGAGGTTCAGCAGGCACTTGATCTTATCGTAGAGAGCAGCATTCGTGCTGGTCAAGTTATAGACAGGATTCGCGCCCTCGTCAAAAAGACCCCTGCTCGGAAGGACATATTGGAAGTCAACGAAGCGATCCTTGAGGTTATCGCTCTCACGGGTGGTGAGATCTCAAAGAACGGCGTCTCTGTCAAAACGCAGCTCGATGAGAACCTGCCAGCCATCAGGGGAGATCGTGTCCAACTGCAGCAGGTGATGGTCAATTTGCTCATCAACGCCGTCGAGGCGATGAGCGGAATGAGTGAGCGACCGCGCGAGTTGCTGATCAGTACCGAAAAAACCGATTCCGACGTGTTCGTCGCAGTGAGCGACTCTGGACCGGGATTGGATCCCGAGAGCGCCGAGAGGCTGTTTGAATCATTTTTTACAACCAAACCCGGTGGCTTGGGGATGGGGCTGTCAATCTGCCATTCAATTATCGAGGCTCATCAGGGCCGATTATGGGCGACCGCAAATGTTCCCTGCGGCGCCGTTTTTCAGTTCACGCTGCCAGCATTCGCATCGGATGATGCACAGGACTAGGAAATAGGAATTTTGAGAGCATTGTTACGTCGCTGAAATTCATTACGAAAACCAGAACCGCTACGTGGTCGTCGCCGCACCCCCCTTCCCAGTCGTCTGTTAAGAAGCCCACTTGAGCGCATCGCGCAGCATCGAGCGACGCTTACCAGAGTCATGTAAGCCGAACCCGCGCCTTATTTCGTAGGCGCGAAACATACCGGTACTTGTCAAATGCGATGAAGGCAGAAGCCCTCACCCAAGCCAGCCAAAACAGCCAAGGGGCTAATGAAACCCCAGCCTATCGTGATGCTGTGCCTTGGGACGGGCCGGGAGATCGCGTTTCGTAGCTCTGGCGCATCACGTCAGTCATGTGCAGCCACCACTCTGCCACCTCTCCAGGCGCCAATTTTGGGTGATTCCTCGACCCGCGGTCGGCGCGAGTTCTAGGCGAGGACGGCATAGATGTGCAGCAGGAATGGATCTGTGTCGGCCCCAAGCTCGGCTACGATGAACAGGCACCCTGTGCTTCATCAGCCCGGAGATGTGGTGGACGTCACGGCTCAACCGGTCGAGCTTTCCCTGGGCAGCGCGGGAGAGACCAAGCGCGTGTGAGTTCATATCGCATGATTCGGGGCTCCGGTTCGGGAGCTTGAATCACGCCTATTCCGACCTTCGCAAGGTCGAACTGGCAGGTCCGGGATGAGCCGAATAGCGGACATATTGCAGATACGGCAAAGTCGACGCGAATGACCCGCTAGAGACATGGCCGGCAGGTTCGCCATGTCGCATAAGGTTGCTACCAGTGTCAGCCGGTCAGTATTATTCGGGCAACCCAGCTTTGCGCAGGCCCTCAAGTAGATGATCGATATGCTCGTCGGGAAAGAAGCCGGGCCTTTTGAAACCGCGCGTCCAACCCGGACGTATCAGCAAAATGTCGGCTTGTGCTGCCCGAGCCTCTTCGAGTCTTCCCATTTGAGCGTAGGCTGCGGGCAACCACCCTCGCAGGGGGTGGTTCGGCGACTGCATGGCAAATTCGCGGAGCGCAGCAACCGCTTCGGGGTAACTTCGCCGCATATAATGCGCGAGCCCCAGCCAACCGCGCGCCACCGGCAGCGTGAAAGGGTCGATTCGCAAATGCGCCTCGCCCACATCGACAGCTCTTGCATACTGACCGGCAAGAACCAGAACCTGTATGAACCGCCAGTCCGTGTAGTTGGGATTGAGTACGACGGCCCTCTCGCACTCGGCCACGGCCGCTTCCCTCTGTGCCCTAAAGCTTAGGCACAATCCTAACTGATAACGAGCCTGAGGCAGACTGGGATCGAGCTGAACGGCCTTCTCTGCTGACCGGTGGGCGGCGTCAAGTGACCCAGGCTTCAAATAATCATCATCTAGCGGAATTGCCCAGGTTGATCCTTGGGTCATTGATTGCAAGACATAGGCCAGCGCAAAGTTTGGGTCGATCGCAATGCATTTACTGATAAGCGTCCGCGCCTTGTAGATCGATGCGATATTCATTGGGCGATAGGCGTCCGCGGCTCGCCGGTAGTAATCATAAGCCTGCCATGTCGCCGGCGGCTTCCGCACCGTCCGCTCGGATTCGGCTTTGCTCATATGGGCGGCAAGAATTCCTGCTACGGTATTCGCGATCTGGTCCTGTAGCTGGAAAACCTCATCGATCTGACGATCGTAGCGCTCGGCCCAACAATGCGCGCCGGTCTGGGCATCGATGAGCTGCAAGGTCACACGGACACGTTCACCGCTGCGCCGAATGCTGCCTTCCAAGACATAGCGGACCCCGAGTGCGCGTCCCACTTCCCGGACATCAATCAACTTGTCTTTGTATTGAAAGCTTGAATTTCGAGCAATGACGAACAATTCGGAGAACCGCGCCAGATCCGTAATGATGTCCTCCACGAGACCGTCAGCGAAATATTCCAGTTGCGGATCGTGCTCCAGATTGGCGAGGGCGAGAACTGCGATGGACGCTCGATCCGGAAGCGGCACGGCTGGTGACCAAGATTCAGATGTCGGATTTGCGTCTGTTGGAAGCTGGACCTCTGTCGTGTTATTCGCCGAAATCGGCACCCCGATTAGATAGCCGCGCCTCGGAACTGTCCTAACAATTCGTTGACCCTCGTCGTCTAGAGCACGACGGACCTCACTGATGCACTGCGTCAACGATTCATCGCCAACCGTCACGTCAGGCCAAACGGCTCTGATTAGCTCTTCCTTACTCACGACCCGCCCCGGGTGTTCAACCAGATAGCGCAACACATCGAAGCTTTTGCGCCGAACGTCCACTTCACCGGAGGGCCCACGCAAACACAGTCGTTCGAGATCGAGGGTGAATGATGCAAACCGAAACGAATTGGGCGTCATCATCGCGGCCTCGAGAGACAGCCTCGGGCCGGCAGAATTTTCACGCAAATCTCAGCCAAGTTTGGGCGAAGTTTCATGACACAGACCGCTGGCCAGTGATCCACTCCAGTATACACCATTATGCCCTCGCCGGCGCCGGACTCGTCAAATTGTCCGCACGGCGGATGTCAATGTCCCGGATTCCGCCTGCGTGCACTAATGGCTCCGGTTCTAACTATTGGCAGCAGGGGCCGGCGCCGAGCGAACACTCGCTGGAGCGTGGATACGCCGATCATCTTGAGCGATGCAAGCGTGGGAGCGAAAGCAATGAAGATTTCTGTTGCCGCAATCTTCGCCGTAACGATATTTGGCGTCACGGCTCCCTCTGCCAGCGCACATGACTGGTATCCACACGAGTGCTGTCACGACAAAGACTGCGCGCCCGTCGAGAGTATGACTCTAATTACGCCGGCCGGTGGCGGTGCTCCCTACATGGTCGTTGCGTCGAAGCACGGTCAAGCCATTCTTAGAAGAGACTTTCCGACGCGCGAATCGAAAGACAGCCGGGTGCACGTGTGCCTGGGACAATACGATACGGGTGAAAAGGAAGTGATTTGTATCTTCATCCCGCCCGGCACGTAGAACGCGATTTGCCTCTATCAGTCTGCTGAAAAAGCCCTCGTCAGGGCCTGCGGTTGATGATTCAGTATCGATGATGAATCGTCGGGGGCTCGGATGCGAGGCGCATTTGTGGATCAGGGCGGGTTGTTTTCGTACATCTCGCCGGAGGCGCGGGTGCCTGCCAACCATCCTTTGCGGAAGATCCGGGCGCTGGTGCGAGATGTCTTGAATGAGCTGAACCGTAGCCTCGGGAGACTTTATGCGAGCGAGGGGCGTCCCTCGATCCCTCCTGAGCAATTGCTGAGCGCTTTGCTGCTGCAGGTATTTTACGGCATTCGGTCAGAACGCCAGCTGACGGAGCAACTGGACTATAATCTGTTGTACCGCTGGTTTGTGGGGCTTTCACCCGACGACCCGGTCTGGGACCCGACCGCCTTCACCAAGAACCGGGACCGGCTGCAGAACGGCGAGGTGTTTAAGAAGTTCATGACCGAGCTTCTGAACCATCCGCAGGTCAAGCCGCTGCTGTCGGACGAGCATTTCTCGGTGGATGGAACGCTGATCGAAGCCTGGGCTTCACAGAAGAGCTTTCGTCCCAAGGACGGCAGCGGTGATGATGATGACGGCGCGAACTTCCATGGCCAGAAGCGCAAGAACGACACCCATGCGAGTACCAGCGATCCAAACAGCAGGCTTTACCGCAAGGCGGCCGGGCGAGAAGCGAAGCTCTGCTATATGGGCCACGCCACCATGGAGAACCGGCATGGGTTGGCGGTGGCCGGCATGGTTACCCACGCCAATGGCACCGCCGAACGCCGAGCCTCGGAGACCATGCTGAAGGCCAAAAGCAAAGCTGCCGGCCACCGCATCACAGCCGGTGAGGACAAGGCGTACGATACTGCCGATCACGTGGCCAATCTTCGCGCCATCAACGTGACACCGCATGTGACGCAGAACCAGGCCGTCACCAGAACCGGCAAGGCCCGCGACAGCGCCATCGACAAGCGAACCACGCGGCATCCGGGATACGGCATGTCGCAATCGCGCCGGGCAATGATCGAGTGCATTTTCGGGTGGGGCAAGCAGCACGGTACCATGCGCAAGACCAAACATCGCGGCATCGGTCGCGTCGCCGCCAACTTCCTACTCAATCTGATCGCCTACAACCTGGTCCGCATCCCCAAACTGGTTTCAGCATAGCCAACCCGGCGTCAAGCTCCGTCCTCAAAGCCCTCACACCAATCGAGCAAACAGCCGCGAGAGAAAGAAAACCCAAGGTTTCCTAGTTTTTCAGCAAACTGCTAGGCGCATGTCTCTTTGTGGGGGAAGAGCGGAAGTGGTCAGCGATGGGGCGAGCCGACGCGATCGACCCAACTCGGACATTGATGTTGAAGCGGTAGATTTGCGCTACAGTTAGTCGAGCTTCAGCCCGAGCGATTTGACCACCGGCGCCCAAAGTGCAACGTCGGCGGCAAGGGACTGACGAAATTTTTCGGGATTCGAATCGACGGTGGGTTCGAAGCCTCCCTCAATCAACGACTGCTGGTAGGCTGGCTCCGCGAGCGCCTTGCGCGTGGCCTGCGCGATCTGTTCGATGACCGGGGTCGGTGTACCAGACGGCGCGAGCAGTCCAAGCGATGCTGTCACGGTCAAGCCGGGAAGGCCTGCTTCGGTTGCCGTTGGAAGCTCAGGCGCAGCGGCGAGACGCCTCGGACTCGTCACCACGAGAAGGCGTATTCGGCCGGAGCGGTGAAATTCGAGCACCTGCCCGGTGAATTCCGGGCACTGCCATCGGGACCTGTCCACCGATAACGTCAGACAACGCTGGCCCCATTCCTCGATAGGGCACCTGCAAAATGTCGGGTGTCCCGGCGAGCAATTTGAATAACTCGCCAGTCAGATGGTTGGTCGAGCCGACCCCGGCATGCCCGTAGGACAGCTTCCCGGAATTGGCTTTGGCATAAATGATGAGCTCGTTAAGGGTCTGCGCCGGCACCGAGGGATTCACGGCGATGCCGAGAAAGTTGGCTGCCACGGCCACAATCGGGTCCAGGTCCTTGACCGGATCATACAGCGGCCGGTTCTTGAGCAGGGCCTCGTTGACGTGAGGGAGCGTACCACCGAGGAGGATTGTATAGCCGTCCGGGCGCGCACGCGCGACAGCGGCCGCACCCAGCGAAGCGCCGCCACCACCGATATTTTCAACGAAGACCGTGCCGAGCAGCGGCTTCATCTTTTCAGCCCAAGGGCGACCGAGGGCGTCGAACGCACCACCGGGGGGAAAAGGAACCACGAGCCGGATGGGCCGCGTCGGATAATTCTGCGCGACGGCGGTGTGCGAGATGGCTGGGAGCGCGGCGGCACTGGCCGCTAGATGCAAGAATTTGCGGCGCAGGATTTTCATGACAGTCCCCAAGCGTCGCCGCGCAAGGGCGCGTGGACACACAACTGTAAACAATGAAGCTGGGAAGCCCGCCGACAGCACCAGTGCTACCTATTGCAATGTCCGGGATTTCGGCACGCCCCGGTGGCAGCTCTCGAATAAAAACTACAGTGATTGCCGGAGTGCCCGCAAGGGGCGCGATGTCTGCTCATGGCACCTCTGACATACCAGCGAGCACTGAGGATGTCTGCTTTCCGGGATATCTCGGAAGTTCCGCTTCCGGGTCGTTAGGCTCGTTTTTTGACCCAGAACGAGCATCCGCCAGTATCTCATGCCGCAATTGCAAGAACGGTATTCAGCCCTGTCAGGCACTCGTTTGAACCGCTATGATGCCATCTCCTGGGCTTGGGGTTGCTAATGAAGCGGCGCGAGTTCATCACGCTCGTGGGCGGCGCGGCTGCTGCATGGCCGCTCGCGTCGCGCGCGCAGCAGACCGAGCGGATGCGCCGAATTGGCGTGCTGATGGCGCATGCTGAGACCGACCCGGAATATCGGGATTACTTGGCTGCATTCTTGGAAGAACTCCATAAGCCCGGGTGGACGGAAGGCCGCAATATTCAAATCGACACTCGCTGGGGCGCGCTCGACGACGCGGAGGTGAGGCTTCGATCGGCGAATGAACTAATCGCGCTGCAGCCTGACCTCAGGTAGCGGCTTCGTAAGCAACCTGGCGCGGCCCGACGGCAACGCAACGGGTTTCATGATCATGGAGCCGACGATTGTCAGTAAGTGGCTGGAGCTGCTCAAGGAGTTTGCGCCTCGCATCAACCGCGTCGCTTTTCGTTCAACCCGGCAACGACGCCCTATCGCGATATTTACCTGAAACCGTTCAAGGCTGCCGCTTTGTCCCTCGCAGTCGAGGCGACCGCCGCACCGGTTCACGACGTATCTGATCTCGAAGCCATCTTCGCTGCAGAGGCTCGCAGGCTCAACAGTGGCGTAATTATAATGCCGGATGGCTTTATGAACGTCCATCGCGCGGAGGTAGTCTCTTTAGCTGCTCGTTACCGTGTGCCCACCGTCTATCCATGGCGTTTCTTCACTGAACTCGGCGGCCTGCTGTCATACGGAAACGAGCAACGCGATACATTCCGACTTGCCGCGACGTATGCCGGTCGCATCCTAAAAGGCGAGAAGCCAAGCGAGCTTCCCGTACAGGCCCCAGTCAAGTTCGAGTTGGTCATTAACATGAAGACGGCTGAGGCTCTTGGCCTCGATGTGCCTTCGCGTCTCCAGCAGCTAGCGGACAAAAATATCGAATAGTGCGCCTGACCTCCGTTCATGGCACTTTTCGGACCTGACGCGATGTCCGGTTTGAGTCCGCAAGGCGTCGAATAGCGGACATGGATAAAGCCGCGCTCACGAATCTCGATTTATGAGTACACGGCCTACTTCTTCACCCGCTTCACCGCCGCTTCCAAGCTTGCTTTCGCCGAACCCGGCCGCAGCGGCTTGGGCTGGCTTTCATGCGGCGCCCAGCCGGACAGCCAGATCACGTCGAAGGTGGCCCGGATGCGGCCGTCGGGATCAGCAAAGCGGCTGGTGTAGATCTCTGCCATCCGCATCATGGTGGCGACGCGCGTCGGCGTCCGCCGACGCTCGACCATGACATTGGTCGCACCCATGCGCCTGAGATCGGTCATCAGCGCGAACGCGTTGTCGTAGCGCACCACCAGCGAATCGACGTCGGTCACCGGCAGCGCGAAGCCCGCACGCTGCAGCAGACCGCCGACATCGCGCAGATCGGCGAACGGCGCGACACGCGGTGACATCCCGCCTTCGCATTCGGTCTCGGCTTGCGCGAAGGCCTGCTTGAGCTCGGTCAGCGTATCGCCGCCGATCATCGCGGCCAGCAACAGCCCGTCAGGTCTTAGCGCACGCCTGATTTGCGCCAGCACACCGGGCAAGTCGTTGACGAACTGAAAGGCGAGCGCAGAGAGCGCAAGATCAATCGATTCCGGCGGCAGCCGCAGCGCTTCCGTATCATCCGGTTCGATGCGTCGGATCGATTTGAAACGATCGGCGAGCGGCTTTCGCAGCAACTCGCCCGGCGTCCAGATTTCTGCGGCATCGGAAAATTCCCTTGTCACCGCTGCCAGCCGCTCTTCCATATCTTCCGCGACCCGGTCGAACAGAAAGGTGACCGGCCCAATACGCCGGGCGCGATCCTGTCGCGCGCGCAAAAGGGCGCGGTTGAACAGGATGGGTGCGGCGGTACGGTTCGGAGCCATGCCGGTTGGTACGCTGGCCACCCCGCCTCTGGCAATCCGGTGCTTGAGCATGAAGCGCGGCAGCGCTAGCCTCTCCCCATGGACGCCGAGGCATCACCATCACGCTCCATCTCCGGCCATTTGCGCGGCGCGTTGAACGCCGTCCGCGGCGCGTGGGCGCACACCGCGCGGCTGGCGCTCGACATTGCCCTGCCGACGCTCTGCGTTTCCTGCCGCGAGCCAGTCGATGGCGAGGGCGTCTGCGCCGAGTGTTGGTCAAAACTGTCGTTCATCGCCCCGCCGTTCTGCCCGCGGCTCGGCATTCCCTTTGTCTACGATCCCGGGCCCGAATTGCTGTCGATGGAAGCGATCGCCAATCCACCGGCCTACCAGCGCGCCCGCGCCGCCGTGCGCTATGACGACGTCGCGCGCACGCTAATTCATGCGTTGAAATACCAGGACCGCACCGATCTGGCGCCCGCGATGGGGCGCTGGATGGCGCGGGCGGGCCACGAATTGCTTGAAGAGGCCGACGTGCTGGTCCCGGTTCCCCTGCACTGGCGGCGCGGCTGGAGCCGCCGCTACAACCAGTCCGGCGCGCTGGCGCGGGTGATTTCGCGTCAAAGCAGCGTAAAACTGGCCTCAGAGGCGCTTCGGCGGGTGCGAGCGACCGAGCAGCAGATCGGGCTGTCGCGGCCGCAGCGCGCCAGCAACGTGCAGGGCGCGTTCAAGGTCGCCACAGACCGCAGCGCTGATATCGAGGGCCGCCGCGTGGTCCTGATCGACGACGTCCTGACCTCCGGCGCCACGACGGACGCCTGTGCGCGTGCCTTATTGCGCGCCAGGGCCGCGCAGGTCGACGTGCTGGTATTCGCGCGGGTTGTGGACACCCACCGGGCTCCCATATAATTCAAGATCTTGTAGTCTAAGAACTTGCCGAACCAGAGCGCGCCATGACTGCCATTGAAATCTACACCCGCCCGGGCTGCGGTTACTGCACCGCCGCCAAATCGCTGCTGACGCGCAAGAATGCCGCGTTCACCGAGTTGAGCGTGGCATCCGACCCCGCCTATCGCGAGCAGATGTACGATCGTGCCGGCGCCGACACGACGTTTCCGCAAATCTTCATTGGCGCAACCCATGTCGGCGGCTGCGACGAGCTTTACGCCCTTGATCGCGCGGGCAAGCTCGACGCCTTGCTGGCGGGAGAAAAGGCCTCGTCATGAGCGCTGACGCCACCTTCACCGCCGCCATGGTGCAGATGCGCACCTCCTTGTTGCCGGAGCCGAGCCTGGAGCAAGGCACCAGGCTGATCCGCGAGGCTGTGGCGCAAGGAGCCGATTATGTGCTCACCCCCGAGGTGAGCAACATGATGCAGGTGAACCGCAAGGCATTGTTCGAGCACTTGGCGAGCGAAGAGGACGACAAATCGCTGAAGGCCTATCGCGCGCTGGCGGCGGAATTGAAGATCCATCTCCACATCGGTTCGCTGGCGCTGCGCTTCTCGCCGGAGCGCGCCGTCAACCGCTCGTTCCTGATCGGGCCCGACGGCAACGTGCTCGCCTGTTACGACAAGATCCATATGTTCGATATCGATCTGCCGGGCGGCGAGAGCTATCGCGAGTCAGCCAATTACCAGCCGGGCGAGACCGCGGTGATATCGGACCTGCCGTGGGGCCGGATCGGGCTGACGATCTGCTACGACGTACGTTTTCCGGCGCTTTATCGCGCACTCGCCGAAAGCGGCGCGTCGTTCCTCACCGTGCCGTCGGCCTTTACCAAGAAGACCGGGGAAGCACACTGGCACACGCTGCTACGCGCCCGCGCCATCGAGACCGGCTGCTTCGTGTTCGCCGCCGCCCAGTGCGGCATGCACGAGAACAAGCGCGAGACGTATGGCCACTCGCTGATCATTGCGCCCTGGGGCGAGCTCCTCGCCGAGGGCGGCGTCGAGCCCGGCGTGTTCCTGGCCAGGATCGAGCCCTCCCGGGTCGAGACCGCGCGCAAAGCCGTGCCGTCGCTGCAGCATGGCCGGCGGTTTGGCATTGCCGACCCCAAGGCCGGCCCGGAACATCTGCATCTCGTCCGGGGTTCGGCATGATCCGGTACAACCTGCGCTGCGAGCGGGGCCACGCCTTCGAAAGCTGGTTTCAAAGCTCCGCGGCCTATGAGAGCCAGGAGAAGCGCAAGCTGGTGAGTTGCCCGTCTTGCGGCTCGGTCAAGGTCGAGCGCGCCATCATGGCCCCGCAGATCGTCAGCAAGAAGGGCCGCGAAGTTGCGCCGCCCGCGCCTGCAGCTGCACCCGCGGAAACGACGGCGACCGAATCGACGCCGCTGTTGATGGCGCAGGAACGCGAGCTGCGCGCCAAAATCAAGGAATTGCGCGATCATATCGTCAAGAACGCCGACAATGTCGGCGAGCGCTTCCCCAGCGAAGCGCGCAAGATGCATTACGGCGATATCGAACACCGGCCGATCTATGGCGAGGCGTCGCCGGACGAGGCCCGCGCCCTGATCGACGAAGGCGTCGAAGTCTCGCCGCTGCCGGTGCTGCCGGACGACCGGAATTAATCTCCGATCACACCGCGACCAGCAGCGCGACTCCCGCCACGATCAAGACGATGCCCAACAGTTCGCGCGCGGACATCGGCTGCTTGAACGAGTAGTACGCCACGCCCTGCGCGAACAGCACCTCGACCAGCGCCAGTGTGCGCACATTGGCGGCAGCCGTCAGCGCGAACGCCAAAAACCAGAACTGCGAGGCGAACGCGCCCATGAAGCCCGCGAGTATCGATGGCTTCCATAGACCCAGTATTTTCTGGAGCACATCGGGCGCGCGGAACAGCAAATAGATCGTCAGCACCAGCGTCTGCACGAACAGGCCGAACACCAGCGTGTAGGACGCCGCGGTCACAAAGGACACCCCGGGCACCGTGATGATGGCGCCGCGGAAGCCGATCGCCGACAGCGCGAAGCCGCCGGCGGCAACAAGGCCGATGATTGTTGGCTTCAGTTCGGCAAAGCTCTTTTCGCCGCCTCGCCGCAGCGCCGTGATGACCACGCCGATGGTCGCGATCAGGATCGCAATCACTTTCAACGGGGTCAGGTGATCGCCGAGAAAGATGAAGCCGAAGATCGCGGTCTGGATCGCCTCGGTCTTCAGATACGCCGTCGTTACCACGAACGAGCGGTCGTTCATGGCAAGCAGCATCAGCCCGGTCGCAACGATCTGGCTCAGCGCCCCCAGCAGAAGCCATGGCCAGAAGGCCGCGGTCGGCCACGGCACGTGGTCGCCGGTCACGGCCACCACGACCGCGAAGAAGACGATCGCGAACGGAAAGCCGAACAGGAAGCGGATATTGGTGGCGCCCCAGGTGCCGAGCGGCCCCGTCAACGATCGCTGCATCGCGTTGCGCGCTACCTGGCCGAGCGCAGCGATGATGGTGAAGGGAATCCAGAGCGAGGCGATCGTGAACATGGGGGTACCGGCGGAAAGGTGCCGCACCGTGCCGGTCGCGGCGCGTGCGGTCAACCTGGCCCGCGCATGACAGGATTGCGCCAGCGACTAAAACCGGTGTCGTCCCTGCGAAAGCAGGGACCCATAACCATAGGATTCGATTTGAGGCACCAGCGCTAAACCAGCAGGTCGCTGAGATCGCGCCACTCGAGGTTCTCTCGTTCGATCAGTTCGATCTTCCAATCGCGCTTCCAACGTTTGAGCTGCTTCTCACGTGTGATCGCCTCCTCCCCACGCTCGTACAATTCGACGTAGACCAAACGGAACACGCCGTAGACTTTGACGAAAGACGAGCCCTCGCCATTTCGATGCTCCGTCAGTCGCTTTTGCAGAGAGTTCGTGATCCCGATGTACAGGGTCCCGTGGCGCCGGCTTGCGAGGATGTAGACGTAGTACATGCTCGGAACGCAGTTCGTGTTTTGACTATGTGGGCCGGTGGCTATGGGTCCCTGCTTTCGCAGGGACGACAACAATTTAGAGGCGTCAATTCTCCTCAGCCACCACCATGTAGTTCACGTCCATGTCGGACGAGATGCTCCACTTGTCGGCGAGCGGGTTGTAGACCACGCCGGCCTGTTCGGTGATGGCGAGCTTGTTGTTGGCGAGATGCTGCGCGAGTTCGTCGGGAGTGACGAACTTGTCCCATTGATGGGTGCCGCGCGGCAGCCAGCGCAGCACGTATTCGGCGCCGACGATCGCCAGCGCAAAACTCTTCCAGTTGCGGTTCAAGGTCGAGATCACCATCATCCCGCCGGGCTTGAGCATCGCCGCGCAGCGGTTGAGGAATACGCCGACGTCAGTGACGTGCTCGACCACTTCCATCGCCAGCACGATGTCGAAGCGCTCGCGCACGTCCATCTGTTCGGCGGTGGTGCAGCGGTAGTCGATCGAAAGATGGCCCTTGTCGGCATGCAGCTTGGCGGCGGCGATATTGGTGGCGGAGGGATCGATCCCGATCACCTGCGCGCCCAGCCGCGTGAACGGCTCGCACAGCAGGCCGGCGCCGCAGCCGATGTCGAGGATGCGCAGACCGGAAAGGCAGTTCAGGCTTTTGACGTTGCGCTCGAACTTGCGGCAGGCGGCGTCGCGGATATAGGTCAGCCGCAGCGGATTGATCTTGTGCAGCGGGGCCATCTTGCCCCTGGGGTCCCACCACTCGTCCGACAATCTCGAAAACTTCGCGACTTCGGCCGGATCGACCGTGCTGCCCGAAGCGCCGGCGTGGTTTGATTGCATCGCCATGGTGAGGCTACCGGCCCTATCGTGCGGTGATGGAATTGCGGAACGCCAGCGGCGAGGCAATGGTGGAGATGGTTTCCTTGCCCTCGCCGACGCCGAAGACGGTCACGTCGCCGTAGTTCAGGATGCGGCCGAGAATGCTCTGGTTGACGTCGACGCTCTCGACCTTGTCGAGGCTCATCTCGAAGCTGCGGCGCTTGATGAAGCCGGTTTTGTGGATGACCCGCAGATTGGTAACGTCGGTCTCGGTGGTCCAGCGATGGAACCAGGCGGTCGCCGTCCAGTACAAGGCCGCAAGCCCGGCGACAGCGGCGAACGCCAGGCAAATCAACATCAGCGCGTCGGCGGCGACCATGCGCGACAGCACCAGAAACACGATCGCCACGATCCATGCCGCGATCGCCGGCAGGAAGAACATCCAGTGCGCATTGGTCGAATACAGCACCTTCTCGCCGGGCTGCAGGATTTCGTCGATATAACGTCCCATACGCCTGACCTGAATTAACCCGCCACTAAAGCATTTTACGTCATTTTGGGCCGAAAACGCAGCCGGTTGCTTGCCCCGGACCGTGCCGCTATGTATACGCCGCTTTCGGCCCGGGCGCTCCAATTTCGTGCGGGCCACCTTACTTATCCTCACAGGGAATGCACGCGTCGTCATGGGCCGCCTCGTGATGAAATTCGGCGGTACATCCGTCGCCAATATCGACCGAATCCGCAACGTCGCGAGTCACGTGAAACGCGAAGTCGATGCCGGGCATGACGTCGCCGTGGTGGTGTCGGCCATGGCCGGCAAGACCAATGAACTGGTGGAATGGTGTCGCGACGCCTCGCCGATGCACGACGCGCGCGAATATGACGCCGTGGTGGCGTCCGGCGAACAGGTCACGTCCGGGCTTTTGGCAATCACGCTCCAGGCGATGGGCATCCAGGCCCGCTCCTGGCAGGGCTGGCAGATCCCGATCCGGACCTCGGATGCGCACGCCTCGGCGCGGATTCTCGAGATCGACGGTTCCGAGATCATCAACCGTTTCAAGGACCGCAAGGAAGTCGCCGTCATCGCCGGCTTCCAGGGCATCAATCGGCAAACCAACCGAATCACCACACTGGGGCGCGGCGGTTCGGACACTTCGGCGGTGGCGATCGCGGCCGCCATCCATGCCGACCGCTGCGACATCTATACCGACGTCGATGGCGTCTATACGACCGACCCGCGCGTGGTTCCCAAGGCGCGGCGGCTCGACAAGATCGCCTTCGAGGACATGCTGGAACTGGCTTCACAGGGCGCCAAGGTTCTGCAGGTGCGTTCGGTGGAACTCGGCATGGTGCATAACGTGCCGGTGTTCGTCCGGTCCAGCTTCGACAAGCCCGAAGATATCGACCCGCACGCCAACCAGCCGCCGGGCACGCTGATCTGCAGCGAGGAGGAAATCATGGAAAGCCACGTCGTCACCGGCATCGCCTTCTCCAAGGACGAAGCCCAGATTTCCGTGCGCCAGATCGAGGACAAGCCGGGCGTGGCGGCCGCAATCTTCGGGCCGCTCGCGGAGGCCAACATCAATGTCGACATGATCGTGCAGAACGTCTCCGAGGACGGCAAGACCACCGACCTGACCTTCACCGTGCCGGCCTCCGACTATACCCGCGCCAAGGACACCATTACCGCGGCAAAGGCCAAGATCGGCTATAAGCGGCTCGACAGCGCCACCGATGTGGCCAAGGTGTCCGTGATCGGCAGCGGCATGCGCAGCCATGCCGGCGTTGCCGCGCAAGCGTTCACCGCGCTTGCCGCGCGCAATATCAACATCCGCGCCATTACCACCTCCGAGATCAAGTTCTCGGTGCTGATCGACGCCGCCTACACCGAGCTCGCGGTGCGCACGCTGCATACGCTCTACGGGCTGGACCAGGCCTAGAATTACTTTCTCTTAGCGGTCGCAGCATTGGCCTGACGTAGACGTTATTGCTACTGGCAGGCGTTTTGCTTGGCAAAGCAAGCCTTGATTGGTTATACGGCCTGACAGGTGAGCTGCCGCAAACTGTGCCACAGTTTTGGCGATCCCGATTCGGCCGGGATCAGGGGCTTGCGGCGGCGCCGAATGAATAAAATTGTTGCTTTTCGTGAGTTTCACGCCAGCTACCGGCCACCCGGCTCGCTGGCTTTGCGGGGGAGGATTTTGGCAGATGCGGAGCACGTCGGGAGGTCCCCGCGTCTTGTTGAGACGGCTCCGCGAAACCATGGCGGAGCAGGTCTCCGCCCAGGAGCGGCTCGACAAGATCGTGGTGCTGATCGCGGCCAATATGGTGGCCGAGGTCTGCTCGACCTACGTGCTGCGTGTCGATAACACGCTCGAACTCTACGCCACCGAAGGTCTGAACCGCGACGCCGTGCACCGAACGGTCCTGAGCGCGCATGAAGGCCTCGTCGGCCTCGTCGCCAGCGAGGCCACCCCGCTCAACCTCTCGGACGCGCAAAGCCACCCGGCGTTCTCGTTCCGCCCGGAGACCGGCGAAGAAATCTATCATTCCTTCCTCGGTGTGCCGATCCTGCGCGCAGGCAACACGCTCGGCGTGCTGGTGGTGCAGAACCGCGCCAAGCGCACCTATGTCGAGGAAGAGGTCGAGGCGCTGCAGACCACCGCGATGGTGCTCGCCGAGATGATCGCCTCCGGCGAACTGGCGGCGCTGGCGCAGCCCGGCGCGGAACCTGCGGCGCGCCATTCCCTGCACAAAACAGGTGCGATCCTGTCCGACGGCATCGCGCTCGGCCATGTCGTGCTGCACGAGCCGCGCGTCGTCATCACCAATTACATTGCCGAAGACCTGCCGAAGGAAATCAAGCGGCTGGACGCGGCGCTGACCAAGCTGCGCGCCGATCTCGACCGCATGCTGGAGCGCGGCGACGTCGCCGAAGGCGGCGAGCACCGCGATGTGCTGGAAGCCTACCGCATGTTCGCCAACGACCATGGCTGGTCGCACAAGCTGCATGAGGCGGTCGCCACCGGCCTCACCGCCGAAGCCGCCGTCGAGCGCGTGCAGTCCGATACCCGCGCGCGCATGCTGCGCTCCACCGACCCCTATTTGCGCGATCGCCTGCATGACCTCGAAGATCTCGGCCATCGCCTGATGCGGCAACTGGTCGGCCAGGACCACGCGCCTTCACGTGAACAGCTGCCCGACAATGCGATCCTGATCGCGCGCGCCATGGGCCCCGCGGCGCTGCTCGACTATGACCGCAAGCGCCTGCGCGGCCTGGTACTGGAGGAAGGCACCGCCAATTCCCACGTTTCGATCGTGGCGCGCGCGCTCGGCATTCCCGCCGTCGGCGAGGTGCCGAACGCGCCGGGGATCGCCGATCCCGGCGACGCCATCATCGTCGACGGCACCTCAGGCTCGATCTATGTGCGCCCCTCGGCCGAGATCGAATCGGCCTATGCCGAACGGGTGCGGTTCCGCGCGCGGCGGCAGGCGCAGTATTCGGCGCTGCGCGACAAGCCCTGCGTCACCAAGGACGGCCAGCCGATCGAGCTGATGATCAACGCCGGTCTCGCGATCGACCTGCCCCATATCGACGACACCGGCAGCGCCGGCATCGGGCTGTTCCGCACCGAACTTCAATTCATGGTCGGGCAAAGCCTGCCGCGCACCTCTGACCAGCTCGCGCTGTATCGCACGGTGCTGGATGCCGCGGGCACCAAGCCCGTCACGTTCCGCACGCTCGACATCGGCGGCGACAAGGCGCTGCCTTACATGGAAACCGTGATCGAGGAAAATCCCGCGCTTGGCTGGCGCGCGATCCGGCTCGGGCTCGACCGGCCCGGCCTGTTGCGCGGCCAGATCCGCGCGCTCTTGCGGGCCGGCGGTGGCCGTGCGCTGAAGATCATGTTCCCGATGATTTCCGAAGTCGCCGAGTTCGATCAGGCCAAGGCCATCGTCGAGCGCGAACTGACTTATCTGCGTCAGCATGGCCACGCGTTGCCCGAACGCATCGACGTCGGCACCATGGTGGAGGTACCGGCGCTGCTCTATCAGATGGATGAACTGCTGAAGAAGGTCGATTTCGTCTCGGTCGGATCGAACGATCTGTTCCAGTTCATGTTCGCGGTCGACCGCGGCAATGCCAAGGTTTCCGAGCGGTTCGACACCATGTCGGCGCCGATCCTGCGGGCGTTGCGCGACATCGTGCGCAAGGCCAATGCCGCCAACAAAGCAGCCTCCCTGTGCGGCGAGATGGCGTCGAAACCGCTCGGCGCGCTGGCGCTGGTCGCGCTCGGTTACCGCTCGCTGTCGCTGTCGGCAACCGCGCACGGTCCGGTGAAGGCGCTGATCCTCGACCTCGATGCCAAGAAGGCCGAGGCCATGATAGCGCCGTTGCTGGATGCTCCGGCCGGAAGCGTTTCGATCCGGCAGAAATTGACGGAATTCGCGGAGGCCGAAGGGTTGTCGTTGTAGCGAGGCTCTGTCCCGGCAATGTCACCCTTCCATTCCGTCATTGAGACCTCAACCATGTTACCCGAAGCCAAACTCGATATCCTGCTCGCCCATCACGCTTCGCTCGAAGCCGAGCTGCTTGGGCAACTCAGTTCCGAGAAATACGTCCAGATCACGCGCGAGCTTGCCGAACTCAATCCGCTGATCGATGCCGTAAAGGCCTATCGCGCGGCGCGCGCCGAGATTTCAGATACCGAGACGCTGCTCGCGGATTCCGCGACCGATCCGGAAATGCGCGGCATGGCGGAAGCCGAACTCGAGACGCTGCGCGCACGCGCCGCCGACCTCGAGCAGAAGATCCGCGTCGCGCTGCTGCCGAAAGATGCCATGGACGACCGCAACGTGATGCTTGAAATCCGCGCCGGTACCGGCGGCGACGAGGCCTCGCTGTTCGCCGGCGACCTGTTCCGGATGTATGAGCGTTTTGCGGCCTTGCAGGGCTGGAAGGTCGAGGTGATCTCCGCCAGCGAGGGCACCATGGGCGGTTACAAGGAAATCATCGCCGAGGTGCAGGGCCGCGGCGCGTTCGCCAAACTGAAATTCGAATCGGGCGTGCATCGCGTGCAGCGCGTGCCCGACACCGAGACCCAGGGACGCATTCACACGTCGGCGGCGACGGTTGCGGTATTGCCCGAGGTCGAGGACGTCGACGTCGACATCAAGACCGAGGATTTGCGGATCGAGACCATGCGCGCGCAGGGCGCCGGCGGCCAGCACGTCAACAAGACTGAATCCGCGATCCGCATCACCCATATCCCGACCGGCATCGTGGTGATGATGCAGGACAGCCGTTCGCAGCACAAGAACCGTGCTTCGGCGATGAACATCCTGCGCTCGCGCATCTATGATGCCGAGCAGCAGCGCATCAATGCTGCACGCTCGGCCGACCGCCGCGAGAAGGTCGGCTCCGGCGACCGAAGCGAGCGCATCCGCACCTATAATTTCCCGCAAGGCCGCGTCACCGATCACCGCATCAATCTGACGCTCTACAAATTACCGCAGGTGATATCAGGCGAAGCACTGGGCGAACTGATCGACGCGCTGACGACGGAACACCAGGCTGCCCAACTCGCCGCCCAGGGCGCGGCGGCGTGAGCGCGGGAGGCGCCTCCGCCCGACAAACCGTCGAAACGGCGCGGCGTGCGCTCACCGCGCGTTTCAAATCCGGCGCGATCGAATCGGCCGAGCTCGACGCCCGGCTACTCGTCGGCGCGGTGCTCGGCCTCGACCTGACCGGCCTGATCATGGCGGCGCATCGGCCGCTCACGCCGGATCAATCGACGCGCCTGGAGGATTTCGCCCGCCGCCGTCTCGCAGGCGAGCCGGTCGCGCGTATTCTCGGCCACAAGGAATTCTGGGGGCTGCCGCTCACGCTTTCACCGGCGACGCTGGTGCCGCGGCCCGACACCGAAACATTGGTCGAACTGGCGCTGGAGGTGCTGCGCGCCGACGGCGCGTTGAGCCGACAATTGCGCATCGCCGACCTCGGCACCGGCTCCGGCGCCATTCTGCTGGCGCTGTTGTCGGAGCTGCCGAACGCACGCGGGTTGGGGACCGATATTTCGGCGGAAGCCTTGCGGACCGCCGAGATCAACGCCGCAAATGCAGGGCTCGCCGGTCGCGCGACATTCATCGCGTGCGATTATGCCTCGGGCCTGTCCGGATCCTTCGATCTGATCGTGTCCAACCCGCCTTATATCCGCACGGCGGATATCGCAGGCCTCGCCGCCGAAGTGCGGGAGTACGACCCGCTCGCCGCGCTCGATGGCGGCGCCGACGGACTCTCCGCCTATCGCGCGCTGATCCCCCAGGCTGCTTGTCTTCTGGCACCGGGCGCCGCTCTGGTTGTGGAGGCCGGTGAGGGCCAAAGCGGCGAGATCGAGAATTTGATGGGGGCTGCGGGGATAACGCCTGCCGCCCCCCCAAAAACCGATCTGGCGGGCATGCAGAGAGCGGTCGCTGGCCGCAAAATGCCCCGATAAAGTCCTATTGGAACGCAAAAAAACCCCTTGGAATATTCCCCGGGAACGACTACGTTCCGGCCACAACATCGGTCCAGGGTTGCTGGCCCCGTAGGTAATAACGGGTGGAGGCCAGAGTTCTCGAAACGAGAGCCCGCCGAGTGAAAGGTTCCAAAACGCAGGTCCAATCGAGCGCAATAGCTAGAGCTGTGCTGCTCTCGACCGCAAAGCGAACGAAAGCCTGATATTGCGCTTGAAGACTTACGCAAGAAACGGTCACGCGAAGCAGTTAAGCAAAGCTTGCCCAGGCAAGACTTGGTGTCGCGCGACGATCGGGCTGGTTTTGGCAGGCTAATGATTTGGTCCGGCTGGCTGTGCATGCCGGCGGTTGGGGAACGCGTCTTTGCTGCACGCGATGGTTGGCGAAATCGACGACATGTATTTGAACGGCATCGTGATTCGGTGCGCCTAGGCGCGCTTGATTCGATGAGGCTACTACTGCAACTGCATAACCTTCAGGGCTGGAATAAAGGCGAGACATGAGAAACGGTCAGAACAACAAGCGGATGCGTAACCGGAATAACAACAATAACAACAACAATAACCGGCGCGGACAAAACCCGATGACCCGGGTGTTCGAGTCCAACGGACCCGACATCAAGATCCGCGGTACCGCCTCCCATGTTGCGGAGAAATACGTCCAGCTGGCGCGCGACGCACGCTCTTCCGGCGATCCGGTCGCTGCCGAGAATTACTACCAGCACGCCGAGCATTATTTCCGGCTGATTGCCGCCGCCCAGGAGCAATTCCGGCAGAACCAGCCGCAGCCGCGCACCGACAACGAAATGCCGGCCGAGGAAGGCGAGGACGAGGGCGAGAGCTTCTCCCATTTCGGCCAGGAGCCCGGCTTCGTGCCGCAGCAGCAACAGCCGTTCGTGCCGCGCGAGAACAATCAGCGCGATTTCCAGCAGCGCGACGGCGGTCAGCCCTACCAGCGCGACCAGCAGCCACGTGAACATCATCGCGAGCACCGCCCGCAGCCGCAATATCAACCGCAGCCCCAGCCGCAGCCGGTGATTGCCGACACTGGCGGCGTCGACCGCCTGCCCTCCTTCATCACCGGACCGCAGCCGCAGGTGAATGGCGCCCCCGGCGGGTTCGAAGGCGGTGGCGGCGGCGAACGTTTCCCGCGCCGGCGCCGCCGGCCGCACGGCCCGCGTCCCGACAACGCCGCAGCTCCAGCCGGCCCGGGCGAAGATTTCAATCCGGGGAATGAGTAGTTAGCGTCAGCGCTACCAGCGTCTGGAAATTTAGAGGGTGGGCATCGTAAAAGCATGCCCGCCCTTTTTCATCCCCGCGTCGCCGTTGACGACGGCACCAGCACCGGCTGGAGCGACGGGATCAGCCGCTTGCGCTCGGCGGGGATGGCGCGATAGACCTGCTTGGTCGCTTCCACGATATGGACGCCGGCAAACGGCAGCGACAGCGCCGCGCCGACGCGCTCCCAGGCCATCGCCGAACGCAGGAACCAGCCTTTGCCGACCGGCGGCAGGAACAGCGCCTCGCCCCACGCCGTTGGCGTGAACCAGGTCTGCCGCAGCAATTGCGTGATCTGCGCGCGCGAATAGGGCCGGCCGTGACCAAAGGGCGTGTTGTCGGAGCGGGTCCACACGCCGCGGCGATTCGGGATTACCGCGATCAGGCGGCCGGACGGCGCCATCACGCGCCACACCTCACGCAGTAGCCGTTCCGGATCGTCGGACATTTCCAGCGCATGCACCAGCAGGATGCGATCGACCGCGGCGTCCGGCAACGGCATGGAGAACTCATCGATCAGGGTTGCCAGCGCGGGCCGCGCCGTCGGCCATCTCAGGACGCCCTGGGCCGCCGGCATGAACGCGATGCAGCGCTCGCTGTCTTCGCGGAACAGGCCGAGATAGGGCGTGGGGTAGCCGAGGCCGAGGACGCGCTGGCCCTCCGCATCGGGCCATTGCGCCCTTATGCCGCGGTTGATCAGCTGCCGCGCCACGATGCCAAGGCGGCGCGAGTAGAAATCACGGAGGTCGATGACGTCGATGGTCATGGTCTCAATCTAACACGCCGCTGTTCCCGGCGGGTTGCCGAAAATTGCATTGCCGCATGAGCGTTAACGCCATATTTCCTGCCTATATGTGGCGTGTTAGGGCATGATCTGGAAACAGCCTGCCCGCAATAAAAAGAAACCGCTCATACTGCCCGTGGAGATATCATGGCTTCAGACATTCGCGTGTTTACCTGCCTCAACGACAATTTCGGGTATTTGATCCACGATCCCGCGACCAAGGCGACCGCCTCGATCGACGCGCCGGAGGCTGGGCCAATCATCAAGGCGCTGGAGCGCGAAGGCTGGACACTGACGGACATTCTGGTTACCCATCACCACCACGACCATGTCGGCGGCGTCGCCGAGCTGAAGCAGAAATACAATTGTCGCGTGGTCGCCCCGCATAACAAATCCACTGAGATCGCCAATGTCGATCTGCGCGCCGGCCATCGCGACGTCATCAAGGTGGGGGGCCTCTTGGTACGGGTCCTGGAAACCCCCGGCCACACGCTCGACCACATCTCCTATGTGTTCGACAGCGAGAAGGCGCTGTTCGCCGCCGACACGCTGTTCTCGATCGGATGCGGCCGGGTGTTCGAGGGCACCTATCCCATGATGTGGGATTCGCTGTTGAAGCTTCGCGCCTTGCCGGACGATTTCCAACTTTATTGCGGCCATGAATATACCGCCGCCAATGTCAAATTCGCGTTGACGGTGGAGCCCGACAACCCGGCGCTGACGGCGCGCGCCGCCGAAGTGGCCAGGTTGCGCGCGGAGAACAAGCCCACGATCCCGACCCTGCTCGGCGAGGAAAAGAAAGCCAACGTATTCCTGCGTGCCGACGAGCCGTCAGTCGCTGCAAAACTCCACATGAAGGGCGCCAGCGCCGCCGACGTGTTCGGCGAATTGCGTGAACGCAAGAACAAGTCCTGATGCTCCCGGCGGAGGCGGCCGACATCATCGCGCGGCTTGAACTGAAGCCGCATCCGGAGGGCGGGCATTATCGCCAGACGTTTCGCGACTCGCGCACCGATGCCGACGGCCGCGCGCGATCCACCGCGATCTATTTCCTGCTGGCGCAGGGCGAGCGCTCGCACTGGCATCGCATTGATGCCGTCGAGGTCTGGCACTATTACGCCGGCAGCGCGCTGACCTTGAGGATTGCCGACGACGACGGGCAGTGGAGCTTCAGGCTTGGCGCTGATCTCGCAGCCGGCGAGCAACCGCAGGCGATTGTACCGCCGCATACCTGGCAATCCGCCGAGAGCACCGGTGACTGGACGCTGGTCGGATGCACGGTCGCGCCCGGTTTCGATTTTGCCACGTTCGAACTCGCAGAGCCGGATTGGTCGCCGCGCTGAGCCGCGTTGGAAGCCCGTCGCTTAAACCCGCTTCCAGACCATATCCTTCGCCGCAATCAGGCCGCCGCCGGCAATCAGGATCGCGGCGATGGCGATCGTAGCAGTCGGCCTGGCGAAGCCCGCGAGAATCAGAAACGCGGTCGAGAGCAGCGGCGTCGCGTAGGACGCGGCACCGAGCACGCGGATGTCGCCGCGCTTCATGCCGATGTCCCAGGTAAAGAACGCGGCGCCGACCGGACCGACGCCAAGGGCTGCGATGGCAAGCCACTGCCCGATGGATTCCGGCCAGACCGTGGCCTCGACCATGCCGTGGACGAGGGCTGCGAGCAACGCGGTCGCCAGGCAGAAGCCGGCCACTGCATCGGTCGGCACCGCCTTGAGCTTGCGCGACATCACCGAATAGGCTGCCCATACAAAGGCCGCGACGAAGGCTGCCGCCAGTCCGGGGATCTGGCCCGGTGCGAAGCCGCCGCTATTGCCGGCGAACAGCAATACCGTGCCGGCGAGCCCGAGCAACGCGCCGATGATGTGGTGCGGCGCCAGCCGCTCGCCGGGCAATAATGACGAGAACAGCACGATCAGCAACGGCCAGAGATAATTCAGAAGGCCGGCTTCAGCCGGTGGCGCAAAGCGGAGCGCCAGGAAATACAGCGCGTGATAGCCGAACAGCCCGCCGACGCCGACCACCCATGCGGTCAGAGGCTGTCGCAAGGCGCCGAAAGCCGCGGGCCGCCAGATCCAGCTTGCGAACGCGACCGCGGCACCGATCGCGAACGTCATGGCGGCGAGTTGAAACGCGGGAATCTTCCCGGTCGCAACCGTCAGAACCGACAGCAGCGACCACATCAGGATCGCGGTCAACCCGATCAGCGTGGCGGTGCGGGGAGTCATCTTGTCTGTTATCCATCATGGCCGGGCTCCCGGCCATCCACGTCTTCTTGGTTCTGGTTGTAAGGACGTGGATGCCCGGGACAAGCCTGGACAAGCCCGGGCATGACGCAGTTCTACGCGAAGCGTAATCGCGACGCTCACATCAAATCATATACTGCCCGCCATTGATCGACAGTGTCGATCCGGTGATAGCGCCGGCCTCGTCGGCGGCGAGGAACACCACCGCGCGGGCGATTTCGTCGGGCTCGCCGAGCCGATTGACCGGGATCAGCGGCAGGATGCTCTTTTCCAGCACGTCTTTCGGCACCGCCTGCACCATTTCGGTGTTGATATAGCCGGGGCAGATCACGTTCACGGTAATGCCGCCCTTGGCGTTCTCCAGCGCCAAGGCCTTGGTGAAGCCGATGTCGCCGGCCTTGGCCGCCGAATAATTGACCTGGCCGAACTGTCCCTTCTGGCCGTTGATCGAGGAGATGTTGATGACGCGGCCGAATTTGCGGGCGCGCATGCCCTCGATCACCTGACGGGTCATGTTGAACAGCGAACCGAGATTGGTGTTGATGACCGCGTTCCACTGATCGAGCGTCATCTTGTGGAAGGCGCCGTCCTTGGTGATGCCGGCATTATTGACCAACACGTCGACCGGACCGAGGGCGGCCTCGACCTGCTTGACGCCGGCGGCGCAGGCGTCGAACGAACTGACGTCCCATTTGTAGACGGGAATGCCGGTCTCGGCTTTGAACTTCTCCGCCGCGGCGTCGTTGCCGGCATAGCTCGCCGCTACCTTGTAGCCCGCGCCCTTCAGCGCCTTGCTGATCGCAGCTCCGATGCCCCTCGTTCCCCCCGTAACCAATGCAACACGTGCCATGTCGTATCCTCCTCCTTGGTGGTCTTTTTAGTAAGCCGGAATTGCCCCGGTCTTTTGACAAGCCTCAACTGCGGTGCGTTCTCCTCGTTCGAATCACACCAGAGATGAAAATGCCCGGCGCGAGACCGGGCATTTCAGTTTTATCGATTTGCACCGCGGTTGACAGATGAACTTTTCATCAACAACGCATCCTGCTGCCTTTAGTTCAGTCGCGTGCAATGCATCAGTCGCGTGCAATGCACATTGCAATGCCCATGCCGCCGCCGATGCACAGCGTGGCGAGACCCTTCTTGGCGTCGCGCTTCTGCATTTCGTGCAGCAAGGTCACCAGCACGCGGGCGCCGGAGGCACCGACCGGGTGGCCGATCGCGATCGCGCCGCCATTGACGTTGACCTTGGCGGTATCCCAGCCGAGGTCCTTGTTAACGGCGCAGGCCTGCGCGGCGAAGGCCTCGTTGGCCTCGATCAGGTCGAGGTCGCCGATGTTCCAGCCGGCCTTCTTCAGCGCGGCGCGGGAAGCCGGGATCGGCCCGGTGCCCATGATCTTGGGATCGACGCCGGCCTGGCCCCAGGACACGATGCGGCCGAGGACCTTCTTGCCTTCCTTGGCAGCCTGCTTGGCGGTCATCAGCACCACCGCGGCGGCGCCGTCATTGATGCCGGACGCGCTGCCGGCGGTGACGGTACCATCCTTCTCGAAGGCGGGCTTCAGCTTGGCCATCGCGTCGATGGTGGCGCCGTGGCGCGGATATTCGTCGTCGCTGACAATGATGTCGCCCTTGCGGGTTTTGATGGTGACGGGCGTGATCTCGTCCTTGAACCTGCCGGCCTTTTGCGCCGCCTCGGCCTTGTTCTGCGAGGCAACCGCGAACTCGTCCTGCTGGGCGCGGGTGATCTGGTACTGGCGGGCGACGTTCTCGGCGGTGTTGCCCATGTGGTAGCCGTTGAAGGCATCCCACAGGCCGTCCTTGATCATGGTGTCGACCAGTTCGAGCCCGCCCATCTTGACGCCGCCGCGCAGATATTGCGCGTGCGGGGCCATGCTCATGGATTCCTGGCCGCCGGCGACGACGATTTCCGAATCGCCGTTGAGCAGCGCCTGGTAGCCGAGCGCGACCGTGCGCAGGCCGCTTCCGCAGAGCTGGTTGACGCCCCAGGCCGGGCTTTCGACCGGGATGCCGGCGGCGATCGAGGCCTGTCGGGCCGGGTTCTGACCCTGCGCGGCGGTCAGGATCTGGCCCATGATGACTTCGGAGACACGGCCCGGCTCGATGCCCGCCCGCTCCAGCGCGGCCTTGATGGCGATGGCGCCGAGATCGTGGGCCGGGGTAGTGGCGAACGCGCCGTTGAAACTGCCGACCGGGGTGCGGGCGGCGCTGACGATGACGACATCGTCTGACATGGACATCTCCTGTGAGCTTGAGGTTCTGACGGCGGGCGGCCGGATGGCGGGCCAGTCTCTCGGCTTATCCTGTTAACCTCGTTGATCCATGTCAACGGGCCAGAGGCCAAATTCCCGCCGCGGCGCATTCAAAATAGCGTCGCTGGCAGTTTCCGTAGCAGTGCCCATGCCTTGGAATTAACCGTGCCGCACAAAACGGTAGCGGAACCGCATTGAAAATGCTTACTTTGCTGCGTTGCGTTGCTCGTCTGCCCGTCGGCGATGCCGTCGGGTTCCCCGCTCTCGGTGTCGATGTGTGAGCCCATGGCAAAGTCTGAACAACCCACCACGATCAAGAAGTACGCTAACCGGCGGCTCTATAATACCGGCACCAGCACCTATGTGACGCTCGAGGATCTCGCAGCGATGGTGAAGGAAGGCGAGGATTTTCTCGTCTATGACGCCAAGACCGGTGACGACATCACTCGCTCGGTGCTGGCGCAGATCATCTTCGAACAGGAAAACAAGGCCGGCCAAAATCTGCTGCCGACCACCTTCCTGCGCCAGTTGATCCGCTTCTACGGCGACAGCATGCAGATGGTGGTGCCGAAATATCTCGAGCAGTCGATCGATACGCTGACGCGCGAGCAGGAAAAATTCCGCAAGCAGCTCACCAACACGTTCAGCGGAACGCCGTTTGCGCCGCTCGAGGAACATGTCCGCCGCAACATGGAATTGTTTCAGCAGACGTTCTCGATGTTCAAGCCGTTCGTGCCGCCGCGCAGCGGATCGACGATGGCCGAGCCCGAGAAGGTGCCGGAGCCGGCGCCCGACGAAGCCAACATCGACGACCTTCGCCGCCAGATGAAGGACATGCAGGAACGCCTCGAGCGCATGTCGAAAGAGCCGAAGAAGGAAGAGTAGTTCGCAGCTCCCTCGTCGCTCCTGCGAAAGCTAGATCGGCCGCGCCTCGATCACGCTGAATCTTCCGGCGGGCAAAGTCGATGCCGTGCGAAAGCCGGCTTTACTCAGCAGATCGCGGTATTGCGCATCGGTGCGCTCCATGCCGCCCGGCCCGCGCAACATGTTCAGATCGCTCATGGCGTGGGATTTGTGCTCGTCGCTGTTGCCCGGCTGGTCCGGCATCAGCCGTTCGACCAGCAGCAGCGTCCCGCCTCCGGGGACGGCGCGCCGGCAATTTTGCAGGATCACGCAACTGCGCTGATCGTCCCAGTCGTGGATCACGCTTTTGAGGATGATGGCGTCGGCGATAGCCGGAACAGACTCGAAAAAGTCGCCGGCCAGGAAGCTTGCGCGGTCTGCGATACCCATGTGGGCCAAATGCGCGCTGGCAGCTTCGGCGCAGCGGGGAAGGTCGAAAACAGTCCCCCGTATGTGCGGGTATCGCCTGGCCACAGCGCCGATCAGTTCACCTGCGCCGCCTCCCACATCCATCAAGTGAGAAATGCGGCCGAAATCATAGGCCGACAGCAGGTCCGCTGTGACCAGGCCCGTCAGGTCCGCCATCGCTGCGTTGAAGATTCGCACGTTTTCAGGTGAGCGCGCCATCAGATCAAAACTGCTACCGAAGCCCAGGAGTTGCGCCGCCGTCTTGCCGGTCATGATCGTTTCCAGCATGCCGTTCCACGATTTGGACAGCATTTCACCTTCGAAAATAGCCCACGCCTTAAAGGAAGGATTGGCGGTCCCATCCAGCGCAGCACCCATTTCGGTCAGGGCATAGCGATCTTGCCCGGCCCGCGCACATATCCCGATAGTCACGAGTGCCGTGAGCAAGCGCGCCAGTGCGGACTGATCCGCGCCCGTTGCCTTGGCAAGCTCGCCAAGCGGTTTTGGGCCACTCGATAGCATATCCGCAATTCCAAGCCTGGCGGCGACGTGGATTACCGCCGTCAAGCGATGTGACTGGATCAGATCGAGGAGTTGCAGCGCTGGTGCGGATGACGACATGGAAGATCCGATCATTTGCTATTGCGCGTTCCTGATATCGATCACCTTGTTGATCTCGGCCAGCCACGCGCGTTGCCTGGCAATTCCCGCCCTCAATTCCTGCGTTGTTCCGCTCAGGACATTATGACCGCCTGCCTCGAGCTTGCGGCGAACCTCCGGTTCCTGACAGACTGCGGCAACATCCGCCGCGATCCGGTTCCTCAAGGTATCGGAGATGGCCTTGCTGCCAAAGATTCCACCGAGTCCGTCAATCTCGAGTTCGGGATGATTGAGTTCGCGAGCGGTCCTTATATCAGGCAACATGGCGGCTCGGGTCGGGTTGATCACGGCGAGAAAATGCGCCTTGCCGGTTTGCACCGGCGAAGCCGATGCGGCCAGAGAAGTCACCAGCACCTGAATCCGGCCCTCACCGAGGTCGGCCTGCGGTTGCGAGGCGTCGCGGTAGCTCACGAAATTCATCTGCAACGCGTTGCGCTTCAGGAAGGCGGCAAAGACATATCGCGGCAAGGTCGGTCCGGACGTCCAGGCATACTTGCCGGGACTCGACCTCAAAGCGTCGATCAATTCCGGAATCTTGCGAACTGCCAGCTCGTTGCTGACGGCGAGCGTCAGAACAATCGCCGTCGTGGCGGCGATCGGCTCCAGATCCCGGTCGACATCGTACGGCAACCTGTCGATCAGGAGCGGTGCGATCGTGACCGAACCGGCCACGGTATACAGCAACGTATGATCATCCTGGCTCGATACAAAAGCGGCCACGCCAATGGTGCCCTCCGCACCCGGCCTGTCTTCAACGACAACCGGCTTTCCCCATTTTTTCGAAAGCGCGTCCGCGAATATTCGCGCCGCGGAATCGTTGGCACTGCCGGCTGGAAACGTGACGATGATCCTCACCGGACGTTCGGGCCAATTGGCATGGGCAGTAATCGGGAAGCCAAACATTCCGATTGTGAGCGCGAGCCGTAGCAGGCGTCGCGCCTCGCTTGCGCTTGGATGAGTGCGCAGCGGAATTGGAACAGCGGTGAGGCATGTCGTCATCGTGACCTCCTCAGTTCGCCGGATGAGCCTCGGTTCTGCGCCGCGGCTTGCGCCGGCCATTACCGGGACGAGCGTAGCTATCGTTGGCTTCGATGACGCGCGCGAGCATGTCCAGCAGCGCCATGCGCTCCGTTTTGGTCAGCGGTGCCAGCAGCCGCTCCTGGGCGGCGAGCAGCAATGGACGCAATCGGCGGCGAAGTTCTGCCCCACGTCGGGTGACAAAGAGCTGACGGGCCCGGCGATCGGCCGGATCGATCTGGCGTTTGACCAGACCTTTCTGCTCGAGGATCTCGATCATCTGTCCGAGGTTCACGGCATCGACGCCCATACGGTTAGCCAGATGGCGCTGGCCGCTTCCCGGCTCTTCCACAACAGCGGCCACGACGCCAAACAGCAGTGGCGTCAAATCCTCGCGGTCAAGGATTTCGGCGGTTACCCCGAGGCAGATTTGATTAAACCGGCGAGCCAGATGCGCGGGCACCCGGTGCGAGGCCAGTACCGGGCCCGGTTTTTCACCACTCTCGCTCACATGCAGACACCGATAGTAAGAATTATTATGATAAGAATATTTACTATTATATCAAGTGTTAAAATCATATGGTGGAGGCGCAATCGGATGAGGTCCTGTGATAATTTTAAGCGAGGCTGGAGACCGGCAATCAGCTCGCCGCCGGCAAGACCGCTTCGGCCGGCACGCTCCATGGCCGCTCGGGTGACGCCAGGCCGATCAGGCGGCCCTGGATATAGTCGCAGCCCCATTCGCGCAGCATGACGGCGGATTCCTCGTCCTGCACCCATTCCGCGACCGTCTTGATCTGCAGCCGGCGTGCCAGATCGATCAGCGTCTGCACGAAGGCGCGATCATCCGACGAGCGTGCGATGTTCTGCACGAAGGCACCATCGATTTTCACGATGTCGACGCCGAGCTTGCGCAGATTCCGGAACGAGGTGTAGCCGGCGCCGAAATCGTCGATCGCGATCCGGCTGCCGAAATTCTTCAGCCTTGTGACGAAGCCGCGGACGTCGTCGATATCCTGGATCGCAACGGTTTCGGTGATCTCGACGATCAGCCGCTCGCTGGTGCCGGGATGGGCTCGCATCAAGGACTCGATCGAGGTCCACCAGTCCGGATCCATCGTGGTGTCGGGCGAGATGTTGAGGCTGAGCTGCACGTTCGGCGAGGCCGCAAGTTCCGCCACCGCAAGTTCCAGCACGCGGTGATCGACCAGCCGGATCAGCCCGAGGCGCTCCGCGACCGGCACAATGTCCGGCGCCAGCAATGCCTGACCGTCGTCCTGCTCCATCCGTACCAGACACTCGTAAAACGCGGGCTGGCGCGAACGCGCCTCGACCACCGGCTCGAACGCCGTCACGATCCGGCGCTCGTTCAGCGCGGTGACGATTTCATCGGTGACGCGGATGTTGACGCGACGCTGGGCGTCGCGTTCGACATTCGGGCGCCACAGCGAAAACGATCCGGCGCGGCGACGCTTGGCGGCGTCGAGTGTTTCCTGGACGCGGTTGACGGCCTCCTCGGCGTTGCGGGCGTAACGCGGTATGCTGATCGCACCGATCGACGCCGTCACCGAAACCGGTCCCGAAACAGTCGGCACCACCTCGTCGCGAATGCCGGCCAGGAACCGCTCGGCCGCGACATTGATGTCGTCGACGGTGCAATTCCGCAAGATCAAGCCGAATTTGTTGCCGGAGAACCGTCCCAGCACGTCGCCGCCGCGCAGCCGCGCGCGAATGCGCTTTCCGACTTCGGCAATCACGGCATCCGCCACGTCAAAGCCGAAGGCGTCATTGACGCGCGCCAGATGATCGATGCCGATCAGCATGAAGGCACAGGACGAACGGAAGCGCGCGGTCTTCTCGATGGTTTCCGCAAGCGCCGCGATCAGGTGGGTGCGATTGAGTTCGCCGGTCAACGGATCATGCCGCGAGAGTTTCATGAGTTGTTCGTCGCGGGCGTGGCGCTCGTTGTCGACGCGGACGATGCCCTGCGCGCGCGCCGGCCGGCCGTCGGCGCCGGCAAACCAGCAGCCGGTTTCCTCGATCCAGATCACGGGCGCCGACGTCGAGGCCCTCACGCCATATTCGATCCGGTAAGCGACCCCTTCGCCGCCGCGCGCCGGCGCGGTTTGGCCGAGCGTATCGGTCCTGATCGAGCGCGTCGGCTCGATCAGTTTGGCGAACTCAGTGCCGCTGGCCAGCGCTTCCGGCGGGATGTCGGTGAAGACCGAGGCGGCGTTATCGCTCCAGGCGATGGTGTCAGCAGCCAGGTCCCAGACAAAAGCCGCCTGCCCGAGCGAAGCGAGGATGCTGGCGGCTTGCGGGACAGCGGACATCAAGGTCGCCTCGATTCGGGACAGCCCAGGTGATTCTGGCTCCCTGAGGATAGTGGCTCTTTCGAATCAGACGCTAGGCAAAGTTCATAAATAATCTGGAAACCACGTTTTATGCCGGTCGCAAATCTTGAGGGAACGAACCGGCACGCATCGGCATAGGACTTGCGAGGATCAGATCGCAATGGGGCTTAACGTCCCAAAACGTGACAGTTCAGCCGGTTACGGTGTGCGATGCTGGATGCCGATCGATCAGAACAGATCCTGGACGGCGAGGTTCTGGACGCCGATGAGCCGGCCTGTGTCGAGCTGGTGCCGGTAAGCCAATCGGTGCATTGGTCACCGAAGCCCGCTCTGGCGCGGCCTGATCCGACCTTCGTCACCCATCTGATCGCGACCGCCGATCAGGCGCCGCAGACGCGGAGCCTGCGGCGCGCATCGCCCGCCGATGCGCAGACTGCTTATGGCGCCTGCCAGACCCGCCGCTACGGCGTCGGCTTCCGGACGCGGCAGGTCATCTAGCTCAAATCAATCCTATCGGGACGACAATCAGCGCGGCGGCTTGTCTGGCAACGGCGTCGCGCCACTCCCCGCCTGCAGGCCCGGTGACGTGACCTCCGTTGAGGCCGCATTGGACGCGGCGACGGGTTGCACAAGCGTCGGCTCGGGGTGATCCTTGAGCACGGATTCGGCGACCGAGGCCGCAGCCGGCATCGATGGCGCGGGCTCGAATTGCGGCTCTGCCGCCGGCGGCTCGGCTTGTCTGGCGCTCTTCTTGGAAACCGCGGGCTTCGCCACCGCGCCCCGCTGCGTGCGCAAGGCGAGGCCGGACAGGAAGTCGACCAGCGAGAGTGCGGTCAGCAGAAAGTAGGTGGAGGTACCGAACTTCGGCCACAGCACGAATTCGGCGGCGGCCGCGCCGAACACGATCAGCGACAGCAAATGGTCGGTGAGATATTTCGCGCCGGGACGCGCGCCTTTGATGATCTCGAACAACAGCAGCAGGATGCCGAGCGCGACCAGGATGTCGCTCAGCGTCACCTGCCATTCGGTGCCCGACATCAAGGCCAGCTTGATCAGCGGCTCGCCGAAGCGAACGTCGGGCATCAGGAAAGCGATGATGTTGTAGATCGCGAGCGGAATCAGAAGCAGCGGAAAACCGACCATGGACATCGGCGAGGCCTTCTTGAAAACCGGGAAATTCCCGGGCGAAGCTTCACGCATCACCGCCAGGAACCGTGTTACCCCACTCGTTGGCCGAAATCAGGCAGGCACCGCCATCGGCAGCGTCTTATCCCGTGCCCGATCAGGATTCCTTCTTGGCCTTCAGAACCTGCCGGCCCTTGTACATGCCGGTCTTCAGGTCGAGATGGTGCGGACGGCGCAATTCGCCCGAATCCTTGTCCTCGGCATAGGTCGGCTTCTTCAGCGCGTCCGCCGAACGGCGCATGCCACGCCGCGAGGGCGATGTTTTTCTTCTGGGAACGGCCATAACGGTCCTCTAGGGGTGTTGTCGGAGGGCATCGTCCCGATGCGGACCGCCCAGCGCTAAAAAAAGCGCGGGCTGCGATGCCGATAAGGCCGCGCTTATAGAGGATGGGATGGCGTAAAGCTAGGGTCGGCGGCGGTTAAAAAGGCCGAATATTGGCTCAAAAAGCACGATTTTCGCTCCAGCAGCGCTGTAGCGCGGACGCGTTCGCCCGAACCATATAAGTCCCGGCCAAACGCCGCACCCCGGCGCCGGGATTACGGGCGCTGCGCCGCACCGGATTGGGCAGGATCGCCGCCAAGAGTGCCGCCTCGCGCGGCGACAGGGTCGCGGCGGAATGGCCGAAAGCGTAATTGGACCCCGCTTCCGCGCCGAACTGCCCGGAAGGCCCGAGTTCGGCGATATTGAGGTAGATTTCGAGAATCCGCTGCTTGGGCAATACCAAGTCGATCCACATCGCCAGCGGCAGTTCAAGCGCCTTGCGTACCACGCTGCGGCCCGGCCACAGGAACAGGTTTTTGGCGACCTGCTGGGTGATGGTCGAGCCGCCGCGCGCAACCTCGCCCTCTTCGGCGTCGTCCATCACATCGCGCAGCGCGTCCCAATCGACCCCGCGATGCCCACAGAATTTGGCGTCTTCGGAGCCCACCACCGACCGCGGCAGCGACGGCGAAATCGCCTTGAAATCGATCCATTGCCGCGCGACCGGCGCGCCCTTGAGCCAGCGCCAGGCCATCAGCGCCGATACCGGATGACCGGAGCGATAGAGCGGCGTCACCAGATAAGGCAGCAACAGCACCACCAGCAAAATCAGCAATAAAATTCGGACAATGCGCAAAATCTGGATGCTTCCCCTTCACCCCAGCCGGCCCTGGCCGATCAACTGATCTCTCGGGAGGTGACATCTCCATGATATTTCGCGGGTTTTCCAGCGCTTTTAAGGCGTTTCCGGCGCGGCGGCGGAATTGACTGACGGCGTGCCATCAACGATTGTCCGGCCAAATTGATCCGGAGCTATCCCTAAATGACCACCGTGACTGCAGACTTTGCGAAACGACTGGACCAGACCGCAGAGGATACCGAAGCCCTGCTGGCGAAGCTGCTGTCGGATACGCTGTTGCCCGGCGAGATCGCGCGGCCGAAGCGGCTGATGGAGGCGATGCGTTATTCCAGCCTCGGCGGGGGAAAGCGTCTGCGACCGTTTCTGGTGGTCGAGAGTGCAGCCGTGTTCGGCGTCGCCCGCGAGGCGGCGCTGCTCGCCGGTGCTGCGCTTGAATGTATCCACTGCTACTCGCTGATCCATGACGATCTGCCGGCGATGGACAACAGCGATCTGCGCCGCGGCCGGCCGACTCTGCACAAGAGGACCGACGACGCGACCGCGATCCTCGCCGGCGACGGGCTGCTGACGCTGGCGTTTGACATCGTCACCCGCGACGAGATTCATAAGGACCCCACCGTGCGCCTGCTGCTCACCCGCGCACTGGCGCGCGCCTCCGGCATCGGCGGCATGGTCGGCGGACAGATGCTCGACCTCGCCGGCGAAGGCCGGTTCGGTGACCGTGAGCCGGTCGACGTGGCGCGGCTGCAGCAGATGAAGACCGGCGCGCTGTTGCGCTATGGCTGCATCGCGGGCGCGATCCTCGGCCAGTCCACCCAAAAGGAATATCAGGCGCTCGATGATTACGGCCGTGCGCTCGGTGAAGCGTTCCAGATTGCCGACGATTTGCTCGACGTCGAAGGCGACGCCGCAGCGCTCGGCAAGCAAACCGGGCAGGACGCAGCACTCGGCAAGACCACTTTCGTCACCCAGCTCGGGATCGACGGCGCCAAACAGCGCGTGCGCGACCTGCTGGCGCGGGCCGACTCGGCGCTGTCGATCTTCGGTGCCAAGGGCGACGTGCTGCGGGAGGCGTCGCGCTTCGTCGCCGAACGCAAGAACTAGGGAAACGCATGCCTGGCAAGGATTTCGAGGAGCATCTTCTTCGATTCAGGAAAATGCCGGTCCTGGTCCGCGTGGTCTATGCGCGCCCACGCATCTTCATAGCGATCGCGGTCGGAATCATCGCGTTCTTTCTGCTGCCGGGCTCGCTGCGGCTGGTAACGCGGCTGTTGGTCGGCTGGGATATCTTCGCGACCTTCTATCTCGTGCTGGTGTTCACCATGGTGTTGCGCAGCGGCATCAGGCATATCCGCTTCAACGCGGCGCTGCAGGACGACGGCCGTTTCCTGATCCTTTTGGTGACGGCGCTCGGCGCCTTCGCCAGCATCGCCGCCATCGTGTTCGAACTCGGCGCCTCGAACCGCAGCGCGCCCGGATTGGCGCTGGCGACGGTGACGATTGTCTTGTCATGGGCGGCGGTGCACACCGCGTTCTCGCTGCACTACGCGCATGAATATTACCGCAGTGGCAGGCCGGGCGGCCTGCAGTTTCCGAGCGGCGACCAGCATGAGGACGCCGACTACTGGGATTTCGTCTACTTCTCGTTCGTGATCGGCATGACGGCGCAGGTTTCCGATGTTGGGATCACCGACAAGATCATCCGCCGCACGGCGACCGTGCACGGCATCATCTCTTTCGTGTTCAACACCGCGCTGGTCGCGTTGATGGTCAACATCGCCGCAAGCGCGATTTAGCGGCCAACCGCGCCGGCGGTCGGGCGGATGGTTCAGGAACAAATCTGGATGTCGCCGCCACCTCCCTCGTAGAGACCTCCCTGTGCGGCCTTCCAGCCCAAAGCCGCCCCCCACCGCCCTCAGTTGCAGACTTCCTCGTTGCCTCCGCTGCCATTGCGAGGAGAGCCACCCTGATATTCGATGCGACAGCCGCGCCTAACCGGCCGGCAACCGCCCGCGTCGCAGACGATTTGGCCCGATCCCCCAGCCGACACGCGAGGCTTGGACACGCTGGCCTCGGGCAGGGATTGCGGCCGTTCCCGAACCGGACGCTCCCGGCGATCATCGGTATCGCGCTTGGCCACCGGCTTGTTGGCGCGGCGCTTTTCGCATTCATTGTCATCGTTGAGCACCGAGCCCTCGGCGCAAGTGATCTTGCTGCAGCGATCGCCATCGGCCTTGAAGCCGTGTTCGCACACCAGCGGACAGACCGGCGACGATTTCAGTTTGATCGCATCGAGCGTGTCGACGCTGGCCACCTTGGCGTCGAGCTTGGTGCCGGCATAGCGGTTGAACAGCGTCAGCGAACGCTGCGACGCTGTATTCCAGTCGCCATCGGCAGCTCCCGTGAGGCAGCCGACGCGGCGCAGTTCGGCCTGCACGGATTTGGTGATCTCGGCCGGCGGCGGTCCATCGTTCAGGGCCGCCAGGTTCATACCCTTATCCTTGTCGGAGGCATTCGTTTCGACCGCGACACGTTTCTGCTCGGCCGCGGCGGCCTGTTCCTGCGCCACCTGCTTGGCCTTTTCGGCGGCGATGCGCGCCTGTTCGGCGGCTTTCGCGTCGGCCTCGGCCTTTGCCTGCTGCGCCTTCTGGGCGCCCTCGGCAGCAAGCCGCGCCCGCTCCTGCTCGGCCAGCCGCGCCTTCTCGGTCGCGGCGACGCGGGCTTCTTCGGCGGCAATCTTCTCAAGCTGCAACTTGGCGAGGCTGGCGTAGAAGCCGTCCGGATATTGCTTGAGGAAGGCGTTGAGCGCGCTCTTATTGCCGACCTGCAGCGCCAATTCGTAGTCACGGCGGGCTTCGGCCTGCGCACTGGGCGGGGGCGCGGCTGCGGTAGCGGGCGCCGTCTTGGCCGGGGCCGGCACCAGCGGCACATCTTCGCCGCCCAGCGAACCATAGACAAACGGCTCCTGTTTGTTGCCGGTGCTCCTCAGCACGTCGTCGCGGACAAATCCGAACGCTCGGCGCACGTCGAGCCCGGGCGTTGCGATATGGTTCGCCAATGCGACCGTGAACGGGCTGTTCTCGCCGTCGCCATCGGCCGCCGTCGAGCCCGCCTTGGCCGAATAGGCGATCAGCACGTTCGGGCTGGTCGGCTCGACCTTGGCGAGGCCCTGCCCGATACCGCGCGAGGCGACCGTGCGCTTCATGGTCCTGGCAAACGGATTGTCCCGGCAGGCGTCGAGAATGACGAGCCGTAATTTCTTGGCCGGCTCGATCGCGATAAGCACGCGATCCAGCGAGAGGGCTTCGTCATAGACGTCGGTGTCGCGTTCCAGCTTGGCGTCCACCGGAATCAGATAGTTGGCGCCGTCCACCTCGATGCCATGGCCGGCATAATAGACGACTGCAATGTCGGCGTCGCGGGCGCGGTCGGCAAAATCGCGCAAAGCGCGCCTGGTCTCGGCCGCCGGGAGATCGTGGCGGGACTCGACCACATCGAAGCCGGCATCCTTTAGCATCGAAGCAATCCTCGCGCTGTCGTTAACTGGATTAGGGAGCTGGGCGACATTCTGGTAGGCGGAATTGCCCAGCACCAGCGCCACGCGCTTCTCGGCAAACGCCGGCTGGCACACCAGCAACAGCGCTGCGGCGGCAAACACCCATCGATGCAATTTCAGGCGCCCAGATTTCATCATGACGCTTCCGGAACCTCGCATTTTCTAGCACAGCGGCCGGCTCATCATACACCGCCGGCGGCCTTTGAGTTGGATCACGAGCGATATCGACCGGTCGCGCCACCCTTCTATCGTTCGTCAGGCGAGCGCGCCGCCGGTTCGCCCCTATGCCGACCAAGTTTTTCCGTCCAAGATCGAACTCTTGCATCCACCGCCGATCGGAGCGCAGCCCGTGCGTAAATTCATTGCAATCATGACCCTGGCCATCGGCCTGGCGGCCTGCGGTGTGGTCAGCACGCTGGTGGACGGCTTCAAATTTGCCAAGGCGGTCGAAGCCGACCTTCAGGAGGTGACTGGTATAAAGCCCGCCGTTGGCTTCAATTGGAACAATGGCCGGTTGGTGTCGGTGACCGTTACGTTTCCGCGCCTCTATGAGGCCAAGCCGCTCGGCGAATTGGCCGAAATCGGCGCGCGTAGCCGTGACCAAGGAATTCAAGCAAGCGCCCGAGAATATCGTGCTCGCCTTCACCTTGGGCGCAGCGCCGGGCAGATCCGCGCAGGCCGGGCAAGCGCCCGTTCGCATGACGGAGTAGCGCCGCGCCATCCGCCTATTTTCTTGCGGTGACGTGCCCTTGATATTGCGGCAGGTCGTCGGTGATCGAAAACCAGGGCGCCTTGGAGCCCACGAAGATATGGGCGTTCGGGCGGATCGAGGGATCATCGACCAGCGTGCCCATCGCGACATGGGCGTAAGCGCCGTCGCGCACCACGGAATACAGCAACGAGCCGCACCGCCGGCAATGCGCGTCGTGGCCGACATCGTCGCCATAGATCATCACATTGTCGCCACCGCTGGTCATGCTGAGCTTGTCGCGCGCGATGCCGGCAAACGGCTTGAACGCCGACCCCGTGGTCCGCCGGCAATTCGAACAATGGCAATTGAGGGCATATTCGAACATATCGGCGACAGCGTAGCGCACCGCGCCGCAAAAGCATTCTCCGGCAAGAATACGAGCATTCGAATTTGTTGAAGCCATCACGTTCAACTCCTCGCATCGATCCTGAAGTCACCCATAGCGCAATTGACCGTTCGTGCCTAAACTCAACTCGAACAAATCCAGATTCTTTGGGAGGACTGCCGTGAGCGAAGACCGATCGAGCGTCGAAGCCGTTGTCAAAAGCTATTTCGATGGCCTGTATGAAGGCAATGCCGATAAACTCGGCGCGATTTTCGACCCCACCGCCGATTTACGCTGGGTGGAAAAAGGCGAGTTGCAGGTGCTGACCGTGCCGGACTGGCTGGATCGCGTGCGTAAGCGGCCGTCGGCCAAGGCCGAAGGAAAGCCGCGCGAGGATTTCATCGTCACGATCGACCGCTCCGACGACAAGACCGCCTTCATCAAGGTGCGCTGCCAATTGCCGCCGCGCTATTTCACCGACTATCTGGTGGCGATGAAACTCGCCGACGGCTGGAAGATCGTCTCGAAATCCTACCGCTACGATCTGCGCGAGTGACGGCTGGGCGCGGGCACCCCCGGCCGCATTGACCTTCCGGGGTTTCCCTGCGAATTGGGGCATCATGGAAGCCAAATTTCAGGTCTTTTTGATCCTGCTTGCCGTGCTGGCGGGCACCGCGCTGCTGGCGCGGCGAATCAGCGTGGCCCCGGCCATCCTGTTGCTGCTCACCGGTATTGCGCTGGCCTTCGTGCCCGGCATGCCGTCGCTGGAATTGCCGCCCGAACTGGTATTGCTCGTGGTGTTGCCGCCGCTGATTTATTCGGCGAGCGTCGCCATGAGCTGGCGCGAATTCAAATCTAACCTCCGCCCGATCATTCTTTTGTCCGTCGGCTGCGTGATCTTCACGGCCTGCGCAGTCGCCGCCGCCACGCATTATTTGATCGGATTGCCCTGGAGCGTCGGCTTCCTGCTGGGGGCCATCGTAGCGCCGCCTGATGTGGTGGCGCCGCTGGCGATTGCCCGCAAGCTCGGCATGCCGCGCCGGATCCTGGTCGTGCTCGAGGGCGAGGGCCTGGCCAACGACGCCACCGCCCTGATCCTCTATCGTTTCGCGGTGGCGGCGATTTCGACCGGCGTGTTCTCGCTGCCGAAGGCGACGGGCACGTTCACCGTCATTGTCGTGGGCGAGATATTATTCGGCGCGGCGGTGGGCTGGCTCAGCCTGCGAATGCGCCACCGGGCGCGTGATCCGCAGGTCGAGATCACGCTGTCGCTGATCACGCCCTATATCGCCTACTGGATTCCCGAGCATTTCGGCGGTTCCGGCGTGATCGCGACCGTCGCCTGCGGGCTTTATATCAGCTGGAACGGGCCGCTGCTGATTTCGTCGGCGACGCGCCTGCAGGGCATCTTCTTCTGGGACCTCGTGATCTATCTGATCGAGGGCATGCTGTTCCTGATGACCGGTTTCCAGATGCGGTTGCTGTACGAGAAATCGAAGACGTTTCCACTCGACGACATCCTGTTCGCCATCGCGCTGGTCGCGGTCATCGTCATCGTCGCGCGTTTCGCCTGGGTTTATCCGGCGACCTATCTGCCGCGGCTGATCAACCCGCGCCTGCGCGCGCGCGATCCGATGCCGTCATGGCGCACGGTGTTCGTGGTTGCATTTACCGGCGTGCGCGGCGCGGTGTCGCTGGCCGCGGCGCTGGCGCTGCCGTTCGCGCTGCCGAGCGGTGAAGACTTCCCCTATCGCGACCTGATCCTGTTCGTCGCATTCGGCGTCATCTTCATCACGCTGGTAGGACTGGGGCTGGGCCTGCCGCCGGTGGTGCGATGGCTAGGCGTAGCGCAGGAAGGCCGCGACGAACACATCGCCGAGCACGAATCCGAAATCGCGGCCCGACGCGAGGCGCTCGATGCGGCGTTGAAATCGCTCGATGCCATCACCGATGATCGCGAACTCTCCGACGAAGTCGTCAAACTGCTGCGGGCACGGCACGAGACCCGCGCCAACCAGCTGCCGGACTCGCTCGATCCAGACGGGCACGACGTCTCGGCGACCGGCACCGGACTGACCCGCGAGCTGATCGCGGCGGAACGAAAATTCATCCACACCCTGCTGCGCGACGGCAAGATCACCGACGAAACCAGGCGGCGGATCGAACGCGACCTCGATCTGGAGGAAGCGAGCCTGAGCAACCGGGAATATCGAAGGATCCCACTCTAAGCGGCGTCGTTGCGAGGAGCGCTTGCGACGAAGCAATCCACTTGTCCATTGCGCCGAGGCATGGATTGCTTCGCTGCGCTCGCAATGACGGCGAGAGACCGCCGCTTACTCCGCCGCGGCGTTCTGGCCGGGACGGCCGACATACCCGGCCGCATCGCCAAAACGCTCGATCATCACGGCGGTCAGATCTTTCGCTTTGCTGGTCACGCAGGCGCCGGAACGCACGGTGTAGCGGTCCTGATGCTTGAGATGCGGTGGCGCCTCGCCCTGTTGCAGCGCGCGAGCAGCATCCATCACCAGTTTGCGGAAATGCATGATGCCCAAGTCCGTGGGGCCAAGATGTTCGCGGGTGCGGTCGGCGATCCGGCCTTGGCTATCCTGCACGGCGGCGTCCTGTTCGGAGACGCCCTTGATGCCGGTGTAGCTGTTGGTCTTCTGCAGCTTGCGATCGATCAGATAATCGTTCGCCCTGTTGCGCAGTGGGATGTAATTCTCATCGACCTCCGACATCACGCCGTTGCCGCGGTCGTAACCATCGCGCTCGGCTTGCGTCAGGGGACGCTCCGGATTCCACGCGTAGGTGTAGATCCAGCAACCGGTATCGGTCACGGGGATAAAACTCTGGCCGAAAATATTCTCGCCCGGCATCGAACTCGGCGCATAGGCGTGAACCGGCATCAGGAACTGTGCAATGCGCCAATAGATGTTGTCGGTGCCGGTGAGACGCCCACCGGCGATGGTCAGCCCGGCCTCGTGCGGATTGATCTTGATCACTGGGCGCGGGTCTTCGGCGATCCAGCGCATGTGGTCGGTCGCGACCCGCGTCAGCGGATTCACAAAGTGCTTCTTGATGTCGAGGATTTCGTTCTCTTCCTTTTCAAAGGAGAGATGCGCGAAGGTGAAATGCGCAGTGTCGATCGAGCCTTCCACCGCCTGCACCCAGTTGCAGTCCTGCCATTTCTTGGTGACGTAGCGGTGCGAGGGCGGCACCAGCGCCATTTCCAACGCCGGCAATTCCGGCATTGAACCCGCCGGGCCCATATAGGCCCAGATCATGTCGCCCCACTCGCGCACCGGATAGGATTTGATGCGGATGAGGTCCCTGGCGTTGAGATCGGGATAGGAGGTCGGCATGTCGACGCAAGCGCCCTCGGTATCGAACTTCCAGCCGTGATAGACGCAGCGGATGCCGCATTCCTCGTTGCGGCCGAGCCAGAGATTGGCGCCGCGATGCGGGCAATACTGGTCGATGACGCCGACCACGCCTCTGGTGTCGCGGAAGGCGAGCAATTCCTCGCCCATCACCACGATCTTCTTCGGCGGCCCATCAGCCTCAGGCAATTCCGCCGACAGCAGCACCGGCATCCAGAACCGGCGCAGCAATTCGCCCATTCCCGTTCCCGCACCGCTCTCTGTCAGAAACTTGTTGTCTTCGGCGCGGAGCATGGCGTGCCCTCCGGTGTGGTATTGCTTTTGGCGGAGATTGGCGCAGGCCGGGTGAGGCGTCAACGTCGTCATTCCGAACCACGGGATCGTGCGAATGCGCCATCCCCTCCGTCATTGCGAGCGTAGCGAAGCAATCCATTTCTCTGCATAAAGAAAGAGTGGATTGCTTCGTCGCAAGCGCTCTCCGCAATGACGTTAGTCCATCCAGATACAGCTTCACAATCTCGCGGCGCGATGCGCCCGAGGTTTGCCGGAATTTCACACCCTCCAATCGGAGGGCGCAGGGAAAGCCGGGTGCGCGCTGCACCCGCGGTCTCGTGTGCAATTGCACAAGAAGTGCGCACACGAGCATACAGGGCAGCGGAGAGCATCCGACATTCCCTGCGCAATGGCTTTACGGCTTATATCGCGCTCTCCCCGGTGATCGGCTTTCTTGTCACCGTCACCGGCGGGAAACTTCCCGCCGACTTGACACCAGCATCGAGGCGTCAGGACCACACGTCTTCGCCGTACGTTTCCGCGCCGTTCGTCAGGAGCGCATCCACGTCCACCGCAACCCGTCCCAACGTTCGTGACGATGGCCGACGCCCCTCTGAGTGGGACGGGATACGCGAGTCTATGCCGCTGATTTGCCCGACGGCGAAAGCGGAATATTTTTGATTCTTTTTGATTCTTGGGCTTGACACGATTTCGGAAAATCAGAAGTGATTTGCCCGTCGGGCAATTTCGACCGTCATTGCGAGGAGCATAAGCGACGAAGCAATCCATTCCTCAGCTCGGCGCGACATGGATTGCTTCGCTTCGCTCGCAATGACGGCTGGATCGCAGGACCCCTCACACCGGCCGCTCGCCCTTCACTGTCACCCGTGTACCCGATCTCGTGTGCGGCCAGTAATCCCACATCGCACGGTGCTGGGCGCAGCGGTTGTCCCAGAACGCGATCGCGTTCTCAGACCAGCGGAAGCGGCACTGGAACAGCGGGTTCTCGGCGTGCTGATAGAGATAGGCCAGCATCGCGTCGCTCTCGTCGCGGGGAACGCCAATGAGGAAGCGGGTGAAGCCGCGGTTGACGTAGAGCGCCTTCTTACCCGTCACCGGATGGGTGCGTACCACCGGGTGTTCGGCGCGCGGATATTGCGGCCGGTCGGCGACGCCGTAATTGGCATAGAGCCCGCGATAGGTCTGCTCGCCGTCATGCAGCGCGGTGAGCCCGTCGAGATAGGCCTTCATCCGGTCCGACAGCGCGTCATAGGCCGCATACATGTTGGCGAACAGCGTGTCGCCGCCGCGCGGCGGGCACTGCTTGATGTAGAGGATCGAGCCCATCGGCGGCTCGATGTCGCAGGAGACATCCGTATGCCAACCCTCGCCATTGGCGCGGGGTGAGTCCTTGTCGGCATAGATCTTCATCAGTGCTGGATCGTCGCCCTCATGGGGCGCGGCCGGATGGATATGCAGCTCACCGAACTGGCGGCCGAAGGCCAGATGTTGTTGCGGTGTGATGTGCTGGTCGCGAAAGAATATCACGAGGTTTTCGGCGAGCGCGCGATGGATCTCGTCCATCGTCCGGTTCGACAGCGAGCCGGCGAGATCGACGCCGGAAATCTCCGCGCCGATGATCGGGGTCAGTTTCTCGACGCCGATGGTCTCATAGGGCTCAGAATCGCCGGCGATGTGCCGATAACGGGGTCCCTGCTTGCCGGACAGCGATGACATGGACGTCCTCCGATGGCTTGTTGTTTCCAGCCATCGTACCCCGGATGGCGCGAAGCGCAATCCAAGCTTGCGGGCGCTTTACTCCGCCGCGGTGACGGTGCCTTCGGGCGTCTTGCTGCCGGCTCCATAGCGCTGATCGATGTAATCGATCACCAGCGCCTTGAAGTCGGCGGCGATGCCAGGTCCGCGCAAAGTGCGGAATTTTTTGCCGTCGACGAAGACAGGCGCGGCCGGCGCCTCGCCGGTACCCGGCAGCGAGATGCCGATATTGGCGTGCTTGGATTCGCCGGGACCGTTGACGATGCAGCCCATGACCGCAACGTTCAGGGCTTCAACGCCAGGATACTGCGTCTTCCAGCCCGGCATTTCCTCGCGGATGAAATCCTGGATCGAGCGCGCCAATTCCTGGAACGTGGTCGAGGTGGTGCGGCCGCAGCCGGGGCACGCCGCCACCAGCGGCACGAAGGTGCGGAAGCCCATGGTTTGCAGCAGTTCCTGGGCTACCTGAACTTCCAGCGTGCGATCGCCGCCGGGCTCGGGCGTCAGCGAAATCCGGATGGTGTCGCCGATGCCTTGCTGGAGCAGGATGCCGAGCGCGGCGGAAGATGCCACGATGCCCTTCGATCCCATGCCGGCTTCGGTAAGGCCGAGATGGATCGCATAATCCGAACGCCGCACCAGTTCCTGATAGACCGCGATCAGATCCTGCACGGCAGAGACTTTCGCCGACAGGATTATCCTGTTCTTGGGCATGCCGAGCTCTTGGGCGCGCGCCGCCGACAGCAGCGCCGACTGCACCATCGCCTCGCGCGTCACCGCGCGCGCATCGAGCGGGTCCGGCGAGACGGCGTTTTCTTCCATCAGCCTGGTGAGCAGTTCCTGATCGAGCGAACCCCAATTGGCGCCGATGCGGACCGGCTTGTCGTTCTTGTTCGCGATCTCGATGATGTCGGCGAATTGCGTGTCGCGCTTGTTCTTGAAGCCGACATTGCCGGGATTGATGCGGTATTTGTCGAGCGCCTCGGCGCAGGCCGGATATTCCGCCAAGAGCTTGTGGCCGATGTAATGGAAATCACCGATCAAAGGCGTGGTGATGCCGCGCTTGCGCAGGCCGTCGCGAATGTGCGGAACGGCGGCGGCCGCCTCGTCACGGTCCACCGTGATGCGCACCATTTCCGAGCCGGCGCGCGAAAGCGCCGCAACCTGCGCGATGGTGCCTTCGACATCGGCGGTGTCGGTGTTGGTCATCGACTGCACGACGATCGGCGCGCCCCCGCCGACGGCGACATTGCCGACCATGACTTGCGTGGTTTTATGCCGGGCGCTGGGGCCGGCGACGTCGCTCGGAAGCGGTTTTTCGGGCTTGTTCATGGTGTCTCGAATATCAGGTTTTGGTGACATTCACCAAGGGGGCGACGACGGGCGCTGAGGCCTCATCGGAATTGGAATTTTTCCGCTGTTAATTCAATAGCTTATTACGTCGGTCGGGATCCAAAGCAAGCCGCCCGGCGCCGTCTCGCCAGACCGCTATATTGGACCGGAATTGGGGGATTCAAAGGGCAAGCCGGCGCCTTTTCATGTGACTCGGCGCCCTTTACCATCGCCGGCAAAACAAATCTCGGGAGGTGACCATGGTTGCCCAGAAGGAGCTGATCACGACGGTGGAACTCGAAGGGATGCTCGGGCAGACCGATCTCCGCGTGTTCGATTGCACGACCTATCTCGAACCTGCACCCGAGGGCAGTGGCGTTCCCTATCTCGCCGTGCCCGGGCAGCACACCTTCGAGGCCGGACATATTCCGGATGCGGATTTCCTGGACCTGCAGGGCGAGTTCTCCGATCCGGATACCGAACTTCGTTTCATGATGCCGCCTGTCGCACGGCTGGAAGCCGCGTTCGGAAGACACGGAGTGAGCGCGGATTCCAGCCTCGTGCTCTATTCCATCGGCACCCCGATGTGGGCGACGCGGTTCTGGTGGATGCTGAAATCGCTCGGCTTCGATAACGCCGCCGTGCTCGACGGCGGCTTTGATAAATGGAAGGCGGAGGGCCGCGCCATCGAGACCGGGCCTGCGAAGGGATATCCGCCCGCGACGTTCACGGCGAGACCAAGGCCCGGCTTTTTCGTCGGCAAGCATGATGTGCGCGCCGCCATCGCCGATCGCAGTTCCGTCGTCGTCAATGCGCTCAGCCCGCAATTCCACAGGGGTCTCGAACCCAGCCGCTACGGCCGGCCGGGCCGCATTCCCGGAAGCTGCAACGTGTCCGCCGCGACACTGATCGATCCATCGACAAGAATCTTCGTCCCTCTCGCCGATGCCGAAGCAAAATTCGCGACCCAGGGCCTGCGCCAGGACAAGCGCGTGATCGCCTATTGCGGCGGCGGAATCTCCGCCACCATCGACCTGTTCCTGCTGCACCGGCTCGGCTACGACAATCTCACCCTCTATGACGGCTCGATGGGCGAGTGGGCCAAGGATAATTCGCTGCCGATCGAGACCGATTAGAGATTCGGATCCGGCGCGATCTCCGCCCGGGCCGCCTTGGGCTTGTTGACGAGATAGAGCCCGGCGATCACCAATAGCGCCGCGACGCCGAACGCAATCGTCAGCGTGTCGTGCATGATGAAGTACGCTGCCACCACACCGAACAACGGCGTGATGAAGGTGAAGGCCGACAATTTGCTGGCCGAATAGGTCTTCACCAGCACGAACCACAACAGGAACGTCAGGCCCACCACCCAGAACGCCTGATAGGCCAGCAGCGACAGCGACAGCGGCCCCGGAACATGGGTAAGACGCTCACCGGAAATCCATGCTGCGAAGACCAGAATCGGGATGGAGAGCGCCACCTGGTAGCCGAGGCCTTTCTCGGCGGGCGCCTTGATCAGCGCGGTCGCCTTGACGATCAGCGTCGTGGTCGCCCACAACGCGCCGCCGGCGACGATCAGGAGGTCGCCCAACAAAACCTTCGCATCGACATTGGCCTGCGGGACGCCGATCGCCAGCGCGACACCGGCAAAACTCAGGCCCAGCCCGCCCCATTGCGATGCGCGCAGCCGTTCGCCGAGAAAGACATATGAGCCGAGCGCGACGAAGAATGGCGCGGTGTAGAGAAACACCGCCGCGCGCGACGCCGACGTCAGCAACAAGCCTCGATAGATCAGCACGAATTCAATGCCGAAGATGACGCCCGCACTCACGCCGGGCCATAGCGTGCCATCCCGCTCGAAAAACTTGACGCCACGAAACCAGCCGATCACGAGCAACACCGGCAGGGCGCCAACCGAGCGGGTCAACGCCTGCAGCATCGGAGGCACGTCCGGCAACACCAGCTTCACCGCGACCTGGTTGAAGCCCCAGCTCAGGCACAGCATCAGCATCAATGCGACAGCGCCCGGGGTGAGGGCACGCCCGGCAGTAGAGATCACTTGATTGGACGACATCTATCCTCGTGGCCGGCTTGGCGCCGCGTTGATTCTTATTTCTGGCAATGCGCGCAGGTGCCGGCAATCTCGACGACGGAGAGTTTTGGCGCAAAGCCTGTGGCGCGCGCCGCGGCGTTGAGGCTTTGCGCCAAAGGAGCAGCCGGGATTTCGCCGACCGAGCCGCAATGATCGCAGATCAGGAACGCCACCATCGCGGTCGCGTCATGGTCGTGCGCGCAGGCCAGAAACGCATTGCGGCTCTCGATCCGGTGGACGAGGCCGTTTTCCATCAAGAAATCGAGCGCGCGGTAAACCGTGATCGGCGCCGGCCTTGGCATCGATTTGGCGAGTTCGTCGATCACCTCATAGGCCCCGAGCGGCCGGTGGCTCGACAACAAAGCCTCCAGCACCTGACGCCTGATCGGGGTGAATTTCTGCGCCCGTTTCGCGCAAACCTGCTCGGCATGCGCGATCGCTTCCGCAGTGCAGCGGCCGTGATCGTGGTCGGGCGCGGGAAAGGTGGGTTTTGCGAGGGTCATGCCGGCGTTTTGTAGCATTTTGGCTCCCAATACCAAAGCCCGGAAGGCCCGATGCACGCAGCCATGTCCACAAAGCGGGTCTGGTAATTGTTAACGCGGCATGCAGAATTCATAAGCTAGCTTATTATATTCAAAGCTTATGGAGGCGGGGGCAATGCGCGGTTCCGTGGATATGAACTTGCTGTTTACGCTCGGCGAAGTGCAGCGCCTGGTGCGCGCCTACGCCGACAAGCAGGCGGCGCGCTACGGCATCACCCGCGCGCAATGGGCTGTTCTGGCCAAAGTCGAGCGGACCGAGGGCCTCAAGCAATCGGAACTCGCCGAACAGATGGAGATGCAGCCGATCACGCTGACGCGGCTGATCGACAAATTGTGCGACAATGGCTGGATCGAGCGCCGCGGCGACGAGACCGACCGCCGCGTCAACCGCCTCTATCTGAAGAAGGCCGCGCGCCCGCTGCTCGGCAAGCTCTCAGGGTTGCGCTCCGAACTCACCGCGACCGCGCTGGAGGGCATCAATCCCGTCGACGCCCACCGCCTGCTCGCCCAACTCGAATCGATCAAGGAAAACGTTCGCAATGCGATCCAGAATCCGCCCGGCGAAACTCCCCGAAAGGAGCAGCGCTATGGCTGATCCAGTTCTGAAATTCCCGCCCGAACAGAAGGGCAATCCGGCTTCGCCTGTGCCACGCCCGAAACTTGCCGCCGAACCGCGCCGCCGGCTGATGGCCGGAATGCGCCGTTACCGCCGTTTCCTGCTGCTGGTAGTGCTGCCGCTGGTCGCTGCGATGGCCGGGATCACCTTCTATCTCAATGGCGGCCGCTACGTGACCACGGACGATGCCTATGTCGGCGCGCAGAAGGTGCTGATCACCCCGGATATCTCCGGCAAGATCGAGAAGGTCGTGGTGAAGGAAGGCCAGCAGGTCAAAGATGGCGACGTGCTGTTCGAAATCGATCCGGTGCCGTTCCGCCTTGCCGTGGCGCAAGCCAGGGCGACCCTCGCCCAGGCCAAAGTCACCTACGACAATCTGATCGCCGACCTCAAGATCTACAGCCAGTTGAGCGACCTCGCGCAGCAGGGCGTCGACCTGAAGCGGCGTGACGTCGACCGCAAGAGCGCGCTGGTGAAAAACAATTTCGGCTCGCAGCTCGACCTCGACAATTCCGCAACCGGCCTCGTCACCGCGAGCGCGCAAATGGAATTGCTGCGGCAGAAGATTGCGACCGCCACTGCGCAACTGCTCGGCAATCCCGCGCTGCCGATCGAGCAATTCCCGCCTTATGCCCAGGCCAAAGCGGCGCTCGATCAGGCCGAGCGCAATCTCGATCACACCGTAATGCGTGCGCCGATGGCGGGCGTGGCGACCCAGGTCGACCAGATCCAGCTCGGCCGTTTTGTCATGGCCGGCAGCCCGGTGTTCTCCATCATCGACGTCTCGAACCCCTGGGTCGACGCCAATCCGAAGGAATCCGATTTCACCTATGTCGCGGTCGGCCAGAGCGTCACGCTCGACGTCGATGCCTTCCCCAACCACGTGTTCAAAGGCACGGTCGGCTCGCTCAGCCCCGGCACCGGCGCGCAGTTCGCGATCCTGCCGCCGCAGAACGCGACCGGTAATTTCGTCAAGGTGGTGCAGCGCGTCCCGGTGCGGATCTATTTCGACAAGGACGACAAGTTCGTCCGCAAGCTGAAGGCCGGCATGAGCGTCTACGCCACGATCGACACCAACCATCGCCGCTCGCTGGCTAGCCTGCTCGGCTTCTCACCGGCGGTGGCAAACCAAGAACAGGAATAGTCTGACCATGCCGACGTCGGGCCCGTCACCCGCTTCCGTTCCCGGCCTGCGCCGGAACATGGTGACGATCTGCGCCATGACGGCGACCATCATGCAGGCGCTGGACACCACCATCGCCAATGTCGCGCTGCCTTACATGCAGGGCACGCTGTCGGCGTCGCAGGACCAGATCAACTGGGTCTTGACCTCCTACATCGTCGCCGCCGCCATCATGACCGCGCCGGTGGGGTGGATCGCCAACCGCTTCGGCCGCAAGCGCATCTTCATCATCTGCTCGGGCGGCTTCACCATCGCATCCGTGATGTGCGGGCTGGCGCAGGACATCAACCAGATGGTGGTGTTCCGTCTGCTGCAGGGCGTGTTCGGGGCGGCGCTGGTGCCGCTGTCGCAGGCGGTGATGCTGGACTCCTACGCGCTGCATGAACGCGCCAAGGCGATGGCGATCTGGGGCATGGGCGTGATGATGGGGCCGATCATGGGTCCCTCACTCGGCGCCTGGCTGACCGAAACCTATTCCTGGCACTGGGTGTTCTTCGTCAATCTGCCGTTCGGCATCTTCACTGTGCTCGGCCTCATGATCTTCATGGACGAGACCAAAACGAATATCGATTTGCGCTTCGACTGGTTCGGATTCACGGCGCTCGCGATCGCGATCGGCTCGTTGCAGCTTGCGCTCGACCGCGGCGAGCAGCTCGGCTGGCTGGAATCCAACGAGATCATGGCCGAGTTCATCATCTCGGCCGTCGGGTTCTATTATTTCTTCGCACATTCGTTCACGACGTCGCGGCCGTTCATTCAGTTCGCGCTGTTCAGGGACAAGAATTTCGTCGGCGGCTGCGTGTTCATGGCGGTCATGGGGCTGGTGTTGTTTTCGACCATGGCGCTGTCATCGCCGTTCCTGCAGAACGTGATCGGCTACCCGATCATCACCGCGGGCGTGTTGCTGGCAAGCCGCGGCTGCGGCACCTTCGTCGCGATGATGCTGGTCGGCCGGACGATGCGCTACGTCGAAGCGCGTACCCTGATCTTCACCGGCCTCAGCATCACCGGTTTCTCGCTGTTCTACATGACCGGCTGGACCGACCAGACCGACGTCACCGAAATCGTCGTGATCACCGTCCTGCAGGGTTTTGGGTTCGGCCTGGTGTTCGTGCCGCTCTCGACGGTAGCGTTCCTGACGCTGCCCAATCATTTGCGCACCGACGGCACCTCGATGCTGACCCTGATGCGCAATGTCGCGAGCTCGATCGGCATTTCCATCGTGATCTCGCAACTGACGGAAGGATCGAGACGCGTCTACGCCAACCTCTCCGAGCACATCAATCCGTTCAACCACGCCATGCAGATGCCCAATGTGCGCGGCATGATCGACTTGAGCACCGACACCGGCCGCGCCATGGCGGACGCCATGGTGAAAGCGCAGGCCCAGATCATCGCCTTCTCGCACGACTACCAGCTGGTGATGCTGTTCGTCCTGGCCTCGATCCCGCTGACGATCATGATCGGCTCGACCAAGGCCACGCTGCGCGCCCAGTCGGCCGCGCCGGATCATGCGGTGATGGAATAGCGCGCGTTCCGCGCGAACGCGTGTTTCGCGTGAGGCTGGTATCCACTTCGCTTGAAAACGCTCTACTGGCAGCTAAAACTTGTGGCCTGCGTCACCGGTCCGCGGCCGTTCCATGTCGTGTGCAGCGGGTAGACGCACACGGGGTAGCTGATGCCCTTGTCGCGCGACGTCAGCACGATGTCGCCGGGCGCTTCTCCATTCTCGACCCAATCCACCAGCGCCGTGAAGAACTGGTCCTGCTCCCGCGTCGGCGTCTGGTTGGCGTTTCCGGGAAGCTTTGGCAGCGGCACGGTGTCGTTCTTGCCGCCGACGGTGTAGGCGCGGCCCTGCGAGCTGTGTGCCGCACCCGGCAAGAGATACATCCGCATGAACTTCTGCACCTCGGCGTGCCCGCCCATCACAGCTGCCACGCGCTCATGGTAGTTGACGTTGCCGGCCGGCGGGATCGCATCATCGGCAAGCCCGCTCCAGACCACCACCTTGCGGCCGAGGTCGCTCAGTTTCGTCAAGTCAGGCTTGTCGGTAATGAGGTTGCTGAACAGCGTTGGCTGCAGTGCGACGTGCTTGCTCACGGCGTCGGCCAGGGTGGCATAATCGAGTTCGAGCCATTTGTTGCGGACGCTGGTCGAACCGTTGGTGACCGGCACGGGCGCCGACGCGCTGGCATCGGCGGCGTAGCTGACGTCCTGCAACGCCAAAGCAACCTCTTCGGTGCGCGCGCTCGTGATCTGACCGCCGATAGCGGTCCCCCTGGTGAAGGTCCACCAGACCTGTTTGGCGCCGAGCGTCTTGCCGCTGCGGGCCTCCGGCGTCTGGGCGGCGTCGAAGCTTCCGTCCGGCGTGAGGCCGTACCAGATCCTGTTCAGCGCCATCGCCTCCTTTGCGCTCATGCAGGTCGCCGCGTCCGTGTTGCTGCCGGTCACGCCGTCGCCGGCTACGCCCGCGCACAGCGCTGCGGCATCGCGCGCCGGATTGTAGTTGCAGGCAAAGGGATCGAGCAGGAAGCCGAGCCCGGCCGTGTCGCAGGCCGCGACGGCGCGCGCGTTGGCGGCGGCAACCTTCGCGGCAAAGGCTTTCGCTTCGGCCGCGTTCACGGCCGTGTAGCCCAGCTCGGTCTTCATCACGATCTGTGGATACAATGATGACGTCCCGAACTTCGCGATGTTCAGCGCTGGCTGCGCGATCAAATAGCCGTCGTAGAGCTCGGGGTATTCCTGGGCGATCTTCATGCCTTGCCGGCCGCCCTGGGAGTGGCCGTCGTAATAGGTGTATTTGGGCGCTTTGCCGTAATACAAGCTGACCAACGCCTTGGTCTTGACGGCCTGCTCGACCATCGCGCGCACCGAGAAGTCGCGCAGCGACTCGGCATTGAGCTTGCCGTTGGAGAGAAACGCGAACGAGCCGTCCTGATACCACGGCTGCCCGGCGTCGGTGGTCCCCGACGCGTAGCCCATATTGGCGTTGACGATGGCCGGCACCTTGCTGCCGATCTGATCGGCGTAACGATGCCCGCCACCGACCCATCCGCCGCCGCCATAATTGCGAATGCGCTCATTCCAGTTAGCCGGCGTCGGCAGCCAGACCTCGATGCCGATACCTTCCGAATAGGCGCGCGCGTTCTTGTCTTTTTCCGCCGTGGCTCCGGGACCCACCAGCAGCTTCACGAGGCACAAATCGGCCGCCGCCGTGATGGGCGGCTTGGGCACATCGACCGCGCTGAGCTCTTCCCCCTTCTTCACCAGGCGAACGGCCACGACGCTCGTGTCGGCGTCGGGGCGGAAAGCCGTCTTGATGCCGTCGTCGCAGGCAAGCTGCTGGGCCAAGGCGGGCGTTATTTGGCCGCAGACGGCCAGCATGAGGACCGCCCAAATGCGCTTTCCTGTCACGATCGACATTCGTTTCGCTCCCATTTGATTTTTGCTTTAGCTAGCGTTCAGGCGGATGGCTGGTCGATCGCACCGCCCAGGAAGAGCTGGCCGACGCGGGGATTGCTGAGCACCCGGTCGGCCTTGTCGACCAGACGGGTCTGGCCGAGCTCGAGCACGATGCCGAAATCCGAGATTTCCAGCGCCGAACGGGCGTTCTGCTCGATCAGGAGGATCGAGACGCCGCGGTCGCGCAATTGCTGCAAAATGCCGAACGTCTGCCGGATCAGGAGCGGCGAAAGCCCTATCGACGGCTCGTCCACCAGCATCAGTTGCGGATTAAGCAAGAGGCCGCGTGCGATTTCGAGCTGCTTCTGCTCGCCGCCCGACAGCGTGGAAGCCTGCTGCGTCGCCTTCCGGCGCAGCACCGGGAACTGATCGAGCGCCGCCTCGATGCGCGCCGGCAGGTCGGTGATCTCGCCTCCTGCGACGACCGCGCCGAGCTCGATATTGTCGCGCACCGATAGTTCCGGAAAAATATTGCGGCCCTGCGGCACATAGCAGATGCCGGCGGTGAGGAGATCGCGCTGGCTGAGCCCAGTGACGTCGCGTCCTTTGAACAGGATCTTGCCTTCGCGCAGTTTCAAGAGACCGAAGATCGCCTTGAACACGGTGGATTTGCCGGCCCCGTTCGGCCCGATCACCGTGGTGATGGTGCCTGCCGGCACCGAGAAGGTGGTGCCGTTCAGGATGGTCATCTTGCCATAGCCGCCGACCAGGCCTTGAACATCCAGGATGGGTTCGCTCATCGCTCTCTCCCGCCTGGCCGTTCAGTGGCCGAGATACGCGTCGATAACAGCGGTATTGGCGCGTATTTCGGCAGGCGTGCCGATCGCCAGCACCTTGCCTTCCGCCATCACCACCACCCGCGAGCAAAGCGACATCACGAACTCCATGTTGTGTTCGATCACGACGAAGGTGGCGCGCCGTTCGCGGTTGATCTCGGCCAGCCGCGCTTTGAGGTCGCCGAGCATCGTCAGATTGACCCCGCCCGCGGGCTCGTCGAGCAACACCAGCCGGGGGCCGCCCATGAAAGCCATCGCAGCGTCGAGCAATTTCTGCTGGCCGTAGGACAATCCGCCAGCGGGCTCGTTGGTGAGGTGACCGAGCTTGAAGAAGTCGATCATCTGATCGGCCGCCTGGCTCAGGCCGGCGTCGGAAGGGCCGAGCAGCCGGGACATCATGTTGCCCTGATGCTCCTGGCCGGCGAGGATCAGATTTTCCCGCACCGACAATTTTGGAAATACCTGGAGCAGCTGGAACGTGCGGCTGACGCCGAGCCGGTTCAGGTCCGACGGCCGGAATCCGGTCACGAGCTTGCCATCGACCTTCACCTCGCCGCCATTCGGCTTCAACTGGCCGAGAATGCAGTTGAAGAGTGTCGACTTGCCGCAACCGTTCGGGCCGATCAGGCCGAGGATTTCGCCCTCCTGGACGTCGAAGCTCACGCCATCGACCGCGGTGATGCCGCCGAAATTCTTCTTGATGTCGCTGATCTCGAGAACCGCGGTCATGGCGCCGGCTCCAGTCCGGACTTGGCGACGGCACGCAGCGCGGACGCCGCCTTGGTGCGACGCTCCGTCAAATAGCGATCGAGGATTCCGAGGATGCCGGTCGGCGAATAGATCAGCAGCACGATTACGGCGACCGCATAGAGCATCAGGTAATAGCCTTGCGTAAACCGCAGCCACTCCGGCAACAGCACGGCAATCATTGCGCCGAGGAACGGCCCGAAAAAGAAACCGGCGCCGCCGACGATCACCATCATCAACAGATCGAGCGAGAGCGACAGGTTGAAGGGCACGGGATCGATATATTGCGTCAGCGGGGCATAAAGCGTCCCGGCGACGCCCCCGAGCGCCGAACCGATCGCGAACGCCATCAGCGTATAGCGCCGCGTATCGATGCCGAGCGAGAGCGCCCGCACCGGATTTTCGCGCAACGCCACGAAGGCGCGTCCCCAGGGCGAGCGGATCAGCCACCATGTCGCGAGCGAAACGAGAACAAGTGAACCCAGGCAGACGTAATAGAACGGCAACGGCCGGTTGGTCGGGTATCCCAGGATTGTCGGTCGCGGAATATTGCTGATGCCGTAAATGCCGTTGGTGAGCCAGCTCTCGTTGCGGAACACCAGGAAGGCGAGCGTGGAAAACGCCAGGGTCACGAAGGCGAGGTAGTGATGCTGCACCCGCAGCGCGGGATAGCCGAGGATCCAGCCGATGGCGAAGCACAGCAGGATAGCGACGGCGAGCCCCGCGATCAGCGGCATGCCGTGCGACGTCATGATCGCAGCCGCATAGGCGCCGATGCCGACGAAGGCGCCCTGCGCCAGCGAGACCTGGCCGGCATATCCGAGCGTGAGATTGAGCCCCATTGCGGCGATGGTCATGACCGCCCATTGGCTCAGAATGAACAGGCCGTAGCGATTGAGATAGCTCGGCGCGACGATCAGCGCCGCGATCACGACGATGCCGAGCGCAATGCGCCAATATCGCTGGAGCACGCTCATACCGTGCGCTCCTCGGCCCGGCCGAGCAGTCCCTGCGGGCGAAGCAGGATGATGACGATCAAAAGGATCATCGGCACCGCCGCGCGATACTGCGTCGAGACATAGGCGGCTGCGAGATTGTCAATGACGCCGATCAGCAAGCCGCCGACGATCGCGCCGCGCACCTGGTTGAAGCCGCCGACGATCGCCGCGATGAAGGCCGCTTGGCCTAGCACCTCGCCGCTGGAGAATTTGGCGAGATAGATCGGCGTGATCAGGAGCGAGGCCAGCGCTACCAGAAAGGCGTTTATCAGGAACGTCAGCAGGATCATCCGCTCCACGGGAATGCCGATGATGCGGGCGACAACAGGATTTTGCGCGGTCGCCTGCATCTGGTGCCCGATCGATGTGCGGTTCAGCAGCGCGGTCAGGGCGATCACCGCGGCGATGGCGAGCGCCAGCACGCCAAGGCTCTGGACGGAAACCTGGCGGCCCAGGATCGCGATGTCGCCTGCCGGCACGATGGAGGGGAACGGCGAGGCTTCAGCGCTGAAGAACTGCTTTACGGCTTCCTTGATGCCGATCGCCAGCGCCATGGTGGCGATCGCCAAGGGGAGCACGCCGTGACGAAGCATCGGATCGACCAGCAGCAGCTTGAAGCCGAGGCCGAGCAGCAGCATCGACAACAGCATGCCGATGATGATTGCAAGCCAGAACGGCGCGCCGGCCTGCATCGCCGCCAGCATCAGGAACGCCGGCAACATGACGAATTCGCCTTGCGCGAAATTGATGGTCTGTGAGGTCTGCCACAGCAGCGTGAAGCCGACGGCGACGATCGCATAGATCGCCCCCGTCGCCAGTCCCGCTATCAAAAGATCGAGCAGATTGGACATGCGTTACCCATGACCCCCGACACCAGCAGATGTCATCGGATTTGACCGAAGCTCAGTTGAGCTTCGGCAGCACCTTTTTGATGACCTGCTTGCCGTCGACGATCTCGACCAGGAAACCCTGGCGATCGATATCGCCGTTCTGATCGAAGGTCGCGTCCATCAGGATGCCCGGCTCGCTGGCCGCCTTGATGGTGAGACCGTGCAGATTGTCGGCGAACGCTTTGGAATCGACCTTGCCCATCTTCTCGGTGGTGGCCTTGATCATGTAGATCGCCAGATAGCCCTTGAGGCCGTTGTGATCGGGCACGTAATTGTACTTCTTGACGAACTTCTCCCGGAACGCCTTGACGAGATCGACCGGCGCATCGGTGGTCAGTCCGACATGGCCGCGCGCGCCGTTCGCCGCATCGCCCGCGAGTTCGACCACCTTCTGGCCGACCAGCGTGGTTTCGCCGATCAGGGGCACGGTGACGGCCTGGCGCTTCAGCTCTTTCAGGATGCGCGCGCTTTCCTCTTCGTTCAGATAGATGAAAACCGCGTCGGGTGCAGCCGCCTTGATCTTGCTGACGTCGGCGGCGAAATCGGCCTGGCCTGCTTCGGTGGAGAGGTCGGCGGCGACCTTGATGCCAAGCCGCGCGAATTCCTTGCTGATGACGTCGCGCCCGCCCCTGCCGAAATCATTGTTGACCCAGACGATCGCCACCGACTTCGCCTTGACCTCGTCGTTGATGTATTTGGCGACCTTCGGCATCGAGGATTGCTGGCCGAACGAAGTGCGGAACAGGAATTTGTTGCCGGCCTGTGTCAGTTCGGCGGCTTCGCCGCCCATGATCTGCGTGATGCCGGCTTCGGCCGCCAGCGGCGCGGTGACCTTGACCGATCCGGAATAGCCGGGACCGAGCAGGACGTAAGGCTCGCCGTCGAGCGCCTTCTGGACCTGGGCGCGCGCAACGCCGGGGTTCGATTGCGAATCGGCGTGGGTGACTTCGAGCTTGCGGCCGAGTACGCCGCCCTTGGCGTTGATTTCCTCGATGGCGAGGTCGATGCCGTTTTTCCAGTTGGTGCCGACGGTAGCGCCGCCACCGGACAATTCGGCGACGTTGGCGAGCTTGATGGGCGCTCCGGATTGCGCGAACGCCGATCCAGCCACTATCGCCGCAAACAGCATGCCCGCCAGAATTCCTGATTTCATTTTCTTCCCCCTGTTGTTGTCTTCTCTTATCTTTTGATCTTGGCGAGCCTTGTGGCCGGCTACGCTTTCGATGTGGCAGAGTAGCGTTTTGCCATCACCGCGTCGAATGCATTTCCCATTTCGACAATCGGCGGCGCAAACCCCGTGAATAGTTCGAACGAGTCCGCGGCCTGATGGACTGCGAGGTCGCGCCCCGTCATGATTTCTGCGCCTTTTGTCTTGGCCGCGGTCAGAAGCGGAGTCCAGAGCGGTGTATAGATCGCATCCGCTACCCACCGACCGCAGTGCAACAGCGCCTCCGGCACCGGCATACCGCGATCCGGCAGCATGCCGATCGGCGTTCCATTGACCACACCGAATTGATGCCCAGGGCACCGGCCGCCTGCTCGTGCATCGCAGGCGAAGCCGATTGCGCGATCGGCGCACCGATCAATCCGGTGAGAAATCTCTGATGGCTCACGGTCGCTATTGTCTCGCGATATCCCATAGGATCATGCCGTTTTGAGCGTCGAGGGCAGGCAGACGATATCGTCCCGGGCAAATCACACAATTATCCATTTGTGCCACAAACATAACTTGATGTTATTTTTTGCGGCCACGATGCCGACGCTACCAGGCTTTCCGGTCTGGCTCGAGCGCACGCATTTCCGAGCGCAGACAATCCCGAATGCTCAACATGCAATAAGAGCGGGCGCCGCGCTTCACCGCGTTCGGCGGAGCCGACGTTGCGCTTGTCCCGGGCTACGTCCTGGCCGCCGCGATTACATTCCTCGCCGCGCGGATCGCGCGCTGGGCTCGAAGTTCTTGGAGTCCACGGTCTTCGCAAGCTCGGCGGTCGGGACTTCGATGCTGACCGTGATATCCGCCGGCATGGCGCGTGCCAGCGACACCAGGTCGATGCCACCTTCGCCTGGAAACATCCGCTCATAGCGGGCGGCATGGATCATTTCTTCCGTCGTCGCCGGCCGCTCAGTCGGGCCGTCGCATAACTGCCAATAATGCAGCCGGTGCGCCGGAACACGGCCGAGTTCGGCGATCGAACTGTTCGACCTGTCGAAGTGCAGCGCATCCACCAGGACGCCGGCATTGGCCTGCCCGGCTTGCGCGACAACTCTGCTGGCCGTCGAAAGATCCGGAACACAGGTCCAGGGCATAAATTCGAGATCGGCCGTCAAGCCGTGCCGGGCGGCGGCTTCGCAGAACCCCGCAAAGCGATCCGTGAACCGGTTGAGATCGGGATCGTAGCCGGCGACCAGAATATTGCTGGCGCCGAGCCGTTCGCCGGTTTCGAAAAATGCGGCGAATGACTCGATCTCGGTTTCCGGCCGGATCGCGACCACTTCCAGATCCGCAACCGTGATGCCGGTTGCTTCCAGCCGGGCGAGCGTTTCCTTTAGACTCCCTTGGTCTTCCATCAACGGATAGGCGATACCGCCCGCCATGGCAGGCAGCAGCCGGATTCCGACATGGTCATAGCCGCAGGCCGCGGCGACGTCGATCAGCGCCGGCGGCGCGAGTTCGAGGACGGTCAACGCGGCGAGCGAGAACGACGGCATTATTCAAAATCAGCGATACGGGCGTCGAGCGCGAACATGCCTTGATAAACCTCCGGCGTGTTGAGGCCGCCAAACAAATCCGGGGCCGCCTTCGTCGCCTGACGCAATGCGCCACGAAGCGAGGCCTCGTCAAGCGCCTCGATGATGAGGAGGCCGGCAAATATCCCTTCGTCCTTCCGCATTCCCTTCTCGACCGTCGGCACCGAGGTTCGAGCGAGATCGGTCACACCGAACTGCACCGCGGCGATCCCGTCCTGCGCGACGATCGCGTCCGCCAGCCGTTGGGGATTGTCCGGCAGACGTTCGATCCGCAGCGCGACGACGGTAGAGCCCTCGCCCCGACCGGCCCGCGCCGTCATCACGCCACCGCCGCGAACAAAGTTGCCCAGTTGGGGCATGATCCGTTGCGACCAAGGCGTTGGCGCATTGAGCCGCGCCAAATAGGCAGGCCCGTCGAGCACCTCAGGCGCTTCCAGTTCGTAAAGGATAAAGAAGCGATTGATGTCCGCGCGCGCGGCGCGGAACACGCGGACTCCCAAAAATCCCTTGGTCGTCACCCGTTCGGTGGTGTGCTCGCGCGTCAACCAGTGCCGGTAGTCGACGAGGTTGTCCGATTCGACGTCGCTCCAGATCGCGAGAAAGCCTGCGCCGCGCATCGCGGGTCTCCTTCTTCTTCGTTTGTCTAGGCTTTGGCGCTCGCCCGCAGGCCGTGCAGCGATGCCGGTACCGCATCGGGCAGTTTCCCGAGCTTTTGCACGGCAGCCAGGATGGCCGCGATATAACCGTAGGGACCGAGTCCGCAGATCACGGCGGTGGACGCGCTCGACGTGATCGAATGCCGGTGCAGTTCGTCCCGGGCGTGAATGTTGGAGATATGAACCTCGAACTTCGGGCCTTCGAATATTTTCAGGGCGTCGATCAACGCGATCGACGTAAACGAATAGGCCGCCGGGTTCATGATGATGGCATCGACCGTACCGTGCGCGGACTGGATCAGATTGACCAGTTCACCCTCGATATTGGACTGGTGGAACGAGATCGTGATCCCGAGATACTTCGCCAGCGCCTCACAGCTCGCCTCAATTTCCTTGAGCGTGGTCGAGCCATAGATGTGAGGCTCCCGGATCCCCAGAAAATTTAGGTTGGGCCCGTTCAGGATCATGATCTTGGTAGCCATCGTGGCACCCTCTCTCTTGTCGACGCGAATTACCTAGCCGCTAAACCATTTGGCCGGGACCGTCACCAACTCCGGGAACAGCACCATCAGGAACAGCACGACCAACTGGGCGATCATGAACGGCCAGACGCCCTTGATCACCTCTTCCATGCTGATTTTGGAAACCCCGCAGACCACGTTGAGCACCACCCCCACAGGCGGCGTGATCAGGCCGATGGCGTTGTTGATGATGAACAGGACGCCGAAATAAACGGGATCGATGCCGGCAGTCTTGATGATCGGCATCAGGATCGGCGTCAAGATCAGGATCGTCGGCGTCATGTCGAGCGCCGTGCCGACGATGACCACGATGACCATGATGGCGAACATCAGCAGGGTCTTGTTGCCCATGAAGGGCTTCAACAGGTCGACGATCTGGGCCGAAATCTCCGACACCGTGATCAGCCAGGACGACACCAGCGCTGCCGCCACCAGGAACATCACGATGCTGGTCGTCACGGCCGCGGAGACGAAGACGTCATACAATTGATTCCATTTCAGTTCGCGATAGATGCAGGTCGCGACAAACAGCGAATAGACCGCGACCACCACCGCAGCTTCGGTCGGCGTGAAGATGCCAAAGCGCAATCCGACGACAATGATGGCCGGCAACATCAGCGCCCAGAAGCCGTCGATCACCGCCTTGGCCATATCGGTAAACGACGCTCGCGGCGGCGGTGTCAGATTCTCTTTGCGGACAACCCACCACCACGCGAAACACAGCCCGACGCCGAGCATCAGGCCCGGCACGATCCCGGCCAGGAACAGTTTTGAGATCGATACACCCGCGGCGACGCCGAAAATGACAAAGCCGATGCTGGGCGGAATGACAGGCGCGATGATGCCGCCGGCGGCGACGAGACCGGCCGCATAGGCCTTGTTGTGACCGGCCGCCACCATCATCGGCACCAGCAGCGCCGCCAGTGCGGCGGCGTCGGCTGCGGCTGAGCCGGACAGCGACGCCAGAATGCAGGACGCCAGAATGGTGACGTAGCCGAGCCCGCCGCGCAGATGACCGACGGCGACAAGCGCGACATTGACGATGCGCTTGGCGAGGCCTCCCTTGTTCATCAGCTCGCCCGCCAGCATGAAGAACGGGATCGCCATCAGCGGAAAACTGTCGGCGCCATTGAGGACGTTCTGCGCCACGATCTGGGAATCGAACATCCCAATCGTGCTCATCAGCGCGACGCCGCAGACGATCAGCGCGAACGCGATCGGCATGCCCAAGGCCATCGCGCCTAGCAGCGAAAAAGTGAAGACCGCGATGGTCATCTGTTGTGCCCCCGCGAGGCCATCAGTGCTCCTCCGATTCCTTGACGGCGACCATGTCGGCTTCGCTGGCCTGGCCGGAGACGACCCGGTACAAATCGTAGAGGAGCATGATTCCCGCCGACACGCCGAAAATGACGCCGACGAAATAGAAAATGGCGAGCGACAGGCCGGTCGCCGGCGCCCGGTCGTCGATGTTGATGATGGTCTGGCGCCAGCTCCCGGCGAGCAGCAGCCAGTCGGCAAACAGCATCAGGCAATAGTTGATGATGAAGCAGATACGTTTTCCTGCCGGCGACAGCATCCGGACCAGGCTATCGACGCCGAGATGCGAATGCTCGCGGACAGCTACGATGGCGCCGAGGAAAGTGAGCCAGACCAGCAGCCAGCGCGACAACTCCTCCGAAATCGTAATCCCGGAATTGAATCCGTAGCGCAGCACGACATTGCCGAACACCAGCACCACCATGACCGCAAGGCACAGCGCTATAACGAACTTGATCAACGCGCAATATAGATCGAGTATTCGTTCCATCGGCGCCGTCTGGAGCTGGAGTTGACGCAGGGCCGATTGAGGCCGGCCCTGCCTTCCCTAGAGCGTGATGACTTCTCTTCGATTCGTCATCCCGCTCTATCTTTTTGTTTGAGCATGATCCTTTCGGAAAACCGGTTCCCACTTTTCCGGATCATGCCCTAGTGTCAGCCGTGCATCACTTGACCGTTTTGCGGATCCGATCGAGCTCTTCGTTGAACAGCTTCACTGTTTCCGGTTTCAGGGCTGCGGAGACCTTCTCGACCACGGGCTGGACGGCCTTGCGCAGCCGCTCCAGCTCTTCGGGAGCCACTGCATTGTATTGCATGCCCTTGGCCTGCAGTTCGGAGAGCGCCTTTTCGGTCTGCAGCAGCGTCTGTTCCTTCTGGTAGCCGCGGCTTTCGGCATAGGCTTCTTGCATCATTTTCTGCTCGGCCGGCGACAGCTTGTCCCAGAATATCTTGCTGACCAGGATGATGTTCTCGGTGAAGGTGTGGTTGGTGGCCGAGACGTATTTCTGAACTTCATAGAATTTGTTGGACAGGATGACGGTGTAGGGATTTTCCTGGCCGTCGACCGTGCGCGTTTCGAGCGCCGAATAGAGTTCGCCGAACGCCATCGGGATCGGATTGGCTTTGAAGGCGCTGAAGGATTCCAGATAGACCGGGTTCGGAATCACGCGGAGTTTGAGACCGTTGAAATCTTCCAGCTTGGCGATTGGATGCTTGCTGTTGGTGACGTTGCGGAAGCCGAGCCCCCAATATCCAAGCGCGATCAGCCCGCGCTGCGGCAGCACATCCATCATCGCCTTGCCGAATGCACCCTGGACCAGCGCATCGGCCTGATCGGTGGTGCTGACGATGAACGGGAAATCGAGCAGCCCGAATTCGGGAACGACGGTGGCGAGCGACGTGGTGGAAGCCGAGAACATCTCCTGCGTTCCGCCGCGCAGTGCCGACTGCTGCTGCAACTCGTTGCCGAGCTGCGACGAGGGAAACTCGCGAATCTTGAGCTTGCCGCCGCTCTTGGCCAAAAGGATTTCAGCGAATTTCTGCACACCGAAACTGACGGGATGATCGGTGTTGTTGAGATGTCCCCACCGGATCGTCCGCTCCTCTTGCGCGGATGCGGCACCGACCAAAAGCGATCCGCCGACCACGGCCGCGGACAGAACTGCAAACAGCCTCATTGATTCCTCCCTGAAACGGACTGGCGCCGCGCCGCAGCTTGTTGCCGCGAATTTTTGTCTCAGCACCCTGTTTTCGGTGGAAACCATATAACGAAATCATTGTCAAATGATAATTATTAAAATATATGAGATATCTGATTTCATCATATGGCCGGTCGCTTGCGGCAAGACGTGCCGTTCGCGGCTATGCTGGCCGGCGAGTCGCCCAAGCCACCACGAGCCGAAAGCGGGATGAGACATTGACGATCCTGGAGCATCCACAGCCACCCATGTCGGCCGGCGACAGCGGCTATCAGCGCATTCGCTCCGACATCATTTTCGGTGTGCTGACGCCATCGGGACGGCTCAAGCTCGAATCGATGAAAGAAGACTACGGCCTCAGCGTCAGCACGCTGCGCGAGATCCTCAACCGGCTGGCCTCGGAAGGGTTTGTGGTTGCCGAGGGCCAGCGCGGGTTTGAGGTCGCACCGGTCTCGATCCAGAATTTGCGCGAACTCGCGCAACTAAGAATCCTGCTCGAACATCATGCAATGACCGAGTCGTTCCGTGCCGGCGACATGGAATGGGAGGGCCGTGTGGTGTCTGCCCATCACAAGCTGGCGGTCACCGAACGTACCATTCTCACCGCGGGCGACGATCCCGAATTGCGCAAGCGCTACGACAGCGAATTCCATCAAGCCTTGATATCGAGCTGCGGCTCGCGCGAGCTGATGCACACCCATGCCGTCGTGTTCGACAAATACTTCCGGTACGCGTTGCAGTACCGCGGCAGCGCGACGGTCGCGCAGCATAAGGCGCTCCTGGATTGCGCGCTGAAGCGCGACGTCGAGGGCGCGAAGTCGATCCTGACCGAACATATCAACAGCTGCGTGGCGCACGCGCTGTCGATCGGGACGCTCAAATAGCGACTTGGGCTCCGCTCGGGCCGGCGATGGTGTTTGCGTGGCGCGCAGCGATGGATATCGCAGGCCATCTGGACACGACGCAGATGCGCCCTACTTGATCGGCGGGCGCGGCAGCACGGCCTCGCCGGCTTCGATCCGGTAGACATAGTCAAGCGAATACCAGGGCGCGACGACATCGGCTGCAGTCGGATGCGGCGCGTCATGACGCATGAAATCGCCGATCAGCGCCTTCGTCACGCCGAATTGCACGTCGCTGTCGATATGCGGGTCGGCGGGATCGTAGACCTGGGAAATCAGAACCTTGAATCCTGACTTGAAGATCAGCGCATGCAGATGGGCCGGCCGATAGGGATGCCGGTTCTGTATTTTCAGCAGACGCCCGACCACGCCGTCGGTCGGGATCGGATAGCCGACCATCATTACCGAACGAAACCAGAAACGCCCGTCGGCATCGGTCGTGAACCTGCCGCGCAGGTTCATCTCCGCCTGATCGGGATCCTGGTTCTCGTAAAGCCCGACCGGCGAGGCGTGCCAGATATCCACCTCGGCCCCGGCAATCGGGTTGCCGGCATGGTCGACGACGCGAGCATTGACGAACAGCGCCGCGCCCGGCGTTTCGGATCGAACTATGGTGCCGCCGTTTTCAACGCGGGGAGAGTTGAGCCGCCAGAACGGCCCGAGCAGGGATTGCGCGGTCTCGGTATTGCCCTGATCGCCATTGTTCAGAAGGCATACCAGCGAGGATACGCCGAGCGAGCCGGCCATCAGCACGACTTCATTGTGGGTATCGGTCGATTGCCGGCCCAATTCGCCCAGAATGGCGGTGGCTTCACGGAACTCGGCTTCGGTCAGGCGAACGTCACGAATAAAGCCGTGAAGGTGCTTGACCAGTGACACCATGATCTCGCGCAACCGCGGATCGGACGTCCGCTTCATCACGGAGGTCACGGCTGCCGTGACATCCTGCTGACGCCCGATGATCATTCCGCACTCCCTGCGGCCGCCTGTGGCCGCGCCCAGCGCTCACACGTCGAAGAACACGGTCTCGTTGTCGCCCTGCAGATGAATATCCAGACAATAGACCGCGTTGCCGCCGCCGGGCTTGCGCGTCGCGATCAAGGTCGCGCGGCGATCGGCCGGCACCAGCGCCAGCACGGGATCCGCGGCGTTGGCGGCTTCGCTGTCGAAATAAATCCGCGAGTAGTTTTGGATCAGCATGCCGCGCGCGAAGATCGCGAGCAAAAGATGCGGCGCCTGCGGCTTGCCGTCCGGATCGGGGACTGTGCCCGGCTTGATGGTGTCGAAGGCATAGCCGCCATTCGCATCGGTGCCGCAGCGGCCGAACCCCTTGAACGAAGAATTCGGTAGCGCCCGCTTGTCCTGCGGATCGGAGAAGCGGCCCTGCGCGTCGGCCTGCCAGATCTCCAGCATGCAGTCCGGCACCGGCTGGCCGTCGCCGTCGAACACCCGGCCCTCGATGCGAACGCGCTCGCCCGACGTATCCGATGTCACGAGGTTGTTGGTGAAGGCGTCGTTCCAGTCGTATCTGCCGTTCGACGTCAGGCCATAGGCGAAGTACGGACCGACGGTTTGCGACGGGGTAACCCCCTGCGGCTTTGCTTGCGCCTTGGACTGTGCCTTGGATTCTTGCACTTACCTGGTCTCCATCGGCGTGGCGTTCCGCCCGCGCAGCACAATGTTGAAGCGGTAGCACAGCGCCCAATCCGCCCTTGTGTTCTCCAGATCGAACGCGGAGATCATCCGGTTCCGCGCCTTCTCGTCGGTGACCGAATTGAAGATCGGATCGAACGGAAACAAGGGATCGCCGGGGAAATACATCTGCGTCACCAGCCGCGAGATGAAGGAATGCCCGAACACCGAGAAGTGGATATGGGCCGGACGCCAGGCGTTGTGGTGGTTGCCCCAGGGATAGGCGCCGGGCTTGATCGTGACGAAGCGGTAATAGCCCTCGCCGTCCGACTGCGTGCGGCCGGCCCCGGTGAAATTCGGATCGAGCGGCGCCGGATGCTGATCGACGACGTGGATATAGCGCCCGCAGGCATTGGCCTGCCACAGTTCCACCAGCGTATTCGGCACGCCACGGCCGTCCTCATCGCGCACATGGCCGTGCACGATGATGCGCTCGCCGAGCGGGTCGCCCTTGTGCTGGAGGGTCAAGTCATTGTCGTTTTCGCGCACCGTTTCGTGGCCGTAGACCGGCCCGGTCAGTTCCGAAAGCGTGTGACGCATCGGAATCAGCGGCTTCGAGGGCGAGCGCTTTACCGTGCTCCTGTAGGCCGGCGACAGCCGTGGCGGGTGCGCGGCGAGGCTCTGCAGCGGATAGGCCAATGTCATGATGAATTCCTTCCTGGCCTGGAGCGTTTTCGAGCGCCGTGGGTACCGGTTCGCGTGAAGAAAACGCGCCAAACTAGAATCTAAAGTCCTGCCACCAGATCATTATATGATATAACTAATCCGGAAAAGCGATCTTTTGCGCCGTTCCGGACCAGTTCTTAGTTCAGTTTCTCGATCGCCACCGCGACGCCCTGACCGACGCCGACGCACATGGTGGCGAGCGCGAGCTTGCTGCCGCGCTTCTCCATGCCGTGCACCGCCGTCAACGCCAACCGCGCGCCGCTCATGCCCAAGGGATGACCGAGCGCGATCGCGCCGCCATGCGGATTGACGAAATCGGCATCGTCCTTGACGCCCAATTGCCGCAGGCAGGCTATGCCCTGCGAGGCGAAGGCTTCATTGAGCTCGATCAAATCGAAATCGCTGATCTTAAGGCCAAGCCGCTCCATCAGCTTCTTGGTGGCCGGCACCGGGCCGATGCCCATGATGCGCGGCGGCACCGCCGCCGACGCCAGGCCGAGGATGCGCGCCCGCGGCGTCAGCCCGTGCTTCTTCACGGCAGCTTCGGACGCCAGGATCATCGCAGCCGCGCCGTCATTGACGCCGGACGCATTACCCGCCGTCACCGTGCCGGGGTTGCGCACGATCGGCTTCAATTTGGTCAGGCCTTCCAGCGTGGTTTCGGGACGCGGATGCTCATCCTTGTCGACCGTGATCGGCCCAGCCTTGCCGCCGGGGACTGATACCGGGATGATCTCTTCGGCGAAATAGCCCGACGCGATCGCAGCACCGGCGCGCTGCTGCGAGCGGATCGCGAACGCGTCCTGATCGGCGCGCGATACCTGGAATTCCTCGGCGACGTTCTCGCCGGTCTCCGGCATCGCATCGACGCCATATTGCGCCTTCATCAGGGGATTGATGAAGCGCCAGCCGATGGTGGTGTCGTAAATATCGGCCGAACGCGCAAAGGCTTCCGGCGCCTTGCCCATCACAAAGGGTGCCCGCGTCATCGATTCGACGCCGCCGGCGATCGCGAAATCGATCTCGCCTGATCGAATCGCGCGGCCGGCGGCACCGACCGCATCGAGACCCGACGCACAGAGACGATTGAGCGTCTGTCCGGGAACCGAATCGGGCACACCCGCGAGCAACAGCGCCATGCGCGCGACGTTGCGGTTATCCTCGCCGGCCTGGTTGGCGCAGCCGAAAAACACTTCGTCTACCTGCGACCAGTCGAGATTGGGATGCTTCGCCATCAGGGCCTTGATGGGCGCCGCGGCCAGATCGTCAGCGCGCACCTTGGCGAGCGAACCGCCAAAGCGGCCGATCGGGGTCCGTACGGCATCGCAAACAAATACATCACGCATTGAACATCTCCCTGAATGCCGCGTTCGGGCCGTTGAGCCCATTGAATTGATGGCGAGTTTTAGGAGCGGCGCCGCGGCAGGTCAATTGATCGTCGTGGCCGACAGCGGTGCTATCACGGGAGGGCCGTCATGCTCCCAAGGCTGAGGTACCGCCGGGGTGGTAAAATAAGGGGCGACAGGGCGTGGAAAACCCAGATAGCGCGGGCAAAGCAATAGGACCGGGCGGCGAAATTTTGTAGTTTGCGGGCCGCAATGACGATCCAGCAATCCATCTCCGCCCCCCCGCCGCCCGAGGCAACGCCGGCCACTGACGCGACGGCAGCTGACGCGCCTGCGCGTGTCACGCCGATGATGGAACAATACCTTGAGATCAAGGCCGTCCATCCCGGGCTGTTGCTGTTCTACCGGATGGGCGATTTCTACGAGCTGTTCTTCGAAGACGCCGAAATCGCCTCCAAAACGCTCGGCATCGTGCTAACCAAGCGCGGCAAGCATCAGGGCATCGACATACCGATGTGCGGCGTGCCGGTGGAACGCTCCGAGGATTATCTGCATCGCCTGATCAATGCCGGCCATCGCGTCGCGGTGTGCGAGCAGACCGAGGATCCGGCCGCCGCCCGCGCCCGCGGCAACAAGAGCGTGGTGCGCCGCGGCGTGGTGCGGCTGGTGACGCCGGGCACGTTGACCGAAGACACGCTGCTCGACGCGCGCACCAATAATTATCTGCTGGCGATTGCTCGCGCTCGCGCCTCAAGCGGCGGCGACCGCATCGGGCTCGCCTGGATCGACATTTCGACGTCCGAATTCATGGTCACGGAATGCTCGACGGCGGAACTCGCGGCGACGCTAGCGCGGATCAATCCGAACGAAGTCATCGTCACCGATGCGCTCTATGGCGATCCTGATCTGGGTCCGAGCTTACGCGAACTGCCGTCGGTGACGCCGCTGACCCGCGACGTCTTCGACGGTGCCACCGCGGAACGGCGGCTGTGCGATTATTTCGCGGTCGCCACCATGGATGGCCTGTCCGCGATGTCGCGGCTGGAAGCGACCGCGGCAGCGGCCGCCGTGACCTATATCGACCGAACCCAGGTCGGAAAACGCCCGCCGCTGTCGCCGCCGTCGCGCGAGGCCGCCGGCACCACGATGGCGATCGATCCCGCCACCCGCGCCAATCTCGAATTGACGCGTACACTGGCGGGCGAGCGGCACGGCTCGCTGCTCGACGCGATCGATTGTACGGTCACTGCCGCCGGATCGCGGCTGCTCGCGCAACGCCTCGCTGCTCCCCTCACCGACAGCGCAGCGATTGCGCGGCGGCTGGACGCGATCGGAACCTTTGTCGCCGACAGCTTGGCGCGTGAGGATATCCGTACCACGCTGCGTGCCGCGCCCGACATGTCGCGCGCGCTGGCGCGGCTGTCGGTCGGCCGTGGCGGCCCGCGCGATCTCGCAGGCCTTCGCGACGGCATCCTCGCTGCCGACCAGGCATTAGGGCGGCTATCACAACTGGAGGCGCCGCCGCCGGAGATTGCGGCAGTCATGGAGGCGTTGCGCCGTCCTTCACGGAAACTGGCGCGTGAGTTCGAGCGCGCGCTGGCCGAGCAATTGCCGCTGATCAAGCGCGACGGAGGCTTCATCCGCGAAAGCTATGAGCCCGCGCTCGACGAGAGTCGCAATTTGCGCGACGCCTCGCGCCTCGTCGTCGCCGCGATGCAGGCGCGCTATGCCGACGAGACCGGCATCAAGGGCCTGAAGATTCGCCACAACAATGTGCTGGGCTATTTCGTCGAGGTGACGGCGCAGCATGGCGACAAATTGATGGCGCCGCCGCTGAACGCGACCTTCATCCACCGCCAGACGCTGGCGGGGCAAGTCCGCTTCACCACCTCGGAGCTTGGCGAGATCGAAGCCAAGATCGCCAATGCCGGCGACCGCGCGCTTGGGCTGGAGCTGGAAATCTTTGAACGGCTCTCGGCGATGGCGCTCGCCGCCACCGACGATCTGCGCGCCGCGGCGCATGCGTTTGCGCTGCTCGATGTCGCGACCGCGCTGGCGAAACTTGCGGTCGATGACAATTATGTGCGGCCCGAAGTCGATGGCTCGCTTGGCTTTGCCGTCGAGGGCGGCCGCCATCCGGTGGTCGAACAGGCGCTGAAGCGTGACGGCCAGCCGTTCATCGCTAACGCCTGCGACCTCTCGCCGGCGCCGGCGCAAACCTCGGGCCAGATCTGGCTGATCACCGGCCCGAACATGGCGGGTAAATCGACCTTCCTGCGCCAGAACGCGCTGATCGCGCTGATGGCGCAGATCGGTAGTTACGTGCCGGCGTCGCGCGCTCGTATCGGCGTCGTCGACCGGTTGTTCTCGCGCGTCGGCGCCGCCGACGATCTTGCGCGCGGGCGCTCCACCTTCATGGTGGAGATGGTCGAGACCGCGGTGATCCTGAACCAGGCCAGCGAACGCTCGCTGGTCATCCTCGACGAAATCGGCCGCGGCACCGCGACCTTCGACGGATTGTCGATCGCCTGGGCCGCGATCGAGCATCTGCACGAGAGCAACCGCTGCCGCGCGCTGTTCGCGACGCATTATCACGAACTGACCGCGCTCTCGGCCAAACTGCCGCGGATGTTCAACGCCACGGTGCGCGTCAAGGAATGGCAGGGCGACGTCGTGTTCCTGCACGAGGTGCTGCCGGGCTCGGCCGACCGTTCGTACGGCATCCAGGTCGCGAAACTCGCAGGCCTTCCGCCGGCCGTGATCGCGCGCGCCAAATCGGTGCTGGCAAAACTCGAGGCGCAGGACCGCGGCCAGACCGCACGGGCCTTGGCCGACGATCTGCCATTATTCGCGGTGCCTTCCCGCGCCGCGGCCGAACCGGCGCCGCCAAGCGAAGCCGAACAATTGCTCGATGCGGTGAAGGCGCTGCACCCCGACGAGATGTCGCCGCGCGAGGCGCTGGAGGCGCTGTATGCACTGAAGGCGAAGTTGCCGAAGGCGTAGTTAACGCGCCAGCTTCCGCCGTCCGTTCCACCATAGCGTCAGGTTCCAGCAGACGCAGGTCGCAAGGGCGAGGCTCAGCCCGATCGCCGAGCCGAACTGCAACGATGCGACATGCAGTACCGCGATGGCGAGGCCGAGCCCCATCAGGCCCCAGGCGCTGTTGGCGATCACGGCAGCCGTCGGCGGGCCGCCGATGCGCGGATGCAGGATCAGCATCATGGACGTGAATACCACCGGAAACAGCGCAATGATGCCGCTGATCCTGGGGCCGACCCAGCTTGACGAAGTGACGACGGTCGCCACCAACGTCGCGACCAGCGACGCCCGCAACGGAATGTCGTACCAGCGGCGTGTGACCGGCGGCATTTTGACTTGGCGGTAGCGCGCGAGTAGCGGGATGCAGATCGCAAAGGCGATGGCATTGACGATCAGGCCTGAAATCAGCGACCAGTGAAACAGGCGCACGATCGAAGCGAGCGCGATCCACGCCGCGATCGCGGCACCTGCACTGACCAGCGCCCCGTGGCGCTGCGCCAGCACGACATAGGTCAACCCCAGAAGAATTGTCGCGGCGTTGACCGGCAGGCTCGCCAGCGCGCCCTCGGCGATAAACGCCGCATCATGATCGAGCGCGAGAAACACATAAGACGGCCCCGCCGAAATCGGCAGCGTCGCGATCAGCGCGCCGATCACCGGGCCGGAACGCTCGGTGATCAAGGAGGCCGTCACCACGAACGCCGCCGTGATCGCCATGCGCAGGCCGAGCATCAGGAGGAAGGCGGTTTCGGGGGGAATTTTTGTCGCCCCTGCGAAAGCAGGGACCCATAACCACAAGCGTTCGTTTGGCGCGAAAGTCGTCGAACACCATTTTTTGGAACGAGAGGACACGGCGTATGGGCCCCGGCGTTCGCCCGGACGACGTGATATTCTGGTGACTCACACCCGCTTCATCGACACCGCTACTTTCGGGCCGTTTCGGATGGTCTGATAGACCACGCAATAGCGCTCTGTGAGTTTCAGCAGCAGATCGAGCTTATCCTGCGGCGCGTCGGTCTCGACGTCGAAGCGCAGGCGGATTTCGGCAAAACCGACCGGGGCTTCCTTGTCGACGCCGAGCGTGCCGCGAAAATCCAGATCGCCCTCGGCGATCACGTGGCCCGTCCTGAGCGGAATTTCGACAGCCGTTGCCACCGACTTCAAGGTGACGCCGGCGCAGGCGACGAGGGCTTCCAGCAGCATGTCGCCGGAGCACAGTTCCAGCCCGGAGCCGCCGGTTGCCGGATGGAGACCAGCCATTGCGAGCGCCCGGCCGGTTTCGACCTTGCAGGCAATGCCTTCGCTGTCGATCGAACCCTTGGCCTTGAGGGTGATGACGGCGGCACTCGGATCGGACTTGTAGCGTTCCTTGATCGGGGCCTGCATTGCGCGAAGTTCGGCGGCGTCCATTTTCTTCTCCCGGGGATTTTGTCTCTTGTTTGCGCATGATCTTTTCGGAAAACCGGTTCCCACTTTTCCGGATCATGCGCGCCCGGATTTAAAGCCTTATCGGGCCGATGTCACCACCACATCGCCTCGCCCGGGGTCGATTTGGGATCGGCATCGGGCACGCTGCGGTCGAGCGAACGATCCAGCGCGGTCAGCACGCGGCGCTTGAAATTGTCGAACAGCGGCGAATTGCGATCGCGCGGCCGCGCCAGGTTGATCTTGATCTCCTCGAACAGCCGCCCCGGCCGCGGCCTCATCACAAGCACGCGATCAGCCAGCACCACGGCCTCATCGACGTCGTGCGTCACCAGGATCAGGGTCGGCCGCGTGTCGTTCCAGAGATCGAGCAGATGATCCTGCAGGTCGCGCCGCGTGAAGGCGTCGAGCGCGGAGAACGGCTCGTCCAGCAGCAGCACTTCCGGCTGCGGCACCAGCGCGCGTGCGATCGCCACCCGCTGCGCCTGTCCGCCGGACAATTCGCGCGGCCAGGCGTTGGCTTTGTCGGCAAGCCCAACCCGCGCCAATGCGCGTTCGACCTTTTCGCGTCGCGCGGCGGCAGGTAGTTCGGAGAGACCGAAGCCGATATTGTCGGCAACGCTGAGCCACGGCAACAGCCGCGGCTCCTGGAAGATGATGCCGATCTTGGCGTGCGGCGCCGTGATCGCTGTCTCGTCGAGCGTCACCGTGCCTGCTGTGGCGCGGTCGAGCCCGGAGATGGCGCGCAACAGCGTCGACTTGCCGCATCCGGAGCCGCCGATGATGGCGACGATCTCGCCGAGCCCGATGTCGGCGGAAAACCGCCCCAGCGCGTGGACGCCGTTCGGATAGGTTTTTCCAACGCGATCGAGCGCCAGCATCAGGCCGCTCCGCTTTTGCCGCCGAACGCATCCTGCCAGCGCAGCAGGGGTGCGGTGGCGATCTCGATCAGCCAGTCGGTGGTCTTGCCGAGGATGGCAAAGATCACGATCGCGGCGAGGATTTGCGCGGGCTTGCCGAGCTGCTGGCCGTCGAGCAGCAGGTAGCCAAGACCTTCGGAGGCGCCCATCAGTTCGGCGGCGACCACGAACATCCAGCCCAAACCGAGGCCGACGCGCAGTGCGACGACATAGGCCGGCAACACCGCGGGCAACAGGATGCGGCGGATCATCGCCGGTCCGCTGAGACGAAACGTGCGGCCGACTTCGACGATCTTGCGATCGACCGCGAGGATCGCGCCCATCACGCCGAGATAGACCGGGAAGAACACGCCGACCGCGATCAGCGCGATTTTCGAGGTTTCGAAAATGCCGAGCCACAGAATAAACAGCGGCACCCAGGCGAGCGAGGGAATGGCGCGCAGCGCCTGCACGGTCGGATCGAGCAGCCGCCGCGCCAGCCCCCAATAGCCGGAAATGGCGCCCAGTATCGTTCCCGCCACAACGCCAAGGACAAAGCCGGAGGCGACCCGCGTCAGCGTCGCGATGATGTGGCGCGAAAGCTCGCCGCTCGTTGCGAGCTCGATAATGGTGGCGAAGACTTTGGTCGGCGGCGGCACCAGCCGGCCGTTGGACCAGCCCCGCGCGACGACGACCTCCCAGACGAGCGCAAGCCCAACCGGCAGCAATAGCCCAAGCGCCGGCCCCGCATAATGGCGCAGGCGCGCGGACGCCCGCGGCGGCGGCGCGTCGGTCCGTTCCAGCGCTGGCAGTTCAACCGTCATGGCCATAGCAAGAACGCGTCTTTGAACGGATTGCAAGGCGGCGGACGGGACGACGTGCCGCTTTCCTTGTGTCGTCCCGTAGGCGGGGACGACAACAATCAATTCGTCGGCAATGGCACCTGATCGTCGATCAGCGCATCCAGCGTGGCCTTGACGTCGACCTTGGCGTCGACGACGCCGGCCTGCTGCAGCGCAAGCCCGGCGGCGAGGATAGACTCGCGCTGCGGCGCGCCGATCCGGCTGTGGGTCAGTTCGGTGCGTTCCTTGAGCTGCTTGTCGACCACCGTGTCCGGCAGCTTGGTAACGCCGATGAAAGTCTTCTTCAGGTCGTCGTAATTGGCCAGCGAATATTTGCGCGCCTCTTCGTAAGTAGCGAGCACGCGGCGAACGGCGTCCGGATAATCCATGAGGAACTGCTCGCGGACATTAAGGATGCCCCAGGTGTTGGCGTCCGCCTTGCGGTAGAACAGTTTGGCGCCCTCCTCGACTTCCGCCTGCGCCATCATCGGATCGAGACCGGCCCAGGCGTCTACGTCGCCGCGGATCAGCGCGGTCTTGCCGTCGGCGTGCTGCAGCAACACCGGCGTGATGTCTTTTTCACTTAGACCTGCGCCGAGCAGTGCACGCACCAGGAAAATGTGCGGATCGGTGCCGCGCGTCACCGCGACGCGTTTGCCCTTGAGATCGGCGACATTAGCTATCTTGGAATCCTTGCCCGTGACGAGCGCGGTCCATTCGGGCCGCGAATAGACATAGATCGACTTGATCGGATTGCCATTGATCCTGGCGACCAGCGCCGCCGAGCCCGCGGTCGATCCGAAATCGATCGATCCCGCATTGAGGAACTCGAGCGCCTTGTTGGAACCGGCCGACTGCACCCAGACGACATTGATGCCGTCCTTGGCGAATTCCTTTTCCAATAAGCCCTTCTGCTTGAGGATCATCGACACCGGGTTGTAGGTCGCCCAGTCGATACGAATTTCCTTGAGCGCGTCGGCGGCCAACGCCGACCCGGGCAGCAAGGTCGAAACCGCGATGATCGCAGCGATCGTGCGTCGTGAAATCCTGGACATCGTCGCGCTCCCCATGCCTGAAAAACCTCCTGTTATTTCAATTAGTTAAGATATGAGGTCAACGAGAAAATACATGCGCCGAAGGCCACGTCGCGAGAACAGTTTTGTCCAAAGAGATGCGAATCCAGCATAGAACTGCTGTTGCCTTACAATCGCCCGTGACAGCGTCTGCGCCGTCCGATATCGGGATAGATCATGGACAGCGTCGTGACCAAGGACCGCCCCGAAGCGGATGAGCGTTTCGATACCGCGCGGATCACCGCCGCGATCGATGCACTCGCTGAAAAACATGCCGGTCGCGAGGATGTGTTTCGCGCAGCGATGGCGCAGCTTCTGAAGGCCGAAATGATCGCGGCGCGCACCACCGCGCAGGTCGTGCTGCTCAGGGATCGTCACGGCCGCCACTGCGCGGAGCGCTTGTGTTTCGTCCAGGACGAAATCATCCGCATGCTATATTCCGCCGCCACGCGGCATCTCTATCGCTCGCATATTCCCTCCGGCGCCGAGCGCATGGCCGTTGTCGCCACCGGCGGCTATGGCCGCGGCCTGATGGCGCCGGAATCCGACATCGATCTGTTGTTCATCCTGCCCTACAAGCAGACCGCGTGGGGCGAGCAGGTCGCGGAAGCCATTCTCTATTGCCTGTGGGACATGGGGCTGAAGGTCGGCCACGCGACGCGCTCGGTCGATGAATCGATCCGGCAGGCGCGCGGTGACATGACGATCCGCACCGCCATCCTCGAGACGCGCTTTTTGACCGGCGACCAACCGCTCTACGACGAACTGGTCGGCCGCTTCGACAAGGAGGTCGTGCAGGGCACGGCCGCGGAATTCGTCACCGCCAAGCTCGCCGAACGCGAGGAACGCCACCGCCGCGGCGGCCAATCGCGTTACCTGGTCGAACCCAACGTCAAGGACGGCAAGGGCGGGTTGCGCGACCTGCACACCCTGTTCTGGATCGCGAAATATGTCTATCGCGTGCGCGAGACCGACGAGCTGGTCGAACGCGGCGTTTTCGACGCGCAGGAATACCGCACCTTTCGCCGCTGCGCCGACTTCCTGTGGTCGGTTCGCTGCAATCTGCATTTCGTGTCCGGCCGCGCCGAAGAGCGGCTGTCGTTCGACATGCAGCGCGAGATCGCGGTCCGCCTCGGCTATACCTCGCATCCCGGCATGCAGGACGTCGAGCGCTTCATGAAGCACTACTTCCTGGTGGCGAAAGACGTCGGCGATCTCACCGCGATCCTGTGCGCCAAGCTGGAAGACGAACAGGCCAAGCCCGCGCCGGTGCTGAGCCGCGTGGTGGCGCGCTTCCGGCCGGGCACCAAGCGTCGACGGGTTCCCGACAGCGACGATTTCATCATCGACAACAACCGCATCAATCTGGCGGCGCCCGACATCTTCAAACACGATCCGGTCAATCTGATCCGGATCTTTCGTCTCGCGCAGAAGAACAACCTCGCCTTCCATCCCGATGCGATGCGCACGGTGACGCGCTCGCTGAGGCTGATCAACACCCAGCTGCGGGAAAATCCGGAAGCCAACCGGCTGTTCATGGAGATCCTGACATCGAACGATGCCGAGACCGTGCTGCGGCGCATGAACGAGACCGGCGTGCTCGGTCACTTCATCCGCGCCTTCGGCAAGATCGTGTCGATGATGCAGTTCAACATGTACCATCATTATACGGTGGACGAGCACCTGATCCGCTGCGTCGGGTTCCTGCAGGACATCGAACGCGGCGGCAACGAGGAATTCACCGTCGCCAGCGATCTGATGCGCAAGATCCGCCCCGAGCACCGTCCGGTGGTCTACATCACCACGCTGCTGCACGACATCGCCAAGGGCCGCCCCGAGGATCATTCGATTGCGGGGGCCAAAGTGGCGCGGCGGCTGTGCCCGCGGCTCGGCTTCAGCGCCGCCGACACCGAGACGGTGGCGTGGCTGATCGAACAGCATCTGACCATGTCGACGGTGGCGCAGTCGCGCGACCTGTCCGACCGCAAGACCATCGAGAATTTCGCCGCCGTGGTGCAATCGGTCGAGCAGATGAAGTTGTTGACCATCCTGACCACCGCCGACATCCGCGGCGTCGGTCCCGGCGTGTGGAACGGCTGGAAGGCGCAATTGCTGCGCACGCTGTATTACGAAACCGAGCCGGTCTTGACCGGCGGCTTCTCGGAAGTGAACCGCGCACGGCGTATCGCGGTGGCGCAATCCGAATTCCGCGCCGCCTTCACCGAATGGCCGGAGCAGGATCTCAACGGCTATATCGCGCGGCATTATCCGGCGTACTGGCTCAAGGTCGAACTGCCACGCAAGATCCGCCATGCGCGATTCCTGCGGGCCAGCGAACAGGCCGGCCACAAGCTTGCGATCAATGTCGGGTTCGACGAGGCGCGCGCCGTCACCGAGCTGACGATTCTCGCCACCGACCATCCCTGGCTGCTGTCGATCATCGCCGGCGCCTGCGCGTCGGCGGGCGCCAACATCGTCGACGCCCAGATCTACACCACCACCGACGGCCGCGCGCTCGACACCATCGCGATCTCGAGGGAATACGACCGCGACGAGGACGAAGGACGCCGCGCCACCCGAATCGGCGAAATGATCGAGCAGGTGCTGGAGGGCAAACTGCGGCTGCCCGAAGTGGTGGCGCGCAAGGCCGCCGCGCGCGGCAGGGTGCGGCCGTTCGTGGTCGAACCCGAAGTCATCATCAACAATACTTGGTCGGACCGCTACACCGTGATCGAGGTCTCCGGCCTCGACCGCCCGGGCTTGCTGTACCAGCTGACGACGGCGATCTCGAAACTCAACCTCAATATCGCTTCCGCCCATGTCGCGACCTTCGGCGAGCGCGCCCGCGATGTTTTCTACGTCACGGATCTGCTCGGCGCGCAGATCAACGCGCCGACCCGGCAGGCCGCGATCAAGAGCGCGCTGATCCATCTGCTCGCCAGCGAGGATGACGTCGCGCAGCCGGCGGCATGATCGACTGATCCTCAGGACTTCGCAATCGGCTCCAGCATCTCTCCCTTGCGGAATGCGCGCGGCGGCGCGGCAAAACTAACTTTGCTGTCAGAAACTATCGCCTTTTTCATTTGTATTCATTGGATCATTTGGGTCTCGTGATCGTTCTTGCGACGGTATCAGTCGCTGCAATTCCAATCACACAGGAGGATTAGGATGAACAACAAACTCCTTAATGGCCTCATCGCTGGGACGATGGTCGCGACGCTTGCTCTTGCGTCGCCGGTGCTCGCACGCGGCGGTGGCGGTGGGGGCGGTGGCGGCGGGCACGGTGGCGGCGGGCGCGGTGGCGGCATGGGAGGGGGAATGCATGCAGGAGGCATGGGCGGAGGGGGGTGGCATGGCGGTGGAGGCGCCCACTTTAGCGGCGGAGGCGCGCACTTCGGCGGCATGAGCGGCGGCGCAAATTTCGGCGGCAGAAGTTTCGTCGGCGGCAGAAGCTTCGCGGCGGTTAGCGGCGGGAGTTTCGCGGGTACGCGTTTTGCGCATTCGGGATTCGCGCCCCGGTTCTCGAGGTTCCATGACGGCCGGTTCTTCCATCATCGCCACCATCGCTTTGCCTTCATTGGCGCGCCCTACGCCTACGCCGGTTACGACGACTGCTGGCGCAGCGCGTGGACATCTTATGGATTACGCTGGGTCAACGTCTGTGGAGATTACGGCTATTACTAGCGCTGCCACGTCAGCGCGATGGACGCGACGCCGCTGTCCTGTTGACCTGGCGAATGGCTGGAACGACCCCGACGCGTTGGCGCCTTGTCCAGCGTCCCATCGCGTCGGCGGCGATCATCACGCATATTTGCGCCTGCTCGGGTGGCCTTCGAGAATGCACGCGTTGGTTTCTGACGTATATGTAAGCGTTGGAAACTGAATTCGGCCCTTGACTGGTCGTTCCGAGATTGAAGACTTCGGAGACTGAAGGCCATGACGGGAGGTCACCGCCGTATTCTGGTCGTTGAAGACGACCCGGAAACCGCCGGTCAGCTGGTGGATTCGCTCACAACCAGCGGCTATCAGGTGGATTTGGCCAGCACCGGCAATGAAGCCCTGAGCCGCGGCGTCGGCAGTGACTATGCCGTAATCACGATCGATCGCATGCTTCCGGACATCGATGGCATCGCGGTCATGCGTCAATTGCGTGACGATGGCATTGCCGCACCCGTCCTGATCATCAGTGCGCTCGGCGAGGTCGACGATCGGGTGCGTGGCCTGCGTTCCGGCGGCGATGATTATCTGGTCAAACCGTTTTCCTTCGTCGAACTGCTGGCGCGCATCGAGGCCCTGGGACGGCGGAGCGACACTATTGTCAAGGAGACCATCCTTCACGTCGGCGATCTCGCGATAGACTTGATTTCGCGCACCGCCAGCCGGCGCGGCAAGGGTATCTCGCTGCTGCCCCGGGAATTTCAGCTTCTGGAATATCTTGTGCGCAACGAAGGCCGCGTCGTATCCCGTGCCATGCTGCTGCAGCACGTCTGGGACCTTCATTTCGATCCCTCGACAAATATTATCGATGTCTATGTCGGACGTGTGCGTCGCAAGATCGACGACCAGCAGGCCTATCCGCTGATCCATACGGTTCGCGGCATGGGATACTGCCTCCGTGCTCCTGGCTAAGACCCTCACGTCATCGACGTTCAGGCTGGCGCTGATCGCGATCGGGACCTTCGGCGTCATCGCGTCGGCCATTTTCAGCTATGTCTACCTGTCCACGGCCTCCTACGTGCGCAGCCGATCGGACCGCGCCATCATGGCCGATTATTCGAGTTTGCAAACCACCTACGAGCGATCGGGACGCGATGGGCTGGTCGCCTTGATCGAGCAGCGCATCGCCGACAGAAGCTTTGCCAGCAATGTGTATCTGCTTGCCGACCCATCGTTGGTCCCTCTGGCCGGGAATCTGAGGGCTTGGCCATCGACGGTCACGGCAGCCAGGGGGTGGGCGGAGTTTCGTGCGCCGGAGCCGTTGCGTGATGCGGCCGACAGGCCGCTGCTGCGGGCAACGTTCGAAACACTTCCGGGCGGCGATCGTCTGCTGGTCGGAAGGGATATCGGCGACCTCGACGGCTTTACCGATCAGATGAAGCTGGCGGTGATCTCGGGCGTTGCACTGATATTCCTGCTTGCGGCGGTGGCGAGCATTTTGGTGACGCGGCGGACGGTTGGACGTATCGAGCAGATCAACGCGACCAGCCGGGCTATCATGCTCAGCGGTCTCGACAAGCGAATCCCGCTCCGCGGTACCAATGACGAATGGGATCGCGTTGCGGAGAACCTCAACCTGATGCTGGACCGCATCGAAACATTAATGGGAGAGGTCAAGCAAGTGAGCGACAACGTGGCGCACGATCTGCGGACTCCGCTGACGCGAATGCGGGGACGTCTGGAAAAGGCCTATCACCGCCAACGCGACAGCGGAGACGATCAATCGCTGATCGGCGACACGATCGCCGACCTCGACGCTGTGTTGCGGATATTCTCCTCGCTGACGCGAATTGCGCAAATTGAGACCCAGGAACGAAAAGGCGCGTTCCGCACCGTGAACCTGGTCGAAATCGCCAGCGAGGTTGTCGAACTCTACGATGCCGCAGCCGAACAGGACGGCACCCGCCTCACCCTTGTGGGCGATCGGGAGGTGTTGGTGACAGGTGATCGCGATTTGATCTTTGATGCCATCGCCAATCTCGTGGACAACGCGATCAAGCACGGCCGCACCGGAGGACAGGTCGTGGTGGCGAACGAAACCATCGATGGCAGACCGGTGGTTTCGATCGCCGATGACGGACCCGGGATTCCCGTCGACCAGTATGAGCATGTTTTCAAGCGCTTTTACCGACTCGAGCAGAGCCGCTACACGCCGGGAAACGGTCTCGGGCTCAGCCTGGTTGCTGCCGTCGCCCGCCTTCACGGCGGGCGGATAGAAATGCTTGAAAACTCGCCGGGTCTCAAGCTCATGCTCTGGTTTGCGGCGCCAACCCATTAGCCGCGCGCGGTCCAGTCGAGCAATTGCCAGATGAAATCCGGGGGCTATGGCCGTCGCGGCCAGCCGTCTGGCGGTTTGCGGACCTGACATATCGCGGCCCGCCAAATCACGTCTCGAGCGTGACGCCTTCGTGCTCCAGCAGCCACTGCTTCCGCTGAAGGCCGCCGCCATACTTGACCAGCGAGCCGCTGGCGCCGATCAGACGGTGACACGGAAGAACAACGCTGATCGGATTGGAGCCATTGGCATGGCCGACCGCGCGCATCGCTTTGGGCACGTTCAGTTTCGCTGCCAGCGCGCCGTAGCTCATCGTGGTGCCCGCCTTGATCCCTGGCAGCGCCTTCCATACTTTTTGCTGGAACGGCGTGCCAGCGACGCGCCATTTAATCGATTTCAGGCGATCGAGGTCACCTTTGAAGTAATCTTTCAGCGCGGCCCTCATCTCTCGTGGCGCCCGCATCTCCTGCAACGTCACAGTGCCATATTGCAGCCGCAGCAGTTCTCTCATCCGCGGCTCGTACTCTTCCCAATCCAGCGCGCGAAGCACGCCGTCGCAATCGGCGACGAGCAAGGCCGTTCCGATCGGCGTTGGCAGGCGATCGAGACCAAAGGTTTCAGTCGGCTTCGCGCTCATGGACGATCCCAACATTGTCATTTCACCCAAAATACCGGCAGCCGTGCTAGCATCCACCCGAATTCCGATGTCGGTTGGGGGCCGCCTTATGATCCTGATCGCCAATTGCCTGGTCGCGGTGGTGGCGGCGCTGCACGTCTATTTTCTGGTGCTGGAGATGTTTCTCTGGACCAAGCCGCTGGGTCTCAAAACCTTTCGCAATACGATCGAGAAGGCGACGGAATCGGCGGTGCTCGCCGCAAATCAGGGCTTATATAATGGCTTCCTCGCCGCGGGCCTGGTCTGGGGTCTGGTCCAGGGCAACCCCGGTTTAGCAATCCAGATCAAAACCTTCTTTTTGCTCTGCGTGATCGTGGCCGGTATTTATGGCGCGGCGACCGTCAGCCGACGGATCCTGTACGTGCAGGCGGCACCCGCGGCGCTCGCGTTAATCCTACTCTCGCTGCCCTGAAATCATTCAGTTTTTTGCCTCGCCCTGCGCTTGCATTGCAGCATCCGTTCCGCCACTATCCCGGCCAGCGATGGCGTCCGCTGGACCGCACGAGGCTCGGGACAAGATCATCGGCTCAATCACAACATGAGGAAATCAGCACTATGAGGAATGGTATTTTCCATCTTGTCACCGGCACGGCGCTCGCGATTGCGCTGTCGGCTTCGTCGGCCTACGCGCAGAAGAAGTACGATACCGGCGCGTCCGATACCGAGATCAAACTCGGCCAAACCAATCCATTCTCGGGACCGGCCTCGTCCTATGCCACCATCGGCAAGACGCAGGCGGCCTATATGAAGATGATCAACGACCAGGGCGGCGTGAACGGCCGCAAGATCAATCTGATCCAGTATGACGACGCCTATTCGCCGCCGAAAGCGGTCGAACAGGTGCGCAAGCTGGTCGAGAGCGACGAAGTGCTGCTGATGTTCCAGCTGCTCGGCACGCCGTCGAACGCGGCCGTGCAGAAGTACCTCAATTCGAAGAAGGTGCCGCAGCTGTTCGCGGCCACCGGCGCGTCGAAGTTCACCGACCCGAAGAATTTCCCGTGGACGATGGGCTTCAACCCCAACTATTTCGTCGAGGGCCGCATCTACGGCCAGTACATCATCAAGGAATATCCGAACGCCAAGATCGGAATCCTCTATCAGAATGACGACCTCGGCAAAGACTATCTGAACGGCATCAAGGCCGGCCTCGGCGACAAGGCGGCGAAGATGATCGTGGCGGAAGCCTCCTACGAAGTCTCCGACCCGACCATCGATTCGCAGATCCTCAAGATCAAGGATGCCGGTGCTGACCTGTTCTTTAGCGCCTCGACGCCGAAACAGGCGGCGCAGGCGATCAAGAAGATCGCTGAACTCGGCTGGCACCCGGTGCACATCCTCGACATCAACGCCACCTCGGTCGGCGCCGTGATGAAGCCGGCCGGCCTTGAAGCTTCCAAGGGAATCATCAGCGTCGGCTACGGCAAGGATCCGCTCGACCCGACCTGGAAGGACGACGCCGGAATGAAGAAATATTTCGAGTTCATGGCGAAGTACTACCCCGACGGCGACAAGGATTCGAGCTTCAACTCCTATGGCTACATGACCTCGCAGCTGATGGTCTACGTACTCGAAAAGTGCGGCGACAACCTGACCCGCGAGAACGTCATGAAGGTAGCGACAAGCCTGAAGAACGTGCAGCTAGATCTGGCGCTGCCGGGCGTCGTCGCCAACACGACGCCGGACGACTACCGCGTCAACAAGCAGTTGCAGATGATGAAGTTCAACGGCGAGCGTTGGGAACTGTTCGGGCCGATCCTCGAGGATGCCGGCCCGGCGGGCTAGAATACCAGGCTCTGACCTGATCGGGTCACCCGCGTCACGCGATGCCGGGGCAACAAGCGCGAAGCACGTCTTCTCGCTAGTTGCCCCGGCATCATTTTTTTGGGACGGCGCCGATGCCAGACAGGGAAATCGAACTTCTCAGACGCCTTTACCAAAGGTTCAACGCCCGCGATCTGCCCGCAACCCTTAAGACGCTGCATCCTGACGTGATGTGGGCCAACGGAATGGAAGGAGGGCACGTGCACGGTCACGAGGGTGTGCGCAATTACTGGACCCGACAGTGGACGGTGATTGACCCTCGCGTCGAACCAGCCCGCTTCGCAACGCTGGCTGATGGAGGCACCGAGGTCGAAGTTCACCAGACCGTGCGCGACCTCAATGGCAACATTCTATCCGACAAGACCGTCCGCCATGTCTTCCACATCGAGGACGGCTTGGTCCGGCGCTTTGACATCGGGTAGGACGCTCTATTCCGGAGTTTCGCCAAAGGTCTTGCCGACCGCCAGCACGGCATGCCGGATCAGCCGCGAATCCTCCACCGCCGCTTGGCGGTGCTTCACCGCTTCCCGATAAACAGGATCGCGGATCATCTCGGCGAAGGCGGCAACGCTTGGATATTCGGCGATGAAGCAGTGATCCCAGCGTTCCTCCACTGGGCCGATCAGCATCAATTCGAAGCGCCCCTGCCAGACGATCCGGCCGCCCAACCGTTCAAACACCGGCCCGCTTTCCCGGCCATAAGCCGCATAGGCTTGCGCGCCGGTCGCCTTGCGGCCGTCAGGATAGGCCGCCTGCTCCCGCAGCCGCACCAGATTGAGCATGTGGATCGGGCCTGGCCGGTCGTTGGCCCGAAATTGCGCGAATACTTCCTTGGTCGGATCGATGTGGCCCATGGCGGTTTCCTTAGTCCTGCATGCCCTTCCTTTACCACGCGCCGCCGCACCTCCTAATCCCGCGTTAACCTTTCGGTAACCGACCCTTAAACTGCGGCCGCTAGCTTGCGGCGGGCCTGGTGTGAGCGGCGTTTGCGTATGGCGTGGGGACGGAAAAAGAGCGGCGGCCGCAAGGAACCGCTATTCGGGCTTGCCGCCTCGCTTGCCGAGTTGCGCCTCGGCCCGCAGGACCGCGTCGCGCCCGACGACGACCGGCCGAAGAAATCATCGGCCAAGCGCAAACCGGACGACGCTGACGACGAGCCACCGCGCGAGCGCAAGCCGCGCGCGTCGAAGGGTGGCGCCAGACGCCGGTCGAAATCGCGCGGCGGATTCCGCATCGGGCGCCTGTTCTACTGGGGCGCGGTGGCCGGCCTGTGGGCGGCGATTGCGGTCGCCGGCGTCGTGATCTGGGTCGGCGCGCATTTGCCGGCGATCCAGTCGCTGGAAATTCCCAAGCGCCCGCCGACGATCCAGATTGTCGGCCTCGACGGCAGCGTGCTGGCACAGCGCGGCGAAATGGCCGGCGCCAATGTGTCGCTGAAGGATTTACCGCCCTATTTGCCGAAGGCGTTCATCGCCATCGAGGACCGCCGCTTTTATTCGCATTATGGCGTCGATCCGATCGGCATTGCCCGCGCAGCCGTCGCCAACGTCCTGCATCGCGGCGTCTCGCAAGGCGGCTCGACGCTGACCCAGCAGCTGGCGAAGAATCTGTTCCTGACCCAGGAACGCACCATGCAGCGCAAGTTGCAGGAAGTGGAACTCGCGCTCTGGCTCGAGCGCAAGCATTCCAAATCGGAGATCCTCGAGCTCTATCTCAACCGCGTCTATTTCGGCTCCGGCGCCTATGGTGTCGAGGCCGCGGCGCAGCGCTATTTTGGCAAATCCGCCAAGAACGTCACGGTCGCGGAAGCCGCGATGCTGGCGGGTCTGGTGAAGTCACCGTCGCGGCTGGCGCCTAACCGCAATCCGGAAGGCGCCGAGCAGCGCGCCCAGATCGTGCTCGCCGCGATGGCCGACGCCAAATTCATCACGGATGCGCAGGCGCAGGCCTCGATCGGCCATCCCTCCTACAACGTGAAGCCGGCTGGCGCCGGCACGGTCAATTACGTCGCCGACTGGATCGGCGAAGTGCTCGACGATCTCGTCGGCCAGATCGACCAGAGCATCGTGGTCGAAACCACCATCGATCCAAAACTGCAGAACGTGGCGGAAGCCTCCGTCATCGACGAACTCGCCGCGAAAAGCGTGAAGTTCAATGTCAACCAGGGTGCGCTGGTGGCGATGACGCCGGACGGCGCGGTGCGCGCGATGGTCGGGGGCCGGAACTATGCCGAGAGCCAGTACAACCGCGCGGTCACCGCCAAACGCCAGCCCGGATCGGCTTTCAAGCCGTTCGTGTATCTCACGGCGATGGAGGCGGGGCTGACGCCGGAGACGATCCGGCAGGACGCGCCGCTCGACATCAAGGGCTGGAAGCCTGAGAACTACACCCACGAATATTTTGGATCGGTGACGCTGATGCAGGCGCTCGCGCTGTCGCTCAACACGGTCGCGGTACGGCTTGGGCTGGAAGTCGGCCCCAAAAATGTGGTGCGGACCGCGCACCGGCTCGGCATCTCCTCCAAGCTCGACGCCAATGCCTCGATTGCGCTTGGCACTTCGGAAGTCTCCGTCATCGAACTGGTCGGCGCCTATGCGCCGTTTGCCAATGGCGGGCTCGGCGTCTCCCCGCATGTCGTGAACAAGATCCGCACCAATGAAGGCAAGGTACTGTATGTGCGGCAGCCGGATCAATTGGGTCAGGTGATCGAGCCGCGCCATGTCGCTGCCATGAACACCATGATGCAGGAGACGCTGCTCTCGGGCACCGCGCGCAAGGCCGAGATTCCGGGCTGGACGGCCGCCGGCAAGACCGGCACCAGCCAGGATTTCCGCGACGCCTGGTTCATCGGCTACACGTCAAACCTCGTCACCGGCGTCTGGCTCGGCAATGACGACAACTCGCCGACCAAGAGGGCGACCGGCGGCGGCTTGCCGGTGGAAGTCTGGACCCGCTTCATGCGATCAGCCCATCAGGGCGTGCCGTTGGCGAGCCTGCCGAAATCGCAAACCGGCGGCGGAGGTCTGCTCTCAAATCTGTTCCAGTCCGCTTCGCAACTCGGCGCGGCACCGCAGCCGTCGTATCCGCCATCGGCACAAGCCCCTGTTCCGATCGCACCGATCCCGTCAGGTGGCGCGTATCGCCCCGCACCGACGCGTGCATCAGCGCCCCCGACGTCATCGACGCGCCCCGAAGCCGACGCGGGATTGGACGGTTGGCTGATGGACCGGGTGTTTGGCGGGCGTCGCTAGAGGAAGCGGCGAATTCAGTCTTGAATCCCGTAACGATGCAAATCGTTGCCGTGGGTATCGAGCCAGCTCTTGGCGCGCTCGACATGGCCGCAGGCTTTTGCGACCACGCGCCAAAACCGCGCCGAATGGTTCATCTCGACCAGATGCGCCACTTCATGCGCGGCGAGATAGTCCAATACGTAAGGCGGCGCAAGGATCAGCCGCCAGGAAAACGACAACGATCCGGCCGAGGTGCAGGAACCCCAGCGGCTCGATTGATCGCGGACCGACACCCGCTTGACCCGAACGCCGAACTCTTGCGCATAGGCCAGCGACGCCTTTTGCAGATCCTTGCGCGCTTCGCGCTTGAGAAAGTCGTGGACGCGGCGGTCCATGTGCTCGGCGCCACCGGCCACGCAGAGAATCTTCTCGCCGCTGTCGCGGGTTTCGGTCCACACCGTGCCGCGTTCGCCGGCGCGATGCACGATACGGTGCGGAACGCCGCGCAACGGCACCACCGTGCCGGCATGAAACGGTGCCGCCTTCGGCAGGCGGCCGAGACGCGCGGCGATCCATCCGCCATGCAGCTGCGCAAAGTCCTTGGCTTCCGCGAGCGTACCGCGCGGCGGCATGGTCAGGATCGCTTCGCGGTCAGTCGGATGAATGCGCAAGGTGTAGCGCCGCGCGCGGCGGTGGCGGCGCAGCCGGATCGCAAAAAATTGCGAGCCGTGTTTGACCAAAAGAGTCGCGGGTTCGGCAGGCCGCCGATAGAGGAGCGCGCGAGTAGCCATGTCTGAAAGTCCGGGGAGCAGGAGTTCGCCCGGATTCTGCCATAACCGCCGCCACTGAAATCGCTCGGCGCAAAAACAAATCATTTGCCCAATATACAGGGGCTGTCAGCCAAACCGCCCCTACCGGCAGGGGCTGGAATCAAAAATTTTGGCTGGAACCGGCCCCGAACCGTACCTCCAAGGAATGAGGTTTAACTCATTCCTTGGAGCGTCTGCGAATCTGGATTCCTTTAATCAATTCAGGGGGTTACCTTGCCCCATCGAATCGACGTCAAAACTATCGCTATTCGGCAGCAGCGACCAGTTTCGGTTTGGTATTGGCGGCCGACAGCATGAAATCGGAGATGCGCGGCACGATTTCCGAGCGGAACCGCGAACCGTTGAACACGCCGTAATGACCGACGCCCTTTTGCACGTAGTGCACGCGGCGATGATCGGGAATCGACGTGCACAGCGCGTGCGTCGCCTCGGTTTGACCGAGACCCGAGATGTCGTCCTTTTCGCCTTCGACGGTCATCAGCGCCACGCGGCGGATCTTCGACGGATCGACCGGTTTGCCGCGATGGGTCATCTCGCCCTTCGGCAACGCGTGCTTGACGAACACGACGTCAACGGTCTGCAAATAATACTCCGCAGTCAAATCCATCACCGCGAGATATTCGTCATAGAATTCGCGGTGCTTGTCGACCAGATCGCCGTCGCCCTTCACCAGATTGCTGAACAGCGCCTTGTGGGCGTCCGTATGGCGGTCGAGGTTCATGGTGATGAAGCCCGAGAGCTGCAGGAAGCCCGGATAGACGTCGCGCATCACGCCGGGGTGCGGGAACGGCACCTTGGTGATGACATGGTTGCGGAACCATTCGATGCCGCGCTCGGCCGCCAGATCGTTCACCGCGGTTGGATTGCGGCGGGTGTCGATCGGGCCGCCCATCAGCGTCATCGACAGCGGCACGAAGGGATCGTTGGCCGCTTCCATCACGGAAACCGCCGCCACCACCGGCACCGAGGGCTGGCACACCGCGATGACATGCATGTTGCCGCCAAGCACGTGCAGCATCTCGATCACGTAATCGACATAGTCTTCGAGGTCGAAGCGTCCTTCCGCCAGCGGCACCATCCGCGCATCCGACCAGTCGGTGATGTAGACTTCATGCGTCGGCAGAAACGCCTCGACCGTACCGCGCAGCAGCGTCGCGTAGTGGCCGGACATCGGCGCCACGATCAGCACGCGCGGCTGCGGGCTGCGCAGCGGCCGCGTCAGCTTGCGATCGAAATACAGCAAACGACAGAACGGTTTTTCCCAGATCGCGCGAACCTCGACCGGCGTGCGAATGCCGTTCACTTCGGTGGTATCGATATCCCAATCGGGCTTGCCGTAGCGGCGCGTGGCGCGCTCGAACAATTCGCAGGCCGCGGCGATCGATTTGCCGAACTGGGTGTGCGACAAAGGATTGAGCGGGTTCTGAAACAGTATCTTCGTGGCATCGGTCACGGCGCGTGCCGGATTGAGCGACGCGTGGCCCATTTCGTACATCCAGTACATCGGCGTCGTAAACGCCGGACTGCCTTCGGCCACCAGCAGCGGTGCACCGCCAAACTCACCAATCGGCATTGATTTCAGACCCCTGTTTTGCGCCGCAGCATAGTGCCGAATGCGTAATAATGCGTCAATGCACCGATCGGCATATATCTGCGGACAAGCGCCCAAAAACCCCGCAAATCCACGGGAAAATAGTGACTTATTCGCCACCCCCGAGCAGCGATCCGTGGCGCCTGGCGCTGCGTAAAAGGGCAAGAAAGATCGCAAATGACGCGATAAAGAGCACAGCGTTGATGGCGAGTGACCACACCATCAGGTCGGCCCGAAACACGTGATCGATCAACAGCGCCCGCATCCCCTCGAACACGTAAGTCGGCGGCAGCGTCCAGGCCAGATATTGCAGCCAGACCGGCAGCACCGACACCGGATAATAGATGCAGGCGAGCGGCATCAGGCCGAACATCAGCGTCCAGACGATGCTCTCGGCGCCCAGCCCATTGCGCAGCACGAGGCCCGACACAAAAATCCCGATCGACCAACTGGTGAAGATCAGATTGCAGAAGAACGCGATCAGCGGCAGGCCGATTGCGAAAAAATTGAAGTCGAAGAAGAACAGCGCCAGCAGGGTCATCGGGATCACGCCGATCGCCAGCCGGATCAGGCTCATCACCATCAGCGAGATCAAAAACTCGATCGGCTTTAACGGGCTCATCATCAGATTGCCGAGGTTGCGCGCCCACATCTCCTCGAGGAACGAGATCGAAAAGCCGAGCTGGCCGCGGAACAGGATGTCCCACAGGATGACGGCGCCGATCAGCGAGCCACCGGCCCGGGCGAAGAAGCCCGAGGTCTGCGAGATGTAGTTCTGCAGGAAGCCCCAGGTGATGATCTGCAGCGCCGGCCAGTAGATCAGCTCTAGAAGGCGCGGCCAGGACGACATCAGCAGATACCAATAGCGCAGCACCATCGCGTGGATGCGATGCACCGATATTCCGCCCTGGATGGCCATCTCGCTCATGACGTGCCCTCCCGCACGCGCCCGCGGGCGACGTCGAGGAACACCTCTTCCAGCGTCGCGCGGTTATAGCGCGCCATGATCTGGTCGGGGCTGTCGTCGTCCTCGATCCGGCCGCGCTTCATGATGATGATGCGGTCGCACAGCCGCTCCACCTCCAGCATGTTGTGCGACGCCAGCAAAATGGTCGCGTCATGGGTCCGGCGGTAATCCTGCAAATGCTGCCGCACCCAGTCGGCCGTATCCGGGTCGAGCGAGGCCGTCGGTTCGTCCAGCAGCAACAGCTCGGGCTGGTTGATCAGCGCCTTCGCCAATGCGACGCGGGTCTTCTGTCCGGCCGAGAGCTTGCCATTGGCGCGGTCGAGGAAATCACCCAGATCAAGATCGGCGGCGAGCTGCTCGATCCGCGCATGCAGATTTTCCACCGCATAGAGCCGGCCGAAGATGGTAAGGTTCTGCCGCACCGTGAGCCGCATCGGCATATCGACATAGGGGCTTTCGAAATTCATCCGCCCGAGCACCCCGGCGCTTTGCTCCGGCATCGGGTGTCCCAGCACCTGGATGCGGCCCGAGGTCGGCAGCACCAGCCCCATGATCATGGCAATTGTCGTGGTCTTGCCGGCGCCGTTGCCGCCGAGCAGGCCGGTGATGCTGCCCCGCGCAATGCGGAACGAAACGTCGTCGACCGCACGGGTGGTCTTGTAGCGCTTGACGAGGTGTGCGACGTCGATCGCGGCGGATCCTGGCGGATCGGCCGCGGGCGATTGCGTTGGTATTGCGTCGCTATTGACCATTTGGGCCTGTTCATTGGGCCATTGCAGCGTCGAGTGCAAGACGGCGGCGACACCGGGGGCCTGCGCTGCGCCTGATCGCGCGAATTTGTGATCGCGGCGCCACGCGGCTAAACTTGCGCCATGACCGACGTAGCAGCCTCCGATTTTCGCCATCCGCGCCGCCATGTCCGTCTGGATACGATATTGCGGCTGCGGTGGCTCGCCGCGCTCGGCCAACTCGCCGCGATCTTCATCGTGTCCCACGGGCTGGAATTCGACGTGCCCGTCATTCCCTGCGTCGCCATTGTCGGCCTCTCGGCGCTGGTCAATCTCGCACTGCAAATCGCGTTCAACCCGATGCAACGGCTGGAACCGGTCTATGCGGCGGCGCTGCTCGCGCTCAACATCGTCGAACTCGCCGCGCTGCTGTATCTCACCGGCGGCTTGCAAAACCCGTTTTCGTTCCTGTTTCTCGCCCCGGTCCTGATCTCGGCGACGGCGCTGCCGATCCGGCTGACGATCGCGCTCGGCGTGCTCGCGGTCGCCTGCGCCTCGGCGCTGGTGTTCTTCCATCTGCCATTGCCCTGGGACAGCGACGACCCGTTGGTGCTGCCGCCGATCTATCTGTTCGGCGTCTGGCTCTCGATCCTGGTCGCGATCGGCGTCACCTCGCTCTATTCGTTCCAGGTCACCGAGGAGGCCCGCAAATTGTCCGACGCGCTGGCCGCGACCGAGCTGGTGCTGACGCGCGAACAGCATCTGACCCAGATCGATGGCCTTGCTGCGGCTGCCGCGCATGAACTCGGCACGCCGTTGTCGACGATCTTCTTGATCGCGCGCGAACTCGAAAAGTCCGTGCATGACAACGACCACTTGGCTGCCGATCTCAAGACCCTGCGCGAGCAGGCGCAACGCTGCCGCGATATCCTGGCCAAGATCACCCAGCTCTCCGCCTCCGGCGCGCCGTTCGACCGCATGCCACTGTCGACGCTGATCGAGGAAACGGTTGCACCGCATCGCGATTTCGGCGTCGCCATCAAGGTGCGGCTTGCTGTCGCAGCCGCGCGCGAGCCGGTCGGTGCCCGTAACCCGGCGATTCTCTATGGCGTCGGCAACATTCTGGAAAACGCCGTCGATTTCGCCCGGACAACGGTTGAGGTTAACGCGTGGTGGAATGCGGAAACCGTCGAGATCGTCATCTCGGACGACGGTCCGGGAATCGCGCCCGACATGCTCAAGCGCATCGGCGAGCCCTATTTAACGCGGCGCCGCAGCACAGATGAGGAGCAAAACGAGCATTCCGGCCTCGGGCTCGGCATTTTCATCGCCCGCACGCTGTTGGAGCGCACCGGCGCAAAAGTCTCCTTCAGCAACCGGACCTTTCCCGATCACGGCGCCGTGGTGCAGATCGCGTGGCCGCGCAACCGCTTCGAGGCGGACGAAACCGCGGCTGATCCAGCATCGTCGAGTGGTTCCAGCCATCGGGAGTGACGGTCTGATCGACTATTGGCGGCCTTGGCAGCGCCATCTTGCCACGCCATATGCTATTACAATTGAATTGCCTGTGTAGCGGGGATACCCGACCTTGAATGCCATCACCGAACTGAACGATCAGGCCGACCGCTCGCTGCTGATTGTCGAGGACGACAAGCCGTTTCTCGAACGCCTGTCGCGCGCGATGGAGACGCGCGGCTTCACAGTGAAATCATGTGACACCGTGGCCGATGGCCTCGCCGAAATCGGCCGCGCCGCGCCGGCATTTGCCGTGGTTGATTTGCGGCTCGGCGACGGCAACGGGCTCGACGTGGTATCGGCGCTGAAGCGCAAGCGCCCCGAGGCGCGCGCGATCGTGCTGACCGGCTATGGCAATATCGCGACCGCCGTGACCGCGGTGAAGATGGGCGCGGTCGACTATCTCTCGAAGCCCGCCGACGCCGATGATGTGGTCGCGGCCCTGCTCGCGAGCGGCACCGAAAAATCCGAATTGCCGGCCAACCCGATGTCGGCGGACCGCGTGCGCTGGGAACACATCCAGCGCATCTACGAGATGTGCAACCGCAACGTCTCGGAAACCGCACGCCGGCTGAACATGCACCGCCGCACCCTGCAGCGCATTTTGGCGAAGCGCGCGCCGCGGTAGCGCGGGACGCAAGCCGGACTACAAGCTCCACGACAAGTCGTCATACGCCGCGCATGCGGGGTATCAAGTACGCCGCGGCCTTTCGACTCCATTACTACAGTCTCTGGAATACTGCATCACCCGCCTTCGCGGGTGATGACGGCAGAGGATGTGGCGCGGGCCTGGATTGATACGGATTCAATTGTCAAACAGCGCGTGTCTGCGGACACAGTTTCGCGATCTCGCGGCCTGATACGCCCGAGTTTTGCCAGAAGTTTCCTTGCCCTCCGAACAGAGGGCGCAGGGAAAGCCGGGTGCGCGCTGCACCCGCGGTCTCGTGTGCGAAGTGCACAAAAGAAAGTGCACACGAGCATACAGGTCCAGCGGAGGCATCCCGGCTTTCCCTGCGCGATGGTTTTACGGTTTCCTTCGTGCTCTCCCCGGTGACCGGCTTTGTTGCCACCGTCGTCGGCGGGATACCGCGCTCGATCCAATTGGATCGATGCGCAACCGCCAACTTGACGCCAGCATCGGGGCGTCAGGACCACACGACTTCGCCGTACGCCATACACGCGTTCGTCTTGCGCGCGCATTGCGTCCACCGCATCCCACCGCGCGTTTCGTGACGATCGCGAGCCGCCCCTCTTGTCGGGTGAGACGGGCGAGTTGATAGCGCTGATTTGCCCGACGGGTTAAGCGGAATATTTTCCGAAACGGGACTTGACTCGCGGTACGCAAAATCGCGCAAGTGATTTGCCCGTCGGGCAAGCGCGAGACCATCGCCCCACAAGGGTCCGCCCTTCGCTCGCCCGCGACACGAATTTCCGTTTCGCCACCCACAACAGGCATTTCCCGAACGGGACTGCAGGTCCGCTTTGTGCCAAAAGCAGAAATGATTGATCATTAAACTGGCGCTAGGATTTTATGTCACGATGACTACCGACCAGCCTGCCTTTTCGTCAGCCGAAACTCGAAAGAACTAGAACCCTCGGTCCAGTTCTTTCGCGCGGATAGATCAATCAAGGGCCTTACTCGTCACCCTCAGTCGTTGTGCGAGGATCCTCATGACCTTGAGGGCGAAATACGGGGTTTGGCTTACAAGAAAAAGAAACTGCTTTTCCGAGATGGGAACAAGCTCAACGTCGGTGAGGGCCACGGCAGTCGCGCTCCTTGGCTCGCGGTCAATCAATGCCATTTCACCAAAAATGTTGTCAGCCGTGAGATCAGCCATCGTTCTGTTGCCGATTTGAATGCGCACGTAACCGCTCTTGATAACGAAAAGCTCTTCAGCCTGCTCGCCTTCGCGGAAAATAACACCGCCGGCCCTTACTCGGCGCGTGTCGATATGATTACCAGTCAGGACGCTAAAGCTTGTATCGGCCGTCATTGCCAACTCCCAAACCGCAACGAGGCGATCTTAGCAGCATTACGAACGCCCTGGTATCCGGCTAGAATGTCAGTTCTGGGGGGCAATTTCGGACCTCGGCGCGACTGCTCAGGTCCAGCGGTACGGTAACGCCGAGCGCATTTGGTTTCGGCGTCCTGGCGCTGTTGCCGGGTCGCGGTCCCGGCGTTTGCTCTTGAGGCGCGGGCTCGTCTTGATGTTCACTTAACCCAGTTTAGGTGATGCTTTATCAAGATGTTTTTGGACGAACAAACCGCTCATGTTGACTTTGCCACCGCTGGCTTTTTCGAGCTCCTTGTCGCTCAGTTCGTTCTTTGAAACCTTCTGCTCGACCTTGTCCTTATTTTCGGGCTGAGTATTCATGATCATTGCTCCTTAGATTGAACCGTTCGCGCTTTTTAATTTGACGTATTACGACCTAGGCCGCCGCCGATGCCGATGGCCTGGGTGCCCCCTCCGGGGCCTTCCGGCATATCAGGAGCCGCCGGAAATGACGCCGGAGATGAGCACCTCTTTTAGTTTAAATTCCATATACTTTACTGGCTGCGCGCCCCGCTTTCCGCCCGTAACATTTGCGAGTTCGTTTTCAGCCAGTTCGGCGTCTGCGCTCTTGGTGGTCCTAACGAGATCGTCGGCTGACGAAATCGCATCTTTGTTGCTCGGATCAATCTTGTCGTTGCTCATGGTTTACACCTCTCTCGACTAACTGCCGTGAAAGTTAGCATTCCGGTGCTGCCGTGTATGTGACGCGCATCACTCGGACCGGTAGCTGCTTCCGGCGATTTCCAACTAGGTCAGTGATCATCACACTCAGGCATCGAACTTTAAGCCCCGTAGTCCAACTCTTCCTGCAGCAAACCCGCGACGTAGCCAATTCGGTAAAATCGCCAATGCGTGCGGCAAACCGATCTCATGCGCGCTGATTGAATAACAATTGAATGTCCGCATTTTCGTTATTTGCGACCGAAATGGACATTCCGCGCCATGTCTGGCCTACCCCCGATAGCGACCGAATTGCAGACATTGCTGGAGGTCCGTTTCGTGCCAATAGGCGACTTCACCCCTCACTCGATCACTTCGTCGGCGCGTGCCAGTAGCGTGGGCGGAATGGCTATTCCGAGTGCTTTGGCCGTCCTCAAATTGAGGACGAGTTCCAACCGCGCAGGTTGTTCGACAGGGAGAGTGCCCGGATGCTCGCCCTTAATGATCGGGTCGACATACGCGGCCGCTTTTCGAACCATGATCTGAACATTTGGGCCATAAGACATCAGGCCCCCGGCAGCGACAAAGTCGCGCCAACCGTACATCGTAGGCAGGCGTTCCCGAGCGGCCATTTCGATGATGCGTGCGCTATTGAGCACCGCGAAGCCGTGGGTAAACACAATTACGCCCGCAGCGCGCTCACCAACAGCTTGCGCGAAGACTTGCGTGATGTCCTCAGACCTGCGAGCAGTCAGCGGCAGCAATTTCACGCTCATAGCTTGGGCGGCCGTCTCTGTTGCTTTCATTTCAAGTCGCGTTGCTGGTTCATCGGGGTTGTAAAGGATGGCGACTCGATTGTCGGGAAAGGATTGACTCAAAAGCTCCAAACGCTTGGCAGCAAGGTCAGTCGACATATAGGAGAAGCCAGTGATGTTGCCTCCGGGCTTGGCCAAATTTGGTACTACTTGATCGCCAACCGGGTCGCCACTGAATGCGATGACGATCGGAATGCTAGTTGTCGTTCGTTTCGCGGCCCATACGGCAGGGCCTAGGGCAATAATTACGTCGACCTTTTGCGCGACCAATTCTTCGGCAAGCGCAGGAAGTCGATCAAAGTTTCCATCAGCCCACCGATAGGTCATGGTAATTGTCTGTCCTTCGACATGACCGAGCTGGCCTAGGGCGCGGCGGAAATCGTCTACCAACGCATCGTTCGCGGCAGCGTAATTTAGGATGCCGACATTCGCCATTTTTTGACCGCGCGCTATCTGCGCGGGTGCCACGCGCGGCAAAATAGCCGTTACTGAACCGGCTGTTATTTTGATGAACTGGCGCCGTCTCATGCCCGCCCGCCTGACTCAGGACAGGCCATCGTAACCGCTCAAACGAGTGCTTTGAAGGGCTGAAACCGGCGCACATCCCAGAATTTGGTATTCAAGCTTCGCCGATCTCTCGCTCCGAATCGATGCCTACTCCGTAGTAATCGGCTCGGCCCGCCGATCTGAATTTCAGAGTAAGCTCGCCTGCCCGCCGGAAGGCCTTCGTCGTGTCACTCGCCGTGAGCGCCACGGTAGTGGTTATGTCCGAAAGGCTTCCGCCGGCCGCAGCGGCAAGCACCGCTGAAATCATCGTGGGCTCATCCGGTGCTTCCGCTATGATCAGCCAATCGTAGGGTCCCAAAGTCAGATACCAACTGATCAGTCGAGCACCGGCGGCCGCGAATAGTTCGGCGACCGCCTCGGAACGGTCCTCCGGCTTCGCAGACATCCCCTTGATGGCCGCGGCGGTGTAACGACCTTGAGAGATGTAGATCGTCATGCTGGTCTCCTCTGCTGTCGCACGACACGCCCTCAGCCCGCGCCGAAAGTCTATCTCGCGTGCCACCGGTGGAACAGATGAAATTCGACTCCGCGGCCCGCTTTGGAATAAACGTCGGATGTCCGCTTCGGGTCGCGGCTACACCAACCGGATCGATGCACCGTTAGCTTAGCCGACGCCAAACCAGATCAGCGCAAAGAATATGGTCATCACAGACATGCCCGTCGAGACCACAATGGTTGGCGAAACGGTCTCGATATGAACATCGTATTGCTGGGCAACCACGTACGGATTCGTGCCAACAGGCATCGCTGACAGAATGACCGCTGCTTGCGACCAGAACGAGTCCATCACGAATACATAGGTGACCAGAACAAACGTCAGAATCGGATTGACCACGGTCTTTAGCACGGAGAGCCATATCACTTCGCCAGCGTTGCTGGTCAATTTGCGGCCCACCAGCGAAAGCCCGACGGCGAACAGCGCCGCTGGACCTACCGCGGCAGCCATCAGATCGAGATAGTTGCTGACCGCCTTGGGCAGGGGCAGCGCAGTCATCGAATACAGGACACCCAGCAGCGGAGAGATCACAACCGGATTACGCAGAAGCGTCCCGGCCAGTTGCGAGGCCATACGAAGAGGCGACAGTTCCGATGTGCGTGCAGCCTCCAAGACGGCAATGATACTGGTGAGGAACAGTACAGTATAGATCAGGGCCGCAACGATCGGCGGCAGCGCTCCATCCGGCCCGTAGGCCGAAAGGAGGAGCGGCAATCCGATGCCAATTACCTGGCCGAATACGGCGGTGATGCCTGCGACACTGAGCGTCGCCGTATCGTGACCGAACCAAAGCCGTCCAACAATCAGCGCAATCAACAGCGTCAGCACCGAGCCGCTCGCGAATGCGCCGATGAACGGCCAATTGAAAATTCTGTCTATCGGCGCTCGGGCCACGAAGATGAATAGAGCAGCAGGGATTGCGAAGTAATAGACGAAGCGGTTGAGGGCAGCGGCCGATTCTGGCCCCAACACGTCAAAGCGTCCGGCAAGATATCCGGTTAGTATGATCCCGAAAACTGGAATGACCACGTTGATGAGGGCGTTCATTGCATCTTAACGCTGCGTTCAGACATGGGACTCTGCCTGCGAGTTTTCGATGCCGCGAAGTGCTCACGCCAAACCCGTCGTCGATTGCTAAGCCTAACACTTTGCGACAGGTCAGCGAGTGAGAAAGGGCAAACAATCGGTACCAGGCGGTGCGACCCGATGTCCGCAATGGGTGCCGGCTCAACCGGTCGACGCAACACAGGCGTTAAATCTCTCTGCTGGGGTTTCAAATTGCAAGGTCTCACGTGGCCGTTCGTTTAGCTGACGAGCCACTTTGTTCAGATGGGCTTGCATGCGCGTTTCGTGCCATCTCCGGATTCATGCCATGCGGCAAGAACATTGCTATTCGATTACCTCGTCAGCCCGGGCGAGCACAGTCGGAGGCAGTTCAATGCCCATCGCCTGGGCGGTGCGGAGATTTATCCTTAGATCGAATTTGGTCGGACGCTCGAAGGGCAGATCGCCTGGTTTTGCGCCCCTCAGAACCCGGTCGAGTTGCGCGGTCAAATGCCGGGAAGCGTCGGCGTAATCGGGCCCGAAGCACATCAAGCCGCCGTTACTCACCCAATCAGGAGACGGAAAGATCGCTGGTTTATTGCTTGCGCCAACGAGCTTGATGATCTCGGCCATGTGAGCGCTGAGAACGACATCGGGGATGAAGACAAATGCGTCAAAATCGGCGAGAGCTTTCTGGCTCAATACCTGTGCGAGATCAGCCGGGTCATCAACGACGAGGTTCTCCACTGTAAAACCGAGTTTTCGGCCAGCATCCAGAACCGGTCCAACACTTTGGGCACCCTTGCTCACCTTCGTCGTTACGGTTGCGAGCCGGACTGCGCGGGGCGCAATCTCACGCATTAGCTCGACACGCTTGACTGTGGTTTCCTCGGAAAAAACGGCGATGCCGGTGACGTTTCGGCCGGGGCTCGCAAGGCTATTGGCAAGACCCGAGCCAACCGGATCTACCGCTGTAAAGGCTACAATCGGAATGGTTTCGGTTGCCTTGTGGGCCGCCAGAGCAGCAGGAGTGCTGATCGCCATGATGGCGTCGATGTCGCCCGCCCCAACCACCTCTTCCGCAATGGCCGGGAGACGATCAACGTCGCCGGCGGCGTCGCGAAATTCGAGACGGATATTGCGTCCCTCGACATAACCAAGTTCGCGCATTTGCGTGCGATAGGAAGTAACCTGCACAGGAATGTCAGCCGGTGAGAGATACACGACGCGTGGTATTCTTGTCGTTTGCTGGGCAGATACGGTGACCGGCCAAAATGATGCTGCGCCCCAGATGAGACCCATGAATTCTCGCCGTCTCATTCGATCACCTCGTCGGCGCGCGCGAGCATCGACGGAGGCACGGTGAGGCCGAGCGCTTTGGCGGCCTTGAGATTTAGCGCCAGATCGAACTTTGTCGGTTGCTGGATCGGTAGGTCCGCCGGCTTGGCCCCCTTGAGGATTTTCCCGGTGTAGATGCCGAGCTGACGCCGAAGCGCAGCGACATTGGGTCCATAACTAATCAGACCGCCAGCTTCTACGAATCCTTGCAGCTCATAAATCGTTGGAACGCCATAACGCGCAGCCAAAGCGGTGATCTGTTCGCGTCGAAGAAAAAAGAAGGCGTCGGCGCTAACGACAATTGCATCGGCGCGCTCTTGGGCGATAGAGGCGAAGGCGGCCTCCAGGGAACTCCCGTCGTCAGCCTTCAAGATTAACAGCTGTATCCCCTTTGGGCTTACCGCTTGCTGCGCTAGTCCGATCGTTGCTTCGGAAACAGCCGAGGCGCTGGAGTTTATGAGCACAGCGATTTTCGTGGCTTGGGGAAGCAGCTCGGACACAAGCTCGAACCGCTTGGATACCAGCTGGGTGGCAATAGCTGTGAACCCGGTAATGTTGCCATTCGGTCGGGCAAGGCTGGCAACCAGTCCGCTCTGTACCGGGTCGCTACCAATTGTGAAGACGACGGGGATTGTCGAGGTTGCGCTTGCCGCGGCTCGCAACGGCAGTTCGCCAGTTGCGACGATCACCTCAACCTTGCGGCGGACGAGATCGGCGGCTAGCTCAGGCAACCTGTCATAGCGCTCCTCCGCCCAACGGTATTCGATAGCCAGATTTTCACCCGCGATGAAACCGGTTTCCTTCAGTCCCTCGTGAAATGCGACCACGAAGGGATGTTGTAGCTGCGGGAATCCTACGTTGAGATAGCCGATCGCCGGCATCGACTTCTGCTGCGCGCGTGCCACCAGCGGCCACGCCGTCGTAGCACCGAACCCAGCAATGAATTCGCGCCGTCTCATTTGAGCCCCCCGAGGAAACGCCTCGTTCCTGTCGCAAGCCTAACACTTTACGACGGGACGGCGAGCGAGAAAGGACAAACAATCGGCTTCAGATGCCGCGACGCAATGTCCGGTTTTGGTCCAAACTCGGAATTCGGAATGCTCACCCGGGAGGTCCGATTTACCCCGGTGAGGGGACATCGTCAGGCAGTCTCGACATGTCCGAAAAGCGCCATGAACCGGCTCATGCACCGCAGAAAACAACAGCTCTATTCGATCACCTGGTCGGCACGGGCGAGCAGTGTCGGGGACAAGTTGAGACCGAGCGCCTTCGCGGTCGTCTGATTGAGGACAAAATCGAATTCTCCGGATAGCGACCGCTTTGCACGTGCGAGAATCCGAGGTCGGACCGTGGGCAAATTGAGCGCCGCCCTCAAACTCCGCAACACTATCTGCCAGAAGCCGACTTATCCGCGGCGCGAGATAGCTGGTCAATTCGGCGGTCAAGCAGCGCGTACGCGGCGGCTATTGATTGAACCAGAGCCGATTACTTACCTTCACGCCAAGCGCTACTGGGCGAGGCGCTGAAGAATTCCGGCGAAAACCTGGCTAGCGCTAATCTGGTCAATTGGCTTGCAATATTGTTCGGAATAGACGCGCCGAGTCATTGCCTCACGTGCTTCGCTACCAATCAAGCTGAGCGCAAACTCGTTATCTCCCTTGCGAGCGATGACCGCCCCGCTCTCAAAGTTCGTCATGATCACGTTGGCGGGTGATCCAACCGTGCCCGATGTTACGCCTGCCAAACGTATTCCGCCGGCGGAAACGTCTGTGACGTCGTAGAGCTGGACTTCATCTCCAATCCTGATGATTGCTTTTTCCCGGGTTACGAACCTTTCATCGGCCCGACGTCGCGGCTGCTCAATGCAGACCAGGCAGCAAATCGTGAGCACGAGGAGGTTGTACCAAGCCCACAAAACGTTGAGCGCCCCGCCTTGCTCGATCAGGTCAGAATTATCGACGGCAATAACCTTGGTAAGGCCGAGAATGGTTATGGCGGCTAGAGCAAAGAAGCGAAAAAGCAAGCGCCATTGAATGTTCAAGCCGGAATGGTGAATTCCCTTGGCCGTGACATTGAATTTGTGGCCATGCGGACGTATCAGCGTAAAGGTCACCACCTTGAGGATTTCCGGTGCTACTAGCAATTGGTAGACGTCGGAAATCACAGGCAACATTCGGCCGCCGCCGAGCCAGACCGTAACGGCAACTTGCGTAATCAACATAGGAGCGAAGTGCATGACCGCATCCGAAACGCTGGCCTGCACCACGCGAATGTCAAACAGGAAAAACAGTGCGGGGGTCAGCATACAGAACATGCGGAACAAGAAGCTTGCGCCCCAATAGAGAAACGTCTCGATCAGACTGACTCGGAACAAAAACGGAAGGCGGTTGCCGAAGCGAAGGGGGCCTGACCGGCCCCGGCAGATTTGAACGAGACCCTGGCACCAGCGCGTGCGCTGTACCGCGTATTCTCTTATCCCTTCGGGAGCAAGGCCAACCGACAGCTTTTCGTTCAGGTAGATGGTTTTGTAGCCGCGCTCCACCATACGAACGCTGAGCAGAAAATCCTCGGTGACGGAATCCGTCGGAAGACCGCCAATCTCGCGCAGCGCGGCGAACCGGATGACGGATGAAGTGCCGCAGCAGAAGGCTAACCCCCACGCATCTTTTGAGGGCAAGATGATGTCGAAAAAGAATCGCTGTTCGTCGGGAAAGATCTCCGAGATGGCGAGGTTGCTCTGGATCGGGTCGGGATTGAAGAAATGTTGTGGGGTCTGCACGATCCCCACGGTCGAGTCCTTGAATAGACTGAGCGCGCGCGAGACGAAATTGGAGAAGGGCACGAAATCCGCGTCCAACACGGCAATAAAGTCGGGCGGTGAGGATAGTGCTGCCAGATGCTCAAGCGCATGATTGATATTGCCGGCCTTGGCATGGGAATTATCGGGCCGGCTGAGATAGTGGCAGCCTTTTTGGGCGCAGAGATCGGACAACCAGTCGCGCCGTCCGTCATCGAGAACCCAGACCCTGAAATTCGGATACTTCATCCTCATCGCGCCGATAATGGTGCGCTCCAGGATGACACTTTCTTCGTTGTAGGTGCAGATCAGGACGTCGACGAGCGGTCGCGCTTGCATGAGCCACGGCATATTTGCCGTAGCAGCCGCCGATCGCGAAGACGTGCGCGTTAACAGGATCCACGTTACGGTAGCACCGATCCCGGTCAGAAGTTCTGTACCTAGTAAGGCGGCACCAAACACCCAATCCACGGAACCATATTGCGGCAGAGTTGTGAATCGCCACAGCAGATAATTCCATGTCATGACCAGGGAGAACAGAACGAGCGTTGCGCGGACCCAGGGGTTTTCGCGGTTGGCCCAAGGAAGAAACACGCAAAAAAAACCCACGGCCATCAAGGCCGGCGCTATCGGTTCTGACCAGCCGTCGGACATGACGCTCAGGAGCCGGGCGCGAAGAACGAGATGGCGTCGCGAAGCGACCGCAAGACCCCGCCATCAGCCGAGTTGAACACAACCGTTCCGGTCCGTCCCACGTTGCATTGCGCCGAAGCAAGTTCGGGGACCGAGACTGCGATGCGGTACCCCCCTTGCGCGATCCCAGTCGGTTGAATCGCGAGGTTGTCCGGAGGTGCTGCACCTCCCGACATGCGGACGATCGTCCCGTTGTATCTCGCCGGGTGGCCCGAGAGGCGGAATTGCGCCTGGTCGCCGACATGCAATTGATTGAACACGGACTCCCGGACCGTCACGGTGACGATCGTCCCGGAACAGTCGAGAAGGCGCATGAGGTCCTGGCCCTTTCTCACCTCTTCGCCAGAAGAGACGAGAACTTCCCAAACCTGTCCATCGATCGGAGACACCAGCACCGCATTGGAGATTTCAGAATATCGCGCCGTTTCGACGGTTAGCGCGGCGCGTAGCCTGGCGAGCCGCTCGTCGCGGAAATCAAGTTCGGCCTCGGCCTCGGCCAGGCGAACCGATAGCTCATCTGCGTGCTGGAGCGAGCTTGGGCGATCATTGTAGGAGTCGCCGACATATTCCCCCCGGCGCGCGGCCTCAAGCTCGATCTCGGTGGCGAACAGCCGGTGATTGAGAGATTTATGGGTTTGGGCCGCAACCTTCAAATCCCGTTCCGCCCGCTCAACGGCCACCATCGTTTGATTTCCGGACGCCGCCAGCGCCCGCGTACGCGTGAGCGTCGATGCTGACTCCGTTACAGAGGCCTCAGTGGCGGAAATCTGCGCCCTCAGATCCAACGCACGTTCTTCAAGTTCCCGAATGCGTCCGGTCTGAAATGCGCGCGCCTGCTGGGTGATCTGTTGGTGGATCTCCTTCAGCCGCAAGAGGCGCTTGGCGATGGCCGGCCGTTCCCCTTCGGTCTGCTCGAGTAGTCGCTGCAGATCATCCAGCCGACCCCGATCGGCCCGGCTGTTGGAGATATGCAGCATGAACCTACCGCTTGGCACCGCGGTTCCAATCGTGGGTGTAAAATCTTCTATCCTGCCGTCAATGGGCGCGCGCAGGGAGATGAGACGAGCGTTCACCACTGCCTCCACGCTCGAGAACTCGAGCAGGCGCTGCACCGGACCAACGCCGGCTATAGCAAGGACCGCGAGACCCAACACCGACTTCAGTACACGCCACCCGTACCGCGCAATCACACCGCTCCGCTCCGGAGCGAAAGCGGGCGTCTCGGGTTGGAGAGGATCGGGTGTCGCGAAGGCTTCTTCCAGAAGCGACGATTGAGCCCGCACATCAAGACCCGGCAGCCGATCCGCGGCAGTGGCGTTGCCCGGCCCGACCGGGGCGTTGGAAGCTGAAGCGCCGAGCATGGGATATTGGGACGATTTTATTTCGGTGCTTGGCGCCATTTTTTGTTCGGCAGCCATCCAAAATCCTTGCTTGCCGCGGCTTCAATTCGAAACAAGCTGCGCGCGGCTTACGAGAAACTGCGGTTAATTTTCACGACTTATAGGTGAAGCAATAGAGCGGATAGCTTTTGTTTGTGTTTACGCAGACGCAGCCCCTGCAATGCCAACCGATTTTTGGTTAACCCTAGGTAAGCAATCTCCCCTGCAAAGCGGCCAGTTCGTTGCCGTCCATTGTCGCGTTTGAAGGTTACGCGCGGGATCTCCCTATAGGTTGGGGTGATTGAAGCCGCTACTGCCCATTCATCACGATCGTGAACACCGTTGGCTGCAACGCAGCTTGGCCGACCTATCCTTTTGTCGAAGGAGGGCACTTCCTGCGATACCAAGGTTCATTAATAAATCACGGCCAGAATATTGCTTGTATCGCGCTGGTGATTGAACATTTGCATGATGCCGAAAGGCGGGGTCTCTGAGCGCTGCCCGCGGTTTCGTGCGGCCATTTTGGCAGACCGGAATTCTACTGAGCATCGCATTTGACGGTGATAGGCGTCGTTACTAGAGAGTGTCAGACGATTGGAAAGCAATGTCCTTTTTGCAGGAGCTGGACGTCGCAGTCTCGAAAGGATCCGCTGAAAGCCGCGAGCGGGCCTTGTGGTATGCAACCGACCTATTGATCGTAGGCCGGTATACCGACGATGAAATCTGGATGTTCGGGGAGATCATCGGACGACTGGAGCAGGAAATTGAGACGACCGTTCGCGCCCGACTCGCAAGGCGGTTAGCCCGGTCCGACAACGCACCCGTTAAAGTAATCAATAAACTTGCGTTCGACGATTCGATCGAGGTTGCCGGCCCCGTACTTCGTGAATCCTCACGCCTCGATGCAAAGACCCTGGTTGCCAATGCCAGGTCGAAGAGCCAGCAACATCTGCTCGCGATCTCGCAGCGGAAATCGATCGACTCCGAGGTAACGGACGTACTTGTGACGCGGGGGAATCGAGAGGTCGTGCGTTCGGTCGCGACCAACACCGGCGCGCGTCTTTCCGATTTCGGCATTTTGCACATGGTCAGGCGTTCCGAAAGCGATTCGATCCTCATCGAGGAAATGGGTCGCCGCAAGGACATCCCTAGGCATCTCTTCCAGCAACTGATCGCAAAAGCGTCTGACAACGCAAAGAAGCGCCTCGGGATTGAGCGCCCGGAGGCAGCAAGTCAGATCGAATCCCTGGTGACGGAGGTCACGGGCTCGATGCATTCGAAATTCGGACCTGCATCGAGAGATTATTTCGACGCGAAACGGACGGTCACCGGACAGTATCGACTTGGCAATCTCAATGAGAGAATGATTTTCGAGTTTACTCAGTCGCGCAAATTCGAAGAGGCAACCGTCGGACTGTCCTTGTTGTGCTCGTTGCCGGTCGATGTTGTCGAGCGCGCGCTGATCGACAAGAACAAGGAAGTGGCGTTGATCTTGACTAGCGCGCTCGGCTTTTCGTGGGAGACCGTGATGTCGCTCCTGTTCCTGTGTGCACCTGATCATCGCATCCATCCGCGAGATCTGGAGGAAGTGAAAAGGGAGTTTAACGGGCTCAACAGAGAGACTTCCAGAAGCGTTCTGCAAACCTATCAGTCACGCAAGCACGCGGCGGCGGCAGATACCGATGCGCGTCGCCTGCCTCAACTACACGACAGATAATCGGACTAAAGCGGCAAGTAATTTTGTCCGTTCAGGCAAAAATGCCGGTCCCTTCGCAAAGATTTCGTTCTCAAGCCGTCATTCACACTCGTCCGCCGTCCACGATATATTGCTGGCTGGTGCACGCGCTCGCTTCTTCCGAGGCCAAAAACACGACGACCCCGGATATGTCATCCGGATAGAGCTTGCGCTTCAGACATTGTGACTTCATCAAGTCGGCTTCACCTTGCGGCGTCAGCCATTTTTCAACCTGACGCTCCGTCATGATCCACCCCGGCACGATCGAATTGACGCGGATATTCCAGGCGCCGTAGTCGCGCGCGAGCGAGCGCGTCAATCCAAGAATTGCCGATTTCGAAGCGGTGTAGACCGGCATCCCGCCCTGCCCGGTCATCCAGGAGATCGACCCGAAATTGACGATAGCGCCGTCGTTCGCGGCCTGCATGTCCGGCAGGACGGCTTGAGCGGCGAAGAACTGGTGCTTCAGATTGACCGCGATCCTGTTATCCCAATATTCCGGCGTGACGCTTTCGGTCGTGTGCCGGTCGTCATGCGCCGCGTTGTTGACCAGAACCCGAACCGGCCCAATGCTGGTTCGAACGCGGCCGATCGCCTCGCGCAGATGATCGATGTTGGTCAGATCGCAATATTCGTAATGGACCGAAAATCCCTGCGACGTGAGTTCATCGGCCAACCGCACCGATGGTTCTCTGGCGATGTCCAGAAAACCTACTTTGGCCTTTTGCCGCGCAAAGGCGCGCACGATCGACGCGCCTATCCCCGACCCGCCGCCGGTGACCAGCACGGATTTGCCCTCGAGATCTGGATAGATAGCAGCCATGGAATGATCCACCGTTGTTGGGGTCAGCCTGGACGCCATCTGACCAAGGACGCCAGCGCTGGTGTCAGACTTTTCGCCTCGGCTTTCAAGTCCTGCCTTGCAGGCAGCCGTCTGCGTCACGCGCAGAGCAAACACCATCACATCGGAAAACGCCGGGCATTTTTTGCTAGTGGAGCTGGACTGCAGGAATGGAATTGTTCCCCAGGAGAATTCTTCTGGCGCCCTTGAGGACCACGCCTCGCTTCAAAGGACCGAAAGGAAATCGAGCAATGCGTTGCGGTCGTCGTGGGGCAATTGGCGGAATGCGCGCGCGGCGGCTGCGCCGTCGCCATCATGCGCCAAGATTGCTTCGGCAAAAGTTGCTGCCCTGCCATCGTGAAGAAACCGGGTGCGCAAGCGCAAGCCCCACAGCGGCGTGGTTCGCCATTCCGCACCGACGGCGTCACTCTGAACAATCCCGTCATTGAGCGCGGATCCCATGTCGTGCAGCAATAAATCCGAATAGAGCGCAACCTCGCCACGCCGGGACGGCAGCGCCGGCGTGTGACAGGAAACGCAGCCGGTGGACGAGAACAATTGCTCGCCTTGCTGATATGATTTGGCGGCAGACCGTTCGGGCAACGGCGCGGGCAAGGCCGCGAGATACGCCGTCACGGCGCGGATGGTAGACCCGTCATCGTCGAGACCGGACTTGGTCGGGCCGCAGCCACCATCGGGCGCGATCGCGACGTCCTGCGGGGCAAGAGGGCTCGTTATGCCGATCTCGTTGCGAAATGCGTCCGCGACAAATTGTTCAAGATGTGCGACGTCGCCCTTCCAGCCAAACCGTCCAATGTTTTCCCGCCCCGAACGGTCCTTGACCAGGTTCGGCCGGCCCTTGATGCCAGTCTGCAAAGCGGCATTGGCGAGAATAACTTCATCGGCAATTTCATCGATCAGTCCAAGTCCGTAAAGTGGTGCGGCGTTACGAAGCGAAATCACGTTCGCGTCAGCCGGCGGCCCGTGCGTCAATCGGCAGGGAAAGCCGAGTTCGGCAATCGTCCTGGCGCGCGCGACCGGAACTGCGGTGCTGAGCCTGAAGGCGGATGATCCGTGGTCGATCTGCGCGACCCGCGAGACCAGCGCCAGGCCATTCAATCCCACGCCCCCCGACGTCGGACTCTGATGGCACGCAAGGCATGACCGGGCGTTGTAGAGCGGACCCAATCCGTCAGCCGGTCCAAACTCCTTGCTGAACAGGGCCGAACCAAGTTCCGCCAGCCGCTCGCCCGCTTTATCAAAATCATTCGACGCGAATTTGGTGGTTTCCGCGATGCCGGCACGGCCCGATCCGAAAGCAGGCACCTCGAGCAGAGCGCCCGGTTCGTTCGGGTACGCGGATATGGCTCCGCTGACCGTCACCCAGATGCGTTGCGCATCGGGCGAGACCGATATCCCGTTCAGTTGCCCGGGCCCGATCTCCTCGCCGGTGTCCAGCGCGATCTTTCTCGTGGCGACGACGGTGCCGTCCTGACGCATGCGGACGACGGTGCCATTGCCGCGATTGAGCACGTAGATGTCCGAATTGCCCGCAAGCGTGGTGTTGCTGGCAAAACCCGGATTGGCTATTTCGGAAACGACGGGAGCCAGATCGACCGGAACGTTCAATTCAGGCGGCGTGAAAGTCCGGTTATCCCGGATCCGGAATATCTTTTCATCGCTCGTGAGCGTCAGCGCCACGACCGCGTTGCGCTGCGGGTCGGTGATGTACAAGATCCGTTCTGGCACCCAGTTGAAGATCATCCCGGCCCGGGTCAGCATCGTCTGCGTAGCGGTTGCAAGCGGCGGGACGGCGATCGGCGCGATGGTCGCCGGCGGCGCCAGGCCGTCGAGCGCAAATTCCGTGTGGACCTGCGCGAGCGAGCCGTCCGCCGTCAGCACGGCGAATACCGCGCGCTTGCTGCCGTCGGGCGACATCCCGAGCAGCGCGCTGGCTATGCTGCCGGAATTCAGGGCGCCGGGCGCGAGCTGCGGCGAGCGGTTGGTGATGCTTCCGGCAAATATTCCGCCTAGCAGCTTGCTTGGCGCATTGTTCAAGGGTTCGCCGGTCGGATCGACAATCGATTCCGTTCCGACCTGCTGCGCGCCAAAAGGTGTGTTGGAAAACCACAGCCGGCCGAAGCCGTTGTTGATCGAGATGCCGATCGGGTTGCTCACGGACGGATATGCCGCGCTCGCCGCGCCGGGCGTATGGATGCTGTTCAGGAATTCGGGGCTTTGTGCGGTAAAGAGCTGAACGCGCCCTTCCAGCGCGCGCGCCTGCTTGCCGCTGGTTGCGAATTGCTTCGGGATAACCAGCGGCGGGCCGTCGGGGTCCAGCGACAGCACGGCGCCTTCTGCCGCATCGGTTTGGGCAAGCGGTGCGCCAAAATTTGAATGGCTTGTCACAAGGATCCGCTTTGGATCCAGAATCTGCCCTGGCTGGGTGAAGGAGGCGAATTCCGGCTTGTCATAAATCGGTCCGCCTTTGTGAAACGTCCCCACGGGCGCGACCGCGCTGGCACCGGGGATACCGACGGCAAGAATCCGGGCCGTCAGTTTACCCGAGGCCTGGTTCGATTCCTGCCCAAAACAGATCGAATATTCCGGTAACAAAAAAACAAGGATTCCGAACAAAAGGCGCAGCATTTTCGTTCTCCTATTCGTTGCCGATGTCTGTCTCCTCAACTTTCTGTAAATCGGACTGACCGATGACGATTTTGATAAGGCTAAAGCGTTGACCGCTGTTGAGATTATCGCCGGCACGCAGAACCGCGCGCGCCCGGGACGCATTCCCCGGGCCGCCTGCTGTTGGGCCTGTTGATGCGTCGGGCTAACCCGCTTTTGGTTCAACTGTTGAAACAAGCCGGCCGATGCTTTTGCAGCGGCAAAGATTGGACACATTTTGGGCGGCACAATCAAACTCGCAGAGGTTGTACCCTGAAATTCCCGGCTCGGCGGTATCGGCCGCCAATGGTTGTCGGACCCTGGCGGAAGTTGAGGCCAGTTAGGCTGGCCGTTTCGTTGTGCGGAGGGCGGTCATGGCTCAGGTCGTGGATCAACATGCCTTTGCGTGGCTGCTGGACGAACTCGCCAAGAGCCCCTTACCGCTTCCTCCAAAACCTCCGCGCGAGCCGCCCCCGGACTTCCAGGCCGAACTGGTCCGCCCCGACGATCTGCTGACACTCCACCTCGCCGGCTACAATCTCAAGCCGACGGGCAATGCTCAGCCGGTGCTCGGCAGAATCGACGCCACGAAAGAGGCGGTGCTGGTGGTGACGTTCCCGCCGCAGAACATCGCCGAGACCGCGTATTATGCCAACGCGAACCCTCAGCCCCCGCCGCCGCTGCCGCCGGGAATTCCGGCGCAACCGTCGCCGCCACCGGGGGTTGCTCCCGCCCCGGGCCAGACCGCGGCGCGGCTTTCCGGTTTCACGCGCCTCGCCTTTCGCATCGCCGCCGACGCGCCGATGCCGGCGATCCCCTACAGCATCGAGGGCCTGCTCGACTGGTCCAGCTTCGAGCCGGTGGTCTCGGCGCTCGCCGATGTCCCGCCGCAACCGAGTCCCGGAGAAATAGCCGCCGCGCCCGCGATCGCGCCGCCGGGCACCAAGGAAACCGCAATCGAGTTGCCCTATCGGCTGACGCTGTCGCCGAACCACAATATCGCCTGGCGTCACGCGATGGCGCCGGTCACCTATTCAAGCCGTACCGAGCTTTGGCACACCCGCCTTGCCGCGAAGGCAGGTGATGTCGTTACCGAACTCTCGGCGCTGAACACGGCGCCGCTCCGCGCTGTCTGGTCTCCCGATTACAATCCCGCCCGCGCGTTCGATCCGGACAATCAACATCCGAAGAAGACCGATCTCGATCCCGACCTCGGCGTCACCGACATCTCGCCGAACGACCGGCATCAGATCGTGATCCTGACGTCGGCGTTCCACGGGTACGGCGATGCGCAGAACGCGCCGTTCGTACCGGCGCCGGTTGATGCGCAGATGCTGATGCTCTCGCCACTCGGCGGGTGGCTGCGCTCACGCGGAAACTGGAACCCGCCGCATGCGCTTCGCTTCATTCCAAGGCCGCCGCTGGTGTTCGCGGCGGACCTGCCGCCGCTCGCAGCCGGCATCCACCTGGTCGAACGGGCGGCCCCAGCCGAGGTTCGATCCGAAGCGCAGCCGGTCGCAGAGGGCGGGCGCGTGGCCGAAGCAGTTGCGCCGGGCGCAAACCCGGCAGCCCGGCTGGGCGCGGTCCTCGATAACAGGTTCATCAAGCCCGAGCTTGCCCGGCCCACGATTCCGCCGATTCTGCCCGGCATTCCGATCATCGGCGATCAGCTCGATCTGTCGGAGTGGGTGCACATCGCAGCCCAGGGCCGCGACCATTACGTGCGCATCGTCTACGAGGGACACCTCTACCCCTTCGGTCATCGCGCCGCGCTGATCAAGATCACCGAACGCAAGTTCATCGACACCGCGGTGCCCGAAGGCGGCACGACGCCGGTCGCAAACATGATCCAGCGCGAATACATCATCGTGCGCGAGCCGGAGAAATCCTATCGCGGCCAGCTTAAAGACAAGCCCGAGATAGTCGCCGGCCGCAAGATGCCGCTGACGAAAATCCGGCTCACCACGCTGGTCACGCCCGACCTGCATGAGCCGCTGCCGGTTCTCGGCAGTACCAATTACTCGTTCTGGGTTCAGATCGGTGGCGTGACGCCGCAGGATTTCCAGTTCCACGCGATTGCGACCGACATCTCCGGCCACGAGATCGAATTCACCACGCCGCTGATCTTTGCCTCGCTGACCGATACCGGCGGCAATCCCTCGCATCTGTCGACCATCCAGAGCGTCTACCGGGCGAGCGGAGAGCGACGCGCTTGCCCCGTCCCCAAGCAGAAGATGACCTACGCGCCCCGCGATCCGGCCGGCACCACCGACAACACGACGCTGGCCACGAGCGCGCTCTATTTCGACACCGAGTTCCATGACACGCTGGTCGAAAGCTTCGGCGGATACATGCCGATCCTCTACAAGGCGGCGGTGCATATTCCCGCGATCGAGCAGTTGCTCGGCACCGACACCAACACCACGATCGCCCTTTACGATTCCTACCTCCTGAACGGTCTCGATGCGCATGCCGGCGTGTTCGCCGAGATCGTCAAGGACACCGCCGCAGGGCTGGTTGCGGACCAGATGCCGGTTACTTTCACCGCCGACAAGGCCGGCGGCATCGCAACCCCCAACCTCAACCTGACCAACCTGAGCCGCGCGCATGGGCCATTGGCGGGCAAGGCCGCCAGCGCCGCGCAGGATGCGTTCGACGCCAACGATTTCTTCGGCGGCCTCTCCGGCGATCTCATCCCAAGACTGTTCGGCGCCATCAAGCTGACCGACCTGCTGCCGATCGGCGGCGGCGCGTCGGCCGCCAAGAACGCGCCGAAAACGCAATTCTCCGTCGAGGACGGCGGCAAGACCATTGTCGTCAAATTCAACTGGAAGCCTGACGTCCGGCAGGTGCCTGCCGCCCCTGGCCTCAGCGACCTGATTTCCTTCACACCGAAATTGCCGCCGGACCCGAACCCGACGGTGCTCACGATCGACGGTGAAATCCGCAAACCCGTCGCGGTCCCTCCCAACCCGCCCGGGCCCGGCAGCTTCGCCTTCAATGGCTCGCTGACGAATTTCCGGCTCGACATCCTCAATGCCATCGCGCTCTACTTCGTCGCGTTCACCTTCAGCGCCGGCAGCAACAAGAAGCTCGACGTAAAGGTCGATCTCGATCCGAACAAGCCGTTCGAATTCGAGGGCGACCTCGCCTTCGTCCAGGACCTCAGCAACATCATCCCGCCGGGCACCTTCGGCGATGGCCCCAGCATCGATCTCACCCCGGCACCTGGAGTCCATGTCGGATACGGGGTGACGCTGCCGCCGGCGGCGGTCGGTGTGTTCTCGCTGGAAAACATCAAGCTCTCGGCGGGCCTCGACCTGCCGCTGCTCACCGGCAAGCCGCTGGTCGACTTCGCGTTCGCCGAGCGCGCGCACCCGTTCCTGCTGACGGTGTCGCTGCTCGGTGGCGGCGGCTTCCTGCATGTGCAACTCGACGCCGAAGGCATGAAAATGCTCGAGGCGGCGTTCGAGTTCGGCGCCAACGCCAGTATCAATCTCGGTGTTGCCAGCGGCGGCGTCCACATCATGGCCGGCATCTATTTTTCGATGCAGGTCGATGCCGGCAAGACCAAGGCGACGCTGCAGGGCTATCTGCGCATGGGCGGTGAACTGTCCGTGCTCGGCATCATCTCGATCTCGCTCGAATTCGTGCTCTCCTTCACCTACGATTCCGACGGCAAGGCGAGCGGGCGCGCGACGCTGACGGTTGCGGTGAAGGTCCTGTTCTTCAGCAAATCCGTCGAGATCTCGGTCGAGAAGCGTTTCGGCGGCAGCGGCGGCGATCCGACTTTCGCGCAGCTAATGCCGTCGGCGGGCGTATGGAATTCCTACGCCAGCGCATATGCCTGAGGGGAATGATCATGGCTCCGACCCAGACCATCATGTTCACCGCGATGGCGCGCGGCATCGCGATCGACAAGCCCACGCTTCCCGTTTCGGTCCTGGTATCGCCGCGCCTTGCCGGCGCGCCGACGCTCGATGCGTTTCCCGACTGGCTGCGCTGGACCCAACATCTGAAGGACGACGGGTTGAAAGTGACGTTCGTGGCGAACGGTCATTCGCACACCGCCGCGATCGACCCCAACCCGCTGCGGCCCGAACTCTGGGACGCGATCTTCGACAAAAGGACGCATGTCGATGATTACGCATTCGACGATTACGGCCAGCGGCTGGTCATCTCCTATCCAACCCGTGCGACGCTCACGCTGTTGAAGTCGATCTTTCAGATCGGCGGGCTGCAGCTCGCGCTTCCCGGCGAGGTCAATGACGAGAATCAGGGAAAGCGGCGCGAACTGCTGCAGCTGATCGACGGTCTTGCGGTGCACTGGAACGCCGATCGCGCCACCGGCTGGCGCAATGCGTTGCGCCAGCGGCAGCGGTCGCAACTGGCGCGCGCCGGCGAAAACCCGTCGGCCGGCGCGTTCAACCGGTTCCGCCTCGTGGCCGGCGCGTCGGGGCCGTTTTCGGCCGGCGAACTCGGCAGCGACGGCCTGCCGAACGCCACCCAGCTGCCACCGCCCGGCAGCGCCGAGGCACAAAGTCTGCGCCAAGAGCTCGCGGCACAGTTCGCGCTATATCATCACCAGCCACAACCGAAGACCTTCAAGCCTTCCGATCCCGACAGCGTGATCGACTTCCACAAGGCGATCAGCTCCCTGCAATCCTATCCGGCGCTGTTGCGCGCGCTTGGACTGGTGCTCGATTTCGAGTTGCCGAACGACTTCCTGCCGCTCTCCCCCCCGAGCGGATTCAACACCTTTGGCGTGTCGAGCGTGTCGCCGGGCTGGGCGTGGGCGCTCAATCCCCAGTCCATGCCACCGGCGATGACCGCCTATGACTATCTCGACTTCGGCGGCCACCATCTGTTCATGACCGCACCACGCCGCGGCCTGAGCCCGCCGGACCCGAGCGGCGAAATCGTCGGTCTGCTCAATCTCGATCCGCGCGATTTCGGGCTTGCCCAGGTCGACATCGACGGCGCCATGCACAAGGCGATCATTGTCGCCGAGAGCGTCGCCAATGTGGCGGCGCCGCTGCACCCGGAGGTGTTCGATTCGACCTCGACCCTGCCATCGCTGCGCTCGGCCGGGCTCGCGCTGGTGAGTGACGGCAGCGCGCTCGCCCTGCTCAAGGGCTTTCAGGAGGCGAAGGCGTTCAACGATGCGCTCACAACCCAGCATCCGCAGCCGCGCCCCTATTTCGCCGAGGATCTGGTGCGTGGATTCCGCCTCGACGTGTGGGATTCGCACTCCAATGCCTGGCATTCGCTGCATCGGCGCGACGCGCTCTACAAGATCAGGAATCAGAGCCTTGCGAGCAAGGACGAGGAAGGCTTCACCCAGCTTGCGGTGACCAGTGGCGCCCCCGGCTCGGACCCTGCGCAGATCGGCGATTTCTATTTCCAGGAAGCGATTGCCCGCTGGGCCGGATGGAGTCTCAGTGTCCCGCCGATCGGCAAGCATCTCACGCGCAATCCCGATCCGGCCAAGGCCGTGCCTCCCGATGATCCGAACGATCCGGACTTCGATCCCGAAAATCCGCCGGCAACTCCGTTCAAGATGACGACCGAATTCACCGTCGTCAGCGCAAGCTTGCCGTCGCTGCGCTTCGGCCGCAGCTACCGTGTCCGCGCCCGCGCCGTCGACCTCTCCGGCAACAGCCTGGCGCTGGCCGATCCGGTGACGGACGCGCTTGCTACCGCCTTTGGCACGCCGCGCGAGCCGGAAGGATTTCCGTATCTGCGGTTCGAGCCGGTCGTTGCGCCTGTCATCGTGCTGCGCGACCCGGAAGGCGTCAGCAGTCCCGGCTCGGCGATCGACCGGCTGGTGCTGCGCACGTTCAACGACAGCGAGGCCAAGGACGGTGATGCGGCCGATCTCACCGGGAGCCAGCGACACATCGTGCCGCCGCGCACCTCGGTCGAGCTCGCCGAACGGCTCGGCATGTTCGACGATGCGGCCGGCAAGCTCCGCGCCGATCCGGCGACCTACGACCTGATCAAGCAACGCGACGAGGGCAAGCTCAAGACCGAGCCGGTTGCGGGCCAAAACGTCGAGATGCCGATCGACCGCAACGATCAGGCAACGATCCCGTATCTGCCCGACAGGCTGGCGCGCGGCGCCGCGCTGCGCGACCTGCCGGGCAGCGGCGAGGGCACGACCGGCACCGCTGATCCCGCAACCGACGCGAACCCGATCAACTTCGCGCCGGTCGCCGACGCCAATCCGCGTCCCGGCTCCGTCACCCTCGTCGACTTCGCCGGCTCGGACGACTGGACCAAGACCAGGCCGTTCCGGCTCGCGCTCGCGGACGGATCGGCCCCGCCATCCTGGGACGCGGCGGGCCGCGTGCTGACGGTCAGCCTGCCGAAGGCGATGACGACAATCGTTCCGCTGTCCTGCTATATCGCGCCGCTCGATCTGCGGCTGATGGGCGTCTGGCAATGGATCAGGGAATATTTCGACGCGCTTACCCGCACCACCCCGATCGGCGAGGACCTCTGGCCGGGCAACAATGCCGACGTGATCGCCCACATCATCCAGCGCGCCGCGGAGGGCGGACATTGGATGCTGACGCCGCCGCATCTGCTCACCCTGGTTCACGCGGTGCAGCAGCCGATCGGGCATCCCGAATTCATCCAGCTCGATGCCCAGCATCATGCGATCGGCACGGACAGCAAGCTGCAATCAGAGGACATGAGCGGGCCGACCAGCGCGATCGCGCTCGATACGCTGACCGGCTGGCGCTCGCCGAAGGCGCTCGATGCCTTCCTCAAGGGCGGGCTCAGGATCCACGGCGCGAGCACCGCCAAGATCGACCTCATCGCCGAGTGGGAAGATCCGGTCGACGACGGCACCAACCCGCCGAGCAGGCTTCATCAGCAGACCCATGCCGACGAGATTCCGCTGCCGGATCTCAACGACGGTTACCTGATGGTCGGAACCGGCAAGAATGCTTTTCGCGCCGTCGGCTTCTATAATTCCACCCACGACCTGATCTGCTTCGCACGCCAGGGCGACGTTCTCAGCGCGACATTGAACGGCGTATCGATTTTCCAGGACGCGGCGCCGCGGCATCATTTCAACGACACCAGGCATCACCGCGTGATCTACCGCGCGGTCGCCACGTCCCGCTTCCGCGATTACTTCACGCCGACGGAGGATCCCGCCAATCCGGCAAGCCCTGCGCGCGACTTCACCCGCACCAGCGAGCCTGTGGTCGTCGACATTCCGGCCTCCGCCCGCCCGGACGCGCCGCGCGTGCTTTACGTCGTGCCGACGTTCGGCTGGGAACGGCAGACCAGCACCAATCTCAAGCGCAGCATGCGCTTCGGCGGCGGCCTGCGCGTTTATCTCGACCGCCCCTGGTATTCGTCGGGCGACGGCGAATTGCTCGGCGTCGTGCTGTACGGCGAAGGTTTTCCGATCGATCGCGAGGCCTGGAAGCATCTCGTCACCCAATGGGGGCTCGATCCGATCTGGGACGCGGACCGGGTGTGGGCGTATCCCGACCCGTCCAATTTCCCGCTCAGCGTCGCCCAGGAATTCGGACTGAGCCTGGAAGAGCCGACGCCGCCGGGTTCGCAAGGCAAGGGCCGGGTCCACGTCGCCGGGCACGAGGTCGCATTCGACGGCACGCGCTGGTATTGCGACCTGACGGTGGAGACCTATCGCGACGACTACAGCCCGTTCATCCGCCTCGCGCTGGCGCGCCATCAGCCGCACGCGCTTGACGACGCCAAACTCTCGCGCGTCGTGCTGGCGGACTTCGCGCAACTGACGCCCGACCGCGCGCTGTTGGTGACGTCGGACCCCTATCACCCGCGCAGCCTCAACGTCACGATCTCGGGTCCCACGCCGCTCGCGCCGGCGCCGAACTATCCGGACTTTCCGCCGATGCGAGACAGGCCGACCAAGCCAACGCGCATTGTCGTCACCGTGCAGGAGCGCGATCCGGCCATCTCCGGCGATCTCGGATGGCGCGATGCGGCGGCCGGCCTCGCCAGCATCAGCGTCAACACGGACGCGCAATTTCCGACCGAAAAATATCTCGCACTCTGGTCGGGCCGCGTCCAGTTCGCGGCTGTGCCGAAACCGCAGCAGTACCGTTTGCTGATCCGCGAATATGAGTACATCTCCGCCAATTGGGCCATCGTTCATCCCGGCGGCGAGGCGCTGCCCCCGTGGAGCGAAGCGCCGGGCCGGCTGATCTACGCCGAGACGGTCGAGATCGACGAGGTGCTCGTCGCGGCATCCTGACGCCGGTCCCTCCCATGACGCAGTTGCATACGCCACAGCGTCTCATCGGTGTGGCGCGGGCAACGGATTGATGTAGGCTCATTTCAAACAACGAATGGCCAGGGCAGGAGACGGGACATGGCGGGCATCCTCGACCGCAAGGTGACGCTGGTGACCGGCGGTGCCTCGGGCATCGGACGGGCGACTTCGCTCGCCATGGCGCGCGCGGGCGCGCGCGTCGCGGTCGCCGACCGCACCGAGGAGAATGCGGCTAAAACCGTCGCCCTGATCAACGCGGCCGGCGGTCAGGCGATTGCGATTGGCGGCGACGTCACCGTGGAGGCTGACGTGGCCGCGATGGTTGCGCGAACCGTGGCCGCCTACGGGCGGATCGACTGTGCGTTCAACAATGCCGGCGTGGCCGGAGGTTCCGTCGGCCCGGGGCGCCAGCGTCTGCACGAACTCAGTCAGATTTCATTCGACACCATGCTCGCGATCAATCTCACTGGCGTATTCCTCTGCATGAAGCACGAAATCACGCAAATGCTGGCACAAGGCGGCGGCGGCGCCATCGTCAACACCGCCTCGATCGCCGGACTGATTGGGCTCGCGACATCCGGACATTACGTGGCGGCGAAGCACGGCGTGGTCGGGCTGACGAAAACCGCGGCAATCGAATATGCGCGCGACGGCATCCGTGTGAACTGCGTCAATCCCGGTTATGTCACCACGCCGATGACCGAGGAGGTGGTGAAAACGCGGCTCGACGAGGTGATGGCGAAGGTGCCAATGAACCGTATGGGCGTTCCCGACGAGATCGCGGAAGCCGTGGTCTGGATGTGTTCCGACAAGGCGTCGTTCATGACGGGAGCGTCGCAGGTCGTGGACGGCGGATACTATGCGGCGTAGGCCGAATGCCGCCGGGTTGGAAAACGAGTGACCTAAAAGGCGTTCCGCGCTAGATGTGCCGTATGGGCGGCAGATCACGGCGTTTCGACGGCTTCTTCAAGAGCGAATTCAGGGTCAACGAAGCCGTCGGGCGTAGCGTTAGCTACGTCCGCGATGGAAAGCTGTTGGGCGGCAATTCCGGATTTGCCCATATCGGCAGTTACCGCTTCGAGGGCGACACGATTGCCGTTGAAGTCACCAGCCGCCGGCATAATTTTGGAGCCGATTTTCAATCGCTGCTCGGTCAGGACATTTCAACCGTACATGTAAAGGGACAGGCTCTCGGCGATGCCTTTCACTTTGAAGGCGGTTCGCCGCAAATGCCCACCGATGCGCAGGGCGGCAATCTGGAGGGTACGGCGCTTGCGGGCAAGCGAAGCATCCGCTTCGAAGCTGTGCTCAATCTTATTTGCGGTGTTTGAGGAAAGCGGAAGTATAGACGCAAAGCGGACTGACCGCGTTGAAGTCCGCAAATCAGCCTGCCCGGAGACCGGCGGGTCCCAAACAAGTTTAATTCGACCAGCCCGAAATTTTTCCCACGAGGTGATCGAGTAAATCAGGACAAATCCTCAAGCTTGGCGGTTGAGACACCGGGGCCATTGCGGCTTAGTGTCCGCCGACACGCGTCAGAAAGTGGCGAGGAGTTGAGATGTCGTTGAATCAGGGCGGATGCCTTTGCGGCGCGGTCCGATACGCGACCAGCTCGGAGCCGGTGCGCATGACCTATTGCCATTGCAAATTCTGTCAGCGCGCCACCGGGTCCGCCTACATGGTAGAGCCCATCTTCCAGAAAACGAGTTTCGAGATCATTGCCGGGAAAGGGTCGACTTATAGCCAAGCCTCCGAAGGAAGCGGCAAGCGGGTCACCATCAATTTCTGCGCGACCTGCGGCACAAAACTGTTCCTGGCTTTTGAGCGATTTCCCGAGATATTCGGCGTCTATGGCGGGACCTTCGACGACCCGAACTGGTTTGAGCGTACTCCGGAAATGTCGAAACACATCTTCCTCGCCGTAGCGCAAAATGGAACGGTGGTTCCCCCCGGCGTCAGCGCCTATCTCGAACACGCGATCCTCAACGATGGAACACCGGTCGAACCCACGACCTTTGAAGCGCCCCATACAATCGGCCGGCGAAGTTGAGGGCGCGAGCGATGTTGCTCCGCAGTTCGATCGCCGTGTATAGCCTCTCGTAACCGCATGAGCATCGCGCTCCATCCGGCTAAAAAACGGAGGCCACATTGAAAGTTTGGCAAGTCGCGCGCGATTGGTCGATCGAGGGGATGGAACTTGTCGAGAGACCGGATCCGGCACCGGGCCCTGGTCAGGTCACCGTTCGAATCCGCGCGGCGTCACTGAACTTTCGCGATCTCCTGACCGTGCAGGGCAAGGGCGGAGCGTACAAGCTGCCTCTCATTCCGTTCTCGGACGGCGCCGGGGAGGTGACGGCCATCGGTGAAGGGGTGACCCGCGTTGCCGTTGGCGATCGCGTATGTCCGATGTTCTTTCAGTCCTGGTTCGACGGAAGACCGTCAGCCATCAATCGCCGTCTCGCGCTTGGCGGAACGCGTGCCGGCGTACTGCAGGAGCTGATGCTTCTGGATGCGGAGGGAGTAAGCCGCATCCCCGGTCATCTGAACTTCGTGGAAGCCGCAACGCTGCCTTGCGCCGGGCTCACTGCGTGGCGGGCGCTTTTCGACGAAGCCCGTATCCGCCCCGGCGATACCGTGCTGGTACAGGGCACCGGCGGCGTATCCATCTTCGCGCTTCAATTCGCAAAACTGGCCGGCGCCACTGTCGTGGTGACTTCCTCAAGCGATGAAAAGCTTGAGCGCGCAAGGGCTCTCGGTGCGGACCATACGATCAACTATCGCTCGGTCGGCGAATGGGGAAAGGCCGCGGCGGATTGGGCGGGCGGAGGCATCGACCACATCGTCGAGGTCGGCGGCAAGGACACGTTCCAGCAGTCAATCGAGGCCGCGAAGGTCGGCGGCACAATTCTTGTGATCGGCGTACTGTCCGGCTTCACGCAGGAGATCGGCATTCCCAGCATCTTCAGCAAGAACCTCCACGTCATCGGCTTGTCGGTCGGCAGCCGGCGAATGTTTGAAAGCATGGCCTCGGCCGTCGAGCGCAATCGCATCAGGCCGGTGGTGGATCGCATTTTTGATTTCCAGGCCGTGCCCGAGGCGTTGAGACTCATGCAAAGCGGCGGCCATTTCGGAAAGATCGCCATCGCGTTTCCGCAATGATTGAAGCGATTTGGCATCATCGGGGCAGGCACGATGGGTAACGGCCGACCGCTGATGGCGTCAAGCGGATATCAACTAGTCAGGCCGTGCTTGCGTAGGTGGGCCATTCCATCAGCACATCGTCGCCGCCAAAGGCGATCGGCTTTGTGCGATAGTGTGGTCGATCGTCGAGGACGGCTGCGACGGCCTCCGCGCAGTTGATATGCATGGTCGGGTTGAAAACGCCACTCGGCAATAGATACCCATTCAAACCGCGCATTCCGATCTCGGTAAGCTCGGCAAATAGACGGGTGCCGCATCGGGCGCACGACACTCTGGGCGTGGTTTTCAGCGAAAAAACGATTGTCGTTCCATCCAGCAGTTCGACATTTTCAGCTGAGTAAAGCGCTTCAGCCGCGTAAGCTGCTCCGTGAACTCTTTGGCAATCGGAACAATGACACCAAAACTGAGCAAACGATTCGCCTCTAACGCGCAAACGCGCCGATCCGCATGGACACTGAATCTCCAGCATGACGCATACCCTCAGTGAACCGGACGGCCAATATACTCAACCCCTCATGATGTGCCACGTCTTGTTCGGGAGTTTTTTCCGCCGAGACCGCCCGGCTGCTGGCGCAGGCTGGCATGGCCGGAACGGATTTGATTGCTTTTGCTACCGATCGTCCCTGCCCTCTGCTAACGATATCGACGGCGGTTGGCGTAAACCCGGCATTCTCGATGCCGGCGCTCAGGAATGGAGGCACGTAAGCCATGATTGAAACGATTGGCATCATCGGGGCAGGCACGATGGGTAACGGCATCGCCCAGGTCTGCGCGGCAGCCGGGCACAAGGTAACGATGGCCGATATTTCCGACGCCGCGGTCGCGCACGGGCTGTCGGTCGTCGCCAGTAGCCTGGAGCGCCTCGTCAACAAGCAGAAGATGACGGATTCCGACCGGCAGGCGGCACTGGCGCGCATCACTACTGTGACGGACAATGGAAAGCTTTCCGGCTGCGATCTCGTCATCGAAGCCGCGACCGAGCGAGAGGATTTGAAGGTCAGGATCCTGAAGGATATTTGCGCGACGCTGCAACCGCGGGCGCTTCTCGCCACCAACACCTCGTCGATCTCGATCACCAAACTCGCCGCGGCGACCGACCGTCCGGATCGCTTCATCGGCATGCACTTCTTCAACCCGGTGCCGCTGATGGCGCTACTGGAGCTGATCCGCGGCCTGCAAACCTCCGACGACACCCACGCCAAGGCGGAAGCCTTCGCCAAGCGGATCGGCAAGGTGTCGATCACAGCCAAGAACAGCCCGGGCTTTGCGGTAAATCGCATCCTGTGCCCGATGATCAACGAAGCGATCTTCGCGCTTCAGGAAGGCCTGGCGACGGCCGAGGACATCGATGCCGGCATGAAACTGGGCTGCAACCACCCGATCGGCCCGCTGGCGCTAGCCGACATGATCGGTCTGGACACCATGCTGTCCGTCATGGAGGTGTTCTACGCGGGTTTCAACGACCCGAAATATCGCCCCGCGCCTTTGCTGAAGGAGATGGTCGCCGCCGGCCATCTCGGCCGAAAGACCGGCCAGGGGTTTTACAGCTACGGCAAAGCCGCCTAGCGTGCGGCGGCGCCAATTCCTTGGTGTTCTCGGTGGCGCGGCAGCGTGGCCGGTGGCAGTGCGGGCGCAGACGCCAGGGCGCGTCTATCGCATCGGCTTCCTCGTCGCGGTGTCGCGCCGGCTGTCGCACAAGCTGATCGAATGAGACCCTAGAATTCCCCGTGGTCCTGCGGATCGACCAGCCGGTTGATCCGCTGGGCCGCGGCCATCGCAAACCGCACTGTCATCAGCTTGCGGGTCGGCGCCGGCAGGCGATGCTCCGGCGCCTCGCAATGCAGATGAGCGCCATAGGCGTCGGCGATGATCAGGCCGGTGTCAGTGGGGAATATCTCGCAGGGCAGGTCCTGCGTGAAGGCAAAGAACAGCCGGTCGCAATGCATCCGGTAATCCTGCCATTTCTGGTCCGCGCGCAGATCCTCCACCGACGACTTGATCTCGACGATCCAGATCTCGCCCTTGTCGTTCAGCGCCACCAGATCGGCGCGCCGCCCCGACGGCAGCGGCAGCTCGCTGATGCAGGAAAAACCCAGCGTTCGCAGCATCCTGGCGGTGCCCCGCGCGATCGCCAGCGCCGTCTCCGACTGGCGGCGATCGGGTTGAGGTACGAGGTTGATCTGGCGGGCGGGCGATTCCATTGCGCCAGCCTATCCGATTCCGGGACGGCCGCCCATCGCAGGATACGCTGAAGGAGCAGATCAAGCGGTAGCTGCGAAGGCGGGCAAGCCCGGCGATGACGGATGGATTCAGCCGGAACTCCGGTGGCCTTTCACCACTTATCCTGCGGCCGCTAGAAAATGAGATTGCGAGGCGGCCCGATGAGGGCTGCCCTGTGATCGACGACCTCTGGTACAAAAACGGCGTGATCTACTGCCTCTCCGTCGGCACCTATATGGATGCCGACGGCGACGGCGTTGGCGATTTCAAGGGCCTGTTGCGGCGGCTGGATTACCTGCACGGGCTCGGCATCACCGCGATCTGGCTGATGCCGTTCCAGCCGTCTCCCGGCAAGGACGACGGCTACGACATCTCGGACTATTATGGCGTCGATCCCCGATACGGCACGCTAGGCGACTTCGTCGAATTCGCCCATGGCTGCCGGCAGCGCGGCATCCGCGTGATCATCGATCTCGTCGTCAATCACACCTCGGACCAGCATAAGTGGTTTCGCGAGGCGCGACGCTCGAAGGATTCGCCCTATCGCGACTGGTATGTGTGGTCCGACAAGCGTCCGGCCAATGCCAATACCGGCATGGTATTTCCCGGCGTGCAGAAATCCACATGGACGCGCGATAAGCAAGCCGGCGCCTGGTACTTCCATCGCTTCTATGATTTCCAGCCCGACCTCAATACGTCGAACCCGCATGTGCAGGCGGAAATCCTGAAAATCATGGGCTTCTGGATTCAACTCGGCGTTTCCGGTTTCCGGATGGATGCGGTGCCGTTCGTGATTTCAACGAAGGGCGCCAAGGTGCGCAAGCCGGTTGAGCAATACGACATGCTGCGCGCGTTCCGCGAATTCCTGCAATGGCGGCAGGGTAACGCGATCATTCTCGCCGAAGCCAACGTGCTGCCGGAAACCGACCTGGAATATTTCGGCCGCGACGGCGACCGCATGCACATGATGTTCAATTTCCACGTCAACCAGCATTTGTTCTATGCGCTGGCTTCCGCCGATACGAAGCCGCTGGCCAAGTCGTTAGCGGCGACCAGGCCGAGGCCTGCGACCGCTCAATGGGGACTATTCCTGCGCAACCATGACGAACTCGACCTCGGCCGACTGACCAAGGCGCAGCGCGAGATCGTGTTCAAGGCGTTCGGTCCCGACAAGAGCATGCAACTCTACAATCGCGGCATTCGCCGTCGGCTGGCGCCGATGCTGGGTGGTGACCGGCGGCGGCTGGAATTGGCCTACAGCCTGATGTGCACGCTGCCGGGGACGCCGGTGATACGATACGGCGACGAACTCGCGATGGGCGACAATCTCGATCTGCCCGAGCGCAATTGCGCCCGCACCCCGATGCAGTGGTCGACCGAGCCGCATGCCGGCTTCACGGAGAGCGACCGGCCATGTTTGCCCGTGATCGATAAGGGTCCGTACGGCTACGAGCACGTCAACGCCGCCAAGCAGCGGCGCGATCCGAATTCGATGCTGAACTGGACTGAGCGAATCGTCCGGATGCGCAAGGAGGTCCCGGAAGTCGGTTGGGGCGATTTCAAGGTCATCACGGTGCGCGATCCAGCGGTGCTCATCATCCGCTATGACTGGCGCAACAACTCGGTGCTGTTCGTCCACAATTTCGAGGAGAAGCCGCGGGAAATCTCCTTTGCCGTCGGGCTACCGGGCGAAGCCGGAAAACTTCTGGTCAATTTATTGACGGAGGATCACAGCCGCGCCGACGATGGCGGCAGGCACAGGCTGCTGCTGGAAGCCTACGGTTACCGCTGGTATCGCCTTGGCGGCCTCGACTATCTCCTGAAGCGTAGCGACATCGATACCGACGCCACGGGCACGACCGGTCATCCCGCCTGAGCCATCACCCCGCGTCGTCCCGGGCTGGTGCGCAATTGCGCACGGGCGCCGGAACGACAGTGTTTTATTCGGTCGTCGGCTTCCCGATAATCACGCCCTCATTGCCGCGCAGATCGAGGGTGCCTTGAACTACCTCGCCCTTGCGGTCCAGGAAAGTCGACAGCAGGATTTCCCGGCCGAAGCCGATCGAAATGGAGGCCACTGCAACGGGCTCTGGACCGAGGTTCAACGCGATGACGACCGCGCCGCCCTCACCTTCCCGGCGATAGAGCAGGATATCGCCTTGCGCGGCGATCGGCTGATAAGCGCCGGTCACGAACTCCGGCAAGCTTCGCCGAAGCGCGATCAACGCCTTGTAGAGGTTGAGAATGGAACCGGCGTCGGCTTCGAGATTGGCGACATTCTCATGCACGCAAACGTCCGCCAGCGGTAGCCATGGCCTGGCGATCGAGAAACCGGCACCCGCCGTTGCGTCCCATTGCATCGGCGTGCGGCAACCATCGCGGCCGACGCCGATCCCCGGCACGTTCTTCTCGAAGGGATCGCGCACCTGATCGGGCGCGATCGCGACCTGATGCATACCGATCTCGTCGCCGTAATACAGCGTCGGCGTTCCCCGCAATGTAAGCAACAGCATCGCGGCCACCCGCGCCTGATCCTTCCCGACGCGGCTCGCAACCCGCAGACGATCGTGGTTGCCCAGCACCCAGTTCGGCCAGGCGCCGGCCGGCAATGCGGCCTCGTAATCGGCGATGATCTTCTCGATCGACCGCGCGCTCCACAGCGTCGACAACAGGGCAAAGTTGAACGGCATCTGGGCGCCGGCAAGGTCATTGCCATAATAGGCAACGAGACGGTGCAGCGGCAGATAGATCTCCCCGATCAGGACGCGGTTATCGAATTCGTCGATTACACGCCGCATCTCGGCGATGACGCCGTGTACTTCCGGCTGGTCGGTCGAATATTGCGTGAGGATTTGCTCGTGTGGCGGCCGACCTTCGACGAAATGCGGGTTTGGCGGGTTGTCGCGAAAGCCTTCGTCCTTGATCAGGTGCCAGATCACGTCGACCCGAAAACCATCGACGCCCTTGCGGAGCCAGAAGCGCATCACGTCGTAGATCGCCGCGCGCACTTCTGGATTGCGCCAGTTCAGGTCCGGCTGTTGGGCGAGAAATGCATGGTAGTAATACTGCCCAGTCGCTTCATCATATTGCCAGGCGCTGCCGCCGAATTCCGACAACCAGTTGTTCGGCGGTCCGCCCTCGGGCCTGCCATCCCGCCAGATGTACCAGTCGCGTTTGGGATCGTCGCGCGAGGCGCGGCTTTCGACAAACCACGGATGCTGATCGGAGGTGTGGTTCGGCACCAGATCGAGTATGATCTTGAGGCCGTTTGCATCCGCCGCTTCCACCAGCGCATCGAAATCATCCATGGTGCCGAACAGCGGATCGATGCCGGTATAGTCTGAAATGTCGTAACCGAAATCGGCCATTGGCGACGGAAAGATCGGCGACAGCCAGACCGCGTCAACGCCGAGCGATTTCAAATACGGCAGGCGCCGGATGATCCCCCTGATATCGCCGACCCCATCGCCATCGGAATCCTGAAACGAGCGCGGATAGACCTGATAGAAGATGCCGTACCGCCACCAATCCGTGCCCTGATCCATGCCGCGAAATCGCCTTCAATTTGTCTTGCGCTAGGCAACGCTGGAACCGCCGACCGGTTCAGACCAAGATTGGGACACCGATATGACAATCGTCACGGCCGTCCCGGACGAAATGCGCAAATCTTTCCCTTGGCGGGAGGCCAAAAATCGGCAATCTGCCGCCATGACAGAGCAAAACGAGACCCAAAACCAGACCCAGGCGAAAGCCGGCGCGATCATTGTTCCGGTGACGCTGTTTGAGCAGAACTGCACCATCATCTGGCACGAGTCCTCAAAGAAGGCCGTGGTGATCGACCCCGGCGGGGACGTTCCCAAGATCCAGGCCGCGATCAAGCAGACCGGCGTCACGGTCGAGAAAATCTGGCTGACCCACGGCCATATCGACCATGTCGGCGGTGCCGCCGAATTGCGCGACGCGCTGCAGGTCAGGATCGAGGGACCGCACATTGCCGACAAATATCTGCTCGAAAATGTGGTCTCGAGCGGCGAGCGCTTCGGCATGACCGGCGTGCGCAATTTCGGGCCCGACCGCTGGCTCGACGAAGGCGATCAGGTCTCGATCGGCGATCTCACCTTCGACATCCTGCATTGCCCCGGTCATTCGCCGGGCAGCGTGGTGTTCTTCAACAAGGAATTGCGTTTCGCCCATGTCGGCGACGTGCTGTTCAACGGTTCGGTCGGACGCACCGATCTGCCCGGCGGCAGCCACGCCACGCTGATCAATTCGATCAAGGAAAAGCTGTTGCCGCTCGGCGACGATGTCAGCTTCGTCTGCGGCCACGGCGCCGGCTCCAGCATCGGCCAGGAGCGGCTGACCAATCCGTTCCTCACCGGCGAGATGTGATCGCCAGCTCTATTCCGCAGCGATCATCTCGCCTGCGTTCGCCGGCGCAAGGTGGCGCGTGCCCCAATCCTTGATGGCGGCGATGACGGGCACGAAACTCCGGCCCTTGCGGGTCAGGCGGTATTCGACTTTGGGCGGCACGACGCCAAAATCCTTGCGGTCGATCAGCCCGCTCTCGGTCAGCGCCTTTAGTTCGCGGCTGAGCACGCGCGGCGCGATCTCAGCACTGCCGTCCGAGCCGCGCAACAGGCCGGTGCGGATTTCGCCATAGCGTCGCGGACCGTCCTTGAGGTCCCAGACGATCCGCAGCTTGTATTTGCCGCTGATCATCTTCTGAAACGCCGCCACCGGACACCCGCAGGCCGAGGCTGACTTGATCTTCGCCATCGCAACCTTCTCCGCTGAGAGATTGATCAGGTCAGGTTAGAGACAAGCGCGGATAAGTCCATACTATCATATTTGTCCATACTTGCGCTTACGCACCTTTGGGCACCAGATTGTCCGATGCAGCCCCAAGGAAAACACCCAGGAGGCACCAATGAAGCATTTCATGATCAAATATCAGTTCGCTCACGGCACCACGGAGGAGTGGCATCGCGAGATTGCCCGATTCATTGCAGCGCTCGACAATGATCCCGAGCTGAAGGGTCGGATCATCTACCGCTGCCTGAAGAACCGCGACGATGCCATATACTTCCACCTCGCCTCGGCCGCCGACGAGGCCGCGGTCAAGACGCTGCAGGCGCGCGAGTTCTTCAAGCATTATACCGAGAAGACCCGGCAGGTCGCCGGCAGCGACGTCGTGGTCACGCCGATCGAACTGATCGCCGAAACCGCACGCATCTGAAGGAAAGCAAGGCGCTATTTCATCAAGCCGGCGGCCGTTAGCGCGCGGGTGATGACGGCGCCGACATCGATGCCGCGCCGCCGCGGGGCGTGCGGCGGCTTGGCGCGATGGACCGGCGTGGCGCGCGGCCACAATATCGTGGCGAGATCCGGCTCTGGCGCAGGTACAGGCACCGTCATCGCAATGGTGTCGGCCCGCTCGCGCGGAACGCCCGTTGGCGCAGCCTTGGCGGCCGCCTTGGTCGTGGTCTTGGGAGCAGCCTTTGCAGTCTTCGGGCTGGTCTTTGAACTGACCTCAGGCTGAAGAATTTGTTCAGTCAGGCCGAAGAAATTCGCGATGTGATAGGATGACGATATTCCCGCTTCGATCAGGAACGCGCCCTCCTCGCCATAGCGTTCGTCATTGTCGCTGGCGCCAAGCGGCGTGCCGTGGGCCATGTCGGTGATGGTGTAGGATTCGACGACGGTCTCGCCTTCGGCGTTCCACCAGACCTCGCGGGGATGGCCATCGACTTCGCCGGTCGACATCGGCGCAGGCGGCAGGCCGTGCACATCAAGCCACTGCTTGACAATCTCATCGGCGTTGGCGGGATTCACGGTGCGATCGGCGCTGCCGTGCCACACCGATAATTTAGGCCACGGGCCGTTGTGTTTCGAGGCGTTGCGCACCAGATCGCCCAGTTCGCTCGCCGGACGCGACGGCGACGCCATCATGCCGCTCAGCGCTTCGCGCACATTGCTGGCGATGCCGAAAGGAAGCCCCGCGATAACCGCGCCGCCCGTGAACACGTCCGGATAGGTCGCAAGCATGACCGAGGTCATGGCGCCGCCGGCGGAAAGCCCGGTCACGTAGATGCGGTGCGAATCGATGTTGTGATCGCCAACCATCCGCGCGATCATCTGCCGGATCGAGCCGGCTTCGCCGCTGCCGCGCGAAATATCTTCCGGATTGAACCAGTTGAAGCAGGTATTGGCGTTGTTCGATGCCTGTTGCTCGGGCATCAGCAACGCAAAGCCGTAGCGCTTGGCTAGCGTCGACCAGCCGGTGCCGAGATCGTAACCGGCCGCGGTCTGGCCGCAACCATGCAGCACGACGACCAGGGCCGGCGCGCGCGGGAGATGCTCCGGTACGAACGCGAACATCCGGAGTGCACCGGGATTCGCGCCGAAATCGTTGATTTCGACTAGCGGGCTCTGGAGCGCAGGCGAAAAGCTCCGTCCATATCCGGCCAAGCCATTGAAGGCGTTCAGCTTCGGAAAATGGCGCAGGAATTCGACATTCTTGGCTAGCGACACCGGCAGCTCCTGGAGGCGATCGTTCTACTAACGACACCTCAAACACATAGTTGCTGCAGTGCAAAATAAAAAGCCCGCGCACTGTCATTCCCCAGATTTGAATTTTCGTGAGTGACGTTAATTTGTCATCCGGCGGTCGCGCGCCGCATCCATGTCAGGAATGCGGCACACGCCATGATCGATAATGCGAACAGCGCACACGCGGCCAGGAGCGCCATACGCGGCGAACCTGCGGCTTCGATCGCAAAGAACACCGCGCGCCAGCCGAGCCCCGCGAGATCAAGCGTCACCAGGATCCCGCCAAGCTGGAAACCGGCCGCACCGGCCAGCCCGAGCACAATGCCGTAGATGCCGAACGCGCGACTGCGCGCGCTATCGGCAAACAGCAGATGATGGTGAGGAAATCGCGACGCCTCATGGGTCCGCTCCGTCCAACCAAAACGCCTCGAAGACGAAGCATTTTTACATTCGTGGCAAACGTTCGCATAGCTCGTACGCCGGCCAGATCGCGTTATTTTCGGGAGGCGAACCATATCAAGGCGCTCGGTACCCGACTCCCGGTTAACTCTTTCAAATCCCGGCATGAACGCGATTTCATTGGCGCGCGACCAAGCTGCATTGCTGGTCCCGCGTGAAGGATGATCCATGACGGCCATATCGAAGCTGCTGCTGGCATTGACCGCCGGGGCGCTTGTCGTTTCGCTCACCGAGCACGGATCGGCCAAATCGCGAACGATGCGGCCCGAACCGGCGCCGGCGGCACAACAGGCACAGACCCCGCCTGCGCCGCTTCCAAAACAGTATTTTCCCGAGAAAAGCATCCAGCCGCTGACCCCTGAGCTCGAACGGGCGCTGAAGCCGAAAGACAGTTTCAAGGAATGCGACGTCTGCCCCGAGATGGTGGTGGTGCCGAAGGGCTCGTTCATGATGGGCACGCCGGCGAACGAACCGGACCGTTTCAAGGGCGAAGACCCTGTCCATCGCGTCAGCTTCGCAAAGCCGTTCGCGGTCAGCCGCTTCACCATTTCGTTCGACGAATGGGATGCCTGCCTCGCCGATGGCGGATGCGGCGGCATCAAGGGCGACGACAAGGGTTTTGGACGCGGCCGCATGCCGGCGCAGGGCATCAATTTCGAGGCCGCGAAATCCTATCTCACCTGGCTGTCGAAGAAGGTCGGCCGCACCTACCGGCTGCCCAGCGAATCCGAGCGCGAATATTTCACCCGCGCCGGCACCACGACGCCGTTCTGGTTCGGCAACACCATTTCCGCGCAGGACGCCAATTACCAGGCATCGACCCCCTATGGCGGCGGGCCGCGCGGGCCCGATAGCAAGCGGCCGATGGTGGTGGATTCCTATGCGCCCAATCCGTTCGGACTGTATCAGGTGCACGGCAACGTCTTCGAATGGACCGAGGATTGCTTCAACAAGCGCTACAATGAAGACACGCCGGCCGATGGCTCGCCCTGGCTCGAGGGCGATTGCCACAAGCGCATGCTGCGCGGCGGGACCTGGGACTGGTCGGCCAACATGGTCCGCTCCGGCTATCGCGAGAACGCGATCGTCGATGGCGGCGGCTACAGCTTTCGCGTGGTGCGGACGCTGAACGTGCAGCCCTAGGCGGGCTTGCCGCCCTCGGCCGCGATGCAGCACCATTCACTGACTACTCGCTCCTGTCAGATCCCGCGGCTCGATGGAGCTTTCGAATGCACAGGTTGGACGTCGTTTATCTGTTCAAACGTCGCCAAGTGGCTGGCGCAGTCCCGAACGCCTTCTTGAAGGCGCGGGAAAAAGCGGCCTCGGAACCGTAACCGACCAAGTCGGCAACTTGCGCAAGGGACGCGCTGGTATTGCGGAGCTTCTGGGTCGCGACCTGCATGCGCCAACTGGCGATGTAGTGCATCGGTGGCATGCCGATCAATTTGATAAAGCGGTCGGCCAGTGCCGAACGCGACAGGCCGACCTCACGGCTAAGGTCATCCACGTTCCACGGCCGGGTGATGTCGTGATGTAGCAGCGCCAGCGCTCGCGCAACGTGGGGGTCGCGCAAACCGGCGAGCCAACCGGTCTGCCCCTGCGGCAGCGCTTGGACGTAGCGCCGCACGGCTTCAACGAACAACAGCTCCGACAGCTTCGCCAGCACGGTCTCCGAACCTGGGCGGCCAGCGGCGACCTCCTCGGCGGCATATTGGAAGGTCGAGCGGATCCATTCTGCTGCCCCGCCTTGCTCGGCATCGAGTTTCAGCAGCGACGGCAGGGTCGAGATCACCGGGTTGTCTTCGGCGCTATCGCAGCCGAGGAACCCGCAGATCATCCGCGTCCGCCTTCCTTTGCCGCCGTGATAGATCGAGAACAGCCCGCCGTCCTTGGGCGGTTGGATAATGTCGCTACCAGCTACCGGCGGCAGGGTCAGGTCGCTACCCACCAAATGCAAGTCGTTGCGCGGCAACAGAACGACGTCGCCGGCTCCAAGTACGAGGCCCTCTCCATCCTCGCCGTCGACCCGGATACGAAGTTCACCCTCGACGACGTAGTGATAAAGAATCATGTCCGACGCCGGGCCGAGAGCCGGCGCGCAATGTTCTGGCGCGACGCGTGCGGCCATGCACCATGGTGCGAAAAAATCGGCGTGCAAGAAGACACCACCGGTCAAATGCGCCACCCTCAAAACGTCGGACAATGCATCCATACCGACCGTTCTATCAGAACCCGGTGTTTTGGTCACGTTTCAAGGTACGCCGGTCATAGACCCTTGGCCGTCTGACGACCTAAAGATCGCTGCATCAGCCGATCGGCTTGTCTGCGCCATCGGCGCACCACTCCGCGAAGGGAGATTGAAATGAACGTTATCAGCAATATCTCTGACAGCAGCGAACGGTACGCACGCTGCATTCATACGTCCAAGCGGGTTCGTTGGGACATCGACAAGGACGTGATCCGGGGACGCAGCTTCGATACCGCTCACAAGTTTCTTCCAGACGGGCTTTCTCTGGCGGATGCGTTCACGACCCTGTCTGCCGATGAAAAGCGGTACGTCAGCCAGATCCAGGGCCGCACCTACGCCAATATCTTTGGTCTCGTCGAGCGCTTTATCAATGCCAAGGTTCTGGAGCTGAGCGAGGATCACTGGTTCGGCGATCAGGTCGCGCTCGAGGCATTGGTACGGTTCAGCGACGAGGAGTTAAAACACCAGGCGCTGTTCCGCCTTGTCGACGCAATGGTCGGTGACGTTCTGCCCGGCGGCTACCGCTTTGACGTCGATCACAACGCTGTCGCCCGTGCTGTCCTTGGCAAGAGTACCTGGGCGGTGCTGGCTCTGACGCTGGATATCGAGCTGTTCACCCAGCTCCACTATCGCCAGAGCATCGACCCTGACCCCCAGCTGTCCGAGCTGTTCAAGGACGTGTTCCTTTTTCACTGGAAAGAGGAAAGCCAGCACGCGATCCTCGACGAACTCGAGTGGCTGCGCCACGACGCCGGGTTAACGGCGACGCAACGCGATTCCTCTGTCGACGAATTCATTGAGTTGGTCGCCGCGGTGGACGGCATCCTGCAGGCCCAGGCCCATGCCGATGGGGGTTACTTCACGACAACGTGCGGCCGCGCCGTCCACGAGGCGGAGGCCCGCGCGATCGAGGCCGCATTTCTCAAGGCCTACCGCTGGCAATACATCCATTCAGGCGCCCAGCATCCGCACTTCGGCAAGGTGCTCTCCAGCATGATCACCGAAAAGCAGGGCCAGCGCATCCAGCAGGCACTCGCGACGCTGCAATAATCCAAATGTGAAATCTTGACCCAAACCCAGGCAAAGGAGACTCATTATGAGCGTACAAACGAAGCCCCGCGAACCCAATGTCGTCAACGGCATCAATGTCGACGACCTGTTTGCGCTGATCGACGACGTCAAGCGCGAACCTGCAAAAGGCAGGACGAACTGGCACGTCACCACGACCTGGCAGGGCCAGGCACGGAGCCGCGCGGAAATTGAGAGTTATGAGATCGGCGGAGAAAAGGTGCCGCGCCGGTTCTCGATCGACATCGACGAGCCCCGCGAACTCGGCGGATCGAACAGCTTCGCCAATCCGCAGGACCATCTGATCGCGGCGCTCAACGCCTGCATGACGGTCGGATACGTGGCGCAGTGCGCGGTGCGCGGAATCACCCTCGAAAGCCTCGCGATCGAGACCGACGGCGAGATCGACCTCCGCGGTTTCCTCGGGATCGATCCTGCCGTTCCGCCGGGCTACGAGAACCTCAGCTACACCGTCCACATCAAGGGTAACGGCACAAAAGAGCAGTTCGCCGAGGTCCACAAAGCGGTTATGGCGACCTCGCCCAATTTCTACAACTTGTCCCGGCCCGTGGCCCTCAAGCCAGCCCTGGTCGTCGAGTGATCGCCTATTTGCAGGGGTGAAGCCGCGGCCGAAGACAAGCAGCTGCTTCGCCGCTCCGATAGTCTACTCAGGACTCGTCAGTGCGCCCCAACGCCAGGAATAGAGAAAGAATTCTATGGGCCGATTCATCGCATTTCTTTACGGCCTCATATGTTACGTACTTTCTTTCTTACCACGCTTTACGCCGTCGGCTTCGTCTCGGACCCAACCCAACACAAAGGAGCGTCATCATGAAATGTTCTATCGACATTCACGACAAAGACGAAGGCAGTTTTTCGGAACAGGAGCTCATTGAGGAACAGTTCTTTGAGCAATTCGCCACGCTCGAGGAAGGCCTTGCCCTCCTTCAAATTCAAATGCGCAGCATGTCCGAAAACGCAAAACGTTTCGGCAGCATCGCACGACACATGCGGCGATCAATTTGCCCTGCGACTCGATCACCGAAATAAGGCGCGTGATCATTACGATGATTGCAGCCCTTATCAAGGCGACGGTTCCAGCGAGCCGGTGAGCGAAAAGCGCTGCGACAGCTCGATCCAGTTGCCATCGGGATCGCGCACCATCGAAATCCGCGCTGTCGTGCCCAGCGTCACCGGCGCGCGCGCTTCGCGGCCGCCATGGGCCAGCACGTGCGCATGCTCGCGATCGACCTCGAACACCTGAAACGTGATGTAGCGCCAGCCCTTGCCTTCAATGCTCGCATCATGCGGCGCGTCGGCCGCGGGTTCGACGATCAACACGGTATCGCCCGCAAGGAAGGTCATCGCACCATCGACGACGGTGGCTTCGCCTAGCGGCAATCCCAGCGCTTCCGTATAAAAGCGCCGATGCGCCTCGACATCGCGAACTCCGAGACGAATACCGATGCGCGCAATGCCGTACATGCCGCTTGGCACCAGCGATACAAGATTGCCTTCGGGGTCGATCATCGGCTGCGGCGCGGCGATGCCGTCGCGTGCGATCAGGAGTTCCCGGTACCCCGACGGCGGGTTGTCGGGGAGCGGTTCATAGAGCTGATTGATTTTCAGGACCGAGCCGCAGAGATCGTGACGATGCTGCTTGTGGCCGCGGCGGATCGGCTGCGTGTGGTCGAACGGCAGGCCTATCTCGTTCTGCCAGAACGCGAGTGCGGCTGGCGCGTTGTTGGTCGAAAAGCCGATGTCGATGCGCGGTTTTGCCAGCTTCATGGCAGCTCACCCAAACGTCGCGCCCCCGCGGGGCAGGGCCCGATAATTCCGGGCCACGGTATGTCAGCCCGCTCTGCGCAACAAGCATGCGCTGGCGGCGGGCTCAGAGGATTGCCTTGCCCTGCCCCACCCCGTAGTTTGGGGCCTGAGCATTCAAGAACAATAAATCCGGAGAGAAACCCCCATGGCGCGCCTCAAATTCGGAGCCTTCCTCGCCCCGCATCATCCGATCGGCGAGCATCCGATGCTGCAATTCCGCCGCGACCTCGATTTCGTCGAGCAGATCGACGCGCTCGGCTTCGACGAATTCTGGTGCGGCGAACACCATTCCTCGGGCTGGGAAATGATCGCCTCGCCGGAAATGTTCCTGGCCGCCGCCGGCGAGCGCACCAAGCGCATCAAGCTTGGCACCGGCGTGATCTCGCTGCCCTATCACCACCCCTTCAATGTCGCCCAACGCATGGTGCAGCTCGACCACATGACCGGCGGCCGCGCCATCTTCGGCTCGGGTCCCGGGGCACTTGCTTCCGACGCGCATACGCTCGGCATCGATCCGATGACGCAGCGCGACCGCCAGGACGAGGCGATCGCGATCATCCGCCGCCTGTTCAAGGGCGAACGCGTCACCGCCAGGAGCGACTGGTTCACGATGAACGACGCCGCCTTGCAACTGCTGCCGCTGCAGGAAGACATGCCGTTCGTGGTGGCGTCGCAGATTTCGCCGTCGGGCATGACGCTCGCCGGCAAATACGGCATCGGCATCATCTCGCTGGGATCGATGTCGACGCAGGGCCTGATGGCGCTGCCGACGCAATGGGGCTTTGCCGAAGACGCCGCGAAAAAGGCCGGAACCACCGTCAGCCGCTCCGACTGGCGCGTGCTGCTCTCCTGGCACATCGCCGAGACCCGCGAGCAGGCGCGGCGCGAGGCCGGCGCCGGGCTGATGAAGTGGCACAATGAATATAATGTCGGCACGCTGCAGCGGCCGGGGCTGGAGCCGTTCACCTCGCCGGAAGACGCGATCGAGAAGACCGCCGGTGGCGAGGCCGCGGCCTCCACCATCGGCACGCCGGACGATCTGGTCAAAACCATCAAGAACCTGATGGAGGTTTCCGGCGGCGTCGGCACCATCGTCGGCTTCGTGCACGACTGGGCCAATCCGGAAAATACCCGCCGCAGCTGGGACATGGTGGCGCGCTACGTGATTCCGGAAATCAACGGCTACGTCGCGGGCCTTCGCAAGTCGCAGAAATTCGTGATCGAGAACCGCGCGGTGTTCGAGCGCGCGGGGCAGGCCGTGATGGCCAAGATCATGGAAAACGAAAAAGCCGCCGCCGCGCTCTCGCTCACCGGCCCCGGACGGGTAGCGATCCCGACCATCAACGCGCCGGATTTGCAAAAGGAAGCTGCCAAGCGCAAGGCGTGAGGCGAGCCGCGTCAGCCCTTGAAGGTCGGCTGGCGCGGATGGATGCAATCCTTAAAGCTGTCAAAATCCTTCCACGCGGGCTCAGGCGGCTCAACGCCTGGCCGCGGCGCGTACATCGAAGGATCGACCAGTTGCATGTCCGGGATGTAGCGTGGGCAATTCGGAAAGATCACGCGCGTGGTGACACGAACCATCAGCTGCGCGCCGACGGTCCGGGCCAGCAACGGATCTTCGCGATTGACCGTCGCCGTGCCGTTGACGCGCAGGCGCTGCGGTTTTCCATGCATGGCGATGAACAGTATGCCGACGTCGACATTGACCAGAATATTGCCGAGGCTCTTGAACATGCCGTTGCCGTCATAGTCGGGAAAGGCGAGTTCGGACGGCCCGGTAACTGTCACGAACCCCGGCATGCCGCCCTTGAAGGAGCAATCGGGCCTTCCTTCGGCATCTGCGGTCGCAAGAAAGAAATACGGAGCGCTCTCGATAAATGCCCGATCGTCGGGCGTGAACTGCGTGCGGACAAAGCTTTCCAGGCGGTCGGAAATACGGCGGCTATCGAACTGATCCTGCAGCCTGCGGTTTCCCTCGTGATACATGGTACTATCGGTCATCATTGCGCTCCCTGGTCGCACTGGGTTGGCAGATGTTCGACGTTCGCGTGCGAAATGTAGCAGCATCACGCTTGTTGCGGAACCTCCGCGCGACCGAGACCTCGATCCTGCCGCCTCATTCGATCACCTCGTCGGCACGGGCGAGCAATGTCGGCGGCACTTCGAGGCCAAGCGCCTTTGCGGTGCCGAGATTAATCACCAGATCGAATTTGGTCGGCTGCTCGACCGGAATGTCAGCGGGTTTTGCGCCGCGCAAAATCTTGTCGACCTGTTCGGCGGCGTGCCGGAAAAGATCGGCCCAATTCGGTCCATAGGACATCAAGGCGCCCGCATCGACATATTCCCGGCTTCCGTAGATGGTCGCCAACCGTTCGGCTTTTGCCAAGGCGTTGAACCGGACGCGGTTGCTGAAGATCAACGGATCGGAGGCAACATAAAGGGCGTCGACGCGGTCCTTAAGCAACTCAATGGCCCGAAAGAGCTCATCTGCCTGCCTGACCTCGATCGGCGTAAGTTCCAGCCCCAGCGACTTTGCCGTCGCCAGAACCTCCCGCATTTCCAGGACAGCGCCGGGAGCTCCGGAATTGGCCATCACCGCCAAACGGGCGAGATTTGGGACCACCTCGCGCAACAACTCAATCCGCTTGCCTGCCGTGTCAGTCTGCTGAATCGACATGCCGGTGACGTTGCCGCCGGGACGCGACAGGCTTGCAACAACGCCGGCACCGACGGGATCCATCTGGGCGGCGAAAACAATCGGAATCGTGGCCGTGGCACGCTTTGCCGCCAGAACCGGGGCGGACGCCCAGGTAACGATGACATCGACGTTCCGGCTCGCGAATTCGGATGCGATCTCGCTATATTGTTCGGCACGCGCGTCCGCCCAGCGATAGTCGATCGCGATGTTCCGTCCTTCTACCCAACCGAGTTCGCCCAAACGCTTGACGAAGGCGGCCACCCACTGGTTAGCAAGCTCCGGCGATGTTGCGCCCATAAATCCGATGGTCGGCGGCTTTGCAGGTCGTTGGGCGTGAATGGCTGTCGGCCACATCGCGGCGCTGCACAGCCCCGCCACGAAGGCCCGCCGTCTCATTCGATTACCGCGTCGGCGCGGGCGAGCAATGTCGGCGGAATTTCGAGGCCGAGCGCCTTGGCGGTCTTGAGATTGATCACAAGCTCGTAGCCGTTTGGCGCCTGCACCGGGAGGTCCGAAGGCTTCTGGCCCTTGAGGATGCGGTCAACGTAAGCTGCGGCACGCCTGTATTGATCGGTGAAATCCGCTCCATAGGAAATCAGGCCGCCGCTCGCGACGAAAATGCGCCGGCTGTAGACTGCGGGCAATTTGTGTCTGGCCGCGAGCGCGACGACAAGATCGCGATGTCGCACCGCCAACGCGCTCCCGGTCAAGATCAGGCCACCATTTGGGGTGCGGGCGAATGCTGCAACCGCGCGCTCGATTTCGGTTGGATCGCGCACGTTCATTGAAATCGAGCTCACATCCACACCGAGCGACGGCGCCACCGACTGGATGACGGCGAACTGGCCGACCCCGGCGGATATCGAGGGGTCGCGAAGAACCGCTGCGCGGGTTACGCCGGGCGCGACCTGCTTCAACAGTTCGAGCCATTTCCCGCTCAAACTGTACTCGAACTGGACGAAGCCGGTGGCGTTACCTCCCGGCTGCGCCAGACTGTCGACGAAACCGGCTCCGACCGGATCGGCGACATTCACAAAAACGATCGGGACCGTGCGAGTAGCTTGCAGCAACGGTCCCATGGCCGCTGCGCCAACCGTCAGGATGGCGTCCGGTGCGAGCGCGGCCAACTCGACGGCGCTGCTATTGACCGCAGTGGCATCGCTCCCACTCCAGCGGACGTCGATCCGCATATTGCTGCCGTCGATCCAGCCCAATCCCTGCAGCCCCTGCACGAACGCGGCGAGGTCAGCCTGAATGTCCAGATCGTCTGCGCTTACCGGCATCAGTACACCGATCCGCCGCATCTGCGCGGACTGCTGCGCGCGTCCCGTGATCGGCCATGCCGTCGCCGCGCCGAGCCCCGCGATGAACGCCCGCCGCTTCATTCGATCACCTCGTCGGCGCGCGCCAATAGCGCTGGCGGCACCGTGATGCCAAGCGCCTTTGCCGTCTTGAGATTGAGGACGAAGTTGAATCTTGTGGGCTGCTGGATCGGCAGGTCGGCAGGCTTTGCGCCCTTGAGGATCTTGCCGGTGTAGACGCCGATCAGGCGGTAGGCATCCGCGATGTCGGGGTCGTAGCTCATCAGGCCGCCGGCCACCGCAAAATCTCGGAACTGGTAGATCGCCGGGATAGCCGCGGCATTTACCAGCGCGACCACCTTGTCGCGATTCACGTCGAAGACGGGATCGCTGCCGACCAGCAAGCCATCCGGCTTGTCCTGAACAAGCGTTGCGAACGCGCTTTCGATCCCCTTCTCGTCGCTGGCTTGCAAAAGGCGAATCTTGAGTCCCAGCGCCTGCGCGCTCGCTGGTATGTCCGATGACTGAACCCGTCCCTCTGGTGTCCTGGGATTGATCAAGGCGGCGAAAACGGTGGCATTCGGAACGAGCTCGCGCAGCAGCCCCAACCGCTTCGGCGCGAGGTCCGCCGAAATGATCGTCATCCCGGTGGCATTGCCCCCGGGACGCGCGAGGCTCGCGGCCAGACCTAGCGCTACCGGATCAGACCCAATGACGAAGGCGATGGGAATGGTGGATGTCGCAGCTTTAGCCGCGACCGCCGAGGGCGCGCCACCAGCCGTCACCAGCACGGCCAAAGGCCGGCGCACCAGATCAGCTGCCATTTCCGGCAACTGATCGAGACGGCCATCGGCAAAACGATAGTCGACCGAAAGATTCCTGCTTTCGGAAAAGCCGGTTTCTTCCAATCCCTTTCTGAACGCCGTGACCAGCTTCGCCGAATCGGCCGCCGTCCGGGTCGTGAGAAATCCGATCACCGGCAGCGCCGATTGCTGCGCGAGCATGGCACGGGGCCGATAGCCGGCGACGACCCCGGCACTTCCGAGAGCTGCAATGAATTGCCGGCGTTTCATTCGATCACTTCATCCGCGCCAGTCAATAATGTTGCCGGAACGTTGAGCCCAAGCGTCCTCGCGGTCTTGAGGTTGATCGTCATCTCGAATTTGGTTGGCTGCATGACCGGCAGATCGGCCGGCCGTTCGCCTTTCAGGATCCGGCCGCAATAAATCCCCGAGTTACGATAGGACTCATTGATGGTGGTACCGTAACTCAGGAGACCGCCAAGCGCGACGTTTTCGCGCCAGCTGTAGCTGGCAGGGATTGCATTTTTGGCCGCGAGTTCGACGATGGCCGCGCGCCGGCTGTCGAAAAACGGTTCGCCGGCGACGATGACGGCACCGATGTGTCGCTCGGTCAGACGGGCGAATGCTGCCTCGATTTCCTGATCGGTGCTGGCATCGACAACCAGCAAATCAACACCGAATGTCTTTGCGGCTTCTTGCACCGCCTTTACCTCGAGCTTGGCGCTCGGATTGGCTGGATTGGTGAGATACGCAACGACGCCGGCCGACGGAACCAGTTCGTGCAGAAGGGCCAGCCGCTTTGCGCCAAGGTCCGAATTGAATAAGCTCATTCCGGTTACATTGCCGCCTGGTCTGCTCAAACTGGCGACCAGACCGAGGCCGACGGGATCGTCCGCGGCCGAAAAAATCACAGGAATCGTGGATGTCGCCTTTTTTGCCGCGAGCGCGGACGGCGGGCCGCCTGCGGCAAGGATCGCTGCCACTTTCAGGTTGACCAGTTCGGCGGCAAGGGCCGGCAACCGGTCATAATGACCTTCCGCCCAGCGATACTCGATCGCCACGTTTTGGCCGACGGTAAAGCCGGTTTGCCCAAGCCCCTGGCGAAACGCGGCGGCAACGACCGCAAACTCGCTGGGCGATCTGCTGCTGAGATATCCGACCACGGGGACAGCCGATTGCTGCGCACGCACGACGAACGGCCAAGTCGTTGCCGCACCCAGGCCTGCAATGAACGCACGCCGTTTCATTTGATTTCCCGACGCTCCCCAAACCGGGAACACCAAAGGCCAAAGATTATTTCTGATAGTATTCCTGTACGGTTTCCCACGCCACCGTTTGCGGGAATGTCGCGGTCGGCGCATCGATGCCGGCGAGATAGGGGTTTCCGACCGGCGAACGCCCGGTCAAAGCCGGAAACACCACGCTTGTCCGGTGCATAGAGATTGAGCTCGCGCTGCTTGCCGATGGCGCGACGACCATCATACTCAAGATTCCCGACATTTCCGTTATCCCTGGCCCGCTTGATTTTATATCATCCTAGCACACCGCTTAAGGCTTTGTGACGCGATTTGGCCGATCCGGCGACCGGCGGCGCGAGCTTGAGCCTTTGCAGCGGAGCGACAAAGAGTTAATTTACCAGCCGGGATAGGCGGTAGCGACCAGCCGGAGCAATTGCCATGTTGATGCAAAGTGTGGCTCCCCCCGCGATCACCTTCACGCCGCCGAAACGCAATTCGCTGACGCACATTCCCGGCGACGAAGGCTGGCCGCTGATCGGCAAGACGCTCGAAGTGCTCGCCGACCCCAAGGGGCAGGTCGAGCGGATGCACGCCAAATATGGTCCGGTTTACCGCAGCCATCTGTTCGGCGAAACCAGCATCAGCCTGCTCGGCCCCGAGGCCAACGAATTGTTGCTGTTCGACCAGGCCAAGCAGTTTTCCTCCACCCATGGCTGGGGCCGGATCCTCGGCCTGCTGTTCCCGCGCGGGCTGATGCTGCTTGACTTCGAGGAGCATCGACTGCACCGGCGTGCGCTGTCGGTCGCGTTTAAGTCCGGCCCGATGAAATCCTATCTCACCTCGCTCGATGCCGGCATCGCCGCGCGCGTCGGGCAATGGAAGGCAGAACCAGGACCGATCCTGTTCTATCCGGCGATGAAACAACTGACGCTCGACCTCGCCGCGACCTCATTTCTCGGCGCCGACATCGGCCCTGAAGTCGACGAGGTCACCAACGCCTTTATCGAAATGGTGGCGGCCTCGGTCGCCGTGATCCGCAAGCCGCTGCCATGCACGCAAATGGGGCGTGGCGTCAAAGGCCGCAAACGGATCGTCGCCTATTTCTCCGAGCAAATTCCGATCCGCCGCGAAAAAGGTGGCGAGGATTTGTTCTCGCAACTATGCCAGACGACCCATGAAGATGGCGCCCTGCTGTCGACGCAGGACATTATCGACCACATGAGTTTCCTGATGTTGGCCGCGCACGACACGCTGACCTCTTCGCTGACCTCGTTCGTGGGCGAACTTGCCGCCGATCCGGAGTGGCAACAGAAGCTGCGCGATGAAGTCAACGCGCTGGGGATTGCAGCCGATCAACCGACGATGTTCGACAATCTCGAGGCGATGCCGTTGTCGGAAATGGCCTTCAAGGAAGCCTTGCGGCTGAAGCCGCCGGTGCCCTCGATACCGCGCCGTGCCGTCCGCGACTTCACGTTCAAGGGCTATGCGATCCCGGCCGGCACGCTGGTCGGCGTCAATCCGCTGTTCACGCATCACATGGCCGATATCTGGCCCGATCCGGAAAAATTCGATCCGATGCGCTTCACGGACGAGGCGCAGCGTCATCGTCATCGCTTTGCCTGGGTGCCGTTCAGCGGCGGCGCGCATATGTGCCTCGGCCTGCACTTCGCATATATGCAGGCAAAATGCTTCGCGCGGCATTTCCTGCAGAATCTGAGCGTGTCGCTGGAGCCCGGCTACAGGCCGGACTGGCAGATGTGGCCGATCCCGAAGCCGCGGGATGGATTGAAGGTTACGCTGAAGCCGGTTTGACTTTCGTCTTCATTGCCTGGATTGGCCCGCAATCCATCCTGGTGTCAATCTACGAACGTCGTGAGCTGCGCGCCTTCATCCGCCACGAACACCGCGATCAATTCGGCAGGCTCGGTGTTGCTGGCGTTGGCGGAGACCAGATGCACGGCGCCGGGCGGTTCGAAGAACGATTGCCCCACCTTGAACGTCTCGACCGCACCACCCGCCAGTTGCGAGCGGATTTCGCCCTTGGTGATGTAGGCGGTGACCGAGCCGGCGTGCCGGTGCGCACGGGTAAACCCGCCGGGGCCGTAGAACACGCGCACGATCGTCACCCGCTTGCCCGGGACGTTCGGCAGCGCATGCGAGGTGATCGGCTCGACCGTATCGAGCTTCGAGCCTGTCGGATCGCTGCTCGCACATAGCGGCTCGATGATTGCCGAAATCGCATCCATCGTCGACGGCACCGCCTTGCCGATGACGAAGGCGCAGGCGAGGCCCAAGATCACGGCGAGATAATATGGCCGGCCTTCCGTCCTGACTGCCGATAACCCTGCTGTTGCCGACATGACTGTCTCTCCCTGGCCTATCCCTGATCGAACGCCTTGCGCAGCGTGACATAACCCTGCTGCTGCTGGGACCAGTTGCGGCCGCCGGTCATGGCGCCGTCGACCACCAGATCATGGCCGTTGATGAAGGAGGACTCATCGCTGGCGAGGAACACCGCGGCGTGCGCGATATCCTCAGGCAGACCTGCGCGCGGGATCGGCTGCGCGGTCTTGTAGACCTCGCGCATCACGCTTGGGGTCTTTTCGGCGGCCTCCACCGACAGGCCCAGCGCCTTGCCGAAGATGCCGGTCGCAATCGCTCCCGGCGAGATCGAGTTCACGCGGATGTTGGATTCGCCGAGCTCCATCGCCACGCATTTGGTGAGATGGATGACGGCGGCTTTGGCCGCGCCATAGACCATCGACGACGAAAAGCCGGCAAGCCTGCCTGCAATACTGCCATTGTTGATGATGCTGCCGGAGCCTTGTTTGCGCATATGAGGCGCGGCGTGCTTCATGCCGAGCATCACGCTGCGCACCAGAGTTGCCATCGCCGCATCGAAGCGATCGACCTCGATGCCTTCGATGCCACCGGTCTGGGCCGGGCCGCCGGCATTGTTGAACAGGCAATCGATCTTGCCGAATTTTTCGACCGACAACGCGATCAGCGCCTTCATCTGTTCCTCGACCGTGACGTCGGTCTGGCGAAAGATGCAGTTGGCGCCGAGTTTTTTGGCCAGCGCCTCGCCCTCCGGGACACGGCGCCCTGCGATGATGATTTTCGCGCCTTCGGCGACGAAGGCCTCCGCGGTGTATAGCCCGATGCCGCTGGTCGCGCCTGTGATCACCGCGACCTTGCCGTTCAGCCGTCCCATTTGACTATCCCCTTTTGATGCCTGCTGAATTCTAGTTGATTATGGCGGACTGGACCATGGTCCGTAACTGATTGCGGAAGAGGGCCGATGCGCTAAGCGCGCCAATGAAACGGTTCATCCATTCCTCCCGTTTTTGTTGGCGCCAATATTCCCGCCCGGTGGGAACAACGCAAGCGAGCTTGTCCCGCGCGGGCCACCCGGGGCCAGGGCCGCCTGTTGCCTTCGGCGGCCTCGAAATCCCGGATTTCCGTTATGGTTGGCCTTATTTTGGATTCGCTGATCACGTGAAGTGACAACACCGATGACGAAATTGATCGACGAATTCAGGCACGGCTGGCAGGGAATTTCCCAGCCCTCTCCGCCGTTCAGCATCGGCTTTGCGGTCTGCTGCCTCGTTTTGTCGACGCTGGCGCGCTGGGGATTGGCCCTGATCCGCCCCGATGTATTCTTCACGCCGTATTTTCCGGCCGTGTTCTTTGCCACCGCCTTCGGCGGTTTCCGGATCGGGATCGCGACGGCGATCGCGGGCGGCGGGCTTGGCGTCGCCGTCAATTTCGACAATGCGGCGGCCGATTCCGCCCGCTTTGCGCTGCTGCTGATGTTCTGGGCGGTCTGCGGGCTGACGATATGGGGCGTCGAGCACTACCGGACGATCGTCGCGCAGCAGCGCCAGGTCGCAAAACGCCTGATCGAGGAAGAAGAATACCGCAAACTCGTCGTCGACGAGCTGCAGCACCGGCTGAAAAACAAGACATCGACAATTCATGCCGTGCTGCACCAGGTCTTGCAGGATCAGCCGCAGGTCTGGGGCAGCATCGATCACCGGATCCGCGCGCTGTCGGCAACCGACGATTTGATCGCGCGGGTCGACGGCAGCGGCTGCGATATCAAGGACCTGCTGCGTTCCGAACTCGGGCCTTACGGCCATGTCCGGTTCAATTTGAACGGCGACCCGCTGTTTCTTCCGGCCAAGCTGGCGGTCAGCCTGGCGCTGATCTTCCACGAATTGGCTACCAACGCCGGGAAATACGGCGCGTTTTCTGCGGCAAACGGCATGTTGCAGGTGTCATGGTTGGTGTCGGACGACAATTTGAATATCCCTTGGCTCAAGATCACCTGGGATGAAACCGAAGGGCCCACGGTGGAGAACGTCGGGGCACCTGGCTTCGGCACCAAATTGCTGCAATCGGCGCTGCGGTCGTTCGACGGCAAGACCGAGATCAGCTTCCTGAAAACCGGCGTTCATTGCACGATGCAATGCCGGATTCCCGCGAGTTGAATGTGTTTGCGCCGCGCAGGCGCGCCAACCGCAATGCTGAACGCAAGCGGTCGAAGACCGAATTGACATTCTGTTAATGACGATTGGGACGGCGCGGGCCAAAAGCGCCGACTTGTACGAGTGTCGCGGTTTTTCGCAGTTCCACTTAACCAAAACTACAAGGGACTTTGCCAAGCTCGGGCGACCATGCACAGTCCCGATAAAAACGACTTTCAGGCGGCCACGACACAGGCCGGTAATGAAAGTGCATTTAAGTCCGAATTGGGCATCCTGCGCGATGTCTTCAAATTGCTTCCAGCCGGCATAACGGTCCAGGACGAGCACGGCGAGTTCCTGCTGGTGAACGATGCCGCCGCGGTGTTACTGCAGATGGCCGCCGCAGCTCCTGCTCCCTCGCAGCTGACCGATCGCCGCGAGACCTGCCTTGAATTGCTCCGCAGCGGCCGCGCCGCGGTCCTGGAAGAGGCCGTAACCGGCGGCGCGGCCAAACATGTGTTTCTCACCTCGCACCGGCCGATCCAGGTCGGCGGGCGCCATCTGCTGCTATCGAGTTCCGCCGACATCACCGAGCAGAAGGCATTCGAGGATAGCCTGTTCCGCTCGGCCTATTATGACGAACTGACCGGCTTGCCGACGCGGCGGGTGATCGAACACCGCGTCAACACGCTTCTGGCGCGCGACGGCGTCGAGGGTCATTTCGCGCTCGCGTTCCTCGACGTCGACAATTTCAAGCATATCAACGACTATTATGGCCACGGCATCGGCGATGCCTTGCTGATCGAGATGGCCAAGCGGCTCGGAATGGACCTGCGCGAATCCGACGTCCTGTCGCGGATCAGCGGTGACGAATTCATGCTGCTGCTCAATCCGATCCAGAGCGAGGCCGAGGTCGCCGAATACATCCATTTCATCCTGCAGCGGCTGAAGGCACCGTTCTTCATCGACGAGTCGGAAATATTCGCCTCCACTTCGATCGGCGTCAGCCTTTACCCCGAACATGGCAAGAGCTACGAGGTGTTGCGCCAGAACGCCGATATCGCGATGTACCGCGTCAAGAATGGCAGCAAGGGCGCCGCGGCGTTCTTCAACGACAGCATGGAACGCGAGGCATTGGCGCGGATGAAGATCGAGCAATCGCTGCGGCTGGCGATACTTGAAAAGCGCTTTTGCTGCGCGTTCCAGCCCAAGGTCGACATCCGCACCAAGGACGTCAAGGGCATCGAGGCATTGGTGCGGCTACGGGACGACGAGGGCGTGATTCAGGCCCCCGGCACCTTCATCAACCTTGCGGTCGAACTGGGCCTGATCGACGAATTGACCCATCTGGTACTGGCGGAGATCGTCAAATCGATCGACCCGATCAACGAGACGTTCGGCCCCGACACCACGATCAGCATCAATGTCGCGGCCAAGCAGGCCGGCAATCCCGAATTCATGCGGCCGTTCGCGCAGGCGCTGGAGGCGACCGGATTTCCAGAACGCTTCATGATCGAGGTGACCGAGGACGCGTTTGTCACCAAGACGCATTTTCAGGACGAAATCCTGCCGATCTTCCGCAAACTCGGCGTCGGCATCTCGATCGACGATTTCGGCATCGGCTATTCCTCGCTGTCCGCGCTGGCCGACATCACCGCCGACGAAATCAAGATCGACCGCTCTTTCATCACCGACATCCATAAGCGACCGCGCAGCCAGGGCATCTTGCGCGCGATCGAATCGCTGAGCGAAGCGCTCGGCATGACCGTAGTTGCCGAAGGCATCGAAACCTTCGAGGAACTGGCCTATTTGCAGGCCGCGACCAAGATCCGCTACGCGCAGGGCTACTACTTTTCCCGGCCGATTTTCCTGGAAGATCTCAAGCCGGCAATGCCCCTGGCGAGCGAAACGCGCGCCAGCCTGTCGAGCCGCCCCGCACAGGAAACCCGCCCGACCTTTTCGCGCGCCAGCGGCTATCGGCGCTAGATCTGTTTCGCGACCTACAAGCCATCACGTCCCGAGCCACGGCAACGGGCCGGCGTCTCGACCGAGGCGGTCCGCAGCCTCCTGAACAGCAATCTGAATACTGGTGAGTATCGCCGCATCCCGCAGCATGACCACCACAGCCGAAGGCGTCGAAACCGAGCAGCAAAGAGAATTGCTGAAACAACTCGGCTGCACCCAGATGCAGGGTTATCTGTTCAGCGCGCCGAAGCCTGCGTCCGACGTGGCGGCTGCTTGGCATTCATCGCGAGAAGGTGCTGGCGTCGGCCTGAGGCGCGACGTCCGCTCGCGCAAGCTTACGCCGCCCAGCGGTTGCGATTGTTTTCGGCGAGGATGGGACGGATCAGCCGCCCGAAGCGTTCGGCCTCCTCGTCGTGGAGATAGCCGGACAGGCAGAAGGAATGACAGCCGGCGTCGATGAATTGCTGCAGCGTATCGGCGCACTGGGTGGGATTGCCGACGACAGCAATCCCCGCGCCGGGGCGGACTTTTGTGATGCCGGTCCATAGATGCGGCAGCAGGAGATCGCCGTGTTCGCGGGCGAGCTGCTGCACGCGCCGGTTCGCTTCCGATTTGTTGTAGAGTGTCTTCATTTCCTGCTTCTGCCGCTCGGTCGCATGGCGCACGAGTTGAGTGGCGGCCTCCCATGCGTCCGCTTCGTTCTCCCGGCAGATCACCTGCAGCCGCATGCCGAAGCCGATGTCGTTCTCGCGGCCATGCGCCCGTGCCATCTCCCTGATCTCGGCGATATTCGCAGCTATCCGTTCCGGCAGGTCGCCCCAGAACAGATGCACGTCGGAATGTTTGGCGGATAATTCCCAGGCCTGGCGCGAACCGCCGCCGAGATAGAATTTTGGAAACGGCTGCTGCAAGGGACGCGGCCTGATATGCGCGCCGGACAATTTGTGGAACTTGCCTTCGAAATTCAGGGGTCCCCGCGTGGTCCATAGCGCCTTGAGGATCGAGACTTCCTCATCCATCAGCGCATAGCGCTCTTCCTTGGCGTAAAGCACGCCCTCTCCTTCGACTTCGCTCTCGTTCTGGCCCGCGATCAGATTGATGCAGATGCGACCGCCCGACATCTGGTCGAAGGTCGAGATCATCTTCGCCAGCAGCACAGGATTGATATAGCCGGGCCTGGCGGCGATCAGCGGCTTGATGGTCGACGACCGCGCCGCCATGAACGCACCTGAAATCCACGCCTCCCAGCACGTCGAGCCCACCGGGATCAGCAGATATTGGAAGCCGGCCTGCTCCGCCGCCTGCACCACGCGGTCGCATAGTTCAGGGGAGCCCGGGATCTGCGCCTCCATCAGGCCATAGGCCGTGGTGTCGCCATGCGTGGGCAGATACCAGCCGAATTCGAGCGGACGCATCAACGCTTCTCCCTGTGGGCGCCTGTTATTCGGATCGTGTCGGGACACAGATTAGCGGCTGGGCGGCCCGCGGCAATCGGGTTCCGGGCACAGCGTCCGATCTGAATCAATCACGCGGCGGCTTTTTCGATTTCAATGGCGTCTCCGGCACGATAGAGATGGGCCATGTCTCCGGTTTCGCTGCTTCTGAATATTCTCTGGATCGTGCTTGGCGGCGCGTGGATGGCGTTCGGCTGGCTGGTCGCCGCCATCATCATGGCGATTACGATCATCGGCCTGCCCTGGGCGCGGGCGGCGTTCAACATCGCGGCCTACACGCTGTTTCCATTCGGGTTCACGGCCGTGTCACGCGATCTCTATACCGGACAGCAGGATATCGGCACCGGACCGCTCGGCGTCATCGGCAACATCATCTGGCTGGTGCTGGCGGGATGGTGGCTGGCGCTGGCCCACGTCGTCACAGCGATCGTGCTGGCCGTGACCATCATCGGCATTCCCTTTGCCTGGGCGCACCTCAAGCTTGCCGGCATCGCGCTGTGGCCGATCGGCAAGATCATCGTTCCCGCGTAGCGAGAGGCCGCTTGCTTCCGCGCGATCAGGCCTAGCCTGAGGCGGCAGCCTCAGTCGGCTTCAGGCGCTCGAATTCGTCGTCGCTGATTTCGGTTTGGCCGACCAGGACGCTGCAACGAAGCCGCTTGACCAGGTAGCTGCCGACCGAGCCGAACCATCGCGCCAGCGGTCCTTGCGGACGATGACCGACGACGACGAGATGCGCGCCGATTTCTTCGGCGACTTCCGCAATCTTCTGTCCGGCGTCCCCCACCTCCAGCCGCGAGGTCGGGGAAAAGCCCAGCGCCTTCAGACGCTCCGAGCCTTCGGCCAGGATCGCCTTGTAGTCCTCGGTTTGCAGCTCGATCGGAATAGAAAGCCCGGCCTCAGGCGTCATGATCGAGGAAACCTCGACAACCGCCAGCAGGAAGACCTCGGCGCGGCACATTTGCGCTAGCTTGGCGCCCTCCCGCAGAGCGCGCCGTCCCTCGATTGACCCGTCATAGGCGAGAAGAACCTTCTTATACATCGGACGTCCCCATCGATGGCCGAGAAGATCAACGTCTTCAGACTAGCACCAATCGGCCGGAACGGTTCAGATTTTTGACGGGAAATGAGGGCCTTCGCCCTGCCACCCTAGTCCTGGCGGGCCCCCGCAAGGCCGTTGCCGATACCAGACCAATCGGCTAAATGGACCCCTGCTGCACCCGTAGCTCAGCTGGATAGAGCGTTGCCCTCCGAAGGCAAAGGTCACACGTTCGAATCGTGTCGGGTGCGCCAATAAAATGAATCGGTTAGCTGATAGGTGGCGAACGTTCCCACACGAACTTCCCACACAAGGATCAATTTTCTAAGAGGTGCCCAACCATTAAGGGCGCTGGCCGTGAGGCCCGAAGAGGCTGCTATCCTTCGCCCGATGGAGACACGACCTCGCTCAGCCAGACCTCGACCGCAACTTCGGCCGGCGCGTCCGGACCTGGTCGGCACGGGGTCGGCACCGAAGGCGCATCGCTGCTAGTTTTTAATTGGCCACGAGCCGCTTGAAAGAATCGAGGAAGGCTTCCTCGTCTCCGGCATTCCGCCCAGCGTCCAAACCCTTCTCGGCCTGCTGTCTGCGACGCATGACTGCCATCGATGCGCTCATCGCTTCAATCCCGTAACTCTGAAAACCTAAAGGCGTTTGCGACAAGGTATGGCGAGCGGGAGGTCTCGTCTTCGAAGGGTTCGTGCGCAAGGTAGGGACGTGAAAGGCATGCGTATCGGATGCTGTCTGCCGCATGATCGTCACCGTCCGTGTCGACATCCTCGGCGTTGTGGGGGTCGTGCTGGAGAAGCGGCAGGGTTCGGATGATGTCGCGACATGTCGAGAAGAAGTAGATCAGCGGTCGTCCATCGCCATCGCCCTTCAGGCGGGCGCGGAGCTGGTCCCATCCGCCTTTGCGCCGGTCATGGGAGATGGCCGATGTTCTCGTGTTGTCGGCCCGCCGGAACACCGCGCCGTGCCGCATGAGGGTTTCTGCTATGCTGGGTCCGCTCTGGACGGCGAAGGCGCTTGGGTCAAGCACGCCATAAGCGATCTCCTCCCTCCTACCGTCCTTGCTGGTCTCGCGCGACACGATCCCGGCAGCAACTTCCTCGGCGGTGAGCTTCAGGCCGACGTTCGGTGCACTTGCTCCGTACCACTCTCTGTAAACGACGAGTGCGCCGCGCGGAATGGTGCAGCCATCGTGCTCGAAGTTGTCCTGAACGACCGCCAGCCAATGCACGGCGAACGGCGATGCGGAACCCCAGTCCATCGAACGGAATTTCGTCCAGTGCGCCGGAACCGTGAACGGCGTGATGACGTGCCGCGCCATGAATTCGCTGAAAAAGGCCCCTTCGATGACGTTCCAATCGCCTTCGAGCCAGGCACGGACGCGCTGCGGGCTTCCGGTCGACTTCAGGCGGTCGATATAGCGCGGATCGGCCTGAAGCAGCGCCGGGTTGTCCTGAACGCGGGCGGGAATGAAAACCCAGCTTAGCCCGTCCCTCCAGGTGACGTTGTAGGCGCCGAGATCGACAAACTTCGCTTTGACCTCGTGGTGCGACGGGCCGCCCGGGTTGCAGGAAAATTTCGCTTGCGGCCTGATGCCCTTCGCAGACCTCAGCGTCGCCAGGAGCCGCAGCACCGGGTCGAGCGTCGTCAGCTGCGTCAGCTCGTCGAAATAAAGCCGGGTGAGGCTCCAGCCCTGATAGTTGGCCGCATCGGCTTCGCGTTCGAGGTAGCCGCAATAAAGCTTCGCCCCGCTCGTGAACCTGAAGAAGTTTCCTTTCTCCGAGTATCGCGCACTTCCGGCATACATGTGCCCGGCAGTGTCGATGAAATCCTTCAGGTCCTCGCGGGTCTTGCGCAGGATGAGGCCCCTGGCATCTTCGCCATGCCGTTCGGCGTGCAGCCAGAAGTCCAGCGCGAGGGCCCATGACTTTTCACCTGCGCCATCGTCGGCACAGGCTTCGGGCCGGGCTTGTCCGGCATGTCACCATCAACCACACCGAACTTGTACTTCGCGAGCTGCGCGCGGCGGTCGTCGAGTATCATCTTGTTGTGGTAGCTCTCGCCACCGCTACGCTCGAGCAACCCTTCCTCGTTGCCGAGCTTGTGCTTCAGAGCATGCACCTTCGCCTTGTGCATAAGTTTCTTGCACCACGTGTTGGATGATTTCGCCAAAGTTACCTCCAAAGGTTAGACCATTCAACGATGCCACCATAATGGTGGTGACATGGTTGAATGGTCCGAGCGCCAGCTGATCTAATTCAGCCGTTGAATAATCGACGCTTGGACCATTCGGTGGTTTGTTGGTTTCGCGGATCGTCCCACTCGGCGCTTGCGAAGGTATTGGCGATGGCTTCAGGGGTAACGCGCGGTACTCATTCGCGGCGCAAGTGCACCATCGAACCCCTCCCGCGCGGCCGCCGATTAGTACATCCAACATCGGTCGCGTTTCGTGATTTGATCCTAGGGCTTACCTTCGCAGGTAATTATGGCTCGCTGCATTTGCGCAGGGCGGCCGCCGGTTCCGACAGTCGAGGGAATATAAGACCCAACAGGTAAGTCACGATCGGAACAGCACGGCTCAATCCGTGCCTTGCGCGTCGTTAGGGTGCCGCGACCACCTAGTCCATCCTAGGTCCGGGGGAGCAACCTCAGCGGGTAACTTCACCGTCCTACAGCCTAGGACCGGGGGATGAGATGGTCAGGGGGTGCCACCAGTGGGCCGGGCCTTTGTGAGGGGACCCGAAAATATGGATTCTAGAAAAAGTGCTTTGTAACCTTTGCAAAACCTAAGGTAGAACCATCAAACCAAAAAATCCCAGTACCCTCTGGAAGTCGGTTACATGAAAGTATAATTCTGGTGAGGAAACCTCGGTCACACCATCAGACCATCCGAGGATTTATACTGCGCCCGCGAACCTAGTATAGCGCGACCTCCGAGGCCCCATGGATCAAACCAAAAAACCATTCTTCACCTGGGTGGACGAACACTACAACCATCCCACCGATGTGCCCCTTGCATAGTCCCGCCGCTGCTTGGGCTCCGGATTGCGGGCAGGCACCATACTACTAAACCCAATTGGACTCATCTAAGACTGCCCAGTCGAGCCGAAGGGAGTTTCTACTCCAATGATGGCTATCTGTATTTCGCCGCTTTTTGGCGGCTGCAGACTCGAGAACTTAATCACTCTTTCGAAGCACGTCGCCAGATGCCAAGGCCGGGGCATCGCCGGCTGGATGCATCACGAATGTGACCTGGCAGCGAATCCCACCCGGCAGCGTCAAATGCGGGTTCGGCAAAGCGAGACGCACCCCGAACGTGCCGCTCGCAGCGTCGAGCACACTGTCGACGACCGTGACGGTGGCGATATGGATCCCGCCGACCGGCTGTTCTGGTCGCACCTCGGCCTTGCTGTCGATACGGATTTGCCCAAAGTATGCGGTGGGCACGAAGACTTCGACCTTCAGCGGGTCGATCTGCGCGAGCGTGAGGATCGGACTCTGGTCATTTCGATACTCGCCGGGAACGAGAAGGCGCTCGATCACGACGCCGTTGATTGGGCTGCGCAGCGTGCGTTGGTTCAAAACTTCTTCCGCATAGATGACTTCCAGGCGCGCAATCTCCTTGTTGAGTTGCGCCTCCTTGAGCTGCTGTTCGGCGACCCGGGCCTCCGCTTCTGCTTCCTGGAGCGCAGCGAGCGAGCTGACGAACTTGGTATGGAGCTCATCCAATCGTTCATGCTTGTGGCGCAGGAACTGCAGGCGGGCCTCGGCGGATTTCACCGTAGAATCATTGGTCGCTCGCGCACGTGCGAGCGCCAGTGCTGCGGCCTCAACCCCATCCGCGATCTTGCCGACGACTTGGTCTTGCCGGACGATGTCGCCGCGGTCGACATCAAGGCGCGCGATCATCCCGACCACCGGGCTCGCGAGCTTGACGATCTGTTGCGGCTCGATCACGCAATCGAACTCGCGCGCAGCCGCGACCGGTGCCGGGGTCTGCGACATCGCCGCAGAGCCGGTCAGCAGAAATTCCAACGGAGGCCAGCAGAAGCACAACACCACGCAGGGTATGCGTGGAAGTCTGCAGAAGACCCTGCCAATTGAGACCGCCATGCGGCCTCCGTCCGGCTTTCGCGCTTTCACTTGAAGCTAGCCTGCATAGGATTAGTCGCCAAGTTACGACCGGAACGAGTTAGCAGAGAAGATTGCGTAGGGGCAGGCGGGCGCGACGGTCCAAATGGCGTACCTCGAACGAGTGCGTCAGCAGGACCCTGTCTGCGTGCTACCAAGTAGATGTGCCGGACCTCCATGATTTGTAGCGGCGAGGCCATCTGTCGGCCAGTTTGTGGGCAGCACATGTCTGAGTTCGAACCGATCGGCAAGCGCGGAAGCTGCGCTGCAATTGCGGATGGTACCCGCAGACCCGTCCACGTCGCCGCACTGGCATGGATTGCTGGACGCGGGAAACGAAGCGGCATTTGGTTCCGCTTGGTTGGCGCTACAATGTAGCCGCATTGCTGGAGTGGCGGCGGGTCTATTGCTCATCAGGCAGGCCGATACAAGTTCGCGGCGTCTTTCGGTGACGTGGCCGGCGTGCGACCTTGATGTCAGCGATCTCTTGGGACTCGCCGAACGCGCCTATGCGGAGCGCCGCACTGTTGTTGCCTCCGGTCGGATCGGTCCTGGTGCCAGTCCCGCGCAATCGGTGGCCCTTATTGTCGCCGTACCGATTGGCACGGCGAGGGAACCGATCGCAGCTGCGGCCATCGCGTTGACGACGACGGCAGGCAGACCCGAGGCGACTCCCGAAATCGTCGCTGAACAATTGCGCTGGGGGGCGGGCTGGCTCGAGGCACTGCCCTGGGCGAGGCGCTCCAAAGATCTCGCGTCCGATATTGCGCGAGCCGCATCGTGCCTCGACCTCCTTGCCGCGGTCGGAGCGCAGCCGCGGCTGCAGGGGATGGCGATCACGGTCGCCAACGAGCTTGCAACCCGTCTGCGGTGCGACCGCGTATCGATGGGCGTGGTCAAGCGAAATGGCACGGTTCGCCTGCGCGCGGTCTCGCACTCCGCCAGCTTCAAGCGCGAGAGCCGCCTGGTAGACGCGATCGAGAATGCGATGGATGAGGCGATCGAGCAGCGCCGCTGCGTCGCCTATCCCTTACTGCCTGCGATGGAACGCGCTGTGACGCTTGCCCATCGGGCGTTGGCGGAGAACGCGAAAGCGCCTGGCGCGTCGACGATGTCCGTTGTGCTGGCCGGCAGTCGGGGAAAATTGATCGGTGCGCTCACCTTCGAACGTCATCGCGCCGAACCTTTTACCGATGAAACGTTGCAGCTAGCGGAGGCCATCGCGGCGCTGCTGGGACCCCAAGTCAGCTTGCAGTTACGGGCGAACAGGTTTGTGGCCGGGCGCGTGATAGATGGCTTCGGCGACGGATATGAGGCGCTGTTCGGGCCGCGACGTCCGGGCCTCAAGCTCGGCGCTATCGGCGTTATTGCGCTCGTGCTGGCCTTGGTCTTTGCGAAAGGCGAGCACCGCGTCACCTCGAAGTCAGTGCTTGAAGCCGAACTGCAGCGCGCGGCCGTCGCTCCATTCGACGGATTCGTTCGGGCCGCCCCAGTTCGGGCTGGCGACACTGTGCGGAGCGGCGATCTTCTCGCCGCGCTCGATGACCGCGACCTCGTTCTCGATCATCTGAAGTGGCGCGGGGAGCGCGACAAGCTGCTTCAGCGGCATCGCGAGGCGCTCGCCAAGCACGACCGCAACAACCTTGTCGTCCTGGAACCGCAGATCCGGCAGGCCGAAGCGCAATTGGCACTAGCGGCGGAGAAGCTCGCGCGCGCCCGCATCCTCGCTCCGTTCGACGGTATCGTCGTGTCCGGAGATTTGAGCCAGATGCTCGGCTCGCCCGTGGAGAAGGGAAAGACGCTGTTCGAGATTGCTCCGCTCGATTCCTATCGTTTGATTGTTCAGGTCGACGAACGTGATGTTCGCTATATCGCGGTCGGACAGAGCGGCACTGTCGCACTCGCGGGCAAGCCTGGCGACCCGTTGCCGATTATCCTCAGCAAAATCACGCCGGTTACGGTCGCAGAGGAAGGACGCAATTCCTTCCGAGTCGAGGGTCGCCTGTCGGAACACGGTCTGCACCTGCGACCAGGGATGGAAGGCGTCGCCAAGATCGAAGCCGGTCGACGCTCGATTGTGTGGATCTGGATGCACCCGGTCGTCGATTGGCTGCGCCTTGCCGCGTGGAAGTACCTGCCCTGAGAGCGTCGACATGACCGCCGCCGCCCCGTTCCTGAGCTCGTCCTGGTATCGCGTCGCGCGACGCAGGCCAAAGCTTCGCGACCATACCTCGGTCCATCGGCACCGTTATCGCGGCAACATTTGGTATGTCGTGCAGGATCACGCGAATGGCCGCGTGCACCGCTTGTCGCCGGCTGGATACATGATCGTTGCGGCAATGGACGGCGTGCGAACCGTTGACCAGCTCTGGCTGGAGGCAGGATCCCATCTCGCAGAAGAGGCGCCGAGCCAGAGCGACGTCATCCAGTTATTGGCTGAGCTCAACGCTTCCGACCTGTTGCAGACCGACGCGACGCCGGACTCAGATGCCCTGGAAGAGCGCACGGCCCGAGCCAGACGATCCGGATGGCTCGGCAATGTGCTCTACCCGCTGGCGCTGCGGATCCCGTTCTGGCATCCGGACATGTTCTTCGAGCGTACACGGCCGCTCGCCAAATGGCTGTTCGGCTCGCCTGGTACCGTGGTGTGGCTGCTCGTGGTGCTGCCGGCGTTGTTGTTGGCGGCACAGCACTGGCAAGAACTCGGCACAGACGCCTCCGACCGCGTGCTTGCTGCCGACAATATTGTGCCACTCGCCCTGGTCTATCTCCTGCTCAAGGCCATGCATGAATTTGGGCATGGATTTGCCGTCAAGGCGTTCGGGGGAGCGGTGCACGAGTTTGGGGTGATGATCCTGGTATTTGCGCCGCTGCCCTATGTCGACGCCTCTGCCGCATCGGGATTCCGCAGCAAATGGCGGCGTGCGCTTGTCGGCGCGGCCGGAATGATTGTCGAGGTTTTTTTCGCCGCGCTCGCGCTTTACGTATGGCTCGCGGTCGAGCCCGGTGTCGTTCGAGCGCTCGCTTTTGACGCCATGGTGGTTGCCGGCGTTTCGACGGTCGTGTTCAACGGCAATCCGCTCCTGCGTTATGACGGCTATTACATTCTTGCCGATCTGCTGGAAATCCCGAACCTGGCGCCGCGCGCCACCCGGTACTGGGGCTACCTGGTCGATCGTTACGTGTTTCGCACGGAGGGATTGAAGGATTTCGTGGCGACGGATGGCGAGCGCGTCTGGCTCCTGCTCTACGCGCCGGCAGCCTTCCTCTACCGCCAGGCGGTGATGCTCACGATCGCAGTGTTCATTGCCTCGCACTACCTCGCCGTCGGCGTGGCAATAGCGGTCTGGAGTCTGTTGACGGGTGTTGCGCTACCGGTCGGCAAGGCGCTGTGGCTAGTACTCGCGAGCCCGCGCTTTCATCGCAACCGCGCCAGCGCGGTGACCGCGACATTCGGCTCGATCCTGGCCGCCGCGATCGGACTCTTCCTTATCCCGGCGCCGTTCTATACGACCACCGAAGGCGTGGTTTGGCTGCCGGAGAATGCGGTCGTGCGTGCGGGAGCCGACGGTTTCGTGCGCGCCTTTCTGGTCGAGCCAGGCAAGATGGTGACCGCTGGCGAAGCACTGGTCGAGAGCGAAGAACCCACGGTCAAGGCCGAACTCGAAATCCTGCGCGCGCGCGTCGCTGAGCTCGAAATGCGGCTTGCCACCGAGCGTTTCGCCGACCGCGTGCGCGCAGAGATCACAACCACGGAATTGGGGCAAGTGCGAGCCGAGCTCGCGACCGCGATCGGTCGCGCCGAGCGCCTCACTGCGCGTAGCCACAGCGATGGCGCCTTTGCGGTTATGAAACCGCAGGACCTTCCCGGACGCTTTCTGCGCGAGGGCGAGCAGATCGGTTACGTGCTTCCCGCGGGTTCGCGCATTGTGCGCGCGACGATCCGTCAGGACGACATCGACCTCGTTCGTCATCGGCTGCACAGCACCGTGGTCAAGCTCGCGGAGCGCCTTGATGCCACCCTGCCGGCGGAGATCGTCCGCGAAGTACCGGCCGGGCGCGACGACCTCCCCAGCAAGGCTTTGGGCGGCACCGGCGGCGGCGCCCTCGCGGTCGATCCAGGCGACCCGCATGGCACCAAGACGTTGCAGCGCGTCTTCCAGGTAGACATCGTGCTACCTGAGAATGCTGCGGCGGCCGCCGCGTTCGGCAGCCGCGCCTACGTGCGCTTCAACCACGATTGGGAGCCGGCGGGCCAGCAGATCTGGCGCCGCGTGCGGCAGCTGCTGCTGTCCCAGCTACAGTTCTAAGGTCATCCGCATGTTGCTCTCGCGCCACCGACGACAGATCATCGACGCCGGTTCGTTTGCGGCGGATGCGCCCTATGCGGAGCAGGCCGCTCGCAAGGAGGGCCGGCTCGATGGCGCCCTGCTGGGCGCCTGGGGCCGCGTCTCGCCCTATCTGCTGTCAGCGCTTGCACGTGACCGGCTCAAGCGCTTTGCGGGGCGGGCGGAGGATCTGGAACCGCAGCTCGTAAACCTGCCGGACCGGCGTTTGCGCGAGCTTGCGGATGAGCTGCGTGCACGATTGCTGTCGGCGAGCCTCTACTCACACGAGAGGGCGCTCTCGTTTGCGCTTGCGCGCGAGGCGGCGCGCCGGCACCTCGGGATGCGCCATTTCCACGTCCAGTTGCTCGGCGGCGCCGCCATGATGGGCGGGGCCATCGCCGAGATGGAAACCGGCGAGGGCAAGACCTTGACGGGGTTGTTGCCGGCGGTCACCGCCGCGCTCATGGGCCGCCCCGTTCATATCATCACGGTTAACGACTATCTCGCACGCCGCGACGCCGAGCAGCTCGCACCCGTCTACAATGCGCTCGGTCTCACCGTCGGGCTGGTCGAGCACGGACAGCTACCCCAGCAACGTCAACGCGCTTACGGAAGTGACGTCACCTATTGCACCAACAAAGAGCTCGTGTTCGACTACCTGCGCGATCGGCTTGCGCTCGGCCCACGCCGCGCCGGCGCGCGGCTCCTCATCGATGAGTTATTCAAGAGCGGATTTGTCGGCCGCCATCAACCACTGCTCTTACGCGGTCTGCATTTTGCGATCGTGGATGAAGCCGACAGCGTGCTGATCGACGAGGCGCGCACGCCGTTGATCCTCTCAGGAATGCAGGAGGGCGCCGAAAACGCAGCCGGTCTCTACGAAACCGCACTCGATGTAGCTCGACGTCTGGCTCCCGGCGAGGGGTTTCAGGTGCGCGCAAACGAGAAGTCGATACGGCTAACCGCCCGCGGCGAAGGCCAGATCGCTCGGCTGGCCGCCGGACTGCCGGGTTTGTGGGCCATTCGGCGCGCGCGCGAAGAACTCGTGCAACATGCGCTTGCCGCCCTCCATCTGTACCGGCGCGACGTGCAATATATCGTCGCCGACGGCAAAGTGCAGATCGTGGACGAGTATACCGGGCGCGTCATGCCCGACCGCTCGTGGGAAAGCGGAATTCACCAGCTCATCGAGGCCAAGGAGCATTGCGCCATCACGGAGCGGCGCAAGACGCTTGCGCAAATCACCTACCAGCGGTTCTTTCGGCGCTACCTGCATCTTTGCGGCATGACCGGAACCGCGATCGAACCGGCGGGAGAACTGTATGGCATCTACGGCTTGCAAGTCGTGCGCATCCCCACGAACCGACCGTTGCGGCGAACAAATTCAGGCACGCGCGTGCTGCCCACGGCCGAGCTCAAATGGTATGCCGTGGTCAAATCCGCTTATACCGCAGCTCGCGCAGCTCGCGCCGTGCTGATCGGGACCCGCTCAGTCGAAGCTTCCGAGCATATCTCGCAGTTGCTAAGCAAGGCAGGAGCTCGAACCCGTGGTCCTCAATGCGCGACAGGATCGCGATGAGGCCCAGATCGTCGCGCGTGCGGGTCAACCGGGGCGCGTCACGGTCGCGACCAACATGGCCGGCCGCGGCACCGACATCCAATTGCACCCGGCGGTGTGTGAGGCAGGCGGCTTGCATGTCGTCTTGACGGAATATCACGAGTTCGTCGCATCGACCGCCAGCTCTTTGGGCGCGCCGGCCGTCAGGGCGACCCGGGCAGCTACGAGTCGATCGTTGCGCTCGATGATGAACTTTTTCGGCGCTTTTCGGGCGACCGGCTGCTCCGACTGGTGGCCAGAGGTGTGCATCCGGCCCAGCCGATCCCCGCCGTGATCGGGCGCACGTTGCGCCGCTATAGCCAACGCGCCGCTGAGCGCCTGCACGGGCGAGCCCGACGGACCGCGCTTGCCGAAGATCTCCGCATTAACAAGATCCTCGGCTTCGCGGGGACCGAATGACAGGGACTTTCGGATGGCGATGCGTCCCCAG
>CAWGSN010000010.1:0-335486 GCA_963825225.1 uncultured Alphaproteobacteria bacterium
AAAGGTCGATCGTTGTGTCGGGTGCGCCAGCATTTTCAGCCGTTTTCTGAATTTCCGCCGAAAGCCGCCGGAGGCTGGGTAAGCACTGGGTAAGCGCGCAAACAAAATTACGCAGGCGGTTAAGAGTTGATCCCGGCCGCTATTTGCATCGAAGCAGCTAGGCCGTTAATCGCCGCATGGCGATATGCTGCGTAGCTCGTAGCGAACGGACCCGTAGGCGAGCGATCTGGCGCATGACCGCGTCTGCGATGCCACCAGAACCATCCCGCGCCACATCTGCCGAATGTTTCCAGCCCGCGATCTGCGTAAAACACTTCTATAGTGGCGCCCGTCCGCGGGTCAGTGTCGTAAAGCGGCTCACGGAATGCGCGTTGCCCGGGGTTGGACGGCTCCCGCGATACCATCACGCTGCCCTTTCCGCGGGTTCGGCAAGAGCCAAGCCGCGCAGATAATCCGCAGCCTTGAAGGCGTGGCTACAGGCTGTAAAGAACGCGCGTTTGTCGGCCTTCAGAAGCTCAATCCAATTGCCGATATAGCCCGCACTCCGGACGTCGCCATCGAAGCCAAATTCCGCACACAGAACCGCAGCGCCCAATTCTGCGATCAGTTCTTCAGCCGCATAGCTGCGTGAGCCGAACCGGTTCTTCAAGTCTCGATCAAGCCGCGACTTGTGGCCCGTCCAATGCGTTAGCTCGTGGAACGCCACGTTGTAGAAGTGATCCGCGCCCTTGAAGCCAGCGAATGCCGGCATCGAGATAAAGTCCTGGCTCGGCACATAGTAGGCTTCGCCGTGGCCCTCGCGGACGTCGGCGCCGGTTGAGTGCAGGAAGTCGTCGGCAAGCTCATCGCGAGTGTCGGGATTACGAACACGGATTGGTTTCCCGGTGCTGATGCTGTCGGGGAGGTTCTCGCACTGGTCGACATTGAAAACCGTGTACTCGCGCATCATCGGCACGAGCCGTGTTGAGGAACTATCGTCTGTAACTTCGTCCCGAACGTGGAGTTGCTTCACAAAATAGACTTTGGTGCCACGCTCGCCTTTGCGGACGTTCCCGCCCAACTCCAAGGCTTGCTTGAATGTTAGAAAGCGTGGGGTGCGATAGGCGGCGGCTTGTGCCATCCACAACAGAACGACGTTGCAGCCCGAGTAGGGGCGATTGGACACGGCGTTGTACGGGGTATGCGCGCCCGGCGTTGCGGACCATGGCTTAACCCAAGGGGCGGCGCCGGCTTCTAGCTCCGCAACAATACGCGCCGATACCTCGGCGTAGAGATCACGCTTCATGGCTCGCCTCGCTTCTATGGTTGAGCGACCACAATCGGCCACATGCCCTAGCCGCGTCGGGCAGGCGCTTCCGGCCAGGGGTGCAAAATCTACCCCCAGGGGGCATGGACAAGCGGGGCCCCTTGCACGCGCGAAGACGGGCTTGAGAATATCCCGGGGTCAAAAAGGGCCGTTAAGAAGGTATTAAGGTTTGACGGTCGAACAGACCGATCCTAGCCACAGCGACCTGAATTGCCGAAAAGGGACGTGTCACTTGCCGGCGCCTAGGGGTGGTCCCAAGAACGGTCATACCTTTTAATGCTCCAAAATAACTGGCGGACTTCGTCGAGGTCGGTTGCACCGATAACCAGCCTTGGCCGATGCCGCCGCATCATGCTTTGATAGCTGCGCTGAGTTGGTGATCTAGGGGTGCCCTTCTTTTGACCGGCGAGGACGTACAGCGGCGACTGGCAGCTATTCTGGCGGCGGATGTCGCTGGCTACAGCCACTTAATGGGCGTCGATGAGGAGGGCACGCTGGCCCGGCTCAAGGCCCACAGAAAAGGCTTCGTCGATCCCACCATCGCCGCGCATCGTGGCCGGATCGTCAAGACCACCGGCGACGGCATGCTGATCGAGCTTGCCGCTGCATCCTACGTGGACAAGATTCTAAGGGGAGCGAAGCCCGCTGACCTGCCAGTGGAGCAACCCACGCCATTCGAATTAGTCTTTAACCTGAAGACGGCGAAAGCGATCGGCGTGACCATTCCGCCGCCACTGATCTCACGCGCAGACGAGGTAATCGAATAATGTACGCTCTTGCTGCGGTGCATGAGTCTGTTGCTCTTGTTGGCACTTTTCTCGGACCTGACAGGCCGGACTGACGATGTACGTTCTTGAAGGGCAAAGCCGACTTCCCGGTTGCGCGCCCGGACTTCTCAGTCTACCCACTTCGGAAATGGGAACCGCGAAAGATATTTCGCCGGGGTGGCCCCAAAGTCTTCCAGATATCGCTATCGGGCAGGTAAGCTGCCTCATTCCGATCGTGGGGACGGGGATGCGGCGGCGCGAATTTCTCGGTGTTATGGGTAGTGCGGCATCATTGCCGCTCGCGGCACTGGCGCAGCAACCTGCAGAAATGAAGCGGCTCGCGATGGTTCACCCATCCGACCCTGTCGGCACATTTGTTCCAAGCTACCATCGATCTTACCGTGCGTTCTTCGACGAGTTGAGCCGCCTTGGCTTCGTAGAGGGGAAAAATCTCGTCGTTGAAAGGTATTCCGCCGAGGGACAACCTGACCGCTACGCCAAGCTGGCATATGATGTAGTCGATAGGCATCCTGACGTAATCTTTTCGATGAGCGGTAGTGTCGGCCTTGCATTCAAAGCGGCCACGACGACAATACCGATTGTCACCACCGCGTCCGATCCTTTGGCACAGGGGCTTGTCTCAAATATTGCGAAGCCCGGCGGCAACCTCACTGGGACCTCCGTTAACGCGGGACTGGAAATCTGGGGGAAACGGATCGGGCTTCTCAAGGAGACTCTCCCCAAGCTGTCTAACCTCTGCGTCCTCGCGTAAACTCAAGAGGGCTGGGAGGGGCCATTCAACTCTGGGGTTCGTCAAGCAGCCAAGGCCGCCAGCACAGCGCTGACCGCCGTGGTGTTTGACGGAAAAATTGATGACGCGCAATACCAGCGTGTCTTTGCTGCGTTTGAGCAAGACAGACCGGATGCCTTCATTGTGCTGAGTTACCCGGTCCATTTAACCAATCGTGTTACGATTGTTGGACTGGCCGCAAAGCATCGCCTTCCCGCAATGTATCCGTATAGAGAGTTTGTTGAGGTCGGTGGACTGATGTCATATTCGTCCGATCTGACGGAATTGCTTCGATCCACCGGCAACCAGATTGGTCAAATCCTCAACGGCACCAATCCTCGTGATATTCCGTTTAGCCAAGTGACCCGCTACGAACTGAGCCTCAATCTTAAGACCGCAACGTCACTCGGCTTAGAATTTCCGGCAATACTGCTCGGCAGCGCAGACCTTATCGTCGAGTGAAGGGGCACTTCCGAGTTGGCACTTAGCGGACGTAACCGGAACCGAGGATGTCCGTTCCTGGGGGTGAAGCGGACATCCCGCCGCACGGCCACCACTTCCGTTTTTGACCCATGAGAGACGTCGGACCGATCAGGGGCTCAGCCGATAGGGTACTATTTCTCGCCCGCTGCAAAATGCTAGGCTAGGCTAGATATTCGGCGCCAGGGCTTGTCTTAAAAGGGGGCGCATGAAGCGGCGTGAATTCATAGCGCTTTTTGGCGGGGCGACGGTTGCGACGGTTTGGGCTTCCGGGACCATCGCCCAAAGGTCAGAACCGGTGCGCCGGATCGGAGCGTTGTCCTCTGGAGGATTTGGTCTACAAGGCGCTCCAGTCTTTAGCGAACCGCATGCGTGCCTACGCGGCAGAATTGGTCAAGCTCTCACCGGACGTCATGCTCGCATTTAGCCCGGTCGAAGCTAAGGTATTTCAACAGGAAACCAGCACTATTCCGATTGTTTTCGCCGTCGGGGTCGATCCAGTTAGTCAAGGTATCGTCGATAGCTTTGCGCATCCCGGCCGCAATGTTACCGGATGTTCTACCTACGATTTCTCTATGGGCGGCAAGTGGGTTCAGAGCCTTAAGGAAATAGTGCCAAACATCAAACGAATTGGTGTTGTCTTTAATCCACAGACCGCACCTTACATGCAATCCATTGTGCACTCGGTAGAGTCGGCTGCAGGCCCGCTTCACGTAAAAATTTTGGCAATTCCGGTGCTCGATGATGCTGAGCTCGATCAGGCTATAACTTCGTTAGCACAGGAACCGGAGAACGCAATGATTGTCCCTCCCGACATTTTTTTGACTACCAAGATGCAAGCGATTATCTCGTTGGCCGCCCAATACCGATTGCCTGCGGTATATGCCGCTTCGGCATATGCGAATTCAGGTGGACTTGTTAGTCGCAGCGAGGCCGAATTAGGTTCTAATCGGCATCGCTGGTGGCCCCATTGCACCGCAGCGAATTGTCCAATCAACGGAACCTACGCACATATGCAACGTTCTTAAGCGGGGCCGAAAGGTTTTGTCTGATGACGGAAGCAACTTGGTTCTTTCTGGGCGTAGCGGGTTTGGCGTTATGGTCCGCTGTCGTCGCTGTGTCTGAAATCAAGACTGCCCGCGAACGCAAGCGGTCCCGGCAGTGAGCTGGTATCAAACTTGGTGCTGGTGAACTGGAGGGTCACCTGCTCATGCGTAGCTAAGCTGCGCGCGTTCGTTTTAGTGGTTCGGCAACTCGCCGAGAGATTGGCGCTTATCCTCGGCGCTCCTCGCGCATTATGTAGGCGGCGGGTCGAGGTAAACATAAAGAGCCGCGATCTTGCCGTCCCGTGCGATGATGAAATCCACACCGGTGTACGCGGGCGTTTCGCCTTTCGGCCCGGAGCCCCACGCCAGGCGTCCCGAATTGTGCAGAACCTGCGGCGAGCCATGAGGCGTATAAACATAGTGTGGATGCGTTGCTCGGAGATCGCCGGCGAACTTGTCCAGTGCGTCGTGACCGACGAAAGTGCCGGGCGGCACGTACAGCACACAGTCCTCGGTATAAAGTTCCTGAATTGCGCTCCTTCGGCGAGCCGGATCACCTTCACCGAATACTTCCGGAAGATTGCGGTTGAGCAGCGTCTCGATACCACTCACATCTACGCCACCGATGGCGGGACGCTATTCTTGCTGGCATGCTGGTTCATCGGAGCACTCCTTGTCTGTGGGGTGATGATACGGTTGCTGGCTCAACCAGCGAAACAGAAATAATTGAAAGTCATCGTTTCAGCTTTTTGGTGTATGGGGTGATGGCTTGCCGCGCTTCGACGGCCCGGTGCTCGTCAGTGATATGCGGATCCTTGGCAACCGCTAACGCCCGCACCAATGTCAGCATCTGGCAACGAAACAGACATGCCGCAATGGTCGCCTGATGTCCGTTGGTGGGGTAACAACGGAAGTCGGATTTCAGGGCCGTACTTCGTTAAGAAGTTTTTTGAGATAGGTATTAATAGTATGATATTTAATAAGATATGAAATATTGTAATATAAATTGTGTTAACGGCATGATGGAGTTTGGTTTGAGAACGATTAGTTTGCGCATGCGCTGAAATAAATGTAGTACACAGAAGAGGTTGAAGAACCGACTCTGGGGGCAAAGTGGACCTCGCGCCGCAAGGCCGCGACTTCCGTTTTTGACCCGACTCGGACATCGGGCCCGATCAGTGTTGAGCCCGGTTGGGTGCAAATTCTCGCTCGCCGCCCCATCGCAAAGTGCTAGGCTTTAGGTCAAGGGGCACATGCGTCGTCGGGAGTTCATCACGCTTTTTGGTGGCGCGGCGGCGACGTGGCCGCTGGCCGCGCGGGCGCTGCAACCCGCAGGGCGGGCAAGCTGAAAACTCTGAGCAGAAAAACGGGAATTCGCCAATCGAATGTTATGGAATATCTGGCACTCTCGGCTAACAAGCTCGCGTGTTCGCGAACGGTCAGCTAGATCGCTGCTACTGCGAGTCTCACCATCATGATCGCGTCCCCTCCAAGATTTGTTGCGCGTGAGCTAGTCGTCGTGCTTAATTCCGCTGGCGGTTTTGCCGCGCGTGATGGGATTAAGGGAACGCAACTCCTCCAAACCTGTTTTGGCATAACTCTGGAGGAGTGCAAGAAGCTCCCGATATGAGGTCGCCTCGGCGATATCTTGCGGAATAACCACGCTCCGGGGTCGGGTTGCCTGTTCTTTAGGACGGCTCACGAGTGCAGCATCACGTCTCAGTGTTTGCGATCGCCGGCAGGGCGAATTGAAAGCTGGCGCCGCGGGGCCGGTTCGCGCTCGCCCACAATCGTCCGTTATGAGATTCGATAATCGACCGGCAGATCGACAGCCCAAGCCCCAAACCGTCCGATTTCGTGGTGTAGAAAGCCTCGAACACGCGCTCAAGAGCCGCCGGCGCGAAGCCTGGACCCGAATCTCGCACCTCGACTGACACGCCATCGGGTTCGTTACGGGTGCTGATGAACAATTCCCGCTCCTCTTCGCCGACGTCGCGCATCGCTTCGATGGCATTGATGATCAAGTTAAGTAGTACCTGTTGCAGCTGGACCCGATCTCCCTGGACGCGCGGCAAGCCCTCCGCCAACTGCGTCCGCACCGACACGCTATTTTTTGCGGCCTCCGTACGGGTGAGAGCGATAACCTCGAGGATGGCTTCGTTGATCTCTACGGCGTCCTTTCGTGCGGGCGCCTTCTTAATGAGTGCGCGGATTCGCCCAACGACCTCGCCTGCGCGATTCCCCTCCTTGACAATGAGAGAGAGTGCGTCATCCACCTCGTGAAAATTTGGCGGCTCCGCGCTCAGCCAGCGCCGAGCGGCTAACGCGTACGTGACTGCCGCTGTGATCGGCTGGTTCACTTCATGGGTGATCGAGGCCGTCAATTGGCCCATCGTCGCGACGCGGTTTACGTGTGCGAGGTCCGCCTGCGCCTTGCGCAGTGCTTCTTCGGCGTGCTTACGCTCCGTCAGATCGAGCACGAAGGCGACACCCTCATCTTGGCGGTCGCCGAACGTCGTCGCGCCGAGCAGAACCGGTACGCGGCTGCCGTCCTTGTGAAAGTACTCTTTCTCACGCGGTTGGACAGTTCCAGCCTCCTTCAGCTCTGCGACGGTCTGGTCGTCGGCGTCGCGCCATTCGGCTGGCGTCAGCTCTGTCCATCGCAGCCTACCCGAGACGAGATCCTCCCGGGCGTATCCGAGAATGTCGAGAAAGGCTTCGTTGGCTTCGATGATCCGGCCCTGAAAATCCCAGATCACGATCCCGATGATGTTCGAGTTGACCAGGCGGCGAATCCTGGCCTCCCGTTCCTGGAGATCGTTGTACAGACGAGCGTTCTCCAGCGAGATCGCCGCTTGCGACGCCAGCAGTTCCAGTAACGAGATACGGGCGGGCGTAAACACGTGCGATGCCAGGTTGTTCTCGAGGTAGAGTACCCCGATCAGCTTGGATTGCTTCACCAGGGGAAGGCAGAGAACCGACCGAGCGTGCTTATGGCAGATGTACTCATCTGACGAGAACGGATTCTGCGCCAAGGCGTCATCAAGGATCACGCTTTCCCGCGTCCGGATCACGGTGTGGAGCAGGGATTCGGGAAGCTCCGCCGGTGACACGGCTGTTTGGCGCAGCGCAACCTCAACCTGGCCGCGGCCGGTCGTCGCTTCCGCCGCGATCCGTGGCTCGTCCCCCTGGAGCAGGATCAGTAGGCCGCGCCCGGCGCCGGCATGCTCGAGCGCGATCCGCAGCAGCGTCTTGATGAGTTCATCGACGACGATCTCGCCGGACACCACCTGCGCGGCCTTGAGCACCGTACCGACATCCAGCCGCTCAACCGGTGCGCCAATGGTAGCAGTGCGAGATGCAGGGACTGCTGCGTCGCGCAGATGCGGATGGAGCTGTTCCAGTTGCCGCACCTTGCCATCGGCCCCCCAACGCAGATAGCCGTAGCGGGCGTTCCGCAGACACAACTGGGCGAATTGCTCTAGCCCCCGCGCCGCGTAGTAACGCGAGGCAAGTTCATTGGCGAGCGCCTCATTGTGAATAAAACCGTTGGCGCGGGCCGAGCGGATGGCCTGTTCGTAGAGGCGCTCGGCATCGAGCTCCCGGCCTTCGAGACGAGCGATCTCCGCCCCGACCAGCGCCGCGCGGTTCGCGAAATTCTCGGGGCAGTTCTCCGCCCACACCTCGAGCTGCTTGTGATGGGCGGCCAGCGTCCCCATATGACGGGCCCGCTCGCCGGCTGATGCCGCGTCGCACTGTGCTGCTCGCGCGAGTGCGTCATAAAAATGGAATTCGGCCACCTCAAAGAATGAGGGCGACGTCCAGAGAAGCTGCTGCGCCCTCGATGCTGCCTCGATAGCGGAAGCACAGTCGTCTGCGTAGACGCGCGCTTGTAGCTTGCGGATCCAATACCAGCATTCGGGAAGCGCCAAACGTGGATCACTCTGCAAATGATCTTCGAACTGGCTCTCGTTGAACCCTTCATCATTGAAGGAGCCGAATTCTGCCGTCAGGCCGCGCAGAGTCCGGATCAGCCCGAGCTGCGCGGTGATAATGTCGATAACGAGACCAAACCGCGCCTTCCGCGCGAAGTCGAGCCCATTTTCGGCTTCGCGTTGCGCATCGCCGAGCGGATCTCCGGTTGCGATAAGATTCGTGTTCAGGTTGTTGCAGCTGTAAGCCGCAAAGGTGAGGTCGCCGATCTTGTTTGCGGCGTCGAAGGCGCGACGCACCAAATCCCGGCCGGTTTGGATGTGCCTCGTCCAGGGCATAACAAGATTCCCGAAGGACATGTAGGCACGGGCTTGGTAGCGATGCAGTCCACGCTTCTCCACCAGATCGTAGCCAAGCCTGCCGAATTGGAAACCAGCCCGGTAATCGCCAAAGTGCGGTCCGAGAATCATACCAAGCCAGACATAAGCGAAGCACGATCCATCGCTGTTACCGTGCTCGAGGCTGAGATTGACCATCCGGCAAATCACGAGTGAGAGCAGGCTCTCGTCGGTAAACAATGCCGGCGTCACGACCTCGGTCAGAACATCGAGAGTTGCGCGGACCCCCGGATTGCTCATCAACGGCAAGTCGACGAGTTCCTCTATGGAGCGGGTCCCGACCTGTTGCCATATCCGATCATATTCGTGCCGGACCTCGTCCGTTATGGGATGCGGCGACCAGCGAACACCACCCCTTTGGAGGTATTCAAGGCATACCTCCACGCCGCGGTCACTCCGATCCAAGGTAGTGTACAGCGTCAGCCGCAAGCACGCCACGGCGGCGATGTCGACGAGGTTGCCGGCGCGGCGCGAAAGCATGGTGAGGCGTTCTTCCGCCGCCGCCAGATCGGCGGTCAGCAGCTCGCACTCGGCCTGGTGGTACTCGATCGAAAAGGTGAGCTCGTATTGCTGCTCCCAACTGTCCTCCGTCAGCAGTGCGCGGCCGGCTGTGAGATAGCTCAGCGCTGAGGCATAGGCCGTTGAAGTCTTTGCGCGTTTGCCTGCAATAAGATTGAGCTCGGCGACCCGGTCGCGCTCTTCCCGCGAATGGATCAGCGTGGCACCGCGGTCGAGCTGGTTCACAATCTCGAAGATCTTCTCCTCCAGCTCCTCCGACGGTGCTTGTGAAGCAAGCACTCGGCCAATCTGAAGATGTGCTGCCGCCCGCTCGTCTTCAGGGATGAGCGCATAGGCCGCCTCCTGAACGCGGTCGTGGAGGAACGCGTAGGAACTATCTTGGCGGAGGATCAACCCCGTACTGGCAGCCTCCCAGAGCGCCATGTGGATCCCCTCTTCCGATACCCCGCGAACCAGGGTCAAGGTGGCGATCTCGGCCACGTTCCCCAGACAGGCGAGTTGCTTGAGTGCTTGCTGCGTCGTCTCGGACAACCGCTTCAGCTTCGCGACCATGAAATCCACCACGTTGTCGGTGTAGCCTTTGGCGCGGATGCGCGCTAAGTCCGAGATCCAAGCCACCGCGTCCGCGTCGAACGCGAGGAGCCCTTCCTCGGCCAGTGCCGTGAGGAATTGGATTGCGAAGAACGGATTGCCGCCAGTTTTCTCGTGCACCAGCTGCGCCAGAGGATGCGCGGAATCCCGATTGCAGTGTAGAGAATTGGCCACGAGTTGGCCGACATCGTCGAGCTCGAGGGGTGCCAGCACAATCTCACGCGTCCTCGCTCCCGCCTTGCGGATCGCCTCCAGCGTCCGCATGAGCGGGTGATACGGACTGACCTCGTTGTCGCGGTAGGCGCCGACCAGCAGGACGTGCCGCACATCCGGATCGATGACCAGGTGCTCCAGCAGTTCGAGAGTTGCCGCGTCCAGCCATTGCAAATCGTCGAGGAACAACGCGAGGGGGTGTTCCGGCCGCGCGAACACGCCGAGGAACCGTCGGAGTACCATCTGGAAGCGATTTTGCGCATCTTGCGGCGAAAGGTCCGGAACGGGCGGCTGTTTCCCGATGACGAACTCGACCTCGGGAATGAGGTTGACGATAAGCTGGCCGTTCGGGCCTACCGCGTCCTGCAGCGCGCCCCGCCACTGGCCCACCTCCGCTTCGCTCTTGGCGAGGATCTGGCGGACGAGGGTCTGGAAGGCTTGTGCCAAGGTCGTGTACGGGATGTCGCGCTTGTACTGATCGAACTTGCCGGACGCGAACAGGCCGCGCGGCGGAACCAGCGCCTTGTGCAGCTCGTTCACCACGGAAGATTTGCCGACGCCGGAATAACCGGATACGAGCACGAGTTCTGGTGTGCCGTGGGCCACGACGCGGTCGAAGGCTGCGAGCAGGGCATCGATCTCGCGCTCCCGCCCATACAGTTTCTCCGGGATCAGCAACCTGTCCGAAGGGTCGTGCGTGCCCAGCGGGAACGGATCGATACGGCCATACGATTTCCATTCCCCCAAGGCACCGTCGAAGATCGGCTTCGAGGCCGGAGGCGGTCTGGTAGCGCTCCTCGGCGGTCTTGGCGAGGAGCTTCATCACAATAGCCGAGAGCGGCCCCGGCACGCCCGCGACCCGCTCGTTGGGCGGCACCGGTTGCCGCGCGATATGGCAGTGCACCCACTCCATCGGATCGGCGGCGGTGAAGGGAAGTTGCCCCGTCAACATCTCGTAGAAAGTGACACCCAGAGCATAGAGATCGCTACGGAGTTCACCGAACGATTTATCCGTCCGGTTTGTTCCGGCGCCATGTAGGCGAGCGTGCCCGCGATCACCTCTGGCGGGGCGGGGGCTTGGCGCTCGCGCGGCAGACGCGAAGCAATGCCGAACCCCGTCAGCCACACGCCGCTGCTTGCCGATTCCACCAGAATATTTGCCGGCTTGATGTCCTTATGGATGAGGCCACGCTCATGCACATGGCGGAGCGCGCCCGCGAGCGGGATCACGATGCGCAGGAAATGCGATCCGTCCAGCGGGCGGCCAAGCAGTCGATCGAGCGGCGCACCGCCGGGATCCTCAAGCACCAGCGCCATACGGCCGTTATCGTGCGTAAGCGCGACAGGTCGCGCCGCCCAGTCGGCGTCAAGTTCGGACTTGAGCGCATATTCGTGTTCAAGTCGCTCGACGCAGCCGGGCGAGGTTTCTTCTGCGGCAACAAGCAGGATCGGCGCCAAGCCGCTGCCGGAGCCCCGGTAGAGAGAGATGTCGCCCTCCCGCAGCGACGAGAACACGTAGCCCGAGAGCTCGTTCATGAACGCCTCCTGGCAGGAGGACTACTTTAAGGGATTGATTAGGTTACGTTTGCTTTTGCCCGTCAACCGAAAAACAGGACACCCAAAAATGCGATCGGTGCCATATCGTGGCTAGACGAGAACCTCGCGGGCCTCTTTCGTATAGAGCCGAGATGCTTGGGCAAGGAAGAATGCACCGACGAAGTGATCGAGAAATCAACTGACTTCCGGCGATGGCACTTTTTGGACATGTAGAGTCCTTGATTGTGGATATCCCGCCACTTTGCGACTTAGCAGCCACGACAAACGTTTTTGATCTTGCGGTCGACGTTCGCGTCTTCTTCATCAAGACTTTGCTGAGATACAGACGTGGAGGTGTGAACATCGGCCGCGCGCGGCTGGCGGTGGCCTACCGGCGCCGACCAGGGTCTGGTTGCAGTTTCGAGTTCCTCTCTCGTGCGGTGGGACCTGAGTAATGTGACGATGACGGCTTACCAAACGCTCGCCCGATCGCCTTGAGCGACTCCCCGCGGGACTCCAGATCATTTCCTGTAATGCGACCAGAAGAATTGAAGCCTGATCGCGTGACCAGGATTTCGCATTCAAAGAGAGCCTGACGCGTTGCGGAATACCGGGGCTCGAATGCAAGTCCGGTTATCAGATAACCCAAGTAACGGGTCTGCCAACTGGAGAGAGAGAAATGACTAAGTCCAAACTTCTGTCGGCTGCACTGATCGCCGCAGCCATGCTCGCAACTCCCGCTATGGCTCGCACGAGCCACGTAACCTCGCGGCATCTCGCGTTGGACGCCAATGCGAGCGTTTCCCCACGGCCACTATATTCGGTGCTGGCCCCTGTCGGCATTCCAGTGCCGCGCGTCGGCTCGTTTGCTACGGCGCCCTTGGACGGGGGAACTTGCGACGTCGGCGATAACCCGCGTATCTGCTGAAAAGCTACGCAGAGAAATGTGTCGGCCTGGCTATATGAGGCGCAGCTCAGGCGATGATGTCCTCCGCTGCCGTCATGCCCATGCTGTACGTCGGGTCGTCCGCGCCGTCGAAGGAGCATTGCGGCTTCCGATAGTGGCACGAAATGGACCTAAGCCGACGGCCTAATGATGTCAGCTCTTGGGGGTAGAACGGACATGCCGCGCCAGCCGAACCACTTCCGTTTTTGACCCAGGCTGTGTGAAAACGCGTCTGAGCCGAGGACGCTCAGAATTGTTTTCTCAATTGCCGACCATCAGCAGCATCTACCAGTGCGATAAGTTTCGGCAACGACGAAATCGAGATGGAAATTCTACGCGCAAGTTCGGCATCTGAGTTTTCACACAGTCTGGACCCACAAGAGACATGCGGTTATTCGTGACAACATCTGCCGGGTTCAGGGAAGGTTCTCGGTTGCCGAACTGTTCCTATTGAGCCCGAGGTGCCGGCCTGTTTTAACCCCTAGTGGCCCAGTTTGGTTTTGGCAGTGGCCTAGTTTGCCTTAGCGATGTTCAAGTTGATCGCCATTGAAGATGTGCAACATGCCGGAGAAGGCAGGGTGGTCTGCCTCCACTACATAAGGTTTTCGGATGCCGGCATGCCGAGACCATCCTCACGCTCGGAGAGCCGGCGTCCGAAAAGCGCCAAGGCAGGAAATCGCGGGATGTGGGGCACCGACGGTGCAGCGGGCGCTATGGGGATTTGACGCCGGCGTGAGTGTTGGGGAAGTTGAGCCGACGCTGGCGATCGGATCGCTTTAGCTGGAATCCTGGGCGGGCGTGCTGGCGCGAACAAGCGGATCGCACGTTGCTCGACAGGATTTTCGGTGCGATCACGGGCCAGTCTTGCTGATCGGCGCAAGCCGGTGTGCTGCCGGGCGAGAGCCGGCCAGAATGGCGCGCTTCGGTGCGGTGCTGGATCAGCGATGACGGCATCATGAGGTGTCGATTCTGATCGCGGCCGGCGCGGGCGTGGGTCGGTGCTTTGGCTCGCTGCCGCGCGCGAAGGTCTCGATGATGAACATGCGTCCGCCGCAGCAGGGGCATGGTCGCGGCAACATGCGGGGTTCGTCGGCCGCTTGGGCCTCTGAGGTATCCTGCTGTTCGGAGCGGACCGGCACGGCGAGCAGCTCGCGCGCCCGCGCGATGTTGGCGGCGCGGCTGCCACTGGCCAGCAGTCCGTAGTGCCGGATGCGGTGGAAGCCCCCGGGCAGCACGTGCATCAGGAAGCGTCGGATGAACTCGTGGGTCGACAGCGTCATGGTCTGATAGCGGCCAGGCCCCTCGATCCGGTAATCCTTCCACCGGAAGGTGACGCCGGTGCGGTCGGCTGCGATCAGGCGGCGATTGGAGATGGCGACCCGGTGGGTGTAGCGCGACAGATAGGCGAGCACGGCCCTGGGGCCGCCGAACGGCCGCTTGGCATAGACCACCCAATCGATCTTGCGCAGCGGCGCCAGATACGTCTTGAAGGCTCTGATGTTATCGAGGCGGGCGTGGACGCCGAAAAACTTGAGACGTCCGGCCCGGTGGGCGGCGACGAGCTTGGCCAGGAACAATCCCCGGAACAGGCACGAGAGAACCTTCACGGGCAGGATAAAGTCTGGCCTGCACGGTACCCACCGCGTGCCATCAATGGAGATGCCGCCGCCCGGCACGATCATGTGGACATGGGGATGATGCGTCAGCGCCGAGCCCCAGGTGTGAAGCACCGAGGTGATGCCGATGCGGGCGCCGAGGTGCTCGGGATCGGCCGCGATGGTGGTCATGGTCTCGGCCGAGGTCGTGAACAGGATGTCGTAGATCACGGCCTTGTTCTGATAGGCGATGTCCGCGATGGCGGCCGGCAGCGTGAACACCACATGAAAGTACGGCACCGGCAGCAGATCGGCCTCGCGCGCGGCGAGCCATTCCTTGGCGGCCGTGCCCTGACACTTCGGACAATGGCGATTACGACAGCTGTTGTAGGCGATGACCGTGTGCGGGCAATCTTCGCAGCGCGCCACATGGCCGCCGAGCGCCGCCGTGCGGCAGCGCTCGATGGCCGACATCACCTTCATCTGGTCGAGGCTGACGTGACCGACATTGGCACGACGCCACGCCGCTCCGTGGTCGCGGAAGATATCCGCGACCTCCAGCACCGGGCGAGACATGACCGCGGGCCGTTACGTCGGCGGCTGGTCTTTCCTGTTCTTCTTGGGCTTCTTGCAAGGCTGCGACAGCAGGTCGAGCGGGCTCTTGATGCCAGCGATCATGCCGGTGGCGACGCGGGCGTAGCGCGCCGTCGTGTCCAATTTGTCGTGCCCCAGCAGCGCCTGGATAACGCGAATATCGGTGCCACGTTCAAGTAGGTGGGTGGCAAAGGAGTGTCGAAGCGCATGGAGCGTTACGCCCTTGCGGATTCCGGCAGCATCGGCCGCCTCATGGAACAGGCGGTTGAGTTGGCGGGTTGTCATCGGCTTACCGGGCCTTTGGCCTGGAAACAGCCAGCGCTCCTCCACGGGAGTTGTGGAATCGAAACCCCGCCGGCGCGTCTTCCACCATTGCCGCAGCAGCTCGAGCGTGTCGGGCGACAGCATGACATTGCGGTCCTTGCGGCTCTTGGACTGCTCGACCCGAATGATCTTCTGCGCGCTGTCGATGTGCTTGACCTTTAGCCTGACCACCTCGCCGGCGCGCAGGCCGCAGCCATAGCCGAGACTGAGCAGCACGCGCACCTTGAGGCTGCTCGCGACCGCGAGCAGGCGCCGGGTCTCGTCCTGGCTCATCACCAGCGGAATCTTCTGCGGCTCACGGAGGTGATAAATCTCGGCCGCAAGATCCAGTCGCCGCAACGTCACGCGAAACAAGAACCGCAGCCCGGTCATGATGCGGTTGCGATTGCAGATGCTCGCGCCCGTCTCGGAAAGATGCAGTTGAAACCGGCGGATATCCTCCGCCGTGGCCGTGTCCGGGGACCGCTTGAGAAATGCAGCGAACCGCTTGCAGCTGTGAATATGGCCCCTCTGCGTCCCCGCACAGAGCTTGCGTGCATTCATGTCCTCGATCATGCGCTGGCGCAACGGGCTGACCGTAACCGTACTCATGGGCAACTCCTGTCTTGGATGAGGTTGACGACACCTCGATCCTCAAGACAGGCCGACATGCCCGCTATCGACGATCTCTCATTTGGTTACCGCGCCCTCGGGTAGGCCCCCGCTTCAGCGGGCTATCGCGCAGCGATTTAGTGCTTTGGCACTTTTCGACATGGCGACGGCCGCGGTTGTTGCCGGCAGCATCCTATGACACCATCAAGACCGATTTTGACTTTGGATGCCTATGCCACGTCGGAAATATGCCTGGGAAAAGCTGTCGGATGAGCAGTTGCTCAAGCAACGCCTCAGAGCTGAGGGTTACGGTCGAAGGCACCTGGCTCGAGGATTGCTCGGCGCTCTGAATGAAGAGCTGCAAGCGCGGGGCATCCGGCTGCGGCCGCACACGTGGATATCGAGCGAGTGGTTCAGTCCGGCAGATGTGCCCGGCATGCATTCCGTTCTATCTCGCCCATCCCCGCCTGATGAAACTCGAGAAGAAAATGATGCTCGAGGTCGAGGGCGGCACCTGGTCCGAGTGCATGGCCATCCTCCGTCACGAGGCAGGCCATGCCGTGCAGCACGGCTACCAGCTGCAGCGCCGCCGGCGCTGGCAGCAATTGTTCGGCCCGTCTTCGAAGCACTACCCGCTCTACTACCGGCCCAATCCGGCCAGCCGGCGTTATGTCCAGCATCTTCGGCGCTGGTACGCGCAGAGCCATCCGGACGAGGATTTCGCCGAGACCTTTGCGGTGTGGTTGCGGCCGCGGTCGAACTGGCGGACGCGGTATGCCGGCTGGCCGGCGCTGAAGAAGCTTGAATATGTCGACGAGCTGATGGGCGAGATCGCAGGGAAGCGGCCGCCGGTCACGACGCGCGAGCGTGCCGATCCGCTGATAAGCTCAGCCAGACGCTTGGCGAGCACTACCAGAAGAAGCAGGCGTTCTACGCTTCAAGCCGCCGAAGACGTACGACCGCGACCTCTCCCGTCTCTTCTCCGCCGATCCACGGCATCGACGGGCGCAGCCGGCCGCGGTCTTATCAGGCGGCACCGCGCGCAGATCAGGCAGCTGGTCGCGCGGTGGACGGCGAGAACCAGCTGACGCTCGATGCCGTTCTCGACGACATGATCTCGCGCTGCCGCGAACTCGATCTGCGCGCCGCCGGCTCGAACGGAAGCTTGTGATCAACTTCACCATCCTGTTGACCGCCAAGACCATGCACGCGCTGTTCGGCCCGTCGCGGCGGAAATGGATCGCGCTATGAGACGTCTGCGCATTCTGGTGCTGATGCATCCGGACTGCGTGCCCCCGGACTCGACCGACGGATACACCGCGCGGGAGATCAACGGATGGAAAACGGAATTCGACGTCGTGAGCACCTTGCGTGCGGCCGGCCATGACGTTCGCCCGCTCGGCGTGCAGGAGGAAATCAAGCCGGTGCGCGACGAGATCGAAAGTTTCAAGCCGCATGTGGTGTACACGCTGCTGGAGGAGTTTCACTATGCGTCCGCGTATGACCAGCACATCGCGAGCTATCTCGAGCTGATGAAAATCCCGTATACCGGGTGTAACCCGCGCGGCCTGATCCTGGCGCGCGGCAAGGATCTGTCCAAGACGCTGGTGCACCATCGCCGGATCGCGGTGCCGGCCTTTGCCGTGTTTCCGATGCGCCGCAAGGTCAAACGGCCGGCGCGCCTTGCGCTGCCGCTGATCGTCAAGAGCCTGAGCGAGGACGGATCGTTCGGAATCTCGCAAGCGTCGATCGTCGATACGGACGAGCAGCTCGCAGAGCGCGTCGCCTTCGTTCACGAGCGGCTCGGAACCGCCGCCATCGCCGAGCAGTACATCGAGGGACGCGAGCTCTATGTCGGCGTGCTCGGCAACAATCGGCTGCGCGTTCTGCCGGTCTGGGAATTGAAATTCGGCAGCATGGGCGGTCAGGGGGCACGGCAGATCGCCACCGAAAAGGCCAAGCACGATCTCGGCTATCAGGAACGCGTCGGAATCGTAGACGGGCCGGCCGAGGACCTGCGCCGGAGGTGTCCGCCCGCATTCAGCGAGCAGCGAAACGCATCTACCGGACGCTGGGGCTCGACGGCTACGCGCGATCGACTTTCGCCTCGCTGCCGACGGCACGCCGTATTTCATCGAAGCGAATCCCAATCCCGAAATAGCGAAGAGCCAGGAGTTCGCACGGCGGCCAGCAGACGGACTTGATTACCCGGACCTGCTGCAGCGCATCCTGGCGCTCGGAATAAGCCGGGCAAAGGCGGCGCATCCGTGGGCTGAAAAAAAAAGCGAGACTGACGATGTCGCTCACGGGCAAAGCAACATCCGCAAGGCGCGACTTCACCATTTGAATGGCAGGTTTAGCGGGCGACAAGTGAATGGCAGGGGTGCAATGGATTGAGAGACAGGCTTATAAAACACTACGGCAAGGTTCGCTGGGCAGTACGGAGGGGAAGTGGGAAATCGGGATGGGAGAAGCCGGCTGAAAGTATGGTGTGATGGATGAGAGGAATATGGAGAGGGAGGAGGCTCTAGGACGAGTGATGTCGCCGTTGTTCAGGGAGAAGCGGTAAAAAATCAGGGGCGCGGAAGAATCGGATGATTTAATTGAGATGCAGCAGTATTATGCAAGGAAGGTGTGGAGAGATAGGCGCTATGTGCTTTGAGCGGGTTTAGCGCTGCTCTGGCAGTAACTGTCACATGCAAAACGTGTTTTAGGCTATGCGATGATCTCAATTGACGCAAGAAGCAGTTCGGCTTCTGCTGGGTTGAGCATGACGATGGTGATGCAGACACGTTAGCAAGAGCTGCATCATCTCGGGTTCATGGTCGGGATAGTGAAAGTGAGATGAATTGGTTACGGCGTGGCTAAAAATTATTAGATCATGGCACGAAACGGACATGCCGAGATAGCCTTGCGATGTCCGCTTCCGCCGGAAGACCGGAAGTAATCGGCCGACGACCAAAATGAAGCTTTTGACCCAGGCCGTGTGGAAACGTTTTTCCTCCCCCAAAAACTGCACGCAACCGGGCGCGACCCGCGTCGACGCGACCGTCTGAGCATATTTTTGCTGTATCGGGTCCGGAGTCAATCCGGGCGCAACCTCGGGCCGCGCTGAGCGACCTGAACGGTCACACGGCGCGCACAACAGTACACACTCCTCACGCCCGGATCGCGGCGAGGAGCGGTTTGATACCGAGGAGGTTCAACACGCGCGTGAGGTTGTAGGCGAGCACGTGCAACGCCATCTCGGTCGCCACCTTGGGCAGCGTCTTCATCAGAAAGTGCGTCGCCCCCATCCGCATCTTCAGCGTGCCAAACGGATGCTCGACCGTCTCGCGACGAGTACGCATTGCATCCGGATTTCTGTCCAGGCGCGCCTGCACGGCATCGACAACGTGCTCGTGTTCCCAACGCGTGATGCGACGTTGCGGTCCCTTCGTGCACTGAGCCTTCACCGCGCAGGTGCGGCACGCATTGGTCCAGTAGCGGCGCAAGACCAATCCATTTTCCTCGTTCGTGAAGTGGTGGGCGAGCTTCTCACCGGCAGGACAAATGTAAATGTCCTCCTCAGCCACGTAGCGGAAGTCCTGCTTGCCGAAGCGGCCTTCCGACTTCGCCTCCGATGTCTGGGGTTTTGGCAGCGTGACCGTGATGCCAGCCTCATCGCAAGCGAGGATCTCTTCGCCTTTGAAGTAGCCGCGATCGGCGAAGGCTTCGAGTTTTTCTGCCTCCAATGCCGCCTTCGCCTGGTTGGCCATGTTCGCAAGATGCGACTTGTCGGTGCCGACGTTGGTCACCTCATGCGCGACGATCAGATGGTTCGTCGTATCCACGGACGCCTGCACATTATAGCCGACCATCCCAGAGCCGCGCCCGCTGGTCGCCATCGAGCGGGAATTCAGGATCGGTGAAGGAGACCTGCTGATCGGGCGCGGCCAGCATCACTTTCTCAATCGCCTTGAGGCGCTTCACTTCCTCTTCGAGCTTGATCAGCTTCTCCTTGAGCCGCGCGGTCCTGGCCACAAGCTCCTCCGAGGTCGCCTCACCGGCGGCTGTCTGGCGATCGGCGGTGTCGAGCTGGCTCAGATAGCGCGCAACGCTCGCCTCGATCTGCGCCAGCCGCCGCTCCATCTTTCCCTTCGTGAAGTTGTTGTCGCGCGAATTGACCGCCTTGAACTTGCTGCCGTCGATCGCAACGCTCGCTTTCGCCAGCAGACCCATCTTGCGGCACAAGGCAACAAATTGCGCGCAGACCTTCTTGATGGCCGGACCGTTGTCTTTGCGGAAATCGGCGATGGTTTTGTGATCCGGAACGAGCCGTCCCGTCAGCCACATCACTTCCAGATTGCGGCCAGCCTCACGCTCCAGCCGCCGGCTCGATTGGACCCGGTTGAGATAGCCATAGATATAAAGCTTGAGCATCGGCGACGGATGATATCCCGGCCGGCCGGTCGCTGCCGGGGTGACGCCATCGAACCCCAGTTCGCGCAGTTCCAGCGCATCGACGAACACATCGACCGCGCGAACAGGATTGCTCTCGTCCACCCAATCATCAAGGCATTCCGGCAACAGCGTCGTCTGCTGGCGATCCGCCCCTTGAACGAAACCCTTCATCATTCCCCCGCGATTCAGCAAGGGAATCATAGCATCGATGGGGTTTTCACACAGTCTGGACCCGAAGCGGACATGGACGCATCCGCGTGCTCCTTGTCTTGACGCCCCTTCGCTTGCTGGCGGGGCGGGAGCACGGCCGGACCATCCCATTAAGAGACATCGGAGCGAAAACCAACTCGCGGCACCTATTGAATGGCTTACGTCGATGCTTTCGCATCCGGTCGCCTCGCAACGAGAACATTGCTGATGCACTGCAACACCGTCTCACGTCTTTGGTTGCGCAAGTAGACTTGGTTGCGAAGGATTCCCCTATCGGGTTTCGACTTCGATTCGCGCTTCTCCAGAGTGGTCGCTTCGAGATCGAGGACGTCTCCTGGGCGTACTGCGCTCGGCAGCCTCAACTCATCAAAGCCCATTCCGGCAACGGCACGGACCGGAGGCTGTACGTTGTTAGTTAGCGAGATGAAGATCGCGAACGTGTGAGCAGCAGATGCCGACAGTCCTGCAAAAACTGAACGAGCAGCAGCTTCCTCATCGATATGGAAGGGCCGCGGGTCATATTGCTTGGCGAACTGAATAATTTCGTCCTTGGAGACAAAATAGGGTCCAGCCTTGCGGTTGTCGCCAACTTCGATGTCTTCAAAATACCCGCTGGTCATCGGTCAATCCTCTACTTGGCAAGAGCACTTTTCGGACCTGACAGGTCTGACAGATGATGTGGGTTGGTGAGGGAAAAGCGGACCTCCCAGTAGCCTGTAAGGACTTCCGAGTTGGATCCATACCGGAAGTGGGCCTCCGGGCAATAGTGCATCTGGTCTTGTCCAATTCCGGCCATCCATCCTTACTTGGCAGATATCGAACGATCATTCGGCGGTTCGGATGCCCCGCGGGTCGATACCCCCGTTCGAGGCGAAGTACTCGATCTCGCCGCGCGTGATACCGATATCCATCAGCTCCCTGTTATTCAGGCCGTACAATTCGGCGCGTAATCTCTCGCGTTTGCGCCATTCCTGAAATGCCCCCCAGCAACTCCCAAGAAAGTTTGATACGCGCTGCGTCGATCTGGTCGCCTGCTTCAGTTCTGCTGCACCAAGAGCCGTGTACATGACGGTATCTCCTCGTTTCCAGTCCGAGGAGAGTGCCAATGCACCAGCGTGCCGGCTTAACAGGCGGCTTACATTTTCCTCGCCGGCGGCTTATTCTTTGCGTTGCAACTGGTACTGGAGCCCCCATAACCGGAGGCCGCCTGAGGAATTGGCACCTTGCGCTATCTCTTCGAGGAGTACGCATTCGACACTGACCGGCGCGAGTTGTATCGCGGAGCGGACGTCGTCTCCGTCGCGCCACAGGCGTTCGACCTTCTCGAATACCTGATCCGCAACAGGGAGCACGTCGTTAGCAAAGACGACCTTATTAACGCCATCTGGAACGGACGTATCGTATCCGATGCCGCGCTGACGACCCGTCTGAATGCCGCCCGGAACGTGATCGGCGATACCGGCGAGGAGCAGCGCCTCATCAAGACGTTGCCGCGGAAGGGTTTCCGTTTCATAGGGCCAGTGCGGGAAGAAGGAGGCAAAAGCTCCGAAGTCCCCGAGACAGAACCGGAAAAACTTGCCCTCGCGCTCCCCGACAAACCTTCCATCGCGGTGCTGCCATTCCAGAACATGAGCGGTGATCCTGAGCAGGAATACTTCGCCGATGGAATGGTCGAAGAAATCACCACCGCCCTTTCTCGAAACAAACAGCTTTTCGTAATCGCTCGGAACTCCAGTTTCACGTTCAAGGGCAGAGCTGTCGATATCAAGCAAGTGGCTCAAGATTTGGGGGTCCGGTATGTTCTCGAGGGGAGCGTCCGGAAATCCGGCAATCGCATCCGGATCGCGGGCCAGTTGATCGATGCAGCTTCCGGCGCTCATCTGTGGGCAGACCGATATGACGGAGCACTCGAGGACGTCTTTGAGCTGCAGGATCAGGTAGCTGCCAGCGTGGTTGGCGCAATCGCCCCCAGCGTGACCCAAGCCGAAATCGAACGTGCCAAGCGGAAACCTACCAGCAGTCTCGATGCGTACGATTATCATCTGCGCGCGCTGGCGGCACATTGGGAACGTACAAGGGACGCCACGGAGCAGGCAATTGGTCTCTTCGAGCAGGCTATCGCGCTGGACCCGCAGTTTGCACCGGCTTACGCAGGATTGGCGGCGACGTTCCAACAGCGCACAATTTGGCGGTGGAGCACCGATCCAGCAGCGGACGCATCTCGAGCGATAGGCTACGCGAAAAGCGCTTTACGCCTAGGGAGACAAGACGCGTGGGTATTGGCGCAATCTGCGATAGTTCTGACCGCTATCGGCTATGAAGTCGAATTGGCCGACAGTCTTTTGGAGGAAGCAATTCGCCTTAACCCAAACGGAATTCTCGGATGGCTGGGGGGTGGATGGGCGAAATTGTGCCTGGGCGACCACCGAACAGCGATTGACTACTTTCAACGCGCATTGAGGCTAAGCCCGCTGGCTCCCAGCATTTTCTTTGCACATGGCGGGCTTGCTTCCGCCAACTTCTTTCTTGGGAACTATGAGCAGGGGCTCAAGTGCGCAGTCGATGCGTTGCGTCATCATCCCGACTATGTGACAGCTCTTCGCATAACAATGGCTTGTCATGCAATGTTGGGCAACATAGAAGCTGCGCAAAAGCTCTGGCCGCAGGTTGCTCTGCTCTCTCCATCTGATCGCGTGTCCAAGATGCGAAAGGGGGCTCCGTTCAGGAGGGATCAAGACCTTGCGAAGTTACAGGAAGCCTATCGCCTCGCCGGAATGCTGGAATGAGCACGACGCGCCGCCTCGCTGCGACGACTTCCGGTTTTGGCACTTTTCGGACATCGCATTGCCGGAGCGTAATGTCCGCTGTTGGGGGCGGAGCGGACATCGAAACGGCCGGTCGCCACTTCCGATTTTGACCCTGGCTGTGTGAAAACGCATCTGAGCCAAGGACGCTCAGAATTGTTTTCTCAATTGCCCTCTGCCAGCAGCACCTACCAGTGCGATTGGTTTCCGCGGCGACGAAATCGAGATGGAATTTCTACGCGTTAGTTCAGCGTCTGAGTTTTCACACAGCCAAGACCCGAGGCGGACTCAGTGCCTGTGCGCAACACTTGTGTTGCGCGGCGTGTCGGTAGCTGGCGCGTAACGTTGTGCGCTGCAATATTTGCTTGATGGCGCCATACGTATTCCGGAATTCCAGTTGACCACGGAGACCTTATCGTTCGCCTTGTCACTTGGGCCATGAAGGGCACCGACGAAGCATCGGCCGATTGACATCAAGGTGGGCGTTGGGTCATCGTTCATAAGAGCTATTGGCTGTAGAGGACGTGTCCGCATGACCGCTGCGCAGCACGAATTGGTGCTCTACAGTCGGGACGAGCACGTGGTCACGATCACGCTCAATCGGTCCGAGAAGCGCAACGCATTCAACGCGGAGCTTGTCAAAGAACTAAGGGCTGCACTGCTTCGGTTTGAGGCCGATGATGATGCATTCGTCGCCGTTCTGACCGGCTCAGGGCCCTGTTTTTCGAGCGGGGCCGACGTCGGCGAACGACAGATCCGATCCGTTGCGGAGTTCGATCGACTTGGCGGTCCACAAGAGCCGGATGCTCACACGGCCGATCTTCTCGCTCGACTGCCGAAGTCGAAGCCGATCGTTGCAGCCGTACACGGGGTCGTGATGGGGCTGGGTATAGGTGTCGCTTTCGAGTGCGACTTGGTCGTTGCCGATAGCCAGACACGTTTTCAGATCACCGAAACACCGCGCGGGCTCGGCGGTGCTCGCTTCTGGGCTTTGCTCCATTTCTGCGGCGGAGGCAGCTTCGCGACGGAAGTGGCGCTCACCGGGCGCTTTTTTTCGGCTGCGGAAGCGGCCGCGGTGGGGATCGTCGGTTCTATTGCTCCGCCCGGTTCGGTCGTCGAGACAGCTACAGCTCTCGCCCGCCAGATCGCAGCCAATCCGCCTCTAAGCGTGCAAGCAACCGTACGAGCACGCCGCTGGTTCATGGATCAAGCTGAGCGAGCGGCGATGGCGATTACCGATCCGATGAAGCTTTATCTGACAGAAGACTTTCGCGAAGCGCTCGCAGCGCACCTCGATAAACGTAAGCCGCGGCCTTTTCGGGGACGATGAGTAGCTCCAATCGCGTGCATGCAAGTTCGAGGCGGGCGTACCGAGATGAATTGGTTCAAATCACTTTGGGGTGGTGCTGCCAACCTCGGTCGATCGGATAACGAGACGATCCAGCAGCGAATACGGCGCCATGTCGAGCGTCGTGGCGGTACTCCCGCGGTCTGGTTCGCCCCCGATCAATTCTGCAGCTATAGCCAGATGAACGAGAACGCTACTGTCATTTCCCAAGCGTTGAAATCTGCGTCAGGCGCATCAAGTCCTCGGGTGTGCTTTCCAATGCCTCGCGGCTCGTCTGCGCTCTATGGGTTTCTAGGCGCAATCGAGTGCGGTACCTGCTGTCCACTGGACGGAAAGCTCAGGCAAAACGAGTTTGACGAGGCTTACTCGGTCCTGTTGCCGGATGTCGTGCTGAGCAGCGAACCTCAATCGATAGGCGTGAAAGTAGCCGCTGCCGCAGGCATAGCCGTAGTCATCTACGAAATTTCCTCGGATCACGGCAACTGTCGCATCGTCGACGTGAGGCCCGCCAGAAACATGCAGCGTTCTGATCGCCTTATGACCTTGACGTCGGGAGAAGCGCCGGCCGTTCTGATGCGCACATCCGGGACGACAGCGCAGCCCAAGCTCGTCGGGCTTACGCATGCCAACGTCCTGGCTGCGACAGACACGATGCAGGTGGCGTTCGAACTCACCGAAAGCGACATTTGTCTAACGCCGATGCCACTGCATCACGTGCATGGGTTGATAGCGGCAGCCCTTTCAGCGCTCTCTGCCGGCTCATCGATCCATTGCTGCGAAACGTTCTCGCCTCGATCGTTCGATCAGGCATTACGGGACTACGCGCCGACGTGGCTTACGGCAGCGCCCGCGCTGCACATCGCTATGAGCGACTACTATGCGGGACAAAATTCTAGGCCGAGTATTCGCACGCTGCGATGCTTTCGCTCATCGTCCGCGCCGCTTCCGCCTGCATCGATAGCGCGCTTGGAAGAGCTTTACGCCGCGCCGCTGCTGGAAACGTATGGGCTCACCGAGACCGCCTCAACCTTGTGTTCGAACAGACTGCCCCCGGGGAAGCGCAAGCCCGGCTCTGTTGGACAAGCAATTTGCGCGGATTTGAAAATCGTCGATCCGGAGGGGCGTGAATTATCTGCGGGCCAAGACGGCGAGGTGATCTTGAAAGGTCCCGGTGTGATAAGGGAGTACGTCGGAACTCAGCCAGCGGACGCGTTTATCGACGGGTACTTGCGCACCGGCGACATCGGACGCGTCGACGGAGACGGTTATTTGTACATCGTTGGTCGATTGAAAGAGGTCATCAAGAGAGGCGGGCACTCAGTGTTTCCGCTGGAGATAGACAACGCATTGCTGGATCATCCGGCTGTCGCCGAGGCGGTGACGTTTTCGATCCCTCACCCGACCCTCGGCGAGGACGTTCTCGCCGCCATAGTGCCGAAAGCAGGTTCCGTTGTACTTCCCTCAAGCATCCGTGAAAGTGCTGCCGAGGTCTTGAGCGGCTATAAAGTTCCGACGCGAATTCTCGTAGTTGAAGCAATACCCCGCAATGCTATCGGGAAGGTGTTGCGGCGCGATGTGCCGTCCCTATTGGCGAAACAGCTGGCGCCCGCTCGGATAGCGGCGACCCAACCCACCGAGCAGATACTACTGGCAATTTGGCTGGAGATCATCCAACGCGATGACATCGGCGTCACAGACAACGTTTTCGAGTTCGGCGCAGATCCGCTCCGAGCCGAGATGGCTGCGGCCAAGATTGATCAGCGCTTCGGCGTCCGCTTTTCGTTGAAACAGATTTTCGCACAACCGACGGTGAAGGAGCAAGCTGTGCTCCTCGATAACAAGGGTACGCATCATGCCCGCCTACCAGCTTGATCAGTTTCTTCCTGACATCGACCCGTCGTGCTGGATTGCGCCGTGTGCAACGATCATAGGAAATGTGGTCCTCGGCTCCGGATCGAGTATCTGGTTCGGATCAGTGGTGCGAGGCGACAACGAGCCGATCGTTATTGGTGAGCGGATCAACATCCAGGATGGATGTATCGCTGCACAGCGATCCTGGCAGCCCGTTGCGTATCGGAAACGATACAACGGTAGGACATCGCGCCGTCGTACATGGTTGCACCCATCGGGACTGCATCCGTTGCCGACCGTCCGCGCCTCGATGCGACGACCGCGTCGGTCACGTGCGGCTTTACCGGAACTTATTCAGATGGTTTTGCCGACATCGACGGCACCGCGCTCGTGGGGAGCTACAGCATTCCCTTTCGGGCGCGACTAACGCTCAAATCCGCCCATGCAGACATCAAGTAAGTGAGCGAGCCGGAATGGCCGAAGCCGATCTCGACGCCGTAATCCGGCAACTTGCCATGCAACAAAACAAGAGGTTGATGGGCGCCGCCAAAAAGCGGTACGGCCAGTACATGGCCAAGGCTGCCAAGGCCAGGGACAAGGAAGCCAGGGCGCGGTTCAAGCTGATGGCCAAGAGCACGATGCTCCATGGCCTGGCCGCGGCCAAGCGGCTGCAAAATTCCGCTGATAACACCGCCGATAGCTATGCCCGGGCGATCAAGAACGCCGCGGAAGAAATCGCCGCGAAGAAGCCCGCGAAGAAGGCTGAGACAAAGCCTGCGAAAAAGGCCAACAAATCGGCCTAGGCGCGGCTAACCACGAAGCATCTGCTTCAGCTTCAGCACTGCACTGTCCGGCGTGGTGACGACCGGGCGGCCCGAGGCCTCAGCGACCATCCCGGCCGCGGGCGCCATGCTGTATTGGGCCAGCGCGATCAGGTCGCAATCCCCAAGATCCTTTGATGCTTCCACGACGAGGCGATCATGGGTCGCGCGATCGCCGCGGTCGAGCGCGGCAAGAGCGCCGTCCGCGAGTTTCGGCACGATCTCGATTCCGAGCGGAAACTCCCGCGGCATCGACGCCAGCGTCGGCGGGAACGACGACAGCAACCCGATCTTGCGGCCTTTGCTGACGGCCTCTTCGATCATCGCCTCGTTCGGCTTGAGCACCGGCATCGGCGCGTGCGCGCGCGCAACGGCTTCGATGCAGGGACCGAAGGCGGAGCAGGTGAACAGGATCGCGTCCGAACCGGTGCCGGCCGCGTAGCGACCGAGTGTGAGGAAGCGCTCGGTCATGGCCTCTGTGAGTTTACCCTCGCGGGCCAGATCGGCCGACAGGCTGTCGTCGAGCAGATTCATCAATCGCGCCTCGGGCCATAGTTTTTCGAACGAGGCCTCGATCGGCACAATCGAATGCTTGAGGGCGTGGACCAGGGTAATGCGCATGATGACCAATCTGGCGGCGGCGCGGGCCGTGTCAACCCGCGCCGCTGCAACGCTTCACTTGAAGGGTATCGCGTACATCAGGCCGCCCTTGCTCCAGGTCGCGTTGAGGCCTCGGTCAAGCTTCAACGGGCTCGCCTTGCCGACATTGCGTTCAAAAATCTCGCCGTAATTGCCGCCGGCCTTGATCGCCTGCAACATCCATTTGTTGTCGAGACCGAGCCGGGAGCCGAGTTCGCCGGCAGTGCCGAGCAGGCGCTGGATGGCAGGTGTGCTGGATTTCGTCATTTCGTCGGCATTGGCTTTGGTCACGCCGAGTTCTTCGGCCTCGACCAGGCCGTAGTGCAGCCAGGCGATGATGTCGGTCCACACTTCGTCGCCGTTGCGCGTGAATGGCCCGAGCGGCTCCTTGCTGATGGTCTGCGGCAGCACGGTATAGTCGGCCGGGTTCGATGCAGCCGTGGTCACGGCGCCCGCAAGCGCTGACGCGTCCTGGGTCATGACATCACAACGGCCGCCGAAGAAGGTCTGGTACATCGTATCGGTGCGATCGAACACCAGCGGCTTCCACTCGATCCCGTTGGCGCGGCCGTAATCGCCGAGCGTCACCTCGTGCGTGGTGCCCTGCGCGACGCAGACGGTGGCGCCGTTCAGCCCCTTCAAATCCTTCACCCCGCTGTCGCTCTTCACGACAAAACCCTGGCCGTCGTAGAAATTGACCGGACCTTGCCTCAAGCCAAGCGTCACGCCGCGCAGATAGGTCTGCGTGGAATTGCGATAGAGCACGTCGATTTCGCCCGATTGCAGTGCGGTAAAGCGGTTCTGCGCGGTGAGCGCGACGTAGCGCACCTTGCTGGGGTCGCCGAGCACGCCCGCGGCCAGCGCGCGGCAATAGTCGACATCGAGGCCCTTGTAATTGCCCTGGGAGTCCGGCGTGGAGAATCCGGCAAAACCTGCGCTGACGCCGCACACCAGCGTGCCGCGCTGCTTGACCGTGTCGAGCGTTGCGGCCGAGGCGACCGAAAACGACGCAGCGAGCAAGCCCGTAGTGATGATAACTCTCTTCATTTCTACTCCCTCCTAGTGACCAACCATTTTCAATGCGCTGTCGACAGCGTGGCCCAGCCTGTCGACGATCATATCGATATCTTCTGACGTCGCGATGTAGGGTGGCGCGAGCAGGACATGATCGCCGCTGCGGCCGTCCATGGTTCCGCCGCCCGGGTAGCAGCCCAGCCCGCCTTCGAGGGCTATGGCCTTGATCCGCTGATTGAGCTTGAGCGCGGGATCGAACGGCGTGCGCGTGGCGCGATCGGCGACCAGTTCGATCGCCTGGAACAGGCCGCGCCCGCGAATGTCACCGACGTGACGGTGATTGCCGAAGCGCTCGGTCAGCCGCCGTTCGAGTTGAGCGCCGCGCTCCTTCACCCGGTCGAGCAGCCGCTCTTCGCTGATGATCTTTTGCACCTCGAGCGCCGCGGCACAGGCCATCGGATGTGCAAGGTAAGTGTGCCCATGCAGGAACGCGCCGGAACCCTGCCGGATGGTGTCGATGATCTGCCCGCTCGCGAGCATGGCGCCGATCGGCTGATAGCCACCGCCCAACCCTTTGGCCACGGCCTGGATGTCGGGTGCGATGCCTTCCTGCTCCCACGCATGGCGCGTGCCGGTGCGCCCCATACCGCACATCACCTCGTCGAGAATGAGAAGGGCGCCATGGCGGTTACAGATGTCGCGGACCGCGCGGAAATATGCTTCCGGCGCCGGCACGCATCCGGCGGTGGCGCCCACCACCGGTTCGGCCAGGAACGCCGCCACGGTGTCGGGGCCGAGGCGCTGGAATTCGGCCTCCAGCTCGGCCGCCAGCCGCGCCACGAAATCTACTTCCGATTCATTGTCGCGCTTTTCATGATAGGCGAAGGCCGGCGTCATGTGGCTGAAAGCGGACGACAACAGCGGCGCATAGGGTTCGCGGCGCCAGGCGTTGCCGCCGGCGGCGAGCGCGCCCAGCGTATTGCCGTGATAGCTCTGACGGCGGGCGATGAAGTGCTGGCGCCGCGGCTCGCCGCGTTCGATAAAATACTGCCGCGCCAGCTTGATGCTGGCTTCGATCGCTTCCGATCCGCCGCTGACGAAATAGGCGTAGGCGAGACCGCCGGGCTCATCGCCTACCAGGTGATCGGCCAATGCCTCCGCCGGCTCCGACGAGAAGAAGGCGGTGTGGGCGTAAGCAAGTTTCGAAGCCTGACGCGACATCGCTTCGAGCACGCGCGGATGCTGATGGCCGAGACAGGAGACCGCAGCGCCTCCCGAAGCGTCCAGAATCCGCCGGCCATCTTCGGCGATCAGCCACATGCCTTCGCCGCCGACGGCCCTGGGTGGTGTCTCGCGCAAACTTCGATGCAGCACTCGGCTTTTTTGATCGGCCATGATTTCAACCTTTCTCGGCAACATATTGCGACATCGCGGCGAGGCGCATTTCGGTTTCCTCCAGCCGCCGTTTCGCGGCCGCACCCCCCAGCGCAAACGTGACCGCGGCAACCGATTGCGCGATGGCGATCGCGCCGGTCAGGCTCGGGAAGAATCCCGGCGAGGAAGCCGATTCAAACAGCAGCAAATGCTCGGCGCCTTCCGCCATCGGCGCCGTCATGGTGTCGGCGATCGCGATCAGCGTGGCGCCGGATTGATGGGCTGATCGCGCCGACAGCACGCTCGCCATGGAATAGGGCGCAAAGCCGATGACCACGACCGCGTGGCCGGCGTGGAATGCGCCAAGATCAAGATCTTCGGGCCCCGAGCCGCCGACCAGCTGCACTTCATCTGGCCGAAACAAACGCAGTTGATAATTGAGCAATTCGGCCACGCTGCGGCAGCTGCGAAAGCCGGCAATCCAGATCCGCTCTGCCGTGTGCAGGGCCCGCGCCGCGCCGGCCACGGAACCGGCCGAGATGCGCACAAGACCGGCCGCTTCGGCCTCCAATTTGTCGGCAACCAGCGCTACGTCGGAATTGGGACCGCGGCGCCGCGCTTTGGTGCGGCCGGAGAACGGCGACGGCGGTTCCGGCCGGCGGGCCTCGGTCAAGGCGGCGCGCAGGCCGTCCCAGCCGGAATAGCCCAATGCTTTGGCGAGCCTTGTGAATGCCGCAGGATCGGCGCCGGCTTCGGCGGCCAGATCGCGCATCGATCGCGTGGTGGCGTCATAATCATTTGCGGCGACAAACCGCCCGACCTGCTGCAACCGCGCCGGCAATGACGGCAGGGCGCTGCACAGCTCGTTCAGGGGGGAAGACTTCGGTTGCGGCTGGGCCATGAAACATATGTTGCATACTCTGCGTTTTGATGCAACATATGAAACACTCCTCCGGAGCCTGGCCGAACATCGCTGCCGCGGTTAGGATTTCCATGCTGTGACGATATCGACGCCCGAACCCTCGCGCCGCATGCGGCGCACCACATGGAACCGGCAGCGCCTGAACGGGCTGTTCTGGCAGGTCTTGGTGGTGGGGATCGCGGTCGCAATCGTCGCCTGGCTGTGGTCTAACGCGCTGCACAATCTCTCGGTCCGCCGCATCTCGACCGGCTTTGCCTTCCTTGGCCGCGAGGCCGGGATGCCAATTGCGGACACCTGGATCGCCTACAGTCCGAAGGATCCCTACGTCCGCGCATTCCTCGTCGGCATCGTCAATACGCTGCGCGTCGCCGTCATCGGCATCGTGCTCGCGACTGTGCTCGGCACGCTGATCGGCATCGCGCGGCTGTCCTCGAACTGGCTGTTGTCCCGACTTGCCGCGGTTTACGTGGAAGTGCTCCGCGACATTCCCCTGCTCCTGCAATTGCTGTTCTGGTACGTGCTGATGCAGGGGCTTCCCGCGGCGCGCAACGCCTGGAGGCCGATCGAGGGCGTCTATCTTTCAAATCGGGGCCTGATCCTTCCGTCGGTCCCGATCGCGGAAGCAAATCTCTTGGTGATCGGCGCGATAGTGCTCGGGCTGACCGCGCTTTACCTCCTGCAGCGGCGGTTGATCGCGCAGCAGATGGCCGACGGCCGCGCGCGCCACATCTGGCCCTGGGCGCTGGTCCTGGTGGTGGGGCTGCCGGCGTTGCTGTCATGGATCCTCGGCGCGACCTGGACCATCGCGATCCCCGAACTGCGCGGCTTCAATTTCATCGGCGGCCTGACGCTGGCGCCGGAATACTTTGCCCTCTTGATCGCGCTGGTGACTTACACTTCGGCCTTCATCGCCGAGATTGTGCGCAGCGGTATCCAGGCTGTCGACAAGGGCCAATGGGATGCGGCGAAGGCGCTCGGGCTGCGCCGCGGCTTCGTGCTGCGGCACATCGTACTGCCGCAAGCATTGCGCGTCATCATCCCGCCGATGACCAGCCAGTATCTGAACCTGACCAAGAACTCCTCGCTCGCGGTGGCCGTCGGATACCAGGACATCGTGTCGATCGCGAACACGACGCTGAACCAGACCGGCCAGGCGATCGAGGCCATCGCGCTCATCATGCTGGTGTTCCTCACCATAAGCCTCGGCATCAGCCTGTTCATGAACTGGTACAACGCGCGCATCGCGCTGGTGGAGCGCTGATCCCATGACGTCGATGACGGCCACCCCGGAAAGTCCGCTTCCCATCGACCGGCCACGATCCCGCCGCACCCTGTCCGGCCGCATCATCGGATGGCTGCGCGCCAATCTGTTCGCCTCGATCCCTTCGTCCATCATTTCGCTGCTGCTGATCTTCGTGCTCGGCAAGGCGCTCTTCAGCCTTGTGCAGTGGGGCTATGTGAATGCGATCTGGATGGTCTCGGGCGATCAAACCGGCCCGTGCCGGGCGATCCGGGGAATCGGCGCCTGCTGGGCCGTGATCCCCGAAAAATATCGCTTCATCCTGTTCGGCACCTATCCGTTCAGCGAACAATGGCGGCCGGCGCTGGCGACACTGATATTCATCGCACTGTTCTATCTGTCGACCCGTCGCAGCATGTGGGGCCAGAAGCTCATATTGGCCTGGGCCGGCGCCTTGGTCCTGATCGGCGTGTTGATGTGGGGCGGCGTCTTCGGGCTCTCCTACGTTTCCCAGGATCGATGGGGCGGGCTGCCGGTGACGCTGATTCTCGCAACCTTCGGGCTCGCCTTCGGCTTTCCGCTCGGGATCCTCGTAGCCCTTGGCCGCCGTTCCAAATTGCCTGCGATCCGGTCGCTATGCGTGCTCTATGTCGAACTGATCCGCGGCGTTCCCCTGATCAGCCTGCTGTTCATGGCGAGCGTGATGTTTCCGCTGTTCATGCCCGATGGCGTCAATATCGACAAGCTGCTGCGGGCCCAGATCGCGTTCGTGCTCTATGCGGGCGCCTATCTCGCCGAAGTCATTCGCGGCGGCCTGCAGGCCGTTCCGCGCGGGCAGTACGACGCCGCTGACGCGCTTGGCCTGTCCTACTGGAAGAAGAACGGCCTGATCATCCTGCCGCAGGCGATCCGCCATGTGATCCCGCCGCTGGTGAATACGTTCATCGCCTTTTTCAAGGATACCAGCCTGGTGCTGATCATCGGCATCTTCGACCTGCTGACAACCGCCAAAACCTCGATCATCGATCCTGCCTGGCAATCCTTCAGCGTCGAGGTCTACATCTTCGTCAGCCTGATCTATTTCGCCTTTTGCTTCGCGATGTCGCGCTACAGCCGGCAGCTTGAGGCCCAGGCCCGGTCGACCTGACGGGGCAATTCGGCGGTGCTCGCGACCATTTTGTCCGCCGTCCCCTCGCCAAAACCTTTGAACCCGGCGCCGACCGCCTCCGACCAAGGGGCGCGTTCGGAGATGCCACGATGACACTTGCCCATTCAAGCGACGCCTGGATTTCATTCGCCGGCGGAATCCTCGCGGCCTATTACGGTTGGCGGCCGGTGCCGGCCGGGCCGAAGCATCTGGAGTGGGTCGCCTGGAAGGAGAGCTGGGGCAGGAGCTGCCGCATCGCCGGCATTGTGCTGCTCGTGTTTTCGATCATCAATCTCTTGGTGAAGGCATCATAATGCGCAAAATGGTCGGAGGATTATTCGTCGCGGCCGTGCTGGCGCTGACATGCGGCGCTTCAAACGCTGCACCAATGTCGCTGGAGTTCGGCGGCAGCACCTTGCAGCGGCTTCGCTCGGGCAACGCCGGTAGCGACCGCTTCACCGAATATGGCAGGAAGAACGACGGGGTCGCGAAGACGCTGACAGTCCGCGTCATTTCGGAATCGACTCCGTTCGAGGCGCAGGTCGGCAAGCTGGTCAAGAAGATCAGGGCCGACAATCCCAGGACCAGGATCGGCGTCCTGCAAAAGCCGAACGCCACGGACGTCATCATCTACTATCTCGCCGATGGCGCAAAATCCAATGTCAGCTTCATGCTGTGGCGCATGACGGCCGCAAGCGAGAAGGTTGTCGCGACCATCTACCAGATGGATTTCGACATCGGGGACGAGGATGCGAAAGAGCGCGTGATCAAACACACCGCCGAGCGGGTGCTGGCCGCCTACGACTCAAAGAAAATTCTCGGTCTGGTTTCGGATCCGAATTGACGGCGCGAAGCGCTCCCTGCACGAAGATCAGGGACTGTCCATTTTGAAGCAGTCGACCGTCGGCACGCGACGCCATGACCGTATTCTTGCGGGCCGCCTTGCCGCCATCTTCTCTCGTATCATGCGAATAGTAACTGATTCGCGGCACGAACATTGCTTCGAAAATCGCGGCTGGAAAACTCAGGGGTGCGGAAATGAAACGCATTTTCCTCGGTCTGGCGTTCGGTTGCGTGTTTGGCGTTGCAAATGCACGCGACCTCGGACAGTGGGAAGCGACAGACCCCGTGGTTCGCGAATGGTATCAAGCGTTGATGCAGCCGGACAATCCCAACGCTTCGTGCTGCGGCGAGTTCGGACGCCTATTGGGCCGACGAGATTTACGTCAGAGACGGAAAGACATACGCGACGATCACGGACGACCGGCCGGACGAGCCGCGCCGCCGGCCGCATATCGACATCGGAACCGTAATCGAAGTCCCAAACCACAAGCTCAAATGGGACAAATCGAATCCGACCGGGCACGGGGTATTGTTCGTGAGCCGCGGCGGTTACGTATATTGCTTCGTGCAGCCTGGCGGCGTGTAGCAACCGTTTGCGGACCGGACTCTGTTTTGCGTCCTCGTTGGCGTTTTTTGACTTCGTTGGGTATGGATTGCTTCGCCTGCGCTCGCAAGGACGCTTTAACTTACGAATGGCAGCAGGATGCCTGAACCGGCGCCAGTGTGTACTGGTCGCGTAGCCGTACCCAGTCCATTGGATAGGGCAAGCCCTCCTCGTGACGTCCGAGCGGCGTCAGATCGAGATAGTGGTAGGCAGCGTTCATCATGTCGAGGCCGCGCGCGAAGCACGAATAGGTGTGAAAGATGTTCCCGGCGTCGTCGCGGTAGAACACGCTGATGCCGGGCGCATCCTCGATGCCAAAGCCCGAGGTGCCGAAATTATAGATGTTGTCGCCTGACTTGACTTCCTCCGGCGTGAACGACACCGTGTAATCGTAGTTGAAATCGTTCACCCCCGACGACAGCCAGTCGAAGGTCCAGCCCATCCGCGCCTTGAACGCGGCGAGCTTTTCGAGCGGCGCGCGCGAGATCGCCACCATGGTAGTGTCGCGCGCGACGAGATGCGGGATCATGCGTTCGAAACCGTCGGCCCAGAACGAGCAACTCTTGCAGCCCTCGTTCCATTCCGGCGCGAACATGAAATGCTGCACCACGAGCTGGCTGCGAGCCTTGAACAAGTCGGGCAATGTCACCTTGCCGCCAGGTCCGTCGAACACGTAATCCTTGTCGACCTTGACCCAGGGCAGCGATCGGCGCTCCTCGTTCAAACGCTCGCGGGCATGGGTGAATTCCTTTTCATGCGCGAGATGGGCTTTGCGCGCGGCGATCCAGGCTTCGCGTGACACGACATTGTGCGGCTGCATGGGCGGCTCCCGTGTTGATGTTCAGACGACAAGTCTTTCGAGCTTGACGAGCAATTCGATCCAGCCTTTCTCGTGGCTGTCGCGCGCGGCCTCGTCGAAGAACTGTTCATGATGCAGCGTCAGCAGCGTGCCATCGCCATCCGGCTTCAGCGAGATCGCCAGCTGCGACTCGCGTTCGGGCGTCGAGTGCCAGGCCCAGCTGAACACCAAAAGCTCGTTCGGTACGATCTCGCGATAGACGCCGCCGACCTGGAAATATTCGCCGTCGATGGCCGAGAAGCTGATGCGATAGCGGCCCCCGACGCGGAGATCAGTCTCGGCCTGCAGCGAGCCTTCCTTCATCTTCGCGGGCGCCCCGAACCATCCGACTATTTCTTCCGGGTCGGTCCACGCGGCGTAGACTTTCGCGGGCGCCGCATTGATACGACGTTTGATGGTGAGGCTTGGTTTGGTTGTGAAACCGGCGTCGCGGGCAGAGCTTGATTGGCTGGCCATTGGTCTTCCTCCACAAAAGCTGCAAGACGGTCGAGATTGTCGGACCAGAAGCGCTGGTAGCGGTTCAGCCAGTCCATCGCCTGCTCCATCGGCTTGGCGGTCAACCGGCAGGCGACCGTGCGCCCGGTCTTCTCGCGCGCGACCAGACCGGCGTCGGACAGCACGTCGAGATGCTTCATGACCGCGGGCAGCGACATCGCAAAGGGCTGCGCCAGTTCGCTCACCGAAAGGCTCTCGCGGTCGCCGAGCCGCGCCACCAGCGCGCGCCGGGTCGGGTCGGCGAGCGCTGCAAAGGTACGGTCCAGCACGTCTTCTGAATACTTAACCATGTGGTTTAGTATAACGGCAAAGCAGGCAAGGTCAAGGACGCCGAAGACCCATCAATCAATTTAGTGAGAGGTGAGCGGCCGCCGAAACGACGGAAACGCTGAATGCTTGCCGACCGATTCTAGTAATCCCGGTGGCGCCGCCGACGCGGCTGCTGCACACCTTGCTGCTGCTCCTGCAGCGCCTGCTGCCGCGCGAACAAGACGTTCTTGTTTTCACTGCAATACAGGTTCCATCGCCCGGATGCCGACGCCTGGCATTGGGCCAGGGTCCAATACGAGCAGTCGCCGGCAGCCCCGAGCTCCCCGCCCATGACGCACCAGGGGTAATCATATGAGTACCGAGGGACGGAGCCGGCAGTCGCGGCCGTCCCGGTCGCCAACAAGGCCAATATGGCTAACATCGCATCGCGCATGATCTTGTTTCCTCTCGCTTAAGTCTCCCCACCGCCTCGCAAACAGACAATCTCGTCTCGGGCAGATTTGGGCAACTCCGCTGCCGCGGCGCACAAGCTCACGCCGCAATCAATTTCTTCAACGGCCTCGGATCGAGATTAACTGCCCGCGCCATGGAAGCCGCAAGGTGCGGTCCGGCGCATCTTCGCGATATTACCGTACGGCTTGGCATAAGCGCCGCGACACGAAAGACTAACACCTGCCGCGCCAAACCCATCCTTTAGCTGGATCACAAACCCGAGACCGCCGCTGGGCACAAAAAAGCCGCGTCGCCTTGGCTGGCAAACGCGGCCTTCAAGAACGTTTGGGCGACTACTGCACCTTCTCGATATTGGCGCCGTCGATCACCTTCTTCCACTTTTCGGTTTCAGCGGCGATATCGGCGCCGAACTTCTCCGGCGTCTGGATCAGCGGCTCGCCGCCGAGTTCAACCAGGCGCTTCTTCATGTCCGGTTCGGCCAGGATCGCGTTCACTTCGGCGTTGAGCTTGGCGATGATCTCCTTCGGCGTGTTCTTCGGCGCGCCCATGCCGAACAACGCACTCGCCTCATAGCCGGGAACGGTGGCTGCCACCGTCGGCACGCCGGGCAATTGCGAGGAGGGTTCCAGCGTGGTCACCGCCAGCGCGCGCAACGCGCCGGAACGGATGTGCTGGATGATCGAGGGCATGTTGTCGAAGATCACCTGCACCTGGCCGCCGAGCATGTCGGTGATCGCGGGCGCAGCCCCACGGTAGGGCACGTGCTGCATCTTGGTGCCGGTCATGGCCATGAACATTTCGCCGGACAGATGCACGGAGGTGCCGTTGCCGGACGACGCCAGGTTGACCTTGCCCGGATTCGCCTTCGCATAGGCGATGAACTCGGCGACATCTTTCGCCGTTACATCCTTGCCGACCGTCATCACGTTCGGCACCCGATTGAAGGACGCGATCGGCGCGATGTCGCGGACAAAATTGAACTTCAGATTGGCGTACAGCGTGGCGTTGATATAATTCGCCGGATTGACCAGCAGCAGCGTGTAGCCATCGGGCTCGGCGTTGACCACCGATTCGGTGGCGATGTTGTTGCCGGCGCCGGGCTTGTTTTCGATCACGAATTGCTGGCCGAGTTTTTCCGACAGCCGCTGCCCGATCAACCGCGCGATGATGTCGGTGGCGCCGCCGGGGGGATATCCGACCACCCAGCGCACCGGCCGCGTCGGATAATCCAGCGCCGAGGCGCTGCCGATCGAAGCGATTGCCGAAAGGCCGATTGCCGTCATACAGATCGCGGTGCGGCGTGAAATCATGAGTTTTTTTCTCCCTAAGAGCCGGGTTCAGAGTCCGGTCCGTTTCTATTGAACAAAAGGCGGCCGGCGTTGTAACAAACAAACCCCAGTGCGGCCAGTGCGACACAAGCGCTTCCGACCGCGACGAAAGGACCAGGCATGTCTGTCAAGGTGAACGCGCTCGATCATCTCGTGATCAATGTCGCCGACGTGGCGCGTTCCGCCGAGTGGTACCGCAGGATCCTCGGCATGGAGGTCAAGGAGTTCGATCCGGGCCCGGGCAAAACGCCGCGTACGTCGCTGGTGTTCGGCAACCAGAAGATCAACGTGCGGCCGCGCAATGCCGACAAGGTCGAATGGTTCACGGCGGATCATGAAACCGCCGGCAGCGACGATCTGTGCTTCCTGACCGCGAACACGCCAGACCAGGTGGTCGCCCATCTCAAGGCCAACGGCGTCGCGATCGAGGAAGGCCCTGTCGCCAAGCAAGGCGCCCGCGGCACGCTGCGTTCGGTCTATTGCCGGGATCCCGATGGAAGTTTGATTGAGATTTCGTCGTATGAGGATGGTGCCGCCTGAAGTATGGACCGCGAATTCTCGTCATGCCCGGGCAAAAGCGCGAAGCCCGTCTTCGCGCTAGATGACCGGGGCATCCACGCCTTGACGCTGTCAACCATACCCAAATGCGATCGGGCGGAACGCCTGCAGCAAGTGCTGATCGACCTTGCCGCCCATCTCTTCCATTACCCCGAACGCTTTGATGTGGGTGAACTGGAGCCGGTAGGCGCGCTTCTCGACCAGCGCGGCGTAAATATCGACGATCGTCGTCAGGCGAACGATGTCGCTGATCTGGTCGCCGTTCAGGCCGTCGGGATAGCCGGTTCCATCAAGGAATTCGTGATGGTGCAACACGACATCGAGCATTTCGGCCGGGAAACCGCCTTGCCTTGCCAGCGCCTCATAGCCGCGGCGCGGATGCTGGCGAATCTCTTCCATTTCCTCGGGCGTCAACCCGCTCGGCTTGTCCAGGATCGCGACCGGAATGAACGCCTTGCCGACATCGTGCAGCAACGCGGCGCGGGCCAGACGCCGCTGATCGTCTTCACGCATGCCAAGGTGCTGGGCGAACGCCACCGCAAAGCCGGTGACGAACAGGCAATGGCGATAGCTGTCGGTGTGGTGGCAGCCGACCGTCGTCAGCCATTCCCGCAACGAGCAATGCTTGATGGCCTTGAGGATCTTGTTTTCGGCCTCCACGATGTCGCTGAATTTCAACGGCACGCCGGCTGGAAGCTTTTCGAAAATCTTGACCATGACACCGTGCGCCGCTTCGACGCCCCGGTTCAGGGCCTTGCCACGATCGGTCTCGTTGTAGGAACTGTCGTCCGGAAATGCCGCCCGGATGCGCCGCAGGATGCCCTGCGCGTCGAACGGCCGCGCGATGGTGTCGGTGGCGCCGAGCGCCCAGGCCTGCATCGAGCCGTGATGCAGCGCGTCCGCCAGCACGAACAGCCGCGGCATCTCGCGATAGGCCTCGGCGCGCAGCTTGTTGCGCACCAGTTGCACGCTCTCGGCCGAACGCAGGTTGATATCGACCACGATGCCGGAGAGATCGTGCGCCGGCGCTTCGGGAATCTCCGAGGTCGTGATGGTGTCGACCTCGCTGACAGATTGCAGAATGCTGGCCAGTTCGCTGCTTTGATCGTTCCGATCCGACGCCAGCAGCAGCCGGCGCTTGGTCTCAGTCTTATTGGTTAATGCTGTCATGGAACCCCAGAGCCTTGCGGTGACCGTCTGCAAAGCTTACGGACAAGGAGTTCTCTGCGGCTTAAGAGGTATCGTGAACGGCGTTCTAGCGCGATCGCTACAATTTTAGCGATCGTCATAAGCTCACCCTTTATAGGCAAGGGCGGTGCGCTCCCGCCTTGTGGAGTAGGGGAAAAAATCCGCCGGAGAAATCTCCGGCGGATCGTTGTTGTCGCGTGATGTGCGGCAGGCTTACGCCTTCATGTTCGCCTTCACCGCTTCGGCCGTGATCGGCAACGAGCGGACGCGCGCGCCGCAGGCGTTGAAGATCGCGTTGCCGATCGCGGGAGCAACCACCGTCACCGCCGGCTCGCCGACGCCGGTGGCTTTCTCGCCATTGGCGATGACGTTGACGGCGACTTCCGGCGTCTGGCTCATCCGCAAGGGCGTGTAGGTATCGAAGTTGGTTTGCTCGATACCGCCATCCTTCAGCGTCGCCTTCTCATACATGGCGAGCGAAAGCCCCCACAGCGCCGCACCCTCGACCTGGGCGCGGATGTTGTCGGGATGCACTTGCGTGCCGACGTCGGTGGCAACCGTCAATTTCTTGACCTTGACCTCGCCGCTTGGTGAAACCGCAACGTGGGCCACGCAGGCGGTCCAGCTTGCGGTCGCCCGTTCCTGCGACGAGACGCAGGCGACCCCCATGCCTTCTCCCTTGGGGAGTTGCTTGGTGCCGTAACCGGCCATGCCCATCGCTGCGAGCAGGGTGTTGCGCAGGCGCTGCGCACCACCATCGTTCTTGCCCTTGCCGTCCAGGAGCGCGATCCGGTACTGCGCGGGATCCTTGCCGGCGGCGTGGGCGAGTTCGTCGATCATGCTTTCGACCGCCCAGAAGGTCCAGCCCGGCGCGACCGAGCGCAACTGTCCCGACGGGGTGGCGTTGTGCGCCATCTCGTTCTTGATCGCGCGGACATTGTGATTGGGCACGGAATAGAAGAAATCCGCACCATTAACGGTGAGCGCATCCAGCGGCCCCTTTTTGTCGACCGAAGGCGACAGGAAATCGGGGATTCCCCACCGCTCGGTCGGCCACGCACTGACCACGTCGTGATTGAGCGCGATCAGCTTGCCATCGGCGTCGAGACCTGCCTTGATCTTCTGGAACGTCAGCGGACGCGAGAAGTCCATGGTCATGTCGTTTTCGCGGGAGTAGATGATCTTGACCGGCTTGCCGACGGCCTTGGCCGCCTGCACCGCCGGAACCATCATGTCAGCTTCCAGCCGTCGGCCGAAGCCGCCGCCCAGCCACATCTGATGCATCACGACGAATTTGGGATCGACCCCGGCTGCACCGGCTGCGATCGCGCCGGAGCGCGTTGCAAACTGGTTGCCGGAGTAGAGGTGCCAGATATCGCCCTTCAGCTCGGCGGTGGCGTTCATCGGCTCGAGCGGGGCGTGGATGTTGATGCTGGTGGTGTATTCCGCCTCCATCACCTTGGCTGCCGTCCCGAAGGCCGCCGCCGTATCGCCGTCCTTGACAAAGAACTGCCCGGAATCATCCAGCCCCTGTAGCCGCTTGGCTTCATTGAGCAGCGACTCACTCGACAGCTTGGCGTTCGGGCCACCGTCATAGGTGATCCTGAGCGCATCCGCCGCCTTGCGGGCGTTGGCATAGGTGTTGGCCACTGCCACCACCCAGCCGGTGGTGGTTCCGGTCTTGTCGTCGAGCGTGACAGCCTTGATGAAGCCCGGCACCTTCTTTGCCGCGCTGTCGTCGACCGCTTTCACCGTGGCGCCGTAGCGCACCGGCGGCGTGACCACCTTGCCGTAGACCATGCCCGGCAGCATGACGTCGATGCCGTATTTGGCCGTGCCGTTGGTCTTCGAGGGAATGTCGAGCTGCGGAACCGAGATGCCAATCATGGTGTACTGATCGGCGGTCTTGAGCTTGATCGCCTTGAGTTCGTCCGGCGTGAAGGTCTTGGTGATCTTGCCGCTCTTGACGATGTCGGCAAAGCTCATCGACTTCTTCGACTTCGGATGCGTGACCACGGAATTGCGGACCACGAGTTCGCCGGCGGGAACACCCATCGACGCGGCTGCAGCCTCGGTCAACGCGATGCGCCCTGCAGCACCCGCGCGGCTCATCGCATCGAAGTTCATCATCGTCGACCAGCTGCCGCCGGTGAGCTGCGCCCCAAGGACGGGGTCATTGAACTTCGGATCGTTGGATGCGAGCTGAACCCGCATGTCCTTCCAGTTCGAACCGAGCTCTTCGGAAACGATCTGGGCCACGGTCGAGGCGATGTGCTGGCCCATGTCGGCCTTGCCGCACGTCACCGTGACGATCCCGTCGGGTGCGATCGAGTACCAGACGCTGGGATCGAAATTGCTGGCGGCCGCCAGCGCCTGGTCGGCGCCGAGCATGCCGGGAACGGCGGAATAGCCGAGCGCCAGACCCGCGGCGGCAGTGCCGACGAGGAACGAGCGGCGGCTGAGATCGGCTGGTTGGCCAGTTGCTGTTTTCACGTGGCTATTCATGTGGGCCTCCGCTCGGTGCCAGCGTTGGACGCGGTGCGCATGTCGGCGGCGGCGCGCATGATCGCTTTCTGAATGCGTGAATAGGTCATGCAGCGGCAGAGATTGCCGTCCATATGCGCAACCACTTCATCCTTGGTGGGATTGGAATTCTTCGCGAGCAGCGAAGCCGCTTGCATGATCTGGCCGGACTGGCAGTAGCCGCATTGCGGAACCTGCTCGGCAATCCAGGCCTTCTGCAAAGGATGATCGCCCTTGGCGCTCAGGCCTTCGATGGTGGTGATCTTCTTGCCGACGGCGTCGCTGACCGAGGTCTGACAGGATCGAACGGCTTCGCCGTTGACGTGAACCGTACAGGCGCCGCACAGGCCGGCGCCGCAACCGAATTTGGTGCCGGTCATCTGCAATTGTTCGCGGATGACCCAGAGCAGCGGCGTATCGTTGGCCGCTTCGACGGACATATTCCGTCCATTGATAGTGAGATTGGGCATTTGCGCTTCCCCTTCCGGTGTATGAAGCCGCTTACGGCAGCATTTCACTGTTGGGTATGGCCTGGCACCCACCGGGTCGATGCCAGTTGGCGCGCAGAATGATACCGATCCAATCTAGAGGCAACGCAATTTGGAATTGCTCGAAGAGAATAAAATTTTGAAATGCCTGGTTGTGCGCTGCGGCAAGTTTTGTCGTAGCCTTGTCAATGAAATGCCGCGGCGCGGGCACCATCCTGCATTTCCGCATTTCCCAACCGCTGACAGATCGCGCTAAGCTAAAGACTGCGACGGAATTAGCCGAAAATTACCCGATAAAATTACTTGGAAATTACTTGGGAATCCGAGATGCCGAAGATCAATCGTGGCGGGGTCGATATTTATTACGAGGTTCATGGCAGCGGCCCACCGCTGCTCCTGACCCACGGCTATTCCTCGACCTCGGGGATGTGGCAAGGCCAGATCGAGGCGCTGTCGGAACATTACGAACTTGTGTTGTGGGACATGCGTGGCCACGGCCAGTCGGATTATCCTAGTGATCCCGCAGCCTACAGCGAAGCGCTGACGGTGGCCGACATGGCCGCACTGCTCGACGAGGTCGGCGCCGCCAAGGCGATCGTCGGCGGGCTTTCGCTTGGCGGCTATATGTCGCTGGCCTTCTACCGCAGCCATCCGGACCGGGTGCGGGCGCTCCTGATCATCGATACCGGACCGGGCTTCAAGAAGGACGATGCGCGCGAGGCCTGGAACAAGCGCGCCCATGACACCGGCGACCGCCTCGAGCGCGACGGGCTGGACGTCCTGAAATCCGGCAGCCGCGAACGCTCCACCGTCACCCATCGCGATGCGTCGGGACTGGCGCGGGCCGCGCGCGGCATGCTGACCCAGCGAGACGCCCGCGTGATCGAATCGCTGCCCGACATCAAGGTGCCGTCGCTGGTCGTGGTCGGCGCCGATGACACGCCGTTCCTGGCTGCCTCCGACTACATGGCGGCCAAGATTCCCGGCGCGCGGAAAATCGTCATCCCGGCCGCCGGCCACGCCGTCAACATCGACCAGCCGCAGGCCTTTATCGACGCGGTGCTGCCGTTCCTTGACGGCCTCGACGCCAACTCGGCCGCGAGGCCGTCATGAGAACGCTTGCCATTGCAGCCTTGATGATCGTGGGCGCTTCAGTGCCGGCGCTTGCGCAGCTTTTGCCGCCGATCGGCGGCCCCACCCCGCCCCCTTTCACCGCGACGCTGTCGAACAATACGCCGCTGGTTTTCGGCATGGACGCGCAAGCAGCCGAGCGCGCGCTTGGTACCCCGCTCAATTATGTCAGCGGCCGTCCGGGCAACGAGGTCTACCTCACGTTCCGCAATCTCGGCGGCAGCGGATTGTTCTACAACAAGCACCGGCTCTATCTGCAGTTCCACAACGGCCGGCTGGCCGGCTGGAAGGGCGACTGGGGTCACAACTGGATGTGGCGATAGTAGCGTGCGCCAAACGTCACTGAAAAACTTCGTGCAACCTTCAACGTAATGGGTGACCCGTGGGACAAGATATCAAGCTGACGGCTTCGGACGGTTTCAAACTGGGCGGCTATCGCGCCGACCCCGCAGGCACGCCAAAGGCGGCCATCGTCGTGATACAGGAGATCTTTGGCGTCAATCACCACATTCGCGCGGTGTGCGATCGCCTGGCGAACGCCGGCTATGTCGCCATCGCGCCGTCGATCTTCGACCGCATCGAGCCGAACTTCCAGTGCGGCTATTCGCCGGATGAGATCGCGAATGCGCGCAAATTCGTCGCCAATCCCGACTGGGCGGCGATGCTGCTCGACGCCCAGGCCGCGATCGACGCGGTCAAGGATGTCGGGCCGGTCGGCATTATCGGCTTCTGCCTCGGCGGCAGCGTCGCCTTCGTGGCGGCGACCAAACTGTCGGGCTTATCCGCCGCTGTCGGCTATTACGGCGGCGCCATCGTCCGCTTCGCCGACGACAAGCCGAAGCTACCGACGCAGCTGCATTTCGGCGAAAAGGATGCGGGCATTCCGCTGACCGATGTCGAGATCATCAAGGCCAAGCGGCCCGATGTCGAGGTCTACGTCTACCCCGGCGCGCAGCATGGCTTTCACTGCGACGAACGGGCGAGCTACGACAAGACCAGTGCCGATATCGCCTGGCCGCGCAGCCTCGACTTCTTTGCCAAACATCTGAAGTGACGCCAAAGCGTCGTTCCGGAATGGTCAGAACCAGCGTTCGCCGACCAGCACGGTATCGCCCGGGCTGAGTGACGTGCCGGGCGGCACGACGTAGCGCGCCGTCCCGGAAGCATCGGTGTGGGTGACCGTCACCCGGTCGCGCCGGGCGCGCGGCGAGAAGCCGCCGGCAATGGCGACCGCGCTCTCGACCGTCATGTTGGGAACGTAGGGATACTGACCCGGGGCGGCGACTTCGCCGAGGATGAAGAACGGCCGGTAGGCTTCGATCTCGACGGCCACGGAAGGATCGCGGATGAAGCCACCGCGCAGTCGGGCGCCGATCTCGGCGGCGAGCCCCGCCGGGGTGCGGCCGCGCGCCGGCACCGAGCCGATCAGCGGCATGGTGATCGAGCCGCCGGCATCGATCGCGTAGGTATTGGTGAGGCCTTCCTGGCCGTACACCACGACGCGCAGCTTGTCGCTGGCATCGAGATGATAGGACGCATCGTAGCGCACTGGCGCCGGTTCGACAGAGGCCACGGGCGCAGCGACAGGAACTTGTGCGTAGGCGGCGCGTGGTCCCGCGGCAAAGGCTGAGCGAAGCGCGGCGATCGCGCCGCCGCCGCTCGAATCTGCGACCATGACGGGGGCCGGCGCGTAACCGCCGCGGGATGCGGCAAACGCCGAGCGAAGTGCGGTGATGGCGCCACCGCCGCTGGAATCCACCACCGCGACAGGGGCCGGCGCATAGGTCTGGCCATAGGTCATCGAATCCAGATCGCTTTGCGCGACCGCGACCGGCCCGGCCGTGCGCATGCACCCCGACAGGGCGAGCGCGGTCATGATCGCAGTGATCGAAAATCGAAACGCGCGCGCAACCCGCACCGGAGCCATCCCTCAGATCGAGACAGTTCTAGTCTTGCACCATTTATGGTTAACAAAGCGTTTTTTGAGTGCAGTGCGGGCGAGAGGAGAGAAGCCCTCTCGCCCCAAAAAAGCAGGCAATCAGGCCGTCACGCCGACGCCGATCGGGCACGACACCCCGGTGCCGCCCAGTCCGCAATAACCGGCCGGATTCTTGGCGAGATATTGCTGATGATAGTCCTCGGCAAAATAGAATTCGCGGGAGGGTGCGATCTCGGTGGTGATGGCAGCGAGACCCTTGGCCGCCAGCGCCTTCTGATATGTGGCTTTCGACGCGTCGGCGGCTTTGCGTTGCGCCTCGCCGAACGTGTAGATCGCCGAACGATATTGGGTGCCGACATCGTTGCCCTGGCGCATGCCCTGCGTCGGGTTGTGATTTTCCCAGAACGTCTTCAGAAGCGCTTCGTAGGAGATCCTCTTCGGATCGAACACCACCAACACCACTTCGGTATGGCCGGTGCGGCCCGAGCACACCTCTTCGTAGGTCGGATTGGCGGTGTGGCCGCCGGCGTAGCCGACCGCCGTGGCAAAGATGCCCTCGCCCAGTTGCCAGAAAATGCGCTCGGCGCCCCAGAAACAACCAAGCCCGAACACCGCCTGCTCGAGACCGGCGGCATAGGGCGGCTGCAGCTTGCGGCCGTTGACGAAGTGGATGGTGGCGGTCGGTATCGGCGTGGTGCGGCCAGGCAGCGCTTCGGCTACGCTCGGCAACGCGGTGGTCTTGCGCATGAACAACATGGAGTACCTCCACCAAGCGGGACACCGGCTGACGCGGCAAGGGCGGCGGCCGGTGTCTTCCATATATGGCCTTACGCCGGTTGCCGCAGCCCTGTTACGCCAGCCTCGTGACCAGACCTTGTTTGATCCGGCCTTGTCAGTCCCGCGAATAGCCGATCAGCGGCTTGCGGGGCCGGAACAAGATCATCAGCAGAATGCCGAGAACGCCGAGCACCACGAAAACCGGCTGGTCGAGCAGGACCTTGACGATACTGTTCCAGAGCCAGGGCGCAACACGTTCCACCCAGATCCGGAATGCCTGCTGGCTTGACTGATGGATGTCGTTCCAGAACTGCCCGAACGGGGTGAAACGCAGGGTCTGGTTGGCGACAAAACCCGCGCCGTCATAGACCATGAAGATAAATCCGACGGCCAGGAACAGCAGGCCGATAAGCCGGAAGAAACCGCGGATCATGCGTCACCTTATGTCTGTCGCGCCCAAGAGGTCGACCGCCCAATAGCGGGGGCCTCTGATAAATTCAACCTCATCAGCACTTTACGTGCCATTTCCGGCCCGATTCCCCAGCTTTCGGAGGGTCCGGAAAGCGTTGACGGTGCAGGACTTGCCCTCTATAAGACCCCCAATGGCGGCGGGCGCAATCCCGCCGCCGCTGTTCTTTGAGCCGCGCCGCTGCGGAAGTATTTTGGCTCCCGCGCATGGCATCCTCAAGGACACCTTGGAAAACACAACCAGCGTCGATCACGCAATTTGAACGGCCGGCGCGCTCAAGCCCGACCACCCGAGCGATCACCGCCGAAGGATAGTTGAGAACATGGCCAATACCACTTCCGCCAAGAAGGCGACCCGCAAGATTGCCCGCCGCACCATCATCAACAAGTCGCGCCGCACCCAGATGCGCGGTGCGGTTCGAACCGTCGAAGAAGCCATCAAGAGCGGCGACCGCGATGCAGCGTTGAAGGCGATGGCGCGCGCGGAACCGGAGTTGATGCAAGCAGCCCAGCGCAACATCATTCACAAGAACAACGCGAGCCGGAAAGTGTCACGCCTGACGCACCAGATCGCCAAGCTTGCGAAATGAACTGACAGAAAGAGATATTCGTCAAAAAAGCCCGGCCTCGGCCGGGCTTTTTCTTTTTCCAGAGTTAAGTTGTCCCGTTGCTGCTCAACGGACTGCGTGTCATATTTCTTTTGCACCCGTATTTATACGAGGTGCGGTTTGTTGCACCGGCAATGCTGTGCGCAAATGCGAGATGTTCAGGCTTTGACGCTGCGCAAACCGGACAACGCCTGCGACTTTGGTTCGAAAGTGCCACGCGGGAGTTACCCTGAAATTCAATCGCAAAAAACTTCGTCTCGCTAATCACTTATCCACATAGCGAGTTCAAGCAGTTCGAAAAACGGTCGGCGCATGCGCGATTGTTACGGTTTCATAAAATTTTTTGCGAGTGCATCGAAATTTGTCACGATGTTCGCTGGCGCGCGATTCTGCACGCTGTATCAAAAACTTGGTGCGAGGTTTCGCGGTTGCAACGCTGCAACACATGCGAAGACTCATTCGCGCAGGTCGAATCACGGATTGTCAGAATTTTCGCTTGGTGTACATCTAACGGTGTTCGCGACGCCCACGGCTCTCCAGATCAGCGCGGTTTGAGACCCAAGGGCGGACGTGCAAATCGGCGGCGGTGTGCGCGTTAGCGATGCTTTCCAAGCGATGCTAGGTTGGTGACTTATAGCAATATGAGGACGGTTGTTTTGTGTCCAAATTTCTCAGGCGTGGCGCGTGTGTTCCGCGGGCCCAGCCAGGAAGATACGGCACCTGCCGGCAACCATAACGATTGGGAACGCGTGGCTCGTGAAGTGTTGATGACGACAGACTGAGATACGCGGCGGCGCAGCGCTGGGCGGGTTTATGTTCGGTAGCGGCAGACTGACTTTGAAAACACTTGCGACGTGACAACTCGCCGCGCGTAAACCGCGGTGGGAGGGGGAGGAAGTATGCTTTACGAAATCATCGCGGCATTCGATTTTTCACAAGAGACTGTATCGGTTACCCCGAGTACCATTTCCAACCATTCCTCTGCGCGAACTCCGGAAAGACCGTCGAGTACGCGCTGACCTCGCGGGAATCTTCTGCTCCAGCCGATGATCTGACCGACGGCAGTTTCGCCGAACGGCTGGTCTGTGTCCGGAGCTGAAAACCTCGCTCGAGGTCGCGCTTTGCCAGGAACCCTGTCGGCAGGAACCCTGCAAGGCGATTTCACAGACAGCATTACTCATTCAGAAGAGTTCTCAGGCAATGACAAATACGGAACAGGATCGCTGGTCGCGCGTGAAGGGGCGGTTGCGGACGAGTGTTGGCGAGGACGTCTATACGAGCTGGTTTGCGCGCATGGATCTGGAAGGCGTGCAGGACGAAAGCGTCCATCTCTCGGTCCCGACCCGGTTCCTCAAGAGCTGGATCCAGGCACATTACGCCGATCGCGTGCTCACCTGCTGGCAGGCCGAGATGCCTGAAGTGCACCGGATCGACCTCACCGTGCGCACGGCGATGCGGTGCGCCGCGCCCGTCAGGGAGGTCGCAGCACCGGCCGACCAGCGCCGCGTCGAGCGTGCCGATGGCCGGCCCGCGCCGGAATTGCGCGCGACCGCAACCGCGCCGGTGTCGGCCAACCACGATGCGCTCGGCGGCTCGCCGCTTGATCCACGCCTGACCTTTGCAAGTTTCGTGATCGGCCGCTCCAATACGCTGGCGCACGCGGCGGCACGTCAGGTCGCCGAAGGCCGGCGCGGCGATGCCGTGATGTTCAATCCGCTCTATATTCATGCAGGCGTGGGGTTGGGCAAAACCCACCTGCTGCAGGCGGTCACATGGGCCGGCAATTCCGGCAACGAGCGCAAGGTACTCTATCTCACCGCCGAGAAGTTCATGTACGGCTTCGTCGCGGCGCTGAAAACGCAGACGGCGCTCGCGTTCAAGGAAGCGCTGCGCGGCATCGACGTGCTCGTCATCGACGATTTGCAGTTCCTGCAGGGTAAATCGACCCAGGCCGAGTTCTGCCACACGCTGAACGCCCTGATCGATGCCGGCCGCCAGGTCGTGATCGCGGCCGACCGGCCGCCGTCCGATCTCGAGAGCCTCGATGATCGCGTGCGCTCGCGGCTGGCCGGCGGCCTCGTCGTGGAAATGGGCTCGCTCGGCGAAGAGCTGCGACTCGGCATCCTGAAATCGCGGGTTGCGGCGGCCCGCGCCCACCATGCGAGTTTCGACGTCCCGGAACAGGTGCTGGACTATCTCGCCCGCACCATCACCCACAATGGCAGGGATCTCGAAGGCGCCATCAACCGGCTGCTCGCGCACTCCAAGCTCAATGCCCAGCCGGTGACGCTGGAGATGGCCGAGCGCGAAGTCCGAGACCTGATCCGTCCGCAGGAACCAAAGCGCATCAAGATCGAGGACATCCAGCGGGTGGTGGCCCGGCAATATAATGTCAGCCGTTCGGACCTGCTGTCCTCCCGGCGCACCGCCAATGTGGTTCGCCCGCGCCAGGTGGCGATGTATCTGGCCAAGACGCTGACGCTGCGCTCACTGCCCGAAATCGGGCGCCGGTTCGGCGGACGCGACCACACCACGGTGCTGCACGCCGTGCGCAAGATAGAGGCATTGGTGGCCCGGGATACCGCGCTGTCCGAAGAGGTCGAATTGCTGAAGCGCCAATTGCAGGAATGAATTCTTGTTTCCCCGCCTCCTTCACGAAGGCGGGGAGAAGGTTTTCCTCACCTCAAAACGTGGGGAACGGCGCTGCGCTCCCTTGCGCTTGGGCCCTATCCGCGTCACCTTGCGGTCCCCCCGAGGGTTTGATCAAATCCACCCTTGATCCGGCTCATCGGGTTTCAATTGCCGCGGCGCGCCTTCAGGGCCGCCCGGCTTTTCCATCTTGGGGATCAGGCGGGTATTGCAATGAAGGTCACCGTCGAACGCGCGCAACTCCTGAAATCGCTGGGCCACGTGCATCGCGTGGTCGAGCGCCGCAACACCATCCCGATCCTCGGCAACGTGCTGATCCGCGCCGAAAACGCCAAGCTGTCGCTGAAGGCGACCGACCTCGACCTCGAGGTGACAGAGACGCTCGCGGCGGAAACCGCGACCGGCGGCTCGACCACCGTGCCAGCACATATGTTCTACGACATCGTCCGCAAACTGCCCGACGGCGCGCAGATCGTGCTGGAAGCCGACGGCGACCGCTCGGTGCTGGCGATCCGCGCCGGCCGCTCGCGCTTCACGCTGCAGACGCTACCCGAGAGCGACTTTCCCGATCTGGCCGCCGGCGACATGACGCACTCGTTCTCGCTGGCCGCCGCCGACGTCAAGCGCCTGATCGATCGCACGCAGTTTGCGATCTCGACCGAAGAGACCCGTTACTATCTCAACGGCATTTATCTGCACTCGGCCGGAAGCGCCAAGGCTGCGACGCTCCGCGGGGTGGCTACCGATGGGCACCGTCTGGCGCAGATCGATCTGACGCTACCCAAGGGCGCCACCGGCATGCCCGGCGTGATCGTACCGCGCAAGACCGTCGGCGAGGTGCAGCGCCTGATCGAGGACAATGAAGCCGAAGTCTCGATCGAATTGTCGCAGGGCAAGATCCGCTTCACGCTCGGCAGCGTGGTGCTGACCTCGAAACTGATCGACGGCACCTTCCCGGATTACGGCCGCGTCATTCCGCAGAACAACGACAAGGAACTGATCGTCGACAAGAAGGATTTCGAGGCCGCGGTCGACCGTGTCTCGACCATTTCGAGCGAACGCGGCCGCGCGGTGAAGCTCGCATTGTCGGCCGGCAAACTGGTGTTGTCGGTGACCAACCCGGATTCCGGCAGCGCCACTGAAGAGCTGGAAGTTGAATACGCCTCCGATGCGCTCGATATCGGCTTCAACTCCCGATATCTGCTCGATATCGCCGCCCAGATCGAAGGCGAAGTCGCCGTGCTCCGCCTCGCCGACCCCGGTTCGCCGACGCTAGTGCAGGACAAGGATAATAAAGGCGCGCTCTACGTCCTGATGCCGATGCGGGTGTGACGAATAACGAACAACGCCCGAATCTCTCCTCTCCTCTTGTGGGAGAGGGTGGCGCCTTACGAAGTGAGGCGACGGGTGAGCGGTTCGGTCCACAGTTACAATGTTGTCCGCTAACGCGGACGATGGATTGCCGGGAGCGCAGACAAGTATACGTAGTCTGCGCAAGGCAGACTACTACGCCCGGCAACGACAACCTGATATGACCCCTTCTCGCATCCACCGGCTGGCGCTGACGCACTTCCGCAATTATCGGGCGGGAACCGTGCAGACCCGCGGCGACGTCGTGGTGCTGGTGGGACCGAACGGCGCCGGCAAGACCAATTGCCTCGAGGCGATCTCTTTTCTCTCGCCGGGACGGGGCTTGCGCCGCGCGACGCTGGAGGATGTCGCCGACAATCAGGGCGACGGCTCCTGGGCCGTCTCCGCCGAAGTCGAGGGCGCGCTGGGGCTTGCCACACTCGGCACCGGCGTCGATGCGCCGGGAAATGAAAACAGCACGACCGGCCGGCGCTGCCGGATCGACCGCGAGCCGGTCGGTTCCGCGACCGCGTTCGGCGATCATCTCCGCATGGTGTGGCTGACGCCGGCGATGGACGGGCTGTTTCTTGGTGCTGCCTCCGAGCGGCGGCGTTTCTTCGACCGCCTGGTGCTGGCGATCGATAGCGAGCATTCCAGCCGCGTGGCGGCGCTGGAGCGCTCGCTGCGCTCGCGCAACCGGCTGCTCGAAGTGCGCAATTACGACGACCATTGGTGCGACGCCATCGAGCGCGAAACCGCCGAGCTCGCGGTCGCGGTCGCGGCCACCCGCGGCCAGACCGTCACCAAGCTCGCGGCGATGCTGCGCGAGCGCGGCGCGGCATCCGCCTTTCCGTCGGCGCAGATCATGCTCGACGGCTGGATGGAAAACGCGCTGCTCAACGAGCCCGCGACCGCGGTGGAGGATCGTTACCGCGAGATCCTGCGCGCCAGCCGCGCGCGCGACGCCGCTGCGGGCCGCACGCTGGATGGCCCGCACACGACCGACCTGCAGGTGGTCTATGCCCCGAAGAACATGCCGGCGCGCGACGCCTCCACCGGCGAGCAGAAAGCGCTGCTGATCGGGCTGGTGCTGGCCCATGCCACCCTGGTCGCCGAGATGACCGGCATCGTGCCGTTGTTGCTGCTCGACGAGGTGATAGCGCATCTCGATCCCAACCGGCGCAAGGCGCTGTTCGACGAGTTGGCCAGGCTCGGCGCGCAGGTCTGGATGACCGGCGCGGATCCTGCGACGTTTGCCGATATCAACGCCAGCGGCGAGATTTTCGACGTGGAATCGGGCCAGGTAACGCGGCGCGCCTGAACGCCGTGGATCGCCCCGATTGAACCTATCCCCGGACCGGCGCGACTAGTTTTTGGAAAAGGCGTCACCGACGTCGCGGCCGCTTTCGGCCGCATTGGCCTGGCCTCACAATCACCGGAGGTGAAAATGCTGGGAACGAAGCGCGGAATGATCCCGGCAAGACGCCTGCTGCCTGTGCTATTCCTGATCGCCGCCAGCGCGCCGCTTGCGGCAGGGGCCGATGACGGCATTGTCGATGTCCGAACGCTACCGCGCCTCGAAGGCGCCATGGAGGATACTTCCCGCACGCAATTATCCAGCCTGAACTACGGCGTTCCGACCGTGGTCTCGGTCACGGCCGTGGCGGCCAAAATGCTGCTCGTCAGGGACGGCTGGGTGCAATTCCTGCGGCCGCTCGATGAGAAGAGCACCTCCCTGACATTCAAAAAAGCCCAGCAAGGGCTGAGCGTGCATTTTACGCAAGGCCTCGGCCGGCCCGACCAATCGGTAGTTTACTATTCCGCCGACCGGATCACTGCGAACGTGCCGTTCCCGCCGGATGCGGCCGACATCATCTTTGACCAGCACCGGCCCTATCTCGGCTGCATTGCGCCTGCCGCATTCGACGCCACCGTCAACTTCTTCCGCAAGGAGATGCAGGCGATCGGCTGGAAGCCGCTGTCCGCTGCCGACGCCGCAGCACGCTGGTCGAACGCCAAGTTCAGCGAGACGATCGAGAACGGCGCGCGTACCTATTACACACATGAAGACGGCGACAGTTTCTACCGGCAGCAGCCGGTCATGGTGACGCTGCAGCGCCGCGAAGATGGCAAAACCAGCGTGGACATCCGCATTGCGCCGTTTGCGCTGCCGCAAACACTCGAAGCCGATTCCGACACGGCCGGCCTGCCGAAACCCAGATCCACCAAGAGCGCGCAGGGATCCGGCGATTCCAACTCGGTCCGCCGCAAGCTCGATGTTGCCGTCATCGCCGAGATTCCGGCAACCCTTGCATTCTATCGCCGCGAACTTGCCGCGCGGAACTGGACGGAGGAGACCAGCGGTGCGGTCGTTACCGCGGACAACGTCTCGCTGAATTTTACCTCCGCCGAGCAGACCGCCTCGCTGAAACTCAGCCGAAAATACGATTTCACGATCATGGCTCTCGTAACGCAATTGAAAGATTCCGCCCTGGCCGCACGCGCCAAGGCGAAGGAGGAGGCCGACGACAAGTTCTTCAGCGATGCGGCAGCGGCGACAAAGGAGATCATCGCCGCCGATGAAGCGCGGCGAGTTGCCCAGGCTGCCAATCTGTCGGACGCGCCCTTGCGCGCGCTGGCCGACAGCTCAAAACCCGTGCCGTTGCTGGAGAACTCCGAAAATGTGAAATTCGACGGCGCCGACGGCAAGCTCGAATTCGATTCCTCGTCGAGCGTGAAGGCGATTGCCGCGTTCTATCGTGCCTCGCTCAAGGCACAGGGCTGGAAGGAGCAGCCCTCGGTCATCAACAAATCCAACATGGTCGTGATGGAGTTTTTCAGGGGTGGCAAGGCAATTTCGTTCACGGCCATGCAGATGGGCCCCAAGGTCAACGTCAGCGCCGATGGATCGGGTCTTGTAATGGCAAATGCCAAAATGGCGGCCAAGCCCGGCGCGGCAACTAATCAGGCGTCCAACGAACCGGCGGCGAAAGCGGCCATCAAGGTTCTCGAAGCCGATCCGGACTCGGCGTTGCCGGTGCCGAAGCAACGTACCATGACGTCGCTTGGAACCGGCAAGATGCCCGGCAGCGACTCCCCGTTCCGCAGGGAGCTCGAAGCCAGCATTCCGGCAGAACTCAACACGGTGCTCGCGTTTTACCGCAGCGAACTCGGCAATCGCGGCTGGAAGGAATCCGCAGACCGCGCCGTCGTCAAGCCGGACCAGGTGCAGCTGGCATTTACCTCGTCGGACGGGCCGGCCATGCTGAAACTCGGCCGCAGCAATGGCGAAACCTCGGTCAACCTGGCGCAGAAATATCCGGCAGCAGCAACCAAGGCCGAAATCATGCCGAAGCCCGGACAGGCCAAGCTGGTGTTCGGCAATATGGGAAATAGCGAAGCCGCTCTCACCATCAACAAGCAGACGATCAAGATCGCTCGTGGCGCCGGCGGACCGCAATCGCCTGATCGCCCGATGCTCGAATTGCCGCCGGGCAAATACCAGTATTCGCTGAAGCTCGCGGGCCGCCCGGCCGGGAGCAATTCCGTCGAGGTCACCGCGGACGATGCCTGGGGTTTGATGATCGCCCCAGGCGGCGAAGTATTGTCGCTCCAGATCTACTGATCCGGCATCTCGCGGACGCCGCTGCCGACTGCGCTGTAACAAGGAACAGAACCGGGCGCGACCACGCGTTCCCCCGGTCTGGTCTCGCGGGCTCAAAAAGCAGGTCTTCGGGCGGCAGAACCAATGCTCGAATCATGCTTTTCAAAGCCCGCAGAATTGGCCTTTGAGCGCCTTGAAAAAGTACCAAAAACCACCATTTATTCAATAACTTGTGGATGGAGACTTTGCGCTAGGCGCAGTGCCTCTTTCATGGCACAAATAGATCAATCAGCGCCTCATTTTGCGCAGCTGATTCGGGACACCCTCGAAGGCTTCACATGACAGAACCTGCCCGGCAGACACCTGCCGACACTGAGCATCCCATTCCGGTCGAATACGGCGCGGAATCGATCCGGGTGTTGAAGGGCCTCGACGCCGTGCGCAAGCGGCCGGGGATGTATATCGGCGACACCGATGACGGTTCCGGCCTGCATCACATGGTGTACGAAGTCGTCGACAACGCAATCGACGAAGCGCTCGCCGGTCATGCCACCGCGGTCGAAGTGGTGCTCAATGCCGACGGCTCGGTGACGGTGCGCGACGACGGTCGCGGCATTCCGGTCGACATTCACAAGGGCGAAGGCATTTCGGCGGCCGAGGTCATCATGACCCAGCTGCACGCGGGCGGAAAATTCGACCAGAATTCCTACAAGGTCTCCGGCGGTCTGCACGGGGTCGGCGTCTCCGTGGTCAACGCGCTGTCGAGCAAGCTGCAGCTCAGGGTCTGGCGCGACGGCAAGGAGCATTACATCGAATTCGCCTATGGCGACGCGGTCGCCCCGCTCAAGGTCGTCGGCGACGCCAAAGGCAAGCGCGGCACCGAGGTGACGTTCTTTGCGTCCACTGAAACCTTCACCAATGTCGAATATGATTTCGCTACCCTCGAGCACCGCCTGCGCGAACTCGCGTTCCTGAATTCCGGCGTCAATATCGTGCTGTCCGACATGCGCCACGCGGTCGAAAAGCGCGAGGAAATGAAATATGTCGGCGGCGTCGAGGAATTCGTCAAATATCTCGACCGCAACAAGAAGGCGATCGTGCCCGCCGCGATCATGGTGCGCGCGGAGCTCAACGACATCGGCGTCGAGGCCGCGTTGTGGTGGAATGACAGCTACCATGAGAACGTGCTCTGCTTCACCAACAACATCCCGCAGCGCGACGGCGGCACCCATCTCGCCGGCTTCCGCGGCGCGCTGACGCGCCAGGTCAACGGCTATGCCGAGGCCAATGCGAAGAAGGAAAAGATCGCGCTGACCGGCGATGATTGCCGCGAGGGCCTGACCGCGGTGCTGTCGGTGAAGGTGCCCGACCCGAAATTTTCGTCGCAGACCAAGGACAAGCTGGTGTCCTCGGAAGTACGCCCGGTGGTCGAGAACGTGCTCAATGAGGCGCTGGCTGCGTGGTTCGAGGAGAATCCAACCGAGGCCAAGGTTATCGTTGGCAAGGTCATCCAGGCCGCCGCCGCGCGCGAGGCCGCGCGCAAGGCACGTGAGTTGACCCGGAAGAATCCGCTTGGAATGGCTTCGCTGCCCGGCAAGCTCGCTCAATGCCAGGAAAAGGATCCCGCCAAATCCGAACTGTTCATTGTCGAGGGCGACTCGGCCGGCGGCAGCGCCAAGATGGGCCGCAACCGCGACTTCCAGGCGGTGCTGCCGCTGCGCGGCAAGATCCTCAACGTCGAGCGCGTCCGCATGGACAAGATGCTGTCCTCGGAGCAGATCGGCACGCTGATCACCGCGCTCGGCACCGGCATCAGCGACGATTTCAGCGTCGACAAGCTGCGCTATCACAAGATCATCGTGATGACGGACGCCGACGTCGATGGCGCCCATATCCGCACGCTGTTGTTGACCTTCTTCTACCGGCAGATGCGCGAGCTGATCGACCGCGGCCATCTCTATATCGCGCAGCCGCCGCTCTACAAGGTGACGCGCGGCAAGTCCGAGCAGTATTTGAAGGACGAGCGCGCGCTGGAAGATTATCTGATCTCGACCGGCCTGGACGAATGTGTCTTCACGCCGGGCTCGGGCGATGAGCGCGCCGGCCGCGACCTGCTGTCGCTGGTCGAGGACGCCCGGATCATCCGTGGCATCCTGCACAATCTGCACAGCCGCTATAATCGCAAGGTGGTCGAGCAGGCGGCGATCGCCGGTATGTTTGGCAAGGATATCTATAACGATCCGGAAAAGGCCAGGGCGGCAGCCCAATACATGGAGGGACGTCTGGACAGGCTGGCCGACGAGGTTGAACGCGGCTGGCGCGGACAATTCGTCGAGGGCCAAGGCTTCTCTTTCGAACGCACGGTACGTGGGGTGAAAGACGTTGCCATCATCGATGACGCCTTCCTTGGGTCGGCCGACGCGCGCAAGCTCCATGAATACCGCGAGCGGCTGCAGGACACGTATGCGCGCTCCGGTAACTTGCGCCGCAAGGATTCCGAAATTGCCATTTACGGACCGGTCAGCCTGTTCGAAGCCGTGACCGACGCCGGACGCAAGGGCGTCACGTTGCAGCGCTACAAAGGCCTCGGCGAGATGAACGCGGAACAGCTCTGGGTAACCACGCTCGACACCAACGCACGTTCGCTGCTGCAGGTGAAGATCAAGGAGGTCGACGAGGCCGACGACATCTTCACCAAGCTGATGGGCGACGTGGTCGAGCCGCGCCGCGATTTCATCCAGGATAATTCACTCAACGCCAACGTCGACGTGTGAGGAAAGAACTCCGGTTGGGGGACGCATAACCCTGACTTTGCGGGCCGTATCCTGATTCAAATTACGTAGAACCATCGCTCAAATCTTGCAGCCGCGGGGTGCACAAGCCCGATTGGCGCTGAAGATACACCCCGGCATTTGTCGCGATGATATCAATGCCGTTGGTTGCAGGCGACCACCACTCCCGCGTCACCGACTTCATCCGCGACGCACGTGCCGGCGGCCTGTCGCCGAGCGATCGCAGGTTCCGGCTGGGCACGGCTGAGAGTCCGGGCCCGCGCAAAGGGCGAGACGGACTGCGCCATACGGTCGCGCGGCCGCAGTTACCTCGGCGCTCGCCGGCCGTGAGTTGATCCAGATCAAAGCATCCATCGACCCGCTCCCTATCCTGACTGCGGGCGGCGGCCCCGATGCCGTCAATCGCAAAATTCGAATGAGAAGGAACATGTCCGTCGCCGGCGACGACAGGAGTGGACGGCCGCGCCGCAGGCGCATGGAAATCTTTGCGTTTCTTTTTCTGACCGCAGTGCTGATGCCCGCTTTGGCAGTTGCGGCAGTGGGCAGCTACGGATTTGCGGTGTGGATCTATCAGATGGCGGCCGGTCCGCCCGGCCCTCCCAAACACTAGCCGCAACCTTTCAGGGATCACCGCCGTGGCCAAAGCTCACCCCAAAATCGACCGCCGCGCCCTCATCACGGGTCGCCTGCTCAAGGCGGATCGTGTGGTCACACCGCCCGGTGGCGAAATCGCGAGCATTCTGGTGCAGGCCCGACCCGAGCGGCTCTTAGCCGTGGAAGCCGCCATTGTCGGACTGGATGGATGCGAGGTTTACGGCCGCGATCCCCTCGGCAAGCTCGTGGTCGTGGTCGACGCCCCGGACGCAGGTGCGCTGGGCACGACGCTCAACACCATCGCACTGCTGCCCGACGTCTATTCCGCCTCGCTCGTCTTTCACGCCATCGACGCAAGCTGAAGGAACTGACATGACCGCACCCAAGCTCGACCGCCGCCAGGTTCTGAAGCTGGAAGCTGCCGCAATGGCAGCGCTCGCCGGCGGAATGCCGTCGACGGCCGTCGCAGCCAACCTCGTCACCGAGCGGGCCGCCAGCGAACTGAACTGGGACAAGGCGCCGTGCCGGTTCTGCGGCACCGGCTGCAGCGTGATGGTCGCTACCAAGGACAACCGCGTGGTCGCGACCCATGGCGACATCAAGTCGGAAGTCAATCGCGGCCTCAATTGCGTAAAAGGCTATTTCCTATCCAAGATCATGTACGGCCACGACCGCCTCTCTCGGCCGATGCTGCGCAAGGCGAACGGCAAATACGACAAGAACGGCGAGTTCACGCCGGTCAGCTGGGATGAAGCCTTCGACATCATGGCGGAGAAATTCAAGGCGGCATTGAAAAAGCGCGGTCCGAGCGGGGTCGGCATGCTCGGATCCGGGCAGTGGACGATCTGGGAAGGCTACGCCGCGCTGAAGCTGATGAAGGCGGGCTTCCGCTCCAACAATCTCGATCCCAATGCACGCCATTGCATGGCGTCGGCCGCTGTCGGCTTCATGCGCACCTTCGGCATCGACGAGCCGATGGGCTGTTACGACGACATCGAGGCGGCGGACGCGTTCGTGCTGTGGGGCTCGAACATGGCCGAGATGCACCCGATCCTGTGGACCCGGGTCGCCGATCGCCGGCTCTCCGCGCCGCATGTTCGTGTCGCCGTGCTGTCGACCTTCGAGCACCGCTCGTTCGACCTCGCCGATATCGGCATGGTGTTCAAGCCGCAGACCGATCTCTACATCCTCAACGCCATCGCCAACCACATCGTCAAGACCGGCCGGGTGAACAAGGATTTCGTCGATAAGCATACGCTGTTCAAACGCGGCCAGACCGACATCGGCTATGGGCTGCGCCCTGAACATCCGCTGGAACAGACGGCGAGCGGGCGCGCCAAGGCGGGCGACGCCACCGACATGAGCTATGACGAATACGTCAAGTTCCTGGCCGATTACACGCTGCGGAAAGCCTCGGAGATGTCGGGCGTGCCGATGAACCGGCTCGAGGCGCTAGCCGAACTCTATGCCGACCCGAAGGTCAAGGTCACGAGTTTCTGGACCATGGGATTCAACCAGCATACCCGTGGCGTCTGGTGCAACAATCTCGTCTACAACATCCATCTGCTGACCGGAAAGATATCCGAACCCGGCAACAGCCCGTTTTCGCTCACTGGTCAGCCATCGGCCTGCGGCACCGCGCGCGAAGTAGGCACCTTCTCGCACCGGTTGCCCGCTGACATGGTGGTTACCAACAAGGCCCATCGTGACAAGGCCGAGCAAATCTGGAAGCTTCCCGAAGGCACCATTCCCGACAAGCCGGGCTATCACGCCGTGCTGCAGAACCGGATGTTGAAGGACGGCCTGCTCAACGCCTATTGGGTGCAGGTCAACAACAATTTGCAGGCCGGGGCGAACGCCAACGAGGAGACCTGGCTCGGCTATCGCAATCCCGAGAACTTCATCGTGGTGTCCGACGCCTATCCGTCGGTGACTGCACTCGCCGCCGACCTGATCCTTCCAACCGCGATGTGGGTGGAGAAGGAAGGCGCCTACGGCAACGCCGAACGCCGCACCCATGTCTGGCACCAATTGGTGTCGGCGCCGGGCGAATCGCGATCCGACCTCTGGCAACTGATGGAATTCTCCAAACGTTTCACGATCGAAGAAGTGTGGCCGGAAGAACTGCTCGCCAGGAAGCCGGAGTATCGCGGCAAGACACTGTTCGACGTGCTCTACAAGAATGGCCAGGTCGACAAGTTTCCGACGAGCGATATCCAGGCAGGCTACGCCAACGACGAGTCCAAGGCGTTCGGTTTCTACGTCCAAAAGGGCATGTTCGAGGAATATGCCACCTTCGGCCGCGGCCATGGCCATGATCTCGCGCCGTTCGACACCTATCATGAGGTGCGCGGGCTGCGCTGGCCGGTCGTCAACGGGCAGGAAACCCGCTGGCGTTTCCGCGAAGGTCTCGATCCCTACGTGAAACAGGGCGCAGGGGTTCAATTCTACGGATTCCCCGACGGCAAGGCGCGCATCTTCGCCCTGCCCTATGAACCACCGGCTGAATCGCCGGACAACGAATACCCGTTCTGGCTCACGACCGGCCGCGTGCTGGAGCACTGGCATTCCGGCACCATGACGCGCCGCGTGCCCGAACTCTACAAGGCTTTTCCGGAAGCCGTGTGCTTCATGCATCCCGACGACGCGGCGGAGTTGAAACTCCGGCGCGGCGACGAGGTGAAAGTGCAATCCCGTCGCGGTTACATCCGCACCCGGGTCGAGACCCGCGGCCGCAACAAGACGCCGCGCGGGCTGGTGTTCGTGCCGTGGTTCGACGAGGCGCAACTCATCAACAAGGTGACGTTGGACGCCACCGATCCGATTTCGCTGCAAACCGATTACAAGAAATGCGCCGTGCGCATCGAGCGGGTGCAAAGCACATGATCGGAAAACCCTGGCTCCTGGCGCTGGCAGTTCTCTCCGCCACCACATCGACATCGCTGTTTGCGCAAACCGTGAGTTCTGGCCTGCGCGGCACAACGCCACTCAACGAGGAAGGGCCCGCCGCGCCAATGATGCCGACGCGCAATACGGCGGAAAGGGAGCCGCGCAACTATCCGGAGCAGCCGCCGGTGATCCCGCACAGCATCGACGGATACCAGATCGATATCAATGGCAACAAATGCCTGTCGTGCCACGCGCGCGCCCGCACAGGCGAATCGCAGGCCCCGATGGTCAGCATCACCCACTTCATGGACCGCGACGGCCAGTTCCTCGCCTCGGTGTCGCCGCGCCGCTTCTTCTGCACCGAATGCCATGTTCCGCAGAGCGTCGCGGCGCCGCCCGTCAGCAATGATTTTGTCGATATCGATACCATGCTGAGCCGTGCGACACCGGGAGGACGCCGATGAGCGCGACCGACCCGGCCGCACCTCGCTCTTCATCGCTGACGCGGATTTGGGCCTTCGCCGTCGAATTGTGGAATGTGATGCGCAGGCCGAGTTCAGTGTTCGGGCTCGGCGTGCTGGTGCTCGCCGGCTTCGTCGCCGGCGTGGTGTTCTGGGGCGCCTTCAACACCGCGCTGGAATTGACCAACACCGAAAAATTCTGCACCGGCTGCCACGAGATGCGCGACAATGTGTTCTCGGAACTGAAAACCACCATCCATTTCTCCAACCGCTCCGGCGTGCGCGCGAGCTGTCCTGATTGCCACGTCCCGCATAACTGGACCGACAAGATCGCACGCAAGATGCAGGCTTCCAAGGAAGTCTGGGCACATCTGTTCGGCGCCATCGATACCCGCGACAAATTCGTCGATCATCGCCTGGAGCTGGCGATACACGAATGGGCGCGGTTCAAGGCCAACGATTCGCTGGAATGCCGCAACTGTCACAGCGCCACGTCGATGGATATCACAAAGCAGTCGCCGCGCGCCTCCGTCGCGCATCAGCGCTTCCTGTTCCCGGGCGAAAAGACCTGCATCGATTGCCACAAGGGAATTGCTCACCACTTGCCCGATATGCGCGGTGTCCCCGGGTGGCAATAAAGCTTGGCTGCTGGGCTAGATGTCAATTTCCGGCCGTCTGGCGACCTCCCCACTTTTCCCCGTTAGGCTTACACGGCCCCGTGGGCTCCTCCGAGCCTCGAATGACCGCATTTCGCGAGTTGCAACCCGCGCCGCACAAATATTCTGAGGAGCCCGGATTACTGGTTAAAACACCCCCACACAGCCAGAGAATTGCGTTACTCGCGTCTGCAATATCTGGTATAGCGCCATTATCGTGCATTGATTCCATTATGGAATTTCCGAAGTTGAATCGGGAAAGCAGATTGAGGACAACTCCGGTGCCCCCGATTCAATACATCGTTGAAGGCGGCCACCGGCTGGCGGGCACGATCGAGCCGTCCGGCAACAAGAATTCCGCGCTTCCGATCATTGCAGCCGCGTTGCTCACCGAACACCCGGTCACGCTCGAAAACGTTCCCCGGATTCGCGATACCGAGACGCTGGTCGAACTGATCCGCTCGGTCGGCGCCTCCGCCGATTGGGAACAGCGCAACACGCTGCAAATCCACGCCAGGGAAATCCGCGCCGCCGATCTCGATCCCGAACTCTGCGCGCGAATCCGCGCCTCGATCCTGCTGGCGGGCCCGCTGTTGGCCCGCTGCGGCGAGGTGGCGCTGCCGCCGCCCGGCGGCGACGTCATCGGCCGGCGCCGCCTCGACACGCATTTCCTGGCCTTCGAGCAGTTGGGCGCCACCGTCACCGCGACGCACCGGCTGGAATTCCGCGCCTCGCGGCTGAAGGGCGCCGACGTCTTCCTCGATGAGCCCAGCGTCACCGCGACCGAAAACGCCCTCGTCGCCGCGGTCGGCGCCCACGGTACGACCCATTTGCGCAATGCCGCCTCCGAGCCGCATGTGCAGGACCTTGCCCACTTCCTGGTCGCGCTCGGCGCCAGGATCGAGGGCATCGGCACCAACACCATCGTCGTGCACGGACCGGCGACGCTTGGCGGCGCGCGCTACGCGATCCAGCCCGACCATATCGAGGTCGGCTCGCTGATCGGGCTCGCCGCGGTGACGCGCTCGCCGCTACGGATTGCGCGGGCCGGCGTCGAGCATCTGCGCTCGATCCGGATGGGCTTTGAGCGGCTCGGCATCGTCTGCGGCGTCGAGGGCGACGATCTCGTGGTGCCGTCCGGCCAGACCATGAAGATCCACGACGATTTCGGCGGCCATGTGCCGAAGCTCGAGGACCAGCCCTGGCCGGCCTTTCCCGCCGACCTGATGTCGATCGCCATCGTCACCGCGACCCAGTGCGACGGCGTGATCCTGATGTTCGAGAAGATGTTCGAGTCGCGGATGTTCTTTGTCGACAAGCTGATCTCGATGGGCGCCCGCATCGTGCTGTGCGATCCGCACCGGGCGATCGTGGCCGGGCCGAGCCGGCTGCGCGGCGCGCCGATGACCTCCCCCGACATCCGCGCCGGCATGGCGATGCTACTGGCCGCTGTGGCCGCCGAAGGCACCTCTACCATCAACAATGCCGACCAGATCGAACGCGGCTATGAACGGATCGAGGAACGGCTCAATGCGCTCGGCGCCAGAATCACGCGGGTGCCGGCGCGAGACGGCCGCTAGGCCGCACGCCGCTTCTGCCTGGCGTCAACGCCGAATAGATCAACTCCGCGCCGGATGCTGACCGGCGCGCTGCGGCACCATCACAATCAGACCGATGATCAGCACCACGAGCACGGCCGATGCGTCGAAGCGACCGATCGCCAGGCCCCCAGCCTTGACCGGCTTGTCGAGAAAGTCGCCGACGGTGGCGCCGAGCGGTCTGGTCAGGATGAATGCGCTCCAGAACAGCAACGTGCGGGAAATATTGGTGAAGAAATACGCCGCCGCGACCAGCACCAGCGCCGCACCGAACACCAGCGCACCGCGCTCATAGCCAAGGCCATTGGAATCGGCCATCCAGTCGCCGAGCGCCGTGCCCAAGGTTTGCGAGAACAGGATGGCGGTCCAGTAGAACGCTTCAATCCTGGGCGAAGCTACCGTGTCCATCGCAATCGATCCAGCCCGCCAGTACCAGATGCCGAGTGACGCCATCAGGCACGCTAACAGGATGACCGATCCGCCGGGATACCCGATGCCGAGGGAACGGTCGGCGAAATCCGCCATGGTGGTACCGGCCGTTGTGGTCGCGATGATGACGCTCCAGTACAGGAATGGGTGGAATCGCCGCGCGGCGATCTGGGCGGCGACGGCAACCACGAAGGCCGCTATAAAGAGCGCGCTCGAGAGCGCATAGCCCCAGTTCAGCGTCATCGAAACCGCGTCGCCACCGGTCTCACCCAAGGTGGTCGCGATAACCTTGATCACCCAGAAGGCCAGCGTGACCGCTGGAACCTTACTCATGCCATCATCTACCTGCATTGGCCGCATCCAAATCGTTGCAACGGGGCGCAAGTCGCGCCGCCCCGTGCAGTTCCGCTGCGGGGCTCGTATTGATACATGACTTCATCCGATCAAATCGTGGCAAACCCGGTCACGTCGATCTCACATGGCCGTCATCTCGCCGATGAACTCGGCGAGACGCTGAAGCTCGCGGTGCCGATGGCGCTGACGCAGCTCGGGCAGATCGCGATGATGACGACCGATCTCGCGCTGGTCGGACGGCTCGGCGACCAGGCCGTTGCGGCCGCGGCACTGGCCTCGACCGTTTTCTTCGTCACCTTCACCTTCGGCATGGGGCTGGTCTCGGCGGTGGCGCCACTGGCCGCACAGGCGTTCGGCGCGCGAAATCCGCATCGGATTCGGCGCGCGCTGCGCGTCGGCCTGTGGGCCGCGCTGTTTATCTCGCTGCCGATGATGGCGTTTCCGCTGCGCGGCGAAAAGATCCTGCTGCTGCTGGGCCAGGCGCCTGCGACCGCGCATCTCGCGCAGCAATATCTGTTCGGCCTGGCATGGGGCGTCCTGCCGGCGCTGTGGTCTCTGGCGATCCGCGGTTTCATGGGCGCGATCAACCGGCCGGCGCCAATACTGTGGATTACGCTGGCTGCGATCCCGGCCAATGGGCTGCTGGTCTATCTCCTGATCCACGGCGCGTGGGGCCTGCCGCGGCTGGAATTGTTCGGCGCCGGACTTGCCACCTCGATCGTCAATTTAGGTTCGTTCCTGGCCGCATTGTGGTTTGCCACGCGGCGCCGGCCGTTCCGGAAATATCATATCCTCGGGCACGTCTGGCGCATCGACTGGGGGCTGATGCGGCAACTGATCGTCGTCGGTGCGCCGATCTCGGTCTCGTTCCTGCTGGAATACGGCCTGTTCGGCGCCGCAGCACTGTTGATGGGCCTGATCAGCACGACCGCGCTCGCCGCCCATCAGATCGCCCTGCAGATTACCGCCATCCTGTTCATGGTGCCGTACGGCATCAGCCAGGCAGCCACGGTGCGGGTCGGGCACGCGGTCGGCCGCAATGACCCCGATGGGGTCAAGCGTGCCGGCTTTGTGGCGACGCTGCTCGGCATCGCGCTGGTCGCGGCGCTGACGCTTGCGGTGATCGCGACCCGCTTCGAAATCGCGCATTTGTTTTTCGGCGAAGCCGCCGCCGGCGCTGGCGACGCCATCGCGCTGACCGCCGTCCTGCTATTGGTCGGCGCGACCTTCTTTATCGCCGACGGCGTCCAGACCATCGCCGCAGGCGCGTTGCGCGGCATGAACGACACCCGCGTGCCGCTGTTGTTCGCCGCGGTCAGTTACTGGCTGATCGGATTCACGCTGGCCTGCGCACTGGCCTTCCGGACGCCGCTGGGTGCGCCCGGCGTCTGGATCGGACTGTCGGTCGGGACCGCGGTTTATGCCACCCTTCTGGTGTTACGCTTCCGCCTGCTGGCGAACAGGATGGTGCAGCGATGACCGTTCACGAAGCCACACCCGCGATCGATCCGAACGCGCTGCTGGCCGGCGCACAGTTCGTCGATGCCTTCCGGATCGAGATCGACGACTGCACCCTCGATGCGCGGCGCGCGGCGGAACGGATGATGGGACGCTCGCCGCGATGGATTGAGACGCTGTTGTCGCTGCGCAATATTCTGGTGACGCCGTTCGGGCTGAAAACGTCGGGCGCAAGCCCGACGACGCCCCGGGAGATGATCGGGATATTTCCGGTCATCAGCGAAACGCCGGATCGCCTTATCGCCGGCTTCAACGACAAGCATCTGGATTTTCGTGTCGTGGTAGATGTCGCGGCACCCGGCAATTGCAGGGAAGTCACCGCGACGACGCTGGTAAAGACCCACAACTGGCTCGGCCGAACTTATCTCGCAATCATCCTGCCGTTTCATCGGTTGATTGTGCCGGCGATGCTGCGCCAGGTTGCCGCCTGAGCCGAGCAGATCCGCTTAAGCTCCATGGACGCGTTGCCGCCCTTGTGCTTTGCTTGACCAGCTTTGGGTTTGACGCGTTTTCTGCGCAGACTTGAAAAACGCTATCGCAATGCTGAGGGTCTTCCCATAACATTATCGGTCGACCTGTTCTTTTCGTTTCGCAGTCCGTACAGCTATCTCGCGCTGCCGAAAACGATGAAGGTGGCCGCCGACTATGATTTGACGGTCAATCTGCGTCCGGTCTACCCTCTCGCGGTGCGCGTGCCCGGCTTCTTCAAGAGGACCAACCCGCAATTCCTCCCCTACGTCGCGCTCGACTCGAGCCGCGTCGCGCAGCGCGAGAACATCCCCTACCGCTTTCCCCGCCCCGACCCGATCGTGCAGGACTTGGCGACGCTGGAGGTCGCCGAGCATCAGCCTTACATCCATCGCCTGACGCGGCTCGGCGCGCTGGCACAAGCGGAAGGCCGCTCGCTGGAATTCGTTCACGCGATCGCGCCGGTTTTGTGGGACGGCAGCGTCGCCGGCTGGAATGAGGGCGATCATCTCGCCAGGGCGGCGGCCGTCGCCGGCTTCGACCTCGCCGCGATGGACGCCGCTGTCATCGCCGATGCCGATCGCTACGAGCGGATCATCGCCGGCAATGAGCAGGACCACGCCGCATCAGGCCATTGGGGCGTGCCCACTTTCGTGTTCGAAAACGAGCCGTTCTTCGGCCAGGATCGCATCGATCTCCTGATCTGGCGGATGGAAAGCAAGGGTTTGAAGCGCCGTCAGGCGTGAACCTGTTTCTCCGGGCATACGGATGGTTCTAGCTATCGAGATTCGCGGCCTTCACCGGTGGCGTTTCCGACCACTCCGCGACACAGCGATCGAGATCGCCGAGATTCTGCCGCATCTGCTCCAGCGAAAACCCCAGTGCGAAAAACCGTTCGGCGGCGTCGCCCGGCAGGCCGCGGATCATGCCATCGCGGCGCAGCGACGCCACTTCGCTCGCATAGGCTTGCAGCGCCTGATGCACCGGCTCGATCGCCGAAGGACTGGCGCCGTTGCGCAATGCCGCGGCCACTGAACGCAGGTGGCTGACGATCGCTTCGCGCACCCCGGACAACGGCGCATCCAGCCGCGCCTGCACATCCCCCGGCAATGGTACCAGGCATTCCCGTCCGATCATCACGACGTCATGGCGCAGCCGCAAAATGGTCCGCAGCAACGGACCGGTATCCGGTCCCGAGGACAGCCGTGCCCCGCGCTCGCGCTCGGCCTCCGCCCCCGTCGCATGCAGGCCCGTCAGTGCCGTGCCGATGCCGTCCTGAATCCGGTGCAGGGCGTCATTGTCGAGACCGCGCGACAGCCCCGCCAGCAACTCGGCGAGCGCGGCCGCGAGCAATTCGAGCAACTTCGCCGCGTTGGCGCGCAGCAGACGATGCGCCCGCGACGGCAGCACCAGAAATGAAGCCAGCAATCCGGTGGACGCCCCGACGGTTACTTCGATGAGGCGATCGATCACCGAATCCAGCGGGCTGGCGTGATGCATCTCCGGCACCAGCAGCACGATGACGCCCGTCACCGTGGCGGCGGTCAGTGTTGGATTGAGAGAACCAATGAACGCCAACGGCGCAACCGTCAGCACCAGCAGCCCAAGCAAGCCAGCTTCGCCGGAATGCGGAATCAAGACCGCGATGGCGCCGCCATACACCGCGCCGCCGACGGTCCCCAGCATGTAATCGGCGGTCGCCTTCAGCGACCGGCCGACGCTCATCTGGGTGACGATGAGAGATGTCAGCACCGCCCATAGCGGCAATGCCAGATGCAATGCGACCGCGATCGCATAGGCAGCGACCGCCGCCACCGTCACCCTGACCGCCAGCGCCAATTGCGTTCTGCGCGACCGCAAACGACCGGCTACGCGCTTCAGAAAGGCCATCATGCGCCCCATTCCGCCATCTGCAGACAATCCCGCTCGCAAGCGACCTCAAGCATAGCAGGTGCCCACGTCCCGGAGACGGCTTGAAAGGCGGATTCAGCCCGCCTACCCTGTGCCAAAACGAGGAAACATGATGGCCAACGAAACCGCAACGCTCGCATCCTATGTCGCCAACCTGAAATTCGAGGATATTCCGCGAGAGGTGCTGGAGCGCGCCAAGGTGCTGACGCTCGATTTCCTCGGCAGCGCGATCCGGGCGCGGCGCGACGCGGAATCCACACCCTCGCTGCTCAAGATGCTGGAATCGCTGGCGCTGGACGGCAAGGGTGAATCCACCGTGTTCGGCGATGCCAAGACCTGGACGCCGGCGGTCGCAGCCCTTCTCAACGGCGCGCTCGGCCATTCGCTTGATTTCGACGATACGCATGCGGACTCATCGCTGCATCCGAGCGCACCGGTGGTGCCGGCGGCGTTCGCGGTCGGCGAGATGGTGGGCGCGTCGGGCCGTGACGTGCTCACCGCGATCGTGGCTGGCTATGAAGTGTGCTGCCGGCTCGGCAACGCGCTCGACCCCACCTCGCATTACGCGCGCGGGTTCCATCCGACCGCGACGGCGGGCACCTATGGCGCAGCGGCGGCGGCCGCGAAATTGTTCGACCTGTCGAAGGACCAGATCGTCGCCGCCTTCGGCGTCTCCGGCAGCCAGGCCGCAGGCTCGCTGCAATTTTTGGTCAATGGCGCCTGGAACAAGCGCTATCAGGTCGGCGCCGCCGCAATGAACGGCGTAATCGCCGCCACATTGGCGCGCAACGAGTTTGTCGGCGCGACCGAATCGGTCGAAGGCAAACACGGGCTTCTGGTCGGCTACAGCGACGATGCCCATCCCGAGAAGGCGACCGCCGGCCTCGGCAAGACCTATGAGACGCTCAAGATCGGTGTAAAGCCCTATCCAAGTTGCCGCTATACCCACGCCGCGCTCGATGCGCTGATTGCGATGCGCCGGGAGCACAATCTGACGCCGGACCAGATCAAGCGGGTCGAGATCGGCCTGCACCGCAACGGCATCACGCTGACCGGCGATGCCGCCACCAAGCGTCACCCGACCTCGATCGTCGGCGGACAGTTCTCGATGTTCTTCACCGGCGCGGTCGCGCTGGATCAAGGCCGCTTCGGCTGGGATGATTACGACCGGCTTGGCGATGCCGCCGTCGATGCACTGGCTGACAAGTTCGACGTGGTGCAGGACGACCGCCTTGAGATCGGCCGCACCCACCCCTTCGGCGCGCGGGTCTCGATCACCACCGATGACGGCGTGCATGAGCGGTTCTATGCCGATCCTTCGGGTGAGCCGGATTCATTCCCGGACGCGCAGGCGATGCAGCAGAAATTCCTCACCCTTGCCCGCCCGGTGCTGAACAGCCGCGCGGACCAACTCGCCGATGCGATCCTCTCGCTCGAGAGATTCGATCGCGTCGAGAAGGCCACGCAGCTCGGGCGGCAGTAGCGACACGGCTTCAATTGCCGCGCGCCACTTTCGCCTTGTCGCCGGTTGCCGCGACGACCTCGGCGACGAGCCTGAACACGCCATCGGCTTCCGGCGGCCAGTTCGGCGAACGGCCGAGCCGCACGATGACCAGTTTTTCGCTTGGGATGATGATCACATATTGCCCGATCGTCCCCTTGGCGAAGAAGGCATCGCGCGGCCAGCCGCGTTCGATGCGATAATTGGCGCCAAAACTGTCACCGAGATTGGTCCAGAAACCGGCGCCATATCCGACCCACCCATTCGGCGTCGGTGAGGCTGAATACTTCACCCAGCCCTCAGGAAGGATGCGCTTGCCGCCGGCCATCCCGTCATTGAGGTAGAGCATGCCGAAGCGCGCCCAGTCGCGTGCGGACGCCAGCATCTGGCTCGATCCTTCCGGATTGCCTGACGCATCAAACTCGATGGTCACGTTGCGCATGCCGAGCGGACCAAACAGTTCCTGACGCGCGAACCGCAGCAGATCCGACGCGTAGCCGCCGGCGGCGTTGCGGATCAGGTGCGAAAGAATAATGAAGTTGCCGTCATTGTAATTCCAGGCGCTGCCGGGCGGCGTCGCGAGTTCGATGCTTTCGGCATATCCGGCCATGTCGGATTCCATGAATTTCATCCGATTGACCGGTTCGAACGCAGCGCCGAGCGAAGCCTCAAGTGAGCTGCCGATCGCGAGCCCTGCGGTATGACGCAGCAGCTGATCGACGGTGATCGCAGCCCTCGGATCCCCGGCGCCCTGCCACGCCGCGACCGGCGCGGGCTGATCGAGCGTCAGCGCGCCCTTGCGCACGAGAATGCCGGTCAGCGCCGATATCACCGACTTGGTTGAGGAGAAGCCGAGAATGGGCGTGTCGATGCCATAGCCCTCGGCGTAACGCTCGGCGACGACGTGACCGTCCTTGACGACGACCACCGCCTTCGTCGCGCGTAGCGGCGGCTGTTCAGGTTCGGCGAAGGCGCGATTGAGCGCCGCGGCCAGTTGTGGATTAACAGGCGCGACCGGCGCGGGTCCTGCGATATCTGGCAGCAGCGCCGGCGATGGTTTGGCATCGACCGGCACCGAGATATTGGCCACCGCATCGCCATGGTCGAGATAGCAACCAAAACCTTCGCGGTAGACGGCGTGACTGCGGCCGAAGCCAAGGAATGTCACCGTGGCATCCTTGCGCGCACGGTCGACCTTGTAGTCGAGCGCCCAGGTGATCAGGCTGGCGCCGGGCATCGCGGCGGTGGTTTCGGAAAATATCCGCTCCGGCTGCTGGCCGGACACGAAGGTTTCCGAACAGAGGATGTTGGCGACAAAGCCGGTGGCGATCTTTGGAACGTCGCCCGCCCGCGCGGCTGACAAAACCAGCGCACAGAGCGCGGTTGTGGTGGCGAGAACGAGGAGCAGATTTCGTCTGTTCATATTGGCCTCCGGCATGACGCATCAGCGCGTGCCGGCCAGGTTGACGAAGCTGGCCCTCTCTGCTCGCCGGATTTCGAAATCGGGCTGGCCGAAACCTGGGAGCACCTCGCCGATTCCGAAATCCTGATTAAATTACAATGATTTATGGATCAGGTCGCGGAAACGTTGAGCCGCCGGTATTCGGTCGGCGTCACGCCCGTGGTGGCCTTGAATGCCCGGTTGAACGGGCCGAGCGACTGGAAGCCGGCATCCATCGCGATGGTGATGACGGGCACTTCGGCCTGCGTCGGATCCGACAGCGCGGCCTTGGCCTCCTCGATCCGATGATTATTGAGAAAGACATTGAAGTTGCGATAGCCGAGCCGCTGGTTGATGAGCCGCCGCAATCTGTATTCGGGTATGCCGAGCTTGGTGGCGAGCGTGCCGATCGTGATGTTGTCGTGACGGTAGATGCGCTCATCGCCCATCAGCCGCATCAGCGCGTCGACCAGCTTTTGATCGTTTGCCGCCTCCGTCGTCGCCGGCGGACCCGGAACGATCACGACCGGTGCGACCTCGGGTGCGGCCGGGAACAGATCGGCACCGTCAATGCGCATCATCGCGTAGCAGATCGCAGCCACCACACCCGCCAGAACGGCGGAATTGGCCGTGTTCGCGAGTTCCGATACCCCGCCGCCGGGCAGCAGGATCTGGAGCACGGCATTGATGCCGCCATACAATGCGGCGGCGATGACGATGAAGACCCGGACGCCACGGCGGCGCTCGACCAGATCCGATGACCATGAGGCGATGGTCTGCGCAACCGCCAGCGAGATGAAGCCGAGCACCAGCAGATTGATCGCGATAATGGGAATCCGCGCATTGCCGCCAGACGCAGGCCCAATCCAGATGCAATTGACGAAGCTGAACGCGGCGACCGCCGCCCACACCAGCGCATGCCACCAGCGCAGCTTGAACGCATCGTCGAACAGCGCGCGTGTGAACAGCCAGAACACCACGATATTGCCGGTCGACAAGGCGATCAACGGCGCATGCCCGATCGAAACCGGCGATGTCGCGCCAATCGAATAGCTGACGGCGTGCGCCGCCGAACCAAGCGCAAAGGCCGCCGCCAGCCGTCCGGCCAGCACAGTTCCAAAACCGCGAACCAGCGACGCGGCAAGCACCAGCAGCAGCGCCACCGTGGCGCCGCGCAACGCGATATCGAGGGTGGAAAGCAGCATCAAGCGAAACCGTTCGGCGCGATAGTGCGCGTCACGCGAATCTAATCCAGATTGGCGATCGATTCAATTTTGGGCCGTCCACTGCTCGCGCGACGTCACCCAGATGTCCGCGGCCTGGCCAAACAAATCAATTTCTCGATCCCTCCGCGCCCCAAGCCGACGGGCAACGGCTCGCGACGGCTCATTCACTAGATCAATGCAATGGATGATCTCGTCGGTCTCGAAGGTCGCAAATACCCAGTCGATCGACGCCCGCGCCGCTTCCACCGCATAGCCCTTGCCGCGAAATTCTTTTGCAATGCCCCAGCCGACCTCAAAGCCGGGCCAGCCCGGCGGCGACCACGGCCCGACACGTCCAATATATTTGCCACTCGATTTTTCCTCGACGGCGAACATGCCAAAGCCATGCAGCGCCCAGTGTCCGGAGATCACGGCGGCATTGCGCCAGCCACTGAGCTCACTCGTGATCGGCTTGCCGTCTGCCGCGATGAAGCGCGCGGTACCGGGATCGGACAGCATCGCCGTATTCGCGGCGACGTCATCGCTGCGCCATTGTCGCAGGATCAGGCGTTCGGTCTCGATCACCGGGCCATCGAGCCGCATCAGTCTGGCGCCTGGCCTGAGCGGAGGGATCATCGGTTTCCTCATCCTCAATACGTGTTTGGACGCGACCCTGCCATTGTTGCTATGATTACCGCAAATCCAAAGGAGTTCCCATGAGCTGGCAACCCTCCAACGATCCCGTATTGGGCGATCCGAAATCCTGCGACGCGCTTGACCTCGTCATCGTGCCGCGCACCCGCGATCTCGGCGATGGATTTGAGGTGCGGCGCGCGCTACCGCATGGCAGGCGGCAGATGGTCGGCCCCTTCATCTTCTTCGACCACTTCGGACCGGTGCAGTTCATAGCCGGCAAGGGCATGGACGTTCGCCCGCATCCGCATATCGGGCTCGCCACCGTCACCTATCTGTTCGACGGCAGCATCATGCACCGCGACAGCGAGGGCAACATCCAGGAGATCCAGCCCGGCGCGATGAACCTGATGACCGCCGGCCGCGGCATCGCCCATTCCGAACGTACGCCCGATGTGCAGCGCCGCGACGGCCAGAAGATGCTCGGCCTGCAAAGCTGGATCGCGCTGCCGGCAGGTTCCGAGGAAATCGCGCCGTCGTTCCAGCACTACGCCGCAGAGAGCCTGCCGATCGTCAAGAACGGCGGCTTCACCGCGCGCATCATCGCCGGCAATAGCTTTGGCGTGAAATCGCCGGTCACGATGGTGTCGCCCTGGTTCTATACCGAGGTGACGGCCCAGGAAGGCGCCAGCGTGCCGCTCGATGCCGATCATGAAGAGCGCGCGATCTATCTGGTCGACGGCGGAGTCGAGATCGCCAATGAGCGTTATGAAGGCCCGCGGCTTTTGATCTTCCGGCCCGGCGACCGCATCACGGTGAAGGCGGTCCGGCCGACGCGGATGATGTTCCTCGGCGGCGACGCGCTGGAAGGCCCGCGCCATATCTGGTGGAATTTCGTCTCCTCCAGCAAGGAGCGTATCGAACAGGCCAAACAGGACTGGAAAACCGGCCGTTTTGCCCATGTTCCTCAGGAACACGAGTTCATTCCGCTGCCGGAGTGAGCTATCCCTCCGCTAACGACGCTCTGCCCGCGCATCTTCCACGCGCCGGCGCACCTTCCTGAAGGCATGACGAAATGAACGCGATGCTGGCCAGCGATCTGCCTCTGCCACGGATCGGGCGCGGCAAGGTCCGCGATATCTATGCCGTCGGCGATGACCGCGTGCTGCTGCTCACCACCGACCGCATCAGCGCCTTCGATGTGGTGATGGCCGAGACCATCCCGATGAAGGGTGCGGTGCTGACCCAGATCAGCGCCTGGTGGTTCAGGCAGCTTGAAGGCGTAGTGCCGCATCACATGATCAGCGCCGATGCCGACGAGATCATCAGGCAGGTGCCCGCGCTGAAGGACCACCGCGCCGACATCGCCGGCCGCGCGATGCTGTGCCGGCGCACCACCGTTTTCCCCGTCGAATGCGTGATCCGCGGCTATATCTCGGGCTCGGCCTGGAAGGAGTATGCAGCGTCGGGCACGCTGGCCGGCGAGAAGCTCGCACCCGGCCTCGTCGAAAGCGAAAAGCTGGAGCCCGCGATTTTGAGTCCGGCGACCAAGGCCGAGACCGGTCATGATGAGAACATCACGGTTGCGCGCGTGCGCGAAATCCTGGGTGATGAGGTCGCGCACACGCTCGAGAGCATGGCGCGCACGGTCTATGAATTCGGCGAGAAGATCAGCCGCGCTCAGGGCATCATCATCGCCGACACCAAATTCGAATTCGGGCGCGACCGCAGTGGCCGCATCATCCTGATCGACGAGGTGATGACCCCCGACAGTTCCCGGTTCTGGGCGGTGGACGTCTACAAGCCGGGCCAGCCGCAGCCGAGCTTCGACAAGCAGCCACTGCGTGATTATCTCGACGCCGAGCGCCGCGCCGGCCGCTGGAACGGCGAGGCCCCGCCCCCGCCGCTGCCGGCCAGCGTGGTCGACGCCACCAGCAAGCGCTATCTGGAGGCCTATCGGCGGGTGACGGGGTCGGATCTTGTGATCTGACTCGCGTCGTGATGGCTTCAGCCTCCCCTGGAGGGGGCAAGGTAAGCGAGGTCAGGTGAATCAATTTCACCGCGGCTGAGGACAAATCTTTTGTCCCCGCATCCCGCCTCTCGCAATCTCCGCGCCAACGGAGATGAACCAGATGCGGCAACTCACCTATGTCGGCGGCAGCACCATCGAATGGCGGGACGTGCCCGCACCCAAACTGCAGCATGACCGCGATGCGCTGGTGCAGCCGCTCGCGGTGACACGCTGCGATCTCGACCTCATGATCGTCGGCGGCAAGTCTGGCCTGCCCGGACCTTTTGCGTTGGGCCACGAGACCGCCGGTCGCGTCACCGATGTCGGCGACGCCGTGAAGAGTTTTGTGCCCGGCGATCTCGTCATCGTGCCGTTTCAGATCAGTTGCGGCGCGTGCGAGCGGTGCAGGCGCGGACATACCAACGCCTGCACATCCGTTCCCTTCCGCTCCTCCTACGGCCTGAAGCCGGTATGCGGTGTCGAATATGGTGGCGGGCTGTCCGACCTGATTCGGGTGCCGTTCGCCGATCACATGCTGGTCCGACAGCCCGAAGGCCATGCGCTGTCGCAAACCGCGGGGCTTGCCGACGGCGCCACCGACGGCTTCAGCGCCGTTGCCCATTGGCTGCGGCAACGACCCGGCGCGGAAGTTCTGGTGATCGGTGGCTTCGCGCAATCGCTCGGCATGTTCGCCGTCCAGGCGGCATTGAGCCGTGTCGCAAGCCGTGTCGTCTATCTCGACGATGATGCCAGGCGCCTGGCGAAAGCGAAATCGCTCGGCGCGGAAGTTCATGAGGCGCCGCAAGGTCTCGCGATGGATCCCGTCGACCAGTTCCCGATCGTGGTCGACGCCGCCGCAACCGATGCCAGCATCCTGCTCGCGATTCGCTCGGCGGAGCCGAACGGCATCTGCCAGCGGATGTATGGCGACTTCAGGGATACCACGCCGGTGCCGCTGCAGCACATGTACGGCGTCGGAATCACGCTGCGGGTCAGCCGCGTCAACGTCCGCGCCGAAATGCCCGATTGCGTCGCCCATGTCGCGGCGGGGCATTTCCATCCCGAGCACGTCATCACAAGGCGCGTCCGCTTTGAGGACGCCCATGAGGCGTTCGGCGATCCGACCATCCGGGTCGCCTTCGTTCGCGATGGCATTGAATGAATCAGTAATGATAGGCTCACCCCATCAAAGCAGAATGGAGGGCGCCTGACATGACCGAGACCGATAGCGTACTGGTCGAGCGCGATGGCCCGGTGACCATCGTTTCCATCAACCGTCCGCATTGCCGCAACGCCGTCGACGGCGCGACCGCGCGAAAACTCTACGATGCGTTTCTGGCGTTCGATGCCGACGACGCGGCGTCGGTCGCGGTCTTCACCGGCACCGGCGGCTATTTCTGCGCCGGCGCCGACCTCAAGGCGGTGGCATCGGGCGACCCCAACAAGAAGCGCGAGATCGGCGGCCATGGCTCGATTGCCCCGATGGGCCCGAGTCGCCTGCGATTATCAAAGCCCGTGATCGCCGCGGTCGAGGGATTTGCGGTGGCCGGTGGCATGGAACTCGCGCTATGGGCGGATATGCGCGTCGTCGCCGAGGACGCCACTTTCGGCATCTTCTGCCGCCGATTTGGCGTGCCGCTGATCGACCTCGGCACCATCCGCCTGCCGCGGCTGATCGGCCATTCCCAAGCGATCGACCTGATCCTGACCGGGCGTCCGGTCGGTGGCGCCGAGGCGTTGCGCATGGGCCTCGCCAACCGGCTGGTGCCCAAGGGCGAGGCCCGCGCGCATGCGATTGCGCTCGCCAACGACATCGCCCGCTTCCCGCAGACCTGCCTGCGCGCCGACCGGCTGTCGGCGCTGCGGCAATGGGACCTCGAAGAGGAAGAGGCCATTGCCAACGAGATGCGCGGCGGGCTGAAGGTGATCGCGTCGGGCGAAACGCTCTCGGGCGCGACACGATTTGCCTCCGGCATCGGCCGACACGGCAAGTTCGGCGGCGATCTCGGAAACGGCTGACGATCTCGTCGGGACGGTTGGCGAAATGCCGTTTCCGCCGGCCGCGCCGCCATGAATTCTGTTGTTTCCGAATGCCACAGTCGTCTACCACTGGGATGGGCAGTGGGGGCAAGCGCAGGTGGCCAGCCGACTATTCCATTTGAGGCCGGGTATACGCCCGGCGCTTAACGACATCATCGGCGGCAGTGCCGCCAGCGTCCTCACGGTTACATTCGGCCTGTCATACGCGCTGCTCATTTTTACAGGCCCCCTGACGCCGTACCTGTCCTACGGCGTTGCCGCGACCTTCATCGCCTCGGCCGTTCTCGGCGCGGTTGTTGCCCTGGGAAGTTCATTTCCATTCGCGGTCGCAGCTCCCGAAAGCTCGACGGCGGCGATGACCGGAATATTGGCATCGTCGCTGGTCGAGCACATGACCGCGCGCGATCCGTCGGCATCGCTGCTGGCCCCGGTTCTCATGACGCTTGGTCTTTCAGCCATTGTCACGGGCATCGTGCTTTGCGGCTTCGGGGTAACGCGGATGGGCCGCGCGATCCGTTATGTGCCCTATCCCGTCGTGGGCGGGTTCCTCGGTGCCACCGGCTGTCTAATCGTTTTGGGTGCGGTCCGCGTCATCACCGGCCAGCGCCTTCAATTGGCGACGCTCGATCGGTTCGTCAATATCCTGACATTGTCCGAACTGGCGGCGGCCTGCGCCATGGCGCTGGTCCTGTATTTGACCTGGCATCGCTCGCGCACCTCGTTTGGTCTGCCGGTCATTCTGGTCGGAGGCGTAATCGTCGCACATATCGCATTCGGGGTGGCGGGCATCACCTCAACCGAGGCGCAGGCATCCGGATGGACGTTTCAGCCGCCGCCGGCCGTCAACATCATGTTGCCGTGGAGCGCGGCCGAAATCAGCCGCTATCCCTGGTATGCGCTGCCGGACCTGATCGGCAATCTGATCGCCGTGATTTTCGTCACCGCGTCGAGCACGCTGTTTAACACCACGGGCGTCGAAGTCGCCTCACACCGTGAAGCCAATCTCGAACGGGAGTTGAACGTTACCGGCCTGGCCAACATCCTGTCGGGCGCATTCGGAGGCTTCACCGGCTGCATTTCGGTCAGCCGCTCCATGCTCAACCTGAACAGCGGCGGAACCGGCCGTCTCTCCGGTCTGACCGGCGCCGCGATTTCCACGTTCATGCTGGCTGCCGCGCCTGCGCTTCTCGGTTACATGCCGAAGTTCGTTCTCGGCGGCTTGCTGCTCTATCTGGGCGCCGACCAGCTTCACAAATGGATCGTCCAGTCACGACGCCGCTTGTCCTTCATCGAATATCTGTCTCTGCTCGCGATTATCATCATCATCGTGCAGTGGGGCTTCGTCGCCGGCACGCTGATCGGCGTCGTGATCGGCTGCACTACCTTCGCGTTGAGCGCCTCGCGGATCGATTCCATCAAATTCGGTTTCGACGGCTCCGAGTATCGTAGTTCGCTCGACCGGGCACGCGACGATCAGGCGGTGCTCTCGGCGCACGGGGGAACGATTCAGGGTCTGAAGCTGCAGAGCTATCTGTTCTTTGGCTCTGCCAACCGGCTTTACGAACGCGTCAAGGCGCTTCTCGCACGGCACCCGGAATGCCGGTTTCTGATCTTCGACTTCAAGCTCGTCACCGGCATCGATTCTTCGGCCGCCTACAGTTTCGCCCAGATCAAGCGGGCAGCCCATGATCGAGGCATCAAGCTGGTACTGGTCCATCTGCCATCCGCGGCCGAGAAGGCGCTACGATCGAGCGAGTTCATCACCAACGAGGTGAACGTCATGCCCGAGCTGGATCGCGCGCTCGAGTGGTGCGAGAACGAGATCATCGTGCAGCACAAGGGCCTGGAACGCGAGGAAGCCAGCTTACGTGACTGGTTCACCCTGATACTCGGCACCGAACGCGACGCCGCGGAATTGATGCACCGCTGCGAGCGCCTCGAAGTCGACGCCGGCGACATCATTGTCAGCGCCGGCGAAGCCGCCGACTCGATGCATTTCATTCTGGACGGGCGCGTCGGGATCATGATTCCGACCGGCGAGGGCGGCACCACGCGGGTGCGAAGTCTCGGCCGCTGCACAACGATCGGCGAGATGGGCCTCGTTTCGCGTTCGCCGCGCAGCGCCACAATCCAGGCCGAGGTCGCCAGCACCCTTTATGTGCTGAGAGTCGAGCAATTCGAGGCGATCAAGGAAGATGACCCGGCGCTCGGTCAGAAGCTTCTGACTTATTTTGTCTCGATCATGGCCGAACGCCTGACCTTCGCCAACCGCATGATCGCGGTGCTGCGGCGGTAGGGTTTTGTGCTCGGCCTAGGATCGACCATACCGAGAAGGACTACACCCCCGCCATCATCACGTATTTGATCTCGACATATTCTTCCATGCCGTGATGCGAACCTTCGCGGCCCAAGCCACTTTCCTTAACGCCGCCGAAGGGCGCGACTTCGGTGGTGATGAGACCGGTATTGACGCCGACCATGCCGGACTCCAGCGCTTCCGCGACCCGCCAGACCCGGCCGAGATCGCGCGAATAGAAGTATGACGCCAGGCCGAACGGCGAGGCGTTGCACATCGCGATCACGTCGGCTTCGTCCTTGAAGCGGAATACCGGCGCCAGCGGTCCAAAGGTTTCCTCGTGCGCGACCAGCGCATCCGGCTTGACGTTGGCAAGCACGGTCGGCTCGAAGAAGCTGCCGCCGAGCGCGTGACGCTTGCCGCCGGTGACGATTTTGGCGCCGCCCTTCACCGCATCCGCAATGTGCTTCTCGACCTTGTCGACCGCAGCCATGTTGATCAGCGGACCCTGCACCACGCCGGCTTCCGTGCCGTCGCCGATCTTCATCGCGGCGACTTTCCTGGAAAGTTTCTCCACGAACTGGTCGTAAATCTGGTCCTGCGCATAGATGCGGTTGGCGCAGACGCAGGTCTGGCCCATGTTGCGGTATTTCGAGACGATGGCGCCTTCGACCGCGGCATCGATATCGGCGTCGTCGAACACGACAAACGGCGCGTTGCCGCCGAGTTCGAGCCCGAGCTTCTTCACGCCAACGGCGGCTTGGCTGTACAGGATCTTGCCGACTTCAGTCGATCCGGTGAAGCCGACGAAGCGTACCGCGGGATGCTCGCACAGCACCTTGCCGATCGCAGACGAATTGCCGGTGAGGATGTTGAACACGCCCTTCGGCACACCGGCCTTTTCGGCGAGCGCCACCAGCGCCAGCGCCGTCAGCGGCGTTTCATTGGCGGGCTTGAGCACCACGGTGCAGCCGGCAGCCAGCGCCGGCGACACTTTGCGGGTGATCATCGAGCACGGGAAATTCCAGGGCGTGATCGCGCCGCAGACACCGATCGGCTGCTTGATCGCGAGCAATCGCGCGTCGGAGCGCTGGGTCGGAATGGTTTCGCCATAGACGCGGCGGGCCTCTTCGGCAAAGAATTCGACATAGGCGCCGCCGATATCGACTTCACCGAGCGCCTCCGCCAGCGGCTTGCCCTGTTCCGAGGTGAGGATCAAAGCGATATCTTCGCGGTTGGCGATGATCAGGTCGAACCATTTGCGCAAGATATTCGAGCGCTGCTTGGCGGTGAGCTTGGCCCAAGCCGGAAACGCACGCTCGGCAGCTTCCACCGCTTGCGTTGCTTCCGCCGTGCTCATGACCGGTATTTTCGCAAGCTCGATGCCATTGACCGGATTGGTCACCGGCTTCGATGCCTTCCCGGTCCAGGCGCCGTCGATGTAGCACTGCTCGCGCAGCAGCGAAGAATCCTTCAGACGGTCACGCAGCGAGGCGGTGGAAGATTTCGAAGCGCGTGCGGCAACGGGCGGGTTCATGGCGTTACTCCTCGGATTTCCTGGCTATTGCGCACGAGTATAGGCCGAAGCCTCTTACAATGCATCGGCCGCAAACGCGCGGCTGATTCAACGAATTTTGAGGGACCGAAACAATCAGGCCGCGCCACTCATATAGGTTTCACGGCGGCCGATCATGCGTTCTGCGGCGGCCTTGGCGTCGGCCCGGGACGAGGTCGCGCAGGTGCGATATTCGAGTTCGGGCAACTTTGCCGGCTCGCGGCGCGAGAACCAGGATTTGGAACCGACCGGGAGTTGCGCCAGCGCTTGGGCGACGTTATCGACCGCTTCGAGAGAGTGCAGCGCACCAGTGCCAGCGTGGCGGACTTCATAGAGGCCGGGGGTGATCGGCGCCTCGATGTTCTCACCGCGTCCGGCGCGGGGATATCGCTTCCATTCACTCCAGGTCGAAATCATCGCGTTATCCTAGCAACTTTGGAAGCTACAACCATTTTCATCAAATCATTCAGTCCCAGAGCAGCGTTTCTGCTGGATTCTGAATATCTTACTGCAAAAAAATCAGTGTCGGAAATCTTTGCGGAGTAACGTTATCGTGCATGCCCATAGTGGTCACCGAGATTGCGATTAATCCACCGCAGATTGCGTTCGACTGTTGCAGTTTTGTGTCGCTCGCCTCCCCCCAAATCCTGCCCACCGCGCCACCCGTCACGAGGTCGCGACATCGGCGGCGAGGCGCGGCGGGCGCTTGCGGGATCACGCCGCCGGGAGGAAGATCGCGCACTCCATAAAAACAAACCGGAGGCGACCCAATGCAAAGCAAAGCTCAGATCGATCAGAGTCTGCGTCAGAAGTGTGAGGCCAAGGAGATCCCCGGCGTGGTCGCGATGGCCGCGACCGGCAATGAGGTGATCTACCAGGGCGCATTCGGCAAACGCGACCTGTCCAAGGACGATGCCATGACCACCGACAGCGTGTTCTGGATCGCCTCGATGAGCAAGGCGATCACAGCTGCGGCAGGCATGCAGCTCGTCGAGCAAGGAAAACTCTCGCTGGATGAGCCGATCGGCAAAGTGTTGCCGGATCTCGCCTCGCCCCAGGTGCTGGAAGGGTTCGACGCCAACGGAGCGCCGAAACTGCGGCCTGCCAAAACGCCGATCACGCTGCGGCACCTGATGACCCACACCGCCGGCTTCTGCTACCATTTGTGGAACGCCGACATGGTGAGCTATCTGGAAAAGACCGGCACGCCCGACATCACAAGTTGCAAGAACGCCGCGTTGAAAACCCCAATTATGTCCGATCCCGGGACGCGCTGGGAATACGGCACCAACATCGATTTCGTCGGCAAGGCGATCGAGGCAGTGAGCGGCAAGCGGCTCGACGCGTATTTGCGCGACCACCTGTTGACGCCTCTCGGCATGACCGATACCGGCTTCAAGCTCGGGGAATCGCAACGTAAGCGCCTGGTCGCCATGCATCAGCGCGGCGAGGATGGATCGCTGGCGCCGATCCCGTTCGAACTCGAGCAGGAGCCGGAATTCCACATGGGTGGCGGCGGCCTGTACGGGACTGCGGGCGATTACATCAAATTCACCCAGATGATCCTCAACAAGGGAAAAGGCAACGGCAACCAGGTTTTGAAGCCAGAGACGGTCGCGATGATGGGACAGAACCACATTGGCGAACTCACCATCTCCAGGTTGACCTCGGCGGTCGCGTGGGCAACCAACGACGTCGATCTCTTCCCCGGCATGGTGAAGAAATGGGGGCTGAGCTACCTGATCAACACCGTCAAGACGCCGGAGGGCCGCAGCCCCGGCAGCCTCGCCTGGGCGGGCCTCGCCAACACCTATTTCTGGATCGACCCGTCGCGCAACGTCAGTGGCGTGATCCTGATGCAGCTGTTGCCGTTCGTGGACCAGAAGTGCCTGGAGGCCTACGTGGGCTTCGAGAGTGGCATCTATGCCGGGCTCGATGCCGGCAGCGGCCAGAAAGCGGCGTAAATGTTTTGACTCTTCCCGGCGCGATCGGCGAGATTGCGCCGGGAATTTGCATTTTAGTCCCCTTCTGATTTCCCGAGCACGCTCGCTTTGACGCACGGAGAAAGCAACTTGGCCGAAACAGCACCGAGTTACGTCTGCGGCACAGCCGATGCGCCGCTCTTGGGCGAAACCATCGGACAGAGCCTCGATCTCGCGGTCCGGCGCTGGGGCGACCGCGAGGCGCTGGTTTCGCGGAGCCATAATGTCCGGTGGACGTGGAAGGAATTTGCCGAACGCGTCGATGCGCTGGCGGCCGGCTTTCTCGCGCTTGGCCTCGAACGCGGCGCGCGGATCGGCGTCTGGTCGCTCAACCGCCCGGAATGGACGCTGACGCAGTTTGCGGCTGCGAAAGCCGGCATCATCCTCGTCACCATCAACCCCGCCTATCGCCTCAGCGAGCTCGAATTCGCATTGGCCAAGGTCGGATGCGCCGCGATCGTCACGGCGACCGCGTTCAAGACCTCGAACTACATGGAGATGCTGAACACGCTGCTGCCCGAGCTTGCCAAGTCCGTGCCCGGCGAATTGCACGCGGCGCGGCTGCCAAACTTGCGCGCGGTGATCCAGATCGGTGGGCCGCCCGCGCCCGGCACGATTGCATTCGAGGACGTCACGCGGATGGGCGGCGCGCGCCACCGCGAGACGTTGGCGGAGCTTGCCAAAACCCTGCAGTTCGACGATCCCGTCAACATCCAGTTCACCAGCGGCACCACCGGATCGCCCAAGGGGGTGACGCTGACGCACCACAATATCCTCAACAACGGCTATTTCACCGGCCGCGCCATGCGCCTGACCGAACAGGATCGCATCTGCATACCGGTACCGCTGTATCACTGCTTCGGCATGGTGATGGGCAACCTCGCCGCCGTGACCCTCGGCGCCACCATGGTCTATCCGGGCGAGGGCTTTGATCCGCTCGCGACGTTGCAGACCATCGAAAAGGAAAAATGCACGACGCTCTATGGCGTGCCGACCATGTTCATCGCCCAGCTTGATCACCCGGAGTTTTCGCGCTTCGACCTGAAATCGCTGCGCACCGGCATCATGGCCGGCGCGCCCTGCCCGGTCGAAGTGATGAAGCGCGTCAACAACGAGATGAACATGGGCGAAGTGACGATCGCCTATGGCATGACCGAAACCAGCCCGGTCAGCTTCCAGAGTTCGACCGATGATCCGCTGGAGCGCCGCGTCTCCACCGTCGGGCGGATTCATCCGCATGTCGAGGTCAAGGTGGTCGATCTCGAGGGCCGTGTCGTTCCGCGCGGCGAGCGTGGCGAACTCTGCACCCGCGGCTACAGCGTCATGCTGGGCTATTGGGACGAGGCGGAAAAAACCAAAGACGTGCTCGACGCCAATGGCTGGATACACACCGGCGACATCGCCATCATCGACGCCGAGGGCTATTGCAACATCGTCGGCCGCATCAAGGACATGGTGATCCGCGGCGGCGAGAACCTCTACCCGCGCGAGATCGAGGAATTCTTGTATCGCCATCCCAAAATCCAGGACGTGCAGATTTTCGGCGTCGCCGACGATCGCTATGGCGAGGAGCTTTGCGCCTGGATCCGGACGCGGCCAGGCGAAACGCTGACCGCCGATGAGGTCCGCAGCTTCTGCCAGGGCCAGATCGCCCACAACAAGATCCCGCGCTATGTCGAGTTCGTCGACGAATTTCCGATGACGGTGACCGGCAAGATTCAGAAATTCATGATGCGCGAGGCGGTGGAGGCGAGGCTCGGGTTGAAGGCGGCCAAGACGGCTTGAGCTAGTGACCGTCATTGCGAGCGAAGCGAAGCAATCCATCGCACCACCAAAAGAAAGAATGGATTGCTTCGTCGCTTACGCTCCTCGCAATGACGGCAGGACACACCTTCTCCGTCTCGCGACGCATTGCGCCCGAGGTTTGCATGTATCTCTCGCCCTCGAAAACAGAGGGAGCAGGGAATGCCGGATGCGCGCTGCACCCGCGGTCTCGTGTGCGAAGTGCACAAAAGAAAGTGCACACGAGCATACAGGTTCAGCGGAGGCAATCCGGCATTCCCTGCGCAATGGTTTTACGGCTTATATCGCGCTCTCCCCGGTGACCGGCTTTGTTGCCACCGTCGCTTGCGGATGAATCCGCAAACTTGACGCCAGCATCGGGGCGTCAGGACCACACGACTTCGCCGTCCGCTTCAGTGCCGTTCGTCAAAGGCGCATCCACGTCCACCGCACCCTGCCCCGCGTCCGTGACGATCGCGAGCCGCCCCTCTGAGTGGGACAGGATGGGCGAATCTGTAGCGGTGATTTGCCCGACGGGTTAAGCGAAATATTTTTTCGGACGGGGCTGGACTCGCGTGTCGCTGAACGGTGGAAGTGATTTGCCCGTCGGGCAAAGTCGTTGTTATTGCCTGCGACAAACGCGAGGCGTTTGCGCAAAGGAGCGAAAGCGACGACTTGTCCGCCGTAGCTCATCAGCGAAGGCGGAAGCAATCAAGAGTCGCTATGCCTTTGCGGGAGCGCTCACACCGGCAGCCCGTTCTGCATCGCCAATTCCTTCAGCGAGGTTTGCGGCCGGGCGCCGATGTGCTGGATCACTTCGGCGGCGGCGAGTGCGCCGAGACGGCCGGCGGCCTCGAAGCCTGCGTTGCGCACCAGGCCGAACAGGAATCCGGCGGCGAACAGATCGCCGGCGCCTGTCGTGTCCACCAGCCTGTCGATCGGGAACGACGGCACCGCGACGACGGCGTCTCTGGATGCGACCACGCAGCCTTTCTCGCTGCGGGTGACGACGCCGAGTTTGGTGTCAGTGCGCAGCTGCTTCAGCGCGGTGTCGAAATCCGAGGTCTGGTACAGCGCATGCAGTTCGGCCTCGTTGGCGAACACCAGATCGACCGTGCCCTTGCGCATCAGGTCGAGAAACTCGTCGCGGTAGCGATCGACGCAGAACGAATCCGACAAGGTCAGCGCGACCTGGCGGCCGGCGCCATGCGCAATTCCCGCTGCCTTGACGAAAGCCTCCTTCGCGCTCTTCGGATCCCAGAGATAACCTTCGAGATAGACGATGCGCGAGGCCGCAATCTGCGCTTCGTCGATATCGGACGGCATCAGCTCCTGCGCAGCGCCAAGATAGGTGTTCATGGTGCGCTCGCCGTCCGGCGTCACCAGGATATAGGAGCAGCCGGTGGCCGGACCGCCGGAAGCGGCTTCGGTTTCGAACGCAACGCCCGCGGCGCGGATGTCATGGGTATAGAGGCGGCCGATCTGGTCATCCCTGACCTTGCCGACATAGGCGGCGCGCGCGCCGAGATTGGCAACACCGACAATGGTGTTGGCCGCCGAGCCCCCGGACATTTCGGTGGCCGGGCCCATGTCGGCGTAGATCGCCGTGGCGCGCGCCTCGTCGATCAGCGCCATGCCGCCCTTGGTCATGCCGTGGCGGGCGAGAAAGCCCTCATCGGTCTGCACCAGCACGTCGAAAATCGCATTGCCGATCCCGAGCACATCGTATTTTGCGTCAGCCATCTCACCGTCCTGTTTGCGGGCACCCACGAAAGGCCGGGGCCTATCATGACCGGCGTGAGGCGTGAACCCATAAATTCAGATTGGCCGGCCGATATCCGCCTCGAAGCGCTGTACGGACGCGAAGCCGGACGTTGCTCCAGGCCCGCTTTGTGCCCACTAACGGACTCGTGCACAGCAGCAAAGAGAATCTCATTCGATCACCTCGTCGGGGCAAGCGAGATCGATTAAGGACCACGCAAGCGGAACTATGCTTCCGGAACCCCGGCTAATCGCATGCCCTCTATGAGGCGTTCGCGTCCGGCACGGTACGTCGGATTGTCGCTGTTTGCATAGGTAACATCACGGTAGCGGCGTATGGTGAAACGTGGATCGAGCGCAAGCCCCGCATTCACCGCAGCACGGGCCTCGTCCAGCTTTCCCAGCCGCGCGAGTGCAGCCGCGAGATCGAAATGCGTGACGGAATAATTCCGGTTTGCGTCGAGGCCCCGACGCATCCAGATGACCGCTTCGGCATCGGCACCAAGCTGCGCCTTGGCAAGGCCGACCCATACCATCCATCGAGGAGCAAAGGTGTCGCGAGGAGAAAGGCGGAATGCCTCGTTGATGTTAGGTTCGGTTTCTGCGCCCTGACCAAGAAAATACTTGGCGAGGCCGATAACAGCATGAGCGCGGGCCAAATTGCGATCCAGCGTCAATGCCTGCTCGCATTCGGCGATGCCGTGAGCTGCACGGTTCGTAAATATTTGCACGAAGCCCAAAATCGCGTGCGCCAAAGGGTGGTTCGGTGCGAGGGATAACGCCTTGATTATGGTTGTCTCTGCCGCCGCAAACCGGGCCGACCAATCGTCGGTCATAACGGCAGCCCCAAGTGAACTGTCGACCCGCGCCAAACCGACCATGGCTTCAACATTTTCGGGATCGAGCGCAACGGCCTTCTCGAAAAAACTGCGCGCTTGTGCCAGGAAATCGGGGATTAGCCCCTTGTTGATCCAACTGTTACCCTGGAAAGCCAGGTCCATCGCGTCTGGGTGCGGTGAACGCTCCGCTCGGCGCGCCTCGGCGGCAATCAGTTCGGCATCGAGCGTGTTGGCGAGCCTCGATACGATTTCGTCCTGCATGTCAAAGAGGTCGGCAACGGGCTTGTCAAAACGCTCCGCCCAGAGGTGGTTGCCGGTTTCAGCGTCGACCAATTGCACGTTCACCCGAAGGCGGTTGCCAGCACGCTGCATCGAGCCCTCGAGCACATACCGGACGTTCAACTCACGTCCCAGCTTCTTAACGTCAACGGGTCTGCCCTTGAAGGTGAACGCGGTGTTGCGTGCAATTACGAACGCGCCATTGACGCGCGACAAGTCCGTGGTGAGGCTCTCGGTCACGCCATCGACGAAGTAGTCTTGCTCGGGATCGCCGCCCATGTTCGCGAACGGCAGCACCACAATGGAAAGATGGGGTGCCGCAGCTGGGCTTGGGGTAATGCGACTACCCCGTGCGCCAAGTCCATCTCGGACGACAGCATAGGCACGTATCGGACGGGCTATGTTTTTAAGTGTCTGCTCACCCAGATCGATGAACCGGAGTTCGAGCCTGTCCCGGACCTGATCGTGGGCCGAAGATGAGATGCAGATGCCGCCGGGCTCTGCGATGCTTTCGAGCCGAGCCGCGATATTGACGCCATCACCGAAAATATCATTGTCGTCGATAATGATGTCGCCGACATGAATGCCGATACGAAAGGCAATGGTTTGCGCTGCGCTGCCGGTGCGATCCGCCATCTTCTGCTGCATAGTCATCGCGCAGGTAACTGCGTCCACCGCGCTCGAAAATTCCACCAGCATGCCGTCGCCGGTGGTCTTGACGATGCGACCGTTGTGCTCTGCGATGGCGGGATCGACGATCTCACGCCGCGAGGCCTTCAACGCTGCGAGCGTGCCAACCTCATCGGCCCCCATCAGCCGTGAATAACCGGCGACATCAGCCGCCACGATTGCTGCCAGCCGCCTCTGGACGCGCTCGCTCGCCACGATGCACCCGTTGGTCAATCTCAACCAAAATGATCGAACCACAGGGACCGGCTTTGCGCTAGCGGGTGTGTGCTGAATGGACCCGGTTTAAATGTCGGCTTGGGTCATCCAACGCACAATCCTCGGCCAATATTCTTCAAGCGCCCGCCTCCCCATGAACAGAGCTAGATGATTGCACGGGGCGACCTCGTGGCGGAGATACTCCGGCGGCGTTCCGGCCAGCTGCTCCACGGCAAGCAATTGTTCCGGCGCAACCACATCGTCGGCGCTCCCGGCAAGAAGATACATTGGAAGCCGCAGGCGCGAGAGGTCGATCTTTTGCCCCAGGGCGACGAGGCTTCCGCTGGCGAGCTCGTTGCGCTTGTACAGTTTCTCGATGATTTCGAGATAGTATTTTCCGGGAACGTCCATGGTCCAGGAATTCCAGTTCTTGAAGACGGCTTCGAGCCGCGCGAATTCCGGCGAGCCGATCGGCTGAAGCGTCTGCAGAGATTCGCGAATGTCGATTGCGTCGGTGCCGTTTCCCCAGAACTTCGCGACATCGCGGCCGATAACGCGACCATTCCCGAGATTAACCAGGCTCTCAAACATGATCAGGGGAGTCGCCTGTGCGAGAGCCGACAATGGGGACTGCCGCGCAGCAATATCAATCGGCGCGCCGGCCATAACAAGCTTGCGTACCTTATCTGGAAATCGTCCGGCATAGACCAGCGATAACCAGCCTCCCTGGCAAAGCCCTATGAGATCAACCAAGCCACCGACCCGATCGACAAGGACATTGAGATCGGCAAGATATTCGTCAATTCCGAGAAATCGCATGTCGGCGCTGGCCGAGCGCCAATCGGCCATGAACAGCCGTTCAATTCCGGCACCACGGAGGGCGGCAACGAGACTGTGTCCGGTTGCAAGGTCGGCAATGGCGGCTCCATGCAGCGCGAGCGGTGTGCACAGCAGGGTGGGAACACCGCTCTGCACCATAGTAAAGTCACGGAGCCGGACTGCACGCAGCTCGAGCTCAATCTTGCTTGGCGTGGCTCCTTCCGGCTCTTGCGGAGTACGGTCGCCACCAGCGTCGCTGGAGAGTTCCAGAAAATGCGCCGCCATGGACGACGCAGTTTCAGCGGCTGATGCCGCGACGAGCGCCGGCCAAAAGAACGCCGCATACGGGAATTGACCTCCTAGATACCGATCCATTTGATTTGGGAATGCCTGGTTCGTCCCTGCCGTCTTGAGCTAGGTCGAATTCACCCAGGAACAACCCTGGGACGACGTGGACGACAAAAGATAGTAGGATTCGCTACATGTCTCGGTTGAACTCAAGAAGCCGCGTCTCATTCGATCACGTCGTCGGCACGTGCAAGGAGCGCCGGCGGAATGGTGAGGCCCAGCGTCGTGGCGGTTTTTAGGTTGATTGCGAGATCGAATTTGATCGGCTGCTCGACTGGAATGTCGGCGGGTTTCGTGCCGCGCAAAATCTTATCGACATATTCGGCGGCGCGTCGAAACAGGTCTGAAAAGCTCGGCCCATAGGACATCAGCCCTCCCGCTTCGACGTACTCCCTCACGCCGCTCATTGTCGGCAGCCGCGCATTAAGCGCCAAGTCATTGATATGAATCCGATTGGTGTTCAAAAACGGATCAGTCGAGACATATAGCGCATCGGCGCGGCCGTTGAGTGCATTGATCGCGGGCGCGAAATCCTCGCCTTGCCGCATCTCGATCGTGGTGACCTCCATGCCGAGTGTCCGGCCAGCCGCCTCAACCTCGCTGGCCTCCAGCACGGCGGCAGAATAACCGACATTGGCCAAGGTCGCCAATCGGCGGACGCCAGGGAGGGCTTCGCGGAGGAGCGCAAGTCGTTTGCCCACAAGATCGGGAGACTGGAGCGACAAACCGGTGATGTTGCCGCCCGGTCGCGCCAGGCTCGAGACAATTTTGTTGCCAACTGGGTCCCCCGCCGTAGCGAAGACGATCGGGATGGTCGAGGTTGCCTGCTTGGCCGCAATGATATTTGGGTTTGAGTGCGTAACGATAATATCGACCTTGAGCCGAACGAACTCGGCCGCGAATTCGGGTGAGCGGTCGAAGCGTCCTTCCGCCCATCGATACTCGATCGCGATGGTCCGACCCTCGACCCAACCGAGCTCGTGCAGCCGCCGCACAAAAGCCGAGGTCCATTGGCTCTGGCCGGACGGTGTGCTTGAGCCCAGGAACCCGATGGTCGGAAGCTTCGCCGTCTGCTGCGCACGCGTCGTGAGCGGCCAAGTGACGGCCGCGCCACCTAGAAGTGTGATGAATTTGCGCCGCTGCATGTACCCGCCGTTAGGATCACGCCTTATGCGAGGCTTAAGGGCTACCACTTTGCGGCTCCCATGTCCGCTGTGGGATCAAACGCGTCGGTTTTTTCGGTTTGTCACGTACTTCTGCTTTGGCCCCGAAGGCCGTCATCCATCGGAAGGGGCGGCTTATCTCATTCGTGCCACGAACAGACGCCGTCACTAGATGCCGTGATCCAGTTCACTCAAACCCCTGTTCCCGAGGTAACAGCGCCGATCGGCTTTCCGGGCCACATTCCCGATCACAGGCAAGCTCATTCCGGGCGGCCAGCAGAGAGGGAACACGACCATGGCACTCACCACCATCAACTACAATTTCCAACCGATCTACTACTCTCCCGTGGATTTCTCGGAGTACGTCTCCGAACTGCACCAGGACGATGATCGCTCGGGCTTTCAAAATCTGGGCGACGGCGACAACTTCATCTTCCGCTCGGCGACGTCGGATCAGTTCATCAACGCCCAGGGCGGCGACGATGACATCACACTTTCCGGCAACACCAACGACACGGTGCTGGGCGGCTCGGGCAAGGATTTCATCGACGGCGGCGCGGGCAGCGATACGCTCAGCGGCGGTTCGGGCAACGACACCATCTTTGGCGGCGCAGGCGCCGACCACATCAGCGGCGGCAGCGGCGACGACATTCTCAACGGCGACAATGATGCGGTTCCGTCGACCCAGCACGGTGCCGATACGATCTTCGGCGGCAGCGGCAACGATACGATCTACGGCGGCGGCAAGGCTGACATCCTCACCGGTGGAAGCGGCGCGGACACGTTTCTCTACAAGGTTGGCCTGGGAAGCGAAAACGAGAGCAGCGTCGGCGCCGCTGACCACATCACCGACTTCCAGGCGGGTGACCACATCGACGTTGCGTTCATGGATGCCGATGGCAACGCCGCCAATGGCAACAGCGCGTTCACCTTGTCATCCGCAGCGGACACCCATGCCGGAACGTTCTGGATCGAGAGCCACGACGACGGTCAGCACGTCTTCTTCAACATCAACGGTGGCGCGGCCGACATGGAGATCGTCGTGGAGAACAACTACCACCTGACGACCTCGGACTTCCATCTCTGATGCAACGCACGGAACGCCAGTTCGCCCGGGCTGGCGTTTTCGCTTGCCGCAGATGTGACAGGTGTCGGCACGGGTCACGTCAGCAAGGCGACGTCATTCCACCAGTCGATCGGCCCGCGCGATCAAGGCCGGCTGCATTTCGATGCCGAGCGCCTTGGCCGTTTTCAAATTAATGACAAGTTCGAACACCGTCGGGCGCTCGATCGGCAACCCGGCCGGATTCTCACCCTTCAGAATGCGGTCAACGTAATAGGCGAGCCGCCGATAGGATTCCGTAAGTCTGGGCCGTAGGTGCACAAAGCGCCAGCGTCCGCATACTCCGCCCAACCCGAGACAACCGGGATGCGCAAAGTACCTGCAAAGTCGATGATATGCTGACGATTTGCACCCGTTACCGGGTCGGGAAACACGACGATCGCCTGCGGTGGTTCGGCGGTCATGCCGGCATAGGCAGCGCGCAACTCGGCAGCGCCTGGTGTCGGGAAATATTGTATGGCAATGCCAAGCCTCTCGGCCATCTCCAGTGAATTGCTTCGTTCCAATTCTTCGCCAGCGTGCGTTGGACTCGCCAAGATCGCGACACGGCGGATCCGCGGCAGAATTTCACGGAGCAACTCCAGCCGCTTGCCGTTCATCTCGAACGACATGAGGCTGATGCCGGTCATGTTGCGGCCGGGTCGCGCCAGGCTATCGGCAATGCCGGCCAAAACCGGATCAGCGCTGAACACATAGGCCACCGGGACCTTTGTGCTGACTTTTTGCAGCAGGCGGGTTGCCGTACCCTGCGTGGCAATCAAATCGACCGGCAGCCTGGTCAGCTCCTCCGCAAGCACCGGGACGCGGCCGAAATCCCCATCGGCATAGCGCGCCGCAATCGTGAGATTGCGGCCCTCGGTATACCCCAGAGCGGCAAGTCCGGCGCGGAGCGCTTCGAGAAATGGATTGACGTCGGCGGACGGCGCAGTCGTGAGCCACCCGATACGCCAGACCTTGGGCTGCTGCGCCCGCGCCGACAGCGGCCACCCTGCCGCAGCGCCGCCGAGTATTTTGATGAAATGGCGGCGCTGCATGTCCAACCCTCGCCCCGAGAAGGCATCCTAGCGGTTTAACCGGGTGCTTTGATAGTGGCTGGACGCTGCTATAGAGACCTAATGATCCGCTCCTTCCTTACGGTATCGACGGGAACGCTGGCCTCGCGGCTGCTCGGATTCGTGCGCGATTCCGCGCTTGCGGCGCTGCTTGGCGCCGGCCCCGTCGCGGATGCCTTCCTGGCCGCCTTTCAACTGGTCAACGTGGCGAGGCGCCTGCTGGCCGAAGGCGGGCTCAACGCATCGCTGGTGCCGGTATGGCTGCGCGTCCGCGACACCGAGGGCGCGGTGGCGGCCGCGGCCTTCGCCGGCCGCGTGCTCGGCACGATTACGGCCGCGCTGTTCGCGGCCACCGTGCTGCTCGTCTTGTTGATGCCGATTGTGATGATGGCGCTGGCGCCGGGGTTTTCGGGCCGCGAAACGCTGCAGCTCGCCGTCGACGATGCCCGCCTGATGCTGCCTTATCTCGCCTTTGCCGGCCCGGTGACCGTGATGATGGCGCTGTTGAACGCGCAAGGCCGTTTTGCGCTGACCGCGTTCTCGCCACTGCTGTTCAATATCGCGCTGATCGCTGTCATGGTCGTGCTGATGGTGTTTCGGCAGGACGCCGTTCGAGCCGCGCAGGTCCTTGCCGCGACCGTCGGCGTCGCCGGCCTGTTGCAACTATCCGTCCTGGTACTGCGCCGCGGCGGCAGCATCACAACACCCCTTCGGATCTCGTTCGACAAGGAAATACGCGGCTTTCTCGGCAAGGCCGTCCCCGGCATGATCGCCAGCAGCACACCGCAGTTGCTGATGGTCGCCGGCGCTATCGTCGCGTCGTCATCGCCGTCCTCGGTCTCGTGGCTCTATTTCGCCAACCGCCTGGTCGAATTGCCGCTCGGCATTGTCGGCGTGGCCATGGGCACGGTGCTGATCCCGGAACTGGCGCGCGCCTTGCGCAGCGATGATCGCGTAGCCGCGGCACACGCGGAATCGCGCGGCCTCGAACTCGCCGTTGGCCTGGCGCTGCCGGCGACGCTCGGTCTGATCGTGCTCAGCGAACCGGTGGTGCGGTTATTGTTCGAGCACGGCGCCTTCACCGCTGACGATACCGCGGCGACTGCGCGGGCGCTGATGTGGCTGACGCTTGGGCTACCCGCCAATGTGCTGGTGAAAGCCCTGTCGCCGGCGTTCTTCGCACGCGAGGACACGGTGACGCCGCTGCTCGCGACGCTGAAGGGCGTTGCGTTCGCGATCGTCCTCTCTGTGTTGCTCGGTCATTGGTTCGGCGCCGACGGTATCGCCGCCAGCATCGCGCTCGGGGCGTGGAGCACGGCGCTCACCCTGATCCGCCGGGGGGCCGAAACTTTCGGGTTCTCGATCGATGCCACTGCGCGACGGCGGTTGCCCGGCATCCTCGCCGCCGCGCTGGCGATGGGTGCGGCCTTGTGGCTCGCGGTGCGGTGGCTGACGCCCGTGCTCACGACGAGCTCACACGGCCTCCTCATTGTCCTGCCCATCCTGATTGTCGCAGGGATTGCCATTTACGGTGTGTTTCTGCGGCTTTTCGGCATCACCGGCTGGCGCGAAGCGGTTAACGCGATCCGGCAAAGGCCGGACGGCTTGCACGCTCAGGACTAGCGTGGCAAACGACGGCGCCGAAGCGGGAAATTCGCAGGAAGCTGACAATGGCATTCGTGGAACGGGTTTTTTCAGGCGTCCAGCCGACGGGCAATCTGCACCTTGGTAATTACCTCGGCGCGATCGTCAACTTTGTGAAGCTGCAGCAGACGCACAACTGCATCTATTGCGTGGTCGACATGCACGCGCTGACGCAGCCCGTGGAGGTGTGGGGCGGCCCGGTCGAACTCGCGCGCAATACCCGCGAAGTGACCGCGGCGTTTATCGCCAGCGGTATCGATCCGAAGAAACATATCGTCTTCAACCAGAGCCAGGTGCACGAGCACGCGGAACTGGCCTGGATATTCAATTGCGTGGCGCGGGTCGGATGGCTCAACCGCATGACGCAGTTCAAGGACAAGGCCGGCAAGGATCGCGAGGCTGCGTCGGTCGGACTCTACGACTATCCGGTGCTGATGGCGGCGGACATCCTGGTCTATCGCGCGACCCATGTGCCGGTCGGCGAAGACCAGAAGCAGCATCTCGAACTGTCACGCGATATTGCGCAGAAGTTCAACAATGACTTCGTCGACTCGATCCGCAGCCACGGCTTCAATGAAGGCCTGTTCTTTCCGCAGCCGGAGCCGCTGATCACCGGTCCCGCGACACGGGTGATGAGCCTGCGCGACGGCACCAAGAAAATGTCGAAGTCGGATGCGTCGGACAATTCCCGGGTCAACCTCACCGACGATGCCGACACCATCTCGCAGAAGGTCCGCAAGGCCAAGACCGACCCGGAACCGTTGCCATCGGAGGAAAAGGGGCTGGAGGCGCGGCCCGAGGCCGACAATCTCGTCGGCATCTATGCGGCGCTGTCCGGCCGCAGCAAGCAAGCGGTGCTGACCGAATTCGGCGGCGGGCAATTCTCCAGCTTCAAGAACGCGCTGGTGGAACTTTGCGTCGCAAAACTCTCGCCGATCGCCTCCGAGATGAAACGTTTGGTCGCCGATCCCGGCCATGTCGATTCCATCCTGATCGACGGCGCCGACCGCGCGCGGGCGATCGCCGGCGAAACAATGAAGGCGGCCAAGGACATCGTCGGCTTTATCCGCAAGGGTTAGCCGGCGCCGCCGTCGGCGATCCGCGACGCCGCTTGTCGAAGACGGCTGCGTCATGGCAGCATGCGCCGGTTTGGCAAGCACCGGGACATGCATGACCACCCAGCGACGAAGCTACGAGACGGGTCACAATCCGAAGTGTCTGGTCATCGTTGACGACACCGCAGAGTGGGACCGCGCGGTCTATTACGCCAGCCGCTGGGCGATCCGGGTCGGCGGCGGCGTGGTAATGCTGCGCATCATCGAACTCGAGGACCAGAACCAGCAATGGCTGGGGGTCGCCGACATCATGCGCGCCGAGGCCGAGGACGCCGCCAATGAGGCGCTCGACCGCGCCGCCGGCCGTGCCAACGGCATCGCCGCGATCACGCCGGAGCGGGTGATTCGCGAGGGCGACCCTACCGAGCAGATCCTCGACGTCATCGACAAGGACGTCGATATTTCGATGCTGGTGTTGGCGGCCAATCCGGGCCCGGAAGGCCCCGGCCCGCTGATCTCCATGATGGCCCAGGCCGCCGGTTCCTTCCCGATCCCCGTCACCATCGTCCCGGGCGATCTCAGCGACGCCGATATCGACGGGCTTTCGTAAGTATTTCCATACAGATACGCGCCTGGAACTAGCCTTCACCCTCTTGACCGTGCGCTGGCCGTCGCCATCTGCTAAGGGAACCCAACGCGCCGGCCTTGAACCGGCGACGCCGGAGAAAACCAATGTTCATCCAGACCGAAGCGACCCCCAACCCCGCGACCCTGAAATTCATTCCGGGCCGAACCGTGCTCGACACCGGCACGATGGAATTTTCCAGCCGCGAGGCAGCCGCGCGATCGCCGCTCGCCGAACGGCTGTTCAGCGTGCCGGGTGTCACCAGCGTGTTTTACGGCTCCGATTTCGTCACCGTGACCAAGGACGACAGCGACTGGCAGCATCTCAAGCCGGCGATCCTCGGCGCCATCATGGAGCACTACATGTCCGGCGCGCCGCTGCTCGCCGACGGCACGGCCGGCAACGATGAGGCGCTCGACGAGCAGGACGAATTCTTCAGCGAGGCCGACGCCGATACGGTCGCCGCCATCAAGGACCTGATCGAAACGCGGGTGCGCCCTGCGGTGGCCAATGACGGCGGCGACATCACCTTCCGCGGCTTCAGGGACGGCGTGGTCTATCTCAACATGAAGGGCTCCTGCGCCGGCTGCCCGTCATCGACGGCAACCCTGCAGCACGGCATCCAGAACCTCTTGCGGCATTTCGTGCCCGACGTGGTCGAAGTCCGGCCGATGTGAGGAGTAGCGAATGGTGAGTGGCGAATGGCGAATAGGGGCGACCACCGCTAATCCATTCGCTATTCGCCCCTCGCTATTCGTCTCCTCATGCTGATCCTCGCGATCGATACCGCGCTTGATGCCTGCGCCGCAGCCGTGCTCGACACCGACGCGGGCAAAATCATCGCGCAGGAATCGCAGGCGATGAAGCGCGGCCATGCCGAAGCCCTGATGCCGCTGATCGCGCGCGTGATGAAAGCATCCGGCGTCGCGTTCACTTCGTTGGATCGCGTAGCCGTGACCACGGGGCCCGGCAGCTTCACCGGTTTGCGCGTCGGCCTTTCCGCCGCCCGTGGCATTGGGCTGGCGGCCGATAAGCCGGTGGTGGGATTGACGACGCTGACCGCCTACGCGGCGCCCTTTGTCGGCGAGAACAGCGAACACCCGATTCTCTCCGCCATCGATGCGCGCCATGACTACGTTTATTTTCAGATGGTGAGCGGCGACGGCGGTTCGCTGAGTGAAACCAAAGGTAGCGCCAATCGCCGAAGCGCTCGAGGCAGCGCGCCTCAGTGCGCCGCATCTGGTCGGCAATGCCGCAGGCATCCTGGCCGAGCGCTGGCCTGCAGATGCGCCGCCGCCTTCGAAGGTGGATGTTCAGCCGGCGCCCGATATCACCTGGGTGGCGTGGCTCGGCGCCGCGGTCAGCCCGGAGACGGCGCCGGCCCGGCCCTATTATTTGCGCGCGCCCGATGCCAAGCCGCCAAAGGATCCGCTAGCCGGCGCTTCGCAGCCACCAGCATCATGATGGCATGGTTGTCAGAATGGTGGGGCGGCGGCACGGCTTTGGTCGAACCGGCGAGCCTGCGCGATGCGGCGCGGCTGGCGCAGCTGCATGGCGCGTCGTTTCATCGTGGCTGGGGCGAGGGCGAATTCGAGACGATGCTGACCGAGCGCAACACGCTGGTGCATCGCTTGAGACTCGGGCGCAAGGTGATCGGTTTTGCGGTCTCGCGCATGGCAGCGGACGAGGCCGAAATATTGTCGATCGCGATCGACGCCGACCAGCGCGGCCGCGGCCTGTCGCGAAACCTGCTGCTGACGCATTTAGGCCATCTTGCCGGCCGCGGCGTGCGTTCGATTTTCCTGGAAGTCGAAGAAAACAATCAGCCGGCGCGACGGCTGTATGAATGGGCCGGATTCGGCGTCGTTGGCCGCCGCGAAAGCTATTATCAGCAGGCCGGCCGGGAGCAATTGAATGCACTTCTGATGCGGCGCGACTTGTCGTAATGTGCAAGCGGTGGCAGAACATTCCGAAATCTGCGCTCCAAGGCCCGAGACCTAAGGCCCAAGATCCAAGGCCCGACCATGCCCGCACTCAAATCCCCGTCTGCGCACAAGAATACCGGTATCGAGGCACGCTGCGCCGCCACCGGCATGCGCATGACCGAGCAGCGCCGCGTCATCGCGCGCGTGCTGGCGGATTCCGTGGATCATCCCGACGTCGAGGAACTTTACCGGCGTTGCGTCCAGGTCGACGACAAGATCTCGATCTCGACCGTGTACCGCACCGTGAAACTGTTCGAGGATGCCGGCATCATCGAGCGGCATGATTTTCGCGAGGGCCGGGCGCGCTACGAGCAGATGCCCGACAGCCACCACGACCATCTGATCAACCTGCGCGACGGCAAGGTGATCGAGTTCACTTCCGAGGAGATCGAGAAATTGCAGGCCGAGATCGCCCGCAAGCTCGGCTACAAACTGGTCGATCACCGGCTCGAATTATATTGCGTGCCGCTGGACGACGACAAATCCTGATAGTTGCCGTCATTCGGGGGCGCGCGACTCCGCGTGAGCCCGGAATCCAGGGATTCCCCGATGCGCAATTGCGCATCTGAGGTTCGCTTCCGCCCCGGAGTGACAGCTAAAAGCTGGATTTTCCACGCTTTAGCCTATAATTGACCCCTTGAACGAGGGCGCCGCATTGGCGCCATTCCAGGTCAGCAATCAGGTCCCATGAAGCCGCCGCGCAAGCTGCATATCAAGTCATATGGCTGCCAGATGAACGTCTACGATGCGCAGCGCATGGTGGACACGCTGGCGCCCGAGGGCTTTGTCGAGACCGATCGCGCCGAAGATGCGGATCTGGTGATCCTCAACACCTGCCATATCCGCGAGAAGGCCTCCGAAAAAGTCTATTCCGAGCTTGGCCGGCTGCGGGTCGCCAAGGACGAGGCCGCGCGCAATGGCCGCGAGATGCGTATCGCAGTGGCCGGCTGCGTCGCACAGGCCGAGGGCGCGGAGATCATCCGCCGCGCGCCGACCGTTGACGTCGTGGTCGGTCCGCAGAGCTATCATCATTTGCCGCAGTTGCTCGCGCGCGCGAAGAGCCATGGAAGGGCGCTGGAGACCGAATTCCCGGTCGAAGACAAGTTCGGATTTTTGGCGCCGCCGAAGCCCGACGCGATCCGCGCGCGCGGCATCTCGTCCTTTGTCACGGTGCAGGAAGGCTGCGACAAATTCTGCACCTTCTGCGTAGTGCCCTATACGCGCGGCGCCGAAGTCTCGCGCCCGGTCACCAAGATCATCGACGATGTGATGCGGCTGGCCGACAATGGCGTGCGCGAGATCACGTTGATCGGGCAGAACGTCAACGCCTATCACGGCGAAGGTCCGGACGGTGTGACCTGGCCGCTCGGCAGGCTGCTGCATCGCCTCGCCGAAATTCCCGGCATCGTGCGCCTGCGCTACTCGACCAGCCATCCCCGCGACGTCGATGATTCGCTGATCGAGGCGCATCGTGACCTCCCTGAGTTGATGCCGTTCGTGCACCTTCCGGTGCAATCCGGTTCCGACCGGATCCTGGCTGCCATGAACCGCAAGCATACCGCCGATGATTACCGCCGCGTCATCGACCGTTTTCGCGCTGCCCGCCAAGATATTGCGTTATCATCGGATTTTATCGTCGGCTTCCCCGGCGAAACCGAGGGAGAATTTGCCGCCACCCTCGCGCTTGTCATGCAAATCGGATACGCTGCGGCTTATTCGTTCAAATATTCGCCGCGGCCAGGCACGCCGGCGGCGGACATGCGGGAGACGGTGTCAGCGGCAGAGATGGACGAGCGATTGGTGCGGCTCCAGGAATTGATCGACAGCCAGCAATCGGCCTTCAACAAGGCCATGATTGGCAACACCGTCGATGTGCTGTTCGAACGCGCGGCCCGCAATCCCGGCCAGATCGTCGGCCGCACCGCCTATCTGCAACCGGCGCATGTAATGGCGTCAGCCGACATCATCGGGCAGGTGCTGCCGGTCACCATCGCGAGCCTCGAGCGTTACAGCCTGCTCGGCGAACTCGCTCGCGCTTCCGCGCAGCCTGCCCCATCAACGCTTTCACCAATGACGACGGGAGCCTGAACCCTTGCCAAAAAGCGCATCGGATTCACCTTCGCTGGCTCCCAGCCGCAAATTTGACCGCGACATGCAAATTCCGCCCGAAACCCAGGTCGTCATCGACTTCGACGACAACCGTGCCGCTTCGGCGCTGGTCGGCCCCTACGGCCAGAACCTGGCGCTGGTCGAACGCCGGCTCGGCGTCGTCGTGGATTCGCGCGGCAATCACATCACGATCGCCGGATCGCGCGACGGCTGCGACGCCGCGCGGCGCGTGCTGGAGGCGCTCTACGCGCAAGCGGTGCAGGGCCACGATTTGGCGCAGGGTGATGTCGAGGGCGCGATCCGCGCCGTGATCGCGCAGGGCTCGCTGTTCGAGTTCGATCCCAAGGCCGCCAAGAACGCGTTCGAGACCATCAATCTGCGCAAGCGGCCGGTGCGGGCGCGCACCTTCGCGCAGGATTCCTACATCCGCGCGCTGAAGCGCCACGAGATGGTGTTCGGCGTCGGGCCCGCCGGCACCGGCAAGACCTGGCTTGCGGTGGCGCATGCCGCGCAATTGTTCGAGCGCAAGGAAGTCGATCGCATCATCCTGTCGCGGCCTGCGGTCGAAGCCGGCGAACGGCTCGGCTTCCTGCCCGGCGATCTCAGAGAGAAGGTCGATCCCTATCTGCGGCCGATCTACGACGCGCTGTACGATCTGATGGATGCGCGCGTGGTCGAGCGCGCGCTGCAGGGCGGCGAAATCGAGATCGCGCCGCTGGCCTTCATGCGCGGCCGCACGCTGACCAATGCCGTCATCATCCTCGACGAAGCGCAAAACACCACATCAATGCAGATGAAGATGTTCCTGACCCGGCTTGGCGAGAACAGCCGCATGATCATCACCGGCGATCCCTCGCAAGTCGACCTGCCGAACGGCCAGACCTCGGGGCTTGCCGAAGCCGTCAGGCTGCTCGACGGCGTCGAGGGCATCTCGCAAGTGAAATTCACCGCCGAGGACGTCATCCGCCACGAGCTGGTGGCGCGGATCGTCGCCGCCTATGAGGGATTGCCGCAGAAGCCGGCAACCGGCAGATCCTGATGGCCATACCTTCGGCTTCGGGCCTGCCGCAGGCGGGCCCCGGCCGCAACCCGAACGCTGGAATGCAAAACCCTGGAACGAAATTGTCTTCCGCCCTTCCCTTCACCGAAGTTCTCGTGGTCGCCGATTGCTGGCGGACCGAGCCCGATGCCGAGGCGGTGATCCATCGCGCCATCGAAGCGGCGGCCGAATTCACCGATGCCGATGTCGGCGAGGCCGAGCTTGCGGTCATGCTGACCGACGATTCCGGTATCCGCACCCTGAACAACAATTGGCGCGGCATCGACAAGCCGACCAACGTGCTGTCGTTTCCGGCGCTGCAGCCGACGGGCGCGGTAACGCCCGACGATGCGCCGCGCATGCTCGGCGATATCGCGATCGCCTTCGAGACGACGCGGAAAGAGGCCGACGACGAGCAAAAGCCGTTCGATCATCATCTCAGCCATCTTGCGGTGCATGGCTTCCTGCATCTGATCGGCTACGATCACGAGAAAGACTACGACGCCGAAGCCATGGAAAACCTCGAGCGGGAGATTCTCGCGCAGCTAGGCATTCCCGACCCCTATGTGGACCGGATGGACTGACATGCCGGACTCCGATCCCACCCACGACAATCCGCGCAACACGCGCAACCTGCCGGCGGTCGTGCAGGAAGGCGAAGTGTTGCGTCCGGCGGCCGCCGACAACTGGCTGACCCGCGCCATCCGCACGCTGTTCGGCTGGAAGCCGGGATCGGTCCGCGACGATTTGCAGGTCGTGCTCGATGCGTCGACGCCCGACGAGGTCGGCTTCTCCGCCATCGAGCGCACCATGCTGCGCAATATCCTCGGCCTGCACGAGCGGCGCATCGCCGACGTGATGGTGCATCGTGCCGATATCATCGCGGTCAAACGCGACATCCCGCTCGGCGAATTGATGAGCACGTTCGAGAGCGCGGCGCATTCGCGGCTTGTCGTCTACAATGAAACCCTCGACGACCCCGAAGGCATCGTGCACATCCGCGACCTGCTGGCGTTCATGACCGTGAAGGCGCGCGTCGGTGACACCGGCAAGGCCAGGCGCAAGAAACCATTCCCGGCCGGCCTCGATCTGCGCGCCGTCGACCTGGCGCTGCCGCTCAGCGAGGCCAACATCATCCGCAAGCTGCTTTACGTGCCGCCGTCGATGCGGGCGATCGACCTCCTGGCGCAGATGCAGGCCTCGCGCATCCATTTGGCTCTGGTGGTCGACGAATATGGCGGCACTGACGGGCTGGTGTCGATCGAGGACATCGTCGAACAGATCGTCGGTGAAATCGACGACGAGCACGACAGCGACGAGCCGCCGGCAATCGTCCGCCAGGCGGACAATTCATTCATCGCGGATGCCCGCGCCAGCCTCGACGATGCCCGCTCGGTGATCGGCGAGGATTTCATCACCGGCGAAGCGAGTGAAGAGGTAGCAACCTTGGGCGGCTATCTGGTGTCGCAGGTCGGGCGCCTGCCGGTGCGCGGCGAAGTGATTTCGGGCCCTGGCAATTACGAGATCGAGGTGCTCGACGCCGATCCGCGGCGGGTGAAGCGGCTGCGCATTGCCGTCCGCAAGGAGCGCCCCGCGGCCCGCACCCAGCGCGAAAGCCGACGCCGCGAAGCCGCGCCCGATCCCAATTCGCCGCAGGCCAACGACAATGCGCCGCCATCGTCCAACGATGGAGCCGGCTCGCAGTGATCCCAGCCAGCAACCTCCGCGGAGCCGCTCTTGCGATCATCCTGGCCTGGGGATGGAAGCGCGCGGGCCTCGCGCTGGTAGCGGGCGCGCTGTCGGCGCTTGCGATGGCGCCGCTCAACGCATGGCCGGTGCTGTTCCTGACCTTTCCGGTCGCGGTCTGGCTGATCGACGGCGCCGGCGCCGGACGATGGCGCGGCGTGCCGGCGGCGGCGATGTCGGGCTTCTGGTTCGGGCTCGGCTATTTCGTGGTCGGACTTTACTGGATCGGCTACGCCTTCCTGGTCGATGCGCCGACGTTTGCCTGGCTGATGCCGCTCGCGGTGCTCGGCCTGCCGGCCTATCTCGCGCTGTTCACCGCCGCAGGCTTCGCGCTGGCCCGCCTGCTCTGGACCCGCGATGCGTCGCGCCTGCTCGCGCTCGCCATCAGCCTCACCATCACCGAGTGGCTGCGCGGCCATCTGCTCTCGGGATTTCCATGGAATTCGTTCGGCTACGCGCTGTCCGAGCCGCTGGCGCTGGCGCAGACCGCCTCGCTGATCGGGCTATGGGGCATGACGTTCCTTGCGGTAGCGATTTTCGCCAGTCCGGCGGTCCTGATCGACGGAGGTTCGCGCGGGCGAAATCCCTGGATCGCGCCGGTGGCGGCGCTCATGTTGCTAATTGTCATGGCCGTCTTCGGCACGGTCCGGCTGTCACTGCAGCCGACGGTGCTCACCAAGGTGAAGCTGCGCATCATGCAGCCCAATTTGCAGCAGGACGTCAAATTCAATTACGCCGCCAAGCAGGAGGTGATGCAGAAATATTTGACGCTGTCCGACCGCGCTTCCGGGCCGCAATCGACCGGCGTGCGCGATGTTCAGATCCTGATCTGGCCCGAATCGGCGTTCCCGTTTTTCCTGACCCGCGAAGCCGACGCGATGGCGCAGATCGCCGATCTCTTGCCCAAGGGGACGGTGCTGATATCAGGCTCGGTGCGCGCGCCCGAGCTGCCACCCGGCGTGCGCATCACGCGCGCCTATAATTCGATTTATGTCATCGACCATGATGGCGGCGTGCTGCAGGTCTACGACAAGCTGCATCTGGTACCGTTCGGTGAATATCTTCCGTTTCAGCATCTGATGGAAAAACTCGGATTCGTGCAGCTGACGCGAGTCCAGGGCGGATTCATTCCGGGCACGCGGCGCCGCGCCATGGAGATACCGGACGCACCGCGGGCGCTACCCCTGATTTGTTATGAGGCGATCTTTCCCGGTGACATTGCCGCGGGCGACGATCGCCCGGGCTGGATCATCAACCTGACCAATGACGGCTGGTTTGGAATTTCAACGGGCCCCTACCAGCATCTGCAGCAGGCGCGCCTGCGTGCCGTCGAAGAAGGTCTGCCGGTTGTTCGCGCCGCCAACACCGGCATTTCAGCGGTCATCGATCCGTCGGGACGCATTGTGGCACGGCTCGGTCTTGGCATCGAAGGCGTCCTGGACGCCAACCTGCCGTCGGCTTTGCCACCCACGGTTTATACGCGCATTAGAGATATTCCAGCCGCCGTGATTATGGCCGCTGCGTTGTTGCTCGTCATCAGGCGCCGCTTTGGGAGGCGAAACGCCTGAGGCCTGCATATTGCCGGTAGCTGCCGGCCTTCGGGAAAAACGCAAGCCTGCGCGAATCCAGCAGTTGACAGGTCGACCGCGCAATTCGCATTCTACCGCCCGCAACCAAAAACAAGATCCAGTCAGTTCATTGCTCAAATCGTCCGTATTTCTACCTGATCCTCCGAGCAGGATTTAACGGTACCGGCGCCTGAGGCATACTCCGCCCCCGTTTTGCCTCATCCCCGGCGCGCAATCCCAGGAGTGTTTGGAGATGTCCACCAAAGCGCCCAACCCTGTTGACAAATATGTCGGCAGTCGCGTCCGGATGCGGCGCATCATGCTTGGCATGAGCCAGGAGAAGCTTGGCGAAGCATTGGGCCTCACATTCCAGCAGGTTCAGAAATACGAAAAGGGCACCAACCGGGTCGGCGCCAGCCGCCTGCAGCAGATCTCGGAAATACTGCAGGTGCCGGTGTCGTTCCTGTTCGACGGCGGGCCGAGCGGCGCGGTCAACGCCGAGGGCTTCAGCGAAGGCTCTTCGCCCGCCTACGTTTCGGATTTTCTCGCGACCTCCGAAGGCCTGGCGCTGACGCGTGCGTTCACGCGCATCACCGACGCCAAAATGCGCCGCAGTATCGTCGAGCTGGTCGAACAGATCGCCGCGCGCGAAGGCCCCGACAAGCGCTGATTTCCGTTACCATGCCGAAACCTGGCGATTGACGCGCCCGCCAGCCATGACATTGCACCGGATTCCCTCAAGAAGACAAAGATTGTGCCGATGACCGAAACCACCGCCAACCCCTTCGATTCCAGCGCGATCCTCGATGGCATCCGCCGTTGGGTCGAGATCGAGACGCCGACCGAAGCGCCCGAACAGGTCAACAAGCTCGCCGATCTCGTCACCGATGGCTATCGCGGCCTGCCTGCCGCCGTCGAGCGGATCGCCGGGAAAGACGGATGTGGCGATCATCTGGTCGCGCGGTCGTCATGGGGGCAGGACGCGCCGGGAATCCTGGTGCTGAGCCATCTCGATACGGTTCATCCGATGGGCTTCATCGAACGGCTGCCGTTCAAGGTCGAAGGCGACAGCGCTTTCGGGCCCGGCATCTACGACATGAAGGGCGGGGCCTATCTCGCCTACCACGCCTTTCGGCAAATCTGTGCGGATGGCGCACGATCGCCGCTTGGCGTCACCCAGATCTACGTGTCCGACGAGGAAATCGGCAGTCCGACGTCGCGGGCGCTGATTGAGGCCGAGGGGCGGAGAGCGAAATATGTGCTGGTGACCGAACCCGCGCGCGACGGCGGCAAGATCGTAACCGGGCGCAAGGGCGTCGCGCGGTTCGAGGTTTTCATCAAGGGCGTGCCGGCGCACGCCGGCTCGCGGCCCGAGGATGGCCGCAGCGCCATCCGCGAACTCGGCAACGTCATTCAGACGCTGGAAGCGATGAACGACCTCAAGCGCGGCATTAGCGTCAATGTCGGCGTTGTCCGGGGCGGCACCAGGCCGAACGTGATTGCCGAGGAGGCCTATGCCGAGGTCGATTTGCGGGTGCCGAGCATCGCCAATTCTGACGAGATGGTTGCGAAAATCCTCGGCGTGAAATCAAGAACCGAAGGGGTGAGCGTCAAGGTGGCCGGCGAATTGAACCGCCCGCCTTATGAAAAGAGTAATGCCGGTACGGCGCTGTACGAGCACGCCAGGACGCTTGCGGCCGAGATCGGTTTCGATCTGGTGGATACGGCGACCGGCGGCGGCTCGGACGGCAATTTCACCGCGCCCCACACCGCAACGCTCGATGGTCTAGGCGTCGACGGCAAGGGCGCGCATACCCATTACGAGCAGATCTACATCTCCTCGATCGAGCCGAGGGCGCGGCTGCTGCACCGGCTGTACCAGACGCTGCGATGATGGCGCCTGACCGCGCTCCCGGAAGTCGCGACGCGCTGCCTGAGGATGATGCGGCCGCGCACGCGCGCGGTTCGTTCTTCGGCCGCCGCAAGGGCCACAAGCTGCGCTTCCATCAGGCCGATCTGATCGAAAACCTGCTGCCGCTTCTGGCGCTCGATATCAGTGTCCCCGCGCCGGCTAACCTCGGCGAACTCTTCGAGGTGCCGACCGGCGATGTCAGGCTCGAAATCGGATTTGGCGGCGGCGAGCATTTGATCGCCGAAGCGCTGGCCTTTCCCGATGCCGGGTTCATCGGCTGCGAGCCCTATGTCAACGGCATGGCAAAAATCCTGAGGCAGATCGAAGCCCGTAATGTCGGCAACATCCGCCTTTACGCCGGCGACGCCGCGGAATTGCTGGCATGGGCGCCGCCGCGATCGATCGCCCGCCTCGACCTGATCCATCCCGATCCGTGGCCGAAGCGCCGGCACTGGAAGCGCCGCTTCGTCCAGGACGCAACGGTTGCTGCGATGGCGCGCATTCTCAAGCCCGGCGGCGAGTTTCGCTTTGTCACCGACATCGACGATTACTGCGCCTGGACGCTGGCGCAGCTGATGCGCGCACCGGATTTTTTCTGGACGGCGGAGCGCGCGCGCGACTGGCGCGAGCCGTGGCCCGGCTACACGATGACCCGCTACGGCCGCAAGGCCGAACGCGAGGGCCGCGTCGCGGCGTATTTGCGGTTCAAGCGAGTCGGCTAACTCTTGCGAGGAGCCAACGGGTCGCAATGACGCTCCAAACTCAGACCTGCGGGCGGGTCTTCCAGAAGCCGACGACGCGCTCGGCGGTCGAGGGCATCAGGCGCGCAAAGTTCACGCGCGCGCTTTCGATATCGGCGGGCGAAGTGATCCGGTTCGGACCGAGCCGAAGCATGATCAGCGCGCGCACGGTCGCCCATTCAAGGCCGACTGTCTTGCCGGCGATCAGGATCGGATCGTAGCGGTCGCCGCTGATCAGGCGATCGAGGGTTTCGATCTTCACGCCGCTCATCGCGGAAAGCGCGGCTACCAACTCCTCATATCTGAAAGCCTTGGCAAAATTGAGCAATGCGCCTTCGCCGAGCGCACCGTCGCGGTGCAACGCCAGCACCGTGCGCTGTGCCGGCGCAAAGTCGCGTCTCTCGGCCCGCTCGGTCGCACCGGTTATCGCGCTCATCGCCTGCTTGATCACGGTCTGCCGCTCGGGCTTGACGACCTGGAACAGGCGGCGGCGGATGACATCGATGGAGCCGGCCAGAAGCTCCTTCAATTGATCGGAAGAAAGATCGTCACGCTGGCCAAGCTTGATCGTCAGCACGCCGTCCTGGCCGGCGCGCTTGATCAGCGTCGAATAGCCGTCGGTCGAAAAGGCCGCGCCGGCATTGCCGGCGGCGCGCCTGACGACGTCGCGGTCGCCGCGGGTTACGATGACGTCGGTGAGATCGGGCGAGAGCGTCTGCCGTTCTGCCATAGCCAGTAGATGGCCTTGGCCCTTCACGCTGGCGATTTCGACCAATATCTTTTCGTCGATGACCGGAGAGCGGCGGAGCAGCGGACCCGCGATCGCAATTTCGTCCTCATGGGCGAGTTGCCCGACCAGCCCGCGCGGCGCGTTGACAAGCAGCGAGAGCCGCTCGGCGAGGTCAGCGCGTGCGTCGAGTTCGGCATGCGGGACGAGGCTCGTCAGGACGTCGTCGAACAACTCGACGTGATCGGGGCGGAAATTGGCGGCACCCTGCAGGAACAGCTCGCTGATGCGGCGCGCGGCATCGGCGCGGCGCTTGGGATCGCCACCCCTGACGATTTCGTCTAACCCCGGGATCAGCGCTGTCGCTGGCGTCATAAAGCTTCCCAAACCGGCCGTATTGGCGGGTTTTTCGGCAATCTAGGCGGCCTTCGTGAATGAACGGTTAGGTTTCAACGGCCTCGGAGGTGACTCAAAATCTCCCTAAACGGGCTTGCGGGCCTTGCCGGATTGCCGAAAAACGGCTATATCCGCCGCAACTTATGGTTCTCATACGATCGCGTATTGAGAGTGGGCCCCCCGGGACCCGCTCTTTTTTATTACCTGAACGAGCCCGGCCCGGAAGGGGCACAAGGCGCGATTTAGGGAACCGGCCGGATCGCGGTTAAGATCCGGCCTAACCCCATGTAAGTAAAGACGCTTTTTGACCCTGGACATGACCGATCCAACTGCTGGTTCCGTGGATATCGACCTGCTCGCCGAGCCGCGTCTCGTGGTCGAGCCGGGCGTGGCCGCGCGGGTGTCGGCCGTGGCCGGCCCAGTGTTGCAGGGCATGGGCTACCGGCTGGTGCGGATCAAGATATCCGGCGAGGCCGGCTGCACGGTCCAGATCATGGCGGAACGGCCCGACGGAACGATGCAGATCGAGGATTGCGAGGCGATCTCGCGGGCGCTGTCGCCGGTGCTCGACGTCGCCGATCCGATCGACCGGGCTTATCGGCTGGAGATTTCATCGCCGGGCATCGATCGCCCGCTGGTGCGTCGTTCGGATTTCGAACGTTATTCGGGTCATCTCGTCAAGCTCGAGATGGCGGTCGCCCATCAGGGCCGCAAGCGTTTCCGCGGCACGTTGCAGGGCGTCGAGGGCGATACGATCCGGCTTCATCGCGATGACACGCGCGCGGATGAGGATGCGGACGTGCTGCTTGTCATGGAAGACATCGCCGATGCACATCTGGTTCTGACCGACGAGCTGATCGCGGAATCGATGCGGCGCGGCAAGGTCGCCGAGCGCGAGCTGCGCCAGAATCTCGGGCTTGAACCGCTGCCTCCGCCGCACGCCAAAAAAAGCGATCCGGCCAAGAGCCACAAACCGAAGCCTAAATCGCAGAAGAAAGCGTTACCGAAGAATACCAAGAAACATCGCCTCGCCGCGCAAGGATTGCCCGGCGGCGAATTCGATCCCACCGAAGGAGACTGAGCCATGGCAGCTGTCAGCGCCAATAAACTCGAACTGCTGCAGATCGCAGACGCGGTTGCGCGGGAAAAATCGATCGACCGCGGCATCGTGATCGCGGCAATGGAAGACGCCATCGCCAAGGCGGCCCGCGCCCGCTACGGCAGCGAGACCGACGTTCACGCCGAGATCGACGCCAAGAAGGGCGAACTCAGGCTATCGCGCCACATGCTGGTGGTAGACGTGGTCGAGAACTCGTCGAACCAGATTTCGCTGGCCGATGCGCAGCGCGCCAATCCGGGCGCCCAGGTCGGAGACACGATCGCCGACACGCTGCCGCCGCTGGAATATGGCCGCATCGCCGCGCAATCCGCCAAGCAGGTGATCGTGCAGAAGGTGCGCGAGGCCGAGCGCGACCGGCAATATCAGGAGTTCAAGGACCGCATCGGCGACATCGTCAACGGCATCGTCAAGCGCGTCGAATATGGCAGCGTGATCGTCGATCTCGGCCGCGGCGAGGCCATCGTGCGCCGTGACGAGATGCTGCCGCGCGAGGTGTTCCGCAACGGCGACCGCGTCCGCGCCTATATTTTCGACGTCCGCCGCGAAACCCGCGGGCCCCAGATTTTCCTGTCCCGCACCCATCCGCAGTTCATGGCTAAACTGTTCGCGCAGGAAGTGCCGGAGATCTATGACGGCATTGTCGAGATCAAGGCGGTGGCCCGCGATCCCGGTTCGCGCGCGAAAATCGGCGTGATTTCCCGGGATTCCTCGGTCGATCCGGTCGGCGCCTGCGTCGGTATGCGCGGTTCGCGCGTCCAGGCGGTGGTCAATGAATTGCAGGGCGAGAAGATCGACATCATTCCGTGGTCGCCCGATATCGCGACCTTCGTCGTCAACGCGCTGGCGCCCGCCGAAGTCGCGAAAGTCGTGATCGACGAAGATCGCGAGCGGATCGAGGTCGTGGTGCCCGACACCAATAACCAGCTGTCGCTGGCGATCGGCCGCAGAGGCCAGAATGTGCGTCTCGCTTCGCAGCTGACCGGCTGGGATATCGACATCCTCACCGAGCAGGAAGAATCCGAGCGCCGCCAGGCCGATTTCGAGAACTCGACGCGGGTGTTCATGGAAGCGCTGAATGTCGACGAAGTGGTCGGCCAGTTGCTGGCGTCGGAAGGCTTTACCTCGGTCGAGGAACTCGCGCTGGTCGACGTCAAGGAACTCGCCGGCATCGAAGGTTTTGACGAGGAAACCGCCAACGAGTTGCAGAGCCGCGCAAAGGAATATCTGGAACAGCTCGAAACCGAGCTGGAAAACAAACGCAAGGAACTCGGTGTGGATGACGCCTTGAAGGCGGTGCCCGGCGTGACCTCCAAGATGCTGGTCAAGTTCGGCGAGAACGACATCAAGACCGTCGAGGATCTGGCCGGTTGCGCCACCGACGACCTGGTCGGCTGGACCGAGCGCAAGGAAGGCGGCGAGCCGACCAAGCATCCCGGCATTCTCGACGCCAACGAAATCTCTCGCGACGATGCCGAGAGCATGATCATGCAGGCGCGCGTCATTGCCGGCTGGATCACCGAGGCCGACCTCGCCAAGCAGTCCGAGGCGACCGAGGCCTCCGAAGACCAGACGGCGTAACGCGCGTGTTCCGCAAAAGTGGATACCGGTTTTGCGCTAAGAACTCGCGCAGATGACAGGAGAGATAACGCGCGCATGCTCGCTTTGGCTGACCCCGATCTCGACAACGGACCGCGGACCGAAAGGTCCGCGACGATGCGGATGTGTGTGGTCACCCGCGAGGTGCGCCCTATCGGCGAACTGATCCGGTTCGTGGTCTCGCCCCAGGGCGAGGTGGTCCCTGATTTGAAGCGCAAGCTTCCCGGCCGCGGCCTGTGGGTTTCCGCCTCACGCCGGACCGTTGCGGAAGCGGTGCGGCGTAACCAATTCAGCAAGGGTTTCAAGCGCGAAATCCGCGCTGCGCCCACCCTTCCCGCCGATACCGAGGCTTTGCTGGTTCGCAGTGCGACCGAGGCGCTGGCGATGGCCGCCAAGGCCGGCCAGGTCGTCGCCGGTTTCAGCAAGGTCGAGGGCGTCCTCACGCAGGGGCAGGCCGAAGCCCTGATCCACGCTTCCGACGGTGCGGCCGACGGAATCCGCAAATTGGACGCGATCAACAGGCAAAAGCGCGGAAATATTGGTGAATCGCAGGAATTTCCGATCGTCAATGTTCTGACATCGGCAGAATTGGATTTGGCACTGGGCCGGTCAAATGTGATACATGCAGCCCTGCTCGCGGGCCCGGCGAGCAAGACGTTCCTGTCGCGCTGCCAGATCCTGGTCCGATACCGGATGGCCGACGACGACAAGACCGAAGGTAGCGGCCAGAAATTCTGACTAACACGACGCGCTTCCAAGACGTACTTCGAAGACTTGCTTCAATGACTGTGCGAATACGCACAACGTAACGAGATTAGGACTGCTGAATGGTTGATACTAAAACGCCTGGCGACAAGACTTTGAGTGTCCCGACCAAGACCTTGACGCTCAAGCCGCGCGTCGAGACGGGCACCGTACGCCAGAGCTTCAGCCATGGCCGAACCAAGCAGGTCGTGGTCGAGAAGCGCGGCAAGCGCCGCGTCGGCGGCGATGCACCCGGCGAAACACATGCGCCCGAGCCGGTCGCCGCCAAGCCGGCGCCGGTCGCCGCAAAAGCTCCGAACGCGCGCCCTGCGACGCCGGCCGCGCCTCGCGCCGGTTCCGGCGTGGTGTTGCGCACGCTGACCGAGGATGAACGTTCCGCGCGCGCCAGCGCGCTGGCCGACGCCAAGGTCCGCGATATCGAGGAACGCCGGCTCGCCGAAGAAGAAGCCAGGCGCCGCAGCAGCCGCGAAGGCATCGAGCAGGCCGAACGCGAAGCCGCCGAAGCGCGCCGCAAGGCCGAGGAAGAACGTCACCGCCAGGAAGAGGAAGCCAAGCGCAAGGCCGAGCTCGAAGCCAAGAAGCGCTTTGGCGAGACCGAGACCAAGACCGCGGCACTCGCCACCACCGCGCGCCCCGCGGCCCGTCCGGCCGCCGCCGTGCCACCCGCGCGCGCGCCCGGTGTCGCTTCCGACGGCTCCGACGACGATGAAGGTCCGCGCCAGGTCCGTCGCGGCCCCGGCGGCGCCATGCGCCCGGCGGCTGCCCCCAAGACCACCCAAAAGCCGGGACCGCAGAAGGAACGCGGCCGCCTGACGCTGGTCACCGCGCTGAACGCCGACGACGTGCGCGAGCGCTCGATCGCCTCGTTCCGCCGCCGCACCCAGCGCCTGAAGGGACACGCCTCGAACGAGCCGAAGGAAAAGCTCGTCCGCGAAGTAGTGATCCCGGAAGCCATCAACATCCAGGAACTCGCCAACCGCATGTCGGAACGCGCGGTCGACGTCATCCGCCTTTTGATGAAGCAGGGCGCGATGCACAAGATTACCGATGTGATCGACGCCGACACCGCGCAGCTGATCGCCGAGGAAATGGGCCACACCGTCAAGCGCGTGGCCGCGTCCGACGTCGAAGAGGGCCTGTTCGACATCGTCGACGATTCCTCCGACACCGAGCCGCGCTCGCCGGTCGTGACCGTGATGGGCCATGTCGACCACGGCAAGACCTCGCTGCTCGACGCGCTGCGCCACGCCAACGTGGTCTCCGGCGAAGCCGGCGGCATCACCCAGCATATCGGCGCCTATCAGGTGACCTCGCCGGAGAGCGGCAAGAAGATCACCTTCATCGACACGCCCGGCCACGCCGCGTTCACCGCGATGCGCGCGCGCGGCGCCAAGGTCACCGATATCGTGATCCTGGTGGTCGCGGCCGATGACGGCGTCATGCCGCAGACGGTCGAGGCGATCAACCACGCCAAGGCAGCGAAGGTTCCGATGATCGTGGCGATCAACAAGATCGACAAGCCCGACGCCAAGCCGGAGCGCGTGCGCACCGAATTGCTGCAGCACGAGGTCCAGGTCGAGTTGTTCGGCGGCGAAGTCGTCGACGTCGAGGTGTCCGCCAAGAACAAGACCAATCTCGACAAGCTGCTGGAGATGATCGCGCTACAGGCTGAATTGCTCGATCTCAAGACCAATGCGGAACGTCCCGCCGAAGGCACCGTGATCGAAGCCAAGCTCGACCGCGGCCGCGGCCCGGTCGCGACCGTGCTGGTGCAGCGCGGAACGCTGCGTGTCGGTGACATCATCGTGGCCGGCGCCGAAATGGGCCGCGTTCGCGCCCTGATTTCGGACCAGGGCGACACCATCGACGAGGCCGGGCCGTCCGTGCCGGTGGAAGTGCTCGGCTTCAACGGCCCGCCGGAAGCCGGCGATCGTCTGGCCGTGGTCGAGAACGAGGCCCGCGCCCGCCAGGTCACGAGCTACCGCGCCCACCAGAAGCGCGAAAACGCCGCCGCCTCGATTTCCGGCATGCGCGGCTCGCTTGAACAGATGATGTCGCAGCTCAAGACTTCGGGCCGCAAGGAATTCCCGCTGATCGTGAAGGCCGACGTGCAGGGTTCGCTCGAGGCCATTTTGGGATCGCTGGAAAAGCTCGGCACCGACGAAGTCGCAGCCCGCATCCTGCATGCGGGTGTTGGCGGCATCTCCGAATCCGACGTGACGCTGGCGGAAGGTTTCAACGCCGCCATCATCGGATTCAGTGTTCGTGCCAACAAGGAAGCTGCGGCAGCAGCCAAGCGCAACGGCATCGAGATCCGCTATTACAACATCATCTACGATCTCGTCGACGACATCAAAAAGGCGATGTCCGGCCTGCTCGCGCCGACGCTGCGCGAAACCATGCTGGGCAATGCGCAGATCCTGGAAGTGTTCAACATTTCCAAGGTCGGCAAGGTCGCCGGCTGCCGCGTCACCGACGGTACCGTGGAGCGCGGCGCCAATGTCCGACTCATTCGCGACAACGTCGTCGTGCATGAAGGCAAGCTCTCGACGCTGAAGCGCTTCAAGGATGAAGTGAAGGAAGTGCAGTCCGGCCAGGAATGCGGCATGGCGTTCGAGAATTACGGCGACATGCGTGTCGGCGACGTTATCGAGTGTTATCGCGTGGAGACGATCCAGCGCTCTCTGTAAGTCCAAATCTTGCAAGCGTTTGGGTTTTTTTAACTAAACCGTCATGCCCCGCGAAGGCGGGGCATCCAGTAGTCACCGCAATTAATTTTGGCCACGGAATACTGGATCACCCGTCTTCGCGGGTGATGACGACAATTGGGATTTCGACCAATGCCCCGCCACCACAACAAGAGTTCCGCCCCCGGCGGCTCGCAGCGTCAGTTGCGTGTCGGCGAGACCGTGCGCCATGCGGTTGCCGATATTCTGTCGCAAGGTAGCGTGCATGACCCCGATCTCGAGGGTCACATCGTCACGGTTCCGGAGGTGCGCATGTCGCCGGACCTGAAACTCGCCACCATTTATGTGATGCCGCTCGGCGGACGCGACACTGATGTCGTGATCGCGGCGCTCGATCGCAACAAGAAATTCCTGCGCGGCGAGATCGCGCACCGTGTTAACTTAAAGTTTGCGCCTGATCTCCGCTTCCGCGTCGATGAGCGATTCGATGAAGCGGAACGGATCGAGAAATTACTGCGAACACCTGCGGTGCAAAGAGACCTCGCACCCGATTCGGACGACAAGTGATGATTGTGACGACTGCAACCGGGGTGATCGATCCGCAGAATGGCGAATCGCATGACGTCGAAATGAATATTTTTACCGAGGCGCGCAACGAAGAGACGCGGCGCGGCAACAACGATCCGCGCCACAGCAAGCAAGGCAAGCAGCAGCGCCAGAACAATCAGCCGCGCCGCGACAAGCGCGACGTTCATGGCTGGGTCGTGCTCGACAAACCGATCGGCATGACCTCGACGCATGCGGTCGCCGTGCTCAAGCGCCTGTTCCAGGCCAAGCGCGCCGGCCATGCCGGCACCCTCGATCCGCTCGCCTCCGGCGGCCTGCCGATTGCGCTTGGGGAAGCCACCAAGACCGTCCCGTTCGTGATGGACGGCCGCAAGCGCTATCGTTTCACGGTGAGCTGGGGCGAGGAACGCGACACCGACGATACCGAGGGCCGGGTTGTCAGGACCAGCGATCTCCGGCCCTCCGGCGAGGCGATCCGGGAACTATTGCCCCAATTCACCGGCCTGATCGAGCAGATCCCGCCGCAATATTCAGCGATCAAGGTCCAGGGCGAGCGGGCCTATGATCTGGCGCGGGATGGCGAGACCGTCGAATTGAAACCCCGCCCGGTCGAGATTTACGAATTAACCCTTGTAGAACATACGGATAACGGCCAATCCCTGTTCGATGCCGAGTGCGGCAAGGGAACGTATGTCCGGGCGCTGGCCCGCGATATCGGCCGGATTCTGGGCTGTTTCGGCCATATCAGCGCCCTGCGGCGGACCCTGGTCGGCCCATTCCGCGAGGCGGACATGATTCCGCTGGAACAGTTGGAGGCTTTGTGCAATAGAGCCGCGTCGGGCGAGGGCAGCCTCGCCGACGCGCTTTTGCCCGTTGAGACCGCGCTGGACGACATCCCGGCACTGGCCGTCACACGGGCTGATGCGGCAAGGCTCCACCGGGGCCAGGCCGTTTTGTTGCGCGGACGGGATGCGCCCACTAGTAGCGGCACAGTCTATGTCACGGTGGCAGGCCGGCTTCTGGCCCTCGCCGAAATTGGCAATGGCGAACTCATCCCCAGGCGCGTGTTCAACCTGACCGGACTGACTGCCAGTTCCGGTCGCAACAACGAGAGACTTTGACGATGTCGATTACCGCCGAACGCAAAGCGGAAGTCATCAAGACGAATGCCAACAAGGCCGGCGACACCGGCTCGCCCGAGGTTCAGGTTGCGATCCTGTCGGAACGCATCAACAACCTCACCAGCCACTTCAAGACCCACGTGAAGGACAATCATTCACGCCGCGGCCTGTTGAAGCTCGTGTCGACCCGCCGCTCCCTTCTCGATTACATCAAGAAGAAGGACGAGGCGCGCTACAAGGCGCTGCTCGAAAAGCACAACATTCGTCGTTGATCGAAGAGTACGCGCGCCCGTTGCGCGCGTTTTCGCATGGTCTTCCGGGAGAGTCCGGACTCCGAATTGTCGGAGACGATCATGCACAGAGAGCAAGATCCGGAGAAGTGGATACCGGTTTTCCGAAGCGATCGTGCTCAAACTTAGTACGTCCAGCAGCAATCCGGCCGCTGGGCAGGGCAAGGTGCCCGGACTACCGAGAGGATGGACGCCATCCGAAATATAAAGACCATGGCAGGATCGCCGGACGCTGATCACGAATTGCGATCAGCGTCCCGCAATCTTGCGCATGGTCTTTGTGTTTCCGGCGCCCCTCTTTTCGCGAAACCATGAAAGAAATCGAAATGTTCAATACTCATTCAGTCGAAATCGACTGGGGTGGACGTCCCCTCAAGCTTGAAACCGGAAAGATCGCCCGTCAGGCCGACGGCGCCGTGCTCGCGACCTATGGCGAGACCGTCGTGCTCGCCACAGTCGTCGCGGCCAAGACGCCGCGCGAAGGCGTCGACTTCCTGCCTTTGACCGTCGACTATCAGGAAAAGACCTACGCCGCGGGTCGCATTCCCGGCGGCTATTTCAAGCGCGAAGGCCGTCCGACCGAAAAGGAGACGCTGGTCTCCCGCCTGATCGACCGTCCGATCCGTCCGCTGTTCGTCGACGGCTGGCGCAATGAAACCCAGGTGATCGTGACGACGCTGTCGCACGACATGGAGAACGATCCCGACATCCTGGCGCTGGTGGCTTCCTCGGCGGCGCTGACGCTGTCGGGCGCGCCCTTCAAGGGCCCGATCGGTGCTGCCCGTGTCGGCTTTGCCAACGACGAATATGTGCTCAATCCCACGCTCGACGAAATGCTCGAGACCCAGCTCGACCTGGTCGTCGCCGGCACCGCCGACGCCGTGCTGATGGTGGAATCGGAAGCCAAGGAACTCAACGAAGAGATCATGCTCGGCGCCGTGATGTTCGGCCACCGGCACTTCCAGCCGGTGATCAAGGCGATCATCGAACTCGCCGAGAAAGCCGCGAAAGAGCCGCGTGAAGTCAAGATCGTCGACGAGAGCGTCCTTGAAAAGGAAATCCTCGGCCTGATCGAGCAGGATCTGCGCTCCGCCTACGCGATCCCGGTCAAGCAGGACCGCTATGCGGCGGTCGGCAAGGCCAAGGAAAAGGTGATGGCGAACTACTTCCCGGAAGGGCAGGAGCCGAAATACGACAAGCTGCGCATTGCCGCCGTGTTCAAGGAACTGGAAGCCAAGATCGTCCGCTGGAACATCCTCGACACCGGCAAGCGCATCGACGGCCGCGATGTCAAGACCGTGCGCAACATCATCGCCGAAGTCGGTGTGCTGCCGCGCGCCCACGGTTCGGCGCTGTTCACCCGCGGTGAGACCCAGGCGATGGTCGTGACCACGCTCGGCACCGGCGAGGATGAGCAGTATATCGACGCGCTGTCTGGAACGTATAAAGAGACGTTCCTGCTGCACTACAACTTCCCTCCCTATTCGGTCGGTGAAACCGGACGCCTCGGCGGCACCAAGCGTCGCGAAATCGGCCACGGCAAGCTCGCCTGGCGCGCGATCCATCCGGTCCTGCCGCCGCACCACGAATTCCCCTACACGGTGCGCGTGGTTTCCGAGGTTACCGAATCCAACGGATCGTCGTCGATGGCCTCGGTCTGCGGCGCCTCGCTGGCGCTGATGGATGCGGGCGTTCCCCTGAAGCGGCCGACCGCAGGAATCGCGATGGGCCTGATCCTGGAAGATCAGCGCTTTGCGGTGCTGTCCGACATTCTCGGCGACGAAGATCATCTCGGCGACATGGACTTCAAGGTGGCCGGCACCGACCAGGGCATCACCTCGCTGCAGATGGACATCAAGATCGAGGGCATCACCGAGGAGATCATGAAGGTCGCGCTCGGCCAGGCCAAGGACGGGCGTATCCACATCCTCGGCGAAATGGCGAAGGCGCTGACCAATGCGCGCGCCGAGCTCGGCGAATACGCGCCGCGCATCGAGACCTTCAAGATCGCCACCGACAAGATCCGTGAAGTGATCGGCACCGGCGGCAAGGTGATCCGCGAAATCGTCGAGAAGACCGGCGCCAAGGTCAACATCGAGGACGACGGCACCGTGAAGGTCGCCTCCAACGACGGTGAGGCGATGAAGGCCGCGATCAAGTGGATCAAGTCGATCGCCTCCGATCCGGAGATCGGCCAGATCTACGAAGGCACCGTGGTCAAGGTGATGGAGTTCGGCGCGTTCGTGAACTTCTTCGGCGCCAAGGACGGTCTCGTCCACATCAGCCAGCTCGCGGCCAACCGCGTGCAGAAGACCTCCGACGTCGTCAAGGAAGGCGACAAGGTCAAGGTCAAGCTGCTCGGCTTCGACGATCGCGGCAAGACGCGCCTGTCGATGAAGGTGGTCGACCAGGCGACCGGCGAGGACCTCGAGGCCAAGCAGAAGGCGGAAGCCCCGGCGCCGCGCGAAGCGGCCGGCGAGTAAGCGCTTCGAAATTGCGAATAGAAAAGGGCGGCCGAAGAGCCGCCCTTTTTATGTGCCGCAGATTTGAGCATGCGCCCTTAAGCCGCAGCGCCGAACCCAATTGGGATGAAACCGGGGTAGGGCCTGCCTCGTATCTTGAAGTTGGGCCCGTCAGGGCCATCCGAACCTATCCGTCATACGTCAGGGAGAAACTTCATGTCCGCTCTCACGCGCCGTCATTTTTTTGGGGCGGCCGCCAGCATGGTTGCCGCCGCTGCCGCACCGCGTGTCGCATTCGCGCAGGCGCCCGCACCGGCCGCCACCGGTCCGTTTACGGTGCCGCCGCTCGCCTATGCCTTCAACGCGCTTGAGCCGCATATCGACGCCAGGACCATGGAAATCCACCACGACCGGCACCACGGCGCCTATGTCGCCAATCTCAACAACCTCGCCAAGGGCAACCCGCAACTCGGAACCAGCGCCGTGGCGGATGTCCTCGGCAATTTGAATGCGTTGAACGACGACATCAAATTCGCGGTGCGCAACAATCTCGGCGGCCATGCCAACCACACCATGTTCTGGCACATCATGGCACCGGGCGGCGGCAAGCCGGAAGGCGAGGTGCTGGCCGCGATCGACAAGGACCTCGGCGGCCTGGAAAAATTCCAGAACGACTTCAACGCCGCGGGTGGACGGCAGTTCGGGTCGGGCTGGGTATTCGTCACCGTCGCCAAGGACGGCAAGCTTGCGATCGAAACGCGTCCGAACCAGGACAATCCGATCATGGACGGCAAGCGCGCTTTGCTCGGCAACGACGTCTGGGAACACGCCTATTATCTCAACTACCAGAACCGCCGCGCCGATTATCTGAAAGCGTGGTGGAACACGGTGAACTGGAGCAAGGTCGCTGAACGCTATGCGGCGGCAAAGGCGGGAACGCTGGGTGTGTGAGCGCTGACGCAGCGCGCATGAGGGCGGCTTTCCAGCCCCCCTTTTTGTTTGCGCTCCGCTCCTGTCCCGGATGCAGTGCAGCGTTCTTCACGAGATGCGCCGCAGAGCTGGGACCATGACGGCAAGAGTGGGCCCCGGCTCAGCGGCGCACCGTTTCACGCTTCGCCGCGTCCGGGGCACGAGGCTGACCCACGCTCTCTTTCACCAACTCGCCAAGGGCTGCGAAATCCGCCTTGCGCGGCGAGGTGCGGCGGAACACCAGGCCGATCGAGCGGCCGGGTTCAGGATTCTTCAGGCGCAGGAATTTTACCCGGTCATCGCGCCGTTCGACGTCGGCGGCGATCTGCGGAATCAGCGTGACGCCGTAACCGCCCGCGACCATCTGCATCACGGTGGCGAGACTGCTGGCGCCGAAGCCCGTGCCGGCCGAGGTGGTGTTGCGGCCTTGCGCGCCGGCGCACAAGGCGAGCGCCTGGTCACGCAGGCAGTGGCCGTCTTCGAGCAGGATCAAGCGGCTCTGATCGATGTCTTCAACTGCCACGCGCGCGATGTCGGTGCGGGGATCGCCGGCGGGCACCGCGAGCAGGAACAAATCTTCGAACAGCGCGATCGAATCGATATCGGCTTCGACCACCGGCAGCGCCAGCATCGCGGCATCGAGCACGCCGTTCTTGATATCATTGACCAGCTGCCTGGTCTGGGTCTCGCGCAACTCCAGCCGCAATTCGGGAAATTTCGTCTGCAGCACGGGAAGAATCCGCGGCAGCAAATAAGGCGCGAGCGAGGGGATCACCCCTAACGTCAACCGTCCCCGCAACAGCCCGCTGCGGTGGCGGGCGAAGTCGACCAGATCGCGCGAGGCTGTGAGCACCTCTTCGCCACGGCGGGCGATCTCGCGCCCGACATCGGTCAGCATCACCTCTCCCGGCCGCCGCTCCACCACGGTAACGCCGAGCGTCGTCTCAAGCTCGCGGATCTGCATCGACAGCGCCGGCTGCGTGACCGAGCAGGCCTCCGCCGCGCGGCCGAAATGGCCGTGCCTGGCAAGCGCAGAGAGGTAACGGAGCTGTCGCAACGTGATCATATTCATCAGATAAACTGATCAAGACCTCAAGACAATACGACTGGACCTGATCGTAGATATCTTCCAGGCTATCGGTGCAGGGAATCCAGGGCGACCCCGTTTCGCCCGAAAATGCCTCTCAAGCCATTGAAAACGTGGAGTTCCTGAAGCGCTTGGCCTTCGACGCATACCGGGTATCGCATCGCCCGAAGTCGCCCCGCGCTCCCGTAAGTCAGTGGCAATATTCCTGACAGAACAACTCGAAGAAAACGACAGAACGCGATCGGAGACGAGACATGGACGCAAAGACTGACGACAACTTGGGCAAGTGCCCGGTCACCCACTCGACCGGCAGGTCGACCCGATCGAATTGCGACTGGTGGCCGAACCAATTGAATATCGGGGCGCTGCACCAGAACACGCCTGTGTCCAATCCAATGGGCGAGGCGTTCGACTACAACAAGGAGTTCGACAGTCTCGATCTCAATGCAGTCATCAAGGACCTCCATGCCCTGATGACGGACTCGCAGGAATGGTGGCCGGCCGACTATGGCCACTACGGACCGTTCTTCATCCGCATGACCTGGCACGCCGCCGGCACGTACCGGATCGGCGACGGGCGGGGTGGCGGCGGAGCCGGCCAGCAGCGCTTCGCGCCGCTCAACAGCTGGCCGGACAACGGCAACCTCGACAAGGCGCGCCGGCTGCTCTGGCCGATCAAGCAGAAATACGGCCACAAAATCTCCTGGGCCGACCTGCTGATCCTCACCGGCAACGTCGCCCTCGAGTTGATGGGCTTCAAGACCTACGGCTTCGGCGGTGGACGCGCCGACGTGTGGGAGCCGGAGGAAGTCAACTGGGGTGCTGAAAGCACCTGGCTCGGGGATGAGCGCTACAGCGGTGACCGGCAGCTCCAGGGTCATCTCGCCGCCGTGCAGATGGGTCTCATCTACGTCAATCCGGAGGGCCCGAACGGCCAGCCTGATCCGGCTTCCGCGGCGCGCGACATCCGCGAAACGTTCGCGCGCATGGCGATGAATGACGAGGAGACGGTTGCGCTCATCGCCGGCGGGCACACCTTCGGCAAGACTCACGGCGCGGGAGACACGAAGCATGTCGGGCCCGCCCCCGAAGGCGCCGAACTTGCGCAGCAAGGCCTCGGCTGGGTGAACGCATTCGAAAGCGGCATGGCCGGCCACACCATCACCAGCGGCCTGGAGGGTGCATGGACCCCGACGCCGACCAAGTGGGACAACAGCTTCTTCGACACCCTGTTCGGCTATGAGTGGGAGCTGACCGAGAGCCCCGCGGGCGCGAACCAATGGAAGCCGAAGAACGGCGCAGGCGCAGATACAGTGCCTGATGCCCACGATCCGTCGAAGCGGCACGCGCCGATGATGGCCACGACAGACATCTCGTTGCGCGTGGACCCGGCCTACGAGAAAATCTCGCGGCGCTTCCATCAGAACCCGCAGGAACTCGCCGACGCATTCGCCAAGGCCTGGTACAAGCTCACTCATCGCGACATGGGCCCGCTCGCGCGTTATCGCGGGCCGCTGGTGCCGAAGGAGCCGCTGCTGTGGCAAGACCCGGTTCCGGCCGTGAATCATCCGCTGATCGGGGAGCAGGACATCGTTGCCTTGAAGGCGAAGATCCTCGGCTCCGGTTTGTCGGTGTCCCAGTTGGCTTCGACCGCCTGGGCTTCCGCCTCGACGTTCCGCGGCTCGGACAAGCGCGGTGGCGCCAACGGCGCGCGCATTCGCCTCAGCCCGCAAAAGGATTGGGACGTCAACCAGCCGGCGCAGCTGGCGACGGTGCTCGGGAAGCTCGAAGCGATCCGGAAGGAGTTCAATGCGCAGCAATCCGGCGGCAAGAAAGTCTCGCTTGCCGACCTGATCGTTCTCGGCGGCAGCGCTGCGATCGAGAAGGCGGCCAAGGCGGCCGGGCACGACGTGACAGTGCCCTTCACGCCGGGCCGTACGGATGCGTCGCAGGAACAGACCGACGCTGAATTGTTCGCGCCGCTCGAACCGAGGACGGACGGCTTCCGCAACTATCTGCGCCAGCCGCAGCTGTTGACGGCGGAAGGGCTGTTGGTGGATCGGGCGCAGCTGCTGACGCTGTCGGCGCCCGAGATGACGGTTCTGGTCGGCGGCCTGCGGGTGCTGAACGTCGGTCAGCCCGCGCACGGCGTGCTCACCAAGCGGACCGAGACACTGACGAACGACTACTTCGTCAGCCTGCTCGACATGGGTTTGAAGTGGCAAGCATCCGCTGGCTCCGCCGACGTGTTCGAAGCGCGCGACCGCAAGACCAACGAACTGAAGTGGACCGGCACGCGCGTCGACCTAGTGTTCGGCTCGCACTCGCAGCTGCGCGCGCTGGCCGAAGTCTATGCCTGCGCGGACGCGATGGAGAAGTTCGTGAAGGACTTCGTGGCGGCGTGGACCAAGGTGATGAACCTGGACCGCTTCGACCTCGCCTGATCGCTGCGGAAATGAACCGCCGACAGCACAAGAAGGGGCGGCCTTGAGGCCGCCCCTTCTTTTTTGTCCACCGCCGGGCGAAAAACCTAGCTCTCGTAGAAGCCCTTGCCGATCAGGCCGCCGATGACGCCGCCGACGATCGGCGCGACCCAGAACAGCCACAATGACTGCAACGCTTCGGCTCCGCCGAAAATCGCGGTCGCGGTGGAACGCGCCGGGTTGACCGAGGCGTTCGAGACCGGAATCGCGATCAGGTGGATGGCCACCAGCGTCAGGCCGATCGCAATCGGGGCAAAACCGGGTGACGCCTTCGACGACGTTGCACCCGTGATCACCACCAGAAACAGCGCGGTCATCACGATTTCGATCAGCGCCACGCTCAACAGCGGAAAGCCTGTCCCGCCATAGGTGTTGGATGCCGCCAGAAACGTATTCCATTTTCCCGACGCCGGCGCGCCCTGCAGGATGACATAGAACACGGCCGCCGCAGCGACGCCGCCGATCACCTGCGCGATGATGTAGGGGATCGCCTTGCCGCCCTCGAAGCGGCCGGCCGCGACGAGCCCGCAGGTCACCGCCGGATTGAAATGCCCGCCTGAAATCGGGCCCAACGCATAGGCCATCGCCAGCACGGCAGTCCCGATCGAAAGCGCGACAGCGATAAAACCGACGCTCGGGACAGAAAACAGCACCGCGCCGCAAACCGACGACACCAGCATGAATGTTCCGACCAACTCCGCGCCCAACGCCTTGTTCATGTTGAATCCTCCGCTTTATTCGGCCTCGGTTAGAGGCACGGCGCATCTTGGCACCAAGCGGATGGCGATGACAGCGTGTTGCTGTTGATTTCCCACAACCTGGTGGCGTGGAATGCTGCATCGCCCATTCTCTGCCATCCATGTGAATCGGTTCAAATTTAGTAGTTCTGACGCAAACCTGCCTCGTCAGATTGCTGTACTGCCGTATACGACATGGGCTCGCATGACATGCGGGCTGCCTAGCCAGGAACTGATCCGATGACGCCGCCATTGATACGCCCCGCCCGCGCCGAGGAATATGACGAGGTCGCCCGCGTCTGGATGAACAGCTGGGCCTCGACCGGGATCGATACGGCCAGCGACCTGCTGCTGACACAGTTGCGTGCGCGGGTACGGACGGATGTGGCGAACGGCTGGAGCCTCTACGTCGCCGACGATGGCGGCCGGCTTGCGGCGATGCTGGCATTGCATCTGCCGGACAACTATCTCGACCAGTTGTTCGTCGCGCCCGAATATCAGGGCAAGAGCCTCGGGCGGATGTTGCTGGCCTTCACGCGGGCGCATCTGCCGGATGAGATCTGGCTGCGCTGCGTGCGCGAAAACGAAAAGGCCTGGCGCTGGTATGAGCGCGAGGGCTTTGTGTTCGAGAAAGAGGCGGTCTCGCCCGTGACCGGGCATATGATGAAGTATTATCGCTGGAAGAAGGAAGGAGCCACTCGATGATGCAGCTCTACTGGTCCCCCCGCTCGCGTTCGTTCACCGCATTGTGGCTGATGGAGGAGACCGGACAACCCTATGAGCGCGTGCTGACGGATATTTCCACCGGCGCGCAGCGCAACCCCGAATATCTTGCTATCAATCCGATGGGCAAGGTGCCGGCCCTGAGAGACGGCGAGGCCACGCTCGCCGAGGCCGCCGCGATCTGCGCCTATGTCGCCGAGCGTTACCCCGAGGCCAAACTGGCGCCGCCGCTCGGCGATCCCCTGCGCGCAAAATACCTCTACTGGCTGTTTTTCTCGCCGGGCTGCATCGAGGCCGCGATGGTGCAGGTCGCGACCAAGATCGAAATGAATTCGGTTGCCGCCGGCTGGGGCGATTCGCAGCGGGTGTTCGACGTGCTCGACGCCGCGCTGACGAAGGGACCGTGGCTGCTCGGCGAGAACTTCTCGGCTGCCGATATCGCCATTGGTTCGGGGCTGAATTTTGCGGTACGGCTGTTCAAGATGGTGCCGTCGCGGCCGTCGTTCGATGCCTATATTGAGCGGTGCGTAGCGCGCCCCGCGTTCCAGCGCGCGGAGAAGATCGCGGCGGGATGAACGCTACTCCCCCTTCAGTTCGTCCGGCCGCGGCATCGAGATCACGTTGTAGCCGGAATCGACGTAGTGCACTTCGCCGGTGACCCCGCCCGACAAGTCCGACAACAGATAGAGCGCGGAACCGCCGAGTTCATCCAGCGTCACGCCACGGCCGAGCGGCGAATGTTTTTGCATGAACGCGAACATCGCGCGGGCGTCGCCGATGCCGGAGCCTGCCAACGTGCGCACCGGGCCCGCCGAAATCGCATTGATTCGGATCGCGCGCGGGCCGAAATCGGAGGCGAGATAGCGCACGGAAGCTTCCAGCGCCGCCTTCGCCACCCCCATCACGTTGTAGTTCGGCATCACGCGCACCGAGCCGCCGAAGGTCAGCGTGATCATGCTGCCGCCGGTTTCCGGCATCAGTTCGGCCGCGCGCTTCGCAAGTTCGGTGAACGAGAAGCACGAAATCAGCATGGTGCGCGAGAAATTCTCGCGCGAGGTATCGGCGTAGCGCCCCTTCAGCTCGTTCTTGTCCGAGAAAGCGATGGCGTGGACCAGGAAATCGAGCTGTCCCCATTTCGCCTTCAGCACGGCGAACACCGAATCGACGCTGTCGAGGTTTTCGACGTCGCACGGCAACACCGTGTCGACCCCGAGCGATTGCGCCAAGGGCTTGACCCGCTTGCCAAGCGCCTCTCCCTGGTAGGTGAAGGCGAGTTCGGCGCCCTGCGCGTGAAGCGTCTTGGCAATGCCCCAGGCGATCGAATGATCATTGGCGACGCCCATGATCAGCCCACGTTTGCCCTTCATCAGGTCCTGCATGTTACCCGTACCTCATCACGCGCTCTGTCCGCCTCCTCGCCCCGCACTTGCGGGGAGAGGGTTGGGGTGAGGGGCTCTTTCGGCCCGCGAATATCGAACTTGCGGTGAATACAGTGCCTCGCCCCTCACCCGAAATTCGCGCTTCGCACGAATTTCGACCTCTCCCCGCATTTGCGGGGAGAGGTTTACAAAAATAATCAGGCATCCAAGCGCTTGAACACCAGCGTGGCGTTGGTGCCGCCGAAGCCGAAGGAATTCGACAGCACGGTGCCGAGCCTGGCGTTGTCGATGCGCTTGCGCACGATCGGCATGTCGGCAAACACCGGATCGAGCTCGCTGATATTGGCGCTCTCGCAGACGAAGCCGTTGTTCATCATCAGCAGCGAATAGATTGCTTCCTGCACTCCGGTGGCGCCGAGCGAATGGCCGGTCAGCGCCTTGGTCGCCGAGATGGGCGGGCATTTTTCACCGGTTCCGAACACCTTGCGGATCGCCTCGATCTCCGGCGGATCGCCGGCCGGCGTCGAGGTCGCATGCGGGTTGATGTAGTCGATCCGCGTCTTCACGGTCTCGAGCGCCATGCGCATGCAGCGCTCGGCGCCTTCGCCCGAGGGTGCTACCATGTCGTAACCATCCGACGTCGCGCCATAGCCGACCACTTCGGCGTAGATGCGTGCGCCGCGCGCCTTGGCGTGTTCGAGTTCTTCCAGCACCACGACGCCGGCACCGCCGGCGATCACGAAACCGTCGCGGCTGATGTCATAGGGACGCGACGCGGTCGCCGGCGTGTCGTTGTATTTCGAGGACATCGCGCCCATGGCGTCGAACAGCACCGACAGTGACCAGTCGAGTTCCTCGCAGCCGCCGGCGAAGATGACGTCCTGCTTGCCGATCTGGATCGTCTCATAGGCATTGCCGATGCAATGGTTCGAAGTCGCGCAGGCCGACGAGATCGAATAGTTCACGCCCTTGATCTTGAACCAGGTCGCAAGCGTGGCGGACGCCGTCGACGACATCGCTTTCGGCACGGCGAACGGCCCGACCCGCTTGGGTCCCTTGGTTCGCGTCGTGTCGGCCGCTTCGACAATGGTGCGCGCGGACGGCCCGCCGGAGCCCATGATGATGCCGGTGCGGACGTCGGAAACCTCCGAGGGCTGCAGGCCGGAATCCTGGATCGCCTGCTCCATCGCGATGTGATTCCACGCCGCGCCCTCGCCGAGGAAGCGCATCGCGCGCCGGTCGATGACGTCCGCCGGGTTGAGCGTCGGGGCGCCCTGCACCTGCGAGCGGAAGCCGAGTTCGGCGTATTTTTCCGCGCGCGTGATTCCGGATTTCGCCTCATGAAGGCTCGCAAGCACTTCCTGGGTGTTGTTACCGATCGACGAGACGATACCCATCCCCGTGATGACAACCCGCCTCATGATCGCCTCGTCCTGTCGTTATGCCGTTGTGTGACGCCGTGTTCGCAGAAACTATGTTCGTGTGTGATCGTGTTGCTCAAGGTGGCGTAGTGCCCTGCTTCAAGAGCCCAACCCTCAGATCCTTCGCGCGATAGATAATCTCGTCATCGGCCGAAAGCCAGCCGTCGGCGATGCCGAGCCAGAGCTTTAGGCGCATCACGCGCTTGATATCGACGTTGTACACAATCTTGCGAGCGTTCGGCATCACCTGCCCGGAGAACTTCAGCTCGCCCAGACCCAGCGCCCGGCCGCGCCCTTCACCGCCGGTCCAGCCGAGATAGAAACCGACCATCTGCCACAGCGCATCGAGGCCGAGACAGCCCGGCATGACCGGATCGTTCTTGAAATGGCAGCCGAAAAACCAGAGGTCCGGGTTCACATCGAGCTCGGCCCGAACGATTCCCTTGCCGTATTCCCCGCCGGTTTCGGAAATTTCGGTGATGCGATCGAACATCAGCATTGGCGGAAGGGGCAATTGCGCATTGCCGGGGCCGAACAGCTCGCCGCGGCCGCACGTCAGCAAATCCTCGTATTCATAACCGCCGCGGCGATCCAGCATCGTGTCAGCCTCTCTCAAAATATCCCGATGGAGCGCTTCCGAGCGAACTGGACCCGTTTCCCCGCGGGGGATGGCATATTTCCCGCAAATTGGCGCTACTTAGGGTGCTATCGGCAAGTGCCTCTGCCGAAATCGCATATGTGGTCCGCGGGCTCTGTAACATAGGCCTTGGCGGCCGGCAAAGCACCGGAAAGAGCCAAATCGCCGCCTCCGGCAGAGATTCCTCCTTAACCTTGGGCCCGTTCTAGTTGCGAAAAACTTGCATCTAAAGGATTTCCTTTTATATTGGGCAAGAATATTGCCAGAGTTTGCGAGTGCGGTGCCCGAAGTGGAAATGAACGACGAGGTCTCGACTTTGAACGAAGACGCCGCTGATCCGGCTGTGCGAGCCGCCGGACACCAGCCGGCGCTGACCGGCTGTCCCTGGCATGACGTCAACGAAATGTTGCAGGCGGCGGGCTTGCGGCCGACCCGGCAGCGCATGGCGCTTGGCTGGCTCCTGTTCGGCAAGGGCGCGCGGCATTTGACGGCTGAAATGCTGTACGAGGAAGCGACGCTGGCCAAGGTTCCGGTGTCGCTCGCCACCGTCTACAACACGCTCAATCAGCTCACCGATGCCGGCCTGCTGCGCCAGGTCAGCGTCGACGGCACCAAGACCTATTTCGACACCAACGTGACGGCGCACCACCACTTCTATCTCGAGAACAATCACGAGCTGGTCGACATTCCCGATCCGCATCTGGTGCTGTCGCGGATGCCGGAAGTGCCGGAAGGCTACGAGATTGCCCGCGTCGACATGGTCGTGCGGCTGCGCAAGAAGCGCTAAAGCCCGAGATTGATCCGTCATCCGCGGGCTTGACCCGCGTATCCATCAATCATCATCAAAGCATTTTCGTGAGCGGATGGATTGCGGGGAGCGCAGACAAGTTTGCGCAGTCTGCGCAAGGCAGACTACTAAGCCCGGCAATGACAGCGCGTGTCAATTTCAATCCACCTTCTCATCGGCGTAGACGCCCCACAGCCGTTGCTGTTCGATCCAGCCGTCAAAACCGTTGCCGGTGACGCGGCACCAGCCGGCGGCGCATTTCTTGACCTGGGCCACGACGCCAGCCTGCAGGCGCGCGGCCATAGGACTGGAGGGATCAGCGCGATCATAAAGTGGCGCTAGCTCGTCCTTGGTCTTCATGGTGATGACGGCGGTACGGCGGCCCGACAGCAGCGAGTGATAGACCCAGCCTTCGGCGCCTTCGGAATCGCGCACGCGGCGCCAGTTCTCGAATTCGGCGGTGATTTCGACCGGCAGGCCAGAGCGGGTGTAGACCCACGCGACGTCATTGTCCTTGGTCGGACCGGCCCTGACATTCACATGGTCGGATTTGAGGCTGACATAACGCGGCACCGGCAGGCCGCTGGAGGTGGTGGCCGAATCCTTGGCCGAAAATCCGGTGCTGACCGACGCGCCCAGCATGCATCCCGCCAGAACCGCCATCGAACAGAAACGCCCCAACGCCATCAACTCGTCTCCTGCCGAGAAACCCCCAACCCGAACTCTTCGAGCTGAAACCGGCCGCTCGCCGCCCAAATCCCCAGACCCCTGCGCCCCACCTTGATCGCGCCCCGGTTTGTCGTTTTCGAGGGGTTCTTGTCTTGGCCCGGCCTTCTGCTAGAGAGGACGGATAAGGCTTGGAACCCGAACGCCCGAGCTTTCCTTGGTAACCCGAGGCAAGTATCGGGGAACCCAAGGAAACGACCAGGTAGACACTCGGAGTAGTCACTCGGACCGCGCGGCCACCGCAGTGTCGAACAACCGGGTTAATGAGGCCTGAACGGCGAACCCAAGACTTGCTAAACTCAAGACTTGCTAAACTCAAGACTCAAGACTTGCTGAAGGTTGGGCGAGCCAAGCCTCGTGAGAGCAGAAGATGTCGGTTAAGAAAAAGCCTCTCGTCGTTGTTACCCGCAAGCTCCCGGACTCGATCGAGACCCGGATGCGCGAGCTGTTCGACGCCAGGCTAAATCTCGACGATACGCCGATGACGCCGGAGCAGATTGCGGAGGCGGTCCGCACCGCCGACGTGCTGGTGCCGACCGTCACGGACGTCATCAACGAAGAGATTCTCAAGCACCCCGACTGCAAGCTGCGGATGATCGCCAATTTCGGCAATGGCGTCGACAATATCGATGTCACCGCGGCGCATGCGCGCGGCATCACCGTGACCAACACGCCGAAGGTTCTGACCGAAGACACCGCCGACATGACCATGGCGCTGATACTCGCGGTGCCGCGGCGGCTGATCGAGGGCGCATCGATCCTGACCGACGGCAAGAATTGGCCGGGCTGGTCGCCGACCTGGATGCTCGGACACCGGATCGGCGGCAAACGCCTGGGGATTGTCGGCATGGGCCGTATCGGCCAGGCCGTGGCGCGCCGGGCGCGTGCCTTCGGCCTGCAGATCCACTATCACAACCGCCGCCCTGTGGCGCCGCGCATCGCCGACGAATTGGGCGCGACCTACTGGGAAAGCCTCGACCAGATGCTGGCGCGGATGGACATCATCTCGGTGAACTGTCCACACACGCCGGCGACGTTCCATCTGCTCTCGGCGCGGCGGCTGAAACTGATCCGGAAAGAGGCCTATGTCGTCAACACCGCACGCGGCGAAGTGATCGACGAGGATACGCTGATCAAATTGATCGAAGCCGGTGACATCGGCGGCGCCGCCCTCGACGTCTACGAGCACGAGCCTGCGGTGAATCCGAAGCTGGTTCGCCTCGCCAAGGCCGGCAAGGTCACGCTGTTGCCGCATATGGGCTCGGCGACGATCGAAGGCCGTGTCGAGATGGGCGAAAAGGTGATCATCAACATCCGGACCTTCCTCGACAACCACAAGCCGCCGGATCGCGTGCTGCCTAGTATGCTGTGAGGCCATTGCTGCGAGGATAATGTGAGCGAAGCCGACGCATCCCGGTTGCATCGTGATGCTATGCTTGCTTGCGCCGCTCCCGCTTGCGCCACTCCGCAACAAAGCCCACGAAGGCGCCGAGCGCGGGCGGCGGCTGGCGGCGGCTTGGGTAATACAGGAACGGTCCGGGAAAGGGCGCGCACCAGGCGTCGAGCACGCTGACCAGCGCGCCTGATTTCAAGGCCTCGCGCACATAGCTTTCGAAGGTCAGCCAGAAGCCGAGTCCGTCATGCGCTGCCTTCATCGCAACCCCGAGATGGGTCGCGATCAGTTTCGCCGACGGCGACACCTTCACCTCCCGGCCGGCCTTCTCGAACTCCCAATCGAGCATCGCGCCACTTCCAAAGCGGGTGCGGATGCAGGCATGATCGAGCAGATCCTTCGGATGTTTGGGCCGGCCATGCTGCGCGACACAGTCGCGTGAAGCCACCACCGCGTAACGCTGCGGCGTTCCGAGCGAGACTGCGATCATGTCCTGCGCGAGATGCTCGCCATTGTGCCGTTGGTGGGCGCAAGGCGGCGTGATCGCCTCACGGAGGCCTTGGGCGCGCTCAATGTCAAGTTAACGGGCACGCATCTCGCAACATTGGCAAAAACGTTTCCGCCCGGCGCCGCAGCGGGCGGCCGCTATAACGAGGCGCAGCTCGGGCATCTGGATAGCGAGCGGCGCGCGAGGAGTGTGTCAGGAGGTGCCGCTCTAACCGGGCACGCGGACAGGCCAACATCGACACAAACGACACGCACCAGTGCTCGAAACCGATCGAGGTCTTTTATTCTGTAAGAGAAATCACGGTAAGGCATGCAGTCCGTCCATAGCGTCCGGCGGCAGTCGAAGCGGATAGCCCCTTCGTCTCGCGACAGGAGAAGGACAGATGAAGAAATCTGAAGCGTACGTAGCTCAAGGCGAGCTCGCAAAGTCCCAGCAGTCGGACGGTGAGAAACTCGAATCGCCGGTCCGGCTCACCCGGGAGCAACTCGAAATCGTCGCAGGCGGTTTCATGGCTCAAATATCTCTCGGTACAGGCGGCAAAGGCGACCTAGGCTCGACGGCCACTACGGGTGCCTATCCGCCGCCCCCGCCGCCTGTCTTCAGGCTGCTGTGAACTCAGAGTCAATCGAGAGACGGGATGGCGTTCGGCGCGTGGCGCGTCGGGCGTCGTCTCGGAAGCCTTTTCATTCCGAACCAGCGCTGTTGCCAGATGGAGGCTACGGCGCAGAAGCTTGGATGAAAATGAGCGCTGAATAAGAACCCAGGATAGAGGCAGCTCACCCGGCACCAACAGCGAAATAGAGGATTTCATGTCCAAGGAATCAAGCAAACAGATCGACTGCCCAAGCTCTCAGGCGACCGCAGACGGCCCCCGAATCTTTGGCGTGATGACAGGCACGCCGGAGGCGCACAGGGTCGGCTATCTCACCGAGGCTCTGCCAGTTTCCGAGAAGCTACTTGCCCTTGCGGGATCGGCCAAGCCCACGCAACTCTTCCGCATCGCGGCACCCTGCGCCAACGGCGGCTGCAAGCATTTCAAGGGTAACACCTGCAGTTTGGCTCAAAGGATCGTTGAGGGCGTTCCGGCGGTAGTCAACGCGCTTCCCGGCTGCCAGATTCGGTCCACTTGCCGCTGGTTTCGTCAGGAAGGAAAAGAGGCCTGCTTCCGCTGTCCACAGGCCATGACAGATAAATCAAACGCCTCTGATTATGAGAAGCAGATAGCCGACGCCGACTAACGCGGAAAAAATCGAACGAAATCAACAAAACTGCCCGACGGGCAAATCAGTTGCGCGTTTTCACGACTCGCGAGTCCAGCCCCTCCGCGAAAAATATTTCGCTTTCGCCGTCGGGCAAATCAGTGATTTGAATCCGCTCGTCTCACCCGACAAGAGGGGCGGCTCGCGATCGTCACGAAACGCGCGGTGGGATGCGATGGACGCGGATGTGCCGACGACGAATGGCGCGTGAAGCGTACGGCGAAGTCGTGTGGTCCTGATGCCTCGACGCCGGCATCAAGTTCTTGAGAAGCAAGCTTCTCAGGGGCGACGGTGACAAGAAAGCCGATCACCGGGGAGAGCGCGAAGTAAGCCGTAAAGCCATTGCGCGGGGAATGTCGGATGCTCTCCGCTGCCCCTGTATGCTCGTGTGCGCACTGTTCTGTGCACATGCACACGAGACCGCGGGTGCAGCGCGCATCCGGCATTCCCTGCGCCCTCTCTCTTGAAGGGCGAACGTTATTTGAAACCTCGGGCGCAATGTGCCGCGAGAATGCGAAGGTGTGTCTGCCTTCATTGCCTGCGACAAACGCGAAGCGTTTGCGCAAGGGAGCGCTTGCGACGAAGCAAACCAGACTTACTTTGCCGCACGATGGATTGCTTCGCTTCGCTCGCAATGACGGCTGAGGCTATTTGAAAATTGAACCGAGAGAACCCAAAAAGCTAATGCCCGCTCAAATCCGTAATCGTCGGCTTGTCCCCATTGAGCGGGTTCGCCGGATCGCGCGCATAGCGCAGGGTTTCGAACCGCATCGCGCGGGCGTCCACCATCACCAGTCGGCCGACCAGGCTGTCGCCGAAGCCGATAATCTCGCGGATCGCCTCCAGCGCCATCATCGAACCCAGCATGCCGGCGAGCGCGCCCATTACGCCGGCTTCGGCGCAGGCCGGCACCGTGCCCGGCGGTGGCGGTTCGGGGAACAGGCAGCGATAGGTCGGATTGAACCGGCCGTCGGCGCCACGTTCGTGGGCGCGGATCGTGGTCAGCGAGCCGTCGAACTGGCCGAGCGCCGCGGTGATCAGCGGTTTTGCGGCGAGGAAGCAGGCGTCGGACACCAGATAGCGGGTTTCGAAATTGTCGGAGCCGTCGAGCACCAGATCGTAGCCGCCGATCAGCGACATCGCGTTGTGAGCATCGAGACGCACCGCATGCGCCTCGAAGTTGACATGGGGATTGAGTGCGTGAATTTGTTCGGCGGCGCTGTCGACCTTGCGCCGTCCAATGTCCGATGTGGTGTGGATGATCTGGCGCTGCAGATTAGAGAGCGAGACGATATCGTCATCGACCACGCCGAGCGTGCCGACGCCGGCAGCGGCAAGATACATCAGGACCGGTGCGCCGAGACCGCCGGCGCCGATCACCAGCACGGACGCCTCCTTCAGGGCGGTCTGGCCGGGGCCGCCGACTTCACGCAACACGATATGGCGGGCGTAGCGTTCGAGTTCGTCGGCGGTCAGCATTGTCAGGTCATTCCCTCGCGCGGTTCCCTGAACCGGGGCGCAGTTGTTGCCGACCAAGCAGATGTGCTTAATTGGCCGGACGTCAATGATCGCTCCATTATTCCCTTCATCCCCTCCCCCTGTTTCCCTGGGATTTGTCATGAGATCGGTGCTTTCAGCAACATTGATGGTGACTGCCGCAATTTGGGGGACGCCCGCGCAGGCGCAGATGACGACGCCGTCCACGGCGGGCACCAAGCCCAAACCGGTCACGACGATACCGATCCGCCCCCCGTTACAGAGGCCGGAAGAGACCGCCAACGCGATGGCGCAGGCCGAGCGGCTGGCGCTGCAATCCGACCTCGTCTGGGTCGGCCAGTATAATGGCGCGATCACCGGCGACGTCAGCGAGCGCATGGTGAATGCGATCAAGGAATTCCAGAAGTCCCGCGGCGGCAAACCGACCGGCGTGCTCAATCCGCAGGAACGCGGCGTCCTCGCCGATACTGCGAAGCGGCGGCAGGAAAATGTCGGCTGGAAGATCGTCACCGAACCCGGCACGGGCGTGCGGCTCGGCATTCCCACAAAGCTGGTGCCGCAGCAATCGAGCGATGGCAACGGCGCCAAATGGACCTCGCCGACGGGAACGATCCAGATTCAACTGGCGCGGCGCAAGGAAGCCAATCCGACCACGGCGAAGCTTGCCGAGAAGGAAAAGCAGGAAGCCGGGCGCAACATCGATTACACGGTGGTGAAGCCGGATTTCTTCGTGCTGTCCGGGCTGCAGGGCCTGAAGAAGTTCTACCTGCGCGGCACTTTCAAGGGCGATGAAGTCCGCATCCTCACCATCCTCTACGATCAGGCCACCGAGAATACCGTGGAGCCGGTGGTGATCGCGATGTCGAGCGCGTTCAACGCATTCCCGGCCGGCGCGCAGCTCGCCGGTCCGCCGCCGCGCAAGACCGTGGAATACGGCACCGGCATCGTCGTCAGCGACGACGGTGCGATCGTTGCCGACCGCCAGATCACCGATGGCTGCATCGCGGTCGCAATCCAGGGCTTTGGCAATGCCGATCGCGTCGCCGAGGACAAGGACCATGATCTCGCACTGCTGCGGATCTATGGCGCGCGCGGCTTGAAGCCGCTCAACCTCGCCAACGGAGCTTCAAAAACGATGCTCGACCTCACCGGCATTGGCGATCCGCAGAACCAGGGCGGCGGCGCCATGGTGAGCAGCGTCAAGGCCTCGGTCGCGCAGCTCGGCGGCAGCAGCGATGTCGCGCTATCGCCCCCTCCGGCGCTCGGCTTTTCCGGCGCCGCCGCGCTTGACGGCGACGGCAAATTCGCCGGCGTCGCGCTCTTGAAACCGGTGCTGGTTGCGGGGCCTGCGAATGCCGCGCCTGGCGCGCAGGCGGTGCTGGTGACATCAGATACGGTGCGCGATTTCCTCAAGGCCAATGGCGTCAATGCCGCCAATGGTTCGTCGGATGCAACGGCCTCCGTGGTGCGCGTGATCTGCGTGCGGAAGTAGCTCAACTCACGCCAGCCCGAACCTCACACCCGCACGGGCGAGCCCGCCGGAGATGCCGATCGGCGTGCCATCGGCGCGCCAGCAGGCCGCGCCCGACATCCGGCCGTCCTCATGAAACTGGATCGCGTTCATGCCGCCGGCGACCGTCGGCACCGCCTGTACCTTGTGGCCCATCGCTGTGAGCCTGGCACGAACGCTTTCCGGCACCGCCTGCTCGACCTCGAGCGCATTGCCCTCGGTCCAGACCCGCGGCGCCTCGACCGCTTCCTGCAAATTCATGCCGTGGTCGATCAGATTGATGAGCGCCTGCATCGCGCTCGGAAAGATCCGCTTCCCCCCGGGCAGGCCGAGCGCATAGACGAGTTTGCCGTCGCGCAGCGCCATCATCGGCGACATCGAGGTGGTGACGCGCTTGCCCGGCGCCAGTGACAGCGCATGGCCCGGCCGGGGATCGTAGAGGTTCAGGTAATTATTCGGCACGGTGCCGAGACCCGGAATAAGAATTTTTGCCCCGAACAGATTGTTGATGGTCTGCGTGGTCGCGACCACGTTCCCCATCGCATCGGCCGCTGTGATATGCGTGGTGTGCGCGCCTTCGAGTTGCGCCACGCCGGCGCCCCATGGCTGCGCACGGCTGGAATCGATTGCGCGGCGCCGTTCCGCGGCATAGACCTTCGACGTCAGCCGCTCCACCGGCACGTTGATGAAATCCGGATCGCCGCTGGCGGCCGCGCGATCGGCAAAGGCGATCTTCAGCACTTCGGCGAGGTAATGCACGGTCTCTGCGGAGCCGAATCCGAGGCCCGCGATATCGTAGCCCTCGAGAATGTTGAGCATCTGCGCGATGTGCACGCCGGACGCTGCGGGCGGCGGCGGTCCCAAAATTTCCCAGCCGCGATAGTCGGCGCGCACCGGCTGGCGCTCCACCGTCTTGTAGGTCGTCAGATCCTCGCGCGTGATGAAGCCGCCATGCGTCTTCATGTAATCGACGAGGATATCGCCGAGCGGTCCCTGATACAGCGCCGCTTCGCCATGCTGCGAAATGTAAGTCAAAGTTTCCGCGTATTCCGATTGCACCACGCGCTCGCCGGTTTTCAGCGGGATACCGTTTGGCAGATAGATCGCCGAGATCGCCTTGTCCTTCAACATTTCCTTCGCGCTGTCGGCGATGCATTCGTGCAAATACGGCGTCGCCGCATAGCCGCGCGAGGCGTGCTTGATCGCGGGCTGCATCACGTCGGCAAGGCTCATGGTTCCGAACCTTTGCAGCGTCTCGCACCAGGCTTTCAGCGAGCCCGGCGCGGCCACCGCCTTGGGGCCGTTCAGATTCTCATCGCCGACCGTGTCGAACACGTCATGTGCCGCGCCCGGCTTCGATGTGTAGGTGTCGGGACGAACCGCCGATGGCACGGTGCTTTGGCCGTCGATGAAACGATGGCTGCGATCGGCGAGCCGGATATGCGCCATGCCGCCGCCGATGATGCCGACCATCATCGGCTCGACCACCGTCAGCGTGAACAACGTCGCAATCGCGGCATCGACGGCGTTGCCGCCGGCCGCGAGCATCTCGGCGCCCGCGCTCGAGGCCAGCGGATGATTGCTGACCACCATACCGCGGCTGGAGGACGCCGGCTGCTTCTGACATTGGAAGGGGGTGGCCGCGCGATCCCGCCAGTTACCGGTCATCGATGTTGCTCGCTCTTGTTTTCGTTGGACCGCCGAAAAGCGGTAGTGCCCGCATGTTTGCCCGGAACACACATCATTTCACAATCCGGCATCATTGCAATCAACGCCTTGTGCTTTTTCAGAAGAGAGCTGTCGCGTTCACTTCTGGCACTTCGGGCACCAGAAGGTGGAGCGGCCGTTCTGGGTGAAGCGCCGCACGATGCCGCCGCAGTCCGCGGTCTGGCATTTCTCGCCTTCGCGGTCATAGACCTGAAATGAGTGCTGGAAATAGCCGAGCTCGCCTGACGTCTGGCGATGATCCCGCAGCGATGAACCGCCGGCCTTGATCGCCTGGTTCAAGACCGCGTGAATGGCGCCGACCAAACGTTTGGCATGATCGGTCGGTTCGGCCCCGGCAACGCCCTTGCGTTGTCCGGTTTTCGTCGCCAGCGTCGCGGCCAGCCGGCGCGGCGACAGCCGAGCGCGATAGAGCGCCTCGCAGACGTAGATGTTGCCAAGTCCCGCCACCACGCGCTGGTCGAGCAGCGCTGCCTTGAGGCTGGTCTTCTTGTTGAAACAGGAGGCCGCCAGCATCGCGGCATCGAATTCATTGCCGAGCGGTTCGGGGCCGAGCCCTTTGAGCAGCGGCTCGTTATCCAGTGCATGGCGGGCGATGATCTTCATGTAACCGAAACGGCGCGGATCGTTGAATATGACCGCCGCGCCCGATGACATGTGGAACACGACATGGTCATGCGCGCGGTCTTCGCTGCGCGCGTGGTGGAATTGCCCCGGCGTCTTGCCGCTGCTGCCTTCCAGCACGCGAAACGAGCCGGACATGCCCAAATGCATCAGCAGCACGTCGCCGGAGGTGAGGTCAGCCATCAGATATTTGGCGCGGCGGCCGATGCCGGTCACGGTCTGGCCTTCCAGCCGCGACACAAAGTCCTTTTGAAAGGGAAATCGCAGATCTTTCCGCCGGGCTTCCGCTTTGAGGATTTTTGACCCCTCCATGGCGGGCTGCAGGCCGCGGCGGACGGTCTCGACTTCGGGTAATTCAGGCATGCAGGCATTCACCTTATGAAGGTGACGTGATAGCGCCATTGCGGCGGGCGCGCTATGGTCCAGCCTTGGAGATAGATTGATGGATCGGCCGGACCAAACGACGCATTTTGGCTTCAGGGACGTGCCCCTTGGGGACAAGCAGACGCTGGTGAACGACGTGTTTCACAGCGTGGCACAGCGTTACGACCTGATGAACGATCTGATGTCGGCGGGCCTGCACCGGGTCTGGAAGGACATCATGATCAACAAGCTCAATCCGCCGAAGAGCGAGGCGCCGTTCGCGCTGCTCGATGTCGCCGGCGGTACCGGCGATATCGCGTTCCGCGCCGCCAAGGCGGCGGGCAGCGGCTTCCGCGCCACCGTCTGTGACATCAACACCGAGATGCTCAACGTCGGCCGCAACCGCGCACTCGCGCGTCATCTCGACCAGCAGGTTTCGTTCGTCGAGGGCAATGCGGAGGCGCTGACATTTCCCGACCGCGCCTTTGACGCCTACACCATCGCCTTCGGCATTCGCAACGTGCCGCGGATCGATGCCGCGCTCCGCGAGGCCTATCGGGTGCTGAGGCCGGGCAGCCGGTTTCTGTGCCTGGAGTTCTCCACCGTCGATGTGCCCGGCCTTGACCGGCTCTATGACTTTTTCTCGTTCAAGGTAATCCCGCCGCTCGGCCGCGCCGTTACGGGTGACGCGGATTCCTACCAATACCTCGTCGAATCGATCCGGAAATTCCCAAGGCCCAATGCCTTTGCCGAGATGATCCGCGCCGCCGGCTTTTCGCGGGTGAAGTGGGAAAGCCTCTCCGGCGGTATCGTGGCGCTGCATTCGGGCTGGCGTTTGTGATCTCTGCGACGACCCACATCGCGCGGCTGGTTCGCGCCGCTTACGTGTTCGCGCGCGAGGGCGTATTCGGCGTCGTCGATCCGAGCCTGGTGCCGCCGCCCGGGCAACTCGCGCTACGGCTGGCGCGGATCATCGAGCGGCCCGGCGCCAAATCCGGCCCGCGGCTGTCGCGCGCGCTGACGCGGCTCGGGCCTGCCTATCTCAAGCTCGGACAATTTCTCGCGACCCGGCCCGACGTGGTCGGCGTCGCGATGGCGCACGACCTGGAAAGCCTGCAGGACCGGCTGCCGCCTTTTTCGCAAAGCGAGGCCGAGGCCGTCATCGCGACCTCGCTGGAACGTCCTGTGGCGCAGGCGTTTGCGAGCCTGGGGCCGGCGGTCGCCGCCGCTTCGATCGCGCAGGTGCATCGCGGCGAAGTCGAGCGCGATGGCGTGCGCAAACCGGTCGCCGTCAAGGTGCTGCGCCCCCACGTCGCCGCGCGTTTCCGCCGCGACCTAGCCGATTTCTTCTTTGTCGCGCATAACGCGGAGGCGCATTCCGCCGAAGCGCGCCGCCTGCGCCTGATCGAGGTCATCAACACGATGTCGCGCTCGGTCGCGATGGAGATGGATCTGCGGCTGGAAGCGGCCGCGATGTCCGAGATGGCGGAGAACACGGGCGACGATCCGGACTTTCGCGTGCCGGCGGTGGACTGGGACCGCACCACCCACAACGTGCTGACGATGGAATGGATCGACGGCATTGCGCTCAACGACCACGCCCGCCTAAAACAATCGCACATCGATTTGCCCGATCTCGGCCGCAAGGTGATCCAGAGTTTCCTGCGCCATGCGCTGCGCGACGGCTTCTTCCATGCCGACATGCATCCCGGCAATCTGTTCCTCGACGATTCCGGCCGGCTTGTCGCCGTGGACTTCGGCATCATGGGACGGCTCGGGCAAAAGGAGCGGCGCTTCCTCGCGGAAATCTTGTTGGGCTTCATCACGCGCGACTACCGCCGCGTCGCCGAAGTGCATTTCGAGGCCGGCTATGTGCCCGGCCATCACTCGGTCGAGAATTTTGCGCAGGCCATCCGCGCCATCGGCGAGCCGATCCACAACCGCATCGCCGAAGAAATCTCGATGGCGAAGCTCCTGACCCTGCTGCTCGAAGTCACCGGGCTGTTCGACATGCAGACCCGCCCCGAGCTGATCCTGCTGCAAAAGACCATGGTGGTGGTCGAGGGCGTGGCGCGTGGTTTCGATCCAAAACTCGACATCTGGAAGGTCGCCGATCCCGTGGTACGGGAATGGATCGAGCGCAATCTCGGCCCGATCGGGCGCATCCAGGGCGCGATGGCCGGCGCGGGCGATCTCGGCCGCGTGCTGGCCGGCCTGCCGGCGATCGCCGCGCGCTCGGTTGCCGTGCTGGAGCAGTTGGAGACCATAACCCGGGAAGGCCTCACGCTGTCGCCGGAGACGATCGCAGCCATGGGCCGTGCCGAGGGCCGCAAGAGCCGCTGGCGAACGCTGGCGTTGTGGATTATTGCGGCCACCTTCATCGGAATTTTGGTAGCTGTCAAGCAGATGTGATTGCAATGTATGCACGATGTGCTAGCATTGCTATCAGTCTCGCCGGGAGCCAACCATGGCCAGCCTCACCATCCGAAAACTCGATGATGCCGTAAAGGTCTATCTGCGGCTGCGATCGGCCAGCAACGGCCGCTCGGTGGAGGAAGAAGTCCGGGTCATCCTGGGGGAGCTCATTCAGGGCCGGTCCGAACTCCCGGGTTCGCCCTCCCCCATATCGCCGTCAGCAGACGCGCCAGCGCACGGTCCCAGGCGCGTTCATGTGACCGATCAGGCCCGCGTTACCCTGATCATCGGTGGCGGCATCGCGGCCTACAAGGCGCTGGACCTGATCCGGCGGCTGAAAGAGCGGCACATCCAGGTCCGCTGCGTGCTGACCAAGGCCGCGCAGCAATTCGTCACGCCGCTCGCGGCCAGCGCGCTGGCACATGAGCGCGTCTATACGGATCTATTCGACGCCGACAGCGAATTCGACGCCGGGCATATCCGTCTGGCGCGCGACTGCGACCTGATTATTGTGGCACCGGCGACCGCGGATTTGATGGCGAAGATGGCGCAGGGCCATGCCGACGATCTCGCCAGCGCCATACTGCTCGCGGCCAACCGGCCGATCCTGCTGGCGCCGGCGATGAACCCCTTGATGTGGAACAACGCCGCCACCCGCCGCAACGTGCTGCAGCTTCGCCGCGACGGCGTTACCATGATCGGACCCAATGCCGGCGAAATGGCCGAAGCCAACGAAGCCGGCGTCGGACGGATGTCGGAGCCTCTGGAAATCGCCGCGGCAGCGGTCGATATCCTGCGGCCGCCGATGCCGCGCCCGCTCGCGGGCAAACGCGTGTTGATCACCGCCGGACCGACGCACGAGCCGATCGATCCTGTGCGCTATATCGCCAATCGCTCGTCCGGCAAGCAGGGTTTTGCGATCGCCGCCGCAGCGCAAGCCGCGGGCGCCGATGTGACGCTGGTCTCCGGCCCGGTCGACTTGCGCGATCCCGCAGGGGTCTCGGTGATCCGGGTGGAATCGGCGCGCGACATGCTGCATCGGGTCGAGGCCGCACTGCCTGCGGATATCGCGATCTTCGCCGCCGCGGTTGCCGACTGGCGTGTCGCCAATGAAGGCGAACAGAAACTGAAAAAAACTTCCGCCGGCATGCCGCCGCTGCAACTCGTCGAAAATCCCGACATCCTGGCGACGATCGCAAAACTGAAGGACAAGCGCCCGCCGCTGGTGATCGGCTTTGCCGCCGAGACCGAGCATCTGATCGACAATGCCAAGGCCAAGATCGCGCGCAAGGGCTGCGACTGGATCGTCGCCAATGACGTGTCGCCTTCAACCGGTGTGATGGGCGGCGATCGCAACACCGTGCATCTGCTGACGCGCAACGGTGCTGGAATTAGCGTCGACAACATTAAAGTGGAGTCCTGGGCCGTGATGACCAAGGAACAGGTCGCGGCCGAACTGGTGGCGCGCATTGCCAAATCATTGGAGAAGAATTCGTGAGCTCAACCGTCAAGATCAACATCCGGCAGTTGCCGCACGCCGAAGGCGTGGCACTGCCGGCCTATCAGAGCGCCGACGCCGCGGGGATGGATCTATTGGCGGCGGTGCCGGCGGAAGCGCCCCTGATCCTGCCGCCGGGCAAATACGCGATGGTGCCGACGGGCCTCACCATCGCGTTGCCGCCGGGCTTTGAAGCGCAGGTGCGGCCGCGCTCGGGCCTCGCCGCCAAACACGGCGTCACCGTTTTGAATTCGCCCGGCACGGTGGACGCGGATTATCGCGGCGAGATCAACGTGCTCCTGATCAACCATGGCGAGGCGCCATTCCCTATCCGGCGTGGCGAGCGCATCGCGCAAATGGTGATCGCGCCGGTCACCCAAGCACAGCTCGTTGCCGTGGCGTCGCTGTCGGCCACCGACCGCGGCAGCGGCGGTTTTGGCTCGACAGGGCGCTGACGACAAGCGGTAATCCGCTCATTTTTTCACAGCCGGATTCACGTTCACGGTCTGGACTCTTACCCGTGGAGTCACCTTGGGGATACTCTCACTCGATTCGCGCACGGCGGTGGTATACGCCGGGCCTGAAGTCGTGCGTTCTGGGGCAAATCATGTCGGGCGTAGTCGCGGCGATGCGTCGAACCCTGCTGTCGTGCACCTCATTGGCACGTTACGGCCTGTTCGCGCTCGCCACTGCCGTATCAACGGCGTCGGAACCGGTCCTTGCCCGCGATTTGTCGCTTACACAGGTGGTTTCGACCTGGCTTGACCTCAATCACCAGGAAGTCGCGGTGCTGACGACGGCGCTGGCACTGGTCGGATTTTCCGTCGTGGCGGCGATCCTGTTGATGCGCACGCGCGTGAAGGCCACCCGGACCGAGGTCCGGCTGCGTTCCGACATCGCCGATCTGCAGGTCCAGGCCGACCGGTTGCGCGCGCTGCTGTTCGCCGAGCCGCAAATTCTGATTTCCTGGGCGGCAGGCGACAACCGGCCCCAGATCAGCGGCGACACCGCGCTGTTGATTTCGCAGGACGCGCTGCAAAACTCGCCGCAGCGCATCCTCGCTTTTGGAACCTGGCTGCCTCCGGAACCGGCGTTGCAGATGGACCATGCCGTCGACGCGCTGCGCGAGGCGGGCGAAGGCTTTCTGCTCAATCTCTCGACCTCGAACGGCCGCGCGATCGAGGCGATGGGCCGCGCCATCGGCGGACAAGCCATTGTGCGGATTCGCGAACTCGGCGGACTGCGCCGGGAACTCGCCGAATCCAATCTGCGCTACAAGACACTGCAGGAAGAAACCGAATTGCTGCGCGACTTCGCCGCCGCCGCGCCCTGGCCGATTTGGGCCAAGAGCGCCGAGGGCAATCTGCGCTACGCCAATGCGGCCTATGTCCGGGCGACCGAGGCCAAGAGTGTTGCAGACGCCATCCACCGCAACCTCGAACTGCTGGAGAGCGACCAGCGCACCGACATGAGCCGGGCGCTAAACGACAATTCAAACTTCAGCGCGCGGCTGCCGATCGTGGTCGGCGGCGAGCGGCGCGTCTATGACGTGCAGGCGCTGAGATTAGGCGGAGGCAGCGCCGGCATCGCAATCGACGCCAGCGAAGCCACCGCGCTGCGCGACGCGCTGGAGCGGATGGCGGAGGCGCATCGCCGCACCCTCGACCAATTGTCGTCGGGCGTGGCCGTGTTCGACGCCCAGCGGCGGCTCGCCTTCTACAACGAATCCTACCGGCGGCTGTGGGGCCTCGATCAGGCCTTCCTCGACAACCAGCCCGACGATTCCAGCGTGCTCGACCGGCTGCGCGCCGCGCGCAAATTGCCGGAGCAGCCGGATTTCCGTGCCTGGAAGGCCAAGCTGCACGAGGCCTATCGCGCGGTTGAATCCGAGAACTACACCTGGTTCCTGCCCGATGGCCGCGCGGTGAGTGTCGTCACCACGCCGAACCTCGAAGGCGGCGTCACCTATCTGTTCGACAATGTCACCGAGAGCCTCGATCTGGCGCGGCGGTTTGACGGACTCACGCGAGTACAGCACGAGACGCTGAGCAATCTCAACGAGGCGGTCGCGGTGTTCGGCAGCAACGGCCGCGTGGAATTGTTCAATCCGGCGTTTGTCAAGATCTGGAAACTGTCGGAAGAGCAATTGCGCGAACAGCCGCACGTCGAGACCGTGGAAGCCTGGTGCAAACCGCTGTTCGACGACGCACCTACCTGGCGGGCGCTGCGCGAGGCCATCACCGCGATCGGGAACCGGGCGCAGGTGGCGCTCAAACTCGAGCGCAAGGACGGCAGCGTGCTGACCTGCATGACCATGCCGCTGCCCGACGGCGCCACCATGCTGACCTTCCAGGACATCACCGACACCGAGAATGTTGAACGGGCGCTGCGCGAACGCAACGAGGCGCTCGAGGCCGCCGACCAGATGAAGGTGGATTTCGTCCACCACGTGTCCTACGAACTGCGCGCCCCGCTCACCACCATCATCGGCTTCGCGCATTTCCTGAGCGATCCCTCGACCGGCCCGCTGACGGAAAAACAGGCCGAGTATCTCGACTACGTCACCAAATCGACCAACGCGCTGCTGGCGCTGACCAACAACATCCTCGACCTCGCCACCATCGATGCCGGCGCCATGAAGCTCGAGCTCGGCCCGGTCAATATCGCAAAAGCCATCGAGGCGGCCGCCGAAGGCATCCAGGACCGGCTCGCGACCGACCGAATCGAGCTCAAGGTCGACATCGATCCCACGATCGGCGACTTCACTGGCGATGAACGCCGCGTTGTGCAGGTGCTTTACAACCTGCTCGCCAATGCCGTCGGTTTCTCGCCGCACGATGCCGCCATCACCATCAGCGCCCGGCGCAACGAGCACCGCGTCATCTTCACCGTCACAGATTCCGGTCCCGGCATTCCGCCCGGCGTCAAGGACAAGGTGTTCGACTGGTTCGAGAGCCATTCAAACGGCTCGCGGCACCGTGGCGCGGGCCTCGGGCTGTCGCTGGTGCGCTCCTTCGTCGAGCTGCATGGCGGCAAGGTGCACGTCGATTCCGTCGTCGGCAAAGGCACGACGGTCACGTGCGACTTTCCGATCGACCAGAACGCGCATCGCAACGCCGCAGAATGAGCGAGCCTGCGACATTCTCGGTGGCGCTGGCGAACGAGACGGCGACCGCGCATTTGATGGCCGACCTCGCGCTATTGGTCGGACCCGGCGACGTCATCACGCTCTCCGGCGATCTCGGCGCCGGCAAGACCGCAGCAGCCCGGGCGCTGATACGGTATCTCGCCTGTGACGATGCGCTCGAGGTGCCGAGCCCGACCTTCACGCTGGCGCAAAGCTACGATCAGCCGTTTCCGATCGTTCACGCCGACCTCTACCGCATCAACGACGCAAGCGAGCTGGAAGAGATCGGGCTGTCGCCGTTGCCCGAGGGCACGCTGGCATTGATCGAATGGCCGGAGCGCGCGCCGGATGCGTTGCCGCACGACCGCATCGACATCGCCTTCAGCCATCGTCCGGCGCTCGGATCCAACGCGCGCGCCGCCGAGATCACCGGTTATGGCAAGGGAGCAGCGCAGGTCGAACGGCTGCATGCGCTGCGGCGGTTCCTCGACGGCGCTGGCTTTTTGGACGCGCAGCGCGAGCGGATGCCTGGCGATGCCTCGACGCGCTCCTATGCGCGGCTGCGTCACGACGGAACATCCATCCTGATGAATTCGCCGCCGCGCCCGGATGGCCCGGCGATCTATGATGGAAAATCCTACAGCGCCGCCGTTCACCTCGCCGAGGACGTCAAGCCGTTCGTCGCGATCGCCAACGGCTTGCGCGAGCGCGGCTTCTCCGCGCCTGCGATTCGCCACGCCGATCTCGATGCCGGCTTCCTGATCACCGAGGATTTCGGCCACGAGGGCGTGACCGAAGGCGATCCACCGCAGCCGATCACCGAACGCTACGAGGCCGCGACCGACATGCTGGCGGCGCTGCATCGCGAATCATTACCCGGAATCCTGCCGCTGACGCTGCAATCCACCTACGCCATTCCCGTTTACGATGCCGACGCGTGGCTGGTCGAGATCGGCTTGATGCTCGAATGGTATCTGCCGGACCGCGGCGTCGAGCCGGGTCAGGATCTGCGTGACCAATTCGTCATGATGTGGCGTAAACTGCTGCAGAAGCCGGCCTCCGCGCCACGGACCTGGGTGATCCGGGACTTTCATTCGCCCAACATCATCTGGCTTGGCGATCGTTCCGGCATATTGCGCGTCGGCATTATCGACTTCCAGGATGCCGTGCGGGGACCGGCCGCCTACGACCTGGTGTCGCTGCTGCAGGATGCGCGGGTCAACATTCCCGAAGCGCTCGAACTGACGCTGTTAACCCGCTACATCAAGGCGCGGCGCGCGGCCGACAGCCACTTCGATCAGGCGAGCTTTGCCGAGCTATACGCCATCATGTCGGCGCAGCGAAACACGCGCCTGCTCGGCACCTTTGCCCGGCTCAACCGGCGCGACGGAAAGCCGCAATATCTGCACCACCAGCCCCGGATCTGGACCTATTTGAACCGTTCGCTGGCGCACCCGGCCTTGACGGGCGTTCGCGAATGGTATGCCGCCAACGTGCCCCCGCCGGTTCCTTGATTTACCACCCGTTAGCCAATCCGCCTTAATCTTGCGCGGGCTGTGCTCCGTACGAGGGACGCGGCTGTTTGGAATCCGGGAATCCAGCCATGGCGACATCAGAGCGGCGCAGGGGCGATCGCGTCACATTCGAGCGCGGCTATCCGGCTCAGATGATGGGCATCGACGGTACCTGGCGGCGCGACTGCGTGATGGAAGACGTCTCCGAGACCGGCGCCAAGCTGTCCGTCGAAGGGTCCGTCGAGGGTTTGCATCTGAAGGAATTCTTCCTGCTGCTGTCCTCGACCGGACTGGCCTACCGCCGCTGTGAATTGGCCTGGGTCAATGGCGATCAGATCGGCGTCAATTTCCTCAAGCAGGGCGACAAGAAGAAGAAAGCGGCCGCCAAGCGCGGCGCGGAGACCACCGACGCGTGAAATCGCTGGCGCCATCGCCGTCGTACGGCCGTCATGTCCGATGACTATGGCCTCACAGTCGCTGGATCAGCCGAATCTCCGTGATATGATCCGCAGCCCTGGTCGAAGATTTCGAGAAACTCCCCAAATGTCCGTCACGCCCACCAAAGCCATGGTCCTCGCCGCCGGTCTCGGCGTGCGCATGCGGCCCCTGACCGACCATATGCCGAAGCCGCTGGTGCGGGTGGCCGGACAGCCGCTGCTCGATCACGTGCTGGACAAGCTCGCCGGCGCCGGTGTCGGCGAAGCCGTGGTCAATGTGCATTATTTGCCCGACCAGATCATCGCGCATACCGCCTCCCGCGCTCGCCCCCGGATCATCATTTCCGACGAGCGCGACCAGGTGCTCGGCACCGGTGGCGCCGTCGTCAAGGCGCTGCCCTTGCTGGGCAACGAGCCGTTCTTCCACGTCAATGCCGACACGATGTGGATCGACGGCGTGCGGCCGAATCTGGCCCGGCTGGCCGAAACCTTCGATCCAGAACGGATGGATATCCTGCTGTTGATGGCGCCGACCACGAGCAGCATCGGCTATGGCGGCCGCGGCGACTACGCGATGCTGCCGGACGGCGCGCTGCGCAAGCGGCGCGAGCACCAGGTGGTGCCGTTCGTCTATGCCGGCGCCGCGATCATGTCGCCGTCGCTGTTTACGGATGCGCCCGCGGGCGAATTTTCGCTGACGAAAATGTTCGACCGCGCCAATGAGCAGGAGCGGCTGTTCGGCCTCCGGCTCGACGGCGTGTGGATGCATGTCGGAACCCCCGACGCGGTTGAGGCCGCGGAAGAGGCGTTTCTGGAGAGCGTCGCGTAGTTCCCGTCATTCCGGGATGCGCCGTAAGGCGCAGACCTCAGGTGCGCCATTGCGCCCTGGGGAATCTCGAGATTCCGGCTTCGCGTTTTCAACGCGCCCCGGAATGACGGCGTGGTCCACCAACTCCCTCCCGTCTAACTCCCATGCCATGATGCCCCTGACCTCGAATCAGGAAGCCCATGCGCGTTTTCAGCGTTCCCGTATCCGTGCCGCTCCTGCGCGCCGTCATCGCCGCGCTGGTCGATGGCCGACTGGTCGATGGATTCGAGGCGCGCGACAACCCGCTGAACCTGGCGCAGGCGACGCTCTATCTGCCGACCCGGCGCGCCGGCCGGCTGGCGCGCGAGATCTTCCTAGATGAATTGAAAACGGACGCGGCGATCCTGCCGCGTATCGTCGCACTCGGCGACATCGACGAAGACGAATTGGCGTTCGCCGAAGGCGCCGAACAATTTGGCGGCCTCGCACCGCTAGACATTCCGCCGCGGCTTGGCGAACTCGAGCGGCGGCTGACGCTGGCGCATCTGGTCGCGGCGTGGGCGAAAACGCCGGTTTCGGCGCCGCTTGTGGTCGGCGGCCCGGCCTCGACCCTGGCGCTGGCCGGCGATCTGGCGCGGCTGATGGACGACATGGTCACCCGAGGCGTCGACTGGGACGCACTCGATAAATTGGTGCCGGACCAGCTCGATCAATATTGGCAGCACTCACTGGATTTCCTGCGGATCGCACGCAAGGCGTGGCCGCTTCATCTGCAGGAAATAGGACGGATCGAACCGGCCGCACGGCGCGATCGCCTGATCGAGGCCGAAGCCGCGCGCCTTTCCGCGCATCAAGAGGGTCCGGTAATCGCGGCAGGTTCGACCGGCTCGATGCCGGCGACAGCAAAATTCCTGCACGCCGTGGCAAACCTCAAGCAAGGCGCCGTGGTGCTGCCGGGGCTCGATACCGATCTCGACGAAGAATCCTGGCACACAATCGGCGGCATCCGCGGTGCGCAAGGCAAATTCACCACGCCGCCGGCATTCAACCATCCGCAATTCGCGATGCATGGGTTACTGGACCGGTTCGGCATCAGGCGCCGCGACGTCGAGATTTTGGGCACGCCGGCACCAAACGGACGCGAGGTGCTGGTTTCCGAGACGATGCGACCGTCGACGGCCACCGAACAATGGCATGACCGGCTGGAACAGCCGGAGATATCAGCGAAGATTTCGGGCGGCATGACAAATCTCGCCGTGGTCGCGGCGCCCAACCCCGAGATGGAGGCGCTGGCAATCGCAGTGGCGATGCGCGAGGCGCGGCATCTCGGCAAATCGGCAGCACTGGTGACGCCGGATCGCGCGTTGGCGCGGCGGGTGACGGCGGCGCTCGGCCGCTGGAATCTCGAATTCGACGATTCCGGCGGCGACGCCTTGATGGACACCTCCGCCGGTATCTTTGCCCGGCTGGTGGCCGAGGCGGCAGCCAAGGGTCTGGAGCCGCCGACCTTGCTCGCGCTGTTAAAGCATCCGCTGTTCCGGCTGGGCGGCGCGCATGGCGCGCTCAAGCGCGCCATCGAGGTGCTCGAACTGGCGCTGTTGCGCGGCACGCGGCCACAGGCCGGCAGCGGTGGCCTCGCGCGGGATTTCGATCGCTTTCGGGCTGAACTCAGAAAGCTGAGGGGCGGAGAGATCTCTTCGCTTCATCCTTCGGAGCAGCGCGCCAGATCGAGGGACGAGGATCTCGACCAGGCGCAATCGCTGATCGCGGCTTTGCAGAAAGCGCTTTCGCCGCTGGAAAGCGTGGCCTCATCGAAGCCGCATGATTTTGCCGAACTGGCGCATCGTCACCGTGAGGTGCTGATCGCGCTATCCTCCGATCAAAACGAATTTGCCGTAGTCTTCGAGGAAAGCCAGGGATCGGCGTTGGCGTCCGCGTTCGACGATCTGGTAGCGGAGCAGAAACCGAGCGGCCTGATAGTCCAACTCGGAGATTATCCCAAATTGTTCCAGACCGCCTTCGCCGATCGCATGGTGCGGCGGCCGGAATCGGAGAGCGCGCATCTGCATATCTACGGCCAGCTCGAAGCGCGATTGACCGAATCCGATCGCGTCATTCTCGGCGGGCTGGTCGAAGGCGTGTGGCCGCCGGCGCCGCGGATCGATCCGTGGCTGAGCCGGCCGATGCGGCACGAGCTCGGCCTCGATCTGCCGGAGCGGCGTATCGGCCTCTCCGCCCATGACTTCGCGCAATTGCTCGGCACCGGCGACGTGATCCTGACCCATTCGGCGAAAGTCGGCGGGGCGCCGGCGGTCGCCTCACGCTTCCTGCACCGGCTGGAGGCCGTTGCGGGTGAAGAACGCTGGAAAGAAGCCCTCCGCGCCGGTGAAAACTATGTCCGCTACGCCGGGGAGCTCGACCAGCCGGACAAGATCGAGCCGATCCCGCAACCCGCACCAAAACCGCCGCGCGCGACGCGGCCATTAAAGCTGTCGGTGACGGCGATCGAGGACTGGTTGCGCGATCCCTACACGATCTATGCGAAATATATTCTACGGCTCGACCCGCTCGATCCCGTCGACATGCCGCTGTCGGCCGCCGACCGGGGATCGGCCATCCATGACGCACTCGGCGAATTCACCCAGACTTTCGCTTCGGCACTCCCCGACGATACCTCAGGCGAGTTGCGCCGCATCGGCGAGAAATATTTCGCGCCGCTGATGGAGCGCCCCGAGGCACGGGCGCTGTGGTGGCCACGATTTCAACGCATCGCCGCATGGTTTGCGGATTGGGAACTGGCGCGGCGCGACAATATAGCGAGGATCGATGCCGAGATCAGAGGCGAGATCGGAATCCCGCTCGACAATGAGCGGACCTTTATTCTCTCTGCCCGCGCCGACCGGATCGAGCAACGCCATGACGGTCGCTTTGCGATCCTCGACTACAAGACCGGGCAACCGCCGACGGGAAAACAGGTGCGCATGGGATTGTCGCCGCAACTCACGCTGGAAGCGGCGATCCTGCGCGAAGGCGGTTTCAAGGACGTCAACGCGGATTCCTCCGTCGCCGAACTCGTCTATGTCAGGCTCAGCGGCAACAATCCGCCCGGCGAGCAGCGATCGCTGGAACTGAGGATCAGAAGCAACGACACGCCGCAGCCGCCGGACGAGGCCGCCGATTACGCACGGCTGGAACTGGAAAAACTGATCCGCAAATTCGAGGACGAGGACCAGGCCTACACCTCGTTGAACCTGTCGATGTGGTCGAACCGTTACGGCGCCTATGACGATCTCGCCCGGATCAAGGAATGGTCCGCGGCCGGCGGATTGGGGATCGAGGAATGGTGAAGGCTCCGCGAATCATTCCCGACAATGTCCGTGCCACGCAGGCGCGCGCGTCCGACCCGGCGGCGTCCTCGTTCGTCTCGGCCAATGCCGGGTCGGGCAAGACGCATGTGCTGGTGCAGCGCGTGATCCGGCTGCTGCTCGGCGGCGTAGCGCCGGAAAAAATCCTCTGCATCACCTTCACCAAGGCCGCCGCCGCCAATATGGCGGAACGGGTGTTCACGACGCTCGGCCATTGGGTCACGCTCGATGACGCGACACTCGATGACGCGATCCGTGAAGCAGGAATCGCGCACCCGACGGCGGCTTTACGGAAGTCGGCGCGCAAGCTGTTTGCCTGTGCGCTGGAAACGCCGGGCGGGCTGAAGGTGCAGACCATCCATGCGTTGTGTACGCGGCTGCTGCAGCAATTTCCGTTCGAGGCCAATGTGCCGGCGCGTTTTTCCGTGCTCGACGACCGCGATCAGAACGAGATGATGGAGCGCGCCAATCTCGCGGTGCTGCTGGAGGCCTCGCACAACCCTGAAAGTGCTACCGGACGCGCGCTCACGATGGCGATGGCAAGCGCGGCCGACGTCACCTTCAAGGATGTAGTACGCGAAGCGTGCCTGAGCCGTGATCATTTCATGGCATGGACGGATGTGGCCGGCAACGCGAGTGCTGCCGCCGCGCAGATCAACGCGGCGCTGGGCGTCGATCCTGACGACCGCATCGACGACGTTGAGCGCGAAATCCTGGATGGTCCGAACCTGCCGCGATCGCGATGGCTGGGGATCGCGGACGTCCTCGACACCGGCAGCAAATCCGATCAGGACCAGGCCGCCCGGCTCCGTGAAGCCCTCGTGCACACCGGCGCGGCGCAGGTCGATACCTATCTCGGCGTGTTCCTCACCGAAGAACGCGTGCCCCGCAAATCGGTGGTGACAAAGAGGTTCGCCGACAATAATCCCGCCGTCGGCCGCCTGTTCGAGTCGGAGATGGTCCGACTCACGCCCCTGATCGAGCGCCGCCGCGCGGTCACGACCCGCGACCGCACCGAGGCGTTGCTGCATATCGCGACCGCGGCCGCCGCAAACTATCGGCGCGAGAAGCAGGAACGCGGCCTGCTCGACTATGACGATCTGATCGACAAGACGCTTTCGATGCTGGACCGCGTCTCGTCCGGCTGGGTGCATTACAAGCTCGATCGCGGCGTCGATCATGTCTTGATCGACGAGGCGCAAGACACCAGCCCGCGGCAATGGGACATCGTCGCCCACATCATTTCCGAATTCACCTCGGGCGCCGGTGCACGCGACGGCGTGATGCGCACCGTGTTCGCCGTCGGCGACGAGAAGCAGTCGATCTTTTCGTTTCAGGGCGCGGCCCCGCGCGAATTCGATCTGCGCCGCCGAGCGTTGAAGAAGAAGTTCGAGGATGCCGGGCTGAAATTCGATCCGGTATCGTTTACCTATTCGTTCCGCTCGGGACCGGCGATCCTGCAATCGGTCGACCATGTGTTCCGCGAACAGGATATTTACCGCAGCATCCATTCGGTTGATATCGGATACCCGATCCATCATGCGCTTGAGGACGCTGGTCCCAGCATGATCGATCTCTGGGAACTGGCCGAGGCCGACGACAAAAAAGAGCTCGAAGGCTGGCGCGCGCCGTTCGACGGCGTCTCGGTGACGAGCCCGGAAGTGAAGCTCGCCCGGCGCATTCAGGCCGAAATCAGATCGCTGGTCGAAAGCGGCACCATGACCGGCAGCCGCGGTGACCGCCGCCGGCTCCGCTATGGCGACATGCTCGTGCTGGTGCGGCGGCGCGGCAACGCGTTCGACGCGGTCATCCAGGCACTGAAGCACGCCAATGTCCCCGTCGCCGGCGCCGACCGGCTGAAGCTGACCGAACACATCGCGGCCATCGACCTCATGAGCCTCGCGGACGCGCTGCTTCTGCCGCAGGACGATCTGGCGCTGGCGGTCGCGTTGAAGAGCCCGTTATTCGGCCTCACGGACGATGACCTGTTCAAGCTGGCCTGGCAGCGCCGGGGATCGTTGCGGCACGCACTGACTGCGCAAGGGGCGACTGACGACCGATTTAGAGCTGCGCTCACGCGTCTCGAGCAATGCGAGCGCCGTTTTGTCCACGAAACGCCGTTCGCATTCTATGCCTGGCTGCTCGGCGGCGATGGCGGCCGCGCGCGCATCCTGCGACGGCTCGGCCACGAAGCCAACGACGCGATCGATGAATTCCTCGAGCTGGCACTGAACTACGAGCGCAAGGCGCCGGCTTCGTTGCAGGGTTTCATGGCATGGCTGCGTGCGGCCGACACCGAGGTGAAGCGCGACATGGAAATCTCTCGCGACGAGGTCCGCGTCATGACCGTGCACGGCGCCAAGGGCCTTGAAGCCCCGGTCGTGTTCCTGGTGGACACCACGACATCGCCTCAGGATACACAGCGGCTGAAGCTCATCCACATGCCGCAAAGCGATGGCACCGAAGTCGTGGTCTGGGCGGGCCGGAAAGCCGAAGACCCCGTCAACGTTGCTGCCGCACGCACGGCGATGCTCGGCGATACCGAGGATGAATACCGCCGGCTGCTTTACGTGGCGATGACGCGCGCGGCCGACCGGCTGATCGTCGGCGGCTGCATGCCCGGCAACATGAATACGGTGCGCAAATTCTCCTGGTACGATCTGATCACCAAGGGCCTCGCCAATTCAGGATTGCAGCTTCAGGAAATCCAGACCTCGAACGGCATGGTGAAGCGCTATTCGCGGGCTGAGGAAGCCGTCCCCGCTGCCGTCCCCGCTGCCGGCCCCGCCGCTGAGCCAGCAACCAGCGCATCGATCGTGTTGCCATCCTGGCTACAGACGCCGGCGTCCTCAGAGGCATCGGCCGAGAGCCTGTTGCGCCCGTCCGACCCCGCCGATGACGATGGCCATCCGGTCAGAACCGGCGTATCGATGATGCTGCGCGCAAAGGCGCTGAAGCGCGGCACGCTGGTGCACCGGTTGCTGCAATCGCTGCCCGATATCACACCCGAGCGCCGCCGCGCGGCCGCGCTTTCCTATCTTGCGCGCAATACCGACGGATGGGCCGAGGATGAGCGCCGCGCGCTGGCGGAAGGGGTGCTGGCCTTGATTACGGACCCGCGCTTTGCCCACGCCTTTGCGCCCGGTAGCCGCGCCGAGGTTTCGATCGTGGGTCGGCTCGACCGCCGCGGGCGGCCACAGGCCGTGGTTTCCGGGCAAATCGACCGGTTGGTGGTCAGGGAGCACGAGGTCCTGATCGTGGACTACAAGACCAATTACGCCCCGCCGAAGACCCCGGCCGAGGCGCCGGCGGGCTACATCCGGCAGCTGGCGCTCTACCGGGCGGTGCTCGCCAGGCTTTACCCCCAGAAGTCGGTCCGCGCCGCGCTGCTTTGGACCGAAAGGCCTGAATTAATGGAGATTTCCGCCCCCGCGCTGGACGCGGCACTGGCATCCTAACATCTCGGCGTGACCGCGCTTGACCCGGCAAGATCGCGTTCATAGGTTGGCCTTTATCATGACAGGCGCGATTCTCATCCGCGCCCCTGTTTCCAATCGAACGAGGTATTCCCATGGCCGTTGGCAAGGTTTCTGACGCCGATTTCGAAGCCGAAGTGCTCAAGGCGACCGGGCCGGTGGTCGTCGATTTCTGGGCCGAATGGTGCGGCCCCTGCCGCATGATCGCACCCGCGCTCGACGAGATTTCCGGCGCGATGGGCGACAAGGTCAAGATCGTGAAGCTCAACGTCGACGAGAGCCCGAAGACGGCCTCGAAATACGGCGTGATGTCGATCCCGACCCTGATGATCTTCAAGGGCGGCGAGATGGCCTCGCGCCAGGTCGGCGCCGCGCCGAAGCAGAAGTTGCAGCAGTGGATCACTGCTGCGGTCTGATCGGTTTTGATTGATCGTTATTTCTGGAAGCGGCCGGCAACACTCCGGCCGTTTTGTTTTTGCGTGCCCCGGCTCAGCAGCGCACTACGAAGTGGTGCGCTGCTGAGCCGGGGTCCATGACACCCGCTCAAAAAAAATTGGGTCCCGGCGCTGCGGTGCACCGTCGAAGAGACGCTGCACCGCGTCCGGGACACGTGCGTTTTGATCGCTCGGTGAATCCAGCCATTGCCAGCGCTGACGCCAATTCATGCTGGCCGTTCTGCCGCGCCAGGGCAATCGCGGCAAAGCGCACCAATCAGCCTATCCCGGCGGCGTGCCGTTGGCGGCCAGCACGTGGCCTGCAAGATACAGCGAACCTGTGATCAGGATGCGCGGCGGCACTTCATAAGCGAGACTCGACAGCGCTTGAAGCGCGGCCTCGACGCTGGCCGCGTTCTCCACGCGCATGCCGAGCGCGCGGGCCGCATCCGCCAGCCGGTCCGGCGGCATGGCATTGTCGCGACCGGGTATCTCGACCGCCATGATGTGACGGGTCAGCCCGGCGAAATTGGCGAGGAAAGCACTCGCATCCTTGTTGGCCATCATGCCGGCAATGACGACCAGCGGACGTGACACCCGCTCTTCGAGATCACCCAGCGCCGCGGCGGCAACGCGCCCGCCCTCGGCATTATGTCCGCCATCGAGCCAGATCTCGCTACCCCGCGGCCCCTGATCGACCAGCGCGCCCGAGACCAGCCGCTGCATCCGCGCCGGCCATTCGGCGTTGACGATTCCGGCTTCGAACGCCGGCATGCCGATCCTGAAGGCATCGAGCGCGCGCAAGGTCGCGATCGCCAACCCCGCATTGTCGAACTGATGCCGGCCGAACAGTCTTGGTGCAGCCAGATCCATCAGGCCGCGATCGTCCTGATAGACCAGCCGGCCGCGCTCGACACTGACATGCCATTGTTGCCCCGCCGCATGCAGCTGCGCGCGCATGCGCCCTGCCTGCGCTTCAATCACGGCCATCGCTTCCGGCGTCTGTTCCGCGCAAACCACCGGTGCATTGCGCTTGATGATGGCGGCCTTCTCGCCGGCGATCGCGGTCAGCGAATTGCCCAAAAATTCCGTGTGATCCATGCTGACCGGCGCGATGACGGTCGCCAGCGGCGCGTCGATCACATTGGTGGCGTCGAGCCGTCCACCGAGGCCTGTTTCCAGCAGCACCACATCGGCCGGATGCTGCGCGAACAGACAAAATGCCGCAGCGGTCTCGATCTCGAAAATCGTTATCGGATCGCCCGCATTGGCCCGTTCACAACCTTCGAGCACGGCGCGCAATTCGTCATCGTCGACCAGCGCGCCGCCGCCGCTGCGGCCGAGGCGATAGCATTCGTTGATCCGCACTAGATAGGGCGAGGTATAGACATGAACGCGCAGACCCGCGGCTTCCAGGATCGCGCGCAGATAGGCAATGGTCGAGCCCTTGCCATTGGTGCCGGCGACGTGGATCACCGGCGGCAGCTTGCGCTCGGGATGATCGAGCCGCGCCAGCAGAGCGCGCATGCGATCGAGGCCGAGATCGATGTTTTTGGGATGGAGCGCCGACAGCCGCGCGATCAATTCGTCGAGCGAAGGCTGCGGTCTGGCGGCGGGTGCGTTCACGCGTGGGGTGCAGCCGGCACCGCATCCGGCGCGGAGACGATCTGGGCCGGATCGGTGACCTGCGGCGCAGATTTGGAGGCAACCTCGAGCGCCGGCGATTTCGTCAGCAGCCGGCACAGCCTCGCAAGCGTCGGGCGCATCTCGTGGCGATGCACCACCATGTCGACCATGCCGTGGTCGCGCAGATATTCGGCGCGCTGGAATCCTTCCGGCAATTTCTCGCGAATGGTCTGTTCGATGACGCGCGCACCGGCAAACCCGATCAGCGCGCCGGGCTCGGCGATCTGCACGTCGCCCAGCATGGCGTAGGACGCGGTGACGCCGCCGGTGGTCGGATTGGTCAGCACGACGATGTAGGGCAGTTTCGCCTCGCGTAGCATCTGCACACCGACGGTGGTGCGCGGCATCTGCATCAGCGACAGGATGCCTTCCTGCATCCGCGCCCCGCCGGAGGCTGCAAACACGATGAACGGCGATTTCTTCTCGACCGCGAGTTCGAGCCCGCGCACGATCGCTTCGCCCGCGGCCATGCCGAGCGAACCGCCCATGAAATCGAAATCCTGCACCGCTATGACGACGCCGGCGCCTTCGAGCTTGCCATAGCCGACCTTGATGGCGTCGTTCAGCCCGGTCTTGGCGCGCGCATCCTTGATGCGGTCGGCATATTTTCGCTCGTCGCGAAATTTCAAGGGATCGGCGCTGACATCAGGCAGCGCGATGTCGTACCAGGTCTCGTTGTCGAAGATCGACTTCAGCCGCGCCACCGCGCCCATGCGCATATGATAGTTCGAGCCGGGAATGACGAACTGATTGGCCTCGACGTCCTTGTAGAACACGAGCTGCCCGGAATCCGGGCACTTGATCCACAGATTCTCGGGCGTCTCGCGGCGCAGGATGTTGCGGATCTTGGGCCGGACGACATTGGTGAGCCAATTCATGGTTCGCTCCGAAATGCGGTTTCGCGCATTGACTGGAATATATGGCGGCCCGGACTGAGCCCGGCAAGCCGTCGACTCTTAAGTTTGGGCATGATCTTTTCGGAAAACCGGCTTCCACTTTTCCGGATCATGCCCCCGCCTCTTTCCACGCAATTATGGCTTATTCTGCAGCCTGCCTGGCGCCCCGCACTCCCTGCGCCAGGGCTGCGACCAGGTCAGCGACGGCCGTGACGGTCTTGGCGGTCGCCCGCCCCTCGGCGTCGAGGCTGCCGCGCAAGACATCGACCAGCGCGGTGCCGACCACGGCGCCATTGGCACTCTCAGCGATCGCGCGGGCGGCATCCGGTGTCCTAATGCCAAAGCCGACGCAGACCGGCAGCTTGGTATGCCGCTTGATGCGGGCAACCGCTTCGCCGACTGCTTGGGAATCCGCGCTGGCGCTGCCGGTGATACCGGTGATCGCAACGTAATAGACAAAGCCGGATGTGTTCGCGAGCACCGCCGGCAGCCGCTTGTCGTCGGTGGTCGGGGTCGCCAGCCGGATGAAATTCAGACCCGCCTTCATCGCCGGCAGGCACAATTCGGTGTCTTCCTCCGGCGGCAGATCGACGATGATCAGGCCGTCGACGCCGGCGGACTTTGCATCGACGAGAAATTTGTCGACGCCGTAAATGTAGATCGGATTGTAATAACCCATCAGCACCACCGGCGTAGTGTCGTCATCCTTGCGGAAGCCGCGCACCATCTCCAGCGTCTTCTTCAAGGTCATGCCGGCCTTGAGCGCGCGCAGGCCCGCCGCCTGGATCGACGGCCCGTCCGCCATCGGATCGGTAAAGGGCATACCGAGCTCGATGATGTCGGCGCCAGCCTTCGGCAGCGCCTTGATGATGTCGAGCGAGGTTTTGGGATCGGGATCACCCGCCGTCACGAAGGTGACGAAGGCCGACCGGCCCTGCCTGGCGAGTTCGGCGAAGCGTGTGTCGATGCGGGTGGTCATGCTGAGGCGTTCGCTGTGCTATACCTCTCCCCGACGGGGAGAGGTCGGCTGCGCAGCAGCCGGGTGAGGGGGATGGACAGGTTCAAGGCGAGAGCACGAGCCCTTCGCACGTCGCAAACGAGCGCCGAAGGAAAGCTTTGGCAGGCATTGCGCAATAGACAGCTGGCGCGCTGGAAATTTCGTCGCCAGCATTCGATCGACCGATACGTCGTGGATTTCGTGACGCTGGATGGAAAACTCATCGTCGAAGTCGACGGCGTGACCCACGCCGAACCTTCGGAGCTGGCAAGAGACGAGGCCCGGACCCAAGTGCCGGAGGCCTGTGGCTTTCTCGTCGTCCGCGTTTCCAACACCGACGTGTACGACAATCTTGAGGGCGTGCTCGAAATGATCGAAAGCACGGTTCGATCAGATTGACCGGTAAGACCCCTCACCCGGCTGCTTCGCAGCCGACCTCTCCCCGACGGGGAGAGGTGAACGAAGTGGCGCCGCCCGTCACTCACTTCTTCTTGCCCTTCAGGATATCGCCGACCTGCGGCACGTCCTTGTCGCCACGGCCGGAGAGGTTGACCACCATCAGATGGTCCTTCGGCCGCTTCGGCGCGAGATCCATGACCTTTGCGATGGCGTGTGCCGGCTCCAATGCCGGGATGATGCCTTCCAGCCGCGACAGCAGTTGAAACGCCGCCAGCGCCTCGTCATCGGTCGCCGACAGATAGGTGACGCGGCCGGTTTCGTGCAGCCAGGAATGCTCCGGCCCGATGCCCGGATAATCCAGCCCCGCCGAGATCGAATGCGCGTCCTGGATCTGGCCGTCATCGTCCATCAGCAAATAGGTGCGGTTGCCGTGCAGCACGCCGGGGCGGCCGCCGGCGATCGAAGCGGCATGCAGCTGCGTCAGGCCGTGGCCTGCGGCTTCGACGCCGAAAATCTCGACCGAGGGATCATCGAGGAACGGATGAAACAGCCCCATCGCATTGGAGCCGCCGCCGATGCAGGCGATCAGCGAATCCGGCAGGCGCCCCTCGGCCTCCTGCATCTGCTTCCTGGTTTCGATGCCGATGATCGACTGGAAGTCGCGCACCATCATCGGATAGGGATGCGGCCCCGCCACCGTGCCGATGCAGTAGAACGTGTTGTGCACATTGGTGACCCAATCGCGCAGCGCATCGTTCATTGCGTCTTTTAGCGTACGCGAGCCCGAGTGCACCGGGATCACCTTGGCGCCCAGCATTTCCATCCGGATCACGTTCGGCTGCTGCCGCTCGACGTCGACCGCGCCCATATAGACCACGCAATCGAGCCCGAACCGCGCGCACAAGGTCGCGGTCGCGACGCCGTGCTGGCCCGCGCCGGTCTCGGCGATGATGCGCTTCTTGCCCATGCGGCGCGCGACCATGATCTGGCCCAGCACATTGTTGACCTTGTGCGAGCCGGTATGGTTGAGCTCCTCGCGCTTGAAATAGATTTTTGCGCCGCCGAGATGCTCGGTCAGGCGTTCGGCGAGATAAAGCGGCGACGGCCGGCCGATATAGTCCTTCAGATAGCCGTTCATCTCGGCCTGGAACGCCGGATCGGCCTTGGCGTCGGCATAGGCCTTTTCCAGATCGAGGATCAGCGGCATCAGCGTTTCCGCGACGAAGCGTCCGCCAAAGATGCCGAAATGGCCGCGCTCGTCGGGACCGCTGCGGAAGGAGTTGGGAAGGTTTGGATTCATCGGACCATCAATTCTTCGGTGGCGCGCGCGGCGCGGATGAAATCGCGGATCATGTCGGGATCCTTGACACCAGGCGACCGCTCGACGCCCGAGGACACGTCGACGCCGCCGGCGCGCGTGACGCGAACCGCCTCCGTGACATTGCCCACATTGAGCCCGCCCGAGACCATGAACGGCAGTTTGAGATCGAGGTTTTCAAGCAGATGCCAGTCGAACACCGCGCCGAGCCCGCCCGGACGGGTCGCTTCCTTGGGCGCGCGGGCATCGAACAGGATGCGGTCGGCGACCGCGGCATAGCCCGCCAGCGGCGCGAGATCGGCCGCGGTTTCAACCGACAGCACCTTCATCACTTGCAGGCCGAATTTCGCCTTGATGTCGCGCAACCGCGCGGTGGTTTCCTTGCCGTGCAATTGCAGAATGTCCGGCTGCAGGGTCTCAACGATATTACCCAGTGTCGCGTCATCGGCATCGACCGTGAGCGCGACCTTGACGGCGCGGCCATGGGCCTGTTTGCCGAGGTCGCGCGCGGTCTCGAGGGTGATGTGGCGCGGCGACGGGGAGAAGAACACGAACCCGACCATGTCCGCGCCGGAACCGAGCGCGACGTCGAGCGTCTCGCGCGTGGACAGGCCGCAAATCTTGACGAGCAGGGACATGGACTCTCGGGCGCGGCTTTGGGGCCGCCATTACGGGTTGGAACGGAGCTGACGGGGCGGGTTCTACAACGTCGCGCCCTGCTTGTCTCGCCCGGTGGCCCCGTAAATTCCGCGCTGCGCCGGTGCCGCAAGCTGCGGCGGGCCGCCCCGGGAAACCGCCGCGGCGGCGCGGAGATCGGCTATTTCCGCCCGCGCCCGACGGGCATCGGCCTCGTGCTGGCGCGCGGTGCGCCGCCAGCGCCGCTGGCGGAACCAGGTCGCCGAGCCACCCGCCGCCACACCCAGGATCGCCACTGCAATGATCACGACGAACAGCGGCAGCGACACCGCGACCGACGGATTAACGGAATTGAACGGATCGAACGACACCGTCACCAGATGACGGTTGGCAACCGCGAAGACGATGAAAATGAGGCCTAAGGGAATGGCGACCAGCGCCGTGAAAAATTTTCGCATGACCATCTCTCGCATTGATGGAGATCGGCGGGCGCGGGTCCCGCAATACGGCTACGGATGGTTTAAGTCCGGTACGCGACTTATGCGCCGGCTTCAGGCGAACCGTTGTCGCGGTTCAGCCGTTCACGCATTTCCTTGCCCGTCTTGAAGAACGGGACGCTCTTCTGATCGACCGGCACATGTGCGCCGGTGCGCGGGTTGCGGCCAGCGCGCGCGGGGCGATGCTTGACCGAGAAAGCGCCGAAACCACGCAGCTCCACACGGTCGCCGCGCGCCAGGGCGGCGACGATTTCATCGAGGATGGCGTTCACAATGTTCTCCACATCCCGCTGGTAGAGATGCGGGTTGTGCTCGGCGATGCGTTGAACTAGTTCGGATTTGATCATCGAAACTGGGGTCCGGGGTCGTGCGGACATCCATTTCCGTGAAAATGCCTTGAACTGTCAAGACGCTAAATCAATTTTGGTCATCGCGAAATGACGTGACAAATGGCCCGGGAGGGGTTTGTCACAATACCCGCAATGCGGGAGAATCGCGCCAAACCCGTCCTGCGGGGCTCAATTCGAGCCGGCGGGCCGCCACAGAGCCAGCATCCCGTCGAGGTTGAGCTGATCGACCGCTCCAGCGACGCCGGCCTGCTCGATTTGCCGAGCGATCGCGCTCAGACCGAGCGCATCGAAGGTGATGGAGGCCGCCGTGCGCAGGAAAGTCAGGTCGCCGAACCGCGGGGCGAGCTTGTAATCGCGCACCGGCAGCTCGCTTTTGATCTTCTTCTCGGCGACCAGCCATGCGACCGCGGTTTTCTCGTCGCCGAGTTGATCGACCAGCTTCAATTCGACCGCCTGGCGGCCGGTGAAGACGCGTCCATCGGCGACTTTTTCAAGCAGCGCGTCATCGATGCCGCGCCGCTCTTTCACGAGGCCGCGGAACCAGGCGTAGGAATCCTTCACCAGTGCATCGAGCGCCGCCCGCGCCTCCGGGCTGGTCGGCTCAAAACCGTTCGGCGCTGCTTTCAACGGCGAGGACTTCACTTCCTCGACCTTGATGCCGACGGTCTTCATCAACTCGGTGAAGTTCGGAAATTGAAACAGCACGCCAATCGAGCCGACCAGCGAGCTCTGCCTGGCGACGATGTGATCGGCGGCAATCGCCGTGATGTAACCGCCCGACGCGGCCAGCCCCTCAACCACCACGACCACCGGCTTCTTGGCCTTCAGGCGCACGAGCGCATCGTAGAGTTGCTCCGAGCCGGCGGTGGTTCCGCCCGGCGAATTGATGTGCACGATGACGGCGGCATCCGCCGATTTTTCCAGCTGCTCCAGCGCCTCGACCCGTTGCTGATCGCTGCGAATCAGACCCTCGATATTGATGCGGGCAATCGAGCCCGACGAGATCAGCGACGCGCGGCCGACCGGCGAGGCGATCATTCCGACGGTAACGACCGCGGCCAGCGCAACCACGGCGGCCGCCACCCTCCAGAAGGTCAGCTTGCGGCGGATCCTGCGGCGATCGACGATCACATCCGAATCGAGCGACATCGAAATTCTCCTGAAATAATCAGCGCGTTTTGCATTCGCAGCGTGACCAGCGCGTTATCCAAATACATCAATTGCGATGCAATATGAAGAAAACAAGGCCCCTCCTTCCCACTCCCCTGCGGGAGAAGGGAAAAGAAAAGGCCCCGGTCGTGACCGGGGCCCGATGCCTTGGGACAGGAAAGCGAGGCTTACTTGTCGCGGTTCTTGAGCGCGGTGCCGAGAATGTCGCCCAGCGTCGCTCCCGAATCGGAGGAGCCGTATTGCGCGATGGCCTCCTTCTCTTCGGCAACTTCCAGCGCCTTGATCGAGACCTGCACCTTGCGGGCCTTCTTGTCGAACTGGATCACGCGGGCATCGACCTTCTCGCCGACGGCGAAACGCTCGGCGCGCTGATCGTTGCGATCACGGGCGAGTTCCGACCGCTTGATGAAGGTGGTGAAGTCGGTGCCCGAGATCTTCACCTCGATGCCGGCTTCCTTCACTTCGAGCACTTCGCAGGTCACGACTGCGCCCTTCTTGACGTCGCCGGGCTCGGCGAAGGGGTCGCCTTCGAGCTGCTTGACGCCGAGCGAGATGCGCTCCTTCTCGACATCGACGTCGAGCACCACGGCCTTGACCATGTCACCCTTCTTGAAGTTGTCGATCACCTGCTCGCCCGGAAGCTTCCAGTCGAGGTCGGAGAGATGGACCATGCCGTCGACGTCGCCCTCGAGCCCGAGGAACAGGCCGAACTCGGTCTTGTTCTTGACCTCGCCTTCGACGGTAGAGCCGACCGGGAACTTCTCGACGAAGACTTCCCAGGGGTTGCGCATGGTCTGCTTGAGCCCGAGCGAGATGCGGCGCTTGACCGAATCCACTTCGAGCACCTGCACTTCGACTTCCTGCGAGGTCGAAACGATCTTGCCGGGGTGCATGTTCTTCTTGGTCCACGACATTTCCGAGACGTGGATCAAGCCTTCGATGCCCGGCTCCAGTTCGACGAACGCGCCGTAGTCGGTGATGTTGGTGACGCGGCCGGTGAAGCGCGCGTTCAGCGGGTACTTCGCCTCGATGCCCTGCCACGGATCGTCCAGCAGCTGCTTCATGCCGAGCGAAATGCGGTGGGTCTCGTGGTTGATCTTGATGATCTTGACCTTCACGGTCTGGCCGATGGTGAGCACCTCGGTCGGATGATTGACCCGGCGCCAGGCGATATCGGTGACGTGCAAGAGGCCGTCGATGCCGCCGAGATCAACAAACGCACCGTAATCGGTGATGTTCTTGACCACCCCGTCGATCACCTGACCCTCTTCGAGGTTCTGCACCAGCTCCTGACGCTGCTCGGCGCGGGTCTCTTCGAGAACCGTACGGCGCGACACCACGATGTTGCCGCGGCGGCGATCCATCTTGAGGATCTGGAACGGCTGCGAGTTGTTCATCAGCGGAGCGACGTCGCGGATCGGCCGGATGTCGACCTGCGAACGCGGCAGGAACGCGACAGCCCCGTCGAGATCGACGGTGAAGCCGCCCTTGACCTGGTTGAAGATGACGCCGTGGACCTTCTCGTTGTTGTTGAAGGCCTTCTCGAGCTTGCCCCAGCTTTCCTCGCGGCGCGCCTTGTCGCGCGACAGCACGGCTTCGCCGAGCGCATTCTCGATCCGGTCGAGGAACACCTCGACCTCGTCGCCGACCTTGAGATCGCTTTCGCGGCCGGGTCCTGCGAATTCACGCAGCGCCACGCGGCCTTCGGTCTTCAGGCCGACGTCGATGACGGCCATGTCCTTTTCAATTGCAACCACCGTGCCCTTGATGACGGAGCTTTCCTGCAAATTGCCGCCGGCGAAGGACTCGTCCAGCATCGCAGCGAAATCGTCGCGGGTGGGATTATAAGAAGCAGTAGTCGAAGCCATTTGTTCTCCAGATGCGGGTATCGCCGGCCATTCGGGTTAAAGGGCGTATCGCGCGTGGAGTGTCAGGGCTCCGCAAACCCCTAACGACCGCTGTTTGCGAGGAAGCGCAAAAGCGGGCCGGCAGCATGCCTGCACGTTCGATACGTTGATTTATCCGGAGCCTGAAAGGAGCGTATCGACTTCAAGAACCTGGAGCGGGCTTTCCTCCAATGACGGCATCGGTCTAGTTTGATTGCGTTCAAACCCGATGCCGGCCCGCTCGGACAGCCCTGATCTCATCGATGGCGCCCCGGATGGCGGGGATATAGCCCCAAGGGGCATTTTCGGCAAGCCGGAAATGCCCGATTTACGGGGCGTTAGGGCTGGCGGGGACTAAACGGAGCTACCACGAATCGACGTTTCAACGGCTTGTTGACCGCGTTGGCTGAAAAGCCCCACCGGGGCCCATGATGGAACCCGGCTTTAAACCCTCCCCCACACAATGACACCGTTTTTAAAGACAGGGGGACTCCATGAAGAGCTTTATCGTGCTGGCGGCCGTCGCCGCCCTGACCGTCGGAAATGCCATTGCCGCGATACCCGGTGGTGCCGGCTCGGTACGCACCATGTCTGCCTCGCAACCCGTCGTTTCGATGGCCGAGCAGGAGCTGCCGTTCGATCGCTACTGGTCGAAGAACTGATCATATTGCTCCGCGCTCAAAGCCTGGCGCGGACGGCCTCGACGATCGCGATGGCGGCGCGAACGCCGCCTTCGATATCGAGATTGGAATTATCCAGGATATGCGCATCGGCGGCCGCCTTCAGGGGGGCCGCCGCGCGATTCCGGTCCCGCTCGTCGCGCTTGAGAATGTCGGCGAGCACCATGGCTTCATCTGCCTCCTCACCGCGGGCACGCGCTTCCAGCGTCCGGCGGCGGGCCCGCACCTGCGGATCGGCAACGACGAAAATCTTCACATCGGCGTTCGGGCAAATCACGGTGCCGATGTCGCGCCCGTCAAGCACGGCGCCCGGCGGATCGGCGGCGAACTGACGCTGGAAACTGACCAGTGCTTTCCGCACCGTTGGAATGGCCGAGACCACTGAGGCGGCATCGCCGATCCGCTGCGTCTTCAACTCGGGATGGCTGAATTTTTCGGGATCGAGCGCCATCGCGGCCGCCACGGCGCGCGCCTCATCGCTGAGATCAAAACCCTGATCCAGCAGCATCTTGGCCACCGCGCGATAAATCACGCCGGTGTCGAGGTGACGATAGCCGTAATGATGAGCGAGCCGTTTGCCGAGCGTGCCCTTGCCGGAAGCCGCCGGTCCGTCGATCGCGATGATCATGAAAACTCAGCCCCTAACGAACGCATCATCGGGATAAAATCCGGAAAGCTGGTGGCGATGAAGGCGGTGTCGTCGACCTTGACCGGCTTGTCGGCGGCAAGTCCCATCACCAGCGCCGACATCGCGATGCGGTGGTCCATGTGGGTGGCGACGAGGCCGCCGCCGGGCACGTGTCCCCTGCCCTCGACGATCAGATCGTCGCCTGCGACCTCCACCTTGACGCCGTTGACGCGCAGCATATCGGCGGTCGCCTCCAGCCGGTCGGATTCCTTGACGCGCAATTCCTTAAGGCCGCGCATGATGGTGGTGCCTTCGGCAAACGACGCCGCCACCGCCAGCACCAGATATTCGTCGATCATCGAGGGCGCGCGCTCCGGCGGGACTTCTACGCCGCGCAGTTTTGAAGCGCGCACGCGCAATTGCGCCATCGGTTCGCCGGCATCGCCGCGCACTTCGCTCTCCTCGATGTGAGCCCCCATTTCACGCAAGGTCGTGAACAGGCCGGTGCGCAGCGGATTGGTCATGACGTCGGAGAACACAATTTCGGAGCCCTCGACGATCAGCGCCGCCACGATCGGGAACGCAGCCGAGGACGGATCGGCGGGCACCACCACGTCGGCGCCGTGCAGTTCGGGTTGACCGGTAAGCGCGATCTTTCGGCCATGGCTGCCTTCCAGGGTGGAGACGATCTGCGCGCCAAAATGTTTCAGCATCAGTTCGGTATGATCGCGGCTCGCTTCCTGCTCGATCACGGTGGTGATTCCGGGCGCGGCGAGCCCCGCCAACAACACTGCCGATTTGATCTGGGCTGACGCTACTGGCGTCCGGTACAGGATCGGCACCGGATCGCGCGCGCCGTGGAGTGTCAGCGGCAGGCGGCCGCCTTCCCTGGTCTCGCCGGCCTTGGCGCCCATCAACTCCAGGGGATCGAGGATCCGCCGCATCGGCCTGGAACGTAACGAGGCGTCGCCGTCGAACACAGCCGTAATCGGGCAGCCGGCCACCGCCCCCATCACCAGCCGGCAGCCGGTGCCGGAATTGCCGAAATCGAGCGGGTTCTCGGGTTGGGCAAAGCCAGCCACGCCTACGCCCCTAATCTGCCAGGCGAACGGCCCGGTCCGTTCGACCTTGGCACCCAGCGCCTGCATGGATTTGGCCGTATTGAGCACATCTTCGCCCTCTAGCAGGCCGGAAATCGTGGTTTGGCCAACGGAAAGCGCGCCCAGAATCAGGGCCCGGTGCGAAATCGACTTGTCGCCGGGAACGCGGACTTTGCCGGTCAAGGGGCCGCTGGAGCGGGCTTCCAGCGGGGAAGGGCTGTCGGAATAGGTCAAGATTGTGTCCTCTCGCGCGCGCGGCAGGTAACACATAGGCAGCACCGCGTCACGCGGCCGTCAAATGCGCGCAAACCGCTATTGACAGCGGCCCGGCAACTAGCCAAGTGAAGCACCGTTTTTCAGAAATTCCCAGGATTCCACACGTGGCCAAATCCGATCTCGGAACCAAACGCATTTGCCCGACGACGGGTAAGAAATTCTATGACCTGAACAAGAATCCCGTGATCTCGCCCTATACCGGCGAGGTCGTGCCGATTGCTCCGGTCGCGCCGCCGCGGGCCGCCCGCGGCGAAGCAGCTGCGCGCGCCGCGGCCGCTTCAGCGACCGCCGCGGCCGACATGCCGGAACCGGCAGAGGCCGAGGAATTGGTCTCGCTCGAGGAGGCCGATGCCGAAGAGAACACCGGCAAGGTCAAGGCTGTCGTCCCCGAAACGGAGGACGACATCGAGATCGACGAGACTATCGAAGACGACGATGATGATGATTTCGACCTTCATCCCCGACGAGGAGGAAGGCGACGAGGATGTCACCGACATCATTGGCGACGTCGGCGGCGACGAAGAGACTTGAGATCGGCCCTGAACTGTGTTCAGGATTTTTCCCCGCGCGTCGCCCAAGGCGTGCGGTTGAGTTAAGGGGCCATAGCTCAGCTGGGAGAGCGCTTGCATGGCATGCAAGAGGTCGGCGGTTCGATCCCGCCTGGCTCCACCACGCATCGCCCTTCGGGCTACGCGTGGCGCAGCCACGCAGGAGCCTGAAGAGCGAAGCGTGGTGCCCGGCATAGCCCGAGGGGCGACGACGGGCTGGAGAGACCACCCGAGACCATCTACCATCCAAGCTCGCACTTCGCGTGAGCACCCATGTGGTACGTCTACATCATCCGCAGCATTGATTTTCCCGAACAGGAATACGTTGGCGCAACTTCCGATTTGAAGCGGCGGTTGCCTGAACACAACGCTGGCAAATCCGCCCACACCGCCAAATTCAAACCTTGGAAGTTGGTCTGGTACTGCGCTTTTCCGGACAAGATGAGAGCGCTGGAATTCGAGAAATATCTCAAATCGCACTCCGGTCGGGCCTTCGCCAAGAAGCGCCTCTGAGAGCGCCTACACCCGCCCCGCCCCCTACTCCCCCAACGCCGCGTTCAGCTTGTCGCGCAGTGCGACGAGTTCGTTCTTCATTGCGAATAGCTCGCCCACCGAGCACGCCGAGCTTGACAGGATCGCCTGCGGCACCGCCCGGGCCTTTTCCTTGAGCGCATGACCGTGCGGCGTCAGCGCGATCATCACCTGGCGCTCGTCCTCGGTGCTGCGCGTGCGCTTGATGAGGTCCGCCACCTCCATCCGCTTCAGCAGCGGCGTCAGCGTGCCGGAATCCAGAAACAGCTTCTCCCCGATGTCCTTGACGGGAACCCCATCGCACTCCCACAGCACCATCATCACGAGATATTGCGGATAGGTCAGGCCGAGCTTGTCGAGCAGGGGCTTGTAGACGCGGTTGAAGGCATGGGCGGTGGAATACACCGCAAAACAGATTTGATTGCCCAACAGCAGCGGATCCACCGTCTGTTTCCTAGCCATTTGCACCTCGACTTCTGATGACAGTCCACGGATCATTTAGGGCCGCGGACGGACCTAATCAATTGCATACAATTAAATCGCGGCCATTGCATTATTTCTATTGTGCGCAATCTAATTGTGTGCAATAGAGATGTCATCGAAACCAACCCCAGGGAGACCGACATGTCCGTGAACGTGCTCTACAAGACCAGCGCCAAGGCAACCGGAGGCCGCGACGGCCACGCCGCCACCCTCGATGGCGCGCTCGACGTCAAACTCACCACGCCCAAGGAACTCGGTGGCGGCGGTGGCGCCGGCAACAATCCCGAGCAACTGTTTGCTGCCGGCTATGCCGCCTGCTTTATCGGCGCGATGAAATTCGTGGCCTCCCAGGGCGGCCCGAAAGTGCCCGCCGACGCATCGGTGACCTCCACCGTCGGCATCGGACCGCGCTCGGCCGGCGGTTTTGGCCTCGACATCGACCTCGCCGTCTCCCTGCCCGGCCTTGCCCGCGCCGACGCCGAGGCGCTGGTCGAGAAAGCCCACCAAGTGTGCCCCTATTCCAACGCCACCCGCGGCAATGTGGATGTGCGCCTGACGGTTGTGTAACGACGCTACTGAACGGCCCGCCGTGGCAATGGGCGGGCCGTTTTCGCAGCAGTAGCTGTTCCGGCATGCGCCTCCACGCGCGGGGGCATTGCCGCAGCGCCCGAAGACCGCTAGCTCAAGAATTCCATTGGTCTTACTTGAGCGAAGGTTTTTCCATGAGTTCAGCAGCGGCACAGGGCGCGATGACCGGCCTGCGCGTGATCGATCTCACGCGCGTGCTCGGCGGCCCCTTTTGCACCCAGATTCTCGCCGACCACGGCGCCGACGTGATCAAGGTCGAGCCGCCGGCCGGCGACGAGGTGCGCGACTGGGGCCCTCCGTTCCACCAGGAAGATGCAGCCTATTTCGTCGGCATCAATCGCAACAAGCGCTCGATCGGGCTCGACCTCGCCTCCGAAGGCGGCCGCGCCGTGCTGATGAGGCTGTTGGAGAGCGCCGACGTCCTGATCGAGAATTTCAAGCCGGGCACGCTCGACAAATGGGGCATCGGCAACGACGTGCTGCGCGCGAAATTTCCGAAACTCGTGCATTGCCGGATCTCCGGCTTTGGCGGCGACGGCCCGCGTGGCGGCAATCCGGGCTATGACGCGATCATCCAGGCGATGACCGGCATGATCGCCGCGACCGGCTCGCCGCAAAGCGGCCCGATGCGGATCGGCGTTCCCCTGGTCGATATCGGTACCGGGCTTTATGCTGCGATCGGCATCCTGATGGCACTGTCGGAACGGCAGCGGTCCGGTCTGGGACAATTTCTGGAAACCACGCTGTATGAAACCGGCCTTGCGATCATGCATCCGCACACCGCGAATTATTTCATGCATGGCAAGCCGCCAGGCCTCACCGGCAACGAGCATCCCAATCTCGTTCCTTACGCGATCTTTCCGACCCGCACCGACAACATCTTCATCGGCGTCGGCAATGACGGCACCTTCCGCAAGCTCGCCAAGGAAATCGGCAAGCCCGAACTCGGCACCGATCCGCGCTTTGCTCGCAACAAGGATCGCATCGCCAACCGCAACGCGCTGCGTGAAGAACTGGCCGCGGTGTTCAGCCAGCACGACGCCGAACCGCTCTGCAATCGTCTGCTCGCCGCCGGCCTGCCGGCCGGCCCGGTGCAGTCGATCGATCAGGCGCTGACCAATCCCCACACGCTGCATCGCGGCGATGTCATCGAGAAGGACTGGTACAAGGGCGTGGCCTCGCCGATCCGGCTGGAGCGAACCAAGCCGAGCCTGCGCCGGACGCCGCCGAAATTCAGCCAGCACTCGGCCGAGGTGCTGGGCGAGTTCGGCTATTCCAAAAGCGAGATTGAGGCGCTGGTCGCCGAGGGCGTGGTCTGCGGGCCAGAACGCAGACGTTGAGTGTCTGTCATCCCGGCAACCCGCCGGGATGGCGGATCGCTGATTGCCGCCCTTCGCCTATTTGACGGCTTCCCTGGGGGTACGCTTCCCGAATACCATCGTTTCGCTTATACGGTCATTTGTACGTCATCCGGCGCTGTTATCGCGCGAAATGAAGTTGACGACCCCAACCTGGAGGAATTTCATGGCATTTCGACAATTCGGCGCAGCGGCGACAGTCACTGTTGCGCTTGCGCTGGCAGCGCCTGCCCACGCCGTGACCGAGTTGCAGTGGTGGCACGCAATGACCGGCGGCAACAACGACGTCGTCAACAAGCTCGCGGAAGACTTCAACGCCAGCCAATCGGACTACAAGGTCGTCCCGTCATTCAAGGGCAGCTATGCCGACACTATGAACGCCGGCATCGCTGCGTTCCGCGCCGGCAACGCGCCGCACATCATGCAAGTGTTCGAGGTCGGCACTGCGACGATGATGAGCGCCGTCGGCGCCATCAAGCCGGTCTACCAACTGATGAAGGATGCCGGCGAACCGTTCGATCCCAAGGCCTATCTGCCGACGATCACGGGCTACTACTCGACGTCCAAGGGCGACATGCTGTCGTTTCCGTTCAACTCGTCGTCGATGGTGATGTGGATCAACAAGGACGAGCTGAAGAAGGCCGGCATCGCCGAGATCCCGAAAACCTGGCCGCAAGTGTTCGACGCCGCCAAGAAATTGAAGGCGGCCGGTCATGCGACCTGCGGCTTCTCCAACGCCTGGGCGGCATGGGCCCATATCGAGCAGTTCTCCGCCTGGCACAACGTGCCGATCGGCACCAAGGCGAACGGGCTCGACGGCTTTGATACCGAGCTGAAGTTCAACTCGCCGCTGCACGTCAAGCACTTGCAGAACCTGATCGACCTCCAGAAGGACAAGACCTACGACTATGGCGGTCGCGCCAACGCCGGTGAAGCCCGGTTCGGCTCGGGCGAATGCGCGATCTTCCTGACGTCCTCTGGATATTACGGGACCGCAAAAGGCACCGCCAAGTTCGATTTCACGTCGGCGCCGATGCCATACTATCCCGATGTCGCCAATGCTCCGCAGAACTCGATCATCGGCGGCGCGTCGCTGTGGGTGATGGGCGGCAAGAAACCCGAGGAATACAAGGGCGTGGCGAAGTTCTTCGCGTTCCTGTCCGACACCGACCGCCAGGTCAAGCTGCATCAGGAATCCGGCTACCTGCCGATCACCAAGGCGGCCTATGAAAAGACCAAGGCGTCCGGCTTCTACGAGAAGAACCCGGTCCTGGAAACGCCGCTCAAGGAGCTCACCAACAAGGAGCCGACCGAGAATTCGCGCGGCCTGCGCTTCGGAAACATGGTGCAGATGCGCGACGTCTGGGCCGAGGAAATCGAGGCCGCTCTCGCCGGGCAGAAGACCGCCCAGCAGGCGCTCGATGCCGCCGTCTCGCGTGGCAACGCCATGCTGCGCACGTTTGAAAAGACAGCCAAGTAAGTATCGATCAAATCTCCCTCTCCGGATTCGGAGAGGGAGCACCTCTTGCATCACGCAGCGTCCGGAATGGAAAAGTCTGTCGTCTTCAACAACAAGCTGCTTCCATATCTGCTGCTCGTGCCGCAGCTCATCATCACATTCGTATTCTTCTACTGGCCGGCGAGCCAGGCGGTCTGGCAATCCTTCCTGCGCGAGGACGCGTTCGGGTTGACCTCCGAATTCGTCGGACTGGAAAACTATCAATCGCTGTTCACTCAACCCGAATATTACGCGTCGATGCTGACGACGCTGGTGTTCTCCTCGCTGGTCGCGGTATTGTCGCTTTCGATCGCCCTGTTGTTCGCAACCCAGGCCGACAAGAACCTGAAGGCCGCCCCGGCCTACAAGACCTTCATGATCTGGCCCTATGCGGTGGCGCCGGCCGTCGCCGGCGTGCTGTGGTTCTTCATGTTTCATCCGTCCCTCGGGACGCTGGCGCGGCCGCTGCGCTGGATGGGCTTTGACTGGAATCCGCTGCTGAACGGCAACCACGCCATGATCCTGGTGGTGATGGCCGCGGTGTGGAAGCAGATCTCCTACAATTTCCTGTTCTTCCTGGCGGGATTGCAGTCGATCCCGAAGAGCGTGATCGAAGCCGGTGCGATCGATGGCGCCGGCCCGATGCGGCGGTTCTGGACCATTGTTTTCCCGCTGCTGTCGCCGACAACCTTTTTCCTGCTGGTCGTCAACATCGTCTACGTCTTCTTCGACACGTTCGGCATCATCGACGCGGTGACCGCCGGCGGCCCGGCCGGCGCGACCACCACCATGGTCTACAAGGTCTATGCCGATGGACGGCTCGGCGGCGATCTCGGCGGATCGGCGGCGCAGTCGGTGGTGCTGATGGTCATCGTCATCGCGCTGACCGCCATCCAATTCCGCTACGTCGAGCGCAAGGTGCAATACTGATGGTCGAGCACCGCCCGTGGAACGACATCATCGCCTACGCCATCCTGACGTTCGGCGTCTTCATCGTAGCCTTCCCGGTCTATCTCGCGCTGATTGCCTCCACGCATGACGCGGCGACCGTGGTCGGCGGCAACATGCCCCTGCTGCCGGGCGGCCATACGCTGGAGAATTATTACCGGGCCGTCTTCGTCGGCGGATCGCGCACAGCCCGCGAACCGGTCGGCCACCTGCTGCTCAATTCGTTCATCTCGGCCATAGGTATCGCGGTGGGCAAGATCATCATCTCGATCCTGTCTGCCTATGCCGTGGTGTATTTTCGCTTTCCGTTCCGAAAGACCGCGTTCTGGATCATCTTCGTCACGCTGATGCTGCCGGTCGAGGTCCGAATCTACCCGACCTACAAGGTGGTCGCCGACCTGCACATGCTCGACACGTATGCCGGGCTGATTCTGCCGCTGATCGCGTCCGCAACCGGCACACTGCTGTTTCGGCAATTCTTCATGACCGTGCCGGACGAGTTGCTGGAAGCGTCGCGCATCGACGGCGCGGGCCCGTATCGATTCTTCAAGGATACCCTGCTGCCGCTGTCGGTCACGACGATCGCCGCTCTGTTCGTGATCCAGTTCATCTATGGCTGGAACCAGTATCTGTGGCCGCTTTTGATCACCACCCAGGATTCGATGCAGACCATCGTCACCGGCATCAAGAAGATGCTGACGACGACCGACGAGCTGGCCGAATGGCAGCTCGCGATGGCGACCGCCGTTCTCGCGATGCTGCCGCCGGTCGCGGTAGTTGTGTTCATGCAGCGCCTGTTCGTGCGCGGACTGGTCGAGACGGAAAAATGAGGAAGCGAGTGGCGCCGGTGACCCATGGCTAACGTAACGCTGCGCAACGTCCGCAAGACCTATGCCGGTGGCTTCGAAGCCATCAAGGGCATCGATTTCGACGTCGGCGACGGCCAGTTCTGCGTGCTGGTCGGCCCTTCCGGCTGCGGCAAGTCTACACTCCTGCGCATGGTCGCAGGGCTCGAGACGATCTCGGGCGGCGAAATCGACATCGGCGGCCGCATCGTCAACCAGGTCGAGCCGGCCGAGCGCGATATCGCGATGGTGTTCCAGAACTACGCGCTGTACCCGCATATGAGCGTCTACAACAACATGGCCTACGGCCTGCGCAATCGCGGCATGGCCGAGCCCGAGATCAAGACCCGGGTCGAGGAAGCCGCGCGGATCCTCGAACTCGGCGCGATGCTCGACCGCAAACCGCGGCAATTGTCCGGTGGCCAGCGCCAGCGCGTGGCGATGGGACGCGCGATCGTGCGGCAACCAAAAGTGTTTCTGTTCGACGAGCCGCTGTCGAACCTCGACGCCAAACTGCGGATTGCGATGCGTGTCGAAATCCGCAAACTGCAGCGCCGCCTGAGCACGACGTCGATCTACGTCACCCACGACCAGCTCGAGGCGATGACGCTCGCCGATATCCTGGTGGTGATGAATGGCGGCCAGGTCGAGCAGATCGGCAATCCGCTCGACATCTACCAGAAGCCCGCGACCACCTTCGTCGCCTCCTTCATCGGCGCACCGCCAATGAACCTGATGCAGCTGCGGTCGGATGAACTCAGATCGCAATTGGCCGGCGACAGCCGCGTCAATGAAGCCGGCATTCTGGGAATCCGCCCCGAGGATTTTGTCATCACGAACGAGACGGTCGCGGGCGGGGTGGCGCTTGGCCTCACCGTGGAAGCAATCGAGCGCGTGGGCGCGGAAACTTTTGTTTACGGCACGCGACAACAGGAGGTGCAGGGCGTGGCCGCCAATCCCGGCGAATTGCCCCCCGGCGAGGTGATTGTCCGGATTCCCGGCGTCACCGGGCCCGGTATTGGCGAGCGTATCAGGGCTGTCGCGCCGCCAGACAGACTGCATCTATTTACCGCCGACGGTCGCAAGCGGATCGGTTCCTAAGGGGGCGGATTCGCGGGGAAAACGGCCGCCGCGGCGGATTTACGCAGCTTCCAGAGGTGCTTGAACCCTCCCCAAATCACCCCCATATTGTTCATTAACCGGGCGGCAAGTCCGCCGGCCGGTTGCATGGGGTGCCGCAAGGGCCCCTCAAAGTCGCTTCGAGAGGACTTTGTGATGTCTCGTGTTCCTTCGTTGTCCAGTCCGTTCCTGCTTGGGTTCGACGAAATCGAGCGTGCGCTCGATCGCGTCGTCAAAGGCGCCGACGGCTATCCTCCCTACAACATCGAGCGCTGCGACCGCAGCAATGGGCAGCCCGAACGGTTGCGCATCACGCTGGCGGTTGCGGGATTTACCCGTGACCAACTCGATGTGACCATTGAGGAAAACCAGCTCGTCATCCGGGGCCGCCAGCAGGACGACAAGGCCCGGCAATACATCCATCGCGGCATCGCCGCGCGCCACTTCCAGCGCACCTTCGTGCTGGCGGAGGGGATGCATGTGCTGGGCGCGGATCTGAAGAACGGGCTGTTGTCGATCGACCTGGCCAGGCCCGAACCTGAAAGGGTCATTAAGACAATTGCTATCAATGAGCACGAATAATGGAACGAGGAGCGGACTCGACCGCTTAGTCTCATAGAGGAGTCGAGACCATGAGTGACGTGAGTGTGACGTTCGAAGCTGAAAAGGTTTCTGTTGAGGCGCTGGCCCATCTTGGTGAAGGCCATATCGCCTATGTGAAACAAGTCCGTTCCGAGGACGTGCCGGGACTGTTTCCACAGGCGCCGAGGATCGCGCCGGGACTGAAACTGTTCGCGCTGCATGCCGCCGACGGCACGCCGATCATGCTGACCGACAGCCGCGAAGCGGCGGTCGCCAATGCATGGAGCAACGAATTGCAGGCCGTCAGCGTGCACTGATCCGGCACTTGCCGGTATCACTGACGCAGCGTTTGCTGCCGACGGTAGGCTTGGTAGCGGTCGTTTGGCGCCGCAACGGAAATTAGCAATACGCGGGCATGTCCTCGGATCGAGGGCAGCCCGCGTATTTTTTTGAGGGCGGCGTTTTTCCCGATAACTGCGCGACCCAAACACCGGACAAACCGCATGAGCGATCTGGAATTGCAGCCCGTTACTCCCGCCGAGGTTTCGCCCGGCACATCGCTGGGCATGGCGCTACTCGCGCTCAACAATGACCACGCACAGGAATTGTCTTGGCTCAAGCCGGCGCGGGTACAGCATCTGGTCGAACAGGCATTTTTGGCGCGTAGAATAGGAAAGCTCGACGCCTTCCTGCTGGCGTTCGATCAGAAGGCTCGCTACGACAGCCCGAATTTTCTCTGGTTCCGTTCGCGCTATCCGCGCTTTGTGTATGTGGACCGCATCGTGGTCGCTTCCGCCGCACGCGGTCGCGGCTATGCGCGCCGGCTTTACGACGATCTGTTCCGCCATGCCGTCGACGCCGGCCACGAGCGCGTGGTCTGCGAAGTCAACGCGCGACCGCCGAATCCGGCGTCGGATGCTTTCCACGCTGCATTGGGATTTGTCGAGGTTGGAACCGCCAGCGTTTATGACGGCAGCCGAACGGTCCGATATCTATCGTGTGCGTTGCCGACGCAATCTGCGCCGCGCTGAAATACCGATCTATGCCGCGCTGGCCGGCGGCAGCGCCAGCACCGAATAGATCGCTTGCGCATCGCGGGAGGCGCGCAGTTTCTTGGCGACGTCCTGGTCGCGGAGCAGCCGCGCGATTCGCGCCAGCGCCTTCAAATGGTCGGCGCCGGCGCCTTCCGGCGCCAGCAACAGGAACACCAGGTCGACCGGTTGGCCGTCCATCGCCTCGAAATCGATCGGGCGCTCGAGACGGGCGAAGAACCCGAACAGCTTCTCCAGCTTGGGCAGCTTGCCGTGCGGGATGGCGACGCCATAGCCGACGGCGGTAGTTCCGAGCTTCTCGCGTTGCAACAGCACCTCGAAAATCGAGCGCTCATTCTGCCCGGTCAGGGTTGCGGCGCGCGCCGCCAGCTCCTGCAACGCCTGTTTCTTGCTGATGACCTTCAATGCCGGGAGTATCGCCTCGGGTGCGACCAGATCGGTAATCGTCATGGGGCGTTCCGAGGTGAATTAGGCCGTCAGGGTGCGAAATAGGTTCTAGAACTGGGGCGTCAAGAAGATGAGACGGGAGGCGGGTTTAGACTCGGGTCCCGATTTGTCGGCTTCTACTCCAACGCATGACCGGTGCCAACTCCCACGCGCCAGTTCCCGTCCCTATCCCAAGGGGCGGCGGACCATAGGGAGGGCGGCTTAAGGCGTCAATGCTGTCGGGCATATATGTCAGGGGGTAACCGTTGGGGGGTCGACCCAGCCGACATTGCCGTCGGTGCGCCGGTAAATGATGTTCACCCGGCCGCTACTGCCGTGCTGAAACACGATGCAGGCTGCCCCGGTCAGATCCAGCTCCATGACCGCCTCGCTGACCGAAAGCCGCTTCAACGACGTGGTGGCCTCGGCGATGATGACGGGGCTGTAGGCGGTGACCTCGTCGTCGCCTTCCGCCGGCGCCTCGATTACGTAGCTCGGCGCGTCGAGCGTCGGGGCGTCCATCTCCGCCAGCGCCGCGGACGCCGCATAGGCCTTGCGGGCCGAGCGGTCCTTTAACCGGCTCTTGTAACGGCGCAGGCGCTTCTCGATCATCAAGAGCGCCTGGTCGGCGCTGGCATAGGCGTCGGTGGCGTTTGAATCGGCCTCCAGCGTAATGCCGGAGTCGAGGTGCAGTGCGCAGTCAGTACGGAAGCGGAAGCCATCCTTGCTCAGCGTGATGTGGCCGGAATAATTGCCGTCGAAATATTTGCGCAAGACTTCATCGGTGCGCTCGCTGACGCGCGCACGAAGCGCTTCGCCGACGCTGATGCTTTTCCCGGAGATTCGAAGGGTCATTTGATGCCTCGCTTGATGCCTCGACCATTCTGGCGGGAAACTGACACTATCGCGATTTGACGCGAACGCAATCAGGCCGGCGCCGTGTCGCGGGACCGGTCGGAGGAAGTGGCAGGGGCTGAGAGCGCGTTACCGAGCATGCTTTGTTTGTCACGGCGGCGTTGCACCGAGGAAGGAATTCGCATCGCTTCGCGATACTTCGCGACCGTGCGGCGGGCAATATCAATGCCCGATTCGCGCAATCGTTCCACGATCGTGTCATCGGAGAGGATCGCGGCCGGAGCTTCCGCGTCGATCAACTGCTTGATGTGGTGACGCACGGCTTCCGCCGAATGAGCCTCGCCGCCATCGGCCGACGCGATCGAGGCGGTGAAGAAATACTTTAGCTCAAAGCTGCCGCGATTGGTCGCCATGTATTTGTTGGCGGTCACCCGCGATACCGTCGATTCGTGCATCTGAATGGCGTCAGCCACTGCCTTGAGGTTGAGCGGCCGCAAATGCGCCACGCCGTGGGTGAAGAAGCCATCCTGCTGGCGCACGATTTCGGTGGCGACCTTCAGGATGGTGCGGGCGCGCTGATCGAGCGCGCGGACCAGCCACGTCGCATTCTGCAGGCAATCGGTGAAATAGGATTTGTCGCCGTCCTTGCGGATCGTCTTCGACAGCTCGGTGTAATAGACCTGATTGACCAGCACGCGCGGCAACGTGTCGCTGTTGAGCTCGACGTGCCAGCCGCCATCGGGGCCCGGGCGGACATAGACATCCGGCACCATGGTCTGGGTGCGCGCCGAGCCGAACTTCAAACCGGGCTTCGGATCGAGACGCCGGATCTCGCCGATCATGTCGGTGATGTCTTCGTCGTCGACGCTGCACAATTTGCGCAACGAGGCGATGTCGCGCTTGGCCAGGAGATCGAGATGTTCGACCAGCGCCTGCATGGCGGGGTCGTAGCGATTGAGTTCGCGGAGCTGGATCGCGAGGCACTCGCTCAAATTCCGCGCGCAAACGCCGGGTGGATCAAATTTCTGCAGCACCGCGAGAACCGCATTGACATCCGCTTGCGAGGCGCCGAGCCGCTCGGCAGCCTGGCCTAGGTCCTGCGGCAGGTAGCCGGCATCGTCGACCAGGTCGATCAGGTATTGCCCGATCATGCGCTGGGCCGGCGCGCTGAACGCCACCGCCAATTGCTCGGCAAGATGGCTGCCAAGCGTGACTTCGGCGGCGACAAAGGCTTCCAGATTGTAGTCATCGTCGTTCGACGCGCCGCCGCCCCATTCGGTGTAGGCGGTGGGAGCTGCGTCCTGCGCGGCGCGGGCGGCCGCTTCCGCAGGCTCTTCGGAAAATACGTTGTCGAGACCGGTATCCAGCGTCTGTTCGATTTCGGTGCGGGTGCCGAGATCGCGGTTCAGCCAGTCCTCCTGGCCGGGCTCGAAACTGTCGCCGGTGGAACCTGTGGCCATATCGCCTGGCTCGGTGCCGCCTTCGTCGCCAAAACCGGCTTGATCGCCGGAATCGGAGAATTCGGCGCGCTCTGCGGCCGGCTCGCCCGCGACCGGCGCTTCGGGGCCGTCATTGGCCCGTTCCAGCAGCGGGTTCCGCTCCAGTTCCTCCTCGACGAAGGCCGAGAGGTCGAGATTCGACAGTTGCAGCAGTTTGATCGCCTGCATCAGCTGCGGCGTCATAACCAGCGACTGCGACTGGCGGAATTCTAGTCTCTGCGTCAGCGCCATGGAGGCAAGAACCGATCCACTGAAAGTTGGTCCGATTCTTGCTTATCTTAGTCCAAAGCCGATGTACACGGCTTGACCCCTGCGAAAATTGGGCTAGAGGCGGAATTCCTCGCCAAGGTAAAGGCGGCGTACATCCGGGTCATTGACGATCTCGTCCGGGCTGCCCTCTGTCAAGATCTCCCCGGCATAGACGATATAGGCGCGGTCGGTCAGGCCGAGCGTTTCGCGCACATTGTGGTCGGTGATCAGGACGCCGATGCCGCGATTGGTGAGGTGACGAACCAGATCCTGAATGTCGCCGACCGCAATGGGATCGATGCCGGCGAAGGGTTCGTCGAGCAGCATGTAATTCGGACGGGTCGCGAGGGCGCGAGCGATCTCGACGCGGCGGCGCTCACCGCCGGACAGCGCGATCGAGGGCGATTTGCGCAGGCGCGCGATGTTGAACTCATCGAGCAGCGAATTGAGTTCGGCCTCGCGTTTTTTCTTCGAGGGTTCGACGACCTCGAGCACGGCGCGGATATTCTGCTCGACGGTGAGGCCGCGGAAGATCGAGGCTTCCTGCGGCAGATAGCCGATGCCGAGCCGTGCGCGCTGATACATCGGCAACTTGGTGACGTCGTGGCCGTCGAGTTCGATGGCGCCGCGATCGGCCTTGATCAGCCCGGTGATCATGTAGAACACCGTGGTCTTGCCGGCGCCGTTGGGGCCGAGCAGACCTACCGCCTCACCGCGGCGAACATAGATGCTGACGCCGCGCACTACCTGGCGGGTACCAAAGCTCTTTTCCACGCTATGCACAGCCAGATAGCCCGGCCGCTTGATCAGGCGCGGGGCGGCCGCGCCATTGGTCTTGGCGGGTTGGGTCTGCGGACGCGGCCTTTCCTGTCGCGGCGGCTCCACGGCCGGCTGCGGCGGCCGCGGCAATTCCAGCCCGGGCAGCGGCGCGCTATGTGCCATCGGGGGCGCGTCGCGCACCGGGCTCGTCAGCATGTCGCCGAAGGAATCGCCGAGCGCGGTAATGTCGTCACGCGAGCGCGCAAATCCTGCCGGCCCGCGTTTCGCGGGGCGTCGACGGAACATGCCCAGTAAATCCACCATTCCGCTTCGCTTCAGCCTTTCACGGTGATCCCGCGACACACCTGCCGGCGATTCGGTTCGCCTGCGAAGCATGAATGAATGGATGTTCCCTGCCCAGCGAAACACCCCGCCGCGCCCCGCCCAGTAAATACAGGCTCGGGCCCCGCGCTTCAACCATACGGGTCCTAAATAATGACTAAGACATTGACATATATTATTTTTTTCCCGGAATCAGCGAGGGAATGCCTGGCTTCGGGGCACCCGGTGGGACGCCCGGCGTTGCGCCGCAGCCCTGGTTCGACTGGTCGAACAGGCCCTGCACCCGTCCGCTGTCCGATTCCACCCGCGACACGCCGGTCGTCATGTCGACCAGCAGGCGGTCGCCACGCAGCACGTTCTTGCATTGGGTCAGCACTACGCCGCCGGTCATGGTGATGAGATTGGCCTTGGTGTCGAAGATGGCGGTCTCGCCGGTCACGACCTGCTCCTTTTGCGTGACGACGACGCTGCCCTTGGCTTCCAGCCGGCGGATCGACGAGCTGCCGCCCGGCCCTGGGGTCGCGGACTGCATAGGCGCGGATTGCGCCGGCGCAGCCTTCGCGCCCTTGGTATTGGCCGGTGGCGGCGCGGCGGGCGCCGCCGCTTGCTCATAAAACACGACCAGCGTTTTCGACGTCATGGTGGTGTCGCCCTGCACGACCTTCACATTGCCGGCGAAGGTGGCTTCCTTTTTCTTGTCGCGCATCTCGAGCGATGCCGCTTCGATTTGAATCGGCTGATCGCGGTTCTGCGAAAAACCCTGCATCGCGTTCGGGACGCCCGAAACCGCGCTTTGCGCACGGGCCTCGTTGCCGGCGAGGCCTGCGAATGCAAACACGGCCGCGCATACGACGCCCGCAATCGGCCGAACCTGTGTGAACTTCATCATCGAATTCATTTGGAGTTGGCAGACTTGCGCGTCTTGGCGGACGGAGCTGGCGCAACGGGCGGTGCTGGAGGCTCTTCGGCTGGCGCCAGATTATCCAGGTTCATCACGACATTGCCTTCGAACCGCACTATCTCGCCGCTGTTGAAGATCCTGAGTTTGTCGGCGACGAGCGTTCCGTTCAACAATTTGACGTCGACATGTTCGTCCGACGTTACCGTTCCCTTGTTCAGGTCGACATAAGCCTGCGACATGCGGGCTTCATAGCCGGTGGAGGATTGCAGGAAGATATCCTTCCGCAGCTCGAGCATTTGCTGCTTGCTGTCGTAATATCCGGTGCGGGCGTCCATCGTCACCGTGCTCTTGTCTTCCATCATCACCTTGGCGCGCAGCGTCTTGAGTTCGACGTGATCGGGGTCGGTCAGATCCTGGATCGCGGCCTTGGCCCACATTTCGTACGGGCGCTGATCGGTCGAGTAGCCGGAGAGATGCGGCAATTCCATCGTGATCTTGGTGCCGGAAACGACCAGATTGCCCATGTCGACGGGGATCTTCGGCAACAGCATGCGGAACGGATTGAAGATCGACACCGCCACGATGCCCGCCATCGCCAAGACCACGGCGGCCGGTACCGCGATCCGCAGGATACGTACCATCCGGCTGTGGCGCGCCGCGCTGGCAAAGCGCGCCTGCATTCCGGCGACGTAAGCTGGGTTCTGCAACGAGTTCACCGCGGCTCCAAAGCTACCCGAAGGCGAGATTAGCCCGCCATTGTACCCGGAATTGCCCGGTTACGCAGCCCGGACCACGCTTTACCAGTGTGACCGAAACGCGGCGTAAACACGCGGCCGTGCTTCAAATGGTCTCAGTTCATGAATGCGCGAAAATGTCCTCGGCCTCCCAGCCACCGAGGTCGAGCTTGGCCCGGGTCGGCAGGAAGTCGAAACAGGCCTGCGCCAACTCAGAGCGACCCTCGCGCGCCAGCATGATGTTGAGCCGTTCGCGCAGGCCATGCAGATGCAGCACATCGGAGGCCGCGTAGGCGAGCTGCGCCTCGCTCAGGTCCGGCGAACCCCAGTCGCTCGATTGCTGCTGTTTCGACAGATCGATATTGAGTACCTCGCGCACCAGATCCTTCAGTCCATGCCGATCGGTGTAGGTGCGCGTCAGCCGCGAGGCGATCTTGGTGCAGTAGACCGGCTGCGGCATCACACCGAAGGCGTTGTAGAGCGCGGCAAGATCGAAGCGCGCGAAGTGAAAGATCTTGATGATATCGGGATTGGCGAGCAGCGCCTTCAGGTTCGGCGCGTCGCTGTGATCCTTCGGGATCTGGATGACGTCGGCACTGCCGTCGCCATTCGACATCTGCACCACGCAAAGGCGGTCGCGATGCGGATTGAGCCCCATGGTTTCGGTATCGATCGCAACGGAATCCTTGTAGCGGGAGAGATCGGGCAGATCGCCGCGATGCAGGCGGATGGTCATTGGGGTCGGAACCTCGTCGAATCGGTAGCGCCTAAAGTAACGTTGAATTCGCCAACAAACGAGAGGCGCGGGGAGCCATATGGCGTACTTTATCGCGACTTTCCAGAATCGGCGGAACCACGTCAATATGCCCAACCGCCGCCGTAACCGAGGGTCTTCCCGATGAAAGCCGAACAGCAGCGATTGCCTCGTTTTGCCGTGCTGATCGATGCCGACAACACCTCGCCGCAAATTGCCGGCGGCCTGTTCGAGGAGATAGCCAAATTCGGCGAGGCCAGCGTGCGCCGCATCTACGGCGATTTCTCCGGCCCGCACCTCAGATCGTGGTCTGATATCCTGCAAAAGCACGCTATCGACCCGTATCAGCAGTTTGCCTACACGAAGGGCAAGAACGCTTCGGATATCGCATTGGTCATCGACGCGATGGATCTTTTGCATAGCGGACGGTTCGATGGTTTTTGCCTGGTGTCTTCCGACAGCGATTTTACGCGCCTTGCCTCACGCATGCGCGAGCAGGGCGCCGACGTTTACGGGTTTGGAGCGCAGAAAACGCCGGAGAGTTTCAGGCAGGCTTGCCGCAGATTCATCTACACCGAGAATCTTTTGCCGGCGGCGACGACCTCCAACGCGGAAACACCGTCCAGATCGGGTGCTTTGCAGCCGCGTCGTGCCGCGATTCCATTTCTGAAAAAGGCTGTTTCGCAGATTGAAAGCGAGGATGGATGGGTTCCGCTAGGGCAGGTCGGCTCGCAACTCTTGAATCTGTTTTCCGATTTTGACGTTCGCTCATACGGCCATAGCAAACTCAGCGACCTGGTACGCAAGACGGAAGCTTTCGACATTGAGAAGGGCGATGGCGGGAATCCGCGTATCAGGGCAAGGGGCGCCAGCGGCGATCCCAAAAGCAAGGCGAAATAATCCCTCGTGCTGCTCCGACGGTCGCCCTCTTCCGGCTTGAAGGACCGCTCAGCCCGCATTCGGCGAAATCATGGGCACGGGCAAATGGTGCCCAGGAAAGGACTCGAACCTTCACGGCCGTTAAGCCACTGGCACCTGAAGCCAGCGCGTCTACCAATTCCACCACCTGGGCCCGGGCGGCTTTAGTAAGGATCGGTCGCACGCTTGTCAAATTGGCGAATTGCGATCCAAATAGGCTATACGGCGACGGCATGTTGGCGTATGGCGAAACCGCTAAATACGCCCACGATCTCTCGAATTTGACCGGCAGGAATGGACCCCATGGCATCGAACCTGGAAACGCTCGTCACGGTGTTTGGCGGATCAGGGTTTCTGGGGCGAAACGTGGTCCGGGCGCTGGCCAAGCGCGAATATCGCATCCGGGTGGCGGTGCGGCGGCCGGAACTGGCCGGGCATTTGCAGCCGCTCGGCAGGGTCGGCCAGATCCACGCGGTGCAGGCCAATCTGCGCTATCCAGCCTCGGTAGAGGCCGCGATGCGGGATTCCCACGCCGCGATCAATCTGGTCGGCATTCTGGCCGAGGGCGGCGCGCAAACCTTCGACGCCGTACAGGCCAGGGGCGCGGGGACAGTCGCCAGGGCCGCCGCCGTCGTTGGCGCTGATATGGTGCATATCTCCGCGATCGGCGCCGACGAGAACTCGCTCTCCAGCTACGGGCGTTCCAAGGCGGCCGGCGAAAAAGCCGTGCTGGCGGCCGTGCCCTCCGCCACGATCTTGCGGCCTTCCGTGGTGTTTGGCCCTGAGGATCAATTCACCAATCGCTTTGCCTCGCTCGCCCGGATTTCGCCGGCGCTGCCGCTGATCGGCGGCGGGGTGAACAGGATGCAGCCGGTCTATGTAGGCGATGTCGCAAGAGCGGTGGCGGACGCCGTCGACGGCAAGACCAAGCCGGGCGCCACCTATGAACTCGGCGGGCCGGAAGTGCTGACGATGCGCGAGATCATGGAAATCATTCTAGTCATCACCGGGCGTCAGCGCATGCTGATTTCGCTGCCGTTCGGTCTCGCCAAGCTCCAGGCAATGTTCCTGCAATTTGCGCCGGGCGCGCTGAAACTGACGCCCGATCAGGTGGCGCTGCTGCGGTCGGACAATGTGGTCTCGGACGGGGCGAAGGCCGCAGGGCTGACGCTGGAAGGGCTCGGGATCACGCCCAATTCGCTGGAAGCGATCGCCCCGCAATATCTGTGGCGCTTCCGCGCCAACGGGCAGTTCCAGCGGAAGAGCGCGTAGCCGTCGCGCCTACCTTCCCAGCGCCAGCGCGATCAGGCCGAGCGTGCCGACGATGACGCGCCACCACGCGAAAAACGTGAAGCCGTGGCGCGTGACATAATTCAGAAACGTCTTCACCACGATCATCGCGGTAATGAAAGAGACCACGAATCCGATCGCGATGATGCCGAGGTGATCGGTCGTCATCTCGCCGCGGTTCTTGTAGAAATCATAGGCGAACGCGCCGATCATGGTCGGGATCGCCAGGAAGAACGAAAACTCCGCCGCCGCGCGCTTGTCGGCGCCGAGCAGCATCGCCGCCACGATGCTGGCGCCCGAGCGCGACACGCCGGGAATCATCGCGACGCACTGCGCGATGCCGATCCACAGATACATCAATAGCGGAAACCGCGTGGCGTCGTCCTCATGCGGATTGAGATCGAGCTGATCGACCCAGATCAGAATTGCACCGCCGACGATCAGCGAGAAACACACCACCCACGGATTGAACAGCAGTTCCTTGATGTATTTGCCGGCAATCAGGCCGATGATCACCGCAGGCAGGAACGCCACCAGCACACCGACGACAAAGCGTCGGTCGTCGGGATTGGTGAACATGCCGAGCGCGACGCGCCACAATTTGGCGAAATAGAGCACGACGATCGCAAGAATCGCGCCGAGCTGAATCAACACGACAAAACTTTGCCAGAAATTGCCCTCACCGAGGCCGAAGAAACGTTGCGCCAGCAACATATGGCCCGTCGAGGAGACCGGCAGGAACTCCGTGACACCCTCGATGATGCCGAGAATCACCGCCCTCACTGCATCTGACATCATGATCTAGCGCCCCGTTTCCGAAGTTCGTGACAACATTGCAGCACCCCCTGACACGAACTTCGGAAGCAAAGGGGTGCTCGCAAATCCATAATTTCTAGTGCCGCTCATCGATTTGAAGTTCCTAAGACGAGCTCGCGGCAACCGGGGTAGGAACTTCAAATCGGCGGCACTAGCCCGTTATGATCGAAAGGGGCCAAAAAAGCCGGGTTCTTCTCGCCTATTCCCACCCGTCTCGCAATCGCAAAAAATCGGCAAAACACAGGTTGCCTCGCGCGCCTGCTTGGCTAGTGTCCCCATTCGATCGATGCGGCCTCAACGGATTGAGGGTTTCTTAAGCGCCGCGAACTAACCAAAGGACTTCATGTACACGCTGTTCCACCATCCGTTCTGTCCGCATTCGCGCTTCATTCGCCTGGCCCTCGGCGAACACGGCCTCGATTTACGCCTGGTGGAAGAGCGGCCCTGGGAGCGGCGCGAGGCCTATCTCGTGCTCAATCCCGCGGGCACCACGCCGGTCCTGATTGCCGAAGGCAGGCCGCCAATTCCCGGCGCCGGCATCATCGCCGAATACCTCGACGAAGTTCATGGCGCCAATGCCGACGAACGGCGGCTGCTGCCGGTCTCGATGGGCGAGCGCATCGAGGTGCGGCGGCTGATGGCGTGGTTCAACGATAAATTCTTCGAGGAGGCCTCCAATCCGCTGGTGACCGAGCGCATCTACAAGCGTTTCATGAGCGAGGAGAACGGCGGCGGTGCGCCGGCGGCCGAGGTGATCCGCGCGGCCAAGGTCAATGTGCGCTATCATCTGGCCTATATCGGCTGGCTGGCGCAGACGCGGAATTTCCTCGCCGGCGAGCGGCTGACCTACGCGGACCTCGCCGCCGCGGCGCATCTTTCGGCGATTGATTATCTGGGCGACGTGCCATGGAGCGAGGACGACGCGGCAAAGGCGTGGTACGCGCGAGTGAAATCCCGCCCGTCGTTCCGCCCGCTGCTGAGCGAATGGCTGGCGGGCGTGCCGGCGTCGCGGACCTACGTGGATCTCGACTTCTGAACAAGGCCGTCAAGCTCTCCGGCGCCGATTTGAAGGCCGCGCTCGCGCACGAAGCCCGCGCACTCGGCTTCGACTGCATCGGCGTGACCGATCCGGATGCGATCGCGCAAGCCGGAAAGCATTTCCGCGAATTCCTCGAGGCCGGCGCCCATGGCGACATGGACTGGCTGGCCACGAGCCACGAACGCCGAACCGATCCGCGCGTGCTGTGGCCCGGCGTGCGCTCGGTGATCATGCTCGGCGTCAATTACGGGCCGGATGAAAACCCGCTTGAGATGCTCGAAAAGCGCACGCTTGGCGCAATCTCCGCCTATGCGCAAGGCGACGACTATCACGACCTGATCAAGAAGCGCCTGAAAGCGCTGGCGCGCTGGCTGGTCGCGGCGTCGGGCAATGAGGTCAAGGTGTTCGTCGATACCGCCGCCGTCATGGAAAAGCCGCTGGCACAGGCCGCGGGACTGGGCTGGCAGGGCAAGCACACCAATCTGGTGTCGCGCGAGTTCGGCTCATGGCTGTTCCTCGGCGCGATCTTCACAGGGACGGATCTGCCGCGGGACGAAGCGGACAGCGATCATTGCGGTTCGTGCCGCGCGTGCCAGGATATCTGCCCGACCGCGGCGTTTCCTGCGCCCTACAAGCTCGATGCCCGCCGTTGCATTTCATACCTGACGATCGAGAACAAGGGCCCGATCCCGCACGAATTCCGCAAAGCGATCGGCAACCGAATCTATGGCTGCGACGATTGCCTCGCGATCTGTCCATGGAACAAGTTCGCGCAGCAAGGCCGCGAGGCCAAGCTTGCCGCGCGCGCCGAATTGCGCGCACCGCAACTTTCGGAATTGGCGCGGCTCGACGATTCAGCGTTTCGCGCGCTGTTTGTGAAATCGCCGGTCAAGCGCATCGGCCGTGACCGCTTCCTTCGCAATGTCCTGATTGCGATCGGCAACTCCGGCGATGCCGCGCTGGCGCATGAGGCCGAGCGATTGCTTGGTGACGCAAGCCCGCTGGTGCGGGGAGCTGCAATATGGGCACTGTCGCAGCTATTGGCGCCTGACGCCTTTACCGCGCTGACAAAGCGAGCCGCAGCCAGCGAGACCGACACGGCCGTTCGCGCGGAATGGATGATTTGCGCCGCACACTCTTGATTTCGGCGCGGGGTTTCCGTCATGTTCGCCGGCGCCATGACAAATCAACCCTTCTTCGCCAGGCGCGGCGACGCCTTCATTCCCAATCCGGTCTCAAACGGTCCGTGGGACCCGAACTCGATGCAAGGTCGCGTCGTGGTCGGCATGCTGGCCCACGTCATCGAGGAGCGTCACGGCTCCGATGAATTCGTGCCGGCAAGGCTGACGGTCGACATGTTTCGGCTGCCGAACATCCTGACGCCGGTGGAAGTCACCGCGAAACTTGTCCGCGACGGCATGCGGATCAAGGTGGTGGAAGCCGAGTTCGTTTCCGGCGGCACCAGCATGGCGCGCACCTCATGCCAGTTGTTGCGCCGGACGGAAAATGCGCCGGGCAATGTCTGGTCGCCGTCGAACTGGGACGCGCCGTTGCCCGACATGATCCAGGCGCCGACCGACCCCAGGCTCGGCATGAACGGCAAATGGACCACGAGGCCCATTATTGGCGCGATGGGCTCGCTCGGCCCGCGGCGGTTGTGGATGAGCGAGGTCCGCGAGCTGGTCGAGGGCACGCCGATGTCGCCCTTCGTCCATGTTGCCACAGGCGCGGATTTTGCGAGCCCGTTTGCCAATGCGGGCGATCGTGGGCTCGGCTATATCAACAGCGACGTCACGCTGTATCTCCATCGCCTGCCAGTGACGCGATGGATCGGCTTTGACGTGGTGAACCATCACGCCAGTGACGGCATCGCGATCGGCGAGTGTTGGCTCTATGACGAGAAAGGCCCAATCGGCACCTCGACAGTTGCAGCGCTGGCGCAGCGCAAGCCGATGACGGACGTGCCGCCGCCGTGAGACCGGCAAGAACTATAGCCGCCGTTCCGGGATCCGCCGAGCCTTCGCGTCGGCAAGTATAATCGCTGACACAGTACAGCCCGCGTCTTCGTGGTTGGAGATAGAATTTGATGCTGTCATATAACCCTCCTTTTACAGCGAGGGCTGGCACCACTCTGCTAATTTTGGCGGCAAAACGCAAATTATTGGCGCTCAACAACAAGATTTGGCTGCTGCGCGGCGATCTCAACGTCACTAAATCCTGTTCAAGGACCTAACCCGAACCCCGCCCGGCCCGTTCGGATAAATGGCTTCAATACGAAGTTGCCAATATGGGTCGATAGACCGGGCGAAGCGCCACTTAGGGTAAGCAGACACGGCCCCGGCGGCGCAATTCCAAATTTAAACGTTGTTCGGAGCCAATGTAATGTTCGAAACGTTGCGGAATCGATTTGCGTTGCCACAGGGCTGGCAGCCATACCAATTCTTCAAGCCAAAGGTAATTCTTTCGTTTGTGGGCCTTATCCTTGCAGCGGCTTCACTCATTTGGCTGTTCGACAAGATCTTCATCTATTTCTACGCTAGATCGTATGTTGAAGAGCTTGCCGCGACACTCGCTCTTAATAAACATCTGGCTACTGCACTTGTCTGGGCTGTCTTCGCCCTCACAGTGTTTTTGTTCAGTTGCCTGATCTCATTTTCGAAGAGACGCCGCTCTCTAGGGCTGGCTGGGCTTCTTGTTTTAGTCATCGGGCAAGCTCTCGTTTTGTATTGGGCTGATAAACCCTTCGACGCGAAAGGCGTCGCGCAAAAGTGTTACGTCATGACACGAGATTCGATTCGCTTTGGCGAACGCGCCGGAATCGATCCCAATACAGGCCTGGAATGCAAACCCTTAACCCCTGAAATCGCGGAGCGCGTAGGGCGATACGCAAAGGGAGACAGGCCGAAGCGATTGGTTGCAAGCGATAATCCCGTTTTCTTTGCCCCGGGCACGGGAAGTCCGATCGTGTGGTACTCCCGCGAGCAGAATGGATTCGTCGAAATCTTCGATCTGATGGGCTATCATCCGCAGACCGGCGAGGAATTGACTCCGATCGCCAAAGACATTGTGTCTGTTTGGAATGATCAAAACCGGCAAGCCCCGGAGCGCATTTACCCCGACGACGATTATGCATTTTTCAATCCCGTAACGGGTCAACCAAATGCGTGGCATCGCAAAACAGAGACGGGCGATTACGAGTTCTACAATCGTCCCGGATTTTATCCCCGCACGGGCGAACCTCTTATTGTTGTCGATCTGGCCACGATTGCCGCATGGAAAAAATACCGCGAAGCGCATACCGGCACCCCATGTTACGTTTTGACAAAGGACTCTGTTCGATATGGGACGCAACCCGGCATCGATGCTGAAACAGGGCGTCAATGCAGGCTCTTCTCGGCTGAAATGCTGGCACGCTTGAAGGAATACGAGAAGGGCAATCGGCCGAAGCGCATAGACGTATCTGAACCGATTTTCTTCGACCTTCGTTCCGGCGAACCGGCTATCTGGTACGCAAAGAACAAGAATGGAAATATCGAGCTTTTCAGCCTGATGGGTTTTCATCCAGACACTGGCGACGAGTTGTTGCCGGTTACTAAAGAAGTCGTTGCATCCTGGAAGGATCAGCAGTCCAAACCGAAGCGGGTGTCGCAGAAGGTTGATCCGGAGACTTTTGTTTTCTTCGACCAAATTACCGGCGAACCCCGCGCTTGGCACTGGCGTGGGTCAGATGGACAATACGAATTCTATGATGGTCCCGGGTTTCATCCGGGAACGGGCGAACCTCTTATTGTTGTCGATCTGGCTACGATTGCGGAATGGAAAAAATACCGGGAAGCACATACCGGCAGGCCATGTTACGTTTTGACAAAGGTCTCTGTTCGATATGGGACGCAACCCGGCATCGATGCTGAAACAGGGCGTCAATGCAGGCCCTTCTCGGTTGAAATGCTGGCACGCTTGAAGGAATACGAGAAGGGTGATCGGCCGAAGCGTATAGACATATCTGAACCGACTTTCTTCGACCTTCGTTCCGGCGAACCGGCTATCTGGTACGCAAAGAACAAGAATGGAAATATCGAGCTTTTTAGCCTGATGGGGTTTCATCCAGACACCGGTGAAGAGCTGTTGCCGGTTACTAAAGAAGTCGTTGCATCCTGGAAGGATCAGCAGGCCAAACCGAAGCGGGTGCCGCAGAAGGTTGATCCGAAAACCTTTATCTTCTTCGACCAAATTACCGGCGAACCCCGCGCCTGGTACTGGCGTGGGTCAGATGGACAATATGAATTCTATGATGGTCCTGGGTTTCATCCGGCAACGGGCGACCCGTTGGCGGTTCTGACGAAGGATCTGGTTGTTAAATTGCAGAAGGAAGCCGCAGATCAGGCCAAGAAGCAGGCCGATGCGGAAGCCGCTGCTAAAAAGAACGAGGAAGCCGCCGCTAATAAAAGGCGAGAGGAACTGGACAAGCTAACTCAATCCGAGCAACGCTGTGACTTACTGGCCGCCAATCCCAACGATCAAAATAGAGTTGGAGAGGGCGTACCATATGACGCGCTAAAATTGCAGGCTAAGGATGCCGTCGAAGCGTGCGAGATTGCATCGAAGCAAGACCCGAGCAAGGCCCGCCTCCAATACCAACTAGCGAGGGCCTTGCAATTCAGCGACCGCAAACGAGCTTTTGCACTATTACAAAAACTTGTCTCGGCTAGATATCCGGCCGCGTTTGATAACATTGGATGGATAGTCCTTGCGGCAAACCCTCCGGAGGCTGTCAATTATTTTCGCACCGGGGTTGATCTAGGTGATTCCAACTCGATGGTCAGCCTCGCGGAGATGATCGACAGAAATCACGCTTCTCCGAGAGGGCCCAGGGAAACGAAGCTGGCGCTGTATCATCGGGCGGCCCAGTTAGGAAATAAGACTGCCGCCAATGCCGAGCAAGTTGAGCTCCAAAAGCTAGGTCAAGCTGAAGCAAATAGAGACCTTCAAATGCAACAAGCGAAGATTGCGGGGGAGGTATTCAACATAATCCTCCATGGTATCCAGCTGAGGTAAATCGTGTCCGTGGAGAGTGACGTGCCTGGAATGGATCACTGGATGCTTGGCAGTGGCGGCTGCCCTTTCTGATGGGATATTTTCTTCGCTTCGACACATGGGCAAGGGGTAAGGCGGTAGCCGGTCCGGGCCACGGACCAGCGCCAACAACGTGGCCCGGCATCAACAAGCCGGGTTGCGGTTGTTAGGTTCCTGCGCGCGGTCGATTTAACGCATGGGCGGGCGGTCAGGGGCGGGCGGTCGCGAGAATCGCGTGCAGGGGGCACTATACGGACATCGATTTCCGTTTCTCCGCCATCGGTTACATAGAGCCTCATACTCCCACAAAGGGAGAAGGGAAGAAAATCTAACCGATCTCCGCCACCGCGGCGATGATCCGCGCGATATCCTGCGGCCGCGACAGGCGGTGATCGCCGTCCTGGATCATGGTCAGGACCACGTCCTCGCTCGGCAGCCGATGCGCGAGCGCAAACGCGTGCTGCCATGGCACGTCGGGATCCTGCGCGCCCTGCAGGATCCGCACCGGACATCCCACGTCTATGGCGCTGCCGAGCAACAGATGATTGCGACCCTCCTCGATCAGCGCGCGCGTGATCGGATAGAGCGCGCCGTCGTCATATGGCGACGGCCGCATCCACACCCCCTTGGTCTGGATCTCCTCACGCACTTCGGGCGGGAAGCCATTCCACATCAATTGCTCGGTGAAATCAGGCGCCGGTGCGATCAGCACCAGCCCCGCCAGCGATGCCTGGCTCGCTAGCGATGCCCGGTTCGCTAGCGATACCTGGCTCGCCTGGCTTTTGGCGATCTCGCGCGCCAGGAGCAACGCCATCCAGCCGCCCATCGATGAGCCGATCACGACCTGCGGACCACGGCAGAATTGCTCGAACACGGCGGTGCTCTCCTCCAGCCAGCGCCCGACGGTGCCGTCAATGAAGGCACCGCCGGATTCGCCATGGCCGGAATAGTCGAACCGGACGCAGGCGCGGCCGTGCTCGGCGGCCCACGCATCCAGCGCGAGCGCCTTGGTGCCCTTCATGTCGGAATTGAAACCGCCGAGCCAGATCAGCCCGGGCGAGGCCCCGATGCGGGCCCGCACCGCTATCCTGCGCCGGACCTCGTCCTTGCCCACCTCGATAAAGGCCGGTTCCTGATCGTTTGCGGCTGAATTGGTCATGGATTTGTCACTCTTGCCCGCCGCTTTGTCGGCGAGCCCGGATCGTCGGTCAATGCGAGGGACTGTCCTTGCGGATCATCCGGTAGCGCTATATTTGGCAGGCGTGACCAAAATGCCTCGCATTTGACGGTTTTAGCGCGCAGACAGCGAGTTCGCTTGCCCGCCGCCGCGTATTGCTTCAAAATATAGCCTTCGTTCACAACTTTGGAGAGTTACCCATTCGCCGTCCCAACAGAGCCCCGCCCGCCGCAACCAAAGACGGGCCGCGCACCAATGATGAAATCCGCAACGCGCAGATCCAGCTGATCGATCAGAACGGCACCAACCACGGAACGGTCGAGACCGTGGTCGCCGTCAAGTTGGCCATCGAAGCGGGCATGGATCTTGTCGAGATTTCGCCGAACAATAATCCTCCCGTTTGCAAGATCATGGACTACGGGAAGTTCAAATACTCCGCGCAGAAAAAAGCCGCCGAGGCCCGCAAGAAGCAGAAGGTCGTCGAGATCAAGGAGATCAAGCTGCGGCCGATGATCGACGATCACGATTACGACGTGAAGATGCGCGCGATGCAGCGGTTCTTCGAGGAAGGCGACAAGGTCAAGATCACCTTGCGTTACCGTGGCCGCGAAATGGCGCACCAGGAGATCGGCACCAAGCTCCTGGACAAGGTGAAGGCCGATGTCGCCGATTTCGCCAAGGTCGAGCAGGACGCCAGGTTCGAGGGACGCCAGGTCGTGATGGTGCTGGCGCCACGCTGAACGCGCCCTTCGTATTTTTCGATCGATAGCGGAGCACGCCCTCGGACTTGATCCGGGGGCGTTTTCAATTGCATGAGGCCACATCGGAGATTGCCATGAGCAGCCGATGCCCCGTTGGCGTCACGCCGTAACGTCGACATCCCTGCGCTCGCGGGCCGAAATCATCGCGGCATCGATGCACGCAATCATGTGCCGGCCGTAGTCGCCGGTGATCGGCACATCCGTGTCATGAATGATCGCCGCCGCCATCGCCTGCCATTCCCTGACAATGCCGTTCTGCATCCACGCAGGATCGTGGGAATTAGGAACGTCAGTCCACTTCCCGCCTCGTCCGATGGCGACGCCGCGATCGAGGTCGATCCGGAGCGTGCCATGCTCGCAGACCAGGTCGATATCGAAGGTTCCGCCGCCGTCCCGGAAGCCGATACTGGCCACCTGGGCGAAACGGCCGTCGGGAAAGCGCAACAGCATCATGACGCTGTCATCGGCTTTTTGATCGTGAAACGACGTGCTGACCGCGGCCGAAATCGACCCGACCCGGCCATTCATCAGCCACACCAGCTGGTCCAGCGCGTGGATGCCGGCGGTCATCAGCATGCCGCCGCCCGTGGCAGGATCGAGATGCCAGCCGCGGCGGTTCGACTCCATCCAGATTTTCTTAAGCGAGCTCGATCCCGTAATGGGCTTGCCGAGTTCACCGCGATCCAGGATCTCGCGCGCCACGAGGCAGGGCCAAACGAAGTGCATGATCTGCCCGATCATCAGTTTGTGCCGGCTGGTTTCGGCTGACGCCATGATTTGGCTGCATTCGGCGACCGACAGCGCCATCGGCTTTTCCAGCAACACATGCTTGCCGGCCTGCAGCGCGGCCACCGCCATTTGGCAATGCAGATGATGCGGTGCCGTGATCGCGACCGCGTCGACCGAGCTGTCGTCGAGCATCGCGCGCCAGTCGCCATAAGGCTTGCCGCCATGTTCCACGGCGAAAGCTTCGGCCAGCGCCAATTCCTCCGCGCACACCGCGACGAGGCGGACGTCCGGAACGGCTGCAATGGCGCGCGCGTGAAAGGCGCCGAAAAATCCGGCGCCCAGAATGCCAACCCCCAGCATCGAGTATCCCCTGATTCAGACCGCGTGCCCCGCGCGCTTGTCCTAGCAAGCCAATGCGGCTCGGACGACGAAAATCAGCTTCGCGTGGCTCGCCAGGTGCCGCTGCAGCGATCGCCGGTGATGATGCCGCTCCAGGAACCGGTGCCGCTGGTGCCGGCAAGCCGGCCGCCGCCGCTCGCCCTGGAGGCGCCAACCGACACGCTCACGGCGACCGCGCCGATGCGGTTGACCGAGCCGGAGACCCGGCCCCCGCCCGCCGACGACACGCGGCTGCCCGCGACCTGGAAGGGAACGCTATAGCCTGAACTGCAATTGCCTCGCGTGGTGGCGAAGGTCACGTTCCAGGTGCCGTCATAGGCCCCGCCCGCCCTTCTTGTCGCGGCATCCGCAGTAACCGGGGTCGCGCCTGCGGCAAGGGCCGCGAACACGGGAAGCCATCGCAGGGGGTGCAGGCTGGAAAAGTCAGCAAATCGGGCGTTCGATTGATGAAATCTGGTCATTTTGTCCGGTTCCGGGCTAAGGCATCTACGACGTCAGGGATTACGTCACAGCAGACGGTTCCGCGGTTCATCGTTGCCAATTCGCTTTCGGTCTGCCATAAGCCCAGCCTTCATCGCCCGGCTGATCAAGGGCTGCCGTGTCGATGTCCGTGCGGGTTGTTTCGTTTTTGGAAAAACCTGAGCACTTTCAACGCTCTAACGAGCATTTTAGCCGGCCAAGCGCCTTTACGGGCGTTTTCGTGTTGCGGCAACAGGAGAGCCAAATGCCCAAGCTGAAGACCAAGTCAGGCGCTAAAAAGCGCTTCAAGGTGACTGCCACCGGCAAAGTGATGCACGCCCAGCGCGGCAAGCGCCACGGCATGATCAAGCGGACGAAGAAGCAGATTCGTCAGCTCCGCGGCACCCGCGTGCTGTTCAAGACCGACGGCGACAACGTCAAGAAGTACTTCTTGCCGAACGCCTGATCGCGTTCACGCCATTTGCAGCCGAGCCGCGTCCGCGCGGCGATCCAGTCACCTCATCTGATCAAGGATTTACGTCATGTCTCGCGTCAAACGCGGTGTGACCTCTCACGCCAAGCACAAGAAAGTCTACAAGGCCGCCAAGGGTTTTTACGGCCGCCGCAAGAACACCATCCGCGCGGCCAAAGCCGCGGTCGAAAAGGCCGGGCAGTACGCCTTCCGCGACCGCAAACGCAAGAAGCGCACGTTCCGCGCGCTCTGGATCCAGCGCATCAATGCCGCGGTCCGTCCGTTCGGCATGACCTACAGCGTCTTTATGAATGGCCTCGCCAAGTCTGGCATCACGGTCGACCGCAAGGTGCTGTCGGATCTCGCCATCGCCGAACCGGCGGCGTTCCAGGCGATCGCCGAAAAGGCCAAGGCGGCGCTGGCGGCCTAAAGGCGTCGCCCTTTGTGAAGTTTTCTACGGCGTCATGACCGGGCATAGGCGAGTGGAAGCGACGCCGTCCTTCGGACGGCCATGCCGGCCATCAACGTCCTCCCCTTCGCGAACGCTGTAAGACGTGGATGCCCGGGACAAGCCCGGGCATGACGGGCTAGGAGCATCGGCTAAGCATCCTGGCCAAAAGGGATTGCCATGACCGAGCTTGCAACACTTGAACAAACCATTCTCGCTGAGATCGCCGCGGCCGGCGACGAGACCGCGCTCGAAGCGGTGCGGGTCGCCGCGCTTGGCAAGAAAGGCTCGATCTCCGCGCTGCTCGCAACGCTCGGCAAGATGTCGCCGGACGAGCGCAAGACGCAGGGTGCGGCGATCAACCTCGCCAAGGACAAGGTCACCCAGGCGCTATCCGCGCGCCGCGACATCCTGAAATCGGCAGCGCTTGACGCCCGCCTCGCCTCCGAGACTATCGACGTCACGCTGCCGCTGCGCGAGGCCCCAACCGAGCAGGGCCGGATTCATCCGCTCAGCCAGGTGTTCGAGGAGGTCAATGTCATCTTCGCCGACATGGGATTTTCCATCGCCGAAGGTCCGGATATCGAGACCGACGACTACAACTTCACCAAGCTGAATTTTCCCGAGGGCCATCCGGCGCGGGAGATGCACGACACGTTCTTCTTCAATCCGAAGGAAGATGGTTCGCGGATGCTGTTGCGCACCCACACCTCGCCGGTGCAGGTGCGCACGATGCTGGGCCAGAAGCCGCCGATCCGCATCATCTGCCCGGGCCGCACCTATCGGATCGATTCCGACGCAACGCACACGCCGCAGTTCCACCAGGTCGAAGGCCTCGTCATCGACAAGGGCTCGCATCTCGGCCATCTCAAATGGATCCTGCACGAGTTCTGCAAGGCGTTCTTCGAGGTCGATCACATCAACATGCGGTTCCGGCCGTCGTTCTTCCCGTTCACCGAGCCCTCGCTCGAGGTCGACATCCAGTGCCGCCGCGACAAGGGCGAGATCCGTTTCGGCGAGGGCGAGGACTGGCTGGAGATTCTCGGCTGCGGCATGGTGCATCCGAACGTGCTGCGCGCCTGCGGCATCGATCCCGACATCTATCAAGGCTTTGCCTGGGGCATGGGCATCGACCGCATCGCGATGCTGAAATACGGCATGTCCGATCTCAGGCAATTGTTCGAGAGTGACGTGCGCTGGCTCTCGCATTACGGCTTCAAGCCGCTCGACGTCCCGACGCTGGCGGGAGGGTTGAGCACGTGAGCGCTGTGCCCGAAAAATATCAGGGCCTGCGCTCGTTCGCGTTCGGCGATGGCCCTGAGCTTGCCGACGAGCTGCTCGACCTCGTGATGAAGGGCGTGAAGACCGCGACCTGCTCGACCGAGGACGAACCGAACACCTCGACGGCAGGCGAGCGCTGGATTGTGCTCGACGGCAGCGGCGAGCCCAGATGCGTGATCGAGTCCACCGAAGTGAGCTATCGCCGCTACAACGAAGTGGATGCTGCCTTTGCCTATGAAGAAGGCGAAGGCGATCGGAGCCTCGCCTACTGGCGCGCGGCGCATCGTAATTATTTCGGACGGCTGGGCAGGTTCAGCGAAGACATGATGCTGATGTGCGAGCGTTTTCGTCTGGTTGAGGTTTTGGAAGGCCGCAAGGTGGCATCATGAAATTCACGCTCTCCTGGCTGAAGGAACATCTCGACACCGACGAGCCGTTGGAAACGCTCGCCGACAAGCTTACCATGATCGGGCTTGAGGTCGAAAACATCGACGACAAGGCCAAGGCGCTGGCGCCGTTCTCCATTGCGCGGGTGATTTCGGCCGAGCAGCATCCGAATGCGGATCGCCTGCGCGTCTGCATGGTCGACACCGGCGACGGCGGCGCACCGGTGCAGGTGGTCTGCGGCGCGCCGAACGCGCGGGCGGGTCTCGTCAGCGTTTTCTCAGCCCCCGGTACCTTCATTCCGGGCAAGAACATCACGCTCGGCGTCGGCACCATCCGCGGCGTCGAGAGCCGCGGCATGCTGTGCTCGGCGGCCGAGTTGGAAATCTCCGAGGACCATGACGGCATCATGGAATTGCCGGCCGACGCACCCGTCGGCGCGCCTTACGCGCAATGGGCAGGGCTCGGCGATCCCGTGCTCGAAATCAACCTGACGCCGAACCGGCAGGATTGCACCGGCGTGCATGGCATCGCGCGCGACCTTTCCGCCGCGGACATGGGCAAATTCAAGGACCCCGGTATCAAGCCTATCAAGGGCGAATTCCCCTGCCCGGTGAAGGTAACGGTGGAAGACGCCACGCTGTGCCCGGGCTTTGCCCTGCGGCTGGTGCGCGGCGTCAAAAACGGCCCGTCGCCGGAATGGCTGCAGAAGCGGCTGACCTCGATCGGGCTGCGGCCGATCAACACGCTGGTCGATATCACCAACTTCATGACCTACGACCGCGCCCGTCCGCTGCATGTGTTCGACGCCAAAAAAGTGACGGGCAATCTCACCGTGCGCCGCGCGCGCGACGGCGAGACCCTGCTGGCGCTCGACGGACGCACCTATACGCTCGATGCCGGTACCTGCGTGATCGCCGACGAGCACGGCGTCGAATCGCTGGCCGGCATCATGGGCGGCGAAGCTTCCGGCTGCGATGAAAACACCACCGACGTGCTGATCGAATCCGCGCTGTGGAACGAGATCAACATCGCCCAGACCGGCCGCAAGCTCGGCATCAATTCGGACGCGCGCTATCGCTTCGAGCGCGGCGTCGATCCGGCGTTCATGGTGCCGGGGCTCGAGCTTGCAACCAAGCTGGTGATGGAACTGTGCGGCGGCACTCCGTCGGAGAACGTGGTCGTCGGCAATCCCTTCGGCGAAGACCGGGTGATCGATTTTCCGCTCAGCGAGGTCAAGCGCCTCGCCGCGATCGACGTGCCGCTGGTCGAGATGAAGCGCATCCTCGGCCATCTCGGTTTTATGGTGGCCGGCAGCGGCACCGTCGTGAAGGTCGCCGTGCCCTCCTGGCGCACGGATGTCGCAGGGAAAGCCGACATCGTCGAGGAAATCGTGCGGATCGTTGGCGTCGACAAGGTGCCGATGACGCCGTTCGAGCGCGGCGAGGCGCCACGCAAGCCGGTCCTGACCGCGATCCAGCTCCGCACCCGCCGCGCCAAGCGCGCGCTGGCCGCGCGCGGCCTGGTCGAAGCGGTGACGTGGTCGTTCATCTCAAAACCCGCAGCCGACTTGTTCGGTGGCGGACAGGCCGAGCTCGCGCTCGCCAACCCGATCGCCTCCGACCTCTCCGATATGCGGCCGAGCCTGTTACCTGGTCTCATCGCCGCAGCGCAAGCCAACGCCAATCGCGGCTCTTCCGATGTCGCGCTGTTCGAGGTCGGCCAGGTGTTCGAGGGCGACAAGCCTGAAGACCAACTGGTCGCGGCCTCAGGCGTGCGGCATGGCTTTGCTTCATCGAAAGGCATGGGACGACACTGGTCCGGTTCGGCGATGACGGACGCGCTCGACGCCAAGGCCGATGCGTTCGCTGTGCTCGCCGCCGTCGGCGCGCCGATGCAGGCCCTTCAGATCGTGCCGGGCGGCGCCAATTGGCTGCATCCGGGCCGCTCCGGCACCATCCAGATCGGCCCGCAAAACGTGCTCGGCTATTTTGGTGAGCTGCATCCGCGCACGCTGGAAGCGCTCGGCGCCGACGGCCCGCTGGTCGCGTTCGAAGTGATTCTCGATCGCATTCCCGATGCCAAGCAGAGGCCGACCCGCGCCAAGCCGGTGCTTGAACTCTCTGCATTCCAGCCGGTATCGCGCGATTTTGCGTTTATCGTCGATCGCGCCGTCAAGGCGGGCGATATCGTGCGTGCGGCGCAGGGCGCCGACAAGAAGCTGATCACGGGTGTGACCGTGTTCGACGTCTACGAAGGCAGGGGCATCGACGAGGCCAAGAAGTCGGTGGCGATTGCCGTGACGATCCAGCCGCGCGAGAAGACGCTCACCGATCAGGAGATCGACGCGGTGGCGGCAAAGATCGTGGCCGAGGTGGCCCGGAAGACCGGCGGCACCTTGCGGGCGTGATGGGGGCATGATGCCGAAAGGTGTGAGCAGGTTTCGGACAACATCATGCCAAAGCAATAGCGCATGAGCCCGGCCAGCCTCCCACCGGCGGACATCAGCCTCAACGCGGCGATCGCGATCTGCGCGATCGCGTTCGTGTCGGGAACGGCGCGCGGATTTTCCGGTTTCGGCTCCGCGCTGATCTTCATGCCCCTGGCCAGCAGCATCGCGGCGCCGCGCCTGGTCGCGGCGCTATTGCTGATCATCGATTTCGTCGCGGCCGCGCCGCTCGTTCCGAACGCGTGGAAGCAGGCGGACCGCAAGGCAACCGCGGTCATGGTGTTCGGCGCCCTGGTCGGCGTGCCCGTTGGCACCTACTTCCTCAGCCGGCTCGAACCGGTGACCACGCGCTGGATCATTTCCGCCTTCGTGTTTGCGCTGCTGTTGCTGCTGCTCTCGGGCTGGCGCTACCGGGGCAAGGACCACGCAACGATCTCGGTTGGCATTGGCGGATTGTCCGGCTTTTGCAGCGGGCTCGCCCAGACCGGCGGGCCTCCGATCGTCGGCTACTGGCTCGGTCGTCCGATCGCGTCCACGATCGCGCGTGCCAATATCCTCCTGTTCTTCGGCGCCTCGGACTTTTTTTCCATCGTCAGCTATGCCCTGACCGGGCTGATCACGATGGACGCCATCAAACTCTCGTTCGTGGTCGGCCCGGTCTACGGCATCGGCGTCTGGTTCGGCGCCTCGCTGTTCGGCCGCGCCAGCGAGACGCTGTTCCGTTCGATCTGCTACGCCCTGATCGCGGCCGCCGTCCTCATCGGCCTGCCGGCGCTTGACGGGGTGTTGCGCTAGCCACTTATCCCGCCAGCACCAGATCGCAATACGCATAACCATCGCGTTCGACGCGTTCGCCGGTAGTGACCGACAGTCGATGCCCAAACATCGGTCCTGCCACCACGCAAGTGTGAAATTCGCCGTTTTCGCCGCAGGGATCGACACCTTCGGGCAAATCGGCGAGCAGTTGTGAATCGAATTTGCGGCCCACGAATTCCGCCGATAATTTTTTCATATCGACGGTGGCGAGATAGGCTTCCAGTCCGCTCGCCATCATCGCCCGCGCCAATTCGGCGGTCGGCCGGTCCCATAGCGGAAAGGCCGGCGTGATTCCGGTGCCGGCGAGCTTCTGTTCGCGGTAAGCGCGAATATCCGCGAGGAACAGATCGCCGAAGATCATGTGCGTGATACCGTCAGCTACGGCTCGCGCGACGGCCTCGCCCATGCGGGCTTCATAGATCTCGTTCGGGCAAGGATACGGGATCGGCACAATCCGTTGCAGCAGGCCGGCGGCTTCGCATTGCGCCTGCAGGATTTCCTGCCGCACGCCGTGGATCGAGACCCGGCCGAATGTCTCCGTCACCGTCGTCAGCGCGCCCACCACATCGAATTCGCCCGCCCGCCGCACCTCGTGCAGCGCAAAGGCGCTGTCCTTACCGCTCGACCACGAGATCAGCGCCTTCGGCCGCGACATCAGTTAACCGGAGACGCGCGCCGCCGCGGCTTCGGTGGGGGCGCCGCCGGTTCGATATCTCTCAACGCACCAATTCGTCGCAACGCCCCTTCGGCGGCGCGCTCACCGCTCTCCCACGCGCCGTCGATCGTGCCCCACAGCGTTTCATGGGTGGCTTCGCCGGCGAGATACATGCAGCCGATCGGCTCGGTCAAGACTTTGCGCGACGCTTGCGTGCCCGGTCCGGCCGCGGACATCGCGCCGAGCGCATATGGCGCGGCGTTCCAGCGGGTCGCGCTCGATTTCTTCACCGCGGCCGCGGCTTCGCTGCCAAACAGCTTGGTCAGCCATTCCACCGCAAACGCAATCATGGCCTTCTCGCCCTGCGCGGACAGATCGCGGCCGAACGAGCCCGCGACATCGATCGAACACAGCGACGATGATCCCATATTGGCATACAGCAATGCGGTTCGCATCGAATTGCTCTGCTCGATGATGATGTCGTCGCGGGCAAGACCGAGCGGGTTGCCCGGCATCTGCAATGCAATGCGATCATAGCTGCCGAGGCTCAATTTGGCCGCGGCGTCTAACGTCCGTTTCGGAATATCAGGAGTGAATTTGATATTGCCCGCCGCCAGCACATTGCTCGACACCGTGATGACAGCGGCGCGGGCGGCGATTTTGCCCGCAGGCGTTTCCACCGTGACGTCGCGGCGATCCCAGGAGATGCGGCTAGCCGGGGTCGACAACGACAACGGCACCTGTTCGCCGAGCTTCGCAATCAGAGTGCCCAATCCCTGGCGGCACGCAATCGCCATGTTTCGATCCTGCGCACGGGCCTTGTCGACGACGGAGACGTCTTTCAGGTCCTTGCCGGCGAAATTGGCGCCGAGCACGAATTCCGCCGTGCCGGCCCAGTCGCCGAGATCCTTCGGCATCACCGATCCGCAGGAAACGTCGAACCTGCGCGAGGCCTCGTCGATGGCGCGGCTAGCGCGCACCAGGGCTGCGAGAAGTTCCTCGATTTCGCCGGCGCGGGCGTTGCGGCGGCCGATGCGGATTTTCTGGCCCGACGGCGCGGGCATGATCTCAAGCCCCGCGGCGCGCGCGAGCTTGATCATCGGATTGGTCTCGGGATTATGCATCCAGCGGGCGCCGCGATCGAACGGCACGTCGAAAGTCGCAACATCGGTCTGGCAGCGGCCGCCGATCTGGCTCGTCGCCTCCACCACGATCACCTTGCGGTTCGCCGCCATGATCCGCCGCGCCGCCGCAATGCCGGCAGCACCGGCGCCGATCACGACAATGTCGGCCTCGCGCAGTAGAGGCGCCGCCCCCGCCCGGCGACCCAGAACCGGCGTCACCGCCAGGCCTGTGGACGCCGACAGGAAATCGCGGCGGGTCATTGTCATGTCATGGTTTCCGGAGGCTTGAAAGAAAGAGAACAGCTAGCGAACTGTGCCGCATCTCAGGTTTCGCAGCAACACTCATGGTAAATCAATCATGATTGATCCATTTCGCGCATGAACTAAATTGAAACGGCTTGCGACCATGCTAAGGGAACAGAAAAGCGGTCAAAGAACCGCGGGGGGATTTCATGGGCGTAATGCTCGATACCATCGGCCAGTGGATTGCGGGCTACCTGCAGAAGGAAGTCCCGGGCTATGAGCCGTTCACGCCCAGCGACCCCGAGCATCTCCGCGGCGTGATCCAGCCGGGCGATGTGCTGCTGGTCGAGGGCAACAACCGGATTTCAGGCATCATCAAATACCTCACGCAATCGACATGGTCGCATGGCGCGCTCTTTGTCGGCCCGATCGACGGTGCGATCGAACCCGACGGCGAGCCGCACGTCCTGATCGAGGCCAATATCGGCGAAGGCGTGACCTCGGCGCCGCTGTCGAAATATTATCCCTATCACACCCGCCTCTGCCGTCCCGTCGGACTGTCCTATGAAGACCGCTTCACGGTGTGCCGCTACGCCATCAACCGGATCGGCTTCGGCTATGATACCAAGAACATCGTCGACCTGATGCGCTATCTGATTCCGTTGCCGGTGCCTCAGCGCTGGCGGCGGCGCATGATCGCATTCGGTTCCGGCGATCCGACCAAGATCATCTGCTCGGCCCTGATCGCGCAGGCGTTCGACGCCGTGCGCTACCCCATCCTGCCCAAGATCACCCGCGCCGCCTCGCGCAAGGCCCGGCGCGAGATCCTGCATATCCGCGATTTGTCGCTGTACATGCCGCGCGATTTCGACATCTCGCCCTATTTCGAAATCGTCAAACCCACCATCGTGCACGGCTTCGACTATCTGGCCCTGCATTGGGCCGACAAGCAGAAGCCGCTCCAGGAGGTAGCAGGCGAATTCGGTGTGTTTCCAGAAATCGAGTCGCCGACGCTTGTTCCTGAGGAGATTGACGAAGAGACGCCGCTTCCGGTTACGGATACGGAAGTAACCGAGGTCGCCGTGAGAACGACAATGGTCGAGCGCGTAACCGTGTCGGAACATTTCCTCGCTGTCGAATATGTTCCGGTCCACTCCGCCGGAGCGCCGCGCCCGCCCACGCAACAGAGCGCCTGAAGCGGCCTGAATCACGCCGCCTTGGCCGCTGTCCCGCAAGGCAAACCGGCGCGCGCCAGCCCGCCATACAATTGCTCGTTCGGCATTTCCGATTTGAGGATAGAACGCACGGCGATCAGCTTCTCGATATCGATGCCGGTGGCAAATCCCTTGCTCTCACACAGGAACACGAGGTCCTCGAACACGACATTGCCGGTCGCCCCGGGCGCGAACGGGCAGCCGCCGAGACCGCCCAGCGATCCATCGAGAACGCGCGCGCCGGCGTCGAGCGCGGCCGACGCATTGGCGATGCCCATGCCGCGGGTGTCGTGCAAATGGATGCAGACCGGTTTCGAGCCCGCGATCTTGACCACCGCCTTGGTCAGTTCGCCGACCTGTTTGGGCCCGGCATAGCCGACGGTATCGGCGACCGCGACCATGTCGACGCCGGCCTCAAAGAGCTTTTCCGCAATCTTGATGACTTCCTTCGAGTCCACGGAGCCCACGATTGAGCAGCCCAGCGCCATCGAGATCGCGGCGTTCACTACCGGCTTGTGGGCGCTGGCGTCGCGCAGCTCACAGAGTCGTTTTACGTTGGCGATTGCCGATTCGCGCGAACGGTTGGCGTTGGCCTGGCTGTGCTCTTCGGTGGCCGAAACCACCGACGCCACTTCAGCAACGCCCGAGGCCAGCGCCTCATTGACGCCGCGTTCGTTGAGCGCCAGCGCAATGCCATAGGCGCCGGGCAGCGACGCGACGGTTTGGATGATGTCCCGTACATCGGCGAATTGCGGGAAGGTTTTGGCGGGCAGGAACGAACCGACCTCAAAGTGTCGCACGCCGGCGGCGTATTCGTCGCGGATCCAGCGCTGCTTGGCCGCTGTCGATGGAAATTTCTTCACGAGCTGGAGTCCGTCGCGCAGGCCCACTTCGCGCAGGATCACCTTGTTGTCGGGATAGATTTCCTGGAGACGAGTCATAGGAGCCTCACGCGGCGTTGTCGGTTGAAGAAAGATTTTGCTTGTCGAGTTCGGCGCGAACGGCGTCGGTGTCGGCGCCCAGCACCGGTACCTTGAGCCCGTCGCCGATATTGCCGCCGTTCCACTCCACCGGCAATGCGGGAACCCGAAACGGCGCGCCGTCGGCGTTGAAATTGTTGACGAGCCCGCCGGGGCGCAGCACATGCGGATCCCTTAAGAGATCCTCGGGGCGGTTGATCGGCGAGAAGCAGATGTTCAGCGCGTCGAGCTTGGCCGACAGCTCAGCCACGTTCCAGCGCCTGATCACCTCGGCGACGCGCGGGATGATCCGCCCCCGCGCAAGGATGCGATCTGTGGTGTTGTTGAGCGTCGGGTCGTCGGAGAATTCCTGCAGGCCAAATTCGCGGCAAAAACTCTGCCAATGGCCTTCGGTGACGACGCCGATGAAGATGCGGTCGCCGCCGGCGGTGTCGAAGATGTCATAGATCGGCCAGGCATGTTCGCGCTCCGGCATCGAGCGCGGTTTCCGGCCGGTCATTTCATATTCGACCATGTGCTGCGCCACCAGAAACAGGCAGTTCTCGAACAGCCCGATACGGATATCAGCGCCACCTTTGGCTCCGCCGCGCTTCTGGTAGAGCGCCGCCAGGATCGCGATCGCGCCGAACATGCCGCCCATGATGTCGTTGGCGGAAGAGCCGACCCGCTGCGGCTTGTCGCGCGTCCCGGTCATGGCGGCGAGGCCTGACATCATCTGCACGACCTCGTCGAGCGCCGGGCGATGTTCGTAAGGCCCGGAAAGAAACCCCTTGTGACCGGCTATGATAAGATGCGGATGCTTGCGGCGCAGTTCCTCGGGGCCGAGCCCCCGCTTGTCGAGCTGGCCGTCCCGAAAGTTTTCCAGAAACACATCGGCGCTGGCGAGCAGCCGGTCCATGGTCGCGCGGTCTTCGGTTTTGGCAAAATCAAGGACGACGCTGCGCTTGCCGCGGTTGAACAGCGGAAAGAACGAGGTTCCCATGCCCCCGAGGCTGCGGGTCTTGTCGCCGGCCGGCGGCTCGACCTTGATCACCTCGGCGCCGAGCTGGGCCAGGATCATGCCGCAGGTCGGACCCATCACCATGTGGGTCATCTCGACGACCCTCACGCCGTCAAGCGGCAGTCCCGTTCCGACCATCGACTTCTCCCGTACCTTTTCGGTAGTTTGGCCGTTACGCTAGGCCTTCACACGCCATCTGAAAAATATAATCTGTCGAATAATGTATTCACCATTTTAGAACGCAGATCCATGGATTCGCGCCAGCTTCGGTATTTCATCGCCGTCTACGAGCAGCGCAACCTGTCGCGGGCGGCCGATCAGGCCAATGTAGCCCAATCGGCGCTCAGCCATCACATATCCAACCTCGAAGCCGAGTTCGCAACGCCCTTGTTCGAGCGCAAGCCGCGCGGCATGGAGCCGACCGCTGCCGGCGAACGGCTCTACGAACACGCCCGCATCATCCTGCGCGCGATGGCAGCGGCCGAGCGCGAAATCAAACAGGGCAGCAGCGTCATCGCCGGCGATATCTCGATCGGCATGGCCAATTCCGGCGTCAAGGCGATCGGCGTGCCGCTGATGCGCGCCGTTCTGACCAAATATCCCGATCTGAAGTTGTCGCTGACCGAGAGCCTGTCCGGCGCGACGCTGCTGCACCTGATGGCCAGCGAGGTCGATCTCGCGCTGGTCTACAATCCGCCGTCGGAAAAGGATTTGTTCGCCGAACCGGTGCTGGAAGAAGAGATGTTCTGCGTCGGCACCGAAAAACTGATCGGGAAAAGCAAGGCGCCGATCACCTTCGAGGAGCTCACGCGGCTGCCGCTGATCCTGCTGCGGCACGGGCTGTCGTCCCGCGCGCTGCTCGACGACCCCGTTCTGCTGAAACGGCTCGAGGCCAATGCGATCCTGCATCTCAATTCCATCAGCGGCACCACCGGCGCCATGCTGGCGGGCTTGGGATGCGCGGTCGCGACAAAACTGTTCGCACAGGAACAACTCGCCGCCGGCCGCCTGGTGGCGCGGGAGGTGATCGAGCCACGGCTTTCACGGACGCTCTATCTGTGCCGGCTTCGCAACCGACCGATGACCTATGTGATGGAAGAAATGCGGCGGCTGATGCTCGCGTTGATCGCCGAGCAGGTCGGGCGCGGCGCCTGGGAAGCCACGCTCCTGATCTAAAGCTTTTCAACCGAAAGCTGGCGGCGGACTTGATCCGGGGTCGACGCTATCGAAATTATCGAACATTCCGATCGATATGTTCGTCTGGATTTCTGGCTCGCATGCGCCAAACATGATCCGGCCGCCAAAAAACACTCCTAAACAAAGACGGCGGGGATTTCAGGGGAGGGCGCCATGAGCGCGGTCGAAATCGACGCAGGAACCAGTTTTGCTGCCACCGCCGGCGGCGCGGACGAGATATCGCGGCGGCTCGAAAGCCTGCCGGCCTCGGCTTACGTATGGCGGCTGGTGATCCTGCTCTCGCTTGGCGGCTGGTTCGAGGTCTATGACCTGTTCTTCACCGGCTATATCGCGCCGGGCCTCAATCGCTCGGGATTGCTGACCACGACGACACAGGCCTTCTTCGGCTTTTCCGGCATCGGCGCCTTCGTGGCGGCGACCTTTGCCGGCTTGTTCGTCGGCACGTTCTTTCTCGGCTTCCTCGCCGACCGGTTCGGACGGCGCGCGATCTTCACCTTTGCATTGCTGGGTTATACCGCGGCTTCCATCGTGATGGCGTGCCAGACCACGTCCAACGGCGTGCTGTTGTGGCGCTTCATCGCCGGCATCGGCATCGGCGTCGAGATCATCACCATCGACGCCTACATCACCGAGCTCGTGCCGAGCTGGCTGCGCGGGCGCGCTTTCGCGGTCAATCAGGCCGTGATGTTCACGGCCGTGCCCGTGGTTGCGGCGCTGGCGTGGTGGCTGGTGCCGATCGCACCCTACGGGATCGACGGCTGGCGCTGGGTGGTCCTGATCGGCGCCGCCGGCAGCATGGTGATCTGGATCCTGCGGCTTTACGTGCCGGAAAGCCCGCTCTGGCTGGCGCGCAACGGCCGGGCCGATGAGGCCGACAAAATCCTCCGTAACCTCGAAGCGTCTGCCGCGGCACGTCCGGCGACCTCGCCAAGGGTCTCGCCTGCGATGGCGCCAGTGCGCGCGCCTGCGAAGGCCGGCTTCTCCGACCTGCTCAAGCCGCCTTATCTGTCGCTCGTCGTGTTGTTCATGATCTTCAATCTCTGCCAGGCTTTCGGCGTTTATGGCTTTGCCAACTGGGTTCCGGCGCTTCTGGTCGAGAAGGGCATCACGGTGACGAAGAGCCTGCAATATTCCTTCATCATCGCCTTCGCCTATCCGATCGCACCGCTACTCGCCGCGAGCTTTGCCGACCGGCTCGAGCGCAAATGGATCATCTGCGGCGCGGCGCTCGCGATCAGCATTTTCGGCATCGCGTTTTCGCAACTGACCGAGCCTGCGTTCCTGATCGCAAGCGGCGTTTTGATCACCGCCTCCAACATGACGATGTCCTACGCCTACCACGCCTATCAGACCGAGGTGTTTCCGACCGCGATCCGCGCCCGTGCGGCCGGTCTCGTCTATTCGATGAGCCGGGTCAGCGCCACCTTCTCGGGCTTCATTGTCGCCTATGTGTTGCGCGAGGCAGGGGTCGGCGGCGTGTTCGGCCTGATCACTTCAGCGATGGTCATCGTCATCGTCGCCATCGCCGTCTGGGGACCGGCGGTGCGCGGCAAGCCGCTCGACGCCTGACAACTTCTCTCGATCTTAGGTTGCATCACCGCGCCGCACGTTATACGCTGCCCGCTCGTATCCTCGACAGCGGGAGCGCATCATGGTGGCCGATCGCAATTGGGTTGAGAGAAACCTTGGCTTCGATCCGATCTCGACGCCGCCGCCATCCGATACTTTTTCCGTCGCGCGCGTTGCCAAGGCCGCCGTAAAGCCGTCGGAGAAGCCCGCGCCCGAGGATTTTCAGCGCGAGATCATCGATTTCGACTCCGAGGGGCCCGTCGGCCAGCGGTTCTTCGCCTTCAGCACCGCGACCGGATTATCGCGTTTCACCGAAATTCCCTGGCCGAAGGGACTGGAGCCGAAGACCGGTTCGAAGCCCAAAGGCACCGGCAAGGGCCCGCTGCCGCGGGCGGATGTGCTGCTCGTGACCTGGACCGTCGACGAAGGCCATGCGCTGAGCCGCGTGTTGACGCCCGGCAAGGATTCGCGGAACGATTATGTGCCCTACACACACAATTTCGCGACCATTGCGAAGAAGATGCGCAAGGGATGCCCCGCCCTGCAGGCGAAACGGCTCGGCACTTTCTGGACGACCACGATCGCCAAGAAGTCGGTCGTGATCTTCAAGTCGGACTCCCACATGTCACAGGACGGTCCGCAACTGCCGAACATCGACGTCTGGCGGCAGATCATCCTCGAGGTGAAGCCGAAGCTGGTGATTACCACCGGCACCGCCGGCGGCATCGGCAAGCAATTCGAGGTCGGCGACGTCGTCGTCAGTCCGATCGTGCGCTTCGACTGCACCGCCAAGTTCAAGAAGCAGCCGTTCGCGCAGGCCCACTTCAGCAGCGTCGCGGCGAAATCGACGCACTTCGCCAAGGCCAAGGCGTTGTTCAAGGCCAATTCGGCGCAATTGCCGAAGGACAATACAAGGCAGCCCAAGATCGTGAAGGTCGCGCCGAGCGATCTGAAATCCTGCGTCCTCACCACCGATTTCTTCGGCTTCGATACCTCCGACAATCATTTCAAGCTTCAGGGGCTCGGCGATGTCTCCGAAATGGGAGATGCCATCCTGGGCCTGGTCGCCTCTGAAATGGGGACCAGCGCGCCGCGCTACCTCGCCATCCGCAACGTCTCCGATCCTCAGATCAAGGCGGAGGGGACGATCAGGCAGCAGGCCCAGATCGCGGCCAATATCTACAAGGGGTTCGGCCGCTGGAGTTCGGTCTGCAGCGCCATCACCTGTTGGGCCAGCATCGTCGCGGAGCCGTAAGACCCCCTCCCTGCGGCCTTGCCGAAGCCCGATTGTATCTCTACCTCTCGCGAGGGTTTTTTCGTGAGAGGTGAGGCCACCATGCTGGACGCCGCCGTCAAGGCGCTTTCCCAAATCCTGTCGCCACCGATGCGCACCATTCTATGGCGCTCGATCGGGTTGGCGCTGGTGCTGATCACGGTGCTGGCGATCGGATTGCAGCGGCTGTTGAGCTGGTTCGCCGAATATGGCGAAGGCTGGGCGGAAGCGATGCTGGGTCCGGGCTTTCACACGCCGCTCAATGTCCTGGCCTGGATCGTCTCGATCGCGGCCGGGCTCGGCGTCGTGCTCGGCGGTATTTTCCTGATGCCCGCAATCACCTCACTGGTCGCGAGCGTGTTCGTCGACGACGTCGCCGAACATGTCGAGCGCGAGCATTATCCGGCGGAGCGGCCGGGTACCGCGCTGCCGCTCGGCGTCGCGATCCCCGAAGGCGTCAAGACCGCGCTGCTGACGATCCTGGTCTATCTGATCGCGCTGCCCTTCGTGTTGCTGGCCGGCGCCGGCTTCATCGTGTTCTTCATCGCGACCGCCTGGCTACTGGGACGGGAGTATTTCGAACTCGCCGCGATGCGCTTCCGCTCGCCCGCGGAAGCCAAGGCGATGCGCAAGGACAATGCCGCAACCGTGTTCACGGCAGGGCTGATCATCGCCGCCTTCGTGTCGATCCCGATCGTCAATCTGGCGACGCCGCTGTTCGGCATGGCCTTCATGGTCCACATGCACAAGCGGCTGTCCGGTCCGCGGCCCGAAATGATCGAGCCGGCGCGCAAGACCAGTGTGCCGATTGTCTAGACCGTCTTCTCCGGCCAGCGGCAGAGATCGTTGATCAGGCAAACCTCGCAGCGCGGTTTTCGCGCGAGGCAGGTATAGCGGCCGTGCAGGATCAGCCAGTGATGGGCGTGCAGCATGAATTCCGACGGGATCACCTTCTCGAGCCCGAGTTCGACCTCGAGCGGGGTATTGCCGGGCGCGAGCCCGGTGCGGTTGCCAACACGAAACACATGGGTATCGACCGCCATGGTGTGTTCGCCATAGGCCATATTGAGCACGACATTGGCGGTCTTGCGGCCGGCGCCGGGGAGCGTCTCGATCTCGGCACGCGTGCGCGGTACCTCGCCATCGAATTCGGCGATCAGCTTTTCCGACAGCGCTATGACGTTTTTGGCCTTGTTGCGGTAGAGCCCGATGGTCTTGATGTAGTCGCGCACCTTGTCCTCGCCGAGCGCGAGCATCTTCTGCGGCGTGTCGGCCACCGCGAATAGCGCATGCGTCGCGCGGTTGACGCCGGAATCGGTCGCCTGCGCCGACAGCACCACGGCCACCAGCAGCGTGTAGGGGTTGAGATGTTCGAGTTCGCCCTTCGGCTCCGGATTGGCCTTGCGAAAACGGCTGAAGGCCTCGTGGATTTCGGCCGGCGTCCACGGTTTTGGCTTGGCTGATTTCTTCGCCACGCGTTTGGGCGACGCCTTGGCGGATTTCTTGGCCACGGCCTTTGCCGATTTTTTCGGCACAGACGGAACACGGGATTTTTTGGCGCGCTTTGCGCGGATGATTTTGGCCATGATCCGGGTATACTGATCCACCATGACCGCAAGCAACGACTTTGATCAGGCCGCTGACGAGCCCAAACTGTTTTCGGCGCGGCTGACGCCGCATCGCTCGCTCAACCGCACCGGCTTTCTGGTGCTGATGGCGTTCCTCACTGCCGTCAGCTTTGCGGCAGGCGTCGCGTTTCTCTTGATGGGTGCCTGGCCGGTGTTCGGATTTTTCGGGCTTGATGTGCTGGCGATCTATTGGGCGTTCCGGATCAATTTCCGCCGCGCCGCAGCCGTCGAGGAGATTTCGGTGACGCCTTCGGAATTGCGGGTGCGCCGGGTCAGCCATCGCGGCCATGTGGTGGAATGGGTGCTTAATCCGCTCTGGGTGCGGCTTGACCAGAAAACCCACGCCGAATTCGGCATCGAGCGGCTCTATCTGGTCTCAAAGGGCCGCCACGTCTCAATCGGCAATTTTTTGGGAGCTGACGAAAAGGCCAGCTTTGCCAAGGCCTTATTGGCAGCCTTACAGGCTGCCAAGCGCGGCATAACCTATAATCCGGTGAGTTGAAGACTTATCGGAAATCGGGTGGTTCGGACGTCGCATGCGCCCTAAATCTGATCCCATGATGACACTCGCCATACATGACCAGCGCCTGGCGAAGCCGGGCCCCCAGAACGCCGCGCTGCGCGACTATGATTCGGTGCGTCGCGCGATCGCCTTCATCTCGGAACACTGGCGCGCGCAGCCGACCATCGAAGCGATGGCGGAAGCGGCCTCGGTGACGCCGGATGAGCTGCACCATCTGTTCCGCCGCTGGGCCTCCTTGACGCCAAAGGCCTTCATGCAGGCGCTGACGCTCGATCACGCCAAGGGACTCTTGCGCGACTCGGCCAGCGTGCTCGACGCCGCCCTCGATTCCGGGCTGTCGGGTCCGGGCCGGCTGCACGACCTGTTCGTCACCCATGAAGCGATGTCGCCGGGCGAATGGAAGAACGGCGGCGCCGGCATGACGCTGCGCTACGGCTTCCACGCTTCGCCATTCGGCACCGCGATCGTGATCGCCAGCGGCCGCGGGCTCGCGGGACTGGCCTTCGCCGATCCCGGCGAGGAGCAAATAGCTTTCGCCGACATGAAGCGGCGCTGGCCGAACGCGACCTATGTCGAGGACCGCGACGGCACGGCGGGGCTTGCGCAACGCATCTTCGACACCAAACTGTGGCGGGCGGACCAGCCGCTGCGCGTGGTCCTGATCGGCACCGATTTCGAGGTGCGGGTGTGGGAGACGCTGTTGAAGATCCCGATGGGCCGCGCGGTCAGCTATTCCGACATCGCCAACAAGATCAGGAATCCCAAGGCCTCACGCGCCGTCGGCGCGGCGGTCGGACGGAATCCGGTGTCGTTCGTGGTGCCCTGCCATCGCGCACTCGGCAAGGGCGGCGCGCTGACCGGCTACCACTGGGGCATCACCCGCAAGCAGGCGATGCTGGGCTGGGAAGCCGGACAGGTCGGTTTGCATTGACGATCAAGGCGGCGTTCACGCCGCCAGATCGACCTTCGATGCCACCGTGGAATCCGCGTTCAGCCGATAAATCACCGGCGCGCCGGTCGCGAGTTCGCGCTTGAGGATCTGCTCCGGCGTCAACTTCTCCAGCACCATGATCAGCGCGCGCAGCGAATTGCCGTGGGCTGCCACCAGCGTGCGTTCGCCGCGCAGCACGCAAGGCAGGATTTCCTTAACGTAATAGGGCAGCGCGCGCGCCAGCGTATCCTTCAGGCTTTCGCCGCCGGGCGGCGGAACGTCGTAGGAGCGCCGCCAGATCAGGACCTGGTCCTCGCCCCATCTCTTGCGGGCGTCATCCTTGTTGAGGCCCGACAGGTCGCCGTAGTCGCGTTCGTTGAGCGCGAGGTCGCGCTGGACCGGAAGCCCGGTCTGGCCGATCTCGGCCAGCGTCAGATCGAGCGTGTGCTGTGCGCGTTTCAATACCGACGTGAACGCGATGTCGAACGACAGGCCTTGTGCCTTGAGTTTGCGGCCGGCTTCCCTGGCCTCGGCGATGCCTTGCTCGGTCAGGTCCGGGTCCTTCCAGCCAGTGAACAGGTTCTTCAGGTTCCATTCGCTCTGGCCGTGACGCACGAGCACAAGAAGACGGTCGCTCATTTCCAGGGATTCCGTTTCGATTTTGATTCTAGAAGTCGCTCAGGCCCAGCACGTCGGCCATCGAGTAGAAGCCGGGCTTCTTGCCCTGCGCCCACAACGCCGCCTTGACCGCACCTTGCGCGAACATGGTGCGGTCCTCGGCCCGGTGGGTCAGCTCGATGCGCTCCATCGCGCCGGCAAAGATCACGCTGTGATCGCCGGTGACAGTGCCTCCGCGCAACGACGCAAAGCCGATATCGCCGGGCCGGCGCGCGCCGGTCAAGCCGTCGCGGCCGCGCGCGGAATGAAGATGGAGGTCGACGCCGCGGCCTGCGGCGGCCGCCTCGCCCAACATCAAGGCGGTGCCCGACGGCGCATCGATCTTGGCCTTGTGGTGCATCTCGAGAATTTCGATATCGAAATCGGCATCGAGCGAATGCGCGACCCGCTTTACCAGTGCCGCCAGCAGATTGATGCCGAGGCTCATATTGCCCGACTTCACGACGATGGCGCGCTGGGTGACGCTCTTGATCACGGCCTCATCCGACGACGACAGGCCGGTGGTGCCGATGACGTGGACCAGGCCGCGTTCGGCGGCGATCGCGACATTGGCAATCGTCGCGCCCGGCACGGTGAAGTCCAGGATGCCGTCGGCATTGGCCGATAGCGCCCACAGGTCAGCCGAGAGTTTGACGCCATTCTCCGGGAGCCCCGCGAGCACGCCGGAATCCTTGCCCAGCAGTTTCGAACCCGGCGCTTCCAGCGCCCCCGTTACCACCGCGCCCGGGGTCTCCGAAATGACGCGAGTCAGCGCGCGGCCCATCCGGCCGCCGGCTCCCGCAACGATCAAACGCATGTCTGCCATGGTTCTACCTCTTCACGCCGTATAGCGGGCGCAGGCTGTTCCGGCAACCAATTGGGCTTTGGGTCCGGGTCAGCCCGCGAATTTTAGCGCGTGGGAGGCGGTTGCGTCATTGGCCGGGCTGAAGCCACAACGGATGTAGAAATCGGCGGTGCTGTCGGAAGCCACCCGAAGCCTTACTTCGCCGAATGATCTTCGCGCCTCGCTCACAAGGCGATCTATCAGCGCCTGCCCGATTCCTGCGCGCCGCCAGCCATCCAGAACGTAAACGTGGCGAATTCGCCCAACATCGGTCCGCATGAGATACGGATCGATGTTGAGTCCACCGACGGCCACCAGCCGGCCCTCTGCGCATGCGCCGAGAAAACATTCACCCGGGCGGCTGAACGTATTGGCGCCGCTCGTCCAATCGGACACCAGCCGATCCATAAACAAGAAACCTTGCCGGGCGGCTTCGGCCCGGAGGGCCTCGATACCGGGAGGAAGTGAATGCAGGCGGGTTATCTGAATTCGATCGCCCATGGTCTCAAGGCTGCGGGCCGTCATAGCCTTCGATGATGACGAGGTCGGCGATCGAATGCGGCTGCCGCACCTTGATGTTTTCCTGATATTCCGGGGAACGATAGCAGGCCAGCGCCGCCTCGTAGTCGGGAAATTCGATCACCACGTTGCGCGAGCGGCTCTCGCCCTCGATGCCGGTGAACCGGCCGGCCCGCACCACGAAGCGCCCGCCGAATTTCTTGAAGATGGCCGGGTTGGCCGCCGCATACGGCTTGTAGCCCTCGTCATTGTGAACGTCGACGCGCGCAATCCAGTATCCCTTGGCCATTTCTCGTTCTCCTTCTTGCTTCAAAGCACTTTCAAGGAAGCCGCGTCAGCCCAATGCCTGCGCGATTTCCTTTTGAATGGCATCCGCGGCGGCCTTGGGGTCGGCGGCCTCGGTCACCGGGCGTCCCACCACCAGGTAATCCGCGCCGGCGGCAATCGCGCGCGCCGGTGTCATGATGCGCTTCTGGTCGCCGGTCGCAGCTCCCGCCGGCCTGATGCCTGGAGTCACCAGGTTCATCTGGTGACCGACGATCCGACGCAAGGCGGCTGCCTCTTCCGGCGAGCTCACCAGCCCGTCGACGCCGAGCACCTGCGCCTGCTGGGCGCGCGCTTCGACCAGATCGGAGACGTTGAGGCGATAGCCGGCGGCATGGAGATCGCCGTCGTCATAGGAGGTCAGCACGGTGACGGCGAGGATCTTCAAGCCCGAGCCCGCGCGCGCCTCGACCGCGGCCTTCATGGTCTGCGGATAGGCGTGCACGGTCAGGAAGGTCGCCCCTAACTTGGCTACGCTCTCGACACCGCGCGCTACCGTGTTGCCGATATCGTGCAGCTTGAGATCGACAAAGATCTTCTTGCCCGCGCCCGAGAGCTGACGGACCAGCGGCAATCCGCCGGCGAAAGCGAGCTGATAGCCGATCTTGTAGAAAGTCACGCTGTCGCCGAGCCGCGCCACCATCGCTTCCGCCTCGGCGAGGCCGGGTAGGTCGAGCGCCACAATCAACCGGTCTTTCGGCGCGATATTGGCTGGCTGCATGTCACCTCACATCATGCGTTGGGAGTGGGCGATCAACTGCCGCACCAGCGCTTTCAGCGCCTCGATATCGGCGGGATGTTTTAAGTGGTCCATCTCGTCATAGGCCTGATCCGCAAACGACAGTGCGAGCTGGTTCGGAACCACCATCGCGTGGCAGGCCGTAAGAATGAGCCGCAGCGCCGCCAGCGCGCGCGTGCCGCCGAGCCGGCCACCGGAAGCCGCAGCGATCGCAAACACACGCTCGCGAAACACCTGACCGCGGGTTTCATGCGCGTCCTGCACCCAACTCACCCAGTCGATGGTGTTTTTGACCAGCGACGGCACCGAGGAATTATGTTCCGGCGTCACGATCAGCACGCCATGATGGGCGCCGATCATGCGCTTCAGATTGACCGCGTGCTTCGGCACGCCGGATTTCGCCTGCAGGTCGCCGTCATAGATCGGCAGCGGAAAATCCGCCAGCGAGATGCGGGTGACTTCGGCGCCGGATTGCGCCAATTCATGCGCGGCCACGGCCGCCAGTCTCGCATTGAGCGAGCCGGTTCGAAGCGATCCCGGGATCACGAGGATTTTCAGCGCGGACATTTCTTAAAAATCGCGGTTCGGGCCAAACCCGCCGCGCAGAGCGCGCCGGCGAGCATTTTCACAGAAAATGCTCTTAACCAATATTTTGCGCGTATTCTATGCGCAAAAACCGGCTTCCACTTTTGCGGAATACGCGCGGTACTAGCCCTTGCGATACACCCAGACCCGCGCGGGCGGTAGGTTCATCCAGATCCGCTCGGAAGCTTCTGTGGACACGCCCGGCAGCGATTTCGGGATCGGCGGCGCGACCGAATAGGTGAACTGCACGAAGGGCGCACCCGGCGCGAGCGCGATGAAGGCGTCGCGGATGAGTTTCAGGCGCGTCAGCATCGGTTTTGTGACGAGCGGCAGGCCGGAGACCACAGCGGAAGCCGGCACGCCGAGGACATCCCAGAGCGAGTCGCGCAATTTATAGGCGTCGCCCTGCACCACCCTGGCCAGAGGATAGCGATCGCGCAGCAGCGCGCAGAAGCCCGGATTATATTCGACCAGCACCAGTCGCCTCTGATCGACACCATGCTCGATCAGCGCGTTGGTGATCGCACCGGTGCCGGGCCCCAGTTCAACGACCGGTGCACCGGAATCGACATCGACATATTGCGCCATGGTCCGGGCCAGCATCCGGCTCGAAGGCATCACCGCGCCCATGTGCAGCGGCTTCTCGATCCATGAACGGAGAAAGCGGACCTCATCGTCGAGACGGGGAGGCTTCTTCAACGCACGCACAGACGATTGCAAAGGCATGTCGCTACCAGGCGGGACCGCAAAAATGCGGTATTGTCAGAAAACAGTCACAAAGACGTATAGATCGAAGCCGGTATGGTCAAGCAAAAGGCTTGCATGCAGGGTGCGCGAAAGCATGCGGCGGTTTGGCGATAAGACCATGCGCTAAATAAACTTTTCACCGCTGCCGAACGCAAAACCAGACCCACTTGCTGCCCGTGCTATGGGGTAGCGCGGTTACTGAAGAAGTCCTTGACCTTGGTGAAGAAGCCCGCCGCCTCGGGCTGGGTTGCACCGGACGACAGCCTTTCGAACTCGGCCAACAATTCCTGCTGCTTCTTGGTCAGATTCTGTGGCGTTTCGACCATCACCTGCACATACATGTCGCCGGTCTGGCGCGAGCGGAGCACCGGCATGCCTTTTGATGCAATGCGGAAACGCCGACCCGACTGCGTTCCCGACGACACTTTCACCTTGGTCTTGCCCTTGTCGATGGTCGGCACCTCGAATTCGCCGCCAAGCGCTGCGGCTACCATCGAGATCGGGACCCGGCAATGCAAGTCGGCGCCATCGCGCTGGAAGAATTCATGGGCCGCCAGCGAGAGGAAAATATAGAGGTCGCCTGGCGGACCGCCGCGGACGCCGGCCTCGCCTTCGCCGGCCAGGCGAATGCGCGTGCCGTCTTCCACGCCTTGCGGAATATTGACCGACAGCGTCCGGTCGCGCGTCACGCGCCCCGAGCCGGCGCAGGACGGACAGGGATCTTCAATCATCTGGCCCCGGCCCTGGCAGCCCGGACAGGTCCGTTCCAGCGTGAAGAAGCCCTGGGCCTGCCGCACCCGCCCCTGGCCACCGCACATCGAACAGCTCTTCGGCTTGGTGCCGGCCTTCGCGCCGGTGCCGGAGCAGGATTCGCAGGTGACCGAGACCGGGATCTCGATCTGGGCGGTCTTGCCGAAGTAGGCTTCCTCCAGCGTGATTTCCATGTTGTAGCGCAGGTCGGCGCCGCGCTCGCGGCCACCGCCGCGCCCGCGCTGTCCGGCCATGCCGAACAGATCCTCGAAAATATCCGAGAATGACGAGGCGAAGCCGGCACCGAATCCGGGTCCGCCGCCGCCCATGCCCTGCTCGAACGCCGCGTGGCCGTAGCGGTCATAGGCGGCGCGCTTGTCGCCGTCCTTCAGGACCTCATAGGCCTCGTTGATTTCCTTGAACTTCATTTCACTCGCGGCATCGCCCGGATTCTTGTCCGGATGCCATTTCATCGCGAGCTTGCGGAAAGCCGACTTGAGCTTGGACTCGTCCGCGTTCCGTTCGACTTCCAGGGTTTCGTAGTAGCAGCGCTTGGTGGACATCCGTCAGACCCGCCCGAATTTCGTCTTCATGCCGCAAGGGTACATTTTGAACGATGCAGCCAAAGATGCAGCTTTGGGCTTAACGAAAAATGACCCCCACCCATCGAGACGCCGCGCGCTCTTTGGTGTGGGGGTCATGATCGAAAGCCCGCTTACGCTGACTTCTTGTTGTTCTTGTCGTCGTCGACCTCGGTGAATTCCGCGTCGACGACGTCATCCTTCGCAGCATCCTTGGCCGCATCGGCCTCGGCCTGCTGCTTGTACATGGCCTCGCCGAGCTTCATCGAGGCCTGCGCCAGCGTGTTGGTCTTGGCTTTGATCGCCTCGGCATCGTCGCCCTTCAGCGCTTCCTTGAGATCGCTGACGGCGTCCTCGATGGCGCGGCGCTCGCTTTCCGCGACCTTCGAACCGTGCTCGGCCAGCGCCTTCTCGGTGGAATGCACCAGGCTGTCGGCATGGTTCTTGGCGTCGACCGCCTCGCGGCGCTTCTTGTCCTCGGCCGCATTGGCCTCGGCGTCCTTGACCATTTTCTGGATGTCGGCTTCCGACAGGCCGCCGGATGCCTGAATCCGGATCTGCTGTTCCTTGCCGGTCGCCTTGTCCTTGGCCGAGACGTTGACGATGCCGTTGGCGTCGATGTCGAACGTCACCTCGATCTGCGGCATGCCGCGCGGCGCCGGCGGAATGCCCATCAGGTCGAACTGGCCGAGCACCTTGTTGTCGGCCGCCATTTCACGCTCGCCCTGGAAGACGCGGATGGTGACGGCGTTCTGGTTGTCCTCGGCGGTCGAGAACACCTGGCTCTTCTTGGTCGGGATCGTGGTGTTGCGGTCGATGATGCGCGTGAACACGCCACCCAGCGTCTCGATGCCGAGCGACAGCGGGGTGACGTCGAGCAGCAGCACGTCCTTGACGTCGCCCTGCAGCACGCCGGCCTGGATCGCCGCGCCAATGGCGACGACTTCGTCCGGGTTGACGCCTTTGTGCGGGTCCTTGCCGAACAGCTGCTTCACCACTTCCTGAACCTTCGGCATGCGCGTCATGCCGCCGACCAGCACCACTTCGCCGATCTCGGCGGCTGTCAGCCCTGCGTCCTTCAGCGCCTTGCGGCACGGCTCGATGGTCTTCTGAACGAGATCGTCGACCAGCGCCTCGAACTTGGAGCGGGTCAGCTTCATCGTCAGATGCTTCGGTCCGGTTTGATCGGCCGTGATGAACGGCAGATTGATTTCGGTCTGCGTGGTCGAGGACAATTCGATCTTGGCCTTTTCGGCGGCCTCCTTCAGGCGCTGCAAGGCAAGCTTGTCGTTGCGCAGGTTGATGCCCTGCTCCTTCTGGAACTCATCGGCCAGATAGCTGACCAGCCGCATGTCGAAATCTTCACCGCCGAGGAAGGTGTCGCCGTTGGTGGACTTCACCTCGAACACGCCGTCGCCGATCTCGAGAATCGAGATATCGAAGGTGCCGCCGCCGAGATCGTACACCGCAATGGTGCCGGCCTTGGTCTTATCGAGACCATAGGCGAGCGCGGCCGCGGTCGGCTCGTTGATGATGCGCAGCACTTCGAGGCCGGCGATCTTGCCGGCGTCCTTGGTGGCCTGACGTTGCGCGTCGTTGAAATAGGCGGGAACCGTAATGACGGCCTGTTCGACCTTCTGGCCGAGATGGGCTTCGGCGGTCTCTTTCATCTTCTGCAGGATGAAAGCGGAAATCTGCGAAGGCGAGTAGGTCTTGCCGTCGGCTTCGACCCAGGCATCGCCGTTGGATGCCTTCATGATCTTGTAGGGGACGAGCTTCTTGTCCTTCTCGACCATCGGATCGTCATAGCGGCGGCCGACCAGGCGCTTGACCGCAAAGAAAGTACGCTCGGGATTGGTTACCGCCTGACGCTTGGCAGGCTGGCCGACCAGACGCTCGCCATCATCGCTGAAAGCGACAATCGACGGGGTCGTGCGCATGCCCTCGGCGTTTTCGATGACTTTGGCATTCTTGCCGTCCATTACGGCGACGCACGAATTCGTGGTGCCGAGATCGATCCCAATGACCTTTCCCATGGTCCTCATATCCTTCTTTTTGCGGCAGGTTGGCCGGGCCCTGACGGCGCACCTGACCGAACCCCCAACGTTCAAATACTCGCGATATTGCGACGGTGAGCCTCATATAGGAGGGGGGGTTGGGCCTGCAAGGACCGAACGCAACCTTAAGGCCTGAAAATGCTGACGTTTGAAAGATTGTATCAGCCCGGGGCATCGCCGGGTTCAGCCCGCTTTTCGTGTTAACGAATAGGCAAGGAGGACCGCCGCGCCGTGCCGATCGATCTGCACCACGGCGCAATGATCCTCACCCGCGCGGTATTGGCCGCTGCGGGGACGCGACGGGCCAATCGGTCATGCCGCCGGAAATTCCCGAAAAATCCTTGGAGCCCGGCGATATCGTGCCAAAAATCCGGCGTTTCGGCGCGTGATGAGGGAACGGACGGCCGCCTCGCCCTGTTGCAGGGACATCAAAACCGCTAAAAGCGACCCGACTGAAGCGAGGCCCTTGGCGCTTAAGGGCTGCACCGGCCGACCATTGAACGGCCTCAATGCGAACCCGGTAGATCATTCATGAAGCCTGCTCGATACCTTGCCGCGGTGGTCCTTTTCGTTGCCGCCACCTGCTCCGCGTTCGCCGCCGATCCGGTTTTTCCGCCGGGCGCGAGGGTCGGCATGACGCCGCTGGTCGGCCTTGTCAGGGCCAAATCATTCGTCGGGTTCGAGACCGAGGATCAGGGCGTCAAGGTGCTGGTGACGGACCTGCCCGCCGAGGCCTATGGCGAAGTCGCCAACGCCTTCAAGGCGAACCCCGCCGGCAGCGGGGGCGTCAAGCCGGAGAGCATCGAGACCGCAGCAGGCCTCGCCTACTTCACGGCGGAAAGCGCCAAGGATGGCACCACCAATGTCCGGCGCTATTCGATGATCCTGCCCGGTCCGACCTTCTCCGGCTATGTCGCCGTGCAGGTGCCAGAGAATGTCTCCAAGATCTACACCGACGATGCCGTACGCCAGATGTTCGCATCTGCTGTGATTCGCAACCAGGTTCCGGTCGAAGAGCAGCTCGGGCTGATGCCGTTCAAGATAAGCGAGATCAGCAATTTCAAGAATGTCCGCACGCTGGCGCCGGGCGCCGCGCTCATTCTAGCCGACGGCGACGAAAAGACCGGCTTCGAAGTCGCGCCCTTCATGATCATCGGCATCATTGGATCGACTGCGGCATCGCCCGATGACCGCGGACGTTTTGCCCAGCAGATCGCAACGACGATTCCCGGCGTGCGCGACGGGCGGATCACGATGTCCGAACCGATCCGCATCGATGGCCAGCCCGGCTACGAGACACGTATCGATGCCGTCAGCGGCAAGGACAGTACGCCGGTGACGATCGTCCAATGGTTGCGGTTCGGCAGCGGCAGTTCGCTGCGCATCATCGGCAGCTCGCCGCGCGACGATTGGAGCAAGGCGTTTTCGCGCTTCCGCGCCGTGCGTGACGGCATTCAGCCGCGCTAGAGAAGCGGTTTAGTCTTGCTCTGAAGGTGCGGCCGCCGCAGCCTTGGCGCCGCCCTTGGAGACGCCGACCAGCGCCGGGCGCAGCACACGATCGCCGATCGTGAAGCCGGCCTGCACCACTTGCACCACCGTGCCCGAGGGCACCGACGGATCGGGCACTTCGTACATCGCCTGCTGGAAGTTCGGATTGAACTTCTCGCCCGACGGATCGAACTTCTTGACGCCGTTTTTCTCCAGCGTGTTGAGCAGCGACCGCTCGGTCAGCTCGACGCCTTCGATGAACGCCTTCAGCGCCGGATCGGCGGTAGCCTTCATCTCGGCCGGAACCGCATCGAGCGCGCGCTGCAGATTGTCGGCGATATCGAGAATGTCGCGCGCAAATCCGGTGATGCCATAGGTCCTGGCATCGGCCACTTCGCGGCTGGTGCGCTTGCGCAGGTTTTCCATCTCCGCCAGCGTGCGCAGCATCTTGTCGCGCGCCTCGGCCGCTTCCTTGGTCAACGCCTCCACCGATCCTTGCTCGGGATCGTCGGGCATGATGTAGGGCTTTGAGACCACTGGCTCGCCGCTCTGGGCCGCCGCGTCTTCATTCGGCCGGTTGGGATCGGTCATAAGGCTGCCTTCTCAAAAGTACCGTCTGGTCAAATGGGGATTTGCTGGCCGGGATATCGTGCTTTGGGCGGCGGAAATCAAGCGTCCATTGCCGGCTCCGGGGCGGATTAACCACCCAGCATCTGGCTGACGATGCGGGCGGCGTAGTCCACCGTCGGGATGACCCGGGCATAGTTCAGCCGCGTCGGCCCGATCACGCCGAGAACGCCGACAATGCGGCCCGCCGCGTCGCTATAGGGCGCGATGATGGTGGAGGAACCCGACAGCGAGAACAGCTTGTTCTCCGATCCGATGAAGATCCGCACGCCCTCGGCGCGTTCGGCGCGGCCCAAGAGATCGATGACGCCGCGCTTGGTCTCGAGATCGTCGAACAGCGACTTGACCCGCTCCAGATCCTCGAGCGCATGCAAATCCTCGAGCAGGTTGGCGTGACCGCGTACGATCAACTGGCGGTCATCGCTTTCACCGCCGGACCAGCTTGCGATCCCGGCCGCGATGACCTTCTGCGTAAGCTGATCGAGTTCGGCGCGGCTTTGCGTCAGCGCGGTCTCGAGTTCGAGCCGCGCTTCCGCGAGCGTACGGCCGCGAATGCGGGAATTGAGGAAGTTCGTGGCTTCCGTCAGCGCCGATGAAGGAACGCCGGGCGGCAACGCCAGCACGCGGTTTTCGACCTGGCCGTCTTCGCCGACCAGAACCACCAGCGCGCGTTCCGGCTCCAGCCGAACGAATTCGATATGCTTCAGCCGCGAATTGGATTTCGCGGTCAAAACCACGGCGGCGGCGCGGGTCAGGCCGGACAGCCGCGTCAAGGCTTCACCGAGCGCCGCCTCGACGGATTGCGCGCGGCCGACGGAGGCGAGCTGGGTCTGGATCGACTGGCGTTCGTCTTCGGTGAGATCGCCGATCTGCATCAGCGCATCGACAAAGAAGCGCAGGCCGAGTTCGGTGGGGAGGCGGCCGGCCGAAGTATGCGGCGCGTAGATCAGGCCGAGCTGTTCGAGGTCCGACATCACGTTGCGTACCGAGGCCGGCGACAGCGGCACCGCGATCAGGCGCGAGATGTTGCGCGAGCCGACCGGTTCGCCGGTCGCGAGGTAACTCTCGACGATTTGACGAAAGATGTCACGCGAACGCTCGTTGAGCTGGGCCAGCCCGGCATTCGGCGCGATCAGGCCAATCGGATCGAGGTGGACCACCAGTTACTCCCTCACAACTGCCCCTAATTTGTCCATCCGGAGGCCCGGTGACAAGCACGCATTACGCCGCAAAAGCAGGGCAAAGGCCCTTGCCGCTGCCCGCTGCCTCTCCTACAAGCACCGCGAACGATTTTAGCTGGATTTTTCGGAGGATTCCCCATGCGGCCAAGCCGCCGTGCGCCCGATGAGCTGCGCCCCGTATCGCTGGAACGCGGCGTCGTCAAATACGCCGAGGGTTCCTGCATGGTGAAATTCGGCGACACCCAAGTGCTGGTCACGGCCACGCTGGAAGAGCGGCTGCCGCCCTGGCTGAAGGGCCAGGGCCGCGGCTGGGTCACAGCCGAATACGGCATGCTGCCGCGTGCCACTTTGGAGCGTACCCGCCGCGAGGCTGCGACCGGCAAGCAGGGCGGCCGCACGGTCGAGATTCAGCGCCTGATCGGGCGGTCGCTGCGCGCCGCGATCGACCTCGAAGCGCTGGGCGAGCGGCAAATCACGGTGGATTGCGACGTGATCCAGGCCGACGGCGGCACCCGCACCGCGTCGATCACCGGCGCCTGGGTGGCGCTGGCCGACTGCATCTCCTGGATGAAGAGCCGCAACATGCTCAAAGTCGATGTATTGCGCGACAATGTCGCGGCGATCTCCTGCGGTATCTACAACGGCACGCCGGTGCTCGATTTGGATTATGCCGAGGATTCCGAGGCCGAGACCGACGCCAATTTCGTCATGACCGGCGACGGACGCATTATCGAGGTGCAGGGCACCGCCGAGAAGACCCCGTTCTCGGAAAGTGAGTTCCTGGCGTTGATGGCGCTGGCGCGCAAGGGTGTCGCGCGTCTGGTGGACTTGCAGAAGATGGCCGTCGCGTAGTCTGATCGATCATGCACCGTCGAATCACCGGCCGCCTCGTGATCGCGACCCATAATCCCGGCAAGCTCGCCGAGATGCGCGAATTGCTGGCGCCCCACGGCGTCGAAGCGATCTCCGCGGGCGAACTGAGCCTCGATGAACCCGAGGAGACCGGCGATACATTTCAGGCCAACGCAGCAATCAAGGCTATCGCCGCCGCCAAAGCCGCGCAGCTTCCAGCCTTTGCCGACGATTCAGGCCTTGTGGTCGATGCGCTGGACGGCGCGCCCGGAATCTATTCGGCGCGCTGGGCCGGGGAGACCAAGGACTTCATGGTGGCGATGTCGCGGGTCGAACGCCTGCTGCAGGAGCGCGGCGCAACGACCCCCGAAAAGCGCAGGGCGCATTTCGTGTCCGCGCTCGCTGTCGCCTGGCCCGACGGTCATCTCGAAGAGGTCGAGGCGCGCGTCGATGGAACCCTGGTGTGGCCGCCGCGCGGGAATGCCGGTTTCGGCTACGATCCGGCGTTCCTGCCCGATGGACAAACGCGTACTTTCGGCGAGTTGAGCAGCATCGAAAAGCACGGCCTGCCCCCCTTGGGGCTCGGCCTGTCACACCGCGCCCGCGCCTTCGTCAAACTGGCGGAGATCTGCCTTGGCTAGCTTTGAACGCCCACGTGGCAGAGAGGCCTTCGGCGTTTACGTGCATTGGCCGTTCTGCCTGTCGAAATGCCCGTATTGCGATTTCAACAGCCATGTCCGGCATGCGCCGATCGACGAAGCGCGGTTCGTGCGCGCCTTTGCGCGCGAGATCGAAACCACCGCGGCGCGTGCGCCAGGGCGGGAAGTCACCTCGATCTTTCTCGGCGGCGGCACGCCCTCGCTGATGCAGCCGCAGACGGTCGGCGCGATCCTTGACGCGATCGGAAAGCACTGGCGCGTCGCGTCAAACGTGGAAGTCACGCTGGAGGCCAACCCGACCAGCGTCGAGGCGACGCGGTTCCGGGGCTATCGCACAGCCGGCGTCAACCGGGTGTCGCTCGGCGTGCAGGCCCTCGATGACGCTTCGTTGAAGGCTTTGGGCCGGCTGCACAGCGCGCGCGAGGCGCTGGATGCGGTGGCGATCGCGCGCGGCGCATTCGATCGTTACTCGTTCGACCTGATCTACGCCCGCCCCGACCAGACGCCGCAAATGTGGGCAGATGAACTGAAGCTCGCGATCTCGGAAGCCGCCGAACATCTGTCGCTCTATCAACTCACCATCGAGGAAGGCACGCCGTTCTTCGGATTGCACGCGGCGGGCAAGCTGAAGACGCCGGACGAGGCGACCGCCCGCGCGCTGTATGATGTGACGCAGGACGTTTGCGCCCAACACGGCCTTCCGGCCTACGAGATTTCCAATCACGCGCGGTCAGGCGCGGAGTGCCGGCACAATCTCGTCTACTGGCGCGGTGAGGAGTATGCTGGCATCGGTCCGGGTGCGCATGGCCGCCTCGACATCGACCGCGTCAGGCACGCCATCGCGACCGAAAAGCGCCCCGAAGCCTGGCTGATGCGCGTCGAGGCCAACGGTCATGGCGTCGTCACCGACGATCTCCTCAACAGCGAGGAGCGCGCCGACGAATTCTTGTTGATGGGATTGCGGCTTGCCGAAGGCATCGATCCCAGGCGTTATGCAGCGCTATCGGGCCGCGCGCTCGATCCGGGGCGGATCGCCGTGCTGCGCGAAGAGGGCGCCATCATGGTCGACGCCGACGGACGATTGCGGGTGACGCAGGCCGGATTCCCGCTGCTCGATGCGGTCGTGGCCGACCTCGCTGCGTAATTTCTTGAGCGCCAAAACTCTTTACGCGCCAAAACTCTTGGGCGAGCCCGCCACCGGTGTGCCGCCCCCCTGCGCCACCTTCATCACCGCAAGGCCGCGCTCATTGGTGCCGTCGGAGCGGAACCGGAACAGGCCGTCGATGCCGGCAAAGCCTGACGGGTTGGTCAGCGTTTCCGGCGCGAAACGTTGCGCGCCTTGCGTGCGCGAGAGCGCCGCGACCAGCGCGACCGCGTCATAGGCGAGCGTTGCGGTGCGCACCGGCTCGCCGCCGAATTTGGTGCGGTAGCGGGCCGCGAAGCCGCGGAAGCCCGACGGATCCGGCGCGGCATAGAGACCGCCCTGCAGCGCCGCGCTCGCGAACACGCGCGGATTGTCCCACAGACCCGTACCGAGCAACTGGATGTTGCGCAAATTCGAGCCCGCGGCGGTGAGCGCGTCCGCCGTTGCCACCACCGAGTCGCCATCGTCGGCGATCAGAAGCGCATCGGCCTGGCCGAGCGACTGCGCGATCGTGCGCGCGGCCGCCGAGCGATCGGCGCCGTATCTTTCAAAGGCGACCACGCGGCCGCCCTTGCGGGGCACTGCCTGCTTGAAGGCGGCTTCCACCACATTGCCATAGGCATTGTCGGGCAACAGGGCCGCGAAGGACCTTTTTCCAGTTCCCGCCGCGTAGTCGACGATCCGGTTGACGTCGGATTCGGGCAGGAAGCTCAGGAGATAGACGCCGCGGCCGGCGACGCTGGAATCGGTCGAGAACGCGATCACCGAGACGCCACGGGCGCGCGCCAGCTGCGCGGTGGCGGGAACCGAGGCCGCAAACAGCGGGCCGAGAATGATCTCCGCGCCCTCGCCGAGCGCCTGCTGGGTTCCCTGGCTCGCGCCTTGCGGGCTGCCGCCGTCATCCTTGATCAGGAGCTGGACGTTGGGGTTCTGGAACTCCGTCAGCGCCATTTCAGCCGCGTTCCTCATCGACTGCGCGGCGACGCCGGCGTTGCCAGCGGCCGAGAGCGGCAGGATCAGGCCAACCTTGACCTGCCCGGTGCCGACCGCAAGCGGCTGTTGCTGCGACCCTGCGGGCCCGGCGTCGGGTTGCGGCGAGCCGAACGGACTGGAAAACTGGCCAAAACTCTGCTGCACGCTGGCGCATGCGCCGAGCAGCGGCGCGCCGAGAATAAGGCCGACCGCCGTCCGCCGGGTCGCGCCCCAAGACTGAGGACGTAACGGCTGAGACTTGCGATTGAGCGGGCCCACCATCGTTTCTCTTCTCTTGACCGACCGCGATCGGCCAGGACTCCTGCCACCGATCAGAGGGGGTGGATTCAGGCATATTGTCGGCGAATAGTTAACCAAAACAAAAGGATTATGGCCTCACGGCAGCGTCGCCGGTTGCAGGACCCGACCTCTTAGCCATTGTGCTCAGCACCCGCCATTGCCTTCCGGCTTACCGCGCGTGGCGCTCGCGCCTACACCCCCAGTGTTTCGGTTCTGATTTATCAGAACCGAAACACCAGGTCTTTGTATAGACGCGTTTTCTTCACGCGAACCGGTATCCACTTCGCTTGAAAACGCTTTAGATTAACATTATGCGCGCAAAAGCCAGCTCCAACTACGGGTCTGTAGCCGAACCGGGTTCTGGGCTGAGAACATTTTCGGTCAATGGCCATGTCCTGACCGCCCCAAAGCCGGTTCCCGGGCTCTATCTGGTGGCAACCCCGATCGGCCATCTCGGCGACATCACGCTGCGCGCACTGGAAACGCTGGCCGGCGTCGACATCATCGCCTGCGAGGATACCCGCATCACCCGCCGCCTGACCGAGCGCTACGCGATCTCAGGCTTGCTCAAGCCCTACCACGAGCACAATGCCGCGATCGCGCGGCCGAAAATCCTGGAAAGGCTCGCGCAAGGCGCCTCGATCGCGCTGGTCTCGGACGCCGGCACGCCCTTGATTTCCGATCCCGGCTTCAAGCTGGTGCGCGAGGTCTGCGCGGCCGGGCACACCGTGATCGCGGTGCCCGGCGCCTCGTCGGTGCTGACGGCGCTGTCGGTCGCGGCGCTACCGACCGACCGGTTTTTCTTCGAGGGATTCTTGCCGGCCAGGGAGCAAGCGCGCCGCACGCGGCTATCGGAACTTTCCCGGATCGACGCCACGCTCGTGATGTTCGAATCCGGCAACCGCGTCGCGGACACGCTTCGTGATCTTGCCGAGATCATGAGCGGCCGCGACGCCGCGATCTGCCGCGAACTGACCAAGCTGCATGAAGAGATCAAGCGCGCACCGATCGCCGAGTTGGCAAAGGCTGCGGAAGCGCTGGAAACGCGCGGTGAATTCGTGCTGGTGATCGGCCCGCCCCAAGCGGATGCACTAGCGATGACACAGTCTGACCTCGACGACCTGCTGCGAGCACAGCTTGCCTGCGACAGCGTCAAGGATGCGGTGGCGCACGCCGTCGAACTGTCGGGACGGCCGCGCCGCGAGGTCTATGCCCGAGCGCTCGAGCTCGCAAAGGAAATTAAATCCGGAGCGGACGATGGCGAAGACTGACGGCGCCGTGCCGCCTGAGGCTTCCGCAAAGCTCGCCTCGCCCGAGCGGGTCGCGGCATTCCGGACCGGGCTGTCGGCCGAGACTCGCGCCGCGGCGTATCTGATGGCCAAGGGCTATCGCATTCTCGCCAAGCGCTTCAAGACACCCTATGGCGAGATCGATCTCGTGGCGAAGAAACGCAATCTCATTGCCTTCATCGAGGTCAAGGCGAGGAGCCGCCTCGATGACGCCGCCTATGCGGTGACGCCGCGCCAGCAGGCGCGCATCATCGACGCCGCCCAGGGCTGGCTGATGGCGCATCCCCAGCATGCCGAATTGGAGCTGCGTTTCGACGCCATCCTGATTGCGCCGCGGCGTTTGCCACGCCATCTGTTAGCGGCATTCGACGCCAGCACCTAACCACCTCCCAGCAGAGACCCGGATCCTCCCCATGAAATTGAATGTCGCCGTCCAGATGGACCCCATCGCGCGCATCAACATCCGCGGCGATTCGACCTTTGCGCTGTTGCTGGAAGCGCAAAAGCGCGGCCACGGGATTTCCTACTACACCCCGGACAAGCTCTCGCTGCGCGGCGAGGAGCTGGTGGCGCCGGTTCAGTTGCTGACCGTGCGCGACGAGGCCGGCGATCATTTCACGCTTGGCGAGCCGAAGCGCGCGCCGCTGAATGCTTTCGATGTCATCCTGCTGCGGCAGGACCCGCCGTTCGACCTCGCCTACATCACCTCGACGCATTTTCTGGAGCGGATCCACCCGAAGACACTGGTCGTGAACGACCCCGCGAGCGTCCGCGACGCGCCGGAAAAATTGTTCGTGATGAATTTTCCGCAACTGATGCCGCCGACGCTGATCTCGCGCGACCTCGACGAAATCAATTCGTTCCGCGACCAGCATGGCGCCGTCGTCATGAAACCCCTGCACGGCCATGGCGGCGCCGCGGTGTTTCGCGTGATGCCGCAGGACATGAATTTCGGCTCGCTGTTCGACATGTTCACCGTCACGTTCCGCGAGCCCTGGGTGATCCAGCGCTTCCTTCCCGAGGTCAAGCACGGCGACAAGCGCATCATCCTGGTCGACGGCGAATTCGCCGGCGCCGTCAACCGCGTGCCGGCCCCCGACGATCTGCGTTCCAACATGGTGCGCGGCGGTGCGGCGCAAGCCACCGACCTTAGCCCACGCGAGCGCGAGATCTGCGCCACGCTCGGCCCCGCGCTGCGCGAGCGCGGTTTGCTGTTCGTCGGCATCGACGTGATCGACGGCAACCTCACCGAGATCAACGTGACCTCGCCGACCGGCATCCGCGCCATTGCGCGGCTCGACGGCCCGGACGTCGCTGCAAGGATTTGGGACACGATTGAGGCGAAGCGGGCCAAAAAATAATCTTCTAAATAGTTTCTGTGCGCTGTCCCTCTGCCCATTTGTGCTGCACGCCTCCTTGGCGCCTATGGCAGAACCCGGATTGGGTCGCCGATGCCGCACAAAACCCTGATATGAATAAATGCCCAAGGCGGGGCACATCATCCAAAGTACTATAGGCGAGTTGGGATCAAAGCCTTGAACATATGCCCAGTCATGGGCATATACTCAGGGGAACAACCAGCTGGAAGTTGGCTCGTCGGCATCGACGTTGGAGCGCGCCTCGGGCCGACAGCGCCGGCGTCCTCATACCCGCTAAGGGAGCGCGCTATGTCCAAGCAGACCGAACCGAGCATCGTATTTGCCCAGAGTGTGGGCGACGCGAACGGCCAGATGTCGTTGCAGACCTCCGCGGAATTCGCGCGCACCTATCATGCGCACGCCTATGAGATCACCAACGCGATCACGGCGGTAGTCCTTCATGCACACACCGGATTAAACTTGCTGCGTGCTCAATCGCCAGATCTGGAAAAAGTCCGGCAGGCGCTCAATGGTATCGCTAATGGCGGTAAGCGAGCGGGCGACTTCGTGGTTCGAACTCGAGCGCTCATGAAGACGGTGGCCGCAGCGGATGGCGCCACCGATCCTTGAGCTGATAACCCTGACGAGTGGCCGATGTGACGTCGCCTTTTGGCCCATAGCCCAGGACGCGTGCGACGGTACGTCCGCAGTTGGCGAAAGCCGACACCGCATTCCAGGCGCATCCCTTGGTCAACCGACTGAACCTGCTTAGGCTCCACCGAGGTGAAGTTCATCGCCTCCAGGCGGCTGCGTTGCAGCCCGAATGCTGCCACCAACCTGCGCAATGGCCTCGATCCCGCATTGAAGATGCTGGAGCAGCCGCAGGCCAATATGGCCGCGATTGCGGCGTCGAAGTTGAATTGAGCGTCCTTGCCCTTCCAGTTTAGCGACGTGGACTGGCTACACCAGAGGCCCACTTATGGTGTTCCCTGCGTAACAGCGTGGCCCCAGAGAAGATGGTATTTCTCACATCACGGACAAACGGAAGCGATGCTCGCAAGCCCGGTCTGAGCTAAAGGCGAATGCCTTGACTACTTCTACGCTGAGAGACGAAACTGCAGACGCGCGCGAACTGTATCTGGATGAACTCAACCACCGGCATCTGGATGCTCGCGGGGATGGTTAGGATGGTTTGCTTTTTCGACCGCCCTTGGCTTTGGGCAAAAGCTTATCTTGTTGCTTCAGCAACGCTAGCGCCGCATCTGCGTCGGCGTGTCGGATAGCGCGGCGCTTCTCATTGAATTCTTTGTATTGCCCAAGGGCGTGCGCCTTAGCTTGGGTCGTCTTAACAGACCCTCCACCGCGAAGGACATTTCTACCAAGAGACTGCAGCTGTGCACCCAATAGAGTCTCAATCTCGGCCATTGTGCTAATGCGGCCGAGGTCTAGTTGGTCTTCAAAGATGTCCAGCAAAATGGTCGTTAATCGGTTTAGCTCTTTGATTTCACTTTCCACCAAATAATTCTTGGCCACGTCAACATCTGCCTTCGTAACTCTTTCGCCCTTCCATGTTCGCAAACCCATATTTTCGTGGTTTGCATTTGCGCGGCTTATAATCATTTCCGCTGGGGTATGGGTCGTTACGGCCCACATGAATTTGGCCTGCGTGTGCGCGTAAAACTCGGTCCACTTCGGGGACTTTGGGTCGTAGTCGCTGCACATCGAACAGATATTGCGAAGCTCGCGATAAACATTGGCTTCGTCGGAACGAATATCGCGAATGATCTCGCGTAGCTCTGCCACGCGGTCCCGGGCGTCCGGCGCTTTAAGCTGATCCGCATCAATGACAAAACCCTTGGTTGCGAACTGAACCAGCTTGTCAGTGGCCCATCGGCGGAAAAGGGTCGCTTGCGCAGAGGAGACTCGGTAGCCCACCGAAATAATCATATCGAGGCTGTAAAGCGTCGAGGGGCGGCCTGTGGATAATTGCGTTTTTTGCAAAGAAGTATCTTCGGCGAGTTCCCCCTCTTCGATTATGTTATTGATATGTCTAGATATTGTTGAGACGTCGCGGCCAAAAAGGTCAGCAATCCGGCTTTGAGTCATCCACAGAGTATCGCCATCGTACCGCAGTTCGATGCGGATACCCTTTTCAGTTCCGTAGATTAGGAAGCGGTCGCCGGTAGCGGCGTCCTCGACCAAATGCACCGGTTCGGTGGGAAGGGGATTCATCGCAGGCACCCTAACATGAGTCCTCCAAGTCGTGTCGGGACCTATTCCTCTTACCGACGGAACCGTCGGCCGCCCGCAACGACGGGTAGCCGTCCACTGTTCCTGTAATGTTCTTGCACGGATCTCCCGGTTCCGCTACCCTTGATTGAGGCAAGGGGTCGGCATGGTTCAGCGGGTTTCTACGGTAGCCTTTGAGGGGATCGAGGCCCGCGCAGTCGACGTGCAGGTGCAGGTCGCGCCTGGGCTACCCGCCTTTGCGATCGTCGGCCTGCCCGACAAGGCGGTTTCCGAGGCCCGCGAGCGGGTGCGCTCGGCGCTGATCGCCTCTGGCCTGGCGCTCCCCGCGCGTCGGATCACCGTCAACCTCGCGCCGGCCGATGTACCCAAGGAAGGCAGCCATTACGACCTGCCGATCGCGCTCGGCCTGATGGCCGCCATTGGCGCGATCCCGCCGGACGCGCTGTCCGGATTCACGGTGCTTGGCGAGTTAGGGCTCGACGGATCGATCGCACCGGTCGCAGGCGTGTTGCCGGCGGCGATCGGCGCCAATTCGCGCGAGGAGGGACTGATTTGCCCTGCGGCTTGCGGCTCGGAAGCGGCCTGGGCGAGCCCGGACATCCAGATCATCGCGGCAAAGTCGCTGATCCAGATCGCCAACCATTTCAAGGGCACGCAGCTGCTGTCGCGCCCGCAGCCGAGAGTGCACGAGCGCGAGGAGACGCTGCTCGATCTGCGCGACATCAAGGGCCAGGAAAGCGCCAAGCGCGCGCTCGAGATCGCCGCCGCCGGCGGGCATCACCTCCTGATGATCGGCTCGCCCGGCGCCGGCAAATCGATGCTCGCGGCGCGGCTGCCGTCGATCCTGCCGCCGCTGTCGCCGTCCGAACTCCTGGAAGTCTCGATGATTGCGTCTGTCGCCGGCGAGATCCGCGACGGCGCGTTGACCGCGCGACGGCCGTTCCGCAGCCCGCATCATTCGGCCAGCATGGCGGCGCTGACCGGCGGCGGCGTGCGCGCAAAACCCGGCGAAATCTCGCTCGCGCATCAGGGCGTATTGTTCCTCGACGAATTGCCGGAGTTCGATCCGCGCGTGCTGGATTCGCTGCGCCAGCCGCTGGAAAACGGCGAGGTCGCGGTGTCCCGCGCCAATCATCGCGTCACCTATCCGGCGCGCTTCATGCTGGTCGCGGCGATGAACCCCTGCCGCTGCGGCCATGCCTATGAGCCCGGTTATTCCTGCAAGCGCGGACGGATCGACCGCTGCACGGCGGACTATCAAATGCGCATCTCGGGCCCGATGATGGACCGCATCGATCTGCGGATCGAAGTGCCGGCGGTGACCGCCGCCGATCTGATCCTGCCGCCGCCGAGCGAGGGCTCGGCTGAAGTCGCCGCCCGCGTCGCGGCCGCCCGCGACATCCAGCTCGCGCGTTATGCGGATGCCGGCATGCCGCAGGTCCGCACAAATGCCGAAGCGCCGGCCGCGCTCCTCGAAACCGTCGCGCAGCCCGACGCGCACGGCCAAAAGCTGCTGCGCGATGCCGCCGAAACCATGCATCTGACCGCGCGCGGCTATCACCGGGTGCTGCGCGTTGCCCGCACGCTCGCCGACCTCGACGGTGCGGAAAAAATCGGCCGGCTGCATCTGGCCGAAGCGTTGTCCTACCGCGCACTCGCGGAGGATCAGCGCCGCGCGGCGTAACGCGCCCGCTGCCCATCAACTTTGACCCGACGGGCAAATCACTTGCGCGTTTTCGCACACCGCGAGTCAAGCCCCGTTTCGGAAAATATTCCGCTTTCGCCGTCGGGCAAATCAGTGGTTTGAATCCGCCCGTCTCACCCGACAAGAGGGGCGGCTCGCGATCGTCACGAAACGTGCGGTGGGATGCGGTGGACGCGGATGTACCGACGACGAACGGTACCGATGCGTACGGCGAAGTCGTGTGGTCCTGACGCCCCGACGCTGGCGTCAAGTTCTTGAGAAGCAAGCTTCTCAGGGATGACGGTGGCAAGAAAGCCGGTCACCGGGGAGAGCACAATATAAGCCGTAAAACCATCGCGCAGGGAAAGCCGGGATGCCTCCGCTGGACCTGTATGCTCGCGTGCGCACTTTCTTGTGCACATTGCACGCGAGACCGCGGGTGCAGCGCGCACCCGGCTTTCCCTGCGCCCTCTGTTTTCGAGGGCGAAGGCTTCCAGCACAGCTCGGGCACATCGTGCCGCGAGAATGCGAAAGTGTGTCCAACCCCGTCATTGCGAGCGCAGCGAAGCAATCCATCGCGCCGCAAAGTAAGAATGGATTGCTTCACGGAGCCTGTCATCGGGCGCGCATTCGCGCGACCCGTTGGCTCGCAACGACGGCAAGGCTTTTTAACTATCGAATAGGAAGCCCCCCGTGTCCCCCATAAACCCGCCGGTAACGAGTTTTCTTTACACTCTGCCAACCATAAGCCGGCCTTCGCGGGCTTATGAGCGGGTCGTGTCATGTTGCGTTTCAGTATCCTGGCCTCGGTTGTTCCACTGGCCGTGGCGGCCGTGTTCGCCCGCGGCGAGCTCGCAGGCAGCCCACGACCCTGCATCGAGATATCAGGCGCCTCGCTCCAGATTGCGGCGCTCCCCTGGCAGGCCGAGCGTCATGTCAGTTTCACCAGCGATCCCGGGCGCGCGACCGTCCGCGTGCAGATCGCCGATACCGCCGAGGCGGCCGATTTCACCGTCATCGACGACATCGACACCACCGAGGCGGGCGCCTGCGAGAGCAACGCGCCGCCGCAACTGGTCGCGATCGACACGACGCCGTCGGAATCCGATCCAATTATCTATCTTTCCCCGGACGGCCCGGCCGATTACCGCATCTTCGTGCGATCGAAGAGCTTTTCGGCGCGCGACGCCGCCGCCCTCATCGTGGGCGCCCGCGGCAGCCACCACCGCCTCGCGGCCGCCTCGCTTTGAGTCTCTGACCGGATCGGGCGGCGTTAACGTTTCATCAACCCTGTTCTCATCGCAGCCGCGAAGTGCGGCCAGCCTCAAGCACTTTGCAAGGTCGGGCGACGCATCGTCTCCGAGAAGCACAGGGCGCATCGAGCCGCCGCGATTCGGCAAACAATCCCGGGGAAACTGACGATGGGGCGGACCTTCCGGATCAAGCTGCACCTGCGCCGCTTCGGCCGCCGCCATCCCTGGATCGGTTTTTCGGTTCGCTCGTTCATCATCTTCTCCGCCACGTTCGGCGGCGCCTACGGGTTCATAGCCGGAACCCGGTCGGAAGTCTCCGGCTATGATCCGCAATCCTTCGCGGTCGGCGTCAGTTTCCTGTTCGCGATCGCCTGCGTCGCGCTTGCCACTCTGAGCTTCCGGATTCGGCTGATGCGCAAGAAGCTGCGCAAGATCGCCTTGCACAATGAAGCGATGGCGGATCGAAACTGGGAATTGCAGGAAGCCGAGCAGCGCGCCCGCCGCCTGTTCGAGTCGCAGGGCGATTTGATCGTACTGCGCGATAGCGAGGGCCGCATCACCTTCGTCAACGACGCCTATTGCGAACTGGCGCAGCAACCGCGCGACGTCCTGATCGGCAGCACCGCCACGCTCACCATTCTCGAACAGGGCGACACCGCGCTGGAATTGAACGGCACGCGGATCCACGACCAGAGGATCGCAGGTCCCTTAGGTGCACGATGGATCGCCTGGCGCGAGGGGCTGGTCCGATACGACGCAGGACAGCCGGCGGAAATGCAGAGCATCGGCCGCGACGTCACTGATCGTACCGAAAGCGAACGCGCGCTGGCCGAAGCGCGCGACCAGGCCGATGCCGCCAGCCGCGCCAAGTCGCGTTTCCTTGCGATGGCAAGCCATGAGATCCGGACGCCGCTGAACGGCATCATCGGCATGAGCGGCCTGCTTCTGGATACGCCGCTGACGCCGGAGCAGACCACCTACGTCAAGGCGGTGAAGACTTCGGGCGACGCGCTGCTCTCGCTGATCGAGGAACTGCTGGACTACTCCAAGATCGAGGCCGGCAAGATCGATCTCGAGCACCGTCCGTTCGCGCTGTCAGCCCTGATCGAGAACATTACCGAATTGCTGGCGCCGCGCGCGCAGGCCAAAAAGATCGAGATCGCCGCCTATGTCGACGATCGCCTGCCGATGGAGGTGATCGGCGACGCCGCAAGGCTGCGGCAGGTGCTGCTCAATCTCGCCGGCAACGCGATCAAGTTCACTTCAAACGGCGGCGTCGCATTGATCGTCGAGCCCGGCATCTGGCCCAATGAAATCAGTTTCCTGGTGCGCGACACCGGCATCGGCATCGCGCCCGAGGCGCTGACACGCATTTTCCGCGAGTTCGAACAGGCTGACGAGCGCATCGCGCGGAGCTATGGCGGCACCGGGCTTGGGCTGAGCATCAGCGACCGCATCGTCAAACGCATGGGCGGCCGCATCACGCTGGAGAGCAGGCCAGGCTCCGGCTCGACCTTCGAGGTCTCGATTCCGCTCGCGGCCTCCGAAAACGGCAAACAGAAGATTCTTGCCGCGCCCGACCTGACCGGCCAGTCGATCATGCTGGTTTCGCCGCAAAGCATCGAGGCCTCGCTAACGGCGCGGCGGCTGCAGCGCTGGGGCGGCCAGACCTGCATGGTGTCGGACGCCGACGTAGCGCAAGCGCTGTTGCCCGAGCGTTCCTGGCACACCATCCTGATCGATCACACGCTGGGTAAAGCGAGCACCGAAGCGCTCGGCGAAGTCGCCCGTGTTCACGCCGCGCAGCGGATCGTGATGTTTACGCCAGCGACGCGGCAGGAACTGCAGCCTTCCGCGGCCTCCCCCTTCACCGGCTATCTGGTCAAGCCGTTGCGCGCGGCCTCGCTTGCGGCGCGCCTGACGGCGGCGCCCGAGATTGCAGCGCCGGGTCTCGTCGGCGAAACCCCGATGGATCCGGCCGAGCCCATCGAGACGCCGGCGGCACCGGCCAGCAAGGGCCTGTCGATCCTGGTCGCCGAGGACAATGAGATCAACGCGCTGTTGATGCGTTCGTTGTTGGGCCGGCTAGGCCACAAGGCCGTCATCACCACCAATGGCGAAGCGGCGCTGGAATCCTGGCTGTCCGCCAAATCCGCCGGCGCCGCCTATGATCTGGTGTTCATGGACATCCAGATGCCGCAACTTGACGGTATCGAAACCACCAAGCGTATCCGCGCCCTCGAAGCCGGGCAGCCCGGACGCCGGACACCGATCCTTGCGCTCACCGCCAACACCCTGGTGGAAGATCGTTACGCCTGTTTCGAGGCCGGCATGGACGGATTTCTGATCAAGCCGCTCGATCGGGAAAAACTGGCCGAGGCAATCGCAGGTCTCGCCGCCTTGCGGCACATCGCAGCTTGAGACGGGGGGATGATCAATCAAAGCCGCCGCAGCGCCACGGATTCGACCACGTGGTCCGCGCCCTTTTTGAGGATCAGCGTCGCGCGCGGCCGGGTCGGCAGGATGTTGTCCTCGAGGTTGGCGCGGTTGGTGCGCTCCCAGATCGCGAGCGCCGTCGCGGCCGCCTCGTCGTCCGACAACAGCGCGTAGCGGTGGAAGTAGGACCGCGGATCGGTGAACGCCGTGTCGCGCAAGGTGAGGAAGCGCCGCACATACCATTCGCGCAGCACCGGTTCCTCGGCGTCGAGATAGACCGAGAAATCGAAGAAGTCGGAGACAACAGGAATCGCCTTGCCGTCGCGCGGCAGCCGGCCGGTCTGCAGCACGTTGACGCCCTCGACGATCAGGATGTCGGGTTGGTCGACCTCGATCCACTGGTTCGGGATGATGTCGTAGGTCAAATGCGAATAGACCGGCGCGCGCACCGGCCGCCGCCCGGCCTTGATGTCGCTGAGGAACGACAGCAGCATCGGCAGATCATAGCTTTCGGGAAAGCCCTTCTTCTGCATCAGGCCGTTCCGTTCGAGCACCGCGTTCGGAAACAGAAAGCCGTCGGTCGTCACCAGATCGACCTTGGGTCGCGGCGACCAGCGCGCCAGCAGCGCCTGCAGCACGCGCGCGGTGGTCGATTTGCCGACGGCCACCGAACCCGCGACGCCGATAATGTAGGGCACCTTGCGATCCCGGATGCCGAGGAACTGGCGTTGTGCCTGGTAGAGCCGGTGGGTTGCATCGACATAGATCGACAACAGCCGCGACAGCGGCAGGAAGATATCCTCGACCTCTCTCATATCGAGGCGGTCATGCATCGAGCGCAGCCGCTCGAACTCGCCCGGTTCCAGCGTCATCGGCGTGTCGTCGCGCAACCTCGCCCACTGTTCGCGGGTAAATATCCGGTAGGGATTATATTGCTGGTCCGTCGCCCGAATATCCATGGCGTCGCCTCTTACGTGGATGGATCGCGCTTGCGCGCGGCTTTTTCTTCCAGTCCGGACATGCTGGTACGCTGCGCCAGCGCGGCCTCGACTTCCCCGAGCGTCACGCCGCGCGCCTTCAACAGCACCAGCAAATGAAACAGCAGATCGGCGCTCTCGGCAATCAGATGGTCGCGATCGTTCTCGACGGCGGCGATCACCGTCTCGACCGCTTCCTCGCCCAGTTTCTTGGCGCAGTGCTCCGCGCCCTTGTCGAGCAGCTTGCGGGTGTAGGACGCCTCTCCCCCCGATGCGGCCCGGGCATCGATGGTGGCGGCCAGATCATGGATCGTGAAACGCGACATCAACCTAAACTCAACACCTGCGCCCGGCCGAAGCCCGGTGCCATCCCCAAAATGGACTTAGCACTTTTGCAAAGGGGAGTCGTCAGGGATCGAGCCGCATCGGCAGCCCGGCGCGCACCATGTGATCCTTGGCTTCACGTATGGTAAATTCGCCGAAGTGGAATATCGAGGCCGCCAGCACCGCGGTGGCGTGCCCCAAGCGGATGCCGTCGACGAGGTGGTCGAGGTTACCGACGCCACCCGACGCGATTACCGGTACGGGAACACTGTCGGCGATCGCCTGCGTCAGCGGCAGATCGAACCCTTGGCGCGTGCCGTCGCGGTCCATCGACGTCAGCAGGATTTCGCCGGCGCCGAGCGAGACCACTTCCTGGGCATATTCGAGGGCGTCGATGCCGGTGGAATTGCGCCCGCCGTGGGTGAAGATTTCCCAGCGGTCCGACCCGCCGCCGCGTTTGACCCGCTTGGCGTCGATCGCGACCACGATGCACTGTTCGCCGAATTTTTCGGCGCCCTGCTTGACGAATTCGCGGTTGGAGACTGCAGCGCTGTTGATCGAGACCTTGTCGGCGCCCGACCGCAACAAGGTCTTGATGTCGTCGAGGGTACGCACCCCGCCGCCGACGGTGAGCGGCATGAAGCAGGCTTCCGCCGTCCGCCGCACGACATCGAGCATGGTGCCGCGGTTTTCGTGGGTGGCGGTGATGTCGAGGAAGCAGAGTTCGTCGGCGCCGGCGGCGTCATAGGCGATCGCCGCTTCGACGGGATCACCGGCGTCGCGCAGATCGACGAAGTTGACGCCCTTGACGACACGGCCGTCCTTGACGTCGAGACAGGGAATCACGCGGACCTTGAACATGATTGTCTCCTAAGCCGCGGCGCGCGCGTTGCGGATCAGCGCCAGTGCTGCGGCGGGATCGAGACGGCCGTCATACAGCGCACGTCCTGCGATCGCGCCGGAGAGCTTCTGGGCGCGCGGCTCCAGCAGCGCCTTGACGTCCCCGATCGAGGCAAAACCGCCGGAGGCGATCACGGGGATCGCGATGCGCTCGGCCAGCGCGATCGTGGCGTCGAGGTTGAGGCCCTTCAGCAGGCCATCGCGCGCAATATCGGTGAAGATGATCGCCGCCACGCCAGCGTCCTCGAACCGCTGCGCGATTTCGAGCGCGGTCACCTGCGAGGTTTCGGCCCAGCCTTCGACGGCGACCTTGCCGTCACGCGCGTCGAGCCCGACCGCGACCCGGCCGGGGAATTTCTTCGCGGCACTTTTCACCAGCTCCGGATTGCGCACGGCCGCCGTGCCGATGATGACCCGCGCAATGCCCTTGTCGAGCCAGGCTTCGACAGTTTTGAGATCGCGAATGCCGCCGCCGAGTTGCACCGGAATAGTAACCGCCTTCAGCATCGCCTCGACGGCCAGCGCATTCATCGGCCTGCCGGCAAAGGCGCCATCGAGATCGACGACGTGCAGATATTCAAATCCCTGGTCGGCGAAGGCGCGCGCCTGCGCCGCCGGATCGAGATTGAACACGGTTGCGCGCGCCATGTCGCCCTGTTCGAGGCGCACGCACTGGCCATTTTTCAGGTCGACGGCGGGAAAAAGGATCACGGCTTCCATTTCAAAAAGTTCGAAATCAGAGCCAGCCCGAAACGCTGGCTCTTTTCCGGGTGGAACTGTGTGCCGATCGCAGTGTCCTTGCCGACCATCGCCGTGACCGGTCCGCCGTAATCGGCGCGCGCCAGCACGTCCGCTTCATTCGACGCGTTGAGGTGATAGGAGTGCACGAAATAGGCGTGGCGGCCCTTCGGCCCGAGCGGCAGCCGCTCCAGCACCGGGTGCTCGCGGACCATGTCGAGCGTATTCCAACCCATGTGAGGGATTTTCAGGTTTTCCTCGCGCGGCGAGATTTTTTCGACATCGCCCGCGATCCAGTCGAAGCCCTCGGTGGTGACATGCTCCTTGCCGCGGGTCGCCATCAACTGCATGCCGACGCAGATGCCGAAGAACGGCCGCGCCTTGGACCGCACCGCTTCCGTCATCGCTTCCAGCATGCCGTCGACCGCATCGAGGCCCCTGCGGCAATCGGCGAAGGCGCCGACGCCGGGCAATACGATGCGATCGGCCCGGAACACGGCTTCGGGATCGCGCGTCACCATGATCTTCTGCGGGTTCTCCATGCTCCGTGCGGCGCGCTCGAACGCCTTTGCGGCGGAGTGGAGATTGCCGGAACCATAATCGATAATCGCAACACTCATCGCGACCCTCCCGGCTCCGGAAACAATCCGATAATCGCGCCTTGCGGCATCGGCGGCGGCTTTGAGAACGGCTGGCCCGGAATGTTGCGGGTCGGCGGCGGCGCGCCGCGATCGACCGCCCATTGATCGTTGGCGAGGCCGCGGCGTTGCCGCGCGGTCCAGCGGTCGAAGAAGCGCCGCTCGGCTGATTCCGCGTTGTCGGCAACCACGATGTCGAGCTGACGCCAGTTGCGCCGCGACAGCGTCCAGCGCTGCAGGGTGGCAGCTTCGAACCCCATCAGGATCGCGATCAACACGTCTGCGGCGAAAATCGCGCCGCGGCCGGCGCCGAGCGCCATCAAGCCGAGGTCGACCGCAACCGTGACCGCGATCCAGCCGAGCAGCGCCAACCACAGCCGGTGCCAGACAAGCCAGACCGGGCTCAAAAGCGCGGCCCAGAAATGAAAGCCGTCACGCACGAACGTAAACTTGTCCGTCGCCGCAAGATCGGCGCCGTGGTTGACAGGGGCATGCACTGTGTAGACCGGCATCGTACCTCTCCGCCGCGAACAAGAAATCAGCCGCCGAGCTGACCCTTGGTGGATGGCACTTCGCCCGCGGCACGTGGATCGATCGCGACCGCCGCACGGAGCGCCCTGGCCAGACCCTTGAAGCAGGATTCGGCGATATGATGGCTGTTCTCGCCATATAAGGTCTCGACGTGCAAAGTCACGCCGGCATTGATCGCAAACGCGTTGAACCACTCGCGGACCAGCTCGGTATCGAATTGGCCGACCTTGTCGCGCGGAAACTCCACCTTGAACACCAGTACCGGCCGGCCCGAAATGTCGATCACGACGCGCGACAGCGTCTCGTCCATCGGCATATGGATCGATGCATAACGGGCGATCCCGGCCATGGTGCCGAGCGCCTGTTTCACGGCCTGTCCGAGCGCAATCCCGACGTCTTCGGTGGTGTGATGATGATCGACATGGAGATCGCCATCCGCCTTCACCGTGATGTCGATGCGCGAATGCCGCGCCAGCAGATCGAGCATATGGTCGAAGAAGCCGATACCGGTCGAAACCATGGACACGCCCGTGCCATCGAGGTTTACCGCCACCTCGATATCGGTCTCCTTGGTCTTGCGCTTGATGGTCGCTGTGCGCATGAAACGTGCTTTCGCTTGGCCGACATCTGGCCTTTGACGGGACCCTTGGCCGAAAACGCGGCCCTTTTAACAGGCCGATGTCGCCTTCGCTACTGCGGGATGACGCTTTGGAGGCTCGACTTCGGCGTATGGTGACCGAATCCGGCCGATTGTAACGGCGCGGCAAAGTCCCTAAATCTGGCCGGACACGAGGTATTTCATGCAAGCATCCCCCAATGAGCCCCTGGTCTGGCACGGCACCACGATCTTGACGGTCCGCAAGGGCGGCAAGGTGGTGATCGGCGGTGACGGCCAGGTCTCGATCGGCCAGACCGTCATCAAGGCCAACGCCAAGAAGGTCCGCAAACTGGGCAAGGGCGACGTCATCGGCGGCTTTGCGGGCGCCACCGCCGATGCTTTCACGCTGTTCGAGCGGCTGGAAAGCAAGCTCGAGCAATATCCGGGACAATTGACCCGCGCCGCGGTCGAGCTTGCCAAGGACTGGCGCACCGACCGTTATCTGCGGCGGCTGGAAGCGATGATGATCGTCGCCGACAGGGACGTGTCGCTGGTCCTGACCGGCACCGGCGACGTGCTGGAGCCTGAGGCCGGCGTGATGGCGATCGGCTCCGGCGGCAATTACGCTCTGGCCGCTGCCCGCGCGCTGATCGACACCGACAAGGACGCCGAGGCGATCGTCCGCCGTGGGCTGGATATTGCCGCAGACATCTGCGTCTACACCAACCGTAACGTGACCATCGAAACGCTGTAGGAGCGCAAGGCCTTCTGATGGTCCGTCACCCGTGATCACCGGCAACACCGCGGAAAAGCCTGCCGTCGCGAGCGGCGTTTCAGCGTGGCACTGGCTGTTGATCGCGGCCCTCATCCTCGCGCTTCAGGCGTTGATCCTCTACGCGATGGGCCGTCTGCCGATCTGCGCCTGCGGCTATGTCAAGCTCTGGCACGGCGTGGTGCAGAGCTCGGAAAATTCGCAGCACATCACTGACTGGTACACGCTATCCCACGTCGTCCATGGCTTCCTGTTCTATGGCGCAGCCTATCTGGTGTTTCCGCGCCTCGCCTGGCAAGGCCGACTGGTACTCGCCATGCTGGTCGAAGGCACCTGGGAGTTGGTCGAGAATTCAAACTGGATCATCGAGCGCTATCGCGCCGGCACCATTTCGCTGGATTATTTCGGCGACACCATCGTCAATTCGATCTCCGATACGCTCGCCATGATCTTGGGCTTCCTGCTGGCGAAAAAGCTGCCGGTCGCGTTCACCGTGGCGCTGGCGCTGGTGTTCGAACTGGTGATGGCGCTTCACATTCGCGACAATCTGACGCTGAACATCATCATGCTGATCCACCCGTTCGAGGCGATCAAGCAGTGGCAAGCCGGTCCGCCGATTATCTAGGGCATGATCCGGAAAAAGCCTGTCCCGCACTTGAAGCGGGGTGGTACCGGTTTTCCCTCGTGACAAACCGTAGCGTTTGCGCGGAGATCATGCTCAAAATATAGCGCTTTTCGCCGCCTTGCCGAGACCGAAATTTCAACCTAGCTAGAGCCAATGACCGACTTTTCCCCCCGCGAAATCGTCTCCGAACTCGACCGCTTCATTGTCGGCCAGACCGACGCCAAGCGCGCCGTCTCGATCGCGCTGCGCAACCGCTGGCGGCGGCTGCAACTCACCGGGAACCTGCGCGAGGAAGTGCTGCCGAAAAATATCCTGATGATCGGCCCGACCGGCGTCGGCAAGACCGAGATCGCGCGGCGGCTCGCAAAACTCGCCGGCGCGCCGTTCATAAAGGTAGAAGCCACCAAATTCACCGAGGTCGGTTATGTCGGCCGCGACGTCGAACAGATCGTCCGCGATCTCGTCGAGGTCGCGATCGCGCAGACCCGTGAGCGCAAACGGAAGGACGTGCAGGCCCGCGCCCAACTCGCCGCAGAGGAACGCGTGCTCGACGCGCTGGTGGGCCCCGCCTCCAGCCCCGCCACCCGCAATTCCTTCCGCAAGAAGCTGCGTGCCGGCGAACTCAACGATAAGGAAATCGAAATCGAGACCCAGTCGTCCGGCGGCATGCCGATGTTCGAAATCCCGGGTATGCCCGGCGCCCAGATGGGTGCGATTTCGATCGGCGATATCTTCGGAAAGATGGGCGGGCGGAGCAAGACGCGCCGGCTGACGGTCGAAGGCTCGCACGAGATCCTGGTCAACGAGGAGTCCGACAAGCTGCTCGACAGCGACCAGCTGGTGCAGGAGGCGATCAACGCTGTCGAGAACAACGGCATCGTGTTCCTCGACGAGATCGACAAGATCTGCGTGCGCGACGGCCGCACAGGCGGCGGCGACGTCTCGCGCGAAGGCGTGCAGCGCGACCTGCTGCCGCTGATCGAAGGCACCACTGTTTCGACCAAGCACGGCGCGGTCAAGACTGACCACATCCTTTTCATCGCCTCCGGCGCGTTTCACATCGCAAAACCCTCGGACCTGTTGCCCGAGCTTCAAGGCCGGTTGCCGATCCGCGTCGAACTGGCAGCCCTGACGCGCGACGACATGCGCCGCATCCTGACCGAGCCGGAAGCCTCATTGATCAAGCAATATGTCGCGCTGATGCACACCGAGGGCGTGACGCTCGACATCACCGACAGCGCTATCGACGCGCTGGCCGACATAGCAGTTGCGGTGAACTCCACCGTGGAAAATATTGGCGCGCGGCGCCTGCAAACCGTGATGGAACGCGTGCTGGATGAAATTTCCTTTGCCGCACCGGACCGCCACGGCGAAATAATCAAGGTCGACGCCGACTATGTGCAAAAGCATGTCGGCGACCTCGCCAAGAACGCCGATTTGAGCCGGTTCATTCTGTAGGCCGAACGCGTGTCGCGTTGCCCGCGACGCGCCCGCCATGTGATAGTCTCCGCCTGATCTGGTCGTTTCGGGGGGCCGAATGAATTTGCGTGTCTGGGAAAACCCCTGGCGCTTGATGCTTGCCGTCAATGTCGCCGTTTTCTTCGGGGTATTCCTGCACAAGATCACGCTGCCACCTTTCGTCCCCTACATCCATTTCCTGGTCGACTATCATTTCGGCTTCACCAAGCGCGCATTGATCGGCGCGGTTGTGGCGCTGTTTACTTCAAAAGTGCCGGTGTGGCTGGTGTTTGCGCTGAGCGGCGCGGTCTGGCTCATCACGGCAGGCCTGTTCGTCAGATTATTCCGCCGGACATTCGGCTTCGACGAAAAACGCTTGCCGCTCTTCGTCTTCATGGCGGGCTCGCCGTTCTTTCTGAAGAATTTCATGCACACGCTCGGGCATTTCGACATCTACGGATGTCTGTTCGCGATCTGCCTGCTGCTGATTCCGGCGCGCTCGCTATTCTACGTGCTGCTCGCCGCGCTGTTCTCGATGATCCTCATTCTGATCCACCACATTCATCTCCTGATGTATGTGCCGACGATCGCCGCCATCGTGATGCTGCGCTATTATCTGGTACAGGGCGTGAGACGGTCAGGCGTGATTACCGGCATTGCCGCGCTCGCTGCTACCGGCTTGCTCTTCATCGCCGCGCAGTTCTACGGGACGATGGCGGTGCCCGAAGCAGAGTTCGTCAATTATCTGCAAGGCAGGATGGCCGATCCGTCACGCTCCAATCTGCTGAGCTTTGCTTACATCTGGTACCAGCCGCTGTCGAAGGAAGTTCTGGACACCTGGGCACGCCTGCCGTCCAACCTGTTGGGTGTCCCGGTATTCGCGCTGCTGATCTGGCTGCACGCGCCGCTGTGGCGATATTTTGCTAAACTGATCGCAGCACTTTCCATCGACACGCATCGCCGAATCGTCATGACGGCCATAACAATCGTCAGCCTGGCCTATCTGGTCATGTTCGCGATGGTGTTCGACTATTCCAGATGGGTTTCGAACTGGGCCGTGTGCCTGTTCCTGATCCTGCACGCCGTCAAAGCACTGCCGGCATCGCGCGACGTAGCGCTGATATCAACCGGTGACCGGAAGAACCTGATCTTCGGATGGATCATTGCGCTGATCCCGCGAGTCGGGATCGTACGACCGTTTTAGGCGCTCATGATCTAACTCGCCTTACACGCACGTAGAGCGCGCCCTCGCCGCCATGGCCGACATGGGCTTCCTCGAATCCGACCACCAGCGATCGGAATTCCGGCAGGCTCAGCCATTGCGGCACCTGGCGGCGCAGCACGCCGCGCTCGGCTTCCGCACCGCCCACTTTGCCCTTGCCGGTGATGACGAGCACGAACGTCAATCCGTCGCTATGGGCGCGTTGCAGGAAGGTGAGCAGCACACGGTGCGCGCGGATCTGCGTCATCCCGTGCAAATCGAGCCGGGCGTCGATTTCCTTCCGGCCGCGCGAGAGCTGCGCGCGCTCACGGCGTCCGATCGGCGCCAGCCGCGGCGGTTCTGGCTTGGATGCAGGAATGATCCGTGGCAACGCCATTGGCTTGGGTGAAGCAATAGGCTTGGCCGCCGCGGAGGCCTCAGCCTGCGGAGAACCGGGCGTCGGCTTCAAGGCGCGATACCGCTTGCGCAGCGGCTTGACCTGCTTGGAAACGCTTTCCCACAGTGCCCGCTCTTCCTCGCTCAGGCCGCGCTTGCGCCGCGGCGGCGCCGGCAGGTCGGGAATCGAGCTCGACGTCCGGCGTTTCATGGACGGTAGCGGTAGCGGCGGATGTGGCGGTGGCGAGGCGTTTCAGAAACCCGCCTGACGTTGGGCCGCGCCATGCTCGGCCGCGCCGCCGGCAGCGGCACCGCTTTTGCGATGGCGGCCTGCACGGTTGACGCCTGCCCGGCCGTGGCTGGCGCGGCGTTCTTGCCCGGGTCCGCAATGCTCGCTGTGCTGCTCGTGGCCGTTGCAGTCTCGGGTGGCTTGGCGCCGTTCTTCTGATCCTTCAGCGGATCGACCTGCGGAAACAGCCTTGCGATTTTCTCCGACGGCCGTGCGTCCGGCACCGGCATCTTGCGGCCCCGCGCCATCGGGTCGAGGCTCTTCGGCACCAGAATGACGAAACGCATGTTGTGCCGCAGCCGGCCGGAAACCCTGCCGGCATCAACACCGGCGCCGAAATAGAGATCGGCGCGGGCGGGTCCGACGATTGCGGAGCCGGTGTCCTGCGCGATCATCAGCCGGTGAAACGGCGTCCTGGATTGTTCGGAATCGATCGGCAACTCGCCTTCGATGAAAAACGGCGTGCCATAGACATGCAGCGACTTGTCGACCGCGATCGAGCGGCCCGGCGTCAGCGGCACGCCCTGCGCGCCAACCGCCTCGTCCTTGTCGGAGAGCTGCACCTCGCGGAAGAAAACGTAGGACTTGTTCTGCCGCCGCAACTCGTTGGCCCCATCGGGATTTTGCTCCATCCAGTCCCGGATCTTCTGCATCGACATCTGATCTTTCGGGATGATGTTGCGGTCGATCAGGATGCGACCGACCGGCGTGTAGGGGTAGCCATTATGCGCATCGTAATTGATGCGAACGGTCGAACCGTCCTCAAGACGGACCCGCGCCGAGCCCTGGATCTGCGAGAACAGGAGATCGGTCTGGCTCTTCAGCCAGCAGATTTCCAGGCTCCGTCCGGCAATCGCGCCATCCTCTATTTCGGCGCGGTCGTAATAAGGTACCAGCTTGCGCCGGCCGATTTTGCGGAACACCTGGCCTTTATTGGGTAATCCCGCCGAACTTTGTGTGGTGCCACGGACGAACAGATTGGACGGCCTTCGATAGACCGGCACGTTATAGACATCGGTTTGCGTCCGTGAGCCGTCTATGACGGGCTCATAGTAGCCGGTGACGAACCCCTCGCCTTCGCCGAGCCGCGAAATGCGCAACGGCCGGAAATGCTCCTCGAAGAATGCCTTTGCCTTGGCACCGTCGGACAGCTCAAGGCCCTTTGCGATGCGGCAGGGATCGCGCAGCGATGTGCCCAGCGCTTTCGCTTCCGCCGGAGCATTTATTTGCGCGGCAATCGGCTTGCAGCTGGTGCGAAAGGCCTCGTAGGCGGCGAGATGGTCGTCCTCGCTCCAGCCCGCGATGTCGGACCAGGCGACCGTCGTATATTGGCTGCCGCTGATCTGAAGCGGAAATTCAACGCGGGGATAAGGAAGCGGACGCGAGGTCGCCGGATGCGGGTGTGGATGCGGCCGCGCGTAACGCGCGGCAAATGCATTCAGGGGAGCGTGTGACCACGTGATAGCCATCGCAGCCAACGCCAGCCTTGCAAGGCGTCCTGCAAGGCTCGGCGCGTCAGCTGGCGCTTCCGGTGCCAACCAGCTTCCAATTCGGATCGCGGGAGCTTGTGTCGCGGGCGAATGTCCAGACATCGGTGATATCGGCGACCTTATCCGGGTTGCCATCGACAATGGTGCCGGTCTTGTCGCGGGTGACCGAGATCATCTGCGATACGAAACGAACCGTTAGCTGCACCGCCCGGTCGCGGGCTTCCGCACCCACCAGCTCGGCCTTGTCGATCGAAACAAACCGTGTTTCGGTTTTTTGCTCGTGCTTCTCGCGATCCTTGATCACGCCCTCGAAGCTCTCATAGACCTCGTTCGACAACAGATCCTTCAGCGCGCGGCGATCGCCGTTGGCGAAAGCCAGAACGATCATTTCATAGGCGCTGCGGGCACCGGACAGGAAGTGACGGGGATCGAACGAGGAATCCTGCGCTGCAATGGCATCGAGGCCCTGCGCGAGCGGCGTGCCGGGCTCGGCAATCCCCTTCCAGCGGTCGGGCGGCGGCGCCACATCCGCGGTCGGCGCCAACGGCGCCTGATCGATCACGGCACCCGGCATCGGCACGACGTTGTTGTCCTGCGTACGCTGCACGACGTTGGGCGCGGCGCGATCATAAGGCGGCCGTTCGCTTCCGGTGCGCTGTCCGAGGACGCTGCGCAGGCGCAGGAAGATGAAGACCGCCAGCGCCAGGAAGATGATGGTGTAAATATCCACGTCGTATTCGCTTTCTGATTCTAACACCGGCAACGGACCCGGCGGTCGAGCGTTCCCGTGAGAGTGTCCCGGGAACGGCAGAGATTACATCATCGATTGAGTCTGCAGCATGTAGGCATGAAACTTTGCCCGGCCAATGGCGCGTTTTGGCGCGGGTGAATAGTAGCGCGTTTTGGCTGCGAGGGGAAACCCGATCATGCCCGGAAATGACGCATATTCAATTATTTAGGGTAGGCGCCACGAGGGTCAGCCGGCCGGTATTAGCCATATCCGTCACAAATGGCTAATGGTTTGGCCCGCCCTCGATCCGTCGTCCTTGTGGAATAAGGCGGGGCTATGATAGCCACTCGCTCGACAAAAAGGCATTTCCGCCGTCCGAGCGAATTCAGACCAAACTTGGGCCCTCCGCTCGCCAGCCTTTCAGGAGAGAGTTTCATGACCAACGGTAACGGCGCGCCTCCCGAGCAGGCCCCTCCCCAGCTCAACGTGCTGGCGCAATATACCAAGGACCTGTCGTTCGAAAATCCGAACGCACCCACCTCGCTGGCGCCGCAGCAGCAGCAGCCGGCGATCAATATCCAGATCAATGTCAGCGCCAACAATCTCTCGGAAAACGAGTTCGAAGTGACGCTTTCGGTCGAGGGCAAGGCGGAAAACGCCGGCAAGGTGATGTTCTCGTTCGACCTCGCCTATGCAGGCGTGTTCCGCATCGTCAATGTGCCGAAAGAAAACCTGCACCCGCTGGTCATGATCGAATGCCCGCGGCTGTTGTTCCCGTTCGCGCGCGAAATCATTGCGACGTCGGTGCGCGACGGCGGGTTCCCGCCGCTGATGCTCGATCCCGTCGATTTCGTCGGTCTGTATCGCCAGAACATGGAGCGGCAGGCTGCTGCCCAGGCCGCTTCAGGCGCGAAGCCCAGCTGACGCAAAACGCGCAGCGGCTAAACGTCGCTATAGCGTTTTCGAGCGAAGTGGGTGCCGGTTCGCGAAAACGCGTCAAAAACAAGAGCCTAGAGCATGCTCTAGGCGGCTCCCGGAAAGTCGTTCCAAATCGGCTTGTCGCCCAGCGTGGCGATGAAAGCCCGTTGCGTCACCTTGCTCGCGGCCATCGTCGTGCGCACCGCGACAGGTGATGGATTGGGCGGGTCCGGTGGCAACAGTTGATCAAGCGACACTCGCGAACTGCGCTTGTCACCCGCAAAACCCGGTAGCGCCGTCTGCATTGCGACCAATCCTCGGGCGATAGCTCTTCCTACGCATCGTGACTCTCACACACACACCCCACCCTCGCCGACGCAGACTGGGCGCGATGCTCGACCTCAAACATTGAGAAGTTGCGTTCCAGCGCAAGTGGCTTATCCGCTGTCAGGCCCTTTGGATTCGCGTCGTGACATCGCGCACTTTCGCGCCGGATAAATCTTCAAGAGCACCACCGCCACAGCGGCCCGCACACCGTGACTCAAATCACTTCGCGCAATGGCGCTGCCAGTAAATTGCTTCCGCCGACCCGCTCATGGTGAGCCGGTTGAAGGACTGGAGAATAGAAATGAACATGCCAATCGCAGAGACGAAGGATACGGACCTCAGCGCCCTCACGGACAATGAGCTTGATGACGTGAACGGTGGCTTCATTTGGTTCGTCGCGGCGGGAGCCTACCTGGTCGGCGTCGGCGCGGTCGCCGGCTACTATGCCACCAAGGCGATCATCCGAGCCTTATAAGCTGTCATACCGGCTGAGCGTCCCGGGCGCCGCTTCCATGTGGCCAGATTCCACGGGAGGCGGCGCTACCACGTTTGGCGTCGCATGCGACGATGTGTAATTACGGACGTGAGCGCCATCCGGCTTTAGGCGGCTCCCAGAAAATCGTTCCAGATCGGCTTGTCGCCCAGCGTGGCGATGAAGGCCCGATGCGCCTCGCGGTCGGCGTCGGTGATCCGTGACGCGAGCGGTGTCTCGCGCTGCCGCCGCGGCATCTCGCCGATCCGCCCGGCCCGCGTATCACGAGTCTCCGAGGCCAGGATCAGTTGCGACTGCCGCGCCCCGATCAGGTCGATATAGACCTCGGCCAAAAGCTCGGCGTCGAGCAGCGCGCCGTGCTTGGTGCGGCGGGAATTGTCGATCGCATAACGCGAGCAGAGATCATCGAGCTTGTTCGATACGCCGGGATGCTTGCGGCGCGCCAATAGCAGCGTATCGACCAACCGCTCGCGCGAAATGGCCTGCCGCTTGATGCGGTCGAGTTCGGCATTGATGAAGCTAATGTCGAACGACGCGTTGTGGATCACGAGCGGCGCGTCCGCGATGAATTCCAGGAACTCGTCGACCACCTCGTTAAACAGCGGCTTGCTGGCGAGGAACTCGGTCGACAGGCCATGCACGGCAAACGCTTCCGCCGGCATGTCTCGCTCGGGATTGATGTAGCGGTGAAAAGTCTGGCCGGTCGGCATGCGGTTGAAGATCTCGATGCAGCCGATTTCGACCAGCCGGTCGCCGCGCAGCGGATCGAGGCCGGTGGTTTCAGTATCGAGAACGATTTCGCGCATGAATTTTCTAAACGACCCGGGAAGCCGGCGAATCAGGTCCGCCGCCGCGGCATCTTAACAACCTCGGCCAGAATGTCCCGGATTCGGGCGCGCACGGGGTCGAGACCATGCGAGGTATCCACCACGAAATCAGCGCGCTTGCGCTTTTCGGCGTCGGGCAACTGGCGGGCAAGAATGGCGTCGAGCTTTTCATTCGTCATGCTGTCGCGCGCCAGAATCCGCTCGCGCTGGACTTCGGGCGTGGTCGTCACCACCACCACCGCATCGACTCGCTTTTCCCCGCCGGTCTCGAACAGCAGCGGGACGTCGACCACAGCTATGGGCGCGCCGGACCGCTCGGCGTCATCGAGGAATTTTTGACGGGAGGCGCCGAGCATCGGATGGACGATCTGTTCGAGCTGCTTGATCGCGGCCGGATTGTGCAGCACCCGGGCCGAAAGCCGGGCCCGATCGACCTTGCCGTCGACGGTCGTGCCGGGAAACGCCGCTTCGATCACCGGCGCCGCCTCGCCTTCATAGATTTGGTGAACGGCGGCATCCGCGTCGTAAACGGGGACGCCCGCCTCCGCAAAAAGCTTTGCGGTGGTGGATTTCCCCATTCCCATCGAGCCGGTCAGTCCAAGGATCAGCATTCACATCGCCATTCTTTTCAGGATTTCAGACGGCAAGCAGACGCTCGCTGCGCAGAAATGCAAGCAACGGCAATAGCGGCATCCCGAGGATCGTAAAATGATCGCCCTCGATGCGTTCGAATAAATGGACCCCAAGCCCTTCGAGCTGGTAGGCGCCGACACTGGTCGTCACCGCCTCGCCGGCCTGGTCCAGATAGGCTTCGATCTCGGTTTCGCCCAACGGCCGCATGGTCATCCGCGCAATGCTGACATCGTCCAACAATATCTTGCCGTCGCGCGCAACGGCAAATGCGGAATGCAGTTGATGGCTGTTGCCGGCGAGCAGCCGCAATTGCTCCGCAGCCGCCGCTCGCCCCGCAGGCTTGCTGAAAAGCCGGCATTCGAGCGCCAATGTTTGATCGGCCCCGACCACGTACCGCCCTGCCATTCGCGACGACACAAACAGCGCCTTTTCCTGCGCCAAAAGCTTCGCGATCTCGCCGGGCGCCCAAAGACCCGAATTCTTCTGCGCGGCGCGCTCGTCGATGTCGGCGGGAATGGCTTCGAATGGAATGCCGGCATTGGCCAGCAGCGTTTGCCGCGCACGGCTTCGCGAGGCCAGGATCAGCGGATCTTTTCCAAGCCAGATGGTCATCGCGGCCGCATCATTCCGGAAGCCGTTGCCGCTGCCGGTCGGTGAACAGTTTTAGGACGGCAGCCGCGGTTTCCTCGATCGAGCGCCGCGTCACATCGAGTTGCGCCCAGCTGAATTTGGCGCTCAGCCGCCGCGCGAACGCGACTTCATCGGCGACCGATTGGCGATCGATGTAATCGTCATTGCCGGAATCGGCACCCATGCTCAGGAGCCGGTTCTGCCGAACCTGGATCAGGCGCTCCGGCGTCGCATGCAGGCTGACGACCAAAGGCTTCTTCAGCGTCTCCAATTGGTGCGGCAACGGAATGCCCGGCACCAGCGGGACGTTGGCGGTGCGAATGCCGCGGTTGGCGAGATAGATCGAGGTTGGCGTTTTCGAGGTGCGGGATACGCCGACCAGGACGACATCGGCATCTTCGAGGCCTTCGACATGCTGGCCGTCGTCATGGATCATCGTGTAGTTCAGCGCGTCGATGCGCTTGAAATATTCCGCATTGAGGACGTGCTGGGCGCCGACGCGGCCCGTCGTGGCCGCTCCGAGATAAGCCTCGAATAATTGCATCACCGGGCCGATGATCGAAAGGCTCGGGATGTTGATATCCTTGCACTTGGCTTCGAGGCGACCAACCAGATCCTTCTCGAGCAACGTGAAAAGCACGATGCCCGGAGCCTCTTCGATTTCGTCCAGCACGCGGTCGAGCTGCTTCTGGCTGCGCACCAGCGGATAGACGTGCTCGACCGGCGTCACATTGGCATATTGCGCGGCCACCGCGCGCGCCACGGTGATCAGCGTCTCACCGGTCGAATCGGAGACCAAATGGAGGTGAAAATAATTGCCGGTGGTGGGCACCAAATCCCCTTGTGTATCCTGTGAATCCTTGTGGAGCTTAGCTCATGGAATCGGCCGTGGATCGACCTCTCCGGGATAACCCGGCTTTTTCTTCACAGGGCCTCGCCTAAGGATAAGTCAGTTCGCCGCTCGGAACGATAGTGCGAACATGTGGACTTGTCTCTTCATAAGCTGGCCACAAAACGACGCAAGCGCTTGATGCAAGTAGCGTTATTCGAATGATCGAGTCCGCGGGCGGAAATGATGATGGATGTGAATAAGCCTGAAGAAGTTCGGGATCGTTTTGTGTGAGTCCAATTCACCGCTACTTAGACTCAAACCTAAGATTTTAGAATTATTAGTTTAGAGAAGCGGTGCTTTGAGGATATGTCTCCATCCCTCGTTGGCGAGGCCCTCTCGTAACATGTGAGATGGTCGGACGTTCCAGGGATAGGCAAGGACCGGGCGAAGCACGATGTATGAATGGATCAAGGCACTGCATGTAATTGCGGTCATCTCGTGGATGGCCGGCATGCTCTATCTGCCACGGCTGTTCGTCTATCATTGCGAGGCCGAGATCGGATCCAGGCAGTCCGAGACGTTCAAGGTGATGGAACGTCGACTTTTGAAGGCCATCATCAATCCGGCGATGATCCTGACCTGGCTGGCTGGACTTTACCTCGCCTGGAGCGGACATTTCTTTGCCTCGGGCTGGTTGCAGGGTAAACTGTTGCTGGTGCTGATCCTGTCTGGCGTCCACGGCTTTTTTTCTGGCTGGGTCAGGGATTTCGCCACTGACCGGAATACAAGAAGTCGGAATTTCTATCGTATTATCAACGAAGTACCGACCGTCCTGATGATCGGCATCGTGATCCTGGTAGTAGTGAAGCCGTTCTAGATCAGGCTTTCGTGGCAGGACCAGGTTCAGGCCTGCTTGCGAAGCGCCGACCGATTTTCTATATTAGCTAAATCCCACCCCACGCAGGCGGATGTGGTTGTGTTCCGGTCTCCTCGTTGAGCCGGCCACCGCATCAGGTTTGAAGCCTTACCGGCGCTTTCCTCGCTTAGACCTGCGGACCTTCCTTTTTTCGTGTCCGCTTTTTTCTAAAGCCACCTCGCACCCCTCCTCTAGTTACTCTCCACAGGACCACCCCAATGCGGGAAATGAAACTCCAAGACCTTAAATCGAAAACGCCGGCCGAGCTCGTCTCGTTCGCCGAAGAGAACGGGGTCGAAAACGCCAGCACCATGCGCAAGCAGGAGCTGATGTTCGCAATTCTCAAACAGCTCGCGATTCAGGAAACCGACATTATCGGTGAAGGCGTCGTCGAGGTGCTCTCCGACGGCTTCGGATTCCTGCGTTCGCCGGACGCCAATTACCTGCCCGGACCGGACGACATCTACGTCTCTCCCTCGCAAATCCGCCGCTTCGGCCTTCGTACCGGCGACACCATCGAAGGTCACATCCGCAGCCCGAAGGAAGGCGAACGCTATTTCGCGCTGCTCAAGGTCAACACGCTCAATTTCGAAGACCCGGAAAAATCCAAGCACAAGGTCAATTTCGACAATCTGACGCCGCTATTCCCCGATCAGCGCTTCCGCCTCGAGCTGGAAGACCCTACGCGAAAAGACCTTTCTGCAAGGGTTATCGACATCGTAGCTCCAATCGGAAAAGGCCAGCGCGCCCTGATCGTGGCGCCCCCGCGCACCGGCAAAACCGTGCTGATGCAGAACATCGCGCACTCCATCACTGCCAATCATCCTGAATGTTATCTGATCGTACTTCTGATCGATGAGCGCCCGGAAGAAGTCACCGATATGCAGCGTTCGGTGAAGGGCGAAGTCGTGTCGTCGACCTTCGACGAACCGGCGGTGCGGCACGTCCAGGTCGCCGAGATGGTGATTGAGAAAGCCAAGCGCCTCGTTGAACACGGCCGCGATGTCGTGATCCTGCTCGACTCGATCACGCGCCTCGGTCGCGCCTACAACACCGTGGTGCCGTCATCCGGCAAGGTGCTGACCGGCGGTGTCGACGCCAACGCGCTGCAGCGGCCAAAACGTTTCTTCGGCGCCGCGCGCAACATCGAGGAGGGCGGTTCGCTCACCATTATCGCCACCGCACTGGTCGATACCGGCAGCCGAATGGACGAAGTGATCTTTGAAGAATTCAAGGGCACCGGTAACTCCGAACTGATCCTCGACCGCAAGGTCTCGGACAAGCGGACTTTCCCGGCGATCGACATCTCGCGCTCCGGCACCCGCAAGGAAGAACTCATCACCGATCCGCAGCTGCTCAAGAAAATGTACGTGCTGCGTCGGATCCTCAATCCGATGGGTACGATGGACGCGATCGACTTCCTGCTCGACAAGCTCCGCAACACCAAGAACAACTCGGAATTCTTCAATTCGATGAATACCTGAGCTGTCCGGCCGGCTTTAGGGAAGGGCGCCTCGTGCAAGCGGGGCGCCCCTTTTTGCTGCGATGTTTGCTGCAGCAAGGGTGCAGCATGAAGAGACGAAGCTACCCTCACGCTTGTTTGTTTAAGTGTTTGAAATATAATAAGATTTATTACGATTGGGGCGCTGGAGGCGGTGAGGCTCGCGGAAATTGCAGCAAAATTGCTGCACCAATGCTGCAGCAAATCGATAGTCGGGAGGGGGAACGATTGCTGCGCCTCGGGGTGGCCACGGCCAGTTCAAATTGCGTTGCCTTTTCAAGCACCCCTGCACAAATAGGCGATGCATCCGCGAGATCAGACCATTTTTGCGCTGTCGTCGGGCCGGCCGCCAAGTGCGCTCGCCATCGTGCGCGTGTCAGGCCCGCAGGCTGGACCGGCGTTGACCGTGCTGGGTGGCAACATCCCGCCGGCCCGGGCGGCCACCCGGATGCTGCTCCAGGACATCGCGGGTCAGCCATTGGACGACGCGGTGGCGCTCTGGTTTCCCGGTCCGGCCAGCGCCACCGGTGAGGACGTCGCCGAACTCCACGTCCATGGTGGTCGGGCGGTGCTGGCCTCGATTTTCGGGGCGCTGGCGGCGCTGGAAAACATGCGTGCCGCCGAGCCCGGCGAATTCACCCGCCGCGCCTTTGAAAACGGCAAGCTCGATCTGACGGAAGCCGAAGGGCTCGACGATCTTATTCACGCCGACACCGACCGGCAACGCCGCCAGGCGCTACGGCAATTGAAAGGTCTGCTCGGCGACAGAGCACGCAACTGGCGCGCGCGGATCATCGAGGCTTCCGCATTGATCGAGGCCGGCATCGACTTTTCGGACGAGGGCGATGTGCCCGCGGAATTGATCGCGCCGGCGCTCGCAATAATCAAAGCTCTCGTAAAAGAAATCGAAGAAGTCCTTGCGGCACAGGGACGAAGTGAACGCCTGCGCGACGGCCTGGTGGTTGCGATTGCAGGTCCCCCGAATGTCGGCAAGTCGACCTTGATGAATCAACTGGCGCGACGCGAGGTCGCGATCGTGTCGCCGCATGCCGGCACCACCCGCGATGTCATCGAGGTGCAACTCGATCTCGATGGCTACCCGGTCACCGTCATCGACACCGCCGGCATTCGCGAGACCGACGATCCAGTAGAGCAGGAGGGTGTGCGGCGCGCGCGTGCCCGCGCGGCCGAAGCCGATCTCGTGCTGTGGCTTGCGGATGCCGCGAACGAAAAAATTCTTCACGAGGGCGCGGCGCCGGTCTGGCTGGTGCGCAACAAGATCGACCTTGATTCTGCGGGTCGGCCAATGGCCGAGTCGCCGGGCCGTGCGGGTTTTGCGATTTCGGCGAGAAGCGGGGACGGGGTGCCGGACCTGATTGCGGCCCTGGTGGGATTCGTCCAGGATTATTTCGGCGCCAGCGAGGGAGGGTTGATCAGCCGCGTCAGGCAACGCCAGTTGCTGCAGGAGACAGCGGTTTCGTTGCATCGCAGCATAAATGTCGTCGGGGAGGGTGAGGAATTGACGGCAGAGGAACTTCGGGGCGCCGCGCATTCCCTCGGGCGGCTGCTGGGGCGGGTGGACGTCGAGGATGTCCTCGACGTGATCTTCCGGGAATTCTGTGTTGGCAAATAATATTTCTTCGTTCACTTGATTGCCAACCTGTTTCACGTGAAACGTTTTCCCGGGAGGTAATTGGAACCCGCTGTTTCACGTGAAACAAATCAATCCGCATAACTTCCCACTTCCGGGATCCCTCACTCCGCGATAGAAGTCCCGCCATGATCGCGCAGCGGGATTCCTTTGCAGTCATCGTCATCGGCGGCGGCCATGCCGGCTGCGAGGCCGCGAGCGCGGCTGCCCGAATGGGCGCGAAGACCGCTCTTGTGACCCACAGCTTCGCGACCGTCGGCGCCATGTCCTGCAACCCGGCCATCGGTGGGTTGGGCAAGGGTCATCTGGTTCGCGAGGTCGATGCTCTGGATGGCCTGATGGGCCGGGTCGCAGATGCCGGTGGCATCCAGTTCCGGATGCTGAACCGCCGCAAGGGTCCGGCGGTTCGTGGTCCGCGGGCCCAGGCCGATCGCAAGCTCTATGCCGCCGCAATGCAGGCCGCGATTTTAGAGACCGCCAATCTTAGTGTGGTCGAAGGCGAGGCGGACGAGCTGATTGTTTCGAACGGCCGCGTTACCGGCATCCGCCTTGGCAATGGCCGCGAGCTCGCTGCCGGCGCCGTCGTCATCACCACGGGGACCTTCCTGCGCGGCCTGATCCATCTCGGAGAGAAGAACTGGCCCGCCGGCCGTGTCGGCGAGGCGCCTGCAATGAGGCTTTCGGCCTCGTTCGAACGCGCCGGCTTTACGCTCGGCCGTTTGAAGACCGGCACGCCGCCGCGGCTCGACGGCACCACGATCGACTGGTCGGCGGTCGAGATGCAGCCTGGCGACGAGCCGCCGGAGCCCTTCTCGGTCATGACCGACCGGATTACGACGCCCCAGATCCAGTGTGGGATCACCCGCACGACGCCTTCGACCCATGAGGTGATTCGGGCCAACGTGCATCGCTCCCCGATGTATTCAGGCCAGATCAAGAGCAGCGGTCCCCGCTATTGCCCCTCGATCGAGGACAAGATCGTCCGCTTTGGCGACCGCGACGGCCATCAGATTTTCCTCGAGCCGGAAGGGCTGGAGGATTCCACGGTCTATCCCAATGGCATCTCGACCTCGCTGCCGGAGGAGGTCCAACTCGCTATCCTCTCGACCATTCCCGGACTTGAGCGGGTCAAGATGGTCCGGCCCGGCTATGCCATCGAATACGATCATGTCGATCCCCGCGAACTGGAACCGACGCTACAGGCCAAGCGGCTGCCGGGCCTGTTCCTGGCCGGCCAGATCAACGGCACCACCGGCTATGAGGAGGCGGCAGCCCAGGGAATTGTTGCGGGTCTGAACGCAGCATTGGCGGCCAGCGGCGGAGACGCGATCGTTTTCGATCGCGCCGACGGCTATCTCGGCGTGATGATCGACGACCTCGTGACGCGGGGTATCACCGAGCCGTACCGGATGTTCACCTCGCGGGCGGAGTATCGCTTGACCCTGCGGGCCGACAACGCCGACCAGCGTCTCACCGATAAGGGGATTGCCTTGGGCTGCGTAGGGCAGGCGCGGGCGCAGCGCCATGGGGCCAAGATGGCGGCGCTCGATGCGGCCAAGACTCTGGCGAAGTCGCTGACGATTACGCCCAACGAAGCGGCCAGGTACGGCCTCGCCTTGAACCGGGACGGCCATCGCCGCTCGGCCTTTGAGCTGCTGGCCTATCCCGAGATCGAGTGGACCGCATTGCGTGGCATCTGGCCGGAGCTTTCGGCCATTGATGCATCGATTGCCGTCCATCTTGAGATCGACGCCAAATACGACGTCTATCTCAAGCGCCAAACCGCCGACGTCGATGCGTTCCGGCGCGACGAGGGGATGGTCCTGAGCGATATTGATTACTCGGATGTGCCGGGACTTTCCAATGAGGCACGCTCAAAACTTGAGGCGGCGCGGCCGCGCACGGTAGGGCAGGCGGGACGGCTCGACGGGTTGACTCCGGCCGCGCTGGGTATCCTGGCCGCCTATCTGCGTCGCGAAGCGCGCCGGACGACATCTAAGGCGACTGCGTAAGACGTTTCACGTGAAACGAGGACCTCGGCTTTGCGTCCGTCCATTCTAAATTCCGACAAGACCGCGGCCCTCGCCCTCACCCCTGTTTCACGTGAAACAGAAGCGCGCCTGGACCGCTATGTCGACCTGCTCCGGGAATGGCAGACCAAAACCAATCTGGTCGCGCCGTCAACGCTTCCAAATCTGTGGACCCGCCATGTCTCTGATTCGCTGCAGCTCTTGAGCTTGGCCCCGTCGGCAAAGACATGGGTCGATCTCGGCAGCGGCGGCGGCTTCCCCGGCGTGGTGTTGGCTTGCGCGTTGGCGGGGACGCCGGGCGCCCATATCCAATTGGTCGAGCGCAACGGCAAGAAGGCCGCCTTCCTGCGCGAGGCGCTCCGCGTGACCGGGGGCGCCGGCACTGTGCATCTCGCCGACATCGGGGATATTGTGGATAGAATCGCTGGACCCACCGATTGCATCACTGCGCGGGCGGTGGCTCCGTTACATCAACTGATCGGTTTCGTGGAACCGCTGGTGGCAAAGGGTGCGAAAGCGCTATTTCTCAAGGGCCAAGATGTAGAGGCTGAATTGACCGAAGCCACTAAATATTGGAGTATTCAACCGCGACTCCATTCCAGCCGCACCGGCGGACACGGCTGGATCGTTGAACTCGACCGGATCGAGCGGCGCAACGCTTCCGCGATGGCAGATGGCAATCAGGTATGACCGAGATTGGTGAAATATATCAAGAGGATAGGGCCCACACACCAGCAGGCCATCCGCGCATCCTGTCGCTCGCCAACCAGAAGGGCGGCGTTGGCAAGACCACCACCGCGATCAATCTCGGCACCGCTCTCGCCGCGATCGGCGAACGCGTACTGATCGTTGACCTCGACCCCCAGGGCAACGCCTCCACCGGGCTCGGCATCGATCGCCGCAGCCGCAACTGCTCGATCTATGACGTCCTGATCGGCGAAGCGCCGCTGCGCGAGGCGGTGGTCGCGACCGCCGTGCCGCGCCTGCATATCGCGGCGTCGACCATGGATCTGTCGGGCCTCGAGCTCGAACTGGGATCGACGCCCGGCCGCGCCTTCCGCCTGCGCGACGCGATCGCAGCGCTCAACAACAACACGACTCCCGAGACCGATTACACCTATGTGCTGATCGACTGCCCGCCGTCGCTCAATCTCCTCACCGTCAACGCGATGGCGGCATCGGATGCGATCCTGGTGCCGCTGCAATGCGAGTTCTTCGCGCTCGAAGGTCTGTCGCAATTACTGCAAACGGTCGAGCAGGTGCGCTCGACGCTGAACCCGAACCTGTCGATCCACGGCATCGTGCTGACCATGTTCAACTCGCGCAACAATTTGTCGAACCAGGTCGTCGCCGACGTCCGGCAATTCATGGGCAGCAAAGTCTACAACACCATGATCCCGCGCAACGTGCGGATCTCCGAGGCGCCGTCCTACGGCAAGCCGGTGCTGGTCTACGACCTCAAATGCGTCGGCAGCGATGCCTATCTCAAGCTTGCGACCGAAGTGATCCAGCGCGAGCGCGAGCTGAGAACGCCTTGAAGGAAATGGAGGGTGGGCAAAGGCGTCTTCGCCGTGCCCACCATCGCGTGTGTAGATCTTGGTGGGCACGCTTCGCTTTGCCACCCTACGATCCGAAACAGAGGTTCAAATTCCGGAGTACTGCTAAGTGAATCCAAGGGAGCTGGCGATGGCCGACGAAGCGCGTTCGCGACTGGGCCGCGGTCTTGCAAGTCTGATCGGTGATGTCGGCGGCGAAGCAGCCCATGTCGAGCGGCCGCGCAACCAGCGCAAGGTGCCGATCGAATTTCTAAAGCCCAATCCGCGCAACCCGCGCCGGGCTTTTTCCGATACCGAACTCGGCGAACTCGCCGCTTCCGTCAAACAACATGGCGTGATCCAGCCGATCGTGGTGCGTCCGGTGAAGGGCGTGGCTGATCGTTACGAGATCATCGCCGGCGAACGTCGCTGGCGCGCCTCGCAGCTGGCCGGCCTGCATGAAGTGCCAATCGTGCCCGTCGATGTCAGCGACTCCGACGCGCTCGAGATCGCGATCATCGAGAACGTGCAGCGCGAAGACTTGAATGCGATGGAAGAGGCGCAGGGCTATCACGCGCTCGCGGACGAATTCAAACGCAGCCAGGAAGACATCGCCAAAATCGTCGGGAAGAGCCGCAGTCATGTCGCCAACACGATGCGGCTGACCAAGCTGCCGGCGGAAGTGCAGGCCTTGATCGCCAAGGGCGAACTGTCGGCCGGTCATGCCCGCGCCTTGATCGGCGTGCCCGATCCGCTCGCTGCCGCGAAACGCATTGTCGCCGAAGGACTCAACGTCCGTCAGGCCGAAGTGCTGGCGCATGTCGAAGGCGTGCCGGAACGCAAGCCGCAGAAAGCGCGCGGCGGCAAGACGAAAGATCCGGATACGCTGGCGCTGGAAAAACGCGTCAGCGACGCGCTCGGGCTTGCCGTGACCGTCAACCATCGCGATCCCGGCGGCACCGTTCAGATCAGCTACCGCAACCTCGAACAGCTCGACGAAGTGATGCGGCGGCTGGCGAAGGGCAGTTAGTTCTGTCGTCATTCCGGGATTCGCCGTTTGACGCAGGCCTCAGATGCGCAATTGCGCATCGGGGAATCCATACTCATTATCGTGCTTATGGATTCTCTGATGTGCAATTGCATATCAGAGCTCGCACGTCGCGCCCCCCGGAATGACAGTTACCCCCGCCGTTTCGCATTCGCCGCGATCGATAGCAGCGTGCGCTGCGCGATGGCGGACGCCAGCGAGGCCTGCTTGCGCATGTCGAGAGCGGCGGTCGCCAGCTGATCGATGATCGCGGTGAGCCGCGCCGCGCTGAAATTGCGCAGCGCGATTTCGACGGCGGCTTTGCGCGAAAAATGCAGGCGCGGAAATCCGCTATCGAGCAAGGTCGAGACCTGCGCGCCTTCGCCGACCGCGAGCGCCGATTTGTGCAGCCATGCCGCCTGACGCTGCGCGGCGGAGATGATCACGCCGGGATAGGTACCGGCGATCATCGCTTTCGCAAATTCGCTTTCAACCAGGTCAGGCTTTCCGGCAAACGCGCCGTCGACGATCGGGTCGAGCTTCAATTCGGAGGCGTCGGCGACAACCGCCATCACGTCCTCGATCGACACCTCGCCCTTGCCGTGGGCGTAGAGCGCGAGCTTGCGCAGTTCGTTGCGCGAGCCCTGGCGGTCGCCGCCGAGCAACGCCGTCAACACCGCGCGCGCGTCGGGTGCGATGCGCAAGCTCGAGAAACGAAATTCCTCGTCGATCAATCTGGCGAGGTCGCGCTCCGTGTCGGGATAGCAGGCGATCGCGACTGCGGTCTTGGCGCGCTCGCAGGCCTTGCGCAGCGGCGATTCCGGCCGCAGCTCGCCGGCCTCGATCACGATGCGGCAATCTTTCACGGCCGAATCCGCCAGTGTGTCGATGCCGCTGGCAAAACTGCGCGAGCCGGCGCGTACGCGGATGGCGCGACGGCCACCGAACAGCGGCACCGTCATCGCTTCATCGACCAGTCGCGACGGTTCGGCCGACAGCTCATCGCCGTCCAGCCGCACCAGCGAAAAGGGATCGTTGGGATCGTCGACGGCCGATGCCAGAAGTGCGTCGGCGCGTTCGCGCACCAGCCCGGCGTCAGGACCGTACAATAGGATGATGGGACGGCCGGGATCGGGCCGGGCGAGAAAAGCGTCGATCTCTTTTCCGCGAAGCGCGACCAACGGAGGGATCAGGTGCCGGCGACGAAGAACGACGCCAGCCGGGTCTGGATGTTTTCCGCGATCTCATTTGCGGCGCGATCTTCCGCATCACGATAGGCGCGGGCGCGGGCGAAGCGCTGAATCGAGCCCGGGATGTCGTAGGACACGCGGGAGAACGTCGTGCCGGTCATGACGGATTTATTCGTCGCCAGTTCGATCAGATTGTACTGCGCATCGATGCCATAATTCTCGCTTGTCGGCAGCGCGGTGGTCGGATCGACCATCAGCGACGAGCGGGAGGCGGTGAAGCGCAGCACCAGCCGATGGGTCGGCGGCATGCCGGTGGCGTTGCCATAAAGCTTGAAGGCCAGCGCGTTGCGGATCTCGATGCCGAGCCGGGCTTCGCGCGAGGCGTTGGGCTTCTCGACCGGCGGGACTTCCACGCCCATCAGCTTTTCGCGCAGGCCGGGCGTGCCGTCGGCACGTTCGGCATACATCGGCTGGAAACAGCCGGCCGCCAGGGCCGCCAGGGCGGCCACGGCCAGCAGCCGAGCAGCGATCCGGGTCCTAGCCAACGACATTCACGATCCTCATGGGAACAACGATCACCTTGCGGACGGCCTTGCCGCCCAAGGCCAGTTTTACTGCATCAAGGGCCAAAACGGCAGCCTCAATTTCCGGATTTTGGGCACCCCGTGGCACGGTAACATCACTCCGTTTCTTGCCGTTGACCTGAACCACCAGCGTCACGGTGTCTTCAACCAGCAAATCGCGTTCGATTTGGGGCCAATTGGCCTCCGAAATCAGCCCGGTCTGGCCCAAAACCGTCCAGCATTCCTCGGCCAAATGCGGCATCATCGGCGCGAACAATTGAACAAGGATGACCGAGGCCTCCTGGACTGCCCAAGCGAGGTCCGGCGCCGGCCGGCCCTTGGCGAGGACGTCGGCGAGCGCATTGGTGAACTCGCGGATATGGGCGAGGCAGACGTTGAAATGCAGCCGCTCGATGCCGTTCGAAACCTTGTCCAGCGCGCCATGGGCTGCCTTGCGCAGCGCAAGCGCGTCGTCGCCGAACGAGGCCGGCCGGGTGGCCGGGGCCGCCTTGGCGAGTTCGGCGGATTCGTTGACCAGCCGCCACAGCCGCTGCACGAAGCGCGAGGCGCCCTGCACGCGTTCCTCGCTCCAGATCACGTCGCGGTCCGGCGGTGAATCCGACAGCATGAACCAGCGCGCGACGTCGGCGCCGTAGGTCGCGATGATATCGTCGGGGTCGACGGTGTTGCGCTTCGACTTCGACATCTTTTCGATCGAGCCGATCGTAACCTCTTCGCCGGTTTCGATCAGGATGGCGTGACGGTGGCCACTGGGGTCGTTCTCGATCCTGACTTCGGCCGGAGCAGCCCAACTCCCATCCGCCTTCCGGTAGGTTTCGTGTACGACCATGCCCTGGGCGTACTGACCGGCAAACGGCTCCTCGAATGCGATGTGACCGGTGGCCTTCATCGCGCGGGTGAAAAAGCGGGCGTAGAGCAGGTGCAGGATCGCGTGCTCGATGCCGCCGATATACTGGTCGACCGGCATCAACCGATCGACGACGGCGCGCGTGGTCGGGGCCGCCTCGTTCCATGGATCGGTGAAGCGCGCGAAATACCATGCCGAAATCGACAAAGGTGTCCATCGTGTCGGTTTCGCGCTGGGCCTTGCCGCCGCATTTCGGGCAGTTGACGTGCTTCCAGGTCGGATGATGGTCGAGCGCGTTGCCGGGCTTGTCGAAGGTCACATCCTCCGGCAGCACCACCGGCAGGTCCGCATCCGGCACCGGCACCACATCGCATTTCGGGCAATGGATCACCGGGATCGGGCAGCCCCAGTAGCGCTGGCGCGAAATGCCCCAGTCCCGCAGGCGAAAATTCACCTTGCGCTCGCCGACCGGCGCATTACCGCGGACTTCGGTTTCCAGCCGCTTCGCCACCTCGTCCTTGGCCTGCTCGATGGTCATACCGTCGAGGAAGCGCGAATTGATCATGCGGCCGTCGCCGTCATAGGCGGTGTCGGTGATCACAAAGCTCTTGGGGTCCTGGCCTTCCGGACACACGACGGGGGTGTTGCCGAGTGCGTATTTGTTGACGAAGTCGAGATCGCGCTGGTCGTGCGCCGGGCAGCCGAAGATGGCGCCGGTGCCGTATTCCATCAGTACGAAGTTCGCGACATAGACCGGCAGCTTCCAGTCGGCATCGAACGGATGTACCGCGCGGATACCGGTGTCGAAGCCCTGCTTCTCCGCGGTGTCGATAATCTCCTGCGCGGTGCCGATGCGTTTTACTTCGGCGATGAACTCCGCGAGTTTCGGATTCTTCGCAGCCGCGGCCTGCGCCAGCGGATGGTCGGCTGCAATCGCCATGAATTTGGCGCCGAACAGCGTGTCATGTCGTGTGGTGAATACCCTCAGCTCGTTCTCGCCATTCGGCGCAGTTGCCGGATCGAGCGCGAAACGCACCAGCATGCCTTCGGAGCGGCCGATCCAGTTGCGCTGCATGACCCGCACCCGATCGGGCCAGCGGTCGAGCGTATCGAGCGCGTCCAGCAGTTCCTGCGAGTACTTCGTGATCTTGAAGACCCACTGGTTCATCTCGCGCTGCTCGACGACGGCGCCGGAACGCCAGCCGCGGCCGTCGATCACCTGCTCGTTGGCGAGCACGGTCATGTCGACCGGGTCCCAGTTGAGCTTGCGCTTTTCGCGTTCGGCAAGCCCTGCGCGCAGGAAGTCCAAAAACATCTTCTGCTGATGCTTGTAGTAAGCGGGATCGCAGGTCGCGAATTCGCGTGACCAGTCGAGCGACAGCCCGATCGACTGCAACTGCTTCTTCATCGCGGCGATGTTGTCGTAGGTCCAGGCTTTCGGCGCGACCTTGCGCTCGATCGCGGCGTTCTCCGCCGGCAGCCCGAACGCGTCCCAGCCCATCGGATGCAGCACGTTAAAACCCTTGGCGCGCATGAAGCGCGCCAGCACGTCGCCCAACGTATAGTTGCGGACATGGCCGATATGGATGCGCCCGGAGGGGTAGGGGAACATCTCGAGCACGTAGTATTTCGGCCGCGGGTCGTCGTTTCTGGAGGCGAAGATCGCCTTCTGGTCCCACTGGCGTTGCCAGCGCGGTTCGGATTCACGGGCGTTGTAGCGTTCGGAGGTCATGGAATAGTGTGATTCTTACGGGGTTTTTCGGCCGTCAAAGACGGCGGACTAGGCCACAAAAGCGGCTGCGGGGTCAACGGGTTGGAACATATTGGCGAAGCCCGAGGTGCTGGCGGATAGCAAAGGCGTGCGGTTCGGTTGAGGTGCATTTAACGAATTCATGGGACCTTGCCTATCAAAAGAGCATCCATTTACCCGGCGGAAACCCGTATACCGTGACCGCGGCGTTCGACGAGCTGGATTTCGAATACGCGACGTTAGTCGCGGAAAAGGCCATGCGGTCAATGGCCGAGCAGCACGTTCCGCCGACGCCGAACAATTTCCACGTCTGGTTCAAGTATACGCTCGGCGCGCCGCCCGTGCTCAAGCGGGCGATCGATATCCTGATCGGCAACAAGCGGAAGTTCGACGCTCATACCAATCGCGATATCTATGAGAGCTATGTCGGGTCGAAAGCCGCCGACGAGGCGGTGGCCTATGATGTCTCACAACAATTGCAGGCGGTGATGGCGTCAGCCCGGCAGTTTCTGACCACGGCGATCGCCGACAACCGCACGCAAATGGCTGCCATCAACGACGTCTCCGAGCGTACCGAGGCCGGCCTCGACCCAAAAGTGCTAATCGAGAGCCTGATGAGCGAGCTCGCCAAGGCGGCGACGCGCGCCACCAGGCTTGAAGCCAGTTTTGTCGAGAAATCGCGCGAACTGGATACCATCCGGGATTCCCTGATCAAGTCCGAGGAGCGGGCCAAGACCGACACGCTGACCGGACTGCCGAACCGGCGGGCGCTGGAAGAGTTTTTCCGCAAGACGCAGCTCGCCGCGCTGGAACAGGGCGAAGCCGTCAGCGCGTTGCTGATCGATATCGATCATTTCAAGCGCTTCAATGACGAATTCGGCCATGGCGTCGGCGATCAGGTGCTTCGGCTGATGGCGAGGGTGTTGCGCGAGCGCGTTCGCGAAATTGATCTGCCGGCGCGATATGGCGGCGAGGAGCTCATCGTCGTTCTCCCCAGCGCCGATCTGGCCGCCGGCACTGTAGTCGCCGAACGCATCCGGCGTTGTATTGCGGAATGCCACATGACCCGCCGTTCAACCGGCGAAGCCCTGCCCGGCATCACGGTCTCGATCGGGGTGGCGCAGTTCCAGGGCGGCGAATCCATGGCAGATCTGATCGACCGCTGCGACCGCGCGCTCTATCTGGCCAAGAAGACCGGGCGCAATCGGGTCGTGACCGAGACCGAGCTCGACCAGGCCAAGGCAACGGCCTAGCCCGCCAGCGCCATCCCGGCTTCGTCCACCGATTTCAGCATCGTCTCGACCGAAGAGATCACTTCGCGCTGGGTATCGGCTGAGTGCTGGGTGAGGTTGGCGAATTCTTCGGAAGCCGCCGCGATCTGTTTGGCGCGCGTGTCTCCGAGCGAGCGGGCGCGTTCAAGCATCAAGGGCGCCACCAGGATCACCGCCAGCAACGCCAGCCGTGCGCGAATTCCCAGAAGCTTCTTGAGTTTCGCTCTGTTGCGGTCGAATGTAACGCCAGACATTGTCGTACCTACCCCGCAGGGCGAGGTAGGGCCAAGGTTTCAAAAAGCCTTTCCCGAACTTGGTCAAATTCGAGGAAATCCCGTAAATTCACGAGCTGAAGCCGACATGACGCCCGAGACGACCACTTCGCTAACAAAGCCTTTACCAAACGGCCTCGCCACGGTGGAGCAGGACATCGCGCGCGCCTGCAAGGAAGCGCGCCGCGATCGCGCGACGGTAAAATTGATCGCCGTGTCGAAGACGTTCGACGCGTCGGCCATTTCGCCCATTATCGACGCGGGACAGCGCGCATTCGGCGAAAATCGCGTGCAGGAAGCCAAGGCGAAATGGCCAGGGTTAATGACCGCTTATCAGGGATTAGTCCTGCATCTGATCGGGCCGCTGCAATCCAACAAAGCCAAAGAGGCCGTGGCACTGTTCGACGCCATTCATTCGGTTGATCGTCCGAGCATTTGCGAAGCGTTAGCCAAGGAAATCAATTCGCAAAAAAAGCAGCCGGAACTGTTCGTCCAGCTCAACACCGGCGAGGAGCCGCAGAAGGCCGGCGTCGCACCAGGCGAAGCCGATGCCTTCATTGCGAGCTGCCGGGAGAAATATGGCCTGGTGATTTCCGGATTGATGTGCATCCCGCCGATCAACGAAGCGCCGGCGCCGCATTTCGCGCTGACCGCGAAGATCGCTGCGCGCAACGGGCTGAAAAACCTGTCGATGGGCATGAGCGCCGATTTTGCGACAGCGATCCAGCTCGGCGCCACGCATATTCGCGTTGGATCAGCGATTTTCGGGCATCGTTAGAATTCTGTCGTCCCGGCCTTCGCCTGGACGACACCGAGTTGAATCGCGCTTACTCAAACCCCACCGACACCTTCCCCAGCGCACCAAAATCAGCCGCGCAAAAATCGCCCGACTGAATCGGCAGCGGTGGATGACAGGTTCCCGTCGTGACGACCCGGCCCGCTTTCAGGGTCGCGCCGAGCTGGCGCAACTCATTGGCGAGCCAGGTCAGTGCTATCCTGGGATCACCGAGTACGTTCTTGCCATGGCCGATGAATTGCTGGCCGCGCAGCGTGATCACGGGTTTTTCCTCGACCAGATCGCGCGCCCGCCAGTCCGCCGCCGTCGCTGGGCCGAGCACGAACAGATGCGCACAGGCATTGTCGGCGATGATCTGCGCGGCGCCGGCGCCGACGAAATCCGCGAACCGCGAATCCGGAATTTCGATCGCCGGGTGCAGCGTATCGACGGCATCGAGCACCTGTTGCACGGTGTAGGGCGTCGACCGCGCCGGTAAATCGGTTCGCATGCGAAACGCGAATTCCGGCTCGGCCACCCGCATTCCGTTGCCGGCCATCGACGCCGTTCCGCCGTCGGGGATCACAGTCTCGGCCAGGATGCGTCCGGCCATCGGGCCGTCGACATTGATGTGCTTCTGTCCGGCCTCGCTGGTGGCCGCGATCTTCCAGCCGAACAGGTGTGTGGTCGAATATCTTTCGATCGCTGCCTGGATCGCATATCCTTCGGTGCGGTCCCACGGGCGCAGCCAATCTTCGAGCGCATCAAGCTTGGTGCCGGCGCGCCAATGGCCGTGCAGCGTCTGCGAGGCAGACGCAATCTGATTTCTGTCGAGCATAATCGCCAAATCCTGAAATGAAGGTCATCCGATAATAATTTTGGTCTGCGGCCCCATCCGTCGCAACAGTCGCAGCATGGCAGATTTCGTCATTGAAACGCAGCCCGCGGTCGCAGAAAAATCGGTGCGCGCCAGATGCAGGAACACGGCGCTGCCGCGGCCGGCGATACGCGGGGCGCTGTTGTGATCGATCTCGACGATGAAGTCGTAGAGTTGGTCCTCGCGCGTGAGCCGGTCGCCGGCCTGATCCTGCGTGAGCCGCATCGGCTGGTTGTAACGCCGGTCGTTCGGGTCCTCGCACCAGGCGTCCTCGGGCCTGATCGGGCGGGCCGGCAGGAAGGTTTGCGGCCGGGCGTGGCGGTCGGCGCGCCACCATAATTGCAGGGGATAGAAAATGCCCCGGGGGGTGCCGCCATCGCCTTCGCGCTTGTTGGCGAGGATACCGCCGCGACCAAGTGCCACCGGCACGGTCCAGCCGTCGGCCGTCAGCCAGCCCCTTCGGGGGTCGCCGGCACCCCGGTGAACCCGGATCGCCGAGAGCTGCCGATCACGCGATTCTGTCTCATAAGTGATTGAAAAATTGGTGATTCCCATACCGACCGCCCAAATCCAGGGGTTGCCTCTCCGGCAGCAATTGCCCTATTTGACGCCCATTACAGGACATTCATCCAACAGCGCCTCGAATATGGGATAGACTGCGGTTCGCCTTGTGAAACTGTAACAATCTCCTACCTGAATACGAATCAGTACGTGATGATCCAGGTTTGTCCGCAAACCAGCGCCATCAATCGACCAAGACCCGGCTTGAGACGCTTCCTTTTGTGTCCGCCGCCTGCCTCAAGAGGATCGTACCTATGGCCAATGCCCGCAAGATCCTGATCGTGGATGACGATACCGATCTGCGCGATACGCTGGTCGAGCAATTATCGCTGCACGAGGAGTTCGAAGCCTCGGCGGTCGATACCGGCGCCAAGGGCGCCAGCGCCGCCAAGGCCAATTCCCCCGATCTCGTGCTGATGGATGTAGGCCTGCCGGATACCGACGGCCGCGAAGTCGTGCGAAGCCTGCGCAAGGGCGGCTTCAAGGCGCCGATCATCATGCTGACCGGCCACGATACCGATTCCGACACCATTCTAGGCCTCGAATCCGGCGCCAACGACTATGTGGCAAAGCCGTTCCGGTTCGCGGTGCTGCTGGCCCGAATCAGGGCGCAGCTGCGCCAGCACGAAGCCAGCGAGGACGCGGTGTTCTCCGTCGGCCCCTACTCTTTCCGGCCCGGCTCCAAGATGCTGACCGGCGCCAATGCCCGAAAGGTGCGACTGACCGAGAAGGAAACCGCGATCCTGCGCTTCCTGTACCGGGCCGGCCAGCTGCCGGTGTCGCGCGAGACGCTGCTCCAGGAAGTCTGGGGCTATAATTCGGGCGTCACCACGCACACCCTGGAAACCCACATCTACCGGTTGCGGCAGAAGATCGAAAAAGATGCCGCCAATCCGGAGATCCTGGTGACGGAAGCCGGTGGCTACAAGCTGGTGCCGTGATACGATTCGCCGCGCGAATCGTATGTTTTGCGATTCGGATATTTCGCGCATCCCGGCCACCGGTCCCTGATGTCGATCGAAGATGATGTAGCCCTGCTCGAGCGCGTCCCGACATTGCGCCTGTTGGGGACGACGGCGCTGCGCATGCTGGCGATCGGCTCGGAGCAGCGCGAATTCGCCCGCGGCGACCAGCTGTTCAACGCCGGCGACGAGGCGGATGCCGGCTATATCGTCCAGCGCGGCGCCTTCCGGGTCGAGGATGGCGGCGCCGAGATCATCGCAGGTCCCGGCGCCCTGATCGGCGAACTCGCCCTGATCGTGGCGATGCGGCGGCCATCCACCGCGGTTGCGATCGAACATTCCACCGTCATCCGGGTGGCGCGCAGCCTGTTCCAGCGCGTGCTCGAAAGCGACCCGGCCGCGGCGCGAAGGCTGCGCGACGAACTCGCCAGCCGCACCAGCCAGCTCGCCAGCGACATCCTGATGGCCGGCGCCAAGCTCAGCATCTGACCACAATCAAACCTCCAGCGTCACCGTCACAGGCACATGGTCCGACGGCCGTTCCCAGCCGCGGGCATCTCGCGTGATGCGGAAATCCGTGACGCCGTCCTTCAGCGCGCGCGAAACCCAGATGTGGTCGAGCCTTCGGCCGCGATCACCGACGGTCCAGTCGGCGGCACGATAACTCCACCAGGTATAGACCTTCTCGGTTAGCGGGATGCGCTCGCGCGCGACGTCGAACCATTCGCCATGGGCCTGCGCCGCCAACAGCTTCTCGCATTCGATCGGGGTGTGCGAGACGACCTTCAACAGCTGCTTGTGCGACCACACGTCGTGCTCATGCGGCGCCACGTTGAGATCGCCGACCAGGATATGCCGGTCGTCGCCGCGCGGATGCAGCGGCTCGCAGGCCTTCATCTCGTCGAGGAATTTCAGCTTGTGGTCGAACTTCGGATTGAGGGCAGGATCGGGAATATCGCCGCCGGCCGGCACGTAGAAATTATGCAGCACCAGGGGCTTTGCGAGCTGCGCCTTTTCGCCGAACGCCACCGAGATGTGCCGCGAATCGATCTTGTCGCAGAAGGTGCGGATATCGGTCGCCTCGAACGGCAGTTTCGAGATGATGGCAACCCCGTGATAGCCCTTCTGCCCGTTCAGCGCGACGTGCTCATAGCCGAGGCGCTTGAAGCGCTTCAGCGGAAAGGCGTCGTCGATGCATTTGGTCTCCTGCAAGCACAACACATCGGGCCGCGCTGCCTTGAGGAATTTGGCGACGATGTTGATGCGCAGGCGCACCGAGTTGATATTCCACGTGGTCAGGGAAAAACGCATGCGGGCTCAAACAATCAAAAGACGTGCGCTTGATGACGCACGTCCGTGGCCCGCGATCAAGAATGTTCAGCCGGGCGGCGTCGAATAATTGGTGAAATCGATCTTGAACAAGCCGGGATCGACCTTCTTGGAAGAGTCCAGATTATAGACCGCGACCGTGGTGTCATAGCCCTGCGGGTCGGTCACCGTCCATTGCTTGAGCTGGCCGTCCTTGGTGCCGACCATCAGCATCAACCGGCTGGTGCCGATCAGCGCCTGCTTCTCCTCAATCGTCACGCTGATGAAAAGATCGTCCGCGGTGACGCTGACGACATTGGTGTCCTTCAACAGATCAATGCGGTCCGACAACAGGAATCGCAGCGGCGTTTGCGACAACGGATAGACGTCCTGGGTCGCAAGCTTGGTATCGCGCACCACCAGCGACGATCCGTCGGCGATGATCGCGATCGGGGTCGGCGCGTCATATTCGAAGCGTACCTTGCCCGGCTTCTGGATGTAGAAATCGCCCTTGGTCTTGCTGCCGTCGGGACCTACCTGCACGAAATTTCCGACCAGCGTCTGCAGCGACGACAAATACGAACTCACCTTGGCGGCCTGCGCCTTCTGGTTGGCATCGAAGGTCGCGAAAATATTGGCAGGCACATTGCGGTTCGGATCGGGGATGATCGGGTTCGGCGGCGCCTGGGTTGCGCGGTTCGCCGCCTGCGCCTTCTGCGACTCCTGTGCGCTCATCTGCACGCCGCCGTCGCGGCCCTTTGGCGCGGGTTTTGGGATCGGCACGTTCTGCGAAAAACCAGGCGTGGCAGCGCCGGCAACGGACGTGGCGATCAGGAGCGCCAATCCATAACAGATGCCGCGATGGGTGGAGTGTTGTGTCATCGGCTATTTCGGATCTCTACTCGACGCGTCATCCCGCTGCCGGTCATTTTATCGCGCTTTCGACCAAAGGAGACATCGTTTTTCCGTGAAAATTGGACGCCAGATTCAATGCGGTCACAGCGATACTCTTGTTTTGACGCGTTTTCTACCGCAGATAACTCTACGCAATCTGCGCAAACTTGATTGCTACGCGAACCGGTATCCACTTCGCTTGGAAGCGCTTTAGAAACGACCCTCTTCTTCCTCGACCAGAATTTCGCGTTTGCCGGCGTGGTTCGCCTGGCCAACAATGCCTTCGAGTTCCATCCGCTCCATCAACGAAGCGGCGCGGTTATAGCCGATTTGCAGCCGGCGCTGAATGTAACTCGTTGACGCCTTGCGGTCGCGCTTGACGATTGCAACGGCCTGCGCGAACAGGTCGCCGCCGCCATCGCCGCCCATGCCGGTGGAATCGAATACCGCGCCGTCCTCGTCGGTCGGCTCTTCCGCCGTGACCGCTTCCAGATATTCCGGCTGGCCCTGCGTCTTGAGATGGCGTACGACTTTTTCGACTTCCTCGTCGGAAACAAATGGTCCGTGCACGCGGCTGATGCGGCCGCCGCCCGCCATGTAGAGCATGTCGCCCTGTCCGAGCAGCTGCTCGGCGCCCATTTCGCCCAAAATAGTCCGGCTGTCGATTTTCGAAGTGACCTGAAACGAGATGCGGGTCGGGAAGTTCGCCTTGATGGTGCCGGTGATGACGTCGACCGATGGACGCTGCGTGGCGAGGATCACGTGCAGGCCCGCAGCGCGGGCCATTTGCGCCAGGCGCTGCACCGCGCCTTCGATATCCTTGCCGGCGACCATCATCAGGTCGGCCATTTCGTCGACGATGATGACGATGTAGGGTAGCGGATCGAGGTCGAGCTTTTCGTCCTCGTAGATCGCCTTGCCGGTTTCCTTGTCGAATCCGGTGTGCACCGTGCGCGTCAGTTCCTCGCCCTTGCCCCTGGCTTCGACGAGCCGCGCATTGTAGCCGTCAATGTTGCGCACACCGAGCTTGGACATTTTCTTGTAGCGCTCTTCCATCTCGCGCACCGCCCATTTCAGCGCGACCACCGCCTTCTTCGGGTCGGTCACCACGGGCGTCAGGAGATGCGGGATGCCGTCATAGACGGAAAGTTCGAGCATTTTCGGATCGACCATGATCAGGCGGCACTGATCGGGGCGAAGCCGGTAGACCAGGCTTAAGATCATGGTGTTGATCGCGACCGATTTGCCGGAGCCGGTGGTGCCGGCGATCAGCATATGCGGTGTGCGCGCGAGGTCGATGATAATGGATTCGCCGCCGATGTTCTTGCCGAGGCAGAGCGGCAGTTTCGCGTGCAACTCGTCCTTCACCGAAAGCAGTTCGCGCAAATAGACCTTTTCGCGATGCGCGTTCGGCAATTCGATGCCGATCGCGTTGCGGCCGGCAACGACGGCGACGCGGGCCGAGAGTGCGCTCATCGAGCGGGCGATGTCGTCGGCGAGGCCGATGACGCGCGAGGATTTGATGCCGGGCGCGGGCTCGAGTTCGTACAGCGTCACGACAGGTCCGGGATTGGCCTTGACGATTTCGCCGCGGACGCCGAAATCGCCGAGCACGCCTTCGAGCGCGCGCGAATTGGCCTCGAGTTCGCCCTTGCTGAGTGGCTGGCGATCGGAGGCCTTCGGCGCGGTCAAGACCGAGACCGCCGGCAGTTCGAACTTGTCGGAGGATTTTCGCGATGCCTTCGGCGCAGCCTTCTTGCGCGGTGCGCGGGCGGGGGCTTCCTCCTCGTCGTCTTCCTCTGCGTCGTCCTCGTAGTATTCGCGGGTCTCCGGGGTAATAGACGGCGCCGTGCGGCCGCTGAGACTGGGCTCCTGCCGTTCGAACGAGAGCGTGCGGGGTTGCGTCGGGCTCGCGACGAGGGAGCGATAGGCCGTGCTGATCAACCAGCCGAGCCGCGCTTTCGCGCTCATGATGGCGTGGAACACCCACCCGAGCGAGACCGAGCTGCGATCGTCTTCTTCGACGAACGGCGCATCGTCGTCCTCGATCGGCGTAAGCTCTTCGTCGTCGCGCGGCTGCGAGCCCCAACCGCTTGCGTACAGGAACGTTGCGCACATCGGCACAAATAAAATAACACCGAGCACCAGCCGGTAGATGAGACCGGCCGGGCCAAGCACCACGGCCGGCGCGCGCACCAGCGCATCACCAACCACGCCGCCAAGCCCTGTCGGCAGTGGCCATGAACCGCCATGCGGCCAGCAGCTGGCAAAGCCTGCCGCGATGACGGTGCAAAGGATCCAGCATGCCAGCCGCAGCGCTTCGCGGTCGAAGGTGCGATGGGTCAGCATACGCCAGCCCCACACCGCGACGGGGAGGATCAGCATGATCGCGCTGAGGCCGAGGATCTGCATCAAGAGATCGGCGCCGATCGCGCCGGGATAACCGAGGATGTTGCGGATCGCGCGCGAGGTCGCGTGACTGAGACTCGGATCTTGCACCGACCAGGTCATCAGCGCAGCGGCCGCGATGCCGGACAGCGCGATCAGGCTCAACCCTGCGAGTTCGCGCATGCGCCGCGCCAGCGCATCGCGGATCGAGGCCGGCAAATGGCCGACCAGGGGAATGACACGTTCGATCGCTGGCATGCTCATGGGGCCCTGCGATTAATCCAAAGTTTCGACCAGCCGGTGCAGTGCCTCGGCCGTTGATTCACTGTCCGATACCAGCGCAAGCCGGATATAGCCGGCGCCGGGATTGCTGCCATCGTCCTGTGGCCGCGACAAATAGCTTCCGGGAATTACGCGTACGCCGGCATCCCTGTAGAGTCTCACGGTCGCCGCTTCATCGCCGCCGCGATCCGACACATCGAGCCAGACGCAGAAACCGCCGGCGGGCCTGACATAGCCATAGCGATTGCTGAGGATCTGATCGGCGAGATCGAACTTGATGCGATAGAGCCTTCGATTTTCCTCGACATGCGCTTCGTCGCTATAGGCGGCGACCGCGACGTGCTGCAGCGGCACCGGCACCTGGGGTGCGGCGACATTGCGCAGCTCGTGAAAGACGGCGAGGAATTTCTTGTCGCCGGCGGCGAAGCCGACGCGCATGCCCGGCAGGTTCGAGCGCTTCGACAGCGATTGAAACGCGACGACGTTGGTAAAATCGGGCCCGGCGCATTCCAGCGCGCTGCCCGGCGCCTGCTTGGTGTAGATTTCCGAATAGCACTCGTCGCTCAGGATCATGAAGCCGTAGCGGTCGGCGAGGTTCTTCAATCGGGTGAAGTAATCGCGCGATGCGACCGCGCCTTGCGGATTGGCCGGCGAGGCGATGAACATCGCCACTGTTCGCGCCAGCGTCGCTTCGTCGAGCGCGTCGAGATCCGGCAAGAATCCGTTGGCGAGAGTGGTCGGCAAATAGACCTGCTCGCAACCTGACGCGCGTGCGCCGGCACCGTAGGCCGGATAGAACGGATTGGGCATCAGGATCGCGGGCCTGCCCTTGCGCGGGCCGACATAGCGCGCGGCGGTGATCGCCGCGAAAAACAAACCCTCGCGGCTACCGTTCAGCACCAAGACTTCACTCTCGGGATCGACCGCACGGGGCAAATGGAACCGGGTCGATAGCCAGTTCGCGACCGCCCGGCGGAACGGCTCGATGCCCTTGGCCATGGGGTAGCGGCCGAACTCGGCGGTGTGCTTGGCCAGCACCGGCCCGACAAACGCCGGAACAGGGTGCTGCGGTTCGCCTAATGACAGTGCAATCAATGGCTTACCGGGCTGGTAGGGGGCCAGAAGCTCGGCCGTCCGTAAAAACGGCGAGCGCTCGGCCTGCCCGGCAGGGGTGCTGCTGCCGGCGCCCTGCGCCACGCCGGAAGAGGCGGTCATTGCCATGTCTGAAACGCCAGCACTTTCAAAAGCGGTCGAGGGATTTACCGAAGGGTTCTTGGACCGGCCCCAGACCGATCAAACCACCATAGATACGGCGAGGTTAAGACGCGATTAACCATCGGTCGAGCTGGACAAATTGCACGGTATTACCATATCTGAGATAGGTATTACCTCGGGAGGTCTGCGATGGCAACGACGGTCACTAGCAAGGGCCAAGTAACGATTCCAAAGCCGGTCCGCGATCACCTCGGTATCGCTCCGGGCAGTCAGGTCGAATTCCGGCGGGTAGCTGACGGCAGCATCGTGATCGAAAGAGCCGACGGCACCAAGCAGCCCAGCCGGTTTGCGAAGCTGGTAGGCATTGCCGGTCCTGGTCTCTCCACCGATGAGGTCATGGCGATCACGCGCGGCGATTAGCCCCGTGACCTTGGTCAACTCGAATGTTCTGCTCGACATCTTCACCAAAACCCCGGTTTGGTGGGAATGGTCGCTTATGCAGCTTGAAGACGCCGCGCTGCACGGTCCGCTGCTAATCAACGATGTTATCTTTGCTGAGACGTCGATCCGATTTGAAAGCATTGAAGCGTTCGATGCCGCTCTGGCGGATGCCGGAATCACCTTTGTGCCAATACCTCGGCCGGCGTTGTTTCTGGCGGGCAAAGCTTCGCTCAAGTACCGAACCTTGGGCGGTGCCCGGAGCGGCGTGCTGCCGGATTTTTTTATTGGCGCTCATGCTGCGACTGAAAACCTGCCGCTGCTGACTCGCGATACGCGGCGTTACCGAAACTACTTTCCGACGGTTACCTTGATTGCGCCGGAAATCGACGGGTAGCTGCCGCCGCGGCTGCATGTAGTGCGAAATGGCGTAGTGTATTTCAGCGACGATCGTCAGCGAAGCGAATTAATCCACGTGGCGGAAAGGCAAGATTAGATTGCTTAGTCGCATACGCTCCTCGCAATGATGGCATCCAAACACACGTTCGCAACCCCGCGGCGCGATGCGCCCGAGTCTTGCAAGGATTCTTCGCCCTCGAAAACAGAGGGCGCAGGGAATGCCGGGTGCGCGCTGCACCCGCGGTCTCGCGTGCGACGTGCACAAAAGAAAGTGCACACGAGCATACAGGTTCAGCGGAGGCAATCCGACATTCCCTGCGCAATGGCTTTACGGCTTATACCGCGCTCTCCCCGGCGACGAATTCGTCTTGTCACCGTCGTTGATGAATCAATGACATGATCGCGCCCGGTTGGGCCGAACACGTCTCCATCAACTTGACACCAGCAACGGATGCCAGGACCACACGGTTTTGCCGTACGCAGCTATCGTTGTTCGTCTTGCACGCCGCTAATCGCTCACAGGCTCGAAGCCCACCCTGCAACCACAAGCGCGCGCAACGCTGCCGCGTCCACCGCAACCCGTCCCAACGTTCGTGACGATGGCCAACGCCCCTCTGAGTAGGACGGGATACCTAATGATGTGAAGTGATTTGGGGGAAACGAAAACAGAAATATTTTTGCGGGAAGGGCTGGACAGATTTTACTGATTTGCCCGTCGGGTCAATTTGTCGCGCCTGCTCTCTCCACATCGTCATTGCAAGCAAAGCGAAGCAATCCATAGCGCCGCTTGCGGAAAATGGATTGCTTAGTCCGCTTCGCCCCTCGCAATGACGGTCTTTGCCGTCAGCGGGCCAACTCTCTCCGCAAAGTCTACCGCTGCGGCAACCGTTCAAAACTCGGCATGCCGTCGGGGATGTGGTGGAAGGGCTGCTTGTCGACGGTGTAAATCGCGACCTGCGGCATGATCTGAGCGGGGTCGTCGAGTGTGCCGACCTTGATCACCACGACCGGCCGCTGCGGACGCGTTACGACATGCGTGCCGCATTCGGCGCAGAACTCGCGTGTCACCGGCTTCTCGAGATCCTTGCGCGAAAACTGCTTCGGGGTCCCCTTGGAGTACCGGAAGCCGTCGGGCGGCATCACCACAAACATGTTGGGCGAACCTCCGGTGATGTACTGGCACTCGCGGCAGTGGCATTGGGCCTTCATCATCGGCTCGCCCTCGGCCACATAGCGCACGGCTCCGCAATAGCATCCGCCTTCGAGTTTCATGACGATCTCCCTGTTTGTGACGGCTTGTTTGGATGTCCCGCATTTCGACGGCTGCAAGCGATTTTGGCAATCCCCTTCTCTGGCTGAAAAGCAAAAAAGAAAGGGGCTCCAACTTGCGCTGGAGCCCCTCAACGGTCAGGGCATTGCCGGGTATGTGCCCAAACCGGAGTTGTGAGTGCGATCTTGGTAGATCGCACCCCGGGAGAACTCACATGTTGTAAGCGCGCTCCGTGTGCTCGGTGACGTCGAGGCCTTCACGTTCGGTCTCGACGTTGACGCGCAGGCCGACGATGACATCGACGACCTTGTAGAGGATCGCGGAGCCGATGCCCGACCACACCAGCGTGGTGCAGACGCCCCAGGTCTGGGACACCATCTGCGCCGCGAAGTCGTAGTCGGCGACCTTCGGCGGGATCTGGGTGTAGTCCATGATGCCGGCGCCGCCGAGGGCCGGGTTCACCAGGATGCCGGTGCCGAGCGCGCCGATGATGCCGCCGATGCAGTGGACGCCGAACACGTCGAGCGAGTCGTCATAGCCGAGGCTGTTCTTCACCACGGTGCAGAAGAACAGGCAGACGACGCCGACGACGAGACCGAGCACGATCGCGCCCATCGGACCGGCGTAACCGGCCGCAGGCGTGACCGCCACGAGGCCCGCCACCGCACCCGACAACGCGCCGAGCACGGAAGGATGACCCTTGACGATCCATTCCGCGAACATCCAGGCCATCGCCGCCGCCGCCGTTGCAACGAAGGAGTTGGTCATGGCGAGCGCGGCGCCGCCGTTGGCTTCGAGGTTCGATCCGGCGTTGAAGCCGAACCAGCCGACCCAGAGCAGCGAAGCGCCGATCATGGACATGGTCAGCGAGTGCGGAGCCATCAACTCCTTGCCGTAACCGACACGCTTGCCGATCAGCAGCGCACCGACGAGCCCGGCGATACCGGCGTTGATGTGCACCACGGTGCCGCCGGCGAAGTCGATCGCGCCCTTCTTGAAGATCCAGCCGGCGTCGGCATTGACTTCATCGAGCTTGGCCTGCGCCGCGGTCTTCGCCGCACCGTCAGCCGCCGCCGCTAGCGCCTTGGCCGCATCCTGGATCGCGTCCGGTCCGGCCCAGTACCAAACCATGTGCGCGATCGGGAAGTAGATCAGGGTGACCCAGAGCGGGATGAACAGAGCGACCGCCGCGAACTTCATGCGTTCGGCGAAGGCGCCGACGATGAGGGCGGGGGTGATCGCCGCGAAGGTCATCTGGAAGCAGACGTAGACGAGCTCGGAGATGTTGGCATCGACGCTGAACGTCGCCGCCTTCGAATCCGTCGTCACGCCCATCAGGAAGGCCTTGGAGAAGCCGCCGATGAAGTCAGAGCCGCCGGTGAAGGCGAGGCTGTAGCCGTAGAGCGCCCAGATAAGGACGACCATACAGACGGTGTAGAACACCTGCATCAGGACCGAGAGCATGTTCTTGGAGCGGACCAGACCACCATAGAACAGTGCAAGCCCGGGGATCGTCATCAACAGCACCAGCACTGTCGACGTCAGCATCCAGGCGTTGTCTCCCTTGTTGATGGTCGGCTCCGCGTAGGCAGCGGTCGCGGCGAACAGGCCGACTGCAAGCGCCGCCAATCCCGCGCTATAGGGACGTTTAAACGTCATTTGTTGTACTCCTGAGTGGTAAGGTTGAGCGCGAAATCACAGGGCCGCGGCATCCGCCTCGCCCGTGCGGATGCGAACCGCATGGTCGAGGCTGATGACGAAGATCTTGCCGTCGCCGATCTGTCCGGTTTTGGCGGCTGAGGTGATGGCGTCGATCGTCTTGTCGACCTGATCCGAGGCGACAGCGACCTCGATCTTGATTTTGGGCAGGAAGCTCACCGCGTATTCGGCGCCGCGATAGATTTCCGTATGCCCCTTCTGCCGGCCATACCCTTTGACTTCCGTCACCGTTAGCCCGTGAACGCCAATGGCGGTCAGGGCGTCCCGGACTTCTTCGAGCTTGAATGGCTTGATGATCGCCATAACAATTTTCATCGGTCCTATCCCCGCTTGGGCCCGGTTCAGACAGACCGGGCGTTCTCGACTGAGGTTCACCACGCGGAGAAGTTCACTACGCGGGCACAGCCGGACCCTTAGAATCAAATGCCGTGCCAGATCGGCGGATTTCCCTAACGGTTTATGAATCCGGACCTTTTCGCCTTTTACGGGAGGTCGTACCCCCTGCGCTATTCCGTCGCGCTCAAAACCTAATCACACCTGCTCAAACCGTGAGCAGGCCGGACTCCGGACATAATCCTGCCCAGCGCTAGGGCAGGAAGGCGGTATCCTGATGGGGAATTCTATTGCAACGCCTCGCCATGCTGCGAAATATCGAGGCCTTCCCAGCTCCTGCTGTAGCGAGACGCGCAGCGGCACGAACGCGCTCACCAGCTTGAGCAGGACGTAGGTGACCCCGCCCGACCACACCAGGGTGGTCGCGATGCCGTAGAGTTGGATCAGCACCTGTTGCGGATGGCCCTCGATCAGGCCGGCGGTCCCGCCAATGGCGCTGGTCGCGAACACGCCGGCGAGCAGGATGCCGGTCATGCCGCCGACGCCATGCACGCCGAACACGTCAAGCGAGTCGTCGTAATTGAAACGATGCTTGAGCCAGGTGCAGGCCCAGAAGCACACCAGGCCCGCGGCGACGCCGATGATGATGCCGTGCCAGGGGGCAACGAAACCGGAAGCCGGGGTGATCGTCCCCAGGCCAGCGACCGCACCCGAGATCATGCCGAGCACCGACGGCTTGCGCCGCGTCGCCCATTCGATCGCGCCCCAGGTCAGCGCGCCGGCGCACGCCGCGAGATGGGTTGCGATGATCGCCATCACCGCGCGCGAATTCGCCGCCAGCGCCGATCCGCCGTTGAAGCCGAACCAGCCGACCCACAGCAATCCGGTGCCGACCACGGCGAGCGACAGATCGAACGGCGACAGATTCTCGCTGCCATAACCGTGACGCCGTCCCATCACCTTCGCGGCAACGAGCCCGCCGATGCCGGCGGACAGATGCACGACGAGACCGCCGGCGAAATCCAGCACGCCCATACTGGCCAGGAAGCCGCCGCCCCACACCCAATGCGCCAGCGGCACATAAACGAACATGAACCAGCCGATCGCGAACAACAGATAGGCCGAGAACCGCATCCGGTCGGCCACCGAGCCTGCCACAAGCGCCACCGTGATGATCGCAAACGTCATCTGGTAAAGCATGAACAGCGCTTCGGGAATGGTCTTTGCCGCAGGGTTGACGCCGTCCATCGTCATGCCGACGAGGAACCAGCGGTCGAGCGTGCCGAGTCAGGGACCGTCGCCGACAAACGCCAGCGAATAGCCGAACGTCACCCATAGGATCGAGATGATCGCGACCGCAGCGAGGCTCTGCGCCATCGTCGCCAGCACGTTCTTCTTGCGCACCATGCCGGAATAGAACAGCGCCAGTCCCGGGATCGTCATCATCAGCACGAGCGCGGTTGCGACGATCATCCACGCGGTGTCGGCGGTGTTGATGGTCGATGTCTCGGCGAAGGCCGGCGTCGCGGTAGCAAGACTGATGAGCGCAGCAATCTTCGCTGCACGATACGAGCGTGCCCCCATGGAATTTCCCCGGCCTGTGGCTTTTTTGATTGCGCGGCGTGCGTCGTTGCCGGCGCGCATTGAAATGTGCGGTAAGTATCAGAGCGCGTCGCTGTCGGTCTCGCCGGTGCGGATACGCAGCGCGTGATCGATCGGCGTGACGAAAATCTTGCCGTCGCCGATCTGTCCGGTGCGCGCATGCGTGGTGATGACGCCAACCGCCTTTTCGGCAATGTCGGAGTCGACCGCTATTTCGATGCGCAGCTTGGGCAGGAAGTTCACGACATATTCGGCGCCGCGATAGATTTCGGTGTGGCCCTTCTGTCGGCCGTAACCCTTGACCTCGGTGACGGTCATGCCGTGGACGCCGATGGCCGTCAGTGCCTGGCGCACCTCGTCAAGCTTGAAAGGTTTAATGATCGCGACGACGAGTTTCATGGTCAGGCCTTCATTTCTCTTCGGTATTTGTCTTGGGTGATCACTTGCAGGCTCGGCGGGCCGCCGGCGGTTCGGCGTCCATCCCAAATCTGGCATCTTTCTGGGCAAATGGCACAAAAAAGTTGCAGGTTTAAGGGGAAAACATTCCGACCTTGTGGCCCCGGTCACTGTACAGGGAACATGATCGTCCGACAGAATGCGGTTCTTCGCCAGCCGCCTAGCCGGCTTCCCCCGTCTTCACGACCAAAGGGAACAAAATGTCGAACCGATCGTGGTTTTACGCATCCAACGGCCAGCAACAGGGGCCTTTTCCGGAAGCTCAGCTCCGCGACCTCATCACAAGGGGCATTGTCCGGGCCGATACGCTGGTTTGGTCCGAGGGCATGTCCGGCTGGCAAAGGGCCGGAGAAATCCCCGGCCTCGTTCCCGGCGGCTCGGGTCCCCCGTTTGTCCCGCAAGCGGGCGGCCCGCCGCCGATGAGCAGTGGCGGCTATAGTGGTTACAGTGGCGGCCCGTTGTCGGTCGACCTGCCGTTATGGGGTTTCCTCGGGCGCGGCATCGTGTTCGTGATCGGCTTTCTGCTGGTCATCCCCGCGCCTTGGGTGGCGGTGTGGTTCTATAAATGGATGGCGTCGCGCATCAACGTGCCGGGGCGGCCGAATTTCGCCTTCACCGGCCAGGTCGGCGATATCTGGTGGGTCTTCATGGCAATGGCGATCCTCACCTATGTCGGCTCGACCGATCTGTATTATTTCCAGTACCTCGCAATTCCGATTCAGGCGTTTTTGTCGTGGATGGTGGTGCGATGGATCGCGGCCAATCTCGCTTCGAACGGCGAGCACCTGCCGATCTCCTTCAACGGCAGCGCGCTCGGCTACATCGGCTGGGATTTGCTGATGTACATTTCCGTCATCAGCATCATCGGCTGGGCCTGGGTGATCACCGCGTGGATGCGCTGGAACTGCCGTAACATCGGCGGCACCCAGCGCGAGGTGATTTTCAACGCATCAGGCCTGGAAATGCTGTGGCGGACCATCGTGTTTGCGATCGGCTGCGGGTTCATCATCCCGATCCCGTGGGCGATGCGCTGGTACACAAGCTGGTACGTGTCGCAATTCGCGCTCGCCGACCGGACCGCGTGAGGCGGCGCGGATTTTTGTTTGACGCGTTTTCTTCACGGGAACCGGTGCCCACTTCGCTCGAAAACGCTATGCCCGGCGCTGGCGCACCGAGCCTTCCTGGGCCACGGACGCCACCAGCGTGCCGTCGGGCTTGAAGATCAGGCCGCGGGTCAATCCGCGGCCGCCTTGCGCGCTCGGCGAGTCCTGCGCGTAGAGCAGCCATTCGTCGGCGCGGAACGGACGGTGAAACCACATCGCATGATCGAGGCTTGCCGGCATCATGCGCCTGTCGAACAGCGTGCGGCCGTAGCGCGCCATTACGGCATCGAGCAGCGAGAAGTCCGAGGCATAGGCGAGCGCGCACATATGCAGCGCCGGATCGTCGGGGAGTTTTGCGGCGGTGCGAATCCAGACATTGATGCGTCCGTCGTCGATCTTCTCACCGAAATAGCGGCCGAGTTCGACCGGGCGCAGTTCGATCGGTCGGTCGGATTCATAATAGCGCCGGATGAAGTCCGGCATCTCCTTGAACATCGGCTGCTTGGCGACTTCTTCCGCGGTGAGTTTTTCCGGCGGCGGCACGTCCGGCATCTTCTCCTGGTGATCGAAGGCGCCTTCCTCGTCGGCGTGGAACGAGACCATGATCGAGAAGATCGCGTTGCCGTGCTGGATCGCGGTGACGCGCCTGGTCGAATAGCTCTTGCCGTCGCGCAGGCGTTCGACCTGGTAGATGATCGGAACCTGCGGGTCGCCCGGCAGGATGAAATAGCAATGCAGCGAGTGCGGCAGCCGGCCTTCGACGGTGCGGCACGCCGCCACCATCGCCTGGCCGATCACCTGGCCGCCGAACACCCGCTGCCAGCTCGTCTTGGGGCTGTTGCCGCGGAACAGATTCACCTCGATCGGTTCCAGATCGAGGATGGAAATCAGGTCAATCACGCCTTTGGACATGGCAGCGCTTTCGGTTGCTCAGAAATGACGAAGTATCCTTGTTTCGTGGCCCTGTTTCGCCCAGCTAATATCAGGTAGCAAGTACAAGTCTGATGCAGTAACGGGTTAAGGAACGCGCATGCCGGCACAGCGAAGCATTGTCATCTGCGGCGGCGCCTTTGCCGGGCTGGCGCTGGCGCTGGCGCTGCGTCAGGGGCTTGGGCCCGATATTCCCGTCATGGTGGCCGATCCGGCATTGGGGCTAAGGCCAAGCCGCGACCCGCGCGCGACCGCGATCGTCGCCGCCTGCCGCCGGCTGTTCGAGGCGCTCGGCGTCTGGGATCAGGTCGCGCCAGGCGCGCAGCCGATCACGGACATGGTCGTGACCGATTCCAGGCTCGACGACGCCACCCGTCCGGTGTTTTTGACGTTTGCCGGCGATGTCGAGCCCGGCGAGCCGTTCGCGCATATGGTCGAAAACCGCCATCTGATCGATGCGCTGGCCACGCGCGCCGAGGCTGAAGGTGTCGACTTGCGCGCCACCGCGGTTTCGTCCTTCGATTCGCGCAGCGACGGCGTCGACGTGACGCTCGCCGACGGCACCGTCGTTGCCGCAAGCCTCCTGGTTGCCGCCGACGGCGCGCGCTCGAGACTGCGCGAACGCGCAGGGATCGCCACCCATGGCTGGGACTATGATCAATCCGGCATCGTCGTCACCGTCGGCCATGAGCGCGACCATGGCGGCCGCGCCGAGGAACACTTTCTCCCGGCGGGACCGTTTGCGATCCTGCCGCTGACCGGAAAGCGCTCGTCGCTGGTGTGGACCGAGAACCGTAACGAAGCCGCGCGGATCACAGGCTTGAGCGAAGAGGAGTTTCACGGTGAACTCGAGCGGCGCTTCGGTTTGCATCTCGGCGAGATCAAGGCACTCGACAAGCCGCGCGCCTTTCCGCTCGGCTATTTCGTCGCGCGTTCCTTCATCGCCGAACGGCTGGCGCTGGTCGGCGACGCCGCGCATGTGATTCACCCGATTGCAGGCCAAGGGCTCAATATGGGCTTGAAGGATGTCGCAGCGCTGGCCGAAGTCGTGGTCGATGCGGCGCGGCTCGGCATGGATCCCGGACAGGCCGACGTGCTCGAGCGTTACCAGCGCTGGCGGCGGTTCGATACCATGGCGATGGGGCTTGCCACCAACTCGCTGAACTTCCTGTTCTCGAACGAATCGCGGCTGCTGCGCACGGTGCGCGATATCGGACTTGGGCTGGTCGATCGCGCGCCACCGCTGAAAAGCCTGTTCATCCGCCAGGCCGCGGGCTTGTCGGGCGAAGTGCCGCGGCTGCTGAAGGGCGAAGCGCTGTAGGTCTCTAAGCCGTCATTGCGAGCGAAGCGAAGCAATCCATCGAGCCGCAACAATGGATTGCGAACTAATGACAGTTCGAGCTAGTCGATCTTCCTTGCCTCTTCCGGCAGCATGATCGGGATGCCGTCGCGGATCGGATAAGCGAGCTTGGCCGAGCGCGAGATCAGTTCCTGCCGGGTGCTATCGAACTCCAGTGGGCCCTTGGTGATCGGGCAGACCAGGATCTCCAGCAGTTTCGGGTCGACGATGCCGTCGAGGCGTTCGGGCGAGGCATTCATTTGCAGTCTCCGGCTCAGGCGGCGTGCTGTAGCACATCAGGCCGGAAGCCGTCACCATGCGCCGCTCAGCGCGAGGCCATCTGTAGCAATTCGTCGATCACCGCCTGCTGTTTCGCTGACGGCAGCGGCTGGTCCGACAGCGCAAAGCCGAGATAGGCCCAGTACAGGATTTGCGCGCGGGCGAAGGCTGTGTCTGCTTGCAGGCCGGCCTGCCGCAACATGTGCTCGATATAGTCGATCCGGCGGCGGTCGATCGCCTGGACCGCGGCCCGCGCCCTGGGGTCGATCGCGGCCCAGCCGCGGACGGCCTTCTCCAGCGTCGGCTTGCTGCCGAACGCCCCGCGCACCAACAGCGACAGCGGGTTGCCGTCCCGGGCGGCGGCCTCGAGGCCGGCAATGATCTGTTCGGCGGCGACCTCGCGCCAATGCTTGAGGATCGCGGCGTGGAACGCGGCAATATCGGCAAAGTGCCAGTAGAAACTGCCGCGCGACACCCCCATCGCCTTGGCCAGCGGTTCCGCCTTCAGCGCCGTGAAGCCGCTTTTGGCCAGCGTCTTGAGGCCCTGATCGAGCCAGTCTTTTGCGGAAAGTTGATCGTTCATGGGTTTGCCTGCGACATCTCACCATACACTACTGTATTGACAGGCGCCAGCCACGGGCATAAATCACCATACAGTAGTGTATGGACAGTTCACGGAGATGGCCGATGCGCGATATCCTGCTGCAATGTTCGGGCGCCGTCGCGGTCGTGGTGGCGCTGATCCACGGCGTGCTCGGCGAGACCAAAGTATTCGCGCGCGCCACGATCGAACCGCCGCGGTTGCGCACCCTGATCCGGCTGGTGTGGCAAGCCGGCACGATCGCGTGGATCGGCGGCGGCGTTCTTTTGATCGCCGCGCCTTCGATGGCCTCGGAGCCGGCGCGGCACTGGGTCGTGGCGACGCTGGTTGCCGTGTTCGGTTTTGCCGCTTTCGCCAACGCCTGGGCGACCCGCGGGCGGCATATTGGATGGATGGCGATGAGTGCGGTGGTGGCGATGGCGGTGGCTGGGTACTAGGAGCGCGTCTTGAATGGCCCTGACCACGCCCGTGAGGGCGAAATGTCGCTGGTTGCGGCCGGCGAAACCCTGCTCGTTCCGACCAGCGGTTGATGCGCCGCGCGGATCGAACCGGCTACTGCAACCCGGTATCGCCGCTGGTGCGTTTCTTGGCGAGGTCCATCTCGGTCACGGCGATCAAAATCTCCGCGCGGGTCTTCAGGTCCGGCGCTTCCAGCATCGCCTGCTTTTCGGCCGGGCCATAGGGCGACATCATGGCGAGCGCATTGACCAGCGCCTCGTTGGGCGCGCTCTCGATGCCTTCCCAATCGACCTTCAGATTGTTGGCGTTGAGGAAATCCGTCAGCACCTCGAGCAGCGCCTCGCGATCGACTGCCTCCTCGCCCTTGCGCGCGACAAAATCGTCGGCGAAGGAAAAGAAATCAACCTTGCATTGCCGGTAGGCGGTCAGTGTCGTGATCTCCTCGACCACCTTGAAGCGCGACACGCCTGTGAGTTCGAGGATGTAGCGGCCGTCGCCGGATTCGGCGAGCTGGGTGATACGGCCGACGCAGCCGACCCGGAACAGCACCGGCCGCGCCTCGTCCTTTGAGTGGGAAATATCCGGCTGGATCATCCCGATCAGCCGGTGACCGTCGCGCAGCGCGTCGTCGACCATGGCCAGATAACGCGGCTCGAAAATATTGAGCGGCATCTGGCCGCGCGGCAACAGCAGCGCGCCGGGCAGCGGGAACACCGGGACGATTTCGGGGAGCTCGCCGGGTCCGCGGTATTCGGCATTGATCGGCATCTGCGGTCCCGGTGCTATTTCATGGGAGATTTATGAAAACAGAATCGTCGACAGCCGCTTTCGTCCATCCACGGTCGCCTCATCGGCGCCGCCCCACGCCTCGAAGAACTGCACGAGCTGTTTGCGCGCGCCGTCTTCGTTCCACTTGCGATCGCGCCTGACGATTTCCAGCAACTGGTTGGTCGCCTCAGGACGATTGCCTTGCGCGTTAAGCGCCGTCGCCAGATCGAATCGGGCCTGGTGATCGAGCGGGTTTGCGGCGACTTTCTGTTCCAGTTCAGTGATCGGGCCGACGGCTTGCGCCTGTTCGGCGAGATCGATTGCGGCCTGTACGGCCTTCACCGCCGGATCGTTGCGCTTGGATTCCGGCACCATCGCAATGGTCTGCCTGGCCTGTTCGATCGCGCCGGTGGTCACGTAGCATTTCGCAAGGCCCGCAAGCGCCGGGATATTGGTGGAATCGATCGACAGCACCTCGGCATAGATCTGCGCCGCGGCCGCAGCATCGCCTTCCGCCAGCACGGCCTCGGCCTCTTTCAGGATTTCGGCGATATTCGGCTCGCCGGGCGCGGCCACGCCCTTGGTGAGCTTGTCGATAAAGGCGTTGACCTGGCTCTCCGGCACCGCGCCCATGAAGCCATCGGCGGGCTGGCCGTTGACGAAGGCGATCACGGCCGGGATCGACTGGATCCCCATCTGACCCGGGATCGCCGGATGCTCGTCGATGTTCATCTTGACCAGCTTCACCTTGCCCTTGGCTGCACGGACCGACTTTTCGAGCACCGGCGTGAGCTGCCGGCAGGGCCCGCACCAGGGCGCCCAGAAGTCGATCAGCACCGGCTGGCGCTTCGATTCCTCGATGACGTCCTTCACGAAGGTCTGGGTGGTCGTCTCCTTGATCAGATCGGGTACTGCCTGCGGCGCCGGGCCGCCGCTCTGCTCAACTATCGTCACGGTATCCTCGCCTGATGTCTTGAGAATTCGTCTCGAAAAGCGGTCCTGAGAAGGCGCCCCTTCTAGCACGGCCAGGGGCGAAGTACTCACCCGCTAGATGGCGGCTGGGCCACAAAATTCAATCGTTCCCGGGCACCCGGGACCCTCGGCTCGTCAGAGATCGGGTGGGTTTTGGGCCGCCGGCCATCCCATGATCGCCGCTATCGTTGAAAACCGAGGGAACTGGCATGGCAAAAGCCCATTACAGCACCGTGTTCGAACAGCCGGCCCGCGACATCTGGAAAATCGTGCGCAATTTCAACAATTACCCGGTCTGGGTCGGTGGCGCCGGCGAGAGCGAGATCGTGGACGGCAAATCCGGCGCGACCGTCGGCGCGGTCCGGAACGTGCTCTATCAAGGGCGGCGGATCCGGCAGCGGCTCTTGGCGCAGTCCGACGTCGAGCGGTCGCAAACCTATGAATTCTGCGGCGCGGCCACGCTGCCGATGACGGATTACCAGGCCACCTTGCGAATTACCGACATCACCGACAGCGACCGCGCCTTTGTCGAATGGTGGGCGACATTCGATTGCGATTCGGACCGCCGCGACGAATTGACCAAAAGCTTGCAGGGTTCGTTCGAGAAATGGCTCGAATCGCTCCGCGATACCCTGGCAAGCTGATTCCGGGTTCCCGATGCCGAGGCCGAACAGCCGATTGGGCTCGTTTCGGCGTTGTTTTTGGACCGATTCCGCCCCTATTTGTTAAGAAAGTCGCACTATTCGGTTGGCTCGTGATGGTTTTTGGCCGCGTTCGCACTGTTGCATTCACGGCCTGCATTTGGCATAGCTCTGCCGTTGCCGGCGAGCGATCGCCGACATCTCGGATGCGGGTGTAGCTCAGTGGTAGAGCACGACCTTGCCAAGGTCGGGGTCGAGGGTTCGAGCCCCTTCGCCCGCTCCAAGATTTTCTTCATGGCAATGCGATGATTGAACGACAAGCCGCCGACTGGCGGCTTTGTCGTTTGTGGGCCGATCTCCAAGCCTGCTTTTTTTCTTCGCAAGGAACGTGCGATGTTTTGACATCACAGGTTGTTTTTTCATTTCATGGCCCTGCGAGGTATCCATCATGAGGCGTTACTCCTGGCCAATATGCCCGAATGGATGGTGCGCCTGCGCGTGGCCATCACCACGCACAAGGGTTTTCCACTTGAAATGAAAATTGGGGTCGCGTCGCGCTACCGTCAGGTATGAGCAAACAATCGCCACAAACTTTATTCCCCTGATCGGACTCGGTCTACGGTAACGCGCCTCGCTTTACGGCAAATGCGAAGTGATCAACGACGCGCTCGATCCGCTGAGAACCGTCATTCACCAAATTTTCAGCAGCAAACCGAAGCGAGAAGTGTGGTCGTCGCATTATCGCATCAAGGTCCGCTGACAACGCTTCAAGGGCCATTTGCAGGCGCTCAAGATCGTTATCGACCTCCGTGGGGTCACTCATACCCAAGCTCCAAACTGCGCGGAGGCGGGAACCGACTTGGATCTTTACAAAAGAAAGCCGCCCTTAGGCGGCCTTCAGGAACGGAAAGCACGTCGGCCGCTTACGCGAAGCGGAAAGCTGAGCCTTGATCCCTGCGGCGATAGGCCATGAAGCCGACGCCAGCGAAGCCCAGGATCATCATGGCCCAGGTGCCGGGTTCTGGGACCGCGGTTTGGAGCACGGGATCACCGGCGGCCAACGCGCCGACGTTGCCGGTCTTCGTTTCCCTTCCATCAAACCACTTGATGTCGCTGCCGAAGAAAACGTCGACATTGCCGGTCTTGTAGTGAGTCGACGTGAACGATGCGAGAGTCAGATCTTTTGCCGTCAGATCGAAAGACAGCGTCGTGAACAGACCATTACGCGTATCATCGATCGCGTACATATAGGCGCCGAACGGCGTTTCTTTTATCGATCCGTCGCCGACCTTCCAAGTTTCAGAAACATTCACTCCACCCAGAACCCCAAAACCCGCCGAAAGCTTTGTAATGGTAATATCCGGGGCGCCGTTCAAATTAAAGGTGAGCGATCGGTGGTTCATGCCGTTGCCGCTGGTGTTGAATGTAGCGCCACCGGTAAGGGTTTCGAGAATGCTCAGCGTTCCAGCCTCATTGTCTGTGATCTGGATCGTGCCATAATCGCCGGCAGGAAATGCCTCACTGACCGTCAGATGATAGGTCACGACAGCCGCGTCCGCGCTGCCTGCAAATGCAAATAGTCCAATCGCCGCAGCGACACTCTTCAGTGACTTGGTCATAAACCTCTCCAAAAAAGCTAGCAGGGTTTTGGCGATCACGATCAGCGGAATGGACTGCTCGTCTCGTGATGCTGGGGTGCGGCCGAATAAGCCTGAAGCCGTTGACTACGGTGAACCCTGCGGCACCGAAGCACTAACCGATTGTTGAGGTGAGGGTCTTGTGATCGTGCGCCATGAATTTGCGATTGCGCGCCATAAGGGATCAATTCACGCGTAATCTCGGAATTGCGACGTTAGGCGCCGCGCTGGCCGGGTGTGCTTCCAGTTCAGCAGAAATCAACGCGGCCGCGGTTGCCGGCGAACTTGCGAAGCATCGCGAGCGGGCTGGCGGCGCCACGAAAAGGTCCGGCCCGCCGCCAGGCGCACTGGGTGAAGGGCGTCCGCCTTTATCGTGCCCGAATCGCAGTTGCAACTGTTTCAGGTTTCGATCCTCGGAAGAGAGGACAGCAATGGAACCTGCAAAACCCCGCAAATGGACCGAAGAGGAGACCAGGCTGCTGATCGAACTCGCGCGGCGGAAGGAAAGAGTGCCCGCGATGGCGAGAGAGCTTGGACGTCACATCGCCTCCGTTAGACGACGAGCTCGCGAATTGGGTTTGCTTCTGCCGCTAGGCCGAGGTGAGAGGCAGCTTTAGCTATCGCGTAAAGCGTTGGCCGACGACTTCCGGTGTTCCCCCGGGAGCGGACATCGTCACGGCCGGTCGGCAGGTCTCAAAAGTGCCAAAAGCGGAAGTAGCCCCAACTCGATCACCTCTCGGCACGGGCGAGAAGCGCGCGGGCGGCGCGATCAATTACGCGCGCGATCAATTACGATGGAAACCCTGGCCAAGACGGCCGACCAGCTGGACCAGCATTACAAGTGTCGCGGGTGCAATCCTGGTAAATGCCCCGACACTCGGAGGATGGTATTTGCTTCAAGGACAGGCAGTCGCGATATCGCGCACGACAGGTATTTATGCATTGCTGTTTAGCGGTCTGAGCCGCCGCGAAGGTGAGAGATGCGAGGTCGGCGTCGCGCGCATTAAGTGTTCCGATACTCGATGACAGAAGCACTGCGAACAGTACGGAGACGAAGGCAAACCACCGCTTGCTATATTTCATGGCCCAGCCCACTTTAGGTCGAAAACACGACCAGTTTGGAGTGACATCCGTTCGATAGCAGCATTACGCTGCGCCACTGGGGCAGCGATGCTATTTACCAATGATACCTTGATTTGCACAATTGCTGAACTGATCCGCTGTAGCCTGACACGCATCGATACAGACTCTGATCTTATCATCCGTGTTCTTCGAGAAATTGCTTTGACAGTTCGCAAAGTCCTTTCTCCGCGTGCTCTCGTTGGCGTCTCGACGAATAGCTGCCAGTGCGGGCGCAGCGCCTCGGCTCTCGGCAGTTTGTACAAAGCGCGCCGCGAGCGTGGCAAGGTCGCGACCCATCGGATAGGGCTATTGGATCGTCGAAGCGCTGGCGCTAGCCCTTGTCAACCACGACCTATCGCTCTGGCCCAGTGCCGCGGCTTGCGAACTGCAGGTCAACGGGAGTCAGCGTGGTGCGAGTTTGGGGACCGTCGTCTTCATATCTCGATGCCAAGTCCAGAAGGCGCCGCTTGATGAAGGGATCGGCTGCTTTCTCGGCCAAATCGCGTACTGTGCGGGCTCGTTGCTTCTTAAATTCCTGGTCCAACATGACTAAACCCCAACGCTACTGAGTGAAAGGTCGGATACTAGCTCAAAACGATTGCGGGAAAAATAGTTAAGCGGGGCTAGATGCCCCAGGGCATCAGGCGAATGGATCGGCGCCAGCCGGCGTGAATTTCACGTAGGTACCGGGTTCATGCTTCCAAAGCCAAACCTGTTCGATCGCGAAAGCTGGTCCGATGATCTCGACCTTGCGCCGGATCTGCCGATACGCGTCATCCGACATGCAAACTCCGCCCTCGGGCACGGCTATTGAGTACGCGCGACGCGCCGTCCTCACTTTATCCGGTGGCACCGTGACGCAAGGGAAATGATCTCCGCAGCAGGATTGCCCTTTAACGCCGCCGCGATAGTCCCCGAGACGCGATCGGCCGCGCTCTTGCTCAGGAGCACGCTGAGGATAGGCGTAGACCGCAGTCGCCGCCGACATGGCCTGGCCCAGGATGCCCCCCGGTCATCTTCAGCGGCTCGCCGGCCGAGACCGCGGCGGAGCCTGGCGTACGCTTGAGTATGTGCGGCGTGACGTCAGAGAGGCCGGGCGAACGCACCCGGACCCTGCATGACCCTTAATCTGCTGTAAACATTGGGCTTTCTGCAATTAAGATCAGATGGTGTGAGACCGCAAGGATTGCAGGCCCAACCTTGCCAAGGTCGGGATCGAGGGTTCGAGCCCCTTCGCCCGCTGCAGATTTTCTTCAATGGCAAAGCGATGACTAGACGACAAGCCGCCGTCAGGCGGCTTTGTCGTTTGTGGTCTGTTTGGGCGATCCGGCAACGCGCTTTTTTCTTGCGAAAGAACGTGGCATGCTCTGACACCTTAGGTTGCAAATCTGCTTCATGCGGCGGCGAGGCATCCAATGGGCCGAAAGATCATCCTTCTCTCCGACGGCACCGGAAATTCCGCGGCAAAAGTCTGGCGCACCAATGTCTGGCGCACGTTCGAGGCGCTGGATCTGTCCGGGAATGACCAGGTCGCGTTCTACGACGACGGCGTCGGCACGTCGTCGTTCAAGCTGATGGCGATCCTCGGCGGCGCGTTCGGGTTCGGGCTGCGGCGCAACGTGATTGCGCTGTACAAATTCGCCTGCCGCAATTATCGCGATCCGGACGATGAACTGTTCGGCTTTGGCTTCAGCCGCGGCGCCTTCACGATCAGGATCGTGATGGGGCTGATTGAGAGCCAGGGGCTCGTCAAGGCCGACAACGAGGCTGAACTGCACAGCCTGGCGAGCGCGGCCTACCGCGCCTATCGCCGGGATCGCTACCAGAATCTGAGGTTTGAGGCGCCCTACCAATGGCTGCGCAACAAGTTCGGACCGCATTATCCGCCGAACGAGGTTCGCAAGAACGTCAAGGTCAGGTTCGTCGGCGTCTGGGATACCGTAGCCGCCTACGGCATGCCGATCTACGAGATGACCGCCGGTATTCATAAGTACCTCTGGCCGATCGAACTGCCGGACAACCATTTGGCCAAAAGCATCATGCGCGCCTGCCAGGCGCTGGCGCTCGATGAGGAGCGCACCACCTTTCATCCGCAGCTCTGGAATGAGACCACCGGCAACGCGGTCAACGGGAACGCGGAAGCGGCCGAACCCGCGCGAGGGCGCTTCATCAAGGACGAACGTCTCAGCCAGGTCTGGTTCTCAGGCGTGCATACCAATGTCGGCGGCGGTTATCCCGACGATGCGCTGGCCTACATCCCCTTCGTCTGGATGATTACCGAGGCCAAACGTTGCGGGCTCAAATTCAAGTCGGACTATGCAGGCTATCCGCCCGATCCCGATCTCATGATCGCCGATCCCGACACCTTCAAGAATGCGATCTCGCGGCAGGACAAGGACGGACGGCTGTACGATCCGCGCAAGGGTCTTGGCGGCTATTATCGCTACGGGCCGCGCAAGCTGGTCCCGCATTTCTATCGGGAGACCAAAAAGCTGGAAGAGGATGAAGTCGAGGTCGAACGGGCCAAAATCCATGAGAGCGTCTTCAAGCGGATCGCAAACCACGCGCATCCCTACGCCCCGGTCGGCCTTCCGCCGGTCTACGATGTCGTCAGGGAACGCGATGGCGCGATCATCACGCCGGAGCAATATGGTTTCGAGACCAGGCAACGTGCGGCCGTGCGCGCCGAGGCGCAGGAACATGTCTGGAACGAGATATGGAAGCGACGCATTCTTTATTTCGCAACCGTCGGCGCGACGATCTGGCTGGTGATCTTTCCGCTGGTTAGCAGCGCGCAACGCGCCGACGAGTATTACTCGCGACTGCGCTGGGTTTCCGATCTGGTCCGGTTCATCGGCGGATTCTTGCCCGACTTCGCGTCGACATGGATCAATGGCTACGCGCGCGCGCCATTCTGGTTCGTCGTGATGCTGCTGGTGCTCACAGGTCTGACGGTTTGGTCGACGCGGGTGGCTTCGCGGACCTCGAATCTCATGAGTTCGATCTGGCGAGAGACGCCGGTGGCCCCGACACGGCTTCCCGACAACTGGATCTACCGGCTGCGCAGCAGCAAAACCTACATCGCCTTCCATGAAGGCCTTAAGCACAAGTTTGCACCGCTGTTTTTCGCGATCATGTTCGTCTATCTCGGGCTTTCGGTCCTCAGCCATATTTCCTTCGACATGCTGGATGTCGCCGGACGGACCTGCATCGATCACGCCAAGAACCCGGCCGTTCCGCAGGCGACCCCGCTAAAGGTCAAGGAGAAGAGGGTCATTCCCTTCGACATATCCCACCTCTGCACCGCGACGGGTGTTGAACTCGAGACCGATGGCGCGCGCTACTACATCAAGGTCGACCCGTCCGGCGAGTGGAGCAACGGCGCGTTCCCGATCCCTGTCGGGGGATTTTCGGCGCAGCCGAATGAGACGGCGAGCTGGTACAAACGGATTTATCTGACGCTGTTCCTGCCGTTGCGGCGCGAACTGTTCAAGGACTGGTTCCGGATCGTGCTGCGGTACGGCCGGACCGGCGGTGAAGAGCATGTCCTCGAACCCGATCCGACGGATCCGCTGATCGAGGACAATATCAAGCCGACACGCGGCGGCCAGCTTTACATCTTCGTCAACGACGCGGTCATTGGCTTTCCCGGTCTGTACGGCGCGTTCTACAGGAACAACAAGGGCACGGGACAGCTCACCGTGACGCGTACGCGATAGGGCGGGTGCCGCTCAGTGGTAGAGCACGATCTTGCCAATGTCAAAGTCGAGGGGTCGAGTTCCTATCGCTCACTCCAGATTTCGCTCGTCCGAAACATTTTGTCTGGCAAAGGTGAGCTGACACAGGCGACCATTCGTCCTAGCGCCACTCGATAGATCGGGGTCTAATCGGAGCCTGTGATCGATGTCCGACGTTTCGAAGGTCGCGCAGTCCCGTCGCTGATCTTGTCGGTCGTTTCGGAGATGAGGTTCTCTCCTTCGATGTGCGCCTTCAGCACAGGTTCCAGCAAATAGCTCTTGTCTGACTTGTAACGCGAAATTTGATTGTTGAGGAGAACCCAGGCTCTCCGATAACGACTAGCCTTCTTTTCCGGATTTAGAAACGTCAACAGACCCGTTAGAAATGCCACCAGCCAGGCTGCTAACTGGAAATCTTGATCGTTGAGTCCAAGTATCGACGGGCGCGCGGCTGAGAGCGTCGAGAACAGGAGCGCGGCAGTCCCGATGCCGTAGTGCAGAATCGTCCAGTGCTCAGAGTGGCTCTTCCAATCGTTTCTTGCATCAAGTTGCTCGGCAATCGATTCGTCTCGAAGTTTCAATACATCACTGCGGTAATTTTCAACTCGTACTAGCATTTGCTCCGCGTTGTCGTAATCGTTGTGAAACGAGCAGGCCAGGACTTCGGCCAGTTGCCGCTTGTAGTTCCGAGTTCTTCTTGGGTCCGAATAGTCCCATTGACCAGCTTCGAGCTCTGCTACGCGATTGATTATGGAGCGATGTCGCTTTGGATCAGCTGGATTGCCGAGATCCCAATCCGGCGTGGTTTTCCACTCGATATCAAGCTCTTCATCCAAGTACACAAGGAAACCTTGTGTCGCTAATACGAGATAGTGAATAGGCACATGTCCCCAGACTTCGGCCAAGTGCTTAGACAGTTTTGGTGATGGCGCGTCCATGAGATGATCCCCCGCCTGCGCAACTGATGGTAGAGTGATCTTGGTTCGGTTGCAACCCGACATGGTGAGGCCGTACGCGGGCTCGAAAATAAGCGTCGCAGCCCCGACAAGTTTTACGCCACAGCGATGAGTTCTTGACACTTTCTCCAGCGGACGCCGCTGCAATTGGTGTTTGCGCCGGTCAGCTCACTGTAGCGGGGGCTGGGCGGCGAAGATTTGCAGCCCTCAGTCTCCCAAGCCGATCTCGCTTTCCGGATCGAGATGTTTCGGCGCCCAGCCGAGATCGCGGCGGGCTTTGTCGCCGCTGAGCCGCTGGTCGAGCGCATAGCCCCTGGCCCATTCGCCAAGTTCGGCCGCGATTGTGTCCGCGGATACGATCTGCGGCGCCTCAAACGGGGTTTCGAACCGCCGTGCAAAGGCCCGCGCGATCCGTCCGACGGGATAGCCTTCCATCGCAGCGCCGATGTAGCTCTCGCCCGGCGGGGCGTGCTCCAGCGCCAGGGCATAGAGATTGGCGAGATCTTCGGCGTGCACTAGCGGCCAGCGCACCGCTTCGCCTTCGATGACGGGCACGGCCCGGCCTTCGGCCGCCGCGCGGGCGAACCGGCGGAAGACGCCGCCTGCGGCCTCATAGACCATGCCGGGGTGCACGACGATGCCGTCGACGGAAGTTGAGGCCAGCACGCGTCGCAGCTGCGGTACCATCCAGGCGAAAGCGGGCAGGGGACGGAACGGCGTTTCCTCCATCACGAGTTCGTCATCGGTTGCGCCGAACAGCCAGCCGCCGCCGGTGTAAATGAAGCGCGGCTTTTCCTTTTGTTTCGCCAGCACCGGCAGCAACCCGTCCAGCAGGCGGCGGTCGACCGCGCCCATGTCGCTGTTGAAATCGCAGGCCATGTGAATGATCGCGTCGAGCGGCGGGAGTTTTGTGACCCAAGCCGGTGGCGTTCCGATATCGCCCGCGACCGGTGTTGCACCCCGTTCGGCAAGCGTCGAAGCGGCTGCGCCGGATCGCGCGAGGGCGAACAAATGATGTCCACGCCCGACCAGCTCCCGCACTACGCCGAAGCCGATAAGGCCGGTCCCACCGAGAATCAGGACAGGCACGATCGCCCCCTTTTGTAGCAGCCCGCCCACTGGACGCGCCTCTCGGCCCGCGCGAAGCGTTCGCTTCAAACGGATATTGCGGTGCAGCGGGGCAGACGCAAAAAAGTCTCAATCAAAACCAGGCCAAGAAAATTTCTTCTCAATTTGTTTTGGTCTGACTGAACCGCGCCGCATGCGCTTCTCTCCCGCACCGGATGTGCTACCATTTTACGGTCTGATCCACCTCACCAGACCACTTCGTCTCTCGAACGTCCAAAATCAATAACAGGCGCAGCCATCAAGCTGCATAGGGAGTGACGCGATGAAATCGGCATTCAATCGATCTATTCTTGCGCTCGCAGCGATCCTCGTTGTCGCGGGGGGCAGTCAGGCCAACGCCCAAACACCGCTGAAGAAATATGATTCCGGCACCAAGGAATTCTGGACCCACCCGCCAGATGACTGGTTCCTTGGCGATGAGACCGAAGCCCAGAAGGGCCTCGCGCCGCCGTCCGGCCCGCCGACCGGCGTGTCGGATGCGGACCTTGCCAAGCTGATCACCAAGATCAAGCTGCCGGCGGGCTTCAAGATAGAGGTCTATGCTTCGAACGTGCTGGCGGCGCGGCAGATGGCCTGGGGCGACAAGGGCACGCTGTTCGTCGGTTCCTTCGGCCTCGGCAACGTCTATGCGATCAATGACAATGGCGGCAAGAAGGAGGTCAAGACCATCCTCAAGGGCCTCAACATGCCGACCGGGCTCGCGTTCCAGGACGGCGCGCTCTACGTCATCGCGGTCGACAAGCTGATCAAATACGACAACGCCGAAGCCAATCTCGACAATCTCGGCCAGGGCAAGGTGGTGTACGACGACATGCCGTCCTACGCCGCGCATGGCTGGAAATACATTGCCGTCGACAAGGACGGCATGATGTATCTGCCGTTCGGACCTCCCTTCAACATCGGCATCCCGCCGACCAGCGTCTCGCAGATCCGCCGTGTCGATCCCAAGACCGGCAACGCCGAAATCTATGCGCTCGGCGTTCGCAACAGCGTCGGCGGCGACGTCGATCCGCGCACCGGCCGCTACTGGTTCACGGAAAACGCCCGCGACTGGATGAGCGACGATACTCCGAGCGACAAGCTCAACATGATCTCGAAGATCGGCGAACATTTCGGCTATCCCTATTGCCACCAGGGGGACCTGCCGGATCCGAAATTCGCGATGGGTCACAAGTGCTCGGAATTCACCCCGCCTGTCGTTAATCTCGGCGCGCATGTGGCGCCGCTCGGCATGAAGTTCTATACCGGCGATCAATTCCCCGCCGAGTACAAGAACAACATCCTGATCGCCGAGCACGGCTCCTGGAACCGGCATAAGTACCAGGGCGCCCGGATCAAGCGCGTGATCGTCGATCCCGACGGCAAGAACGCCAAGCAGGAAATCTTCGCCTCCGGCTGGCTCGAAGGCGACCAGGGCTATCTCGGCCGTCCCGCCGATATCGTGCTGGCCAAGGATGGTTCGCTCTTGGTGGCCGACGACTGGGCCGGTGCGATCTATCGCATCAGCTACAGCAAGTAGTAAGGCTTTCGCGATTGGAGGCTGCGGCTGCTCGGGAACGAGTGGCCGCAGTTTCGCGTTTAGTTGCACCCATCAGCCGTCATTCCCCGATGTGCAATTGCACATCGTGGATGCGCCACTTGGCGCAGGCCCGGAATCCATACTCGTTATCGTGGTTATGGATTCTCTGATGTGCACTTGCACATCATAACTCGCGCTACGCGCGCCCTCAGATGCACAATTGCGCATCGGGGAATGACGAGGAGAGAGGAATTGAAATGCGGATTGCGTTAGCGGGGACCTTATTTGCGGCAGCGATTGTCGGTGGCTCGCCCGCCCACGCCGCCGATATCGCGGCCGGCAAGGAGAAGGCGGAATTGTGCGTCGGCTGTCACGGCGACAACGGCATTTCGCAAATGGAGAACATTCCCTCGCTGGCGGCGCAGCCCGACCAGTTCATCCAGTGGCAGCTGGTGTTCTTCCGCGCCGGCACCCGCAAGAACGAGCAGATGCAGCCGATCGTCGAGCAGCTCAGCAACGAGGACATCCGCAATCTCGGTGCCTATTTTGCGCAGGTCGCGCCGCCGAAGGCGCCACCCGACGACAATCCGGATCTGTCGAAGAAGGGCGCGCAGGCGGCGGCCGGCCGGCGCTGCGCCTCATGCCACACCGACAGCTACGCCGGCACCAAGGCGGTGGCCCGCGTCGCCGGTCAGCGCGAGGAATATCTCTTGAAGGCGCTGCACGACTACAAATCGAGCGTGCGCTCCGGCGGCGGTATGGCGGCGATGGCCGAGGTCGCCTATTCCTTGAGCGAAGAAGAGATCGAAGCGCTCGCGCATTATCTGGCGCATTTGTGAGGGAGGAGCGAATAGAGAGTGGCGAATGGCGAATAAGGATGCCGCTTTCTATTCGCTATTCGCTATTCGCCGTCAGGTTCACCCCCGCTGCTTCTCGTAGGCCTTGAGATGGGTGTAGGCGATGCGCAGTTTTGACACCGGTATTTTCGCAGCGTCCGCGCGCGCGACGAGATCGCCGATGACGTGATCGGCTTCCACCGGCAGGCCGGCCTTGATGTCGCGGAACATCGAGGCGGTCATGGCTGAGCCCTCCGCCGTCAGCAAGCCACGCGTGCGCTGGAAGAATGGACCGCCGGGCGCGTAGCCCTCGGCGGCAGCTATCGCGCTGCACTCATCGAGCATGCCGAGCAGAAAGTCCTTGCCGCCGGCGGCCGCGAGGATATTGCCGACCGAGGTGCGCATCAGGCAGGTCGACGCCGCAAGCGAAGCCAAAAATACCCATTTCTCCCACATGTCTTGCATCACGTGTTCGCTGGCTGTCGCACCAAAGTTGCCGTGCGTGAAGTCATCCGAGATCGCGCGCACGCGATCCGACATCGCTCCGTCGCGTTCGCCGAAATTGAGCGACTGCATCGGCGCCAGTTGCACCACCTCGCGCGCCTCGTTGAGCGTCACCGCAATCGCACAGAGCCCGCCGAGGACCCGTTCGGTTCCGAACCTGTTGTCGAGTACGCTGAGATGCAGCATGCCGTTGAGTAGCGGGATGATCGAGGTTTTGGGCCCGACGGCGGGCGCAAAGGATTTGATGGCATCGTCGAGGTCGAACGCCTTGCAGCTCAACAGCACGACGTCGAATTTTTCTGACAGCCTGTCGGCCTGCACCGTCGGTGGATTCTTCAGCGTGACGTCGCCGGAAGGGCTCTTGATGACGAGGCCGCTCGATGCCAGTTCGGACGCCCGTTTGGGGCGGACCAAAAACGTCACGTCGCGCCCGGCCTGAAGCAACCTGCCGCCGAAATAGCCGCCGATGGCGCCGGCGCCGACCACGAGAATGCGCATTGATAGGATTCCTTCCTGCTCTTATTGTTCGCCTCACCCCTGCGTAACGGCTTCGCCGTTATCGCTGGAGGAGCAACGTCTTCGCCGCATCTCAAAGAATCATCGTTCGAGACGGCGCAAGCGCCTCTCACCATGAGGGTTATGGACTTATTTCCCCGAAACCATTTCCTCGACCTCGCGCAACTGCTCCTTGCCGAAGAACATTTCCTTGCCGACGAAGAAGGTCGGCGAGCCGAACGCGCCGCGCTCTACGGCCGATTGCGTGTTCTCGATCAGCTTTGCCTTGACGTCGGCGTCCTGCGAACGCGCCAGAAGCTTGCCCGCATCAAGGCCGGATGAAGCCAGCGCCTTCGCCGCCACCTCGGGATCGTCCATCTTCTTCGGCTCGACCCACATGTGGTGGAACGCGGCCTCGACATATTTCTCGAACACACCTTCGAACTGGGCGGCGACCGCGGCGCGCATCAGGTTCAGCGTGTTGACGGGGAAGAACGGATTCGTGGTGTATGGCTTGACCCCAAAACGCTTGACGAAGCGTTCGGTCTCCAGCGCATGGAACTCGGGCTTGTTCTTGATCCCGGCGAGCGTCTCAGCGGGCGACTTGTTGTTGGTGGCCTTGAAGATGCCGCCGAGCAGGATCGGGACATATTCGAACTTCACGCCAGTGCGCTTTTCGATCGCCGGGATCGCCTCATGGCTGAGGAAGGCGTTGGGGCTGCCGAAATCGAACATGAATTGCGGATTTAGGCTCACGACGGTCTCCCTCACATGGTTCTTATATGACCCCTATCATTCCTAGCGGGGCGCCTCCCTGGGATCAACCGGATGTCGCCTCAGGTTTCGCGCGCAAACGCTGGCTTGGCGAGGTTTGCCGCGTGGTCGCGCACATCCGCCGGCCATTCGGCGATCAATTTCTCGAAACAGGGCGCGTCATTGGCGAACAGCGCGCGGATCGCCTCTTCGTAATGCGGCCGGTTGCCGGCCATCGTAGACATGAAGCGATAGGCTGCTTCCTGCGCGAGACGGACGCGGTTGCCGTTCTCGCCATTTCGCCGCGCCTCGTCGACCAGCCGGCGGATGACAACGGAGGCGCCGCCTTTTTGTTGCGCCAGCCAGTCCCAATGCCGTGGCAGCAGCGTGATCTCGCGCGCAACCACGCCGAGTTTCGGGCGGCCGGGACCGCGCGGCGCCGCGACGGCGGTATCTTGTTCGGCGGCGGGTGGTTTAGTGGGTGGAATCCGCGCCAGCACGTCGTCGACCGAGCCGCGGAAATCGACATCGACCAGGGTGCTGGTCTTGCCGTCGAAGATCAGGATCGAAGCATGCGGATGCGGCGCCAGCGCCTGCCTGGCCGCGCGGGCGACCTCGTGGAGATCGCCGGATCCGATGCGGCGGTCTCCCTCAAAAGCGATGTAGGCGGCGTCTGGCGCGGGATTCATCGGCACTCCTCGATTTTCGAGCATATATTACCCGGGTAAATTATATCTGTCAAAGGGCCCGGGTCACCCCGCCATGAAGCCATCTCGACTTTCCGCCGCGCGGCTGGCACCAACATCCATCATTCCGGGGGACAGCCATGCTGACGGTGCATCACCTCAATAATTCGCGCTCGCAGCGCGTGCTGTGGCTGCTCGAAGAGCTCGGCGTCGCTTACGAGATCGTCCGCTACCAGCGCCAGCCCGACATGCGCGCGCCGAAGGAATTGCGTGACGTTCACCCGCTCGGCAAATCGCCTGTCATCACCGACAACGGCAACACCATCGCGGAATCGGGCGCGATCGCCGAATACATCATCGCCACCTATGGCAATGGCCGCCTGATCCCGGCGCCGAACACGCCGGAACGTCTGCGCTACACCTATTGGCTGCACTACGCCGAAGGTTCGGCGATGTCGCCGCTGCTGCTGAAACTCTTATTCACACTGATGCCGAAGCGGGCGCCGGCCCTGCTGCGGCCGCTGGTGCGTAAGGTCTCGAACCAGGCGCTGACGACGCTGGTCAATCCGCAGCTCAAGCAGCACATGGATTACTGGGAAGGCGAACTCGGCAAAAGCGAATGGTTCGCGGGCAACGAATTCTCGGGCGCCGACATCCAGATGAGCTTTCCGCTGGAAGCGGCCGCGGCCCGCGGCGGGCTGGAGCAGGGTCACCCGAAATCGATCGCGTTTCTCGATCGCATCCACGCCCGGCCGGCCTATGCGCGTGCGCTGGAAAAGGGCGGGCCGTACGCTGTGGGAAGGTAATCACGGCTGCACAGCCGCTATCACTTCCTTGACCAGCCGACCGAGCCCGCGGATATCGCCGGTCGGATCGACGCTGTCGCCGAGCCGCACGACGACGAGATGCTGCGACGGCATGATCACGATACGCTGGCCGAGATCGCCGGAGGCAAAGAACGCGTCGCGGGGAATACCGAGCCGCGCGCGCCCTTTGGCGCGCGAATGCTCGCTGCGATTGGTCCAGAAGCCGGCGCCATAATCGGTGTCGAGCGTCGCCGCGGCGGAAAAATCCACCCAGTCCTCGTGCAGCACGCGCTTCCCGCCGACGATGCCGTCATTGAGATACAGCAGACCGAACCGCGCCCAGTCCCGCGCGCTCGCCAGCATATAGGTCGATCCCTGCAGCGTGCCGGAGGCGTCGAACTCGAGCGTGACGTTGCGCATGCCGAGCGGGTTGAACAATTCGCGCCAGGCAAACGCCAGCGTCTGCTCCGGGCCGCCGACGGCGTCGCGGACGATCCGCGCCAATAGCTGCGTGGTCGGGCTGGAGTAGGCCCAGCGGGTGCCGGGCGGGGCGACGATTGCGGCGTTGACCGCAAAGCCCGCCATGTCGTCGTGCAGATAGACCATCTGGCTCGCCGGGTCGAAACCGCTGTTGGTCTCATCGAGCGCCAGCCCTGTAGTCATGCGCAGCAGATGCTCGACCTCGATCTCGCGCCTGACATCGCCGCGCCATTCCGGGATCGGCGCCGGCATCGAAGGCGAGGTGAGGCCCTGCTGCGTCAGGAGCCCGATCAACGCATTGACCACCGACTTGGTCATTGAAAAACCGAGCAGCGGCGTGTCGACGCCGATGCCCGCGGCATAACGCTCGGCGATCACCTTGCCGTCATGCACCACGACCACCGCCTTGGTGCGCCGGAACGGCGGCTCGGCCGGCTCCTCGAAGGCATGATCGAGCGCGGCCCTCAGCCCGGGATCCGAAGGCTGCACCACGTCAGGGCCGGCAATTTCCGGAAGCAGCGGCGGCGATTTCGGTATCCTGAGCGCGTCGATGTCGCTCTTGAGAACGTAAGGCTCTTTCGACCCGTGCCGCAGCACACAACCGAGCCCCTCATGATAGACCGCGTGGCTGCCAAACATGCCCGCCGCCCACGCATCGACTGTCCTTGCCGTACGATCGACTTGGAATTTGAGCATCGAGCGCAAGCGGCGCAGACCGTCGCGCTCGACGGTTTCCGAAAACACGGTTTGCGAATCGAGCCCGGAGACGAATGTCTTGGAGCAGACATTATGCGCGACCACGCCGGTGGCGACGCGAATGGCCCGGTCGGGACGGAAGATGATGCAGGCTGCCGCCAGCCCGGTCAGCACCAAGCCAGCCGCGATCCATTTCAGCCAACGCACACGTTTCTCCCGCAGCCGTCCGACGGCCTGGCGGTTCTAGCGCGGGTTCTGCGCCGCGCCAACCGAGGGCAATGCCTGTACGGTGACGCCGGGCGGCGGCACATCGTCGTCGGGCACGAAGAAGTCCGACATCAGCGGGACCGACCGGTCGACGCGGTAAGGCTCGAAATCCCTGACGCCGCCGGCATAGAGCACCTTGTCGTCGATGCAGAACTGCCCGGTGAATTCGCGGGACGGTTTTGTGAAGATGACATAGGCCGCGTCGCCCATGATCTCGGGCGTCCGGCTGGCGCGCATCATGGCGTCGCCGCCCAGGAGATTGCCGACCGCGGCGGTCGCAATCGTGGTGCGCGGCCACAGTGCGTTGACGGCAACGCCCGATGATTTCAACTCGCCGGAGAGGCCGAGCACGCACATGCTCATGCCGAATTTGGCCATCGTATAGGCCGTGGAGTTCTCGAACCATTTGGTCTTCATGTCGAGCGGCGGCGACAGCATCAGGATGTGCGGATTTTCAGCCTTCTTCAGATGCGGAATGCAGTATTTCGACACCAGGAAAGTGCCGCGGGTGTTGATACCCATCATCAGGTCGAACCGCTTCATGTCGGTCATTTGCGAATTGGTCAGGCTGATGGCACTGGCATTGTTGACGCAGATGTCGATGCCGCCGAATTCGGCCACCGTCTGGTCGATCGCCGCGTTCACCTGCGCTTCGTCGCGGATGTCGCATAGCACCGGCAGCGCCTTGCCGCCGGCGGCGCGCACCTCGTCGGCGGCGGTGTAGATCGTGCCCTTGAGTTTCGGATGCGGCTCGGCGGTCTTGGCCGCAATCGCGACGTTGGCGCCGTCACGCGCGGCGCGCAGCGCGATTGCAAGCCCAATGCCCCGGCTGCCGCCGGATACGAACAGCGTCTTGCCTTTGAGGGATGTCATGGCAGCACTCCGTTATGGACCCACGGCTACGAGTTAGGGATGCACCGCTCGTTGGCTCCATCCTCCGCAAGGGGGGAGGGAACGCGCTGAGCAAGGCTCGATCTTCGTCACTCAATTATCTACCCATCCGCGTGCAACACCCTGCCGCGCGTTTCCGGCAGCGCGAAGGCGGCGATAAAGAACACGCCGTAGGCCGCCACCGCAAAGATCGCGATCGCGTTGGCGAGCGCGGTCGAGGCCGAGAGCCAGCCGACCAGGAACGGAAACAGCGCGCCGATGCCGCGGCCGAAATTGTAGCAAAAGCCCTGCCCCGATCCGCGCAGCCGCGTCGGAAACAGTTCGGTCAGGAAGGCGCCGACGCCGGAGAAATAACCGGACGCGAAGAAGCCGAGCGGGAAGCCGAGCAGCCACAATACTTCATTGGTCAAAGGCAGTTGTGTGTAGAGCAGGACAACGGCGATGGCGCCGAGCGAAAACGTCAGGAACAGGTTGCGCCGGCCGATGCGGTCGGCAAGCCAGGCGCCGACGAGATAACCGGCGAACGAACCGATGATCAGCGCCGCGAGGTAGCCTGTGGAACTGACCACCGAGAGCTTGCGCTCCACGGTGAGGAAGCGCGGCACCCAGAAGGTGATGGCGTAATAGCCGCCCTGGCAGCCGGTGACCATCAGCGACGCAAGGATGGTGGTTTTGAGAATCTGCCCCGAGAAAATCTCCCACAGCGCCGGCCGATCGCCCGATTCCGCCTGCTTGACGCGCGTCGCGGCGGCAATCTCGGGCTCGGTCACGTAGCGGCGGAGATAAAACACCAGCAGTGCCGGCAGCGCGCCGATCGCAAACATCCAGCGCCAGGCGACATCCGGCGGCAGATAGGAGAACAGGATCGCCTGCGAGAGCACTGCAAGCCCCCAGCCGACGGCCCAGCCGGATTGCACCGAACCCACGGCGCGGCCGCGATATTGCGGACGGATCGCTTCACCCATCAGCACGGCGCCGGCGGCCCATTCGCCGCCGAAGCCGAGCCCGAGCAGCGCGCGGGCGATCATCAGCTGATCGAAATTCTGCACGAAGGCGCAAACCAGCGAGAAGAACGAGAACCACAGAATTGTCAGCTGCAGGGTTTTGACGCGGCCGATGCGGTCGGCGAGATAACCGCCGAGCCAGCCGCCGACCGCGGACGCCAGCAACGTCACGGTGCCGGCAAGGCCGGCGCTGCCGGGATCGACCTTCCACATCGCGATGATGGTGCCGATCACGAGCGGATAGATCATGAAGTCCATGCCGTCGAGCGCCCAGCCGGCCGCGCAAGCCCAGAACGTGCGCCGCTCCGGCTGATTCATGTCGCGATAGAAGGCGAGCAGGCTGGTGTCCTCAATAGACGCGACTTCGATCGCGCCCGACGGCTCGGCCGTGCTCATGATGTTTCCCCGGAAGTCTTTTCAACCGGCCTTCGCGCTGCCCCGCGCCGGCCGGTTACGCGAGGCCCGGCGATCCTACGCCGATGCCGTGACCAGGCAAATCGGCAATTCCGGTTTGGATCCTTGTCCAATCCCGGGCCTGCTCGCTATTGCCCGGCCGCTTCCGCGCCGCGCGTGCGTGGGTCGGGGGCGCCGAGCAAGGCGTTGGCCGTGACGGCGATCGAATTGGCCGAGGTCTGGCCGAGCGGCTCGATCACCTGATGGCCTTTGGCCCTCAACTCGTCGAGCATTTCCGCGGGGAACCCGCGCTCTACCCGCACCTCATCCGGCATCCATTGATGATGCACACGCGGAGCGGCCACCGCGGCGGCAATGTCCATCCTGTAGTCGAGCACGTCGACGACGATCTGCAGCACCGCCGAGATGATGCGGCTGCCGCCGGGTGTACCGGTCACCAGCACGGGTTTGCCGTTCTTCAGTACGATGGTCGGCGACATCGACGACAGCGGCCGCTTGCCGGGGCCGGGAAGATTGGCCTCAAAACCCACCAGGCCGAAGGCGTTGGAGGCGCCGGGCGCCGCGGTGAAATCGTCGAGCTCGTTGTTGAGCAGCACGCCGGTACCGTCGGCGACCAGGCCGACGCCATAGGGGAAATTCAGGGTGTAGGTGTTGCTGACGGCGTTGCCTCTGGAGTCGACCACCGAATAATGCGTGGTGTTGCTGCCTTCACGCTCCGGGGCAACCCGCAAAACCTCAGCCGCTGGCGTTGCGCGCGTGGGATCGATGCTGGTGCGCTGTCTGGCGGCGTAGTCCCTGGCGAGCAGGACCTGTGTCGGTGCATTGACGAAAGCGGGGTCGCCGAGATAGCGCGCGCGATCGGCATAGGCGCGCTTCATCGCCTCGATCATGACATGCAGCGAAGGTGCGGTGCCCTGCTTCATGTCGGACATCGGAAATCCTTCGAGGATGTTCAGCGTCTCCAGCAATACCGTGCCGCCGGACGACGGCAGCGGCATCGACACGATGTCGTAGCCGCGATAATTCCCCCGCACCGGCGCGCGGATCACGGCCTGATACGATTTCAAATCGTCCACCGTCATGATGCCGCCGGCATCGCTGACCGCCTTTGCCAGTTTTTCGGCGACCGGCCCTTCGTAGAATCCGCGCGGGCCCTGGTCAGCGATCGTCGACAGCGTGGCCGCCAGATCGACCTGGGTCAGCCGGTCGCCATCATGCAAGGGCGCGCCGTCGGCGCGCGCGAAAGCTTTCGCCGAGTTCGGCCAGCGAGCCATGCGGCGATACATGTCCGGCAATGTGTCGGCCATGTCGTCGGCGACAATGAAGCCATTGCGCGCCAGCTCGATCGCCGGCTTGATGATTTGCGCCAGCGTGAATTGGCCGGAGCCGTATTTTTCCAGCGCCAGCGCCAGTCCCGCCACCGTGCCGGGCACGCCGATGCCGAGCGCGGAGTTGCGCGACTTGTCGGTGTCGGGCTTGCCGTCCGCGCCGAGATACATGTCGCGCGTGGCAGCGAGCGGAGCCGTCTCGCGATAGTCGATGGCGATGTCTTCATTGCGATCGGCGGAATGAATCACCATGAAACCGCCGCCGCCGATATTTCCGGCGCGCGGATAGGTCACGGCCAGCGCAAAACCGGTCGCGACCGCCGCGTCGACCGCGTTACCGCCCTGTCGCAGGATATCGGCGCCGAATTGCGCGGCGATCTTTTCCTGGGCAACCACCATGCCGTGTTCGGCGGAAACCGCGCGCACCGTGGCGAGGTCTGGCGGCGAATAGAGCCGGCGCTGTTCCTGCGTGCTGGCTGGCGCGGCGCTTGCAATGACCAGGACGATGGCGGACAGGGCGCGGCGCCATCCACTTGAGAGGGAAATCATCAAAAATCCGCCGCAGTTAGAGCCGGTGTGACGCCTGGCAACAGTTCAAGCCTGATCGCCGAATGCTATATGGGTTTGGATTCGACAGGCAAAACGCCTTTGCGTGACCTTTGAAGGAAAATTCGAGCATGGCGGTGATCGCTTCCGAGGCAGTTGGCGCAGATATTCCGAAAAAATATCCCCGCCGCCCCGCCGTCATCAGCTGGATCTTCTTCGATTGGGCCGCCCAGCCGTATTTCACGCTGATCACCACCTTTGTGTTCGCGCCCTATTTCGCTGCCTTCGTGGCACCCGATCCGGCGAGCGGGCAGGCGCTGTGGGGATTTGCCACCGCGGCCGCCGGCCTGATGATTGCGTTGATGTCGCCGATTCTGGGCGCGATTGCCGACGCCAACGGCCGCCGCAAGCCGTGGATCGCGGGCTTTGGCGCGCTGCTGGTGATCGGCTCCAGCCTGATGTGGTTCGGAAAGCCCGGCGACCCCGGCATCATCCCGGCGCTGTTGCTGTCGTACGCGATCGCGAGCGTCGGCGTCGAATTCGCCACCGTCTTCAACAATGCGATGATGCCGACGCTGGTGCCGCCGGAAAAAATCGGACGGCTGTCCGGCACCGGCTGGGCCACCGGCTATATCGGCGGCATTTTCAGCCTCATTCTGGTGCTGGGCTTTCTCGCCGCCAATCCGCAAACCGGACGCACGCTGTTCGGCTTCATCCCGCTGTTCGGCCTCGACCCCGTGACGCATGCGGGCGACCGCATTACCGGCCCGCTGACGGGAATCTGGTTCATCATCTTCGTGCTGCCGATGTTTTTGCTGACGCCGGATTATCCGGCAAAACTTCCGGTGCGCGCGGCGCTGCGCGAGGGACTGGCCGAACTGAAGCAAACGCTTGGCGAATTGCCGAGGCAGAAATCGCTGGCGACGTTCCTGCTCGCCAACATGATCTATACCGACGGCCTGGTGTCGCTGTTCGCGTTCGGTGGCATTTACGCCGCCGGCACGTTCGGCTGGCATACGATTCAGATCGGCACGTTCGGCATCGTCGCGGCCATTGCAGGCGTGTTCGGAGCATGGCTCGGCGGCAAGCTCGACGACCGGCTGGGACCGAAGCGCGTGATTGCCGGCAGCATGCTGATCCTGCTGCTGGCGCTCGCCGCGATCCTCCTGGTCGACAAGGACCACATCCTGTTCGTGAAGGTCGCGCCTCCCGTCCCGGACGGCCCATTATTCGCCGGCGCCGCGGAGCGCGCCTATCTCGTGCTCGGATGCCTGATCGGCGCGGCCGGCGGCCCGCTGCAGGCGGCGTCGCGCACGATGCTGATCCGTCTCGCGCCGAAAGATCGCATCGCGCAATGCTTTGGACTGTTCGCGCTGACCGGAAAGGTTACTTCCTTCATCGGCCCGCTGTTGATCGGGGCGGTGACGGCTGTTACCGCGAGCCAGAAAGCCGGCATGGGGCTGCTGGTGCTGTTTTTTATCGCAGGGTTGATGCTGCTGTCGCGGGTGAGGGCGGAGTGACTTTGCCGGCTATTTACCCCAAACATTCAGTTGTCATCATCCGCGAAGGCGGATGATCCAGTATCCCAGAGACGGCTGTGATTGAATCGAGAAGCCGCGGCGTACTGGATATCCGCCTTCGGGGGTATGACGACCTAAATTGGGGCCGCGACGACCGGGCCTAATGCCGGAAATGCCGCACGCCCGTGAACACCATGGCGATCCCGGCATCGTCGGCGGCCTTGATGACTTCCTCATCGCGGATCGATCCGCCGGGCTGGATCACGGCGGTGGCACCGGCTTCGATCGCCACCAATAGTCCATCGGCGAACGGAAAGAACGCGTCGGAGGCCACCACGGAACCTTTGGTCATCGGCTCCGCGAGCTTGGCCTCGGCTGCTGCGTCCTGCGCCTTGCGCGCGGCGATGCGCGAGGAATCGACCCGGCTCATCTGGCCGGCGCCGATGCCGACGGTGGCGAGGTCCTTGGCGTAGACGATGGTGTTGGACTTGACGTGTTTGGCGACGCGGAACGCAAACCTGAGGTCGCGCAGCTCGGCGTCGGTCGGGGCGCGCTGGGTCACGGTCTTGAGCGTGATATCGTCGACCACGGCGTTGTCGCGGCTCTGCACCAGCAAGCCGCCGGCGACGGTCTTTGCCGTCAGTCCTGATGCGCGCGGATCGGGCAGGCTGCCCGCGAGCAGCAGGCGCAAATTGCGTCGCTTGGCGATGATCTCGATGGCCTCTTCGGTGGCGTCGGGCGCGATGATGACCTCGGTCAGGATTTCGGTGATGACGCGCGCGGTTTCGGCATCGAGCGTGCGGTTAACGGCGATGATGCCGCCATAGGGCGATTGGGTATCGCACGCAAAGGCCTTGCGGTAGGCGCTGACCAGATCGACGCCCTCGGCAACGCCGCAGGGGTTGGCGTGCTTGACGATGACGCAGGCCGCGGTGCGCTTCGGATCGAACTCGGCGATGCATTCATAGGCCGCATCGGTATCGTTGATGTTGTTGTAGGAGAGTTCGCGGCCCTGCAGCTGTCGCGCAGTGGCGACACCCGGACGCTTGTCGGGCGTCGCATAGAACGCCGCGGTCTGGTGCGGGTTCTCGCCGTAGCGCAGCGACTGGATCAGCCTTCCGCCGAAGGCGCGGAAATCCGGCGCGTCGTCTTTTAACTGAAGCGCAAACCAGTTCGAGATCGCGGCGTCATAGGCGGCGGTTCGGGCATAGGCCTTTGCCGCCAAACGCCGGCGCAGCTTCAGCGAGGTCGCGCCCTTGTTGGCGGCGAGTTCGTCGAGCACGGCCTGATAATCGCTGCCTTCGACCACAACGGCGACGTCGTCGTGATTCTTCGCCGCCGCGCGAATCATCGCAGGGCCGCCGATGTCGATGTTCTCGATGCACTCCTCGAAGCCTGCGCCCTTGTCGACGGTCGCCTCAAACGGATAGAGGTTGACCAACAATAGATCGATCGGCGCGATGCCGTGCGCCTTCATCGCGTCCGTATGTTCCTTGTTGTCGCGGATCGCGAGCAGGCCGCCATGCACTTTTGGATGCAGGGTCTTGACCCTTCCATCCATCATCTCGGGAAAGCCGGTGAGTTCGGAGACATCACTGACCTTCAGCCCGGCAGCGGCAATCGCTTTCGCGGTGCCGCCGGTCGAGACAAGATCGACGCCATGGCCGGCCAGCGCGCGGGCGAATTCGATCAGCCCCGTCTTGTCGGAAACGGACAACAGAGCGCGGGTCACACGGCGCGGATGGTCGGTCATGGGAGGATTCCTGGCTGGTAAGCCAGCCCGGTAGCATGGTTTTGCCGGTCATGAAACCAGCCAAAACCCGGCCCCGGCCATGTGTGGAAATCTTCCGCTGGATAAGAGTTTACAACGGCAGTTCCGGCTCACGGCGGGCGTTGCGGCGGGCGGCCGTGGTCGCGGCCGACGTCGAGGAGCGCACAAAGCTCCAGCGGATCAAGGCGGCCTGGCGGGAATCCTGCCGGATCACGATCTGGGCGGTGCGACGGGCGCCGTCATTGCCGGCCAGAAACACGCTGTCCTCGAGATCGACCTTGTCGTCGAGCGCCTCGAAGGTCCAGACGTCGCGGTTGGGCAATACCAGCATGACGCCGCGCGCATCCGAGAGCCGGCTCGCCTTCACGGACGGATGCAAATGAAACCGTACGGCGAAGTCGGTCTCGCTGCCCTTGATTCGTCCCCCCGGCGCCGGCGACAGCGTGTCCTCGCCGTCGAGCCTTGCGCCGTCCTGGGCCATCATCAGCACCCGGCGATGCAGGATGCCAAATCGCGGCAGGTAGCCGTCATGCGACGTGGTCAAGAGATCGCCGTTCGCTACCGCCTCGCGATAGCTCTCGACGTTAGCCGGGCCGCTCACAACAGGCGCGCCCTGCAACAGCCGCTTCATCGCCGACAGTTCGACGAACTGGCACGATGAGGTTTCGTGATAGGTCAGCGTCGAATGCGCAGCAGAGCTGCGCGCAAAGACGCGCCAATTGTCGCGGCCGGTCGAGGGCATCCCGCAATTGATGACGATCCGGCTCGGCCCGGACGACAGTTCGAAGGCAAGACAGCCGGCATGGGCGTCCTGGCTGACATTCGGCGGCGGTGGCGGTCCGGTGTCGATGATGACCGTCGTGGTGCCGGCATCGAGGCGCTGAAAGCCGGTATGCGGCATATGTGCCATCGGTACGCCGTGGGTATCGTCATAGGCAAGCAGGGTTGCCACCAGGTCGGACGGCGCGTTGCTCATGCCGTTGAACAGCGCAAAGCTGCCGTCGCCGTGACGGAAGAAGCGCAGCATCGGCATCATGCGGTCGATCGCGTTCAACAGCGCCGGCGGCGGCGCGATATTTCGCGCCGCAAAGGTCTGGCGCAGCGGCAGCATGTCGCTGAGCAATTCGACCAGCGCGCCGGGATTGCGCGAGATATGGCCGCCGTCGGGCAGGATCTGTCGCTGCAATTCGTCGGAAAGCCGCCGCGTCGCCGAGCGGATATGACGCGCCTGGTTGGCGAGGCAGAGCGAGGCGTAGCAAAGCGCGATCAGCACCTGCAACCGCGGCACGCCGTCGGCGATGTCGAGCATGGTGTAGCGCAGATAGCGGATCTCGCGGGTCAGCCCGCGCAGATATTTGCGATAGAATTTGCCGTCGGTATCGCCGAGCACCAGGGGCGCCTGCGACAACAGCGAAATCACGCGGCGCGCCAGCACGTCGGCGCGGCGCTCCAGCGGCCGCTTGCGCCCCGGATTTGAAATCCAGTCGTCGACCAGAGAGCGGGCGTTGGCGCGGGTCAACGCCGTATCGGCGGCGCGCAAATGGCGCAGCCATCCAAAACCGAGCAGCGCGACTTCCCAATCTTCCGACGGCGGCTCGAGATCGAAGATCGATCGGCCGTGGCAGGTCACGATCTTGCCGGCGAACACGAAACGGCCGGCATAGATTTCAGCCGCGCGGGTAGCGTCGGCGGTGCGCAGATCGTGCGGCGCGATGATCAGCCGGTCGGCGCGGCCGGGCCACAGCCGCGACAACGCAACCGCACTTCCGCTCGCACGCGCCGCGAGGCTCCGCGCAAAGCGGCCCGCGATCAGCGTCGAAATGCGTCTGCGTTGAGCGACCGACACGCCTAACCTTGATGGGAGGAGATCTTGTGGCGAATCCTTTTAATCCGGAAACGCGGCCAAGACACCATCTTGAAAGCCCGCGAATCACCCGAAGGCCGCGAAATTCCGGTGTAAAATCAGGATTTAGCCAGTCGCGCCGCGTAAAACCCGTCCAGCCCGCCGAGCCTCGGGTCGGCGTGAGGCAAATGGCAGGGTAGTGTCCGCAGATCGCCATTGGCCGTGATGATTTCGCCCAAGCCAGCGATCTCGCTGGCCTCGACGGGGGCGCGGCGCACGGAAGATTCGGTGGCAAGGAGCGCGGTGACCGCCTGCTCGCCTTCTTCGGGTTCCAGCGAACAGGTGCAATAGACCAGCGTCCCGCCCGGCTTGAGTAGGGCGACGGCCTTTTGCAGCAAGCGTTTTTGCAGTGCCGCCAGGGCTGCGATGTCGGCTTCCTGCCGCAGCCACGCCACGTCGGGATGGCGGCGGATGGTGCCGGTCGAGGTGCAGGGCGCATCCACCAGCACGCCGTCAAAGCTGCCATCACCGCCCGGCCATTCGGCGGCGTCGGTCACGACGTCATCGGCCTGGAGCGCGAGCCGCGCCAGATTGTCACGCAGCCGCGCCATCCGCGCCGGCGAGCGATCAACCGCGGTGACGCGCGCGCCTGCCAGCGCAAGTTGCGCGGTCTTGCCGCCGGGCGCGGCGCAGAGATCGACGATGGTCTTCCCAGTGACGTCGCCGAACAACCGCGCCGGCAATGCGGCGGCGGCGTCCTGCACCCACCACTGACCCTCGGTGAAGCCGGGCAGCATGGTCACGGGACCCTGCAACAAAGTGCGTACGGTCCCGGTGGCCAGGGTTTCGCCGTGCAGGCGGCTCGCCCATTGCGGCGCGTCTGATTTCACGGTGATGTCGAGCGACGGCTCATGGCCGACGGCGAGGGCCATTTCGCGCGCGGTGGCCTCGCCATAGGCCGCAATCCAGCGCGCCAGGAGCCATGGCGGAATGTCCAGCGTCTGCGCCTTGACCTCGTCGATCAGCGGCTGGCCTTCGCGCGCACAACGTCGGAGCACGGCGTTGATGAGGCCTGCATATTTCGCCGCGCGCCGGTCCGATTGCACCAGCCGCACCGAGAGATCGACGGCGGCATGATCGGGCACATCCATCCAGAGAATCTGCGCGGCGCCGATCAAAAGCGCGCTTTGCGCGCGCGGTGCGTCGGTCGGGATGCCGCGATCGAGCAACCGCGACAGTAAATGACCGAGCGTGCCGAGCCGCCGCAAAATCGTCGCGACCAGCCGCCGCATCAACGCGCGGTCGCGATCGGCCAGCGACTTCAATCCGGGATGCGCGCCCGCGCCGTCGAGCTGATCGTCCAGGGTGCGGTGTTTATGCAGCACGCCGTCGAGGATGTCGGCTGCGATCCGCCGCGCCGCGAGACCCGGAACTTCGGCAGGAGCTGCAAATCTTGAAGGTGGCATGTCGAAGAAATATCTCGGAAGGTGCTGAGCAGGCTTCGGCGCATGCCATTGAAATGAAATGCTCGTTTGGCATGCGAATATGCCAAATGTAAGAATCGCAAAGGTGATTTTACGATTGTGATCTCATCCTTGCGTTTATCCCTGTGATACGAAGCGTATGGCGGGAGAGTTTGCGATGACCGATCCTTCAAAACTGTCTGCACCTACCTCCGTTGTGCCGTCTATTCCTGGCGCGGCCCGCAAGCCGCTGACGCCGGCCGCCCAGCGCGCACTCGCCGAGGCCGAAGCGCGTCGCAAAGCCGCCGAGGCCAGCGCCACGCCGATGCAGAAGGAATTTCAGGGTCCCAAGGGTCCGGAACCGACCCGCTACGGCGACTGGGAGCGCAAGGGCATCGCCTCGGATTTTTGAGACGAAAAACGGCCTTGCGGGATACCCCAACTCAGTCCTAGATTGGGAATATGTCCCCATACGAGAGAATAAATACTCATCAAACGTCCTATCGCAGTTTTTCCAAGGGTCCTTGGCGGCGCCGGTTCTCGGCCACTCTGCCCTGGGTGTTCGTGCTCGGGGTGGCTGCGGGGACCATGCTGCCGGTGCGGCACTGGGTGCATTGGCCGCTGCCGCCTGCGGCCGATTCGGCGCACCCCGACAGCCGGCGGCGCGCGATGCCGAGATCATCTGGAAGCGCGCCGGCAATCCCGATGTACGCCACCCCGTCGATGTGATCCGGACCATCGACGGCGACACGTTCGAGGCGCGGGTGCATCTGTGGCCCGGCCTCGATCTGACGTCGCGGGTCCGGCTGCGCGGCATCGACGCGCCGGAATTGAAGGCGTCCTGTCCGCAGGAATTGCAGATGGCCGAAGCGGCGAGCGATGCGTTGCGGCGCCTGCTCGGCGAGAGCGAGGTCACGATCTTCAATATCGGGCCGGACAAATATAGCGGCCGCGTCGTTGCCGATGTTGCGACCAGGAAGACCGCGAATGTCTCAACCGCATTGCTCACGGCCGGTCATGCACGCAGTTACAGCGGCGGTCACCGCGGCGGCTGGTGCGCGAACGCCACGCGGTAAGGGATTCGGCAAAAGAAAAAGGCCGCGCTCGATGCGCGGCTCTTTGCATTTCAAAGGCAGATCAACGAGATCAGTGCGTGACCGTTACGGTCGTGCCGACCGACACGCGCTGGTACAGGTCGGTGATGTCGCCGTTGAGCATGCGGATGCAGCCATAGGACACGAAGCCGCCGACCGAGCCCGGCATGTTGGTGCCGTGGATCGCGTATTCGCCGCCGGCTAGCGTCATCGCGGCGACGCCCATCGGATTGCGTGGCGAGCCGCCGGGAATCACGTCCGGCATGTTCGGCTTGTCGCGCCTCACTTCCCTCGGCGGAGACCAGGCCGGGTTGCGATATTTCCCGTCGATCTGGGTGGTGCCGGCCCACTGCTTGCCGGAGCGGCCGACGCCGACCGGGTAGCGCATCGCATGGCCGGAATCGAGAATGAGATAGAGGCGGCGCTCGTTGGTTTTCACCACGATCGTTCCCGGCGGGTACTCGCCACGGATGCCAACCATTTCCGGCCGCGCCTCTGCCGCCGACGACATCAAAATACCCGCTCCGATGGTGGCAGCCAGCGCCACCGCAATCCTCATCGACATCATTGCTCCACTTTCGCCCGCTCGCCCCTGCCGGGGCCCTCAAATGACCTGCAAACCACAGGAAATGCTGGTTTGCCGTCTCACCCACGCATTTTTAACCGCGTGCAGTTAACCGGGTGGTTTCCACGCCGGCCGCGAGACAGGTTTCGATGGGGGCAACAAAGGAAATGTTCGAATTAAAGTAAATGACTCGAAAACAACACTTGTCCGGAAACGTGCAGGGGCGGGATGGCCGCCCCTGACGATCGCGTGAGGCTTCCAAGTCAGAAGTGGCGGGCCGGCGGAGCCGAGTCCCCGCCGCAGCACACCAATACCGGTCACGGCAGCGCGGGTATCAGCTGCTTCACATTGGGCACGCCGATACCGGTGACCATGTCGTATCCCGCGCCGGAATTGAACGCGCCGTTGCTGCCGGCCGTGATGTCGCGAAAACTGCTGCTGCCCAACAGCGGATAAAGTTTTGGCGGCAGGAAGGTGAGGGGAGCTTTTCCGGCTTTGCCCCTCGCTTCATTGATCAAGGCGCAGAAGCCCGCCCAACATGGCGTGCTCCAACTCGTGCCGCCGATCTGCTGCCGCTGACCGTGCAGGATCACGCAGGCGCCGGTGTTCGGATCGGCGGCGAGACTGACATCCGGCACCAGCCGTTCGTTGCCGGCCGGCATGCCCGCCCCCTTTTGCCAGATTTGCCGGGTAAATCGGCCGCTCTTTCCGCCGCCGCTGCCGACCCAGCCGCGCTCGCTCTGCACGGTGCCGTCAGGCGCAAGGTTCAAGGTCGTGCCGCCGACCCCGATGACGTTGATGTCGGACAATTCGTATTCGACCTGGGTGGGGCCGCCCGAACTGTGTCCGGTCACGTCGGGGTTCGATCCGGCATCGCCGCTGGCCACGAAGACATTGACGCCGGCCGCCGCCAGTTTGAGGAATTTCTGCGACTGCGCCTTGATCTCGCCCAGCGCCATGAAGGTCTCGCCCAATCCGAGGCTGATCGACAATTGCCGCATCGTGGGCTGGCTCGCGAGATCGGAGATGATCCGGTCCAGCGCGCGATCGAGGTCGGTGAATTGCAGCGTGCCGCTGGCGTAGATTTTGATCTTTGCGCCCGGCGCGATGCCTGACGTCCATTGCGCGTCGAGCGTTTCCTCGCCTTCCTGCGGCGGAAGCGTGGCGTTGTTGACGTTGATCATCGTGATTTGCGAGATCTTGGTCTTGAGCTTGTTCAGCTTCCAGAACGCCTTCAGGTCGGCCGCGGTCGGGAAGGTGTCGATCAGGATCGCGATGGTCTGGCCCTTGCCGGTGACAGTGAGACCGTCGGCGCCATAGGCCTTCAATATTTCCGACACGAGATATCCGTTGTGAACCGCCGATTTGGTCGGCACAGCCTTGGCTTTCTTGCCGGCGCCTGCGCCTTTGGCGGTGGCGCGGCTCGCCCGGCGCACCGGCGCCGGCACGCCGCTTTGCGGGACGCAGATCCGGAATTGTTTGTGCGCGCGGCGGAACGGCTGCAGTCCGACGATTGCACTGACGCTCTTGCCGACGCTTGCGGGAAGGCTCGGCGCGTCCTGCGCGGCGGTATAGGTGATGCCGTCCTTGGTGACGCGCACCATGTTGACGTTGAGGGCCTTCTCGATCTGCTCGACGGTACCTTGCGCGTAAACGCTGGTGCGGTCGGCGGAGACCTTCTCGATCTTGAAGCCCTGGGACTTCAGCCACGACGTCAGCGCCTTGGCGTCATTGGCGTCGGCGGCATATTTCTTGTTGAGTTGCGCGGGCGAGACAGTCCTTCCTTCAGCGACCATCTTCTGAAGGTCGGCTTGCGCGCTGTCGGGCAGCGCAAGCGAGAACACGACGGTCATCTGCTCCTTGCTGGTCTCGGGCCTGGCTTTGGCCACCATGAGGCCGAGATGGGTGGGGCCTTCTGCGGCTGGAAGGGGAGTGACGCTGTCTGCAAAAACTTTGCGGTCGCCGTTGGCCATAATAATTCTCCTCTGGGTTAAGCGGGAGACGGCCATACGATACTACTTGAGATTGACGCAAACAACCGCATGAAAAATTCGTGATCCGCGTGCGGCGCACGAAAAAGGCGCGGCTATCGAAGCCGCGCCGATACCGATTTGGCAACAGGGGCTGCCGCGGAGAACTAAACCGCAGCGCCCTTCTTGTTCTGGCGGTTCTGCACGAGGTCGTCGACCACGGCGGGATCGGCCAGCGTCGAGGTATCGCCGAGGCTCGAAGGTTCATCTTCGGCGATCTTGCGCAGGATGCGGCGCATGATCTTGCCGGAACGCGTCTTCGGCAGTCCCGGCGCAAATTGAATGAGGTCCGGCGAAGCGATCGGGCCGATCTCCTTGCGCACCCAGGCCACCAGTTCCTTGCGCAGCGCCTCCGTCGGCTCCTTGCCGGTCATCAGCGTGACGTAGGCGTAGATGCCCTGGCCCTTGATGTCATGGGGGTAGCCGACCACGGCGGCTTCCGAGACGGCCTCATGCGCCACCAGCGAACTCTCGACCTCGGCAGTGCCCATGCGGTGGCCGGATACGTTGATGACGTCATCGACGCGCCCGGTGATCCAGTAATAGCCGTCAGCGTCGCGGCGGCAGCCGTCGCCGGTGAAATATTTGCCCTTGTAAGTCGAGAAATAGGTCTGCTCGAACCGGGCGTGGTCACCATAGACCGTGCGCATTTGCCCCGGCCAGGACTTTGCAATGCAGAGATTGCCCGACGTCTCGCCCTCCAGCACCTTGCCGTCGGCGTCGACGATCTCCGGCACCACGCCGAAGAACGGCCGCGTCGCCGAACCGGGCTTGAGCTTGGTGGCGCCAGGCAGCGGCGTGATCAGGATGCCGCCGGTCTCGGTCTGCCACCAGGTGTCGACGATCGGGCAACGCTCGTCGCCGACCACGCGGTGGTACCATTCCCAGGCTTCCGGATTGATGGGTTCGCCGACCGAGCCGAGCAGCCGCAACGATTGCCGCGAGGTCTTCTTCACCGGCTCGTCGCCGCCCTGCATCAGCGCGCGGATCGCGGTCGGCGCGGTGTAGAAGACGTTGACCTTGTGCTTGTCGACCACGTTCCAGAACCGCGAATTGTCCGGATAGTTCGGCACGCCCTCGAACATCAGCGTGGTCGCGCCGTTCGCCAGCGGCCCATAGAGGATGTAGCTATGGCCGGTGACCCAGCCGACGTCGGCAGTGCACCAGTAGATGTCGCCGTCGTGATAGTCGAACACGTATTGGTGCGTCATCGACGCGAACACCAGATAACCGGCCGAGGTGTGCAGCACGCCCTTGGGCTGGCCGGTGGAGCCTGACGTATAGAGGATGAACAGCGGATCTTCCGCGTGCATCGGCTCGCACGGGCACTCCGTCGTCACCATCTTGGCGGCGTCGTGATACCAGAGGTCGCGCGTCGGGTTCATGTCGACGGCGGCGCCGGTGCGCCTGACCACGACCACCCAGTCGACGCCGCTGCTCTTTTCGATCGCGGCATCGACATTGGCCTTCAGCGGCACCTTCCTGCCGCCGCGCAGGCCTTCGTCGGCGGTGATGACGATCTTGGACTGGCAATCGGTGATGCGCTGGGCGAGGCTGTCCGGCGAGAAACCGGCGAATACCACCGAATGGATCGCACCGATCCGCGCGCACGCCAACATCGCGTAGGCGGCCTCCGGAATCATCGGCAGGTAGATCGTGACGCGGTCGCCCCTCTTGACGTTGCGGGTGCGCAGGATGTTGGCCATCTTGCAGACTTCGTCGTGCAGCTGGCGGTAGGTGATGTGCCTGGACTGCGAGGGATCGTCGCCCTCCCAGATGATGGCGGTCTGGTCGCCGCGCTTGTCGAGATGGCGGTCGATGCAGTTCCAGGCGACGTTGAGGACGCCGTCCTCGAACCATTTGATGGAAACGTTGCCGGGGGCGAAGGAGACGTTCTCGACCTTGTGGAACGGCTTGATCCAGCCGATCCGCTTGCCCTGTTCAGCCCAGAAGCCGTTGGGGTCGCTGACCGAGCGGGCATACATCTCGCGATATTTGGCATCGTCGACGTAGGCGCGTTTGGCCCAATCCGCTGATACGTCGTAAATTTTCTCGGACATCTTCCCCTCCACTCAACTCGCAGCGCCCCATACGCGGGCCGCCGCCAACCGTCTTGATTGCTACAATGATTATGCGTCGCCGGGCGATACCCGGACAAGGCGGAAACATCTGCAACCTTGGTCGGCTCGGGCGCAGCACGTCTTGTCCGGGATCAAGGTCAGCATCACTTTCGCGTTTTGGCCGGGCCAAAAATCAACGTTATCCCACGAATGGCACCCATGACCGGTATCTAATAACCGTTAATCGCAGAATCGGGACTCGCAAAGCGGTTCGTTACCCCCTAAATGGCCATCCCGGGGCGAGAGGCCCCTCCGGAACCAAGCCACAACAACGGGCATTACCGGACGAACAGGCGGAGCAGGCGACTACGGTCATGATGGATCAGGTGAATTTCGAGGCTACGCGGCCCGTTTCCGCTGATCCTGCCGTGGCTCTGGCGGAAGCGCTCGGCCAGCTGCCGCAACCCCCCCTCAAGGCGCCCGCCAAAGCCCCTTCGCCGAAGGCCAGGTCCGAGCCGAAGATCTCGGTCGAATCGCTGGCGCAGGAACTGGGCCTCAAGCTCGGCGACCAGAACCAATTGACCATCCGCCGCGTCAAGCGCGGCAAGAGCTATTCATTCATTCGCGCCAACGGCACGGCGATCCGTCACGTCGGCACTATCAAGCGCCTGCATTCGATGGCGGTGCCTCCGGCCTACCGGGATGTCCGTTACTCGCCCGATCCGACCTCGCACCTGCAGGCCGTCGGCCTCGACGCGGCCGGCCGGCTGCAATACCGCTATCACGCCGATTGGGAAAAGGTCCGCGAGCATCGCAAGGCGCATCGCCTGGCGCGGCTGGTGGCGGCGTTGCCGAAGATCCGCCGTAACGTCTCGATGCATTTGTCCGGCGACCAGCCGACCCGCGAATTCGCGCTCTCGGCGGTGATCGAACTGATCGCGCGCACCGCGATCCGGCCCGGCAATGAATCCTATGCCCGTCTCAACGGCACCCGCGGCGCCACCACGCTGCTGAAGTCCAACGTCACGCTGGAAGACGACAGCCTCGTCCTGACCTTCAAGGCCAAGGGGGGCAAGGCCGTGCGCAAGGAATGCGACGCGGCAAAACTCGTGCGCGCGATCGGCATCCTGCGCGGCGTGCCGGGCAAGCGCATGTTCCAGTACCGCGACAATTCCGGCACGGTGCGCACGGTCTCCACCACCACGGTGAACGCGTTCCTCCGCGAGATCGCCGGCATCAAGATTTCGCTGAAGGATTTCCGCACCCTGATGGCGTCAGCCGTGGTGCTGGAATCGCTGTCGCGGATTTCGCCGGCGGCGAGCGCCCGCGGCCGGCGCAAGCAGGTACTGGACGCGGTTCGCGCCGCAGCGGACGAATTGTCGAATACGCCGGCGATCTGCCGCAAGAGCTACGTGCACGACACTATCGTCACCGCCTTCGAGGACGGCATCCTCGAGCGCTTTGCCGCGACCATGAAGGGCTATCGCTCGCAGTCGAAGCGCGAGGCGCTGCTGGCGCAGGTCGTGACGGCAGCGGCGGCGTAGGCGCTACAGCCCGCCCATCTTGCAGACCGTCTTCCACTCTTCCGCGGTGACCGGCTGAACCGAAAGCCGCGAATATTTGACGAGCGCCATGGCTGACAGTTTCTTGTCGGCCTTTATCGCGGCCATCGTCACCGGCGTCTTCAGCGGCTTGTCCGCCTGGATGTCGACGCAGACGAATTTGCCGGTCTTGTCGGTCGGATCGGGATAGGCCTCCTTGATGACTTCCGCGATCCCCACGATCTCCTTGCCTTCATTGGAATGATAGAAGAAGGCGCGATCGCCTTTCTTCATGGCCACGAGATTCTGCCGCGCCGTGAAATTGCGCACGCCGGTCCAGGCTTCGCCCTTGGCGCCCTTGGCGACCTGCTGATCCCATGACCAGGATGAGGGTTCGGATTTCACCAGCCAGTACGCCATTTATTCCTCCGCCTTGAACGGCCGCGTCAGCAGACCTTCGATCGCCGCATCGATGGTCATTTTGCCGGCCAGGATTGCCGCGACCGCATTTGATACCGGCATATCGACATTTTGCGAAGCCGCCAGTTCGATCAGCACGGGGGCGGTGAATACGCCTTCGGCGAGCTTGCCCTGCGGGGCCGGCTCGCCGCGCCCCAAGGCGATACCGAGCGCAAAATTGCGCGACTGCAGGCTTGAGCAACTCAGGATCAGGTCACCCAATCCGGAAAGCCCCGCCAGGGTTTCCGCGCGCGCCCCGCAGGCCCGACCCAACCGCGCCAGTTCGCTGAAGCCGCGCGTGGTCAGCGCCGCCAACGCCGATGCGCCAAGTTTTCGCCCCTCCACGATGCCGGCCGCGATCGCCAGTACGTTCTTCGCCGCGCCGCCGATCTCGACGCCGCGGACATCGGTCGTGTGATAGGGCCGGAACGTCGACGAGCCCAGCGCCTGTACAAGTGAGCTTGCGAGCGTCTCGTCCGTTGCGGCGAGCGTGACCGCGGTCGGAAGCCCGCGCGCGACGTCCGCGGCGAAGCTCGGCCCCGACAGGATCGCGGGCGTCGCATCGGGAGCGGCTTCCGCGATCACTTCGGTCATGAATTTATGCGTGCCGCGCTCGATGCCCTTGGCGGCGGCGATCACGGGCGTCGCCTTCTTCAGAAGCGGCGCCAGCGCGATCACGGCCTCACGCAAATTCTGGGCGGGCGTGGCGATCAGGATCATTTTGGCGCCGGCCGCGGCCGCGATCCGGTTGGTGATCTCGATGCGGTCGTCGAGATGTACGCCCGGCAGTCGCGGATTGGCATGCGCCGTCTTTATCTGCGCGGCGCTGTCGGCGTTGCGCGCGTATAGCACGACTTCACGTCCGGCGCGCGCGGCAACAGCTGCGAGCGCCGTGCCCCAGGCGCCTGCGCCGATCACCGCAACGGAGTTGTCAGACGGCATGTCAAAACCCCGCCCTTGTGTTGGCAAAACCCGCCGGTGCCGAAGCGTTGGCGTCGAGCAGCCAGCGGGCGCGCGGGGCCGCGTCCATCGTATCGGTCAGGCCCAGCGCCATCCGTTCAGCCCCGGCCCAGGCGATCATCGCGCCATTATCCGTGCAGAGCGCCGGCGGCGGAATGATCAGCGTGGTCTCGGCTTTGGCGGCGACGTCCTGCAAGGCGTCGCGGATGGCGTGGTTGGCGGCGACGCCGCCGGCGGCGACCAGCGCGCGGGGCGGGCCGAATTGTTCATGGAACAGCCGCAACCCGACGCTCAACCGATCCGCCGTCGATTCCAGCACCGCGGCCTGGAAACTAGCGCACAGATCGCTGACGTCCTGCGGCTCAAGGGGAGCTAGCCGGCTGGCCTCATTACGCACGGCGGTCTTCAATCCCGACAGCGAGAAATTCGCATCCGGGCGCCCGAGCATCGGGCGCGGAAACGCGAATCGTTTTGGATCGCCGCCAGTGGCGGCACGTTCGACCTCCGGCCCGCCCGGGTAAGGCAGCGAGAGCATCTTTGCGACCTTGTCGAAGGCCTCGCCCATGGCGTCGTCGACGGTGGTGCCGAGGCGCACATAGTTGCCGACGCCGACCACGGCCACGATCTGGGTGTGGCCGCCGGAGGCGAGAAACAGGCAATACGGAAACGCCAAGGCACACGTCAGCCGCGGCGTCAGCGCATGCGCCTCGAGGTGGTTGACCGCGATCAAGGGCGTGTCGTGCACCATTGCGATCGCTTTCGCTGTGGTGAGGCCGACGATCACCCCACCGATCAGGCCGGGACCGGCGGCGGCGGCTACCGCCGACAATTGTGCGAAGCCGACACCGGCTTCCTTCATGGCGTGGCCAACGATGCCGTCGAGCAGATCGACATGGGCGCGCGCTGCGATCTCGGGCACCACGCCGCCGAAACGGGCATGCTCGTCGGTCTGCGAGCGCACGATATTGGACAGGATTTTGCCGCCGCCGTCGCTCGCCCGCTCGACCACGGCGGCCGCGGTCTCGTCGCAGGTGGTCTCGATACCCAGCACCAGCATCGGCGTGTCGTTATCCAATTTGGGCCCTTGCGCAACCAGTCAAAACAACGCTTCCGTAACCCGGTAGCATTACGAGGTCTCGACGTGCAATCACAGGCTTCGGCCGAAACATTCCTGGTGGAGACCTAAGGCATGGCCGTTCTCGTCACGCGCCCGCGTCCGGACGATGAGGCCACCGCCACGGCCCTTCGCGCGCGGGGCTTTGAGGTGCTGCAGGCGCCGATGCTGCGGTTCGAGCCGGTGCCGTTCCAGGACGACACGGATGCCGGTTATGGCGCCGTCATCGTCACCAGCGCCAATGCGATCCGTGCCATCACCCCCCAGCTCGGCGACAGCCGGCTGTTGAAACTGCCGCTGTTTGCAGTCGGCGAGCATACCGCATCAGCGGCCCGCGATGCCGGGTTCGGCCAGGTGATCACGGCGAGGGGCGATGCCGCGGCGTTGCGCGATCTCGTGCTGGGATGCGTGAAGTCGAAGCAACTGAAGAAGGCCAGTACCCTGTTGTACCTGGCGGGCGCCGATCTCGCGCGCGATCTGCCGGGCGAACTGGGCGAGAAGGGTTTTACGGTGGTTACGCATACCACTTACCGGATGATCCCTGCGTCCAGCCTGCCTCCCGAAGTATGTGACGCTTTCGTGGCGAACCGGGTCGAGGCGGTGCTGCATTACTCACGCCGCAGCGCGCGTGCGTTTCTGGAAGCAGCACGGTCGGGCGGCGTCGAAATATCGGCGCTGGCGCTGCCGCAATGCTGCATTTCCGCCGCCGTCGCCTCTATCCTGCGCGACGCCGGCGCGACGCAGGTCACCGTGGCCGCTCAGGCGGACGAAAATGCCTTGTTCGAGGCATTGAGCCGTGCTTTGCGGTCGCGATTGGCCTAATAGGGGCCGATTCTGGTACGTTCAGGCGCCAAGCCTTTTGTTTTGACGCGTTTTCTACCGCAGATAAGTCTACGCAATCTGCGTAAACTTGATTGCTATGCGAACCGGTATCCACTTCGCTCGAAAACGCTATAACTGTTAAGGGAACCGCTGCGATGGTCGATGACAGGCCCGAAACCACTGGATCGCCGCCCGATTCGGACCGGCCCAAGCGCGCGCCGCCCACGATCGATCTTAAGGCGACCGAAGTGACCAGCGAAACGGCGCCGGCAAGCGACGGTGCGGCGCCCGAAGCCGAGCCCGAGGCGCCGTCGGCATCGCCGGATGCTCAGGCCGCGCCGGCGCCGGTGTCGCCCTGGATCGTCGCGCCGGTCTCCGGTGCAGTGGCGGCCGCGCTCGTGATCGGCGTCGGCTGGATACTGGGCTGGCCCGCGATACAGCCGGCCGCGCCGCCGGCGCCGCAGCTCAATGCAGCCGCGATCGACAATCTCACCGCGCGCGTCGCGGGCCTCGAGACCAAGGCCAGCAAGCCCGCGGCCGATCCGGCTGCCGCGGCGCGCATCGAGACCCTGGAAAAATCGCTCGCCGCCTTGCGCGGCGAACTCACGACGACGCGGGCTCAGAGCGAAAAACTTGCATCCGCGGTCGACGAGGTGAAATCCGCGCCGCGCGCTGACGCTGTTGCTCCAGCGCCGGATCTGTCGGCGATCGACGAACATATCGCCAAGATCGAAAGCGCAATGCGGGCGCAAGCCGCGGAAATCGCCCAACAGGGCAGCAAGATCGCCGACAGCAAGGCGGCCGATGCCAAGCCTGCCGATGATTTGCCGTTGCGCCGTGTGGTAGCGGCAGCTCTCCTCGATGTGCTCGTTCGGATCGGTGACCCGTATCAGGCGGCGCTGGCGGCGGCGAAATCGCTGGCGCCCAATCCCGATGCGTTAAACCCGCTCGATCAATTCGCGGCGACCGGCTTGCCGAACGCCGGCAAACTCTCGGGTGAATTGCTGACGCTGGTGCCAAAGCTGACGCCGGCGGCGCCGCCGGACAATGCCATAACCGGCTCGGGCATCGTCGAGCGACTGCAGGCGGGTGCGGCAAAACTGGTCCGGATCGAGCGCACCGACACATCAGGCAATGATCGCGGTGCGGTGGTGGCGCGGGCCACGGCCGCGGCGTTGCGCAACGATTCCAACGAAGCCCGGCGCGAGTTGAAGACACTGGCGCCGGAGGATCGCGCCGCCGCGCAAGGCTGGCTGGACAAGGCCGACGCGCGCGATGCGGCGCTGGCCGCGTCCCGTCAATTCGCGGCCGACGCCATGGCTGTGCTCGCCAAACCGTCGCAATAAGGAATTCGATGATCCGGATCATTCTGTTTCTGCTGTTGATCGCGCTTGGAGCGGCGGGCGCGGCCTGGGTTGCCGAGCAGACCGGCGACGTCGTGCTGTCATGGGGCAATCTCAAGATCGCGACCACGCTGCCGGTGTTCGTGCTGGGACTCGGCATCGTCATTGTCGCGGCTGTCATGCTGTGGGCGATGCTGCGCGGCCTATGGCGTACGCCACAACGGATCCGCAAAAATCGCCGCGAGCGGCGTCACGCCCGCGGCCGGCATGCGATTACGCAAGGATTGCTGGCGATCGGTCACGGCGATTCCTCCGCCGCCCGCGCGCATGCCAAAGTAGCACGACGGCATGCGGCGCAGGATCCGCTGGCCCTGTTGCTGCACGCGCAATCGGCGCAGCTCGACGGCGACCGCGAAGGCGCGCAGCGCGCCTTCCACGCCATGGCCGAGCGCGAGGACACGCGACTGTTGGGATTGCGCGGCCTTTTCATCGAGGCGCAGCGCGCCGACGATCCCGTTGCCGCGGTGATGGTCGCCGAGGAAGCGCTGAAACTTTCGCCGTCGTCGTCATGGGCCTCGCATGCCGTGCTCGGATTCTGCTGCGCCAAGGGCGACTGGGCCGGGGCGCTGAGAATTCTCGACAACAACCAGTCCTCGGGGCTGATCGACAAGGCGACCTACCGCCGTCAGCGCGGCGTGCTGCTGACTGCGCGCGCGCTGGAACTCGCGAATGTCGATCGCGACCTGTCGCGCGAAAGCGTGATGGAAGCGGTCAAGCTGGCGCCGACGCTGGTGCCGGCCGCGGTGCTCGCCAGCAAATATGAGAGCGAGGCGCATCAGGTGCGGCGCTCGATGCGCATTGTCGAGACGGCGTGGCTGGCACAGCCTCATCCCGATCTGGCGGACGCCTACGCGCATGTAAAACTCGGCGATTCCGCGCGCCAGCGGCTGGTGCGGGTCGAGACGCTTTCCGCCAAGGCTCCGGGCCATATCGAGGGCGCACTGGCGATTGCTCGCGCCGCGATCGACGCCTCCGAATATGCCAAGGCGCGCGCGGCGCTGGCGCCGTTCATCGCCGCGCCGACGCAGCGGGTCGCAATGCTGATGGCGGAGATCGAGCGCACCGAACATGGCGACTCCGGCCGCGCGCGGGCGTGGACCTTGCGCGCGGTGCGCGCGCTGCACGATCCGGCCTGGACCGCGGACGGCTATGTCAGCGACCGCTGGCGGCCGGTGTCGCCGGTCACCGGCCGGCTCGACGCCTTCCAGTGGCAGACGCCGGTCGCAGCACTGCCGTCCGACAAGGGCGATGCGATCGAATCGTCGCCGTTCGAGGAGGCGATGCTGGCAACGCCGCGCCCCGCGGCGGTAATCGAGCCGCCGGCGCCGGCCGAAGCCGAACCGGCGGTCGTCCCCGCCGCGCCCGAGCCTCCGGCCGCGCAGGACAACGCGCCACCGCCCGCCGCTGCCGTTGAACCGGCCCCCGCTCCCGCCGCGGCGCCCGCGTCGCCACCACCGGCAGCCCAACCGGCGCCGGTTGCCGCCGCGCCCCTGTTCCGCGCCCGGCAGGACATCCCGAAGGTGGTTCCGTCACCCATTCCGGCCGTGATTCCGATCGTCCGGGCGCCCGACGACCCCGGAATCGACGATGAGGCCGCGCCGGACGAATTTGCCCAGCAAATCGGCCCGCCCAAGGCCCAGGCCAGCGGCTGGCGGGGATTTTTGTCGCGCTGGGGCGGGGAATAGGTTCGTGGGCCGCGTTTTTCTTGCCAAGGCGGGCGCTGCCCGATATCAGGTGGCACGCGTTTTCAGCCCCGTTGCCGAACGCTGCGTCTGGTCCGCCGCAATAGCTCAGTTGGTAGAGCACGTCATT
>CAWGSN010000011.1:0-223188 GCA_963825225.1 uncultured Alphaproteobacteria bacterium
ATCGCTAGCTAATAATCTCGCGGCAAATGCTGCAGATGGCGAGGTGACCGTTCATGGTTCCACCATGTCCCAGCCCGGGGGACGGCGTCAAGACCCGCTAGCGCCCGTTTTGGAGCCATTTTTGGCCGCCACATCCCGGCAACGGGCGCATGGTTAATCATTATTAACTTCTTTGGGTCTATTTGGCTGGAGCGGTCCCTTTTCCCTCCCGGTGCCCGATGCGATTCCGATATGCATTCATTGCCTGCACATTCCTGCTCGCCGCGTCGGCCGCATCCGCCGACAGCCACGTCTTCATTATTGCCAATCAGGCCGACGGCTATGGCGTCGACCAGTGCCTCGCCAGGGGCGACAAATGCGGCGCCCATGCCGCCCGTTCCTATTGCCAGTCACGCGAGTTTGCGCAGGCCACCGCCTACCGCCGCGTCGATCCCGACGAAATTACCGGTGCGGTTCCCAAGGGCGGGCCAGAGAAATGTACCGGCAGCGGCTGCGGCGAATACGTCGCCATTACCTGCCAGCGCTGAACCGAAACGGCCGCAGCTGGCCAAGGGGCGCTTTGCCACACCGGCGCCGCGGAAACGACGTGACGCTGCCCCGAGAAGCAGGTATGTGATGCGGCCTTGGCCGCAGATCGCCGCCTTGGCCGCGCCTTTCGGCTTTCACGCCGCGCGGATTGGTTCTAATTGCCGGATATGCCCCTGACTGCTGCCTTCTCCCGGTGGATTTTGACCTGCGCCGTGCTTTTTGGCATCGCCGCAACGGGCAGCCATGCCTTGGCGCAGGCGCCCCCGGGCGCGGTGCCCCCGCCTCCGCAACAGGGCGCGCAGGCCAATCCGATCTGCATCCGGCTTGAGGGACAATTGGCGGCCGTCGATCGCGGCGCCAGCGGCGGCGACCCGGCTAAGGAAGAGCAGATCCGCCGCTATCAGGACGCCGCCACTAAGCAGCAGGGAGAACTCGACCGCGTCACGCTGCAGGCCAAGCGCATGGGCTGCGACAGTTCGGGCTTCTTCTCGCTGTTCAACGGCCAGTCGGCGCAATGCGGACCGGTCAATAACCAGATCCAGCAGATGCGCGGCAATCTCGATCAGATCACGACCAGCCTCGAGCGCCTGCGCAGTGGCGGGATCGGCGGCGCCGATCGCGAGAACCAACGCCGCTCGGTGCTGACGGCGCTCGCGCAGAACAATTGCGGCCCGCAATACGCCAATGCCGCGCGCGGCCCTGGCAGCTTCATCGACAATCTGTTCGGCAACAACAACAGCCCCGGCGCTCCGGGCGTTGACATGGGACCGCAGTCCGGCACCTTCCGCACGGTTTGTGTGCGCACCTGCGACGGCGCCTACTTCCCGGTCTCGTTTGCCACCTACCAGGCGCGCTTCCAGGACGACGAGAAAACCTGCAAGGCGCTGTGCCCGGCGACGGAAGCAACCCTGTTCGCCTACCGCAATCCCGGCGAAGACATCAACCAGGCGGTCTCGATCAACGGCCAGCCCTATACGGCGCTGCCCAACGCCTTCAAATACCGCACCGAGTTCAACCCGTCCTGCGCCTGCAAGGCCGCCGGCCAAACCTGGTCCGACGCGCTGAAATCCGTCGACGACAAGGCGCTGGTCGAACAGCAGGGCGACATCATCGTCACCGAAGAAAGCGCGAAGAAGATGCAGCAGCGCGCGCAGCCGCAGCCTCCCAAAGGTGTGCCCGCCGCCAAGAAGGGCGCAGCCGCCACGGCCACCGCGCCGGCTCCGGCGGCCGCGGCACCTGCCGCGGATTCAACCGCCACGCCCGACGAGAAGAAGCCGATCCGCACCGTCGGGCCGACCTTCATCCCGCCGAAGCAATAACTGTTAGCCGTCGAACACGTCCGCCGACGCGCGGCCCGCGCGCGCGACCAGTTTCTCGTCGGGCGCGGGCAACGCCTGGCCATTGTCGCGAAAGCGGTTGGTTATGGGATAGCGGCGGTCGCGGCCGAAATTCTTCTCGGTGACCTTCACCCCCGGCGCCGCCTGCCGGCGCTTGTATTCGGCGATGTTGAGCAGGCGATCGATGCGCGTCACCACATCGGGCGGAAAACCCGCCGCGATGATCGAGGCGAGCGGTTCCTCGCGCTCGACCAGCCGCTCCAGGATCGCGTCGAGCATCTCATAAGGCGGCAGCGAATCCTGGTCGGTCTGGTTTTCACGCAATTCGGCGGTCGGCGGGCGCGTGATGATGTTGACCGGAATGACCTCGCCCGACGGCCCAAGCGCGCCGTCCGGCTTCCAGGAATTGCGTAGGCTCGAGAGCCGAAACACTTCGGTCTTGTAGATATCCTTGATCGGATTGAAGCCGCCATTCATGTCGCCATAGAGCGTGGCGTAGCCGACCGACATTTCCGACTTGTTGCCTGTGGTGACCACCATCGCGCCGGTCTTGTTGGAAATCGCCATCAACAGCGTGCCGCGGGTGCGCGCCTGCAGATTTTCCTCGGTGATGTCGTGCGGAAGGCCGGCGAAGGTGCCAGACAGGATTTTTTCAAAACCGTTCACGGCATCCGCAATCGGCAGCACCTCGTAGCGGATGTCGAGCGCGCCAGCGAGTTTTGCTGCATCGTCGAGCGACACCTGTGCGGTAAAACGAAACGGCAGCATCACGCCGCGGACGCTTTCTGCGCCCAACGCATCCACCGCGATCGCCGCACACAGCGCGGAATCGATGCCGCCGGAGACGCCGAGCAATACGCCGGGAAAACCGTTCTTGCGGACGTAGTCGCGCAAGCCCAACACGCATGCCGCGTAATCGCCTTTGTCGCCCTCGAGCAACGGCACCACGGGTCCATGGCAGCGCCAGCCGTCAGCGCCCTTGGTCCAGTGCAGCGTCGTGATGCTCTCCTCGAACGCCGGCAGCTGCGCCGCCACGGAAAGGTCGGCGTTGAGCGCGAACGACGCGCCGTCGAACACCAGTTCATCCTGCCCGCCGATCTGGTTGAGATACACCAGTGGCAGCCCGCTCTCGGTCACACGGGCGACCGCGATCGACAGCCGCAGATCGTTCTTGTCGCGCGCATAGGGCGAGCCGTTCGGCACCACCAGGATTTCCGCGCCGGTCTCGGCGAGGCACTCGACGACGTTTTCGTATTCCTCCGACTCTTCGAGCCAGATGTCTTCGCAGATGGGAACGCCGACCCGGATCCCCCTCACCGTCACCGGCCCCGCGGCGGGGCCGCGCGCAAACAGGCGCTTCTCGTCGAACACGCCGTAGTTCGGCAGGTTGGCCTTGAAGCGAAGCGCTGTGATGCGGCCCTCATCGAGCAGCGCGCAGGCATTATAGAGCTTGCCGTCCTCGACCCAGGGCGTGCCGATCAGCATCGCCGGACCGCCGCCTGCGCTCTCGCGCGCGAGCTCCTCGACCGCGGCGCGGCAGGCGGCCTGGAACGCGGGCTTGAGCACCAGATCTTCCGGCGGATAGCCGGTGATGAACAATTCCGGCAGCACGAGCAAATCGGCGCCGTCGGCCCGTGCCTTCTCGCGCGCCGCGCGCGCCTTGGCGGCGTTGCCCGAGACATCGCCCACGGTCGGGTTCAGCTGCGCCAGCGTAATTGTGAATTTCGGTTCGCTCATACGCTAATGGTGCCCTGCACAAGCCGAAACTTCAATCGTCGCGTTCAGATCGCGCCCATGCGTTCAGCGAGGGCGAACAGCCAGAATAGCCCGGCCATGACCAAGGCCACGCCGACCGCGGCCGAGCCCATGTCCTTGACCCGCCCGATCTGCGGATCGTGGTCGGTGGTCAGGCGGTCGGCGAGCTTTTCGATCGCGGTGTTGAGCAACTCTATCACGAGCACCAGCACCACGGTTGCGACCAGCTCGACCCGGCGCATCACCGTCGCGCCGACCAGCCACGCCAGCGGCAGCGAGAGCGCGAGCGCAATCACTTCCTCGCGAATCGCCTGCTCCGAGCGAATCGCGAAGGCGAGCCCGTTGCGTGAGTTGATGGTGGCCCGCCAGAACCTGAGCAATGCTTACAGCCCCGCTGCGGCCGGCATCGGTTTGACCTTGCCGGCGCGTTCCTGCTTGAGCAGTTCGGCGATCAGAAAAGCCATGTCGATCGATTGTTCGGCGTTCAAACGGGGATCGCAAACCGTGTGATACCGGTCGTTGAGGTCCTCGTCGGTGATGGCACGCGCGCCGCCGATACATTCGGTGACGTCCTGCCCGGTCATCTCCAGATGCACGCCGCCGGCATGGGTGCCTTCTGCGGCATGGATGGCGAAGAACGACTTTACCTCCGACAACACCCGGTCGAACGGGCGGGTCTTGTAGCCGGAGGTCGAGGTGATGGTGTTGCCGTGCATCGGATCGCACGACCAGACCACGACGCGCCCTTCCCGCTGCACCGCGCGGATCAACGGCGCCAGATGATCGCCGACCTTGTCGGAGCCGAAGCGGTTGATCAGCGTCAGCCGGCCCGGCTCATTGTCGGGATTGAGGATGTCGATCAGCTTCAAGAGTTCGTCAGGCTTCAGCGACGGGCCGCATTTCAGCCCGATCGGATTCTTGATGCCGCGGAAATATTCGACATGGCCATGGTCGAGTTGGCGGGTGCGGTCGCCGATCCAGATGAAATGGCCCGAGGTCGCGTACCAGTCGCCGGTGGTGGAATCGACCCGGGTGAAGGCCTGCTCGTAACCGAGCAGCAACGCCTCATGGCTGGTGTAGAAGTCGGTGGCGCGGAGTTCCGGATGGCTTTCAAGATCGAGGCCGCAGGCGCGCATGAAGTTCAGCGCATCGGAAATACGATCCGCCAGTTCCTTGTAGCGGCGGGACTGCGGCGAGTCCTTCAGGAAACCCAGCATCCACTGATGCACGCTACCGAGATTGGCAAAGCCGCCGGTCGCGAATGCGCGGAGCAGGTTGAGGGTTGCGGCGGATTGGCGATACGCCATCAACTGGCGCTGCGGATCGGGGGTGCGCGATTCCCTGGTGAAGGCGATGTCGTTGATGATGTCGCCGCGATAGCTCGGCAGTTCGACGCCGTTCACCTTCTCCGTGTTCGACGAGCGCGGCTTGGCAAATTGGCCGGCGATGCGGCCGACCTTCACCACCGGCAGCGCGCCGGCATAGGTCAAAACCACGGCCATCTGCAGCAGCACGCGGAAAAAATCGCGGATGTTGTTGGCGCCGTGTTCGGCAAAGCTCTCGGCGCAGTCGCCGCCCTGCAGCAGGAAGGCTTCGCCGGCGGCGACGCGGCCTAATGCCTTTTTCAGGTTGCGGGCTTCACCGGCAAACACCAGCGGGGGAAACGTCGCGAGCTGGGCCTCGACATCCGCCAATGCCTTGGCATCGGGATAATCGGGCACTTGCAGCACCGGCCTGGCGCGCCAGCTGTCGGGTGTCCACCGCTCGGACATGGCGTTAACTCCTGAGCAAAAACCGCTACTTATCCGCGGTTACGAAGGGCCGGTATACACAGGGCGGTGGCAGACCGCCAGTTAGATTTCCACCTGTCCAGTCAAGCCCTTGCGGCAAAAGCCGAATTCGCATTTGCTAGGGGGTAATCGCGAAAAAACGCACGGGAGGAGAAGCGCGGTGGCCGAGCCGAGGCTGGACGACGTATTCATCGACGATATCACCCTTCCCGCGATGGACGGCTATCCGCTGGCCGCGACGCTTTTTCTGCCGCGCGGGGCAAAGCGTCACGCCGTGCTGATCAATTCGGCGACCGCCGTCCAGCGCAAGATCTACCGCGGCTTTGCCGGCTATCTCGCCAGGCGCGGCTGCGCGGTTTTGACCTATGACTATCGCGGCACGGGCGACTCGCGGCAGAAGTCGCTGTCCGGCTATAACCAGCCGAAATCGCTGGTCGGCTTCAAGGCCTCGATGTCGGACTGGGCGGCGCAGGATGTCACCGCGGCGGTTTCCTGGATGCGCGAGCGCTACAAGGCGTTGCCGTTCGCCTATATTGGGCACTCCTTCGGCGGCCAGGTGCTGGGGCTCTTGCCCAACAACACCGAGATTGCGCGCGCGCTTTTGATCGCAGCGCAAGCCGGCTACTGGAAACTGATGGCGGTGCCCGAACGCTATCGCGTCTACACCATGCTCAATCTTGTAGGCCTCCCCTTGACCCGCACGCTCGGTTACACGCCGGCCTGGACGGGCCTCGGCATGGATTTGCCGAAGGATGCGTTTCTGCAATGGGTCTCCTGGGTGATGAGCCCGCGCTATCTGTTCGACGATAAAAACCTCCCAAGCTTGCAAAACTTTCCGAACTACAAGGGCGCGTTGCGCGTGCTCGTCATGTCCGACGATCCCTGGGCGACGCGGCCGGCGGTCGAATTGCTGTGCGCAGGCTTTACCTCGATCAAGCCCGAGATCATTACGGTGACGCCCAATGACACCGGCGCCGGCAAAATCGGCCATCTCGGATTTTTCCGCCCCGAGCATCGCGACACGCTGTGGCGGGGCGCCGCGGAATGGATCAAGGCGACGTAGCGTTGCGTTGTGCTACGGATGTGCTGATTCAAATTTCAAACAGCCAACCGTCATTGCGAGCAGCGAAGCGACGGAGCAATCTATCTCTCCGCGCAAACGAAGAATGGATTGCTTCGCTTCGCTCGCAATGACGGAGGGTAGACGCGTTTTCGCCCTCGCCGCGCATTGCGCCCGAGCTGTACTGGAATCTCTCGCCCTCGAAAACAGAGGGCGCAGGGAATGCCGGGTGCGCGCTGCACCCGCGATCTCGTGTGCGACGTGCACAAAAGAAAGTGCACACGAGCATACAGGTTCAGCGGAGGCAATCCGGCATTCCCTGCGCAATGGCTTTACGGCTTATGCCGCGCTCTCCCCGGCGACGAATTCGTCTTGTCACCGTCGCCGGCGGATTATCGATTTATCGCAAACCCGGTTGGGTTACGAAAACCTCCGCCGACTTGACACCAGCAACGGGTGCCGGGACCACACGGTTTTGCCGTACGAAGCTAGCGTTGTTCGTCTTGCGCGCCGTCGATCGCTCACAGGCAAAGCCCGCCCTGCGATCACATTGCGCGCCAACGCTGCCGCGTCCACCGCAACCCGTCCCAACGTTCGTGACGATGGCCAACGCCCCTCTGTGCGGGACGGGATGGCAATGATCTGCCACTGATTTGGGTCAAATGAGAACAGGAATATTTTCTCTAGAGGGGATTGACTCGCACTTCGCGAAACGCGGCAAGTGATTTGCCCGTCGGGCACAATCAGAAAGCCCCAGATTGCCTATCGCGGACCGGCAAATTGCCGTTTTCATCGGTTCGGGGCGATGTGGCGGCGGCGGTCCCAGCGCCGTCCAGATCGCAACCAGGAGCAATGCCGCCGTCAAGATGGTTTTGGCGGCGACCGATTTGCCTTGCATGACGTCGTTCAGCTAGTGAGGTGATACTTCCGGATTTCAAGCATGCGTGCCCGGCAGTACGCGCGGTAGAATAGCAAGATCAGCGTCCACATGATCGAACCCCGTTGTTTGACCAAGCGGCATCCAGATTAGCGCATGCCGGTTTCCGGGCTTTTTCCGACCTAGAAGAAAATGGCTTCGTCGAAGCGACGAACTGTTTCGCCGCCGGGTTCCGATGAAGCGTCTTCACGGAAATGCGATTTGCGCGTAAACTGGACATCTCGCGCGCGGACAACATCATCGAATAAAGCAGATCGCGCTTTTCAGTCAGGTCAGGAATTTGATGCCGTAGGTCTTGCCGCGGCGCCAGACGACTTCGCACGGCTGGTGCTTTGGACGATCGGCGACCAGCGCCAGGCCGAATCTGTCCATGACATCGATCGCGACATCGGTCACGATCCGGGCGCCGCCCGGCGAGACGTCGAGCACGAAGCATTCGTGCTTCGTCACGCCGTCATCGACCGTCATCCAGGCCGGATGCTTGTGCAGTTGCCGCCGCGGTTCACGTGCGACCTTCGCCCTCGTTTCAACCGTCATGACGATCATCCATCGTTGGATTAAGCAGGCCACCAGTTTGTGGGGTATCCCGTAAAGGTCCTGTTAGCCTATTGGATCGGAATTTACGGATTTTGCGCGATTGAGACGGCTTACGGGAAACGCGGCATTTGGCCCCTATCAAGGCGCCCCCGTGAGCCGATACAGTCCCGCCCGAACCGAGGGGACAGGCATGCGGCGGCGGGAATTCATCGCGTTGATGGGCGGAGGAATAGCGGCCTGGCCGTCGCTCGCGCCCGCGCAGACCCCGGCCAACTTCACGGTCGGCTATCTCAGCAGCAAGGATGAGAAGTCCGAGGCCGGCATCATTGCGGGCGTCCGCAAGGGACTGGCGGCGCAGGGTCTGGTCGAAGGCACGAATGTTTCGATCCTGTACCGCTGGAGCGCGGGCGAATATCGCCGCCTGCCCGAGCTTGCCGCGGACCTCATTGCCAAAAAGGTCGACGTCATCGCGGCATCGGGACTGCCGGCAGCGCTGGCCGCCAAGACCGCGAGCACGACCGTGCCGATCGTCTTCAGGCTGGCGATCGATCCGACGGCCTATGAGCTGGCCCAGAGTTTTGACCGCCCGGGAGGCAACCTCACCGGCGTCACCATGTTGTTCGATCCGCTGACGCCGAAGAAACTGCAATTGCTGCATGAGCTGGTTTCCGACGCCTCGATTGGCCTCCTGGTCAATCCGAACAACCCGAATGCGGCTTCGCACCGCGAACATGCCGAGAAGGCGGCCCGGTCCCTCGGCCTGCGCCTCACCGTGATGACCGCCGGCGCCCCCGGCGAAATAGACCGCGCCTTTGCAGGGGCCCGGCAACAGGGCATCGCCGCATTCCTGATCGGCGACGACCCGATGTTCGACGTCGAAAGCGCGCGGCTCGTTGCCGCAGCAGCAAGCCACAAGATCCCGACGATGTATTACGTGAGCGATTTTGTGCTGATCGGCGGCCTGTTCAGCTACGGGCCGAGTTTTGCCGAGATGTCGACCCAGGTCGGCGTCTATCTCGGGCGAATCCTGAAGGGCGCGAGGCCCGCCGATTTGCCAATTCAGCAGCCCACGAAATTCGAACTGGTGATCAACGCCGCAACGGCACGAACGCTCGGTCTTGCCGTGCCGCCCACCCTGCTGGCCCGCGCCGATCAGGTGATCGAGTGAAACGGCGCCGCAGGCAGGATTGGCGCAAGCAAGTTCGCCGTTTCCTGCGACGCGCACTTAGGAACCGACGGTTCTTCGGCGCGTTCGTTTCCCATGAACGAACCTCTGCCACTACTATTTGAGAATTCGATCCAGATCGCCTGGGACTACCTCGAGGCGACCGGGGAATTGGGCGACGCCGAAACCGCGGCCTGGTTTCTGACGGACTCGGTCGAGGCCATGATCCGCCGCGGCGAACGGCGAAAGCTGATGCTCTCGAACCGGGCGATCGACGCCTACCGCAGGTTCAAGAATGAGCGAATTCCCCTGACGCTGGTCTGCTAGAGCATGACGACTTTGAATTGAATCGGTACCGGCGTTCAGATCACCTCACCCCGCTTGCGGGGAGAGGTCGGATTGCCTCGGCGATGCGAAGCGTCGTCCGGAGCAATCCGGGTGAGGGGGTACCGGTCTATCGGTTGACACCGGCGTTAGCGGCTAGAGCCCCTCACCCCAGCCCTCTAAGAGCGAGCTTCGCTCGTCTCGAAAGAGCGAGCTTCGCTCGTCTCGACCCCGCGAAGCGCGGGGCGACGGAGAGGCGCCACCCAGCTCTGACCTAAACGCATCAGACTTTAAACTCATCTGACTTGGCGATGCGACGTCGACCTACGGCATTCAATTCTGCGACATTTTGTACAAGGCCCGCTGCTGCTGGAACCAACACGTCGCTTCAAGCTTGATTCCGTATTCCTAAGGAGTCCCCAAGCGATGACTGGAATGCCGTCGACCGTGCCCTATGGCGCGGACCAAACGCTGTATCTCGTGATGGAAACCGTCGGGCCGGAGGGCCTCGGGTTTCAGACGTCGGTCGAGCGTCCGGATCTCAATTCGGTCATCGCCGATCTGTTGTCGGCGCGGTTCAGCAACCCGGTGGAAATCATAGCCTTCAACACACTCGAACACTGGACCGCCGACGTCTCCAAAAATGTCGCAGAGGAAATTCTGTGCCGCTGTGATATGGATGGGACTCCTGTGCCCGAATATCTCGAAGACTTTGTCGCAAACAGTCTCAACGGCGATCGGGCCCGGACACGCTGAACGATCGCCGAGCAAGGTGACGCCGATGAACTGGGTTTATTGGGATACGTTCTGGTCGCTGGTCGGAAGCCTGATCTGGTTCATGACGATCGTCACGCATCCGGATTCCGTCGTTGTGGAGCAGCATCCCGTCAAGCCCACCCCACGTTAGGGGCGCGGCTCGCCCCGGTCATCGTGTCGCTTTGCTCATCCGGGCTACGCTGGCTGTCCCCGGCTCACGCGCCTATTTCGCCGGGTCGATTTAGGCCGCTATACTGATCTCGTTTTGCAGCGGGGACAGCGATGCGGCGGCGCGACTTCATGTTCATTCTAGGCGGTGTGACTGTGATGCCATTCGCCGCGCGCGCGCAGCAGGGACCGTTGCGCAAGGTGGGTTACCTCGGCGCGAATACGCCGGAAACGGCGGCCATCTGGTAAATGCTTTTGTCGCGCGTCTTGTGCAACTCGGCTGGATCGCGGGCAAGAACCTCGCAATCGAATATCGCTGGGCGGCGGGCGAGACCGCCAAATTTCGTGAGCTAACCGATGAACTGATCGCAGCCGGCGCCGAGGTGATCGTGACCTCGGGCAACGCGCCTGCCCTTGCAGCGGCACGGGCGACGACGACCATTCCCATCGTGCTGGCCGCGAGCGGCGACATCGTCAGCGCCGGCCTGGTCAAGAGCCTGTCGCATCCGGGCGGCAACGTGACGGGATTGACGTTCGTGCCGGAAGACACGGTCGGCAAGCGCCTTGAACTTTTGAAAGAGGTGGTGCCTGGAGTGAGCCGGATCGCCGTTCTCTATAACCCCGATGCTAATCCGGAACAGGTTGCCGCGCTTCGCGAGGTCACCGCAAATCAGGCGACAACACTTTCACTGATTGAATTCAAGAGCACTGCCGATCTCGACCGAATTAGCGCGCTCCCCGAGCGCGCCGAGATCAACGCGCTGTTTGTCGTTTCCGATCCCCTTGTGTTCGTCAATCGCATCGCCATCAACCAGTTTGCGTTGCGCGAACGGCTGCCGACCGTTCATATGCTGCGGGAGTATGCGGTCGATGGCGGCCTCCTCGCCTACGGACCGCATTTCCCCGATTTCTTCAGCCGCGCCGCCGATTTCGTCGACAAGATCCTTCGCGGCACAAAGCCTGAGGACCTGCCCGTCGAGCGCGCCACCATCTTCCGCATGGTCGTCAACCTGCGGACGGCAAAGGCGCTCGGGCTCGCGATTCCGGAGACGTTTTTGCTGAGGGCGGATGAGGTGATTGAGTAGGGTGTGCGCGGGATTAGCCGAAGGCGTAACCCGCCACCTTATCGTCCATGAATAGCGAACTACGCTGTGCTAATTCGCCCTTCTCGCTTGAGAGACCAACAAAGCGAGTTCACCCTATTGCGGCAGAGCAAGTAGGATGGGGTTGAGCCCCGCGAAACCCATCACCCCAACAAAATGCTATTGATGGGTATCGCTTCACTCCTCGCGTCGCCCGGCGTGCTTGCGTTGCCATCAGATACGCCGCCGGACCCGTTTTTGTGTTGGATCGCGCGATGACGATCAGTAGCCGGCCGACAGCCCCGTGTTGCGGCGCGGGTCGTTCGCGCCGTAGAAGCGATTATTGCCGACCGGCTTGCCGTTAAGCGATGGCGCGCCGATGACGATGATTGCCAGATGGTTGGCCGGTTGCGGCGGGCCGAACTTGTGGCCCTTGCCTTCCAGGATCTTGCGGGTGTCCGGAGACAGCGCGAAGTTCTCCAAATTGGTCAAGTCCGGGAGCCACTGCTGGTGGATGCGCGGCATGTCCACGGATTCCTGCGCGTCCATCTCGTAATCGATGGCGTTGATCATCGTCTGCAGCACGGCGGTGATGATGCGGCTGCCGCCGGGCGTGCCCACCACGATCACCGGCTTGCCGTCTTTGGTGACGATGGTCGGGCTCATCGAGGACAGCGGGCGCTTGCCAGGCGCAATGGCGTTGGCCTCGCCCTGCACCAGGCCATACAGGTTCGGCACGCCGATCTTGGCGGTGAAGTCGTCCATTTCGTCGTTCAGAAGCACGCCGGTCTTGGCCGCCGTCACTCGGGCCCCAAACCAGTCGTTCAGCGTGTAAGTGACCGACACCGCGTTGCCGTCCTTGTCGGCGATCGAATAGTGCGTGGTGTTGGTGCCCTCATGCGGCGCGACGCCCGGCTTGATGTCCTTGGACACGCCGGCCTTGTTCGGGTCGATCACGGCACGGATTTTTGCCGCGTAACCCTTGTCGAGCAGGCGATCGAGCGGGTTTTTCACGAAATCAGGATCGCCGAGATAGCTGTTGCGGTCGACATAGGCGTGGCGCATGGCTTCGATCTGGACGTGCACGGCGTCGGCGGAGTGGTAGCCCAACTCCCTCAGGGGATAGCCTTCCAGCACGTTCAGGATCTCGCAGATGATCACGCCGCCCGAGCTCGGCGGCGGCGCGGAGACCACGTGGTAGCCGCGGTAATCGCATTCGACCGGTGCCAGCTCACGCGTCTTGTAGCCGTCCAGGTCCTCCTGCGTGATCAAGCCTTTGCCGGCCTGGCTCGATGCCACGATGGCGTTGCCGACAAAACCCTTGTAGAAGCCGTCGGTGCCCCGCTTGCTGATCTCGCGCAGCGTTTCGGCGAGCTCATGCTGCACCAGCTTCTCGCCCACCTGGAACGGCTTGCCGTTGTTGAGGAAGATGGCGGCGGACGCAGGGTCCTCCTGAAAATCATTGGTTGCCGTGAGCAGCAGGTCGATGTCGCCCTGCTCGAGTGCGAAGCCGTCCTCGGCCAGTTGAAGCGCCGGCGCGATCAGCTCCGCGCGCTTCATAGTGCCGTACTTCTCCCTGGCGTATTCCATGCCCGAGACGGAGCCGGGTACGCCGACGGCGAGGTGCCCCTTGGTGGACAGATCCTTGATGACGTTGCCGTCCTTGTCGAGGTACATGTTGGCGGTGGCGGCTTTCGGCGCCGTCTCGCGGAAATCCAGGAACGTCTTGCGGCCATCGGCGAGCTGGATGGTCATGAATCCACCGCCGCCCAGATTGCCGGCCGCCGGATAGACCACGGCGAGCGCATAACCAACCGCTACCGCCGCGTCGACCGCGTTGCCGCCGCGCTTGAGCACATCCACACCCACCATCGTGGCCAGATGCTGGGCCGAAACCACCATCCCGTTTTCGGCGGCGACCGGCGCTACGGACGCGGCATGGCCGGGCGCGAAGGCCGTGAGGCTGATCGATGTGATCGCGGCGACCATCCACCGCATGCGTGTTCTGGGGTTTTGCATGGAACCTCCTCGGGAACGCCGGCCTTCGCAGCCTAAGTTGTTATTGAAGACTACGTCTATCAGAGCGCGCGAGGGAACCCAAACAAGATCCTCTGCCCCTACTCCGCCGCCGCTTCCCTCACATACCGTGCCGTCGGCGTCCGCATCGTCACCAGTTCCTCCGCGGCCGTCGGATGCAGCGCCATCGTGGCGTCGAAATCGGCTTTGGTCGCTTTCATCTTCACGGCGATGGCGACGGCTTGCGTGATCTCGGCGGCGCTGTCCCCCACGATATGGCAGCCGAGCACGCGGTCGGTTGCGCCGTCGACCACGAGTTTCATCAGCACGCGGGTGTCGCGGCCGGACATCGTCGCTTTAATGGGGCGGAAATCGGTTTTGTAGATGTCGACGTGGGAAAACTGCGCGCGGGCCTGGGCTTCCGTGAGACCGACGGTGCCGATCTCGGGCTGCGAGAACACCGCGGTCGGAATGGTCGCGTGATCGACCGCGACGTTCCGCTTGCCGAACACGGTGTCAGCGAAGGCGTGGCCCTCGCGGATCGCCACCGGCGTGAGGTTAGTGCGGTGGGTGACGTCGCCGATGGCGTAGATGTTCGGCGCAGATGTCTTCGACCAGGCATCGACCGCGATGCCGCCATTGTTCGGGTTGATGGCGACGCCCGCGGTCTCCAGCCCGAGATTGGCGACGTTGGGATGCCGGCCGATCGCGAACATCACCTTGTCGGAGGCAATGCTGGAGCCGTTCGACAGATGCGTGGTGAATTCCTTGCCGTGCCTGTCGACCTTGGTGATCGTGCAGCCGGTCAGGATATTGATGCCCTGTTTTTCCATCTCGGCGCGGACATGGGTGCGCACGTCCTCGTCGAAACCGCGCAAAATGTTGTCGCCGCGATAGACGACTGACACCTCGGAGCCGTAGCCGGCAAAGATGCCGGCGAATTCCATCGCGATATAGCCGCCGCCCTGGATCACGATACGCTTGGGCAATTCGGTGAGGTGAAACGCCTCGTCGGAGGAGATCACGTGCTCGATGCCGGGAATCTCCGCGCCGTGATTGGGCCGGCCGCCGGTCGCGATCAGGATGTATTTCGCGGTCACCTTCTCGCCGGTCGCCAGCCGCAGCGTATGGGCGTCTTCCAGCACCGCGCGGGTCTTGACGATGCGCGCGCCGACCTTCTCGACATTGGCGACGTAGATGGCCTCGAGCCGGGCGATCTCCTTGTCCTTGTTGGCAACGAGAGTGGGCCAGTCGAAGGAGACGTCGGAAATGGTCCAGCCGAAGCCTGCGGCGTCCTCGATCTCGTGACGGACATGCGAGCCCATCACGAACAGTTTTTTCGGCACGCAGCCGCGGATCACGCAGGTGCCGCCCATCCGGTATTCCTCGGCGACCATCACTTTGGCGCCGTGGGTGGCGGCGATGCGCGCGGCGCGCACGCCGCCCGAACCACCCCCGATAACGAACAGATCGACGTCGAACTCAGCCATGGTCAGCCCTGCCCACGAAAGTAGGAGTTAGATCTCCTTGCCGCGCTTCTTCATCTCGGCGCGGAACTGGCCGTTGATCACCTCGGCAAAGCTCTGTGCCCACTGGTTCATATAGGCCATGCTGCCCTGGATCGCCTTCGGTTCGGCCAACAACAACTTCTGGCCAAGCGGCGATTTGTAGAACGTCGCGAGATCCTTCAGTTCCTGTTCGGTGAACTCGCTGGCGTAGATCTGCGCCATGCCGTCGCCGATCTCCTTTTCACGGCCGGCCAGGTTCTTGGCGACGATCAGGGCGACCTCGTTGAGGTCCTTCTGGTAGTTGAGGTTGCTCTGCAACAGCGTGGACTTGGTCCGCTCGACGAGGCCGGGAACAGCGTTGGCGTACATCGCGCTCACGTTCTTCATCGACAGGATTTCCTTGGCGGCGGCAAGCGCTGCCGCCGAAGCCGGCTTCGCCGTGGCGGCGGGCGGGGTTTGCGCCATGGCCGGCGCGGCGACGAGCGCCAATGCCACCGCAAGACCGGCAGCCGACAAACTTCGCGAAAGGCTCTTCATTCCAATTCTCCCTTGAGATGACGGCGCTAGCGCCGTTCGACTACGCGAATTCCCTGCGCGCCGGCCAGGACGGCCGTGCTGGCAAGGCCAATGAACAAACCGTGTTCGACGACGCCCGGAATCCGGCTGAGTAAGCCCGCCAGACGGGGCGCATCGACGATGCGCCCGAGATGGGCATCGACAATCCAGTGGCCGCCATCGGTGACAAAAACGTGGCCATCCCTCGCCGTTCGGACCCCCATTTGCCCGGAAACGCCGCTTTCCGCAAATGCGGCTGCCATCGCCCGCCGGGTGGCGGCAAGGCCAAACGGAATCACCTCCACAGGTAGGGGGAAGCGGCCGAGAACATCGACCCATTTGGTGTCGTCGCCGATCACGATCATGCGATCTGAAGCGGCGGCCACGATCTTTTCCCGCAACAGCGCGCCGCCGCCGCCCTTGATCAGGTTGAGCGCGCCATCGATTTCGTCGGCGCCGTCGACGGTGAGATCGAGGTGGTCGATTTCGTCGAGCCTGGTCAGGGGAATGCCGCAGCGGATCGCATCCAGGCGGGTTGCTTCCGAGGTCGGCACGCCGATCACCCGCATGCCGGCAGCGACTTTCTCACCCAGCAGCTCGACGAAGTGCTTGGCGGTAGAGCCGGTGCCGAGCCCGAGCTTCATGCCGTCCGTGACATGCTCCAGCGCGCGCGCCGCCGCCTGCCGTTTCAATGCGTCCATGTCCACCTGGGGCTGCCCTTCGAAAATCCACCTGTCTGGCGGGCGCATGTCTAGCGTCGTTTGGCGGGCAGGAATAGCGCAATAAGGCGTTCCCGGCGTCCGATTGCAGGCGTCCTGAAGCCGGTGGAAGCCTGGCATATGCACTTGCATGATAGCGCCGCTGCCGCTAGCGAAGCCCGATGACCCTTCCCCGCATCATCGTCTTCGATCTCGACGGCACGCTGGTCGATACCGCGCCCGACCTGATCGCCGCGCTCAACTTCGTGCTCGATCGCGAAGGGCTGCCGCCGGTGCCGCTGAAGTCGGCGCGCAACATGATCGGCGCCGGCGCCCGCAAGCTGATCGAGCGCGGCCTCGAACTCGAGGGCCGCACGATGGCGACCCACGACGTCAGCCGGCTGACCAAGGATTTCATCGATTATTATGCCGCCCACATTGCGGATGCCTCGCGGCCGTTCGATGGGCTGGAAACCGCGCTCGACGATCTCGAGGCGCAGGGCTTTCGGTTCGCGGTGTGCACCAACAAGCTGGAATGGCTGTCGAAGCTGTTGCTCGACAAACTGGACCTGAGCCGGCGGTTTGCCGCGATCTGCGGCGCCGATACGTTCGGGGTTTCCAAGCCGGATCCCGCCATCCTGCGCGAAACGGTCAAGCGCGCCGGCGGACAGTTGCCCGGCGCCATCATGGTCGGCGACGCCGGTCCCGACGTCGGCGTCGCCCGGCGGGCGGGCATCGCGGTTATCGGGGTCGAATTCGGATACACCGATGTTCCCATCGCCGAACTTGGTCCGGACCGGGTGATCGGCCACATGCGCGAATTAACGGCTGCGGTGGGCAGCCTGATCGGGGCTTCGCAGGCGACGTAACCCATTGATTTATAAATATGATATTTAACACGCCGATTCCGGCGTTAACTACTATTTAACGATTCCGCTCCGTGCGGTTGCGGCGCTGTTCCCACGCTCCTATGGTCGGGATTGGGGATTGGGGATTGTGGCTGTTCGCCGCAATAGAGTGGTCGATCATGCGTCGTGTCATCGCGATTGCCGTTGCCGGAGCTGGTCTGGCCGGATGCTCCTCGTTCTCTGATTACCTGAAGTCGACCCCGCCGCCCGTGCAGGTCCAGCTGGAATCGGTGCCGTCAGGGGCCGAGGCCACCACCTCGGTCGGACCGGGCTGCAAGACCCCCTGCTCGATCGCGGTCGCCGTCCCCGACGCCGGGTTCTCCGTGACCTTCGCGCTGCCAAAGTTCCTGCCGGTTACGGTTCCGGTCCAGGTGATCCGGACGCCCGGCGATTTCTCGACGCCTGCCACCACCACGATCGATCCCAATCCAGTGGTGGTCGAACTCAAGCCCGCAGGACCCCCGCCACGCGCGGCGCGTAAGCCGATGCGGCCGAAGAAGCCGAAGCCGGCTGCGGCGCCCGTGCCAGCCGCTGGCTCGCCGTTCCCGAACCCGACGCCGGCGCCCCAACCTGCTCCGCAGCCGACCCGCTAATCCTCCTGTGCTGCCCTGCACTGCACCCGAAGGTGTTGATTGTAGGCAGGTTGCTTCGTGCCTATATCTGCGGTTCTGATTGCACCTGAACCGCAGATATAGCCTTTGGTTTGACGCGTTTTCTTGACGCGAACCGGTATCCACTTCGCTCGAAAACGCTATAGATTATGCTAGCGCGATCATGAGATCGGCTGCCGCGTTGGATGAGGCACGTACTGAATGAGCGGACCCTCGAATTCTCCGGACCTGTTCCGTCCGATGACCGACCCGTTCGGCCGGACTATCCGCTATCTGCGCGTGTCGGTGACCGATCGCTGCGACCTGCGCTGCTTCTACTGCATGTCGGAGGACATGACGTTTCTGCCGAAGGCGGATTTGCTGACGCTGGAGGAACTCGACCGGCTGTGCTTGGCCTTCATCGCCAGGGGCGTACGAAAGATCCGCCTCACCGGCGGCGAACCACTGGTCCGGCGCAATGTGATGTCGCTGGTGCGCTCGCTGTCGCGGCATCTTTCAAGCGGCGCGCTCGATGAACTGACGCTGACCACCAACGGCTCGCAGCTGGCGCGCTTTGCCGGCGAGTTGCGCGAGGCCGGCGTTCGCCGCGTCAACGTCTCGCTGGATACGCTCGATCCGGCAAAGTTCCGCGCCATCACCCGCTGGGGCGATATCGACAAGGTTTTGAGCGGCATCGAAGCGGCGCGCGCAGCGGGGCTTGCGGTCAAGATCAACGCGGTGGCGCTGAAGAACTTGAACGAGGAGGAAATCCCCGCGCTGATGGAATGGGCTCACGGCAAGGGCATGGCGCTGACGCTGATCGAGGTGATGCCGATGGGCGACATCGGCGAAGGGCGGATCGATCAGTATGTGCCGCTGTCGCTGTTGCGTGCGCGGCTCGCCAAACACTACACGCTGACCGACCTCGACGACGACACTGGCGGCCCTGCCCGCTACGTCCGGATCAGCGAGACCGGTGGCAAACTCGGATTCATCACGCCGATGACCCATAATTTCTGCGAATCCTGTAACCGGGTACGGATCACCTGCACCGGCACGCTGCACACCTGCCTCGGCCACGAGGATGCCTCGGATTTGCGCAGACCGTTGCGGGCGTCAGCCGACAACGACCTGCTCTCAGCCGCGATCGATCGCGCCATCGGGGCGAAACCGAAGGGCCACGACTTCATCATCGACCGCCGCCATAACCGCCCGAGCGTCAGCCGCCATATGAGCGTTACCGGCGGTTGAAATTTTCGGCGTGCCGCGCGGCCTTTCCGCCCAACTAGTTGACCCCGCGTCAATTTGTCCATTTTCCGATTGACGCCGCCACAACGCGCTGAAATGGTGCGACTGCTTTCACGCCAGCACGGCCGGACAGGCCGCTGTTCCCTTTTGGAGCAGTCAAGACGGCGGAAGCGAATTGGGGGAGGATGATCGTTGCAATCGCTCTTGCAGATGAGCCTTGTGCTCGCAGGCCCGGCGCAAACAAGCGCCGGCGTTACGCGCGGCGGCGAAGCGGTGCCTGTTGAAACCGGCGGCGTGCTCTGATGGCGAGCGCCCGGGAAACCACCATGCGCCCGTTGCTGGCACTCAGTGAGGCGATCGACTGGCTCAATCAGAGGCTCGGCGACGTCTGCAATTTCCTCGTCCTGATCGCCTGCATCGTCAGTGCAGGCAATGCCATGATCCGCTACGCGTTCGGCTACAGCTCCAACAGCTGGCTGGAAATGCAGTGGTACATGTTCGCCATCTTCGTGATGTTCGGCGCCTCATACACCTTTAAGCGCAACGAGCATGTCCGCGTCGAAATCCTTTATCTGATGCTATCCGAGCGCGGCCAGCTCTGGCTCGATCTGATCGGAACGCTGTGCTTCCTGATCCCGGCCTGCCTCTTGCTCAGCTATTTGTCCTGGCCGTTCTTCTATCAGGCCTACGTGGTCAGCGAGATCTCGAGCAATGCCGGCGGCCTGGTCCGCTGGCCGATCAAATTCGTCATTCCGGCAGGCTTCGTCCTGCTGGCGCTGCAGGGCGTCTCCGAGGTGATCAAGCGCATCGCCGCGCTGCAGAACCTCGTGACCATCGATGCGAAATACGAGAGGCCTACGCAATGATCACGCTGGAAATGATGCCGCCGCTGATGTTCGGCGGCCTGATTCTGGCCATGCTGATCGGCTTCCCGGTGGCCTTCACGCTTGCCGCACTCGGGCTGTCATTCGGATTCCTGTCGATCTATCTCGGCTTCTTCGACATGAATTTCCTGCAGGCGATACCGGGCCGCATCTTCGGCAGCGTGCTGTCCAACGAATTGCTGCTGGCGATCCCCTTCTTCACCTTCATGGGCGCGATCCTGGAACGATGCGGTCTTGCCGAAGACATGCTGGACTCGATGGGGCAGTTGTTCGGACCGATCCGCGGCGGCCTCGGCTACTCCGTCATCATCGTCGGCTTCATCCTCGGCGCGATCACCGGCACGGTGGCGGCGCAGGTCATCGCCATGGCGATGATCTCGATGCCGGTGATGATCCGCTACGGCTACAACATGCGCTACATCACCGGTGTGCTGGCGGCCTCCGGTACCATCACCCAATTGGTGCCGCCGTCGCTGGTGCTGATCGTGCTGGCCGACCAGCTCGGCAAATCGGTCGGCGACATGTATCTCGGCGCCTGGGGCCCCTCGATTTTCCAGATTATGCTGTTCGCCGGCTACACCTTCCTGCTCGGCCTCTTCAAGCCGGATCACGTGCCGGCGGTACCGAAGACCGCATTGACGCTGACCGGCTGGCCGCTGTGGAAGAAGTGCCTGATGGGCATCATTCCCTCGGCGGTGCTGATCTTCGTCGTGCTCGGCACCATGATGCTGGGCCTGGCGACGCCGACGGAAGCCGGCGCCATGGGCGCCATCGGCGCGATCGTGCTCGCCGCGATCCATCATAAGGACCTGAGCAAATACGGCCACAAGGTGCTGATCATCGGCATCGTCGCCACCGGCATCGGCGCGATCATCGGAATCCTTCTCGGCGAAAGCAAACTGTTCAAGCTGACCTTCGCGGTGGTTTATCTCGCCGTGGTCTGGCTCTGCCTCGAGGCCGTCAAGATTCCCGATCTGCGCAGCCTCATCAAGCAGGGCTACGAGACCACCATGCGTATCACCACCATGGTCGTCTTCATCCTGATCGGCTCGACCTGCTTCTCGGTCGTGTTCCTCGGCGTCTCCGGCGGCGTCTGGCTGGAGCATCATTTGACGTCGATCCCCGGCGGCGTCTGGGGCTTCCTGATCTTCATCAACCTCTTCATCTTCTTCCTGGCGTTCTTCCTCGACTTCTTCGAGATCGCCTTCATCATCCTGCCGATGGTCGCGCCGATCGCGCAGAAGGTGCTGGCCCCGGTGGTTGGCCCCGACGCCGCGCTGATCTGGTTCGGCGTCATGCTCTGCGTCAACATGCAGACCTCGTTCCTGCATCCGCCGTTTGGATTTGCGCTGTTCTATCTGCGCGGCGTTGCGCCCAAGGAGGTCAAGAGCTCCGACATCTACTGGGGGGCGCTACCCTGGATCGGCCTGCAGCTGATCATGGTGGCGCTGGTGATCGCCTTCCCGGTGACGGTGACCGGCCTCCTCGACAAGCCGCTCGACGTCGACCTCAGCAAGGTCAAGATCGAGGTTCCGATGATCGAATTGCCGCCGCTGGATTTCGGCCAGCCCAAACAATAGCGAAGCTCGCTTCGTCGCTTCGCCACAAGAAAAACCCCGGAGCTTTCGCTCCGGGGTTTTTTGTTTGCGAGAATATTTTCGATTTGACGATCAGCCCTGCGGATTGCGCGCCATGAAGCTGTCGTAACCGAGCTCGGCGACCTGCCACCACTGGTATCCGTTGCCGGTGAAATTGCTCATCGACTCCAGCACCTTCTTGAAGTTCGGATTGGTTGCCGCCGTTTCGGCGTACAATTCCCTCGTCGCCTTGAGGCAGGCCTGCATGATCGGCGGCGAGAAGGTGTGCAGCTTGGTGCCGCCGGCGAGCAGTTTCTTCAGCGACGGCGGATTGAGCTGATCGTACTTCGCCATCATCCAGTTGTTGGCGGAGTGACCTGCCTGCTCGATGACGCTTTGATAGTATTTCGGCAGCGCGTTCCACTTGTCCAGATTGACGATGCCGAGCAGCATCGGGCCGCCCTCCCACCATCCCGGATAATAATAATGCGGCGCGACCTTGTTGAAGCCGAGCTTCTCGTCGTCATAAGGCCCCACCCATTCCGCAGCGTCGATCGTGCCTTTTTCAAGCGCGGGGTAGATATCGCCACCGGCAAGCTGCTGCGGCACGACGCCCAGTTTTTGCAGCACGCGCCCGGCAAAGCCGCCGATGCGGAATTTCAGTCCCTTGAGGTCGTCGACGGTGTTGATCTCCTTGCGAAACCAGCCGCCCATCTGGCAGCCGGTATTGCCCGCCAGAAACGACGTGACGTTGTAGCCCTTGTAGAACTCGTTCAAGAGATCCCTGCCGCCGCCGAGCATGTACCAGGCCTGGTTGAGGCGCGAGTTGGGTCCGAACGGCACCGCCGTGCCGAACGCAAAGGTCGGATCCTTGCCGAAATAATAGTAGGACGCCGTATGTCCCATCTCGACGGTACCGTTTTGCACGGCATCGAGGACCTGCAGGCCCGGAACGATCTCGCCGCCCGCGAAGGTCTGAAGCTGGAACTTGTTGTCGGTGGCTTCGGCGACCGCCTTGGACAGCACCTCGACGGAGCCCCACAGGGTGTCGAGCGATTTCGGCCAGCTCGCCGTCAGGCGCCACTTGATTTCCGGCATCGACTGCGCGATTGCCGGCGCTGCCAAGGTTGCGGCGCCCGCTGCGCCGATACCGGTGACCTTGAGAAAATCTCTTCGTTTCATGAATCCTACCCTCGTGATTGTATGACCAATGGCCTGCTTGCTGAGGCTTGCGGTCAGCATGGAACATCCGGTTCCCGATTTCCATCCCGAACTAAAGTCGAAGTAACGCAAAAAGCCCGGCTCCCCTTGCGGAGACCGGGCTTGCCCCTTCAAATTTTGGACTAGAGCCGTTCATTTTGACGGGTTTTTTTCGCGCGAACCGGAATCTACTTCGCTCGAAAACGCTATGAATCAGCCGCGCGTACGCGAACGGATCATGAAGCTGTCAAAAGTGTATTCGGCAACCTGCCACCACAGATACTGGTCGGAGCGGTAGGCCTGCATCGCGTCGACCGACTTCTTGAAGTCGGCGTTCTTGGCGGACAGTTCGGCCCACAGCTCGTTGGTCGCCTTCAGGCAGGCTTCCAGCACTTCATTGGTGAAGGGACGAAGCTGCGTGCCGCCGGCGACGAGACGCTTCAACGCCGACGGATTGAGCATGTCATAGCGTGCGTTCATCCAGCTGTTGGCATTCGCCGTCGCATTGGTGAGGATCGCCTGATAATTCTTCGGCAGCGAATTCCACTTCTCCAGATTGGCGAAGGCATGGACCATCGGTCCGCCTTCCCAGAAGCCGGGATAGTAGTAGAACTTCGCGACCTTCTGGAATCCGAGCTTCTCGTCGTCATACGGACCGACCCACTCGGCCGCGTCGATGGTGCCCTTTTCCAGCGCCGGATAGATGTCGCCGCCGGCGATCTGCTGCGGCACGACGCCGACCTTCTGCAGGACCTGCCCGGCGATGCCGCCGATGCGGAATTTGAGGCCCGACAGATCGGCGACCGTCTTGATCTCCTTGCGGAACCAGCCGCCCATCTGCGTGCCGGTGTTGCCGCAGGGGAAGCCTATCACGCCGAACTTCTTGAAGAACTCGTTGCCGAGCTCCATGCCGCCGCCCTGATACCACCAGGAATTCTGCTGGCGCGCGTTCAGGCCGAACGGGACCGACGCGTAGATCGCAAACGTCGGATCCTTGCCGACATAGTAATAGGAGACGGTGTGGCACATTTCGACGGTGTTGTTGGAAGTCGCGTCGAGCGCCTGCAGACCCGGAACGACTTCGCCCGCCGCGAAGACCTGGATCTGGAATTTGTTATCGGTCATTTCGGCGACGTATTTCGACAGCTGCTCGGCGCCGCCGTAGATGGTGTCGAGCGATTTCGGGAAGCTCGACGTCAAGCGCCACTTGATCTCAGGCGACGATTGCGCGATCGCCGGCGAGGCAACGGCTGTCGCAGCAGCGCCGGCCGCTGAAACCTTCAGAAAATCACGACGCTTCATTCAGGCATCTCCTTAAAGTCGGGGCTTTCCCATATTTCCTGGAACGTTCCTCCGGCGGGGCGAATTCCACGTCATCCGGGGCGCTCTGGCGGGGGCTTAACACGGAAGTTGCTTTACGAAAACGCGACAATGGCATGACTGCACTGATTAAACGAAAGTCGCAGAGGGGTAAAATATCCTCAGGCCGCCGCGATCGCGCCCTGGAGCTGGTCGCGGACCTTGGTACCGATCGCGCGGTAGATCGCCGCGTGCGGGCCGTCGGGCTCGCTGGCCACCACCGGATTGCCGGAATCGGAGGTGGTACGGATCGACATGTGCAGCGGGATTTCGCCCAGAAACGGCACCCCCAGCCGCTCGGCCTCGTGCCGCGCGCCGCCATGGCCGAAAATATCCGACCGCGTGCCGCAATGCGGACACTGGAAATAGCTCATGTTCTCGACGATGCCGAGAACGGGCACATTGACCTTCTTGAACATCGCAAGCCCGCGGCGCGCGTCGATCAAGGAGAGGTCCTGCGGGGTCGAGATGATAACCGCGCCCTTCAGCGGCACGTTTTGCGCCAGGGTCAGCTGGGCATCGCCGGTGCCGGGCGGCATGTCGACCACGAGAATATCGAGCGTACCCCATGCGACGTCGCGCAGCATCTGGTTAATCGCCGACATCACCATCGGTCCGCGCCAGATCATGGCGGTATCTTCCTCGACCAAGAAGCCGATCGACATGATGGAGAGGCCGAAGCGTTCGATCGGAATCATCTTCCGCTCGTCGTTCAGCTTCGGTTTCTCGTGAATGCCGGTCAGCCGCGGCACCGAGGGCCCGTAAATATCGGCATCGAGCAGCCCGACGCGCAGGCCGAGATCGCGCAAGCCCAAAGCGAGGTTGAGCGCCGTGGTCGATTTGCCGACACCGCCCTTGCCCGAAGCCACTGCAATCACGGCGGCAACGCCCGGGATTTCAGCTTGCCTGGACATCGGCGACGCCGGGCTTTGCGGCGGCCGATGCGACGACACCGGCTGCACGCCGTGCGCGTGCCGATGTGGCGGTGGCGGCGGCGGAGCAGCCGTACCCGGTGACGGCGAAGCCGCCGCACCGGGCTTGCGCTCGGCCGTCAGCGCAATCATCGCAACATTGACGCCGGGAATGGCGCGAACGGCGGCTTCCGCCCGCGCGCGCACGCTTTCCCAGGCACGGGCTTCGGTGGCGTCGACATTGATCGAGAAAAACACCTTACCGTCCGTGACCGAAATCGCCGACAGCACATTGGCGTTGGTCAAGGTTGTGCCGCGCGGCGAAGCCACCTTGGCCAGGGCATCCAAAACCTGTTGCTGCGTTACGCTCACCGGCGCATCTCCTGGAGCCCGGTCGGTTCTGATCGCATCAGAACCGGGCTCATTTTTTGTTTTGACGCGTCTTCTTTACGCGAACCGGTATCCACTTCGCTGGAAAACGCTATGTAATGTCGATGCGATCCATAGAGCGATGCAGCCCAAAAGGCTACCTCGCTCCGACATCATCCCGGCGCTCGGCGGGCGCCACACCACCGCCCTCCTTGGCAGCTTCGTAGTTCAATTCGATCATGACGCCATTGGGGTCATTGACGAAGATCTGCCAGAGATCGCCGCCGGGAACCTGGCGGGAGTCGAATGCCATCCCCTTGGATTGAAGCCGCGCCTTCATGCCGGCGAAGCCGCTGCTTGCGAAGGCGACGTGATGGACCACACCGGAATCCGGCTTTTGCGGCTCCTCGGTCTTCGAAATATCGACCAGGTGCACCACCGCCTTACCCTCCGAGTACATCCACGCTCCGGGGAAAGCGAAGTTCGGCCGGGCACCCTTTTCGAGGCCCAGGATATCCTCGTAGAACCGGACCGTGTCCGCGAGATTTCGGGTCCGAATGTTGAAATGATCGAGCACGCCCACGCTGACGCCCATGCGATCTCACTCCCTTTTTTGTGAAGTTGTTTGGCGGGGCCATCCTAGCACAAAACCCGCCCTGCCCGCCAAACGACCCGTTCGACTTGCCGGACGAAGGCGTTGCCCTTCATGGCGCAGGGTTTATGGTGCGGCATCCCGCCTGCAAAACACCGTCCGGTCCGTTCGGTTCCGGCGCCCCCAAGCTAAAGAGCCCGCAGGGCAAACGATAAGGTAGAACATATGGCTAAAGTCGCTTTTCTCGGCCTCGGCGTGATGGGTTTCCCGATGGCGGGACATCTGGTGAAAAAAGGCGGTCATGAGGTGACCGTGTACAACCGGACCGCGGCGAAGGCGAAGGAATGGGCGGACAAGTTCGGCGGCCGCACGGCGCCGACGCCGACGGCCGCCGCCGAAGGCCAGGATTTCGTGATGTGCTGTGTCGGCAACGACAATGATCTGCGCGCAGTCACGATCGGCACTGACGGCGCCTTCGCCGGGATGAAGAGCGGCGCAACCTTCGTCGACCACACCACCGCGTCCGCCGAAGTCGCTCGTGAACTCGATGCCGCCGCCACCAAGGCGGGTTTCAAATTCATCGATGCGCCGGTGTCCGGCGGTCAGGCCGGCGCCGAAAACGGCGTCCTGACCGTGATGTGCGGCGGCACGGCCGACGCCTATTCCGGCGCCGAGCCCGTGATCGCGGCCTATGCGCGGATGTGCAAGCTGCTGGGGCCTGCAGGCTCCGGGCAACTGACCAAAATGGTCAACCAGATCTGCGTTGCAGGCCTGGTCCAGGGTCTTTCGGAAGGCATTCATTTTGCGAAAAAATCCGGCCTCGATGTCCCTGCCGTGATCGAGACCATCTCCAAGGGCGCGGCGCAGTCCTGGCAGATGGAGAACCGCTACAAGACCATGAACGAGGGCAAGTTCGATTTCGGCTTTGCGGTCGAATGGATGCGCAAGGACCTGTCGATCTGCATCGCTGAATCCCGGCGCAACGGCGCGAACCTGCCGGCGACCGCGCTGATCGATCAGTTCTACTCCGAAGTGGAGAAGATGGGCGGCAAGCGCTGGGATACGTCGAGCCTGCTGGCGCGGTTGGAGCGGTAGCGCCTGACCGGTTCTGATGGCATCGTAACCGGGACGCGAACGAGGCACTTTTCGGACATGACGAGACAGCCTGGCGATGTCCGCTCACAGCGGCAAAGCAGACATCCCGCCGCAAGGCCGCGACTTCCGTTTTTTGGTCCCGGAGCGGACATCGATCGATCACTAGATTACCTCATCCGCGAGCGAGAGCAGTTGCGCTGAAATGTCGAGATTGAGCGCTTTTGCCGTATTGAGGTTGATGACAAGTTCAAACTTCGATGGATGCTGCACGGGAAGGTCCGCAGGCCTCGCGCCTTTCAGTATTTTGTCAACATATCCGGCCCCTTGTCGGAACTGCTCAGCCGCATCGAATCCGTACGACACCAATCCGCCCGCCTTCGCATAGAATGCGAATGGGTAGATCGCGGGCACGCGATAACGTGCCGTCAGCGCGACGATCAGGTCGCTGTTTGCAAAGGTAACAACGTTGGGCGCGACGATCAGGCCGACATTGGGTTCGGCTGCGAACGCCGCAAGGACGCTCTCGATTTCGATGCCGCTATGCACGGCGAGGCCAATCAGCTTCTTGTTGAACAGAGGTGCCGCGCCTTCGGCTGATTTCAGATATCCGATATTGGGCGGCTCGGGAAAATACATAAGTCCGACGCGTTCGACTTGCGGGACGATCTGCCGGAGCAACTCCAACCATTTGCTCCCCATCGAAGGCTGGAAATTGGCAAACCCCGTGACGTTGCCGGTCGGCCGCGCCAGATCGGTGACGAAGCCACTGCCAATCGGATCGGAGACGGAGACGAACAGCAGCGGTATGGCACGAACTTCGGACTGAAGGATCGCCGTTACCAGGTTGGAGTTGGAAACCATCAGGTCAGGTCTGAGGCCGAGCAACTCCGTCGTCAGCGCTCGGATGCGATTGGAATCATCAGCGCCGTAGCGAATGTCGATCCGAAGATTGTCTCCTTCGATCCAACCAAGCTTTTGGAGTTGCTGCCGGAATGCAGTGACTTGCAACTGCGCATTCGGATTGGTTTCGGGATACCCCATCACCACGCCAATTCGCCGCGCCCGCTCTCGCTGTTGTGCGCCTGCGGCGATTGGCCGAACAACCGCTACGCCGCAGAGAATTGAGATGAACTCGCGTCGCTTCATGTCGGTGCTCCCTGAAATGGGCAGCATGGCAAAAACGATAGCACATCGCTAACAGTTGTAGCCAATCCGGCCATCAAGCCCAATGCTGACCCACGCTGTGCCGCTGCGTTGGACTTCCGGTTGTGGCACTTTCCGGACCTGACAGGCCCAGGACGATGTCCGTTCTTGAGGACAAAGCGGACTTCCCGATTGCCCGCCCGGATTTCTGAGTTTGGACCCAAAGTCGACATCGGCTGGCGGCTCAACCAGCTGCTGATGCAGCCGAGATGGACCACGGCATATCGCGTCGCGGGCAGCCGCCGTTATGCTGCCGGCTATTTCTTGGGGCTGGGATCGTCCGCCGGATTGACGTAGGTGATTGCAAAGGGACCTTGACCGTGAACCTGCACAATCGTTGGGCTGCTTACCCAAGCATAATGGTTCATTTTCGCCGGTGCCTCGCCATACCCTCCTGAGGTCAACTCAATTCCCTTCTTCTCGTCCAGGTAGTCGCCCATGCCGATGTGAAAATTGCCGGATACGACCGTCACGTTTTCCGTTGTCGGGTGATTGTGGGCCGGGATCTTGTAACCTGCTGGCATCTTCAGACGAACAACGTAGAGACCGTCCTTGCTTGGATCGCCCGAGAGCACCGCAAACTCCGCGCCTTTCGGAAAGAACGGCGGCGCCGGTCCCCACTTAATGTCCTTGCCATTCATCGGCATCTTCATATCGTCCGCCAATGCGCCACTTGCGCCGAGGACGACGAAAGCCATGAGCGCGAAGCGAGATGACATGGTGTCCTTCCAGGACTTCAAGGCGCCGGTCTGGGTCCGGGCGGGCGAGGCCGGCTCGGATGCTGCTGCAGTCACGGAATAGTGGGCCTGTCTGGCGATGGTTGCTGTTGAGTTGATCATGGCTCTTCCTCTTGGTATTCGAAGTGGTCTGTGGTGCGATCATGATGAACCCACCGTGGCCGAAAAACTCTGGCTGAAGCTTGACTTGTCCCTGAGATCAGCCTGAGTTTTCCTCCAGACGGAGCCGGTTGAGCACACGTGCAGTTTCAGCTTTCCGGCGATCGGGGCATTGCGAGCTAAGTTCATTCCAATGTCCACATCTGGCTGCACATTTGAGACATGCCGAGACAGCCCGACGATGTCCCTCACCGGGGCAAAGCAGACATCCCACCGCAAGGCCGCGACTTCCGTTTTTGCCCGCACCGGACATCTACCGGCTCAGTGAGGCCGGTTGGCTTCTGTTTTCCATGCGCTACGCCGTCGTAACCTGATACGATCCACTCATTGCTCGGGCGTTCGGGGGCGTATGCGCAATGAGGCGGCGGGAATTTTTGGCCGGTCTGTTGCTTGCCGCTGCAACGCGGGCGGCATGGGCGCAGCAGCGCGCGACACAGCCCAGGATCGCGATTTTCCATCCGGCCATTCCGGCTGCCCTCCTCACGGAAACCGGTGGCGGCAGCGCGTGGCGCGCGTTTTTCGGAGAGCTGCGCCGGCTCGGTTACGTCGAGGGACAAAATCTCAGCATCGAACGCTATTCCGCTGAGGGGCATCATGAGCGCTATGCGGATTTGGCAAGGGACATCGTGGCCCGTAATCCGGATTTGATCGTCACCGGAACCAACCCCGTCGTGATCGCCTTCAAGGCTGCAACCAGCGCCATACCGGTCGTTGCGTTCATGGCCGATCCCTTGAAAGCGGGACTGGTGACGAGCCTGGCCCGGCCCGGCGGCAACCTTACCGGCATCACCCTCGATGCCGGGATCGAGATCTGGGGAAAGCGCCTGGAGTTATTGAAAGAAGCCGTCCCTTCGACAACCAGGGCCGCATTCCTGGCGATGCGCGACGGGTGGGAAGGTTCCTTCGGGGACGCCATGCGTGACGTCGCCAGCCGATTGGAAATCTCGCTGATTTCGATGCTCCCGAACACGGGGACGACTTCGGAGATCGAGCGTGTCTTCGCAGTGATGGCGCAGCAGCGTCCGGACGCCGTGCTGGTCTCTGGCGAGGGAGACCTTTACGCTCACCGCCAACTGATCGCCGAACTTGCCGAGAAATATCGCTTGCCGACGATGTGTCCGTACCGCGATTACGTCGATGCCGGCGGACTGATGGCCTATACGGTCGATCTCGCGGAATTGCTCCGGCACATGGCCGGTGAGGTGAAACAAATCCTCAACGGCGCCAAACCGGGCGACATCCCGATTTACCAGCCCACCAAGTTCGATCTCCTGATCAACCGGAGGACGGCAAAAGCGCTCGACCTTTCTTTGCCATCGGCGCTGCTGTCCCGCGCCGACGAGATGATCGACTGAGCGCGCGAAGCCGGTATCGACCGCGGATCAAATCCAGGCAGGCCCCCGCTCGAACCGGTCACCGCGCTGGTCGATCAGTTCTACTCCGAAGTCGAGAAGGTGGGCGGCAAGCGCTATTTTCGGTCCGCGATATCGGTGGCAAAAACCCGCAGGAAGATCGCCCGCCGCGCGGTCTCTCGGTTGTTGCAATACGCGATCATCGGATTTGCCATCGTGCCCTGGAAATAATCGTACCAGAACGCGCAGGTCAGATCGCGGGTGTGAATCCATGATCGCTGCATCTCGCGCAGCTTGGTCTGCTGGTCGGGCTCGAACGCGTTCATCATGGTCTTGTAGGAATCGTTGACCATCTTGTCCCAGACCAGCCGCTCGCGATCCAGGCATTCGATCTGACGGCGCGAGCCCGCGGCCGCTTCATCACCCCCCATGCAAGGCTTCGCAACGGTCATGAGGCAGGCCGCCTCGTCGGCTTCCTGCGATGATCCCCCTTTCTTCTTCTGCTGCTTGCGCAGGCAGTCGCCGATCGTGGCGACATCCTTTGCCGCCGGATCGTCCGCCCGCGCCGGAAGCGGCCCGGCAATGATCAACGCGAGAGCGAGCGACAACAACAGATGGAGGAATGGCATGTGCCCTGCCGAACAAAAAGTTGGATTTCCTTCGATAGGTCGCCTCTGCCCGATCACCGGTTCGAACCTGGCCCGGATTTGGACGTGCGAAACGCCGGTTGGGGCGCATCCCGCTGCGCTGGCAAAAGTTAATTTAACCCGCCGTTAACGTGATTCTTTAGCTCTTTAAGGCATCGCTTAAGGATTTAGGCCCACAGATAGACAATGCAAAAGCCCGCGCGGTTCGCGGGCAGGATTTGTGTTGTTTAATGAGTAATCCCGCAGAAAAGCCTGAGGTTGTTCAGCTTCCGCCAGAGCCGCCGGTCGCAGCGCCGCTCAACACCCGCCGCGCCGCAGCGCAACGGGTGCGCGAGGCCCGCGACCGGTTAACGTCGACCAGCGGAACCCGCCCGGCGTTCGACTCCGAATTGCTCCGGCAATATGCCCAGACCCGGGTGTCGGCCTCATATGTCGTGATGCTGCTGGTGGTTGCGACCGGTATGCTGTTCGGCCTTTGGAAGCAGCCGGTGCCAGCCGCGGCCTGGACCTTCGGCATGCTCTGCATCCATGCCGCCATCATCCGCAATTGCGTCCGCTTCCTCGCCGAGAAGCCGTCGCTCACCACCACGCGCAAATGGCGGACGCGGTTCGTACTGCTCGATTTGCTCTACGGCCTGTGCTGGACCGCGATCCTGAGCCACCCCGCCGGCCCCGAGGTCGTGTCGAACACGATGCTGATGTTCCTGATGCTCCTGGTGATCGCGGTGTCGAGCATGCTGGCGGCGAGCCTCCCGATCGCGGCATTGGCGGCGACCGCGCCGGTGACGGCGGCGATCGCGCTCAATTTCGCGCTGAGCGGCTCGTTCGACAATTACGCGCTGGCGCTGCTGACGCTCGCCGCCGAGCTCTATTTCGCCCTGCTCGCCCACCGCCTACATTCGACGACGCTGGCGACGCTGGAGGCGCGCGCCGAAAAGGATGCGCTGATCGGTGAGCTCGAGCAGGCCAAGGCGATTTCGGACGAGGCGCGGCATCGAGCCGAATCCGCCAACGTCGCCAAGTCGCGGTTCCTGGCGCAGATGAGCCACGAACTGCGCACGCCGCTGAACGCGATCCTCGGATTCTCCGAGGTGATGAAGAGCGAAATTTTTGGCCCGCATACCATGCCGGTCTACAAGGAATATTCCGCCGACATCCATAATTCCGGCGTGCATCTGCTCAACCTCATCAACGAGATCCTCGATCTGTCGCGGATCGAGGCCGGCCGCTACGAGCTCAATGAGGAAGTGGTGTCGCTGGTGCATGTCGTCGCCGACTGCCACCATCTGTTGAAACTGCGCGCCACCAGCCGCGGCATCACCATCCACGAAGTGTTTGAGCACGGCATGCCGCGGATCTGGGGCGACGAACGCGCCAGCCGCCAGATCGTGCTCAATCTCTTGTCGAACTCGATCAAGTTCACGCCGCAAGGCGGGGAGATCTGGCTCAAGGTCGGCTGGACCGCCTCCGGCGGCCAATATCTGAGCGTGAAGGACACCGGCTCGGGGATTGCGGAAGATGAAATCCCAATCGTGCTGGCCTCGTTCGGTCAGGGCTCCAACTCGATCAAATCGGCCGAGCAAGGCGCGGGGCTCGGACTGCCGATCGCCAAAAGCCTGATCGACATGCATGGCGGCACCTTCACGCTGAAATCGAAGCTGCGCATCGGTACTGAAGTCATCGTCACCTTCCCGCCGGAGCGGGTGATGTCGGCCTTGGCGCCGATGGCCGAGGAGGCCCCGCCACTGCAGCCGGAAACCGCAATCACCGCACCCGCCGACGACAAGTGGCGGACCCGCAACAAGCCGATCATGAGCGCTGGAACCGGATTGTAATGGGAGCGCTTGCGCAAACCGCCGAAAGCATTTCACACTCGCTGAATGAGCAAAGAAACGCCGTGTATCGCAGTCTGCATGATGGACCCCAAAACCAACCTCTGCTTCGGGTGCGGCCGAACGCTGCCGGAGATCGCGCGCTGGCACCGCATGGAGCGCGCGGAGCGTCTGGCGGTCATGGAGACCTTGCCGGCACGCATGGCGGAGGCCGGTCTCGCGCAGATGGCGGGTCGTGCCAAGGCCGATTGATCCATAAACGCACGGCCTGCGGAGGCGCGCCATGAGCCGTATCCTGCTCGTGCTCGTGATGCTTGCGGCGACCGCCGGCGCGGTGGTCGCCTATGGCGACCCCGAACAGATCGCGCGCGCCAGCGACCAGGTCTCGCAAATGCTGCGGCGACGCGCGCTCGAACCCGCGCCCGCGGTGCAGATCGCGCGTGGCCAGGCCGGCGAGTTCGCGCTCCATGCCAAGATCAACGGCGTCAAGGCGCCGATGGTGATCGACACCGGCGCAACCTCGGTGGTGCTGACCTGGGAGACCGCGAAGGCGATCGGGTTGCCGCTGGAGATGCTCGAATACAATGTCGATGTCGAAACCGCCGGCGGTCACACCAAGGCGGCACGGCTGACGCTGGATCGCCTCGCCGTTGGCGGGCTGGTCGAGAAATCGGTGCCGGCGCTGGTGGTGCCGCGCGGGCAGATGAAGACCAACCTGCTCGGCATGAGCTTTCTGGACCGGCTGGAAAGCTGGGGCGTGCAGGCCGACAGGCTGATGCTGCACGGCTATCCCGATGTCTCAGGTGCGTCAGGCCGCCATCGGCGCGTCCGCGCGGGCATCAACTAGCGCGATCGCATCGCGCAGCACGTTGACGCCAGCGCCTTGCCTGACGCCGTTCTCGGCGAGATAGCGGCGGAACGCCCGCGCCCCCGGCACGCCGTGGAAGGCGCCGACGAAATGCCGCGTCATCGAATGCAGCCGCGCGCCATGCGCGAGTTGGTCCTCGATATAGGGCATCATCGCCTCGAATACCTGCTTCATGCCGGCGTGCGGCGCGGCCTCGCCGAACAATTCGGAATCGGCCGTCAATAGCCGCCACGGCTCCTGATAGGCCGCCCGCCCCAGCATCACACCATCGACAGAAGCGAGATGCTGCTTCGCCTCGGCAAGACTGCCGATGCCGCCATTGATGATGATGGGTACGTCGGGCATTGCGGCCTTCAGCCGATAGACCCGGTCGTAATCGAGCGGCGGGATATCGCGGTTTTCCTTCGGCGACAATCCGTTGAGCCAGGCCTTGCGGGCGTGCACGATCAGCGCGTCCGCGCCGGCCGCGATGACGCCGCGCGCCAATTCGTCGAGTGCCACCTCCGCATCCTGATCGTCGATGCCGATCCGGCATTTGACGGTGACCGGAATTTTCACCGCGCGCTTCATCGCCGCGACGCCGTCGGCAACCAGCGCCGGCTCCGCCATCAGGCAGGCGCCGAAGCGGCCGTCCTTCACGCGATCGGACGGACAGCCGACATTGAGGTTGATCTCGTCATAGCCGAAGGCCTCGCCGATCTTCGCAGCGGTTGCGAGATCGCGCGGATCGGAACCGCCAAGCTGCAGCGCCACGGGGTGTTCGCACGCATCGAAGCCAAGCAGGCGCCTGCGATCGCCATGAATGATGGCGCCCGTCGTCAGCATCTCCGTATAAAGCCGCGCCCGGCGCGTCATCAGACGATGGAACACCCGGCAATGCCGGTCGGTCCAATCCATCATGGGTGCCACGGAAAAGCGAGCCTCTAACATCTTGTTTTCATTCAACTTAATTATCTTTGTCGGTCCAATCGATTGTGGTTCGACGGTCAATCCGAAGCGTTAGAGCTAAAGCATTTTCGTTTCTTTTCAACGGCTTGATCTGATCACTCGATTATTTTCGCATATTTCGACCATGCCCGGTACTGCACGGCAGTACCAAAATGCCCGCGCAGTACCGCTCCTCGATAAAGTTTTTTGGCAATGCCAAGCTACGCCAGATCGTCGAATTTGAAATGGGAATGGGAATGGTATTGCCGTGATGCCGACGCCTGATCGGTCAGCGATCCGCTCGAAACTTATGCGGGTTCGTTCGGCGTAACCGCCCGATCAGAAAACAGATCACGCGTACCTCTGCGTGGGGAATTGCTGCGAGCCGCGCGGCCATGTCGCGGCGCTGCTTCTCGCTTTGCCCACCGCGCAATACGACCACATGCCTAGCGAAACGCTCAAGACGCTTTGCGATGGTCTCCAAGTGGGCGGTGCGCTCAGTTATCACGACTGGTGAGCGGCCCGCCTCCAGAGCACACAAGACGTCATCGAATATCAGATCATTGCGCGCTTCATCATCAACCAACTCCTTGAAAACATCCTGGATGGAAGGAGCAGAAGTGCCCAATGTGGCCTGAAGTTGGAAGCTGGTATCCCTGATCCGCACCATGTGATCGAATGGGCGCTTGGCTGCCTCGGATCGTGCATCTACGCGATGGCGAACGGGACCACATTGCATAACGATGATCGGGTGATGTCCGTCTTTTCGCGTAACCGTTGCTGACAGGCCGAGGATGTAGCGGGCCTTGCTGCGGCGCGCGACCAGTTCAAAGCTTGCCGCTGACAGATGATGGCATTCGTCGACCACAAGATGCCCATAATTGCCGACGATATCATCGACTTCTCCCTTGCGAACGAGGCTCTGGATCAAGGCAATGTCAACCTGCCCTTTCGGCTTGCGACGACCGCCGCCGATCATGCCGATCGCGTCACGCGGCATATTTGAGAACGCTGTGAGCCTCTCGATCCATTGATCCATGAGCTGACGGCGGTGAACAAGGACCAATGTATTCCGTCCACGCTCGGCCATCATCCGGATGGCTAGGATCGTCTTGCCGAACGCCGTCGTTGCCGCGAGCACGCCGGCATCGTGCGGCAACAGGGCTTTGATCGCAGTTTCCTGATCGGGGCGAAGTGCGCCGGTGAAGGCAAGTGGGATCGCCACACCGACAAAACGGCGATCCTCAATCGTTACTGCAATTCCAAGTGGTGTAAGCAGATCGAGGACGGCGTCGAAGCACCCTCGAGGCAGCGCAATGTGATGGCTGGTCAACTCCGCGCAAGAAATGATCCGAGGCTTGTCATGGGTCGACCTGCGCATCGCTTGTGCCGCGTAAAATTCGGGATTCTGGAACGCCGCCAGGCGAATGAGGCGCGCGATCAACGACGGTGGCAGCGCGTGACGCGGCGAGGTACACTTGGTCCGCCTGTACGACAGTAATCGCACCTGGCAATGGCTCGCGGATTGCTGGCTGCGTCTGTCGCCGCGACGGCGGGGCTAGCCACGGTTCTTCGTCTTCGTCGACGAGAGGAATGCGCACGCCGATAAAGTTTTCCAGATGCACTTGCTTCCTCGACTAGGTGTTCCACCTTCGCACGCGGCATAGGTCCAATCGTAGACAGGAAGGCCCACTGATCCAGATACGGCGAACAATATTCATCGATGAATTCGCTGTTGCCAGCACTTCGCGCGAGCCCCTGAAGAGGCAAGCCAATCAAGTTACCGAAGCCACCCGCTGGCATGGAATCCTGACTCGGAAAAAACCGATCGTAGGATCCGAATCCGATATCGGGGACGCGTTCCATCGTGTCGGTAATCAGGAACGCTCCGAGACGGCGCGCCAATGCCGCTGGAATCGGCTCATCAAAGAAAATCCAGGCGTGCGCACCGTTTCCGGATCGGGACCGCTCAATGGCAACAGGTATTCCATGACGCTCGCAAGAGTTTCTAAAAGCAAAAACATCTCTTCGCCATTCCCCTTCGTCGAAGTCCGCTGCTAGAAATGAACAGGTATTGTCGGCAAGCATCGGATAGACGCCCATCACGAACGGAGCGCCGTTCACGTCTGTCCCGCGCAGATGGCGTTCGATTAACGCCTCATCGACGGCCAGGAATGCCTGATTTGGACATGCCGAACATTTGACCTTCGGTTTCCCGCAAATCCCCGGCTGCCATTCATTTGCACAGGCTGGTGCGTAGCCGCTCCTCCCCGTCGTGCCAGATCGCTATTCGCCCTAGCCGACCAAGCGCAACCGCGGAAAAGAGTTGCCAACCTATACAAAATTTTGTATATTAAGTCCGATGGTCGAATTTAAGCCGGTTGAATTCCGAGGCAGTGCGCTCGACGATTTGCGTGCATTTCCAGCAGCGGCCCGGCGTGAGGCGGGATATCAGCTCGACCAAGTCCAGCGTGGGCGCGAGCCGGACGACTGGAAGCCCATGAATACAGTTGGCCGAGGAGTGCAGGAAATTCGGATTCGAGATGCCACGGGAGCATTCAGGGTAATGTATGTGGCGAAGTTCGACGACGCCGTCCATGTGCTGCATTGTTTCCAAAAGAAGACGCAGAAAACAAGCAAAGCGGATCTGAACCTAGCCGCGCAGCGTTACCGGGATTTGCTAAAGGAGCTGGATCAATGAGCAAGAAGCGCTTCGCTAATGTGTGGGATGCAATTGAGGATACACCTGCGCAGGCTGAGAACATGAAGCTCCGTTCGGCGTTGATGATGGCTTTGAAGGATCATATCGCTCGGACTGGGCTAAGCCAGTCCGAAGCCGCCAAGCTGCTTGGTGTTACCCAGCCGCGTATCTCTGATCTCATGCGCGGCAAGATCGAATTGTTTGGCCTCGATACCTTGGTCAATATGATCGGAGCGGCCGGTCTGCATGTTGAAATGCGCATCTCGGACGCAGCCTGATCCAAAGCCGGCTCGCCGACGGCGTCGGTACAGCATTTGGTACTGCACGGCTGCGTCGCGTGCATGTTAAGTGTTGATTGCGCTTCGTTTTTCCCGCTCAGTCCGTCCAATCCATCATTTGGCGCGACGGAGAAAGGGAGATCGTATGATTTCGTAGTTTTTTCGGTCATTTCAGCTACTTAGCGATATTCCCCTTAACCTCGCATCCGGAGGAATGACGTCGTGGGCCTCTCCGGCTTGGATGGACGTGACTGACAGGACCACCGGATCTAGCGGATCGATGTTCCTCGCGACGATTGGCTGAAATCCATTGACGACCTGCGTTGCGACGAAGATTGGATCGATTGACCCGTGAGGCCTGGCGGCATGAGCTCCCGCGCCAAATGACTCTAAGGTCGAAACGATCAGACGTGGCCAACATGATGCCGTCAAACCGGTTCAGGGCGCGCTTGCACCGGCAACAAAGCGTTCTTCCGGCGCCCGAGAACAACCATCATGCCGACAACGACCATGGCGCATGTGACACCCAGCAGCACTACGGAGACGGCCGCAGATTCGGGACTTGTATTGAAGTGAATGCCTTCCCACAATTTTCTCGGCAAGGTCTTCACCGACAGGTTGCTGAGAAAGATCGAAGCGACAAATTCATCGAACGAGAGAAGCATCGCAAGCAGAGTTCCGAACTCCGAGGCCCGGAAGGAGCAAGGGGAAAACGATCGTTCGAAAGATGCGCCATGGATTCGCGCCAAGGCTTGCTGCTGCAAGGGACAGCCAAGGATCGATGGAACTAAATGTTGCCGACGCCACCAGGTAAACTATTGGGAAGATCAGAACAGTATGAGCGATGATGATCCCTGTCTCGGTGTCTACCAATGCCACACGCGCGAAGGCCAGATAGGCACCTAACGCAAAGACAACGCTTGGTACGGTCAGGGGCGACAACAGCAGTGCGTCGGCAGCACCCTGGTAACGAAAGTGGCGACCGAAGCCGAGAACCGTCAGGGTGGCGATGACGAGGGTCGCGACGCAGGTGGCGGCGCCAATGCGAAGGCTGGTCAGTGCCGCCGCAATCCATTCCTGGCTGCCAAAGATCGTTTCGAACCATCGCAAGGAGTAGCCGGGTGGCGGAAAGATGAGAACCTCCGCCGAACTGAATGACACAGGAATGAGCACGACCAGCGGAAGGAGGATGAAGACAGATATGACACACAGATAGATCGGTTCGACAAGCCGCGCGCCGACGCGAAAACCCGCAAGAATGTGAAGACGGGAGGGTGGCAGCTTCACCGGTCTGCGAAGAAGCGACTTGTCCACCTCCTTCACATGCTCTTGCGGCAGAGTCAGCGGCACCAAACCCGGACGCTGCCAACGCGACAAGTATCGCGCCACCGAGGAGAGTGCCGTGACGATAATCGTCGCTACAACGGCAAGAGTAATGCCCAGTGCCGCGGCCAAAGCCCAGTCGGCTCCGATGTCAATTTCCGACTGAACTACTTGGGCGAGCATCTGCTGTCGCTGACTGCCGAGAAAAGCCGGCGCGATGAAGCTCGCCATGGTGAAAAGGAAGATGATGGTAACGCCGGATTGGATGCCGCGGATTGCAAGTGGCAGAAGAATGCCTGACCAGATGCGCAGCGGGTTGGCTCCGAGCGTGTGAGCGGCCAGAAGAATGCGTCCGTCAATGCGCCTGAGGACGGTGACGAGAGCGAAGACCATCATCGGGATCGAACATTGCACGAGGGCGAGCACAACTGCCAGCTCGCCGAACAGAAGCGGGAGCGGCTCCGAAATCAACCCCAGGCTGAGAAGCGTCGCGTTGATAAGGCCACGCTGTCCGAGGATCGCTAACCAGGAGAAGGTACGCACCAGCACGCTGGTCAGGAAGGGAACCAGAACCAACAGCCCAAGAAGCAGCGCCTTCACCCCAGTGGCCCGGCTCAAGATCCACGCCAGTGGGAAGGAGACAACGAGAGTTATCGCTGTGGCTTCCAGGCTGATGCGCACCGTTGTCCAGATCACCGTTAGGTACACCGGACTGCCGAAAATCCGCATGAAGCGCCCGGCGGCATCGCCGCCGAACGCCTCCGGCACGATCGCCAGCAACGGTAGCGCGAAAGCGAGGAGAAGCAGAATGGTTACTGGAGCCAGCAGTAACAACCGTTCCCAATTTACGAACCCGCTGCTGCGCCTCATCTTCGCGTTCTCCCGTCTACGCTGCTAATGCATGATGTACGTGTTCCAGCGAGTTCTGCACAGACTCGAGGTTCTCGTTCCACCATTTCGAATTGAGCACTGCGCCGAACTTCTCGTTCTCCGGATTGCCCGGCAGATCCCTGGCGACGGCTGGGTCAATAAGCTTCAGCGCGTCGACGTTGGTCGGGCCATAAAAGATATGGCGAGGGAGTTCCGCCTGCTGATCTGGCTGAACGGCGAAATTGATGAATTTCATCGCCTCTGCTGCATTCGGAGCACCCTTCACCACCGCCCAATATTCGACAACCGTGACCGATGCGTCATACCCATAAGTCCAGTTGGCACCGGCCTTTATGGCATTGCTGATGCGACCGCCCGGGCCGAAGGCGACGTCCACCTCGCCCTGCTGGATGAGCGCCTGGACATCCGAGGGCGGCTTAAAGCCGACGATCTGGTCCTTGACCCGACCGATAACTTTGAGGCCGCGGTCCACGTCCAGCGGATAAAGTTCGGCCGGCTTCACACCGTCAGCCAGCAGCGCGAATTCGAGATTGTAGTACGGCAACGCCAACATCACACGACGCGCTTTCACCGCTGGGTCGAAGAACTGTGCCGGGGTAAGTCCATTCGGAAACTTATCTTTGTTCCACGCCAGATTCTGTGCGAACTTCATGTAGCCGACGCCGTATTTCGTGCGGAACTCGGCCGGGATGCCATTGGCCTTGATAATCGAGTAATCGAGCGGCTGAAGAAGGTCATCCTTCACCTCGTTCTCATAGGCCGCGGCGTCGGCTGAGACCACATCCCAGGTGATGTTGCCGCTCACGACCATGGCTTTTATCTTGGCATGACCAGTACCGGTGGTGCCGGTAACTTTGGCACCCGTGGCTTTGGCGTATGGCTCGAAGAATGCCTTTGTCTGGGCGTCCTGGAAGGAGCCTCCGTAAGAGGCGACCACGACCTTGGCGGGATCGGCCGCAGACGCCGACTGATAGAAGATTGCGCTGGCCGCAGCGAGTAAGCCGGCTGAGATGCCAATATACAGTCTGTTTTGCTTCATTGGTTCCACTCCTTTAAAAAAACTTTGTTTCAGGAAGATTTTTCAGCCGGAAGAACGGCGACGAATGCCGGGGCCCATCGCGCGACGACGGACTCGCCGGGCGCCAGGTGTCCGGCCATACGATCTCCACGCACGATGCTGGCGAGCAGGAGTTGCCCGTCGGGAAGCTGCAGCGTTACGCGCCAGCCGGCGCCGAGATATGTGATGTCGCGGATCGTAGCGGGGACGCCGGAGACATCATCTGATACGGCTTCCAGTACGGGGTGGACTGAGACGTTCTCCGGCCTCACCACAATATCGAAAGGCGCCGTTGCAGGAGACGGCAACGGCTGACGCACGCCACCGATCTCGTATCCGCGGCCGCCATCCGTCGCGGTGACGCGCAGAATCGAGCACTCGCCAAGGAACCGTGCGACGAAATGATTGGACGGCGCAGCGTAGATGGTTGCCGGATCCGCGACCTGGAGAAGCCGCCCCTCGGCCATGATCCCGATACGGTTTGCCATGGCCATGGCTTCCGACTGGTCATGCGTGACGTAGATGACCGTGATGCCGAGTTCGCGTTGGATGCGCTTCAGTTCTTGCTGCATTTGGTCGCGGAGCCTCCGATCGAGGGCACCGAGCGGTTCGTCCATAAGCAGGAGGTCGGGGCCGAAGACCAGAGCGCGGGCGAGCGCAACACGTTGCTGCTGCCCACCTGACAACTGCGACGGATACGATGACCAGCGATCGGTCAGGTTGACGAGTCCGAGGGCCGCTTTCACTCGCGCATCACGCTCGGCACGCCCAACGCCGCGCATCTTGAGTGGATAGACGACGTTTTCGGCAGCCGTCAGATGCGGGAAAAGCGCATAGTTCTGGAAGACCACCCCGATTTGCCGCCGATGCGGAGGTACGTCGGAGACAGACGTGCCCGACATCAGGACGCGGCCTTCGGTCGGTTTGTCGAACCCTGCGAGGAGCATAAGAAGCGTCGTCTTGCCAGAACCGCTCGAGCCAAGTAGCGCGAAAAACTCCCCAGACGAGATGTCGAGGGTGACGTCGCTCACCGCGGCGACTGGGCCATAACGTCGGGTGACCCGCTGAAAGGAAACGGCAGGGAGCAACTGGTTACTCATTAGACATCCCGGCCGAGGTCGAACGGGGTGAGCACTTCGCACCCGGTTTCGGTCACGAGAACCGTGTCGCCAAAGCGCGCGCCACCGATTCCGTCTACATAGATTCCCGGCTCGACAGTCATGACCATGCCCGGCTCAAGCACGGTCGGGGAATCGGCCTTGAGCTCGTGCCCGTCCCAAGTGGAGTATCCAAGCGAACGCCCGGTGCGGTGCAGGACGGGGCTCTCCCAGCCGCCGCGCCCAATCACTTCCATTGCGGCGGCGTGCACTTCGCCAGCCGTCACACCGGGGCGTATCATCGCCAGCGCCGCCTCCTGCGCCTCACGTGCGAGATCAATGACCTTGCGCATTTCCGGAGACGGCTCTTTTGAACCAACCTGGACCGGCCGGTCGTAGCCGATTGGGTGCCCGAAGAAGGCCGTACCGCAACGGCATAGTTGCACGATGTCGCCATCCTCCATGATGCGGCCAGCGCCAGCGGCATGGCAGCGCGCCGTGCGGTCAGCGCCGCTTCCCGTCATACGAATGCTCTGCGCGAACGGTGACGCCTCCTCGTCTCCGTTCCATAGTTCGGCAGCCCGCTCGGTACCGGCTACAACGGAAGCGAGCGCCACTTTCCATTCGGGAACGCCGGGCGCGACGGCGGCAACGCTGGCGTTGAACTCGTGGCCAGCGATGTCGCAACTGAGCCGAATGACGCCGAGCGCCGCCGCATCCTTTACGGCGAGCAGTTCGCGCAGCATCGGCGTGACGTCCTTGATGCGTTCGGCGCCAAGTGCCTGCTTGACCAGTTCGATGTTTCCGCCGGTCGTGCCAGTGAAATCGACGCCGATCGTACGGGCGTCCGGCGCGATCTCTTCGAGATGTTTGGCGAGCGCATCCTGATGCGTCATAGGGGCCGGCATGGGCTCTTTCCATTCGACCCATTTGGCAGCCACCGGCGTGCGGCATCGCGCCCGTATCTCCTTAACTTCGCTGCCGGGTGAGACGAAGCCTGCCGTGCCGTCCTGCTGAAGGACCAGCCAGATCGGCCTGGTGACCGGCAGGCCGTTCAATCCGGTGAAGAAGCGATGAATGTCGATACCTGCCAAAGCGAGAACATCAATGCCATGCTTCTTCATCTCAGCCTGGGCGCGTTCGATGCGATTGCGGTAATCCGCATCGGAGGGAAAAGTGAGCTTGGAAGTCGCTGGGTTCTCGGTCATGTTATTTTCTCGGTCTTTATCCAATCGTTTGTATTTGACATACAATCGATTGTATTGTCAATTGTAAATCTTTTGCGAAGCAGCAACTCGGGGACGAATAGGAAGGGCACGGTGCATTGAGTGGCGCCGCGCCCTTGGCGAAGCACTTCGCCATACTGCTCCCCGTCCGTCGCGCTATTGATCTGGGACTGCGTTGTGTCAAGAAATTCAATATCGCTGTCGTCAGTATGCGTAGTCGCCTCGAATGCGGCAAGAGACTCCAGCACCGAGCGGATTTTCGTAACCTCGTCGAGCGTCACCATGGTAAGAACGGAAACGACAACCGTCTTGAGGCCTAGATTAACCAGCGCACCCACACCAATCAGCCGGATTATCGCATCACGAACCGGTGTCGTGCTCACGCCGAGCGCTTGCGCTACCAAGCGAACGGTGAGCTTGGTACCAGGGGAAAATTGCCGCTGATAAGGGACTCTTTCAGCGAGGAATAGGCGAGAGCTCCGAGACTCCCCTGTCGATCAATAGGGGCCAGAGGTACCGCAATATCCAGGTCATGCGACATAAGACCATCAGGGCGGGCCGACACACCGAGAAACGGCGCAAACTGCAATTGCCGATATCAAAGACCGAGACAAAAATATAGCTTGTCTTGTCTTTGCAGGCCCAAAGTCGCTTAGCACGGTCAGCAGCTAATCGTGGCGTGCCTCACGCCGCTTTCACGCTATCGAGAAATTGTCGGATACGGCCTTCCAGCTGTTCGCTTTCGGTGGTGAGCCTCCGTGCATGCGTCTCGACCAGTTTAGCGATCTCTTCGGTCGAATGAACGGAATCGCGGACCCTGGCGGCGCTTCCAGCGCTCTGCTGGGAGGCTTCGGACGTCTTGGCGAGACTAGCGGCCATCTCATTGATCGCCGCATTCTGCCCCTGAACGACGGAAGCAACCGACGTCGCGTGCGACGAGCTCTCGCTTACTATGTTATCGACCTTGCTGATCGCCTTCATGGTTCGTTCGGACGCCTGCTGGATGGCTGTGATCTTGCCGGCAATTTCATTAGCGGCATGCGCCGATTGGCTGGCGAGCGTTTTAACTTCGGCGGCGACCACCGCAAATCCTCGGCCCAACTCTCCCGCGCGCGCGGCTTCGATGGTTGCATTGAGCGCTAGGAGATTAGTCTGGCTGGCCAGGCCTTTAATGATTTCGAGGATGTCTCCAATGTCGTTGGCGAGTTGGCGAAGCTCTTCCATTGTCGCCTTCATGTCGCGCGTCTCCACCACAGCGCGTCCTGAGGCCTCCTGTGAACGTCCCGCGCCGAGCGAAACCTGGCCGATACCGGATTTGATCTCGTCGGCGCTGCCGATCAGATAGGAAACGGCCTTGGTCAAATCCTCGCAGATCTGGTCAGCGCTCTTGGCTTCAACCGCCGCTGCCTGGGAAACATCGCCCAGGATGGTCGATCCCTGCGCCAACTCCGAAGCGCTCGTGTCAAGACGGATCAACGTCAGACGCATCTCTTCTTCGAAACCTTCGATGAGACGATTGACTTTGTTGGCACGGTCATCGCGCATGGCAGATTGAAGTTGCGCCTCTACGAGCTTCTCGCGCTCGACTATATTTTGATAGAATATCCGGAGAGCATCCTGCAAGCGTTCCAGATCGCGCATCGAGAGCGCCTGACCCAAATCGACATTGCGTTCACCGGCTGCGATTTGATGAGTTACCTGGATGAGACTTTGCAACGGCTTGATCAGGAAACGATGCAGTGCCCAAGCTAGCGAAAGCGAGAGAATGAGCGTCAATGCCAACACCACGATTTGAAGGCGCGAGGCTGCGACGAACCGAGCCGTCGATTCTTGACGCCCGGCATCGAGCCGCTCGAGCTCTGACGCGGAATAAGCACCGATCGCCCTATCGAAAGCTTTATGCGCTTCTTCGGCTTCTCTTGTTATCGACCACAGCTGCATCGACTTCGACGCGGCCTCGCTCCAAGCATTAAATGCACTAGCCAGGGGTTGGACCTTCGGGTCGCGGCGTTCCATCTTCTCAAGCAAGGCTTTGGCCTGCTTTTCGCCGTCGAAAAAGGCCTTTTTGTCCTCTAGATTCACCGATGCCAGATATCGGTTCATCGTCACGTCGAGACCTACCATGCTCTTTTCGAGGTCTTTGACGTCGCTCATTCCCTCAATCGCGCGCGGCTGCTCGCCAAGGATAGCGGCGGCGGTTGAACTCAGTTTTAAACTGGTCAAAGCCGAACCAATCGTAAGCAATATGAAAAGACCCATCGTGCCGGCGACAGCCGTCATGATCGTCAGCTTTGCTGTGCGCTTAGGCTGATCCGCCCCTGCCTGCGAAGCTTTGCCGTCCCACCCAGCCATCAAATATTCCTCCACGCTGAAGCGCTGGGGTTTAAATTCCCACGACAAAACTCGTAGAGTTTTGCAATTAGAGGCAACGTAGGTGAAAAGTAGGTGAAAATGGTAAAAAGTTAGCAAACAATCGATTGGCTAATGGTAAAAGTTATCAAACAATCGATTGGCCAAGGAAACGACATCGTCTTCACTGGCAAAACGATAGACGGGGCCAAGGGCCCAAAAGTTTCTTCTGTGGTCACCAGCGCGCTCTTGCTGACATTGGCCAGCACCGTCGGCTCGAAGAATGTGCCACCGAGCGTGTGACGCTTGCCGCCGGAACCTCTGCGCACCGCAGTTGACCGCCAGGGTGTTGCAATTGTTCATGAGTGTTTGCATCCGTCGGCTGCACAAAGAGGTGACAGACTACGCGATCCGTTCGACGCAGCCGACGCTCCGCCAGTCAGCGGTGCCCTAGCGAGGCCGACTGCCAAGCGCCGATCGCGGGCGCCGGGTATCCAACATACGTCAATTCGCTTGCTGGTATCGCACCTTATGTCATACAGCACAGAGTTCGAAGCGCGGCGCGGCTAGCTTCCCTCCGCTTGGCAAGGAGCCGGTTCGCCCAAACTTCGCCGGTACGCCTGTAAAAAGCTGTTGAACATAGTCAGCGATCTCGCCATAGCACTGCTGCGGCCTTATTTACGATCGTCGTCGGCAAGCTTGGGCACGACAACGGATGTGCCAATCGGATCATCAGATCTTCGCCACACTGTCCCTCAGTACCAGTCGATGCTCGAGCACAATTTTGGTCGAGGCCGTCGCACCCTTGTAGATCTGGCTGAAGAGCACTTCCGCTCCCCTGCGCCCCATCTCGAAGCGCGGAACGGACACTGTCGACAGCGGGGGAGAAATCAGCCCCGCCAATTTCAAATCGTCAAACCCAAAGAACGACACGTCACCGGGTATGTTCTGGTTGGCTTGTCGAGCAGCTGCCATAGCGCTTATCGCAAGCTCGTCGGTGGCACAGAAAACCGCCGTAGGGCGCGGGCCATCGTCGAGCATGGATTTCATGATCCTGAAACCAGAACTCAGCGTCGTCATTGAAAGAGTTGGTTGAGCGTACCGTCGTCAGCTCGACGAGGGAATTATCGCGCATGAAATCGACGTACGCTGCACTACGGTCACGGTATGTCTCGGAGTGATTCGGTCCGCCGATGTGGACGATGCGCCGATGCCCCATTGCATGGAGGTGTACCATCACATCCTTGGCGGCAGCGTAGTTATCGATTGTGACACATGTGACGCCCTCGTGCGGTACGGGTCGCGATATCGCGACGACTTTGCTGTTGAAGCCCTGCATGTTGAGGATCGTCTTGGGTACACTCCCGGTGATGGTGATGATGCCATCCACCACGCCGGTCAGCATTTGCTTCCCCAGTTTTGCCTCGCGCTTGGCCTGACGCAGCGTTGCGCCCAACAAAACATTGATTCCACATTCCGCCAGCGCCTCGACGATGCCCTGAACAACATCAGAATAGAACGGTGTAGCGATGTCTGAAACGATGACGAGCACCTGATTAGCGCGGCCATCCCGCAGAGCGCGGGCCTTCTCGTTCACCACGTACCCGGTGTCGCGCACAATCTGATCGATCAGCGCCCGCGTCTCCTTGGTGACGCGCGGGCTTCCTGCCAAGGCGCGGCTGACGGTTGAGATGTCGACGCCTGCTATGCGCGCTATCTCGGCCATCCTTGGTCGCCGTCTGCCGGTCGGCCATTCCGTCGTATCGTCGATCGACAAAGTGGAAATGTTCCCTTCGTTCAATGGTCCCGGATGGTAAGGTGCTCGCTCCAACCAACTGCGTGTAAGGGTGCTGCTGCGTGCAAGTTCGCGCAACAGGAATTTTGGGATCCCTTTGTGACTTTCCGAAAACGGAACAGTCAAAGGTAACGGCTACGTTGAACTTATTCAATGTCTCCAGCGTTCGCTTGGTGAGCGCTTTGAGAGCGCCGTCGGCCAGCCTTTCGAGGGCGCTAGTCTCCTTCCGGCGCAACGGTGAAGACGATGCCCGACGGGTATCCCACGTCTTGAGCGGTGCGCTCGGCGAGGCCGCTCCAGATCTTCATCGCTTCGAGCATGAGCGGCATCTCGCGGACATCCCGGCGGGAAAGACCCAGCCCCAATTCCGGCTGGACTGCTCGCAGGCGATGCCGCCTTTTTCGCACAAGGCAACTGAATGCCCCCCGCTCCGCAAATTCAAAAGTGGTCGAGGCACCTACGATGCCTCCGCCAATGACGACCACGTCCAGACGCTGCGGCAGCGTCCTCGTGAAGCGCTCAAAAGTACTCTGTCAAATCCGACTTTTCCGTTTGCTCCAGAGCAATCCGGGCCACCCAATGGGCAGCCGGCCGAAAGTAGGAGCGCTGCGGCTGACGCGAATGCTGCTGCAGCCCCCCAATCTGATCTCATGACGCTACCTTTTTGATGGTTCATCATTGACAATCCAATCGATTGTACTCAATAAACAATCGATTGTATACGGTGCCTAAAAGCCATAAAGGAGCTGGACATGGACCTTGCCTTCCTCTCCGCCACTGATCTCGCACGGACATTGGCCCGGGGCGAGTTCACGTCGGAGGCGCTCGTGACTGAGTTGCTCGCTCGCATCCGCACCTACGACCCGATGTTGAACGCTTTCGTCGAGGTCTACGGCGACGCTGCCCTTCTGGCGGCGCGGGAGTCGGATGGACGGCGGTCCCGCAACCAGGCGAGGGGCTCCCTTGACGGCGTTCCGTTCGCTGCCAAGGACCTGTTCGACGTCGAGGGCTATGCCACGTTGGCCGGATCGAAGGCGTCCGCCGCCACGGCCGCCGCGCATTCGGCCACCGCGGTCCGGCGACTGCTGGCCGAGGGCATGGTCCTCATCGGCAAGACGCATACGGTCGAGTTCGCGTACGGCGCCTGGGGAACGAACCCGAGCTGCGGCACCCCGGTCAACCCGCGCGATCTTCTAGTTCAGCGCGTCCCGGGCGGATCGTCCAGTGGATCGGCGGTGGCGGTGGCGGCCGGGCTGGTGCCCGTCGCGCTGGGCACCGATACAGGCGGCTCGGTGCGCAGCCCGTCGGCGCTGTGCGGGATCGTCGGGATGAAGACATCGCTCGGACTGATTGGGCGCGGCGGGGTGCAGCCGCTCGCCCTCGTCTTCGACACCGTGGGTCCAATGACTCGTTCGGTCGAGGACGCGGCGCTCCTCCAGGCGGCGTTGCAAGGGGAGGATCCGGACGATCCCGCGACGTTCAGGGTCCCGCGGGCCGACCCGCTCGCCGACCTGGACAAGGGTGTCGCAGGGCTGACGCTGCGCCACCCACCCATGGAGAACCTAGAGGCTGCGGAGCCCGGCATCCTTGAGCGGTTCAGGGAGACGCTCGCTGATCTGGAAGCCATGGGCGCCGTCCTCGAGGAGAAGCCGCTACCTCGCCCCCTCGAAACTTATGCGATCCTCGCTGCCAACTTCACGACCGCGGAGGCCTGGAGCCGTTACCGGCACCTGGTCGAGAAGGAGAACAGCCTCGTCGACCCGACAATCGCGAAGCGGATGTCGCGTGGCGCAACGATGAACATCACGGACTACCTTGGCTACGTGGAGCAGCGGCGGCTGATGCAAACGGAGTTCCACCGTTACTTTGCTGGGGCGGATGCCGTCCTGCTTCCCTCGTCGCCGATCACAGCGAAGCCCATAGACGGAGCGCACGATGCCGACGCGCCGTTTGGTCTTTTCGCCCGTCTCGTCAATCTGCTGGACCTCGCCTCCCTGAGCATACCTATGGGTGATGCCGAGGGCCTCCCCACCGCTGTTCAGATCGTGGTCCGTCGCTACGCCGATCCCCTGGCTCTTCGGATCGGACGCGCGCTTGAAGTTCAGCGCGGCGGATTGTTCGTGCCTCCTCCCGGTTACGAGCGACTGGATCGCGCGACGGCGAAGACCCCTGATGAAGATCTGGCCTGCCCCCTGAAAAGTTATCTAATCGCATTGATCAAGCCGATTGACGAGGGTCTGCTTACGCGCCGGGGGCATGGCTCTCTCCGCGTCCCGAAATACGAACGTAGTCGCAAGTTCCTTTCTCAACTCTTGCGCTGATAATTCCCGACGAACCGCTAGAGGTCACGTCACCGACGTCGGCGGGGGTCAAGCACGCAGACTCCCGCCATCCTTCGCCTCCAACACAGAAAGCTGCATCCATGCTTGCGATCGACAACCTTCGCGTTTTCAATGTCCGTAGCGGACCTCAGCGTCCCGTAATCGTCGAATTGACGACAAGAGATGGTATCGTCGGCTACGGCGAAGCTGCAGTCGCATATGGACTAGGCGCCGATGCTGCCGCAGGCATGCTGAGAGAGCTAGCCCCATGCGTGGTGGGCGCGGATGCGACGTACCCGCGTCACGTCTGGCACGAAATATACGACAATTCGTTCTGGACGAAGGGCGGCGGAGCCATTGTGTTCGCGGCACTCAGCGCAATCGACCAAGCCCTTTGGGATATTAAGGCAAAGGCGCTAGGCGTCCCTATTTACGAGCTCTTTGGCGCCAAGTTTGCAAGCACAATCGAAGTGTACGCCAACGGTTGGAGCACCAGACACGATGACGTGCTCGGATGGGCCAAATCAGCTGAGCGACCGATTTCGGATGGTTATCGGATGCTGAAGTGTTATCCGCTTGCCAGCTACGAGAAGGGTCGGACGCTGCGGCATGTCCAGCGTCGCCAACTTGATGATGAAACGTTCAAGCGAGCGGTCGACCGGGTGAGGACACTGCGCAAAGTCGTGGGTCCGGATATCGGGCTTATGTTCGACCTCTCCGGGGGGCTGAACAACGACCAATTGATCCGCTTCATGGACGTCTGTGTCGAACTCGATCTGATCTGGGTTGAGGAGCCGCTCGACGCCTTCAATTTTCGAGGCCTGAGTAATCTGGCGGGTCGATGGCCGATTCCGATCGCCGCTGGCGAGCGCATTTATACCCGCAACGGCTTTCGCAATCTGCTGGAAACCGGCGGCGTGGACATTGCTATGCCGGACGTCGGAAATTGCGGTGGAATCTTCGAGTTCGTCCAGATTGCCGCGATGGCGGAAGCCTACAACGTTCGCGTTTCAGCGCACAATTGCGCAAGTACGCTTTGTACGTCAGCCTCCATTCAAGCAATAGCAGCGACTGCGATGGCGATGCCGCTCGAAACATATCCATACTATTCGGAAGCGAACGATTACATTCAGGTTCTGAAAAACCCGCCGGAGAAGACAGTGGCCAATGGCAGGCTTGCTGTGCCCACAACGGCGGGACTTGGCGCAGAGGTCGATGTCGATGCCATCGCTCCTTTCCGCTTCTTCGACTATCGAGCGGCAATAGCCTGAGGCGAGGCAGGAGCCGGTGAAACTGCGTTCCGAAGTAATCACGGTGGGTAGAGAGCTAGCAAGTTATGGTGGATACGGTTTCGGACGATTGGATTTTCTCACCGCGGATCTATGTCGAGAATGTTCGCGGTCACGATCCCGCATATGAGGTGACCACTGAGGCTATTCTCAGAAATCTCCTTTCTGTGTGCCGTCCAGCGGAGTTGACGTGCCGCTACTCCGATGAGCGCGACATGAAGGCTCTACGGCGCGCCGACATTCTCGTTGCTGGCGGGCTCGACACCGCGCTCATTGCTTCAGAAGCCGAAGCACTGAAACTTATTCAATGCACCAGCGCCGGTGTCGAGAAATATGCGCCTTTTTGACTGGCTGCGCGCGTCAACTGCTCTGACCAACGCGAGTGGCGTCCATGCCGACAAAGTTGGCGAGTTTGGACTAATGGCGACCTTGATGTTGCACGAGCGCGTGCCGGCGATTGCCACGAAACAGCGTGGAGGGGTCGAAGCGTGCGCGTACTGGCATAAAATCGATTGAACACCCAAAACTTATCGGCAATTCGGAACCGACGTTCGATAACGAATAGATCTTCGTTTTTCGAAAAGTACTGCGACCAACGGCCCGTCTTGGTAACGGTCTCGCGATGAAGAGCATAGGTGTATGTTGGAACGATATCCCCGCCCTCCGGCGGGACGAAGCGCATATGCCAGGGCTTGTCGAGCGGTCTCGTGACTAATACGGTATCAGGCCCGGACTATTCAGAAATGTAATACCATGATCAGCCATCGGCAGATTGAAGCGTTCAACGCGCTCATGACAATGGGAACGACGATCAAGGCGGCTCAGCTTTTGGGCATATCACAGCCTACGGTCAGCCGACTGATCAGCCAACTTAAGTCTGAGATCAAGCTGAAGTTGTTCGATCGCGAGAGTGGCCGGATGCGCCCCACGCCCGAAGGGAGAGCATTCCATCAGGGAGTAGACCGCGCCTTCCTATCGCTCCGAAAACTGGAACTCATAGCGCAAGATATCCGTACGTCTGCGCAGGGGTATCTGAGAATCGGCGCGCTTCCCGCACTCGGATTTTCATTTATACCCGACATGGTCGCGAGATTTGCGAAGGACAATACAAAAACAATCATCAAGATGGATAATATAAGCTCTGCCATCGTCAGAGATGGCGTGGCGAACGATCAATTCGACATGGGATTTGTAGCTGATGAGGTCGACTTATCCGGCATCATTTCCGAACATTTCGTAGCCCCGCCTGTGGTCTGCATCATGCCACCTGGCCACCCGCTTGCAAAAAAGTCTGTGATCAACCCTGAAGATCTCGCGGGGCAGCCCTTCATCTCGTTGGCGCAGGTGGACCGGACGCGACAGCGCATTGACGCCTTGTTCGAAAAATGCGGAATAACGACAAACGTGGTGCATGAAACGCATTTCGCCCTTTCCATTTGTCACCTCGTCTCAAGGGGCGTGGGGCTTGAACTCATCAATCCCTATAGCCTCGGCGGACTCGTGCCAGGCGAATTGATCGCGCGCCCCTTCCTGCCGCGCCTGAACTTTCACACGCTAATGATTTATCCTCCCGACAGGCAGATGTCGGGCGCTGTTAAAGCCTTCCGCAAGATTGCACATGCCCACATCGGGGAATTCCTGCAGAAGATTTTTGTGCGCCACGAAATCATAAGAGACAAAGAAAGCAGAAGCGCCATCGGAAAGGTGGCCCCGCCTGGGCCTTGGATCCGGAATCCAAGAACCCACCAAGATTGAGATCGGCTTCAGCCGAACTTTGGATGCCAATCAGCCAGTAGCCCAATCGCGGATCTACGGTGTTGCGCAAGGGCCGGCCAGACTTAGCTAGTCGTCCGTGAACAAGCCTCTAAGCGATTGAGCGGGAGTCTGTTTTTCGGATGCGGAGGCATTTGAGATTGCAGGGGTTGGGAGCTTGAGAACCCCAAAGCTTGCAAATTCGTTTGTGGATTCCCTTTCGCTGCGGACCATGATTCTGTGGTGCATCGGAGGGGACGATGCGGCCGAAGAAGCACAAGACGACGGGATCGAACGATCTGTTCCGGGCGCGGCTGGACCAGATCATCAACATGAAGCACGAGCTGGTTCTGCTTGCCGGCAAGATCGATTGGGACTGGATCGACGGCGAGATCGCGCCGCTCTACAGCGAGAACGGCCGGCCGGGGATCGAGGCCCGCTTCATGATCGGGCTGTTGTTGCTCAAGCACATTTACGGGCTGTCCGATGAAGGGGTGTGCGAGCGCTGGGTCCACGACCCGTATTTCCAGTTCTTCACCGGCGAAGAGTTTTTCCAGCACGCCTTCCCGCACGAGCGCTCGGACCTAAGCCATTGGCGCAAGCGGCTCGGCGACAAGCTGGAGTTGCTGCTGGCCGAGAGCCTGCGGGTGGCGCACGGCGCCGGCGCGTTACGCGGCCAAGACCTCAAGCGCGTCACGGTCGACACCACGGTGCAGCCGAAGGCCATCACCTTCCCGACCGATGCCAAGCTGCTGCATGCGGCGATCAAGGGGCTCAACCGCCTGGCGAGCAGGCACGGCGTCAGGCTGCGGCAATCCTATTCTCGCGTGGCCAAGGCCGCCGCGATGATGGCGGGGCGCTATGCCCATGCCAAGCAGTTCAGGCGGCATCAGCGGCAGTTGCGGATCCTGCGCAGCCGGCTGGGCCGGATCATCCGCGACATCCGCGGCGCCGGCACCCATGCGATGCCAGCGCATTCTCGGCTTGAAGTTCCGGCCATTTCCCGGCCGCGCTGTTGTCGCGCACCCTGTAAATTTGCCGCCCGGCGACCCGGCTTTACGCCGCCAGAATCGTTTCGGGCACCGCCGCCGGCAAATTCTGGCTGTCAGCGACCGCGAGATTGGTGATCTGCCCGCGATGCACGTTCAGTCCGGCGCGCAGATGCGGGTCTTCGATCAGTGCGCGGATGCCCTTCTCGGCCAACGCCAGGCCGAACGGCAGCGTGGCATTATTGAGCGCGTGGCTCGACGTGACAGGCACGGCGCCCGGCATGTTGGCAACGCAGTAGTGCACGATCTCGTCAACGAGATAGGTCGGCGCCTGATGGGTCGTCGGCCGCGACGTCTCGAAGCAGCCCCCTTGGTCGATCGCGACGTCGACCAGCACCGCGCGGCGCTTCATGCGAGCGAGATGCGCGCGGGAGACGAGCTTCGGCGCGCTGGCGCCCGGCACCAGCACGGCGCCGATCACCACGTCGGCGCCAATGACCTCCTCCTCGATCAATTCCAGGGTCGCGTAGCGCGTGCGAACGCGACCAAGGAACATCTCATCCAGGACACGAAGCCGCGGCAGCGAGCGGTCAAGGATGACGATATCGGCGCCGAGACCTGCCGCCATTCGTGCGGCATGCGTGCCGACCACGCCACCGCCGATCACTGCGATCCTGCTCGGTGCGACACCAGGCACCCCGCCAATCAACTTGCCCATGCCGTCCGCCGATTTTCTTAATGCACCGCCGGCTGCCTCGATCGCCAACCGTCCCGCAACTTCGCTCATCGGCGCAAGCAGCGGGAGCCCGCCATGCGCGTCCGTCACTGTCTCGTAGGCGATCGCGGTACAACCGGATGCCAGAAGCCCCTGGGTCTGCGCCGTATCCGGTGCAAGGTGCAAATAGGTGAAGAGGATCTGGTTCTCGCGAAGCTGACGCCATTCCGTCGCCTGCGGCTCCTTGACCTTGACCACCATGTCGGCGGTCGCGAAGATCTCGGCTGCCGTGTCCACGATCGCGGCGCCGGCCGAACGGTAGATATCATCGCTGGCGCCAATGCCGAGCCCGGCGCCCTGCTCGACGATCACGTCGTGCCCCCGCGTCACATATTCGCGCACCGAAGCCGGCGTCAGACCAACGCGATATTCCTCGACCTTGATTTCCCTGGGCACACCGATTCGCATCGCATTGCTCCTGCATTGGAAGCTGTTGTCCGATGACAGGAAGCTACCTCTGAACCGGCACCGCTTCTCTGCGGATTGTGGCTTGCCGAGAGCAATTTGCGCATATAATCTGCACATTGTGTTCATTAATTAGCGAATTATAGCGTGATCGAGCTGGATCGTATTGATCTTCGGATTCTGGCGGAGCTGCTGTCCGACGCCCGGGCCAGCCAGATCGAACTCGCCGAAAAGGTTGGGCTGTCGCCGACCGCGTGCGCGCGGCGGATTCGTCAGCTCGAGGAAGCCGGCATCATTCGCGGCTATCGCGCCGATCTCGAACCGACCGCGCTCGGACTTGTCACGACCGTCGTCGTCACCATCACATTGGAAAAACAGAGTGAGGACTATCTCGCCGCGTTCGAATCGGCGATCGCCCGCTGTCCGGATGTCGTGTCCTGCCACCTGATGTCGGGAAGCGACGATTATCATCTTCAGGTGATCGCGCGCGACATCGCGGACTTCGAACGCATCCACAAACAGCATCTTTCTAGAATGCCCGGTGTCGCGCGCATCCATTCAAGCTTTGCGATGCGTGAAGTGGTACGCAGGGCGATCCCCGAGACGGCGCTGCGGCGTTAGCTCCGGGTATCGGCGGCGGCAGCGTAAAATAGACTTGCAAATTCTTGGCCTTTATTTGCTTTCTCGCAGGGCAAAATCCCCCTAAACAACAAAAGCGGCAGGCGAGGAAATCAGGGAATGTCAGGCCCGATCATCGTGATGTGGCGACCAGCGGACCGGGGCGCTTCCACGTCGATTATCCCGTTAAGGAAGACCCGCGCATGATCGGTTCGTTCACCTTTGAAAATCTGCCTTGCCGCGTCCTGTTCGGCAGCGGGACGCTGAGCGCGGCCAAAGCCGAGATCGAACGTCTCGGCGGCAAGCGCGCGCTGGTGCTGACGACGCCGCAGCAGGAAGCGCAAGGCGCGAAACTCGGATCCGCGCTCGGGCCGCTTTACGCAGGCGTCTTCGCCGGCGCAACCATGCATACGCCGGTCGAGGTGACCGAGCGGGCGCTCGCGGCGATGAAGGCGTGCGACGCCGATTGTGTGGTCTCGCTCGGCGGCGGATCGACGACCGGCCTGGGCAAGGCGCTCGCCCTGCGCACAGGCGTCAACCAGCTCTGCATTCCCACCACCTATGCCGGCTCCGAGATGACGCCGATCCTCGGCGAGACCAGGGATGGATTGAAGACCACCGTGCGCAGCAATGACGTGCTGCCGGAAACGGTGATCTATGACGTCGACCTGACGCTCTCGCTGCCGGTGGGACTTGCTGCGACCTCCGGCATCAACGCGATTGCACATGCGGTGGAAGCGCTCTATGCCCGCGACTGCAATCCCGTGACCTCGCTGATGGCGGAAGAGGGCATCCGCGCGCTCGCGCGCGCCCTGCCCGCTATTGCCGTGAAGTCCGACGATCGCGACGCCCGCACCCAAGCGCTCTATGGCGCCTGGCTGTGCGGCGTCTGTCTCGGCACCGTCGGCATGGCGCTGCACCACAAGCTCTGCCACACGCTCGGCGGCACGTTCGATCTGCCGCATGCCGAGACGCACACTATCATCCTTCCGCATGCGCTCGCCTACAACGCCCCCGCGGTGCCCGACGCGATGGCGCGCATCGCGCGCGCGATCGGCGCTGCGGATGCAGCCCAGGGCCTCTATAATCTCGCCAAGCGGCTCAACGCCAAACTGGCGCTGCGCGACGTCGGCATGCCCGAGAGCGGCATCGACAAGGCGGCCGATCTCGCCGTGACCAATGCCTATTGGAACCCGCGCCCGCTCGAACGCAACGCCATCCGCGATCTGATCGCGCGCGCCTGGTCGGGCGAAGCGCCCATCGCGACGAAAGCGGCGGCGTGACCGACAAGCGGCGAATGCTCATCCGATCCGCCTGTCCGGCAAAAGACGGGATAATGGCGCGCCCACATCAGACCGACGCGGAGGATCAGCTCCAACGCGTCCGCATGTAAAGGCCGCGCAAGCCGCCGCAAACGACAATGCCCGATGAAGCTCGTCGGAATTCATTTGCACCAGCGCCCCACCCTCGATCCGTCCGATTGCACGCAAGGCGCACAATAGGGCGGCCTGAAAGCTGTCGCCCGCCCCGATGGTGTCGACGACATCCACCGCGGGCGCCTCGACCTCAACCAGGCCGGCCTCTCGATGCCATGCCTGAGCGCCCTTGATCCCACGCGTGACGACGACCAGGCTTGCACCTGCCGCGATGAATGAATTCGCCCTCCCGGCATAGTCGCTGCCACCATAGAGAAACTCAAAGTCGACATCCGACATCCGCACGATATTGGCGGACGCCGCAAAGGCATTCATCTGGTCGATGTAGCGGGCCTTGTGCTTTACAAGATTTGGCCTGCAGTTCGGATCGAACGAGATGGTGGTTGATCCGCCGGCATCTTCGATGACCGCCAGCGCCTGGGCTGCCCCGTTTTCGTTGGCGAGTGTCGTCGATCCCAAGTGGATCGCCTCGATCGCAGCGAAGGGGATCGAGCCGCGCCGATGGGTCCAGTTTCGGGATGCCGTCCCCTCGTCATAGAAAGCATATTGCGGCTCACCGCCTGCGTGGCGAACGAAGGCGAGCGTGGTCTGATCCCCGCTTCGGGTCGCGTAGCGAAGGTCGACCTGCGACGTCAGTGCGTGGTCTGCAATAATGCGTCCGAAAAGATCGGTCGAGATGCCGCCCACAAATCCCGCCGGCGCGCCCAACCGCGCCATGCCGACGGCGATGTTGAGGCAGGAGCCGCCCGCAACCGGTACGGCCGCGTCGCGTCCATCAACCGACTTGACGGGCAGGAAATCGACCAGGGCGTCTCCGCAACTCAGCAGCATGGCGCTAACTTTTCGTCTCAATTCCGACGATCGTTCCGATCCCCCGCATCGCATCGCGGCTTTCCCGATCGAGCTTTCGCATCAGCTCGTGAACCCGCCGCTTGGTCCGGTGGAAGTCCGCCACTTCCGGCGTCGTCGCTTCGGTCAGCCGGCCGATCGCCGACATCGAGGCCATCGCCTCGCCAATCGATCCGCAAGACCTCCCCGCGACGGCGCCGAGCATTGCCGCCCCGAGCAGGACGGGTTCCTGCGTGTCGGGCACGGCAACGGTTAATCCTGTCGTATCTGCCATGATCTGGCGCACCAGCGAACTGCGTCCTGCGCCGCCGCTGATCACCATCATGTCGCTTTGGACGCCGTGCGATCGAAAGGCTTCCACGACATCGGCAAGACCGTAGGCAAGCCCGCACAGCCCGGCCACGAACAGCCGCTCCATCGAGCCGATGTCGGCGTCGAGATCCATGCCCGCGACGATCGCGCGTGAATCGGGATCGGCGAACGGCGACCGGTTGCCGAGAAACTCGGGCAGAACGTGGATATCGCGGGCGAACAACGCCGCTTCACCCGGGGTTTTCGCGCAGGAGACGATGCGCCGCTCGAGAAACTCCAGAATTTCCGTGCCGGCTGCATGCGCCGCTGCGACAGTCTCGTCATAGGCAGGATGGGACCTGACGAGATGATCGATCGCCGCGCCGGCTGCCGACTGACCGCCCTCATTAAGCCAGAACCCGGGAACCATGCCCGAATAATAGGGACCCCAGACACCCGGAACGAAGCAAGGCTCGGACGTTGTCGCCATGATGCAGGCCGACGTTCCCATGATGTAGGCAAGGCGGCGGCACACATCGACCGGTTCACTCGGCGTCCTGCCGCCGCCAATCGTGCCGACGCCTCCGGCGTGGGCATCGATCAGCGAGGCGCCGACAGGCGTTCCTTCAAGCAGACCGAAATCGTATGCCGCGGAGTTGGTCAGGCCCGCGCCCAGCGGCGTGCCGGGCGCGACGATCTGCTTTCCGATCTTCGCATAATTCTCCAAGGCAAGATCGGCAAGACCGACACGCTCGAAATAACCTTCGCTCCAGCGCTGCTCGTGGGCCAGGAAATTCCACTTGCAGGCAAGCGTGCAGATCGAGCGCACCGTCGAGCCGGTGGCGCGAAATGAAAGATAATCGGCGAGGTCGAAGAAATGACCTGCCGACCGATAGGTCGACGGCAGGTGGCGCTTCAGCCAAAGCAGCTTCGGAATTTCCATTTCGGGCGAGATCGAGCCGCCGACATAGCGGAGAACTTCATCCCGTGTCTCGTTGACCCGGCGGGCTTCGGCAATCGCGCGATGATCCATCCAGACGATGACATTTCGCCGTTCGTCGCCGGATGTACTGACCGTCAGCGGGTTGCCGGCGGCGTCCACGACCACGAGCGAACAGGTCGCGTCAAAACCAATACCCTTGATCGCGGAGGCAGGAACCGCGGCCTCCGACATTGCCGTGCGCACCGAGGCGGCGCACGCCGCCCAGATTTCGGATGACGACTGTTCGACGATGCAGCCCGCTTCATGCCAAAGCGTGATGGGATGCCGGGCGGTTGCCAGCAGACGTCCCTTCTCGTCAAATATCCCGGCGCGCGCACTCGATGTTCCGACATCGATGCCGACGAAGGCATGCCTCATTGCAACCCCGCTTCAGATCAGCGCCAGCTCACCAGCACGTATACCCTCCGTCAACGAGGACAACGCTCCCGGTCATCAGGCTGGCGGCGTCGGACGCCAGAAACAGGACGACGGAGGCGATTTCGTCGACCTCCCCCATCCGGGCCATCGGCGTGCCGCCGATCCAGGCATCGTACATCCGCGGGTTGCTTTTGACGAATGCATTGAGGGGCGTTGTGACGTAAGTGGGCGCCACGGCATTGACGCGGACGCCGCGGGCGCCCCACTCGGCGGCGAGCGACTTGGTGAGATGGTGCACTGCGGCCTTGGAGGCGTTGTAGTAGCACTGCTCCTGCGGTTTGTTGACGATGAAGCCGGACATCGAACCGATGTTCACAATGGAACCCGACTTGGCATCCAGCATGTGCTTGCCGAAAGCGCGGCAGCACCAGAACGTGCCGTTGAGGTTGACGTCGACGACGTTGAGCCAATGTTCGTCGGTTACCGTCTCGGCCGGTGTCTCGCTTCGAGCAATGCCCGCGTTGTTGACTAGGATATCGATCCTGCCGTGACGCGACGCCAGCTGGTCGGCGACCTCGGAAACCCGGCGCGAGTCGGTTACATCCATGATAGCGATCTCGGCGTCGAGGCCCTTGGCTTTCAGGGTTGCACAGCCAGCACCAGCAAGCTGGGGATCGCGGTCCGCGATCACAACCTTCGCGCCGGCTTCCGCCAGCGCTTCCGCGCAGGCCAGTCCGATACCCTGACCGGCGCCGGTCACGACCGCGGTTTTGCGGTCCAGTTTGAATTTTTCCAGATACATCTTCTTGTTGTTCCTGTTTGCCTGTCGCGGCGCGCGCTACTCCGCTCACTTCCGGATCACCGCACCGTCCTTGTCGAAGCGGTGCAGCCGGGCCGGATCGGGCGAAAGCGAGATGCGGTCGCCGGCCTTGAGGTTGAATTCTCCGATGCAGCGCGCCGTCAGCATTCCGAGCTTGCCGGCGTCGACATAGAGGAAGGTGTCGCTGCCCAGATGCTCGGCGACCGACACGGTGCCGGGCCAGCCCTCGCCTTGCTTGCCGATCCTTAAGTGTTCGGGCCTGATGCCGAGCGTGGCGACGCCGGGTTCGCCGGCCGCCTCGCCGGACACGAAATTCATCTTCGGCGATCCGATGAAGCCGGCGACGAACAGGTTCGCCGGGCGCTCGTACAGTTCCAGCGGCGAGCCGTATTGTTCGATGTTGCCCGCATTGAGTACGACAATCTTGTCGGCCATCGTCATGGCCTCGACCTGATCGTGTGTGACGTAGACCGCGGTGGTGGCGAGTTGCTTCTGCAGTTTCGTCACCTCAAGCCGCATCTGGACACGGAGTGCGGCGTCGAGATTCGACAACGGCTCGTCGAACAGAAATGCCTTCGGCTCGCGCACGATGGCGCGTCCGATCGCGACGCGCTGACGCTGACCGCCGGAGAGGTCGCGCGGCTTGCGCTCCAGATAGGGCGTAAGATTCAGTGTAGCGGCGGCGGCTTCCACCTTGCGGTCGATCTCGGGCCGCGGCAGTCCGGCCATTTTCAGGCCGAACGCAATGTTGCCGCGGACGCTCATATGCGGATAGAGCGCATAGGACTGGAACACCATCGACAGGCCGCGCTTGGCCGGCGGCACGTCCACCACGTTCTTGCCGTCGATCAGGATCTGCCCGCCGGTGACGTCCTCAAGGCCTGCGATCAGGCGCAACAGCGTAGTCTTGCCACAGCCCGACGGTCCGACGAACACGACGAAGGCGCCGTCTTCGATCTCCAGATTGGCATCCTTGATGATATTGACTGGCCCGAACGATTTCCGGACTCCTTGCAGCGTGATCTGGCCCATGATCTCTGTTCCCTGCTATTTGACGGCGCCGAAGGTCAGTCCGCGGACAAGCTGCCGCTGCGTGAACCATCCGAGGATGATGATCGGCGCAATGGCGAGCGTCGATGCGGCCGACAGCTTTGCCCAGAACAGGCCTTCGGGGCTCGAATAGGATGCGATGAACGTTGTAAGCGGCGCAGCGTCGAGCGTCGAAAGGTTGAGGGTCCAGAACGCCTCGTTCCAAGCCAGGATGAAATTGAGCAGGAGTGTCGAGGCAAGACCTGGAATGGCCATCGGCGTCAGCACGTAAACAAGCTCTCGTCCAATCGTCGCCCCGTCCATCCGCGCCGCTTCGAGGATGTCCTTTGGGATTTCCTTGAAGTAAGTGAAGAGCATCCAGATGACGATCGGCAGATTCCCAAGGCACAGGATGAAGACAAGGCCCGCGCGCGTATCGAGCAAACCGAAATCCCGGTAGATCAGGTAGATCGGAACCAGAACGCCGACGGATGGCATCATCTTGGTCGATAGCATCCAGAGCAGGACATCCTTGGTCCGCTTGGTCGGCGCGAACGCCATCGACCAGGCCGCCGGAACCGCGATGATCATCGCGATCAGCGTCGAGCCCCCCGCAACGATAATTGAATTAAGCGCGTGATGCAGGTAATCGCTGCGCTCCTGCACCGTCGCATAGTTCTCTGTGGTCCAGTGAAACAACAGGAATTTGGGCGGCATGGCGAACGCATCGAGCTCGCTCTTGAAGCTGGTCAGGAACATCCACAGGATCGGCAGGAAGATCAAAAATCCGAAAAACCATGCTGCCGCCGTCGACACCCACACGCGTCTCGCAGTTACCTTGCGTGCCATCGCTATGCCTCCAGATTCCGTCCGATGACCCGCACCAGGAAGAAGGCCACGACGTTGGCGATAACGACCGCGACCAAGCCGCCGGCAGAAGCGTTCCCGACATCAAACTGGATCAGCGCCTGAGCGTAGATCAGGAATGCGATGTTGGTGGTTTGCAGGCCGGGACCGCCGCCGGTCGTAACGAAGATCTCGGCAAATACCGTCAGCAGGAATATCGTTTCGATCAGGATGACAACGGTGATCGGCCGCGCGAGGTGCGGCAGCGTGAGATAGATAAACTTCGAAAGCGCGCTCGCGCCATCCATCTCGGCCGCTTCCTTTTGCTCCTCGTCCTGGGATTGCAGCGCCGTCAGCAGAATGAGGGTTGCAAAGGGCAGCCATTCCCAGGAGACGATCAGGATCACCGCGAACAAGGGCACATCGGTGAACCAATCGATCGGTGTCAGTCCCAATGACGTCGCGATCCAGGCGAACAGTCCGGAGACCGGGTGCATGAGCAGGTTTTTCCAGACCAGCGCGCTGACGGTGGGCATCACGAAAAACGGCGCGATGACCATCAGCCGAACGACGGCGCGCCCGAGCACCGGCTGGTCAAGCAGCAGCGCGAGCGGCGTGCCGAGGAGGATGGTGATGGCAAGGATCGAGCCGACCAGCACCAGGGTGTTCCGCAAGGAGGTCAGAAACGCGGGGTCGGTGAGAAAGTAGCGGAAATTCTCCAGCCCGACGAAGCTCCAGGTCTCCGAGTTCGAGCAGGCTGTAGTGCAGCGTCGAAAAATAGATCGTCATCGCCAGCGGGACGATCATCCAGATGAACAGGAGTGCGACAGCCGGCGTCAGCAGGGTTCGACCGAGAACCTGTGTCTGCTGGGTTGCCATCACAGCCTCCTGTCATCTCGATCATGATCCGATTGAACCCGATCACGATCTCATCGCATTGTTTGAGCACGACCTTTTCGGAAAACCGATACCCCACTTTTTCGGATCATGCTCCAGGGAAAACCCGATGAGGACTGCCGTTCGGTCGAAGGACCGGACGGCAGCCGGTTTGCAGCACGTCGGGCGATAATCGCCAAAACCTACTTGATGTAGCCGGCGCGCTTCATTTCACGCTCGGTCGCCGATTGCGCGGCGGCGAGCGCGGCGTCGACCGTCGAGGAGCCGGACAACGCCGCCGAGAATTGCTGGCCGACGGAGGTGCCGATGCCCTGGAACTCCGGAATCGCCGCGTATTGCACGCCGACGTAAGGCACCGGCTGCACGGTCGGCTTGTTCGGATCGGCGGCGTCGATCGACGCCAGCGTCAGCTTGGCAAACGGCGCAACCTTCAGATATTCAGGATTCTGATACAGCGACGTCCGCGTGCCGGGCGGCACATTCGCCCATCCTTCCTTTGAAGCGACGAGCTTGGTGTAGTCCTTGCTGGTCGCCCAGGCGATGAACTTCTCCGCGGCAGCGGTCTTCTTCGAACCGGCGGGGATCGCCAGACTCCATGCCCACAGCCAGTTGGCGTTCTTGCCAAGCCCGGCATTCGGCGCCAGCGCGAAGCCGACCTTGTCGGCCACTTTGGAATCCTTCGGGTTGGTCACCATGGACGCGGCCACCGTGGCGTCGATCCACATCGCGCATTTGCCGGAACTGAACAGCGCCAGGTTTTCATTGAAGCCGTTCGAGCTTGCGCCGGGAGGCCCTGCGGCCTTCATCAGGTCGACATAGGTCGTGAGCGTCTTTTTCCATTCCGGCTTGTCGAATTGCGGCTGCCACTTCTCGTCGAACCAGCGCGCGCCGAACGAGTTGGACATCGCGGTCAGGAACGCCATGTTCTCGCCCCAGCCCGCCTTGCCGCGCAGGCAGATGCCAAAGACGCCGGCGGATTTGTCGGTGGTTTTCTTCGCCGCATCGACCACGAAATCCCACGTCGGCTTTTCCGGCATGGTCAGGCCGGCCTTCTGGAACAGGTCGGTGCGATACATCACCATCGAACTCTCGCCATAGAACGGCGCGGCGAAGAGCTTGCCCGACACCGAGACGGCGTCGCGAATCTTGGGAATCAGGTCCGCGGTGTCGTAGTCGGATCCGAGATTGTCGAGCGGAACGAGCCAGTTCTTCTTGGCCCAGATCGGCACCTCGTAGGTGCCGATGGTGAGCACGTCGAACTGCCCGCCCTTGGTCGCGATGTCGGTCGTAACGCGCTGGCGCAGGACGTTCTCTTCGAGTGTCACCCATTTCACGGATATGTCGGGGTTCTTGGCGGTGAACTCGTTGGTCAGCCCCTGCATCCGGATCATGTCGCTGTTGTTCACGGTCGCGATGGTCAGGGTTGTCTGTGCGATGGAAGGGGCTGCGCCCAACAAGGTAGCCGCGCCCAGCAGGGCGCCGAGGACGTGCTTCACGGTAACCTCCCTTATCTGGCGTTGAGCATATGCCCACGCCTTGCAATTATGTTCACACCGAGCCCGAACCTTGTCAAGCACCGGAATCGGGCTTCTGCGCCGAACTTTGCAGGCTCAGGAAGCTGGACGGGGCTGCACTTGTCAGGATCGGCCCCGGCGTGCGGCGGCCCAATGGGGTTGAGGCTGGCCTGTCCGTTATGGCTTGAGGATGGCGTCTGCGGTCGCTTCGTCGGTGATCAGGCCGTTCAGCAGCCGCCCCTTCAACGCCGCCCTGATGGCCGAAACCTTGGTGCGGCCGACCGCTGCCCCGATGGTCAAGGCCTCGGCGGGGACCCGTGGCGGAATGCTGGTGAGGCGGAGGTTCGTCCCGCCGTTGATGATGCGCCCCTCCTTGTCGTAGGCCCAGCCGGTCAGTTCGCCGACCGCACCCAGCCGCATCATCTCGAGCAGTTCTTCGCGCGACACGAAGCCGTCAACGTGGACCTGCGCCTGCCGATCCATCTGCCCGATGCCGACCAGCCGCAGGTCGGCATTGGCGGCGACCGCCCTCACCCTGGCGATCGGATCGATCTCGAGCATCTGGTCGCGCTCGCGCTCGGACGACATCAAAATCGGGAGCGGCATCGGATAGTGCCGCGCGCGGGTCCGGTCGGCGAGACGCCCGACGGTGTCGAAGAAGCTCGCCGAGCCGTCGGCCGAAATGTTTCCGACCAGCGACACGATCTGGTGGTTGGGACAATCGATCGGCGAGACGCGTTCGACGGCCGCGCGCACGGCTCTCCCGGTACCCAGCGCCAAAATCGCCGGCTTCTCGGTGCGCAACGTCGTTTCCAGGACGTTCGCGGCCCGCTCGGCAATGCCGGCGGCCGAAAGTGGCGCGGCAGGATCGGTCGGCACGACTTCGCAGTAGACGAGATGAAACGCCTCTTTGAGCCGCGCCGCCAGCTCCATGCAGGCCGCAATCGGATGCTCCAGCCGGAAGGTGATCAGGCGCTCGGCGAGACACAATGAGACCAGGCGCTGGGCCGAGGCGCGCGAAACCTTCAGCATTTTTGCGATTTCATCCTGCGTGTGACCGGCGATAAAGTAGAGCCAGCCGGCACGCGCGGCTTCGTCCAGACGCGACTTCTCGTTGTCGGATGCTGCCATCAAACGCTACCGATCCGTTCGCCAAAAATCCGCCATTCGACCGAAAACGCGATCGGCCCCTGCCTCCCTGAGAATGGCCCGGCCGTCGCGCGATTGATAGTGGCTGCCTCCGACGAATCCCCAAACGGTCATGCCTGCCGCCTTGCCGGCCTTTACGCCACTGACGCTGTCCTCGACCACGAGGGTGCGATACGGATCTACCTGCATCTTTTCGGCCGCGTAAAGGAAGAGATCGGGCGCGGGCTTGCCGCGCTTCACCATTTGCGAGGTATAGAGCCGCCGGTCGAAATGCGGCGCCAGTCCCGTTAGCGAGAGCGAGAAGGATACGCGATCAACATCGCTGGACGAAGCGACGCAGTGCGGGATGCGCAGGTCCTCCAGCACCGACCTCACCCCTTCAACCGGGCAGAGTGACGAAAGAAACGCGGCCCGAACCCCGGTCTTCAGATCAGCCGCGAACTTCTCCGGGATCAGGTGTCCCAACGCCCGATAATGTTCGAGAACCGCCGTCACGCTTCGGCCAAGGAACAGATCGAGGGCCTGATCCACACCAAGCTCGATGCCGTATCCGGCCAGAACCTCCGAAAGGCAACGACAGCTCAGCACCTCGCTGTCGATCAGGACGCCATCGCAGTCGAAAATGATGAGATCGGGCTTGGTCATCGCAAGTTTTCCAAGCTTCAATAAGAGCATATACTCATAGAATGGGCAATAACTCCAACCGTGCACCCAAATTGTGCATTTTCCGATGACTGGTGGTCCCGGAGACACGAGGAGGGATGGTGGAAGAAGTTTGCAGGCCCGCACGATCGCAGACGCCACGCGAGTGAACCCTCAGCGCGTCGCGTGGGCGCAGAACTGGCCGATCGCTAGTCGAACGTGGATCACTGAGGACGACAGCGGAATTACGCGCCGCTGACTTCGACGCTGCCAAGACCCGTCACGTCAAAACGATAGCTGAACGCTCCCTTGGGAAAGCGGGTCGTCACGATGCTGCCGGTCATCACGATGTCACCCTTCTTTAGTCCATCCCCCTGCGCCGCCAAATGATTGGCGAGCCACGCAAGAGGCTCGAAGGGGTGACCCAGCGCATCGGCGCCGGTGCCCCGCCCGATTTCGGTTCCATCCTGGTAGGCAATGCCGACGACGCCTGCGAGGTTCGAAGGGGGCGCGACGAAGTTGCCGAGGACTACTCCGGCGTTCCACGAATTGTCCGCGACCAATGAGTTGCAGTCGAGCACCGCATAATCTGCGTGGCGATCGTCGACCAGTTCGATCGCGGCGCAGACCGCATCGACGGCTGTGCCCATCTCGTCCCGTGTGTACGGAGTTTTCCGCGGCGCGAGATCGTGTCCCAGGCGAGTGCAGATCTCGAATTCGAGACCCAAATGATGATAATCGGCGGCGCGGAGCCTCGCGCCGCTTTGCATCACGCGCCGTCCGAAGATGGCTCCTGAAATCGGATGGTCGATGCCGCACATCGTCTGCATGCGTTGCGACGTGAGGCCGATCTTGTAGCCGGCGATCCCGTCATTACCAATGATCTCGCCAAGGTACAGCTTTTGAACCCGATAGGCCGTCTCAAGATCGGGGAGGCCTTCAAGCGTATGAAAGTCTTTTCCTTCGCGATGCTCCGCTGCAATCAATGCCGCGGTCCGTTCGATGCCGGGAGCCATGTGGTTTCCTTCCCCATTTGTCAGTTTGACTGGCAGTCTGGGACAGAACCGGGTTCAGGAAAAGCCGCCAGAATCGCCAACTAAAGATCGCTGACACGCTTGACGCCGGCCGCGGCCATCCCTGCCCAGGCGGCATCGAGCGAGCCCGCCAGATCGATGGCCCGGCATCCACCCTCGACAAGCACGGTATCAAAGCCGAGCCGGCGCGCGTCCACGGCGGAATAATGCACGCAAAAATCGGTAGCTAACCCAACCATGAAGATTCGCCGCAAGCCGCGGTCGCGCAAATAGCCGGCGAGACCGGTCGGCGTGCGCCGGTCGTTTTCAAAGAACGCCGAGTAGGAATCGATCTCGGGGCGAAAGCCTTTTCGGATGATCAGCTCTGCCCGGTCGATCGCCAGTTCCGGGTGAAAAGCCGCCCCGGCAGTGCCCTGCCGGCAATGTTCGGGCCAGAGGGTTTGCTGGCCATATGGCATGGCGACGCTGTCGAAGGGATTCGCACCCGGATGCGACGTGGCGAAGGAGCTGTGGCCCGAGGGATGCCAGTCCTGGGTTAGCACGATGTGATCGAAGCGCTCCGCGAGACGATTGATGACCGGCACCACGGCATCGCCGTCGGCAACCGCAAGCGCTCCGCCGGGGCAGAAATCGTTCTGCACATCGATTATCAGAAGCAAATCATCGTTGCCTGGCCGGATCTGCATTCTGGACCTGTGTTGGTGTTAATCTCCAAACTCTAGCGCAAGACAAAAGCGCTGGCTATTACCGGCCCGGTCCCGGCTGTTCCGGCAGTGCTTCGAGATGACACGCCACCCATTGATCGGCTTCGATCGACCGAAGCTGCGGTTCCTCCGTCCGGCAGCGATCGAACACGAATGGGCACCTTGTGTGGAAGCGGCATCCGCGGGGCGGATTGATCGGGCTGGGCACATCACCCTTCAGGATGATCGGGTTGCGGATGGCCCCGGGCTCCGGCACCGGCACGGCCGAGAGCAGCGCCTTGGTGTAGGGGTGCCTCGGCGCGGAGAAGATTTGCTGCCTTGGTGCCATCTCGACGATCTTGCCGAGATACATCACGGCGACACGGTGCGTCATATGCTCGACGATCGCCAGATCGTGGCTGATGAAGAGCAGCGCGAGGCCGAACTCCCGCTGCAGGTCCTGCAGCAGGTTGACGATCTGCGCCTTGACCGAGACGTCGAGCGCCGAGACCGCCTCGTCGCAGACGATCAGTTCGGGCTCCGCCGCGAGGGCGCGTGCGATGCCGATGCGCTGGCGCTGGCCACCGGAAAACTCGTGCGGCCGGCGGCTTAGCGCGTCGCGCGGCAGTCGCACCGTATCCATCAACGCCACGACCTTCGCCTCAAGTTCGGCGGAAGATTTGGCGAGGCCGAAATTGCGGATCGGCTCGGCCAGAATATCGCGCACGCGCATCCGCGGATTGAGGCTGGAGAACGGATCCTGGAACACCACCTGCACGCGGCGGCGCATGCTGCGCAACCCCGCAGGCGTAAGGCTGTCGATCCGCTGGCCATCCAGCACCACCTGGCCGGCGGTAATGTCGAACAACCGCAAGATGGCGCGACCGACGGTTGACTTGCCGCAGCCGGATTCGCCGACCAGCGACAGCGTCTCGCCGCGCTCGACCTCAAAGGACACGCCGTCCACGGCATAGACCCAGGCCTTGCGGCGAAACAGGCCGCCGCGGACCGGAAAATGCTTCTTGAGGTCGTTGACCTGGAGCAGCGGGGCGCTCATGCCGCGGCCGCCGCCTTCGGCGCGTAATGGCAGGCGGCGATGTGGCCGGGCCCCTTTTCTTCGAGACCCGGCGCGACCTCGCGGCACAAATCGGTAGCGAGCGAACACCGTCCGGCAAAGACACAGCCCTCGATCCGCTTCTTGAGGCTGGGCACCTGGCCCGGGATCTCGGCGAGCCGCCGCGCCGCGCCTGACAGCGAAGAGCCGAGCTTGGGCACCGCGCCGAGCAGGCCCTGCGTATAGGGATGACGCGGCGAGCGGAACAACTCGGCCACCGGCGCCTCCTCAACCTTGCGGCCGGCATACATGACCATGACGCGCTCGGCGATTTCGGCGACCACGCCGAGATCATGGGTGATCAGGACGATCGCGGCACCAACGCGGCGCTTGAGGTCCAGCATCAACTGCAGGATCTGCGCCTGGATCGTGACATCCAGCGCCGTGGTCGGCTCGTCGGCAATCAGGAGTTTTGGGTTGCAGGCGAGCGCCATGGCGATCATCACCCGCTGGCGCATGCCGCCGGAGAGCTGATGCGGATATTCGCGGACGCGCCGCGCAGGCTCCGGGATACCGACCAGGTTCAGCATCTCGATGGCGCGGGCCTCCGCAGCCTGCCTGTCGAGCCCCTGATGCATCCGCAGCGTCTCGCCGATCTGGCGGCCGACGGTCAGCACCGGATTGAGGCTCGACATCGGCTCCTGGAAGATCATTGAAATGTCGTTGCCGCGGATGGCGCGCATCTCGCGCTCGGAGAGTTGTAATAGATCCGTTCCAAGGAAACGGATGGAGCCGGCGATCTTGCCCGGCGGTTCGGGGATCAGCCGCATCAGTGACATCGAGGTCACCGACTTGCCGCAGCCGGATTCACCGACGATGGCCAGCGTCTCGCCTTCCTCGACATGAAAGGAGACGCCGTCGACGGCGCGGTTGATACCCTCGGGGGTCCGGAAATGGGTCTGCAGATTCTGCACTTCGAGCAATGCCATCGGATCAGAACCCCGTTTCTGGGACGGCCTCACGGCCGTGAAGCCCGCGCCCGTCGGTTGTGCCAATCGCATGCTGTACGGCGAACCGGATCGAATTGGCATGGAAGCGCATTACAGGCTCTTGGCCATTCGCGGATCGAGCGCATCACGCAGGCCGTCGCCGACCAGATTGACGGCGAGCACGGTGACAGACAGGAACGCGGCGGGAAAGAACACGATGAAGGGCTTGACCTGCCACAGCGCCCTGCCCTCGGCCATGATGTTGCCCCAGGACGGAATGGTGGGCGGCGTGCCGGCGCCGATGAAGGAGAGGATGGACTCGATGATCATGGCGCTGGCGCAGATGTAGGTCGCCTGGACCAGCATCGGTGCCAGCGTGTTGGGCAGGATGTGGCGCAGGATGATCATCGGCGTTCGGGTGCCGGAAGCTGTGGCGGCATCGACATAAGGCTGCTCGCGCAGCGACAATACGACGCTGCGCACCAGACGCGAGACACGCGGGATTTCGGCAACCGTGATCGCCAGGATGACGTTGCCGACGCTGGCGCGTGTCAACGCCATCAGCGCGACCGCGAGCAGGATTGGCGGTATCGACATCAGCCCGTCCATGAACCGCATGATGATGCCGTCCGCCCACCGCACGAAACCCGAGACGAGACCGATCGCAAGACCGGCGAGCGAGGCCAGTACCGCCACCGAAAGGCCGACGGTGAGCGAGACCCGTGCCCCGTAGAGCACGCGCGAATAAAGGTCGCGTCCCAACGCGTCGGTGCCGAACCAGAAGTCCGCCGAGGGCGGGCGCGTACGCTTGGCGGGTGCCAGCGCGGTCGGGTCGACGGTCCCGAGCCATGGCGCGAATATCGCGACCAGGACGAGGCAGAGCAGCAATGCGCCACCGATCGCAACCGTCGGATGATTGCGCAGGAAGCCGAGGACCCCGTGCCGGATCTTTACCGGCAGCAGCAGATCCGCCAGTTGCGGCGCGATGACGAGGCCAGGCGGCACGCGCACAGTGCTGGTGGTCGAAACGGTCAATAGCGGATCCTCGGATCAACCAGGGTATAGGTGACATCGACCATCAAATTGACCAGCACATAGAGGAAGCTGAACAGCAGCACGATGCCCTGGATCACAGGATAGTCGCGGCGCAGGATCGCGTCGATCGTCAGCCGGCCCAGGCCTGGAATGGCGAACACGCTTTCGGTCACTATCGAGCCGCCGATCAATAGCGCAATGCCGATCCCGATCACCGTCACGATCGGAACGGCGGCGTTTTTCAACGCGTGAACGTACAGGATGCTGCGCTGGTCCAGGCCCTTGGCGCGGGCGGTGCGGACATAATCCTGCTGCAGCACCTCGAGCATGGAGGCTCGCGTAATGCGCGCGATCAGCGCGATGTAGACCGTACCGAGGGCCACGGCCGGCAGGATCAGGTTCTGCAACCACGGCCAGACACCTGCAGACAGCGGCGTATAGCCCTGTACCGGAAGCCATTCGAATTGCAGCGCGAAAACGTAGGCCAGGACATATCCGACAACGAATACGGGAAGCGAGAAGGCGAATACGGCAAATGCCATGATGGTGCGGTCTATCCAGCTTCCCGCCTTCCACGCCGCCATCACGCCGAGCGGCACGGCGACAAGAATGGTGAGGACGAGGGTAATCGCCATCAGCGAGAGTGTTGGCTCGATGCGCTGCGCGATCAGGGCTGCGACCGGCAGATTGGTGAAGATCGAGGTGCCGAGATCGCCGTGCAGGATATGCCAGAGCCAGGACCCGAACTGGACCAGAAACGGCCGGTCGAGGCCGAGGCCCTGGCGAATTCGTTCAACGTCGGCGGGGCTCGCCTGATCGCCGGCGATCACCGCCGCCGGATCGCCCGGCGCGATGTAGAGCAGACTGAAGACGAACAGCGCGACGATCCCCATCACGGGCAACGTCGAGAGAATGCGCCGGAGGATGTACGAGACCATGTGGGTTCACCGCGCCGTCATGCGGTCTTCGATACGTCCCAGAAGAAGGGCAGCGGTCCCTTGGCGATCCCGGAGACGTTCTTGCGCCACGCCGTGTAGCTCAGGAAGAAACCCGTCGGCGCATACACGACGTCCTCGAGCGCCGCGCGATTGAGGCGACCGACCGCAGCCTTCTCGTCGTCGAGACTTTTGGCATCGAACCAATTCGTGACTTCCTTTTCCACGGTCGGGCTTGTCGGCCAGCCAAACCAGGCCTTCTCGCCATTGGCGCGGATGGCGGTGTAGGCGGCGGGATTGATGCAGTCCGCCCCGGCGTGCCAGGAGTGAAACATCTGCCAGCCGCCCTGACCCGGAGGGGTCTTCTGGGCGCGGCGCGAGCCGACCGTACCCCAATCGGTCGCGACGAAGTCGACATTCATGCCCAGGCGCTTCAACAGATCGGCAGTGACATCGCCTTGTGCCTTGGTGATCGGCTGATCCTGCGCCACGACGCACGTCACCGGCTGGCCGGCATAGCCGCTCTCGGCCAGAAGCTTCTTGGCCGCATCGAAATCGCGCTTGCCTTTCAGGATCTCGCCGCCTTCCTCGGTGTACAGCGGCGTATCCGGCGTGAAGAAGCCCGGCAACGCCTTCCATAGCGCGGTGTCGTCCCCGACCACCGCGCGCATGTAGTCTTCCTGGCTGAGCGCCATCAGCACGGCACGCCGCGCCTTCACGTCGTTGAAGGGCGGATGCAAATGGTTCATGCGGAATGAACCGATGTTGCCGAGTGGGTCAGCGATGTCGACGCCGATGTTGCGGTTCTTCTTGAGTGTCGGCACCAGATCCGAGAGCGGACTCTCCCACCAATCGACCTCGCCATTCTGCAGCGCGGCCGCCGCCGTGGCGGGGTCCGGAATCACCACCCATTCGATGCGGTCGATCAGCATCCGCTTGCCGCCGGCAAGCCAGGACGCCTTCTCCTGCCGCGGCACGTAGTCGGCGAACTTCTCGAACACCGCCTTGGCGCCGGGCACCCACTCGCCCTTGACGAATTTCATTGGACCGGAGCCTACATAGTCGCCGATCTGCTTGAACGGATCGGTCTGCGCCAAGCGCTCCGGCATGATGAAGGAGCAAGGCGCGTTGTTCTTGGCCAGCGCCAGCAGCATCTTCGGATAAGGCACCTTCAGCGACCATTTGAAGGTCCTGTCGTCGACGGCGGTAAGCTCGTTCTGGATCGCCTTGAGCATCAGCCCCATGGGATCGCGCGCTGACCAGCGCGTCAGGCTCGCCACCACATCCTTGCTCAGCACCGGCTCGCCGTCGTGGAACTTCAGCCCCGACCGCAGCCGGAAGGTCCAGACCAGACCGTCATCGGAAACCTCCTCGAACTCGACCATCTGACGTTGCGGCTGCAGCTTGGCATCGACGCCGTAAAGGGTGTCCCACACCAGCGCTGCGGCATTGCGCACCACATACTGGGTCCCCCAGATCGGATCGAAGTTGGCGAGGTTGGCCTGCGGCACGAAGCGCAAGGTGCGCGCCGCGGCGCCTTGGGAAAGGGCCGGCATCGAAAGGCCGCCCGTCGCCGCCAGGCCGCCTACCCCGGCCAATCCCTTCAACACAGTCCTGCGATCCATCGAACTCTCCCAGTTTCGGGTTGTGATAGTTTTTCCGCCCGCTTCATTGACCGAGGGTTCGGCACCAAATGAGGCGAAGCGGACCAGTCAGACCGATAGTGATCAGCCTCCAAGTTGCTTGCAAGTGGTATGCCAGTGCAGCCTGCTCACTCCCCTGTCGCGATTGACTCCGAAAGTATTTCCGGGGCCATCACAATTGTCGAGCGATCACATCCATTTAGGGTTCGTCCTAGCCGACGAGCTGCTTGAACTTCGACGATTGTTTCGGGTGCCACCAACGACCGCCAATGACGACGCCTTCGGAGACGATCTTCCGGTCGCCGACCAGATGTTCGCCGACGACATCAACGTAGTCAAACTGGCCTTGCGGGATCGAGATGAGGGTGGCGTCTCCGACGCTCCCCGGCTTGAGGCTGCCGAGTTCGGGACGCCGCAGCGCCATCGCCGCATTGACCGTCGAAGCCGCGACCACATCAGAGAGCGGCATGCCCATGCACAGGAATTTGGATAGGGTCGTTACCTGATCGAAGGCGGGGCCGTCGATGCAAAGGGCATGGACGTCCGAAGAGATGGTGTCCGGATAGAAGCCGTTGGCGAGCATCGCCCGCGCAGTCTTGAAGGCGAAAGAGCCTTTACCGTGGCCGATGTCGAACAACACGCCGCGTTCGCGCGCCTCCAGTACCACCCTTTTCACCGTGCCCTGGGCGGTGGCGGGCGTATTCGGAAACGGCCGGAATGCGTGGGTGAGAACGTCGCCTGGACGGAGGCGCGCGAGCACCTCCTCGTAGCTCGGCGGCGGATGATCGATATGCGCCATCAGCGGCATGCCGACCTCTTCGGCGACCTCAAGCGCGATGTCGAGCGGCACGATCCCCGAGGTGCCCGAGGCGTGGAGGCCGACCCGGACCTTGATGCCGACGATGAGGTCGCGATTCTGATCCGCGACCGCGACGGCGTCGACCGGATTCATCAGCCGGATCTCCTCGCTCTCCCCGACCATGACCCGATGCGAGAAGCCGTAGATGCCTGCGTGCGAGACATGCAGATAAGCGAGAATGCGGACCTCGCTCGGCTCGATCACGTGCTTGCGGAAGCCCGCGAAATTGCCCGGGCCGGCGCTGCCGGTATCGACTGCCGTGGTGACGCCGGAGGTACGGCAAAACTCCTCGGCATCGATGCCCAGCGAGGTGCCGCCCCAGTAGACGTGGGTGTGTAGATCGATCAGGCCCGGCGTCACGATGTAACCCGACACGTCGCGCACGTCGGTTCCGGGATCGGCCTTGAGTTCGCCGCCAACCGCGACCACCTTGCCGCCCGCGAAGCCGACATCCGTCACGGCGTCGAGCTTCTGGGAGGGGTCAATCACCCGACCGCCGCGCAGGATCAAATCGAAAGGCATTGCATTCTCCTGACCTGACAGTGAGGGAAGCGACGGGAGCTCGTCTCGCCGTCCACAATAGCGCTTGCATCGACGAGCCGTCAGCCATTAAGGCGACCTGGGCTTGCGGATGATCCCGAATTATTACCGATCGTTGCGGTTGGGGCCGACGTGATCGCGGTCTCGTCGCCGTGATCGAAACCAACGACACCGTCGATCAGATTGAGCCCGAGCAGGAATTCGGAACTGAGGTGGGTGCGTAGCAGCGGCTCCACGACAATGCCCCGCGCCAGCAAGGCGGCCTCTTCACGACGCGCCGCCACCGCCTGGGCGATCGATACCGCCTCGAACCTGAACGCGGTTCCCGGTCGGGCCTGGGCCAGCCGCCCGAGATCGGGGCCAATGACGGTGGCAATCTTCGGATACCCGCCGGTCGACTGACGATCGGCCATCAGCACGATCGGACGGCCGTCCCCCGGCACCTGGATCGCCCCCAAAGCGATTCCGTCTGAAACGATATTGTAGCCGCGTGCGTGCGTCAGCCGGGGTCCGTCGAGAAAACACGCCATGCGGTCGCCCCTGGCGGAGATGGTCCAGGGCCCGGCCAAAAACGCGGCGATCTGGTCATCGGCGAAGTAGTCGTGCTGCGGACCAAGGACTACACGGATGGTGCTGATCGGGCGGTCGAGCCAAGGCGCCACAATGGCGCTCGGCGACAGCGCCGATGATCCGGATCGTTCGATTCCGAGACGATCGCCGGCGACGATTGCGCGGCCGTCCATGCCGCCAAAGCCGGTGCGCGTGTGGGTGGCGTGCGAGCCGAGCACTTTTGGTACGGCGAAGCGACCTGCGATCGCAAGATAGCTCCACGAGCCGCTGCGCCCGGCGCGAATTCTCAACACCGCGCCTTCATCCAGATTGAGCACCACGGCGGGCGGCAACGGCCTGCCATCGAGACTGAGGGCGAAGTCGCCGCCGGCTACCGCAACATGAAGCGGCGCGGATTCGCCGGTCACCTCGATACCACCCACGGAGACTTCCAGCGCGGTTGCGCTAGCGGGGTTACCGACAGCCAGATTTGCCGTGGCATGCGCCAGCGAATCCATCGGCCCTGCGGCGGTGACGCCAAAACGCAGATAGCCGTGACGGCCGCCATCCTGCAGCGTCGCACCGGGCCCAGCCGACAGGATGCGAAGGATCGCTTCCGAAACGGCAGCCGTCATGCGGCACGCCTGCGGGCAACGATTTCGCCGCTTGCCGCGCGTTGCTCCAGATTCAGGAAGGTCGCCACATCGATCGGCTCGAACCGCAAGAGATCGCCAGCCTGAATCAGAAAGGCTTGCCTGCGCTCTGCGGCGTAGAGACGCTCCGGCGTCCGGCCGATGACATACCAGCCGGTCGGCATGACGAAGGGCGCGACAACGCATAGTCCGCCACCGAGCAGCACCGCGCCTGCCGGATGCGGCGGCCTGGGCGTCGGACGGCGCGAGATCACAAGCACCTCCGGCACACCGCCCAGGTAAGTCTGGCCCGGCGTAAAGCCACACATGTAGACGCGATAGGTTGCCTTCGCATGCAACGCGACCGCTTCGTCGCGCGTGAGCCCCAGAATCTGCGCCGCCTCGTCGAGATCCTCGGCCAATTCCGGATCGTAACAACAGGGCAAGGTCCAGGTGGCGGGCTCGCCCCGCCATGCGGCGATGCCCGTCATCGTGCGGCGGACAATGGCGACCAGCGCGTCCCTGTCGATCTGCAAGGGATCGTAGTGGATCATGAGCGAACGATAGGTGGGCACGAACTCACGCGTTCCGGCAGGCGGGTCGGCGCGCAGGGCCGCATCGAGAGCAAGCACCCTGTCGTTGATCGCGGGATCGACCGTATCGCCGAATTCGACGACGAGGGCGGCTTCTCCTGCATCCAGAAAGCGGGGAATGGACAACGCAGGCCCCGGATCGGCGTCTGTCATGTCGCAATGGCCCTGAACGGCTTCAGTGCGATACCAGCTTGCTCCAATCGCCCGCGAACGCGGCTGGCGGTCGCGACCGCATGGTCGGAATCACCATGGACGCAGATCGAACGGATCGGTGTCGGCAAATGCTTACCACCGGCGGTGATCACTGCCCCCGCCTCCACCATCGCGAGCACGCGCGCAGCAGCTTCCTCTGCGCTCTCGATCATCGCGCCGGGCTGGCTGCGCGGAATCAACTGCCCGGTCTCGGTGTAGCCGCGATCGGCATAAATCTCCTGATGAATTTCAAGCCCTGCGGCTTCACCGGCCGCGACCAGTTCAGTGAGCGCCACGGCCAGCAACGCGAGATCTGGGTCGACCGCACGCACCGCTCGCGCCACCGCATCGGCGACGCCGCGTTCCTCGCACGCGATGTTGCCGAGCGCGCCGTGGGTCTTCACATAGGTGATGCGATGGCCCGCATAGGCCGCGAGCGCGCTGGCAGCGCCGATCTGATAGGCGACTAGCCGCTCGATCTCCCCGTTCGAGAACGGCAGGCGGCGGCGGCCGAAACCCCACAGATCCGGGAACCCGGGATGGGCGCCGACCGCGACGCCGCGCTTGCGGGCTGTAGCAAAGGTTTGCGCCATCACCTCGGGATCCCCGGCATGCAGCCCGCAGGCCACGTTGGCGGAGGTGACGATGGAAAGCATGGCGTCATCGTCACCGCAGCGATAGGTGCCAAAACCTTCGCCAAGGTCGGAATTGAGATCGACGGTTGGCATTGCGGCCTCCTTGGCGTTGCTGTTGTTTTACAAAACTGGTGGTTCCGAAAACAAGGATTCTCATGTCTCAACGGTTACATCGCGGCGTATGGATCACAAAAGGCGCGCACCAAAATTCTGTTCCGGGTCCACATCCGATGCCAGCCGCCCGGTCGGCTTCGCCGCCTCGCCTCCCGTGCGCGGAAGGAAACGGCCAGAGCCTGCTTCGACCGAGCGTTTGCCGTCCACCATGATCACGCGCCCGCGCGAAAGCACGGTGACCGGCCAGCCGCGCAGTTTGCGCCCGGAGAACGGCGTGTAGCCGGCGAGGTCGTGCATCATCGCGTCGCTCAGCGTGACCTCGCGCTGTGGATCCCAGATCGCGATATCCGCATCGGCGCCGACCGCTATCGAGCCCTTGCGCGGATGCAGATTGTAGATCTTTGCCGGCGCGGTTGCGGTTAGTTCGACGAATTTCTCGAGCCCCAGACGGCCCTTGGAAACCATGGCGTCGAACAGCAGCGGCAACCGGACTTCCAGGCCCGGCAGGCCGTTCGCCACCTGCTTGAAATTGGGATTGGGGCCGGCGCGCAATTTACCGGTTTCGTCAAACCGATAGGGCGCGTGATCGGACGAAATGGTCTGGAGATCGCCGAGTGCAAGCGCCTGCCACAGCGCCTCCTGGTCGGCGACGCGGCGCGGCGGCGGACTGCACATCCATTTGGAGCCGTCCACTCCGGGCTTGTCGAGATCGTCGGCGGTGAGAAAGAGATATTGCGGACAGGTCTCCGCAAACACCTTCAGCCCCCGCCCGCGCGCATCGCGGATCACCTTGGCGCCTTCCGCGGTCGACACGTGAAAAATCATGATCGGCTGATCGATCAGCGCGGCCATACCGATCAGCCGGTTGAAGGCCTCGGCTTCAGAAACGCGGGCATGGCTGACGGCGTGATATTTCGGATCGGTATAGCCGCGCGCGAGCAACCTTTTCACCATCCAGGAGATGATCCCGTGGTTCTCGGCATGGGCGCAGAGCATCGCGCCGCCGTCGCGTGCCGCAAGCAGAATGTCGAGCAGCGGTTCGTCCTCGATCTTCAGACGATCATAGGTCATGAAAATCTTGATCGAGCCATGGCCTTGCTTGATCAGCGCGGGAAGGTCCGCTTCCAGCGTTTCCTTTGTCGGGTCGGCGATGATCATGTGGAAGGAATAATCGATAACCGCGCCCTTCCTCGCGAGCGCATGGTATTCCTCCAGCACCTGCGGCAGTCTCATACCGACATGTTGGGCCGCGAACGAGATCACGGTCGTGGTGCCACCGAACGCCGCAGAGACGGTCGCGCTCTCGAATGTATCGGCGTTCATGATGCCCGCGGCGGAAAGCTGCTCGATATGGGCATGGCTGTCGACACCGCCAGGCAGAACCAGCTTGCCCCGCGCATCGATCTCACGCCGAGCGCCACCCGGGAGTCTGCGTCCGACGGTAACGATCGTCTCGCCGGAAATGGCGACATCGGCCTCGAACACGTCGCTTACGGTCGCGACACGTCCGCCGCGAATGAGAAGGTCGTAGGCGGGTTCGGTCATGACAAACTCCTCAAGCATTGAGTCTTGAATCCCAAGTCCTGCATTCGCTAGATAAAAGCACAGATCGTGCCGCCACACTCCCTTGCGCTTTCGGAGCAGACAGTGGACCATGCATCACTGGATGGCATGGTCATTGCTTCGATCACCATCTCGTTGTGGCTCTATCTTACCACGACGCGTCATCCCGCAGGAAACACGATGTTCCGGCCCCGCATTCTCGTCATCAATCCGAATTCCAACCACCTCGTGACCCAGGGGCTGGAGCAGACCTTGAAGCCGCTTGGCTTTGAGGGCGGACCGGAGATCGTCTGCGAGACGCTGGCCGAGGGTCCCTACGGAATCGAGAGCCAGGCTGACGTCGACAGCGTGGCAATGCCGCTGCGCCGACTCGTCGAAGGCGACAACAGCTCTGCCGCCTTCGTGATCGCCTGCTACAGCGATCCGGGCCTGCATGTCTGCCGCGAAGCAACGGACCGGCCTGTATTCGGCATCGCCGAATGCGGTGTGCTGACGGCGCTGGCGCGCGCCGAAACGTTCGGCGTGATTGCGATCGCGCAGCGCTCGATCCGCCGCCATGTCCGTTATCTCAGGCAGATGGGGTTGACGGATCGGCTGACCAGGGAGCGGCCGCTCAACATGAGCGTGGCCGAGACTGCGTCGGGTGAAGGAACGCTCGCGAAGATGATCGAGGTCGGGCGCGCGCTCAAGGACGAAGATGGCGCCGGCGCCATCGTGATGGGCTGTGCCGGCATGGCGCGTCATCGCAGACCGCTGGAACAGGCGCTCGGAATTCCCGTGATCGACCCGACACAGGCGGCCGTGACCATGGCGCTGGGCACGGTGCAGTTCACCAATCACTGACTTTTCGCTGGACGTGTCTGCCGCTCCGTTGCGTAAAAGCCACTGCGTTTCGCGTGTCACAATTTGTATCGGCCACGCGGATCAAGTTCGCGGAAGGAGATACCGGACATCTAGATTTCCGGAGGCGGCACCGCGCCGGTGCGGCTGGTGATCAGGCCGTAATGCTCGATGCGGCGGTGCTGAGCGAAATTGAAGATCGTCTTCTTGCCGAACGCGGTAGCGTCGAGATCACAGGGGTAAACCAGTAGTTCGTCTCCTTCGGTCGCGGCTTCGACGACGATCTCGCCGTCGGGATCGACGATCAGGCTGCCGCCAATCAAGGGGTGGCCATCCTCGACGCCGGCCTTGGCGACGCACACGACCCAGGTCGAGTTTTGGTAGGCGCCGGCCTGCGCGGACAGGCGATTATGGAACAGCCGCTTCGCGGGCCCCTCCTCGCTCTTCTCGGCATTGACCGAGGGCGTATTGTAGCCGATCAGCACCATCTCAACGCCTTGCAGGCCCATCACGCGATAGGTCTCCGGCCAGCGGCGGTCGTTGCAGACCGCCATGCCAAAGATGCCGCCGAGGGTACGCCAGACATTGAAGCCGAGATCGCCGGGCTCGAAGTAGCGCTTCTCCAGATGCTGGAAGGCGCGCTCTTTATCGAACTCTGAATGGCCCGGCAGATGAATCTTGCGGTACTTTCCGACAATTCTGGCGGACTTGTCTGTGAGGATACAGGTGTTGAAATGATGCCCATCGGGTGTCAGTTCGGCGTAGCCAAAGTTCATCGCGATCTGGTGCCGCGCGGCGCGCTCGAACAGCGGCTTGGCCGCCGCATTCGGCATCTCGCGTTCGAACCAGGTATCGACCTCGGCCTGGTCCTCCATGTACCAGCGCGGAAAGAACGTGGTGAGCGCGAGCTCCGGATAAACAATCAGATCGGCGCCCCTCGCCTTGGCTTCGTCCATCAGCGCGATCATGCGCTTGACGACGGTCTCGCGGCTTTCGGCTTTCTGGATCGGGCCCAATTGGGCGGCGGCAACATTGATCACGCGCATCGACTGCTTCCTGATTATTTTTGTGGCCGCGTTGGATAAAATGAAGCAGCTCGCGGAGCTCGAGATCTGCTCAATCGGAGCCGGCAGTTAAAGTTTTGGTTCGCACGAAGTCAATTCCGGAGAAGGTCTGGATGATACGCGTGAGTTCTGCATTTCAAGCCCGACCTCTCACCCGCGACCGATAGTTCCGACGCGGCGCTGATCGCCGACGCAACCAAGCGGCAGATCGTAGCGCCGGCCGCATAGCGGCGCTTCTTCGAAGGCATCAAGCCCCGACGAATGGTGCAGAGCACACTCTCGTTTTTCGGCGATCGTCAGCAGGGACCGGCCACGACGCCCAGGCTGAAAAGGTTAACAGCCGGGGCGCCCGACGATGACGGAGGTCAAATCACCGTTGTGCTCGGACGCAATTTGATTATACTGCTCTCTCAGCTGCAACCGCTGCTGATATTGTCGTTGGTGACCAGGCCCGTCTGCTTAGGCGGGCCGTCGCCGTTTCAGGGTTCGTGGCGATGACTCGTTCCAATCGGGTTGACCATATCCGTATTACCTCGCATCCGGCACCGGGTGCCAAGCTCCACTTCCCGATCGCCTGGGGTGCCGCCAGCGCGCGCGCGCGCGGGCCGGTGATTGGCACGGTATCGCGTCCCCAGGACCGCAACGTGATAGGTACTCACGGCGGCTCCTATTCGGTCTATCGCGCGCTCGCCGTCTCGTCCGGCGCGCTTGACCCGATCCGGCGCCCGGATCTCACCAACACCCATCCGGCCGAGACGATTGGGCCGTTTCCGCAATGGGCAGACCCGCAGCGGATCGTTTCGCTCGATCCATGGGGACATCTCGCCGCGGACGACTTCGCAACAGAGATCGCTGAGGGCATCGACATCCGCCCGAGCATTGCCATCACGCGCGCCCGGCTCGACCTGCCTGAACTGCAGTCGGCGATCGAAGCCGGACAACTCAAGCAGGATGGCGAGGTCGTGCACAAGAACGGAAGCGTCTCCGTGGTCAAGATTGCGATCGACCCGGTCTGGTATCTGCCGGGCCTGGCGGCGCGCTTTGCAACCACCGAGAACAATCTGCGCCGGCAACTGTTCGAGCAGACCGCAGGCATGTTCCCCGAACTGGTGACACGGCCCGATCTGCAGGTTTTTCTGCCGCCGATCGGCGGCACGACGGCCTATCTGTTCGGCGACGTTTCCAAGCTGCCGGATCACTCCACCAGGATAACCTGCCGCGTGCACGACGAATGCAACGGCTCCGACGTATTTGGTTCCGATATCTGCACCTGTCGTCCATACCTGATTCACGGCATCGAGGAATGCGCCCGCGCCGGGCAGAGCGGCGGGCTCGGCATCATCATCTACAATCGCAAGGAAGGCCGCGCGCTCGGCGAGGTCACGAAGTTTCTGGTCTATAACGCCCGCAAGCGTCAGGAAGGCGGCGATGCCGCGGCCCAGTATTTCGAGCGTACCGAATGCGTCGCCGGCGTGCAGGACGCCCGCTTCCAGCAGTTGATGCCGGATGTGGTGCACTGGCTCGGCCTGAAGCGAATCGACCGCTTCGTATCCATGAGCGATATGAAGTACGATGCGCTGACCGGTCAGGGCATCGAAATCGTCGAGCGCGTGCCAATTCCCGACGAACTCGTGCCCGCCGATGCGCATGTGGAAATCGCGGCAAAGAAGGCCGCCGGTTACTACACGCCCGAGCCGCAAGAAGACCCGGACAACCCGGTCGGCCGTCCGCTCGAAAAATATTGAGAGAGGCGGCCGTGTCCCTTACCAATTCGGAGACGGCGGCCGCCTTGTCATTGCTGAGTGCCAAGGCGGTCCGCGAGCGCGCGCATCGCATGCTCGCGATTGGCCTTGAAGACAAGCTTCCGAACTTCCGCGTCCACCTCGATCGCATGGACAGCGCAGTCGACCTGGTGCTGGAGACGACGCGCAAGGCCTATCCTTCGTTCGACGTACCGTTTCATTCGCGCTGGCGTCACTTCGTCACGAATGGCGTCAATCGTTGGGCTGATATCGCCAACCGAACCGGGTGGCCCGACCGCGCGGCTCGCGCCCGGGCAGAATTCGATCTGGCCATCGTCAGTGTCTTCCTCGATGCCGGTGCCGGTCCGTCGTGGCGCTACCACGATCCAAATACTGGATCAGCGATCGGCCGTTCGGAAGGATTGGGACTGGCCAGCCTGGCGATGTTTGCGGGCGGCGCATTCTCGGCTGATCCGCTTCAGCCCTTGCGGGTCGATGCCGATGTGCTCGCGAATTTCACCGTTGCCGACCTCGAACGCGGCATGCAGGTCTCGGATGTCAATCCGCTGGTCGGGTTGGACGGTCGCGTTGACCTGCTGCGCCGTCTGGGCTGGCTGATGGCCTCCAAACCTGAAATATTCGGCAGCCACGACACGCCGCGGCCTGGCAACCTGTTCGATCGACTTGCCATGCAGACAGAGAGCCAAGCCCTTCCGGCCCCGACGATTTTGGCGGAACTGCTGCAACAGCTCGGGCCGATCTGGCCATCGCGGCTGACGCTTGGAGGGATCGGCTTGGGCGACTGCTGGAAGCATCCGGCGCTGACGAGCGCGGATGCGACAAGCGGCCTCATGCCGCTGCACAAGCTCTCGCAATGGCTGGCCTATTCGCTGATCGAACCGCTGCTAACGGCCGGCGTCAACGTGACCGATATCGATGGCCTCACCGGCCTTGCGGAATATCGCAATGGCGGGCTGTTCGTTGACATCGACGTGCTCGCGTTTCGCGATCCAGAAGCTGCGCGGCAGGCGCACGAGATCGCCTCACCGCTGGTCGTGGAATGGCGGGCGCTTACGGTGGCGCTGCTCGACCGCGTCGCCGATGGTCTGCGGCATCGGCTTGGGCTCGATGCGACCGCAATGCCGTTGGTGAAAATTCTCGAGGGCGGCACGTGGGCCGCAGGCCGATTGCTCGCGCGCGAACGCCGCGCAGACGCGTCGCCTCCCGTGAAAGTCATCAGCGACGGTACAGTTTTCTAGAACCGGGATCAGCAACATGGACGGCGTTACGATCGTTAACCACCCGCTGGTGCAGCACAAGCTGACGCTGTTGCGGAAAAAAGATACTTCGACCAAGTCGTTTCGCGAACTCCTCAAGGAGATCGGGATGCTGTTGTGTTACGAAGTCACCCGCGATCTGCCGCTGGCCGACGTCGAGATCGAAACGCCGCTGGCGCATATGAAATCGCCGCAGATCGCGGGCAAGAAGCTGGTGTTCGCGCCGGTGCTGCGCGCTGGCGTGACCTTTGCGGAAGGCATGCTCGATCTGGTGCCGACCGCACGGATCGCCCACATCGGCCTTTACCGCGAACCGGAAACTTTCGTTGCCGTGGAATATTTCTTCAAGGCGCCGAGCGATCTGCACGAGCGGCTGGTGATTGTGATCGCGCCGGTGCTGGCAACGGCGAACTTGGCCGTCGCCGCGGTCGACCGGCTGAAAGAGCGCGGGGCGAACGACATACGGCTGGTATGCCTGATCGGCGCGCCGGAAGGTGTCGAGCGTATGCGCGGCATTCACCCGGACGTTCCTGTCTGGCTCGCGGCGATCGACCAGGGGCTGGACGACAACGCTTATATTCTGCCAGGCCTCGGCGACGCCGGTGACCGTGCCTACGGCACTAAATAGGCCTTCAACCGAAGCGATGGTCGTACCGGGTGAGCGCAAGCTCACGCGTATCGATGTCGGGCTTGCGGCCCGACAACATATCCGCAAGCACCCTTCCCGAGCCGCACGCCATGGTCCAGCCGAGCGTGCCGTGACCGGTGTTGAGATGAAGGTTGTCATAGCGCGTCGCGCCGATCACCGGCGGACCGTCGGGCGTCATCGGCCGCAAACCGCTCCAGAAGGTGGCGTCCGCCAGCCGGCCGCCGCGCGGGAACAGGTCGGTCAGCGAGTGATCGAGCGTAGCGCGCCGGGCGGCATATAGCTTGGTCGAATAGCCGGAAACTTCGGCGGTGCCGCCGACGCGGATGCAATTCCCCAGTCGCGTAATCGCCACCTTGTAGCTTTCGTCCATCACGGTCGACACCGGCGCGGCCTCGGGATCTGATATCGGCACGGTGATCGAATAGCCCTTGACCGGATACACCGGGAGCGAAATGCCGAGCGGCCGTACCAGGCGTGGCGACCAGCTGCCGAGCGCCAAAACATAGGCGTCGGCCTGCAGCACCCCGGTAGAGGTGGCTACTCCAGTGATGCGCGTGGCATCCGCGGTCAGTCCCTCGATCCCGACATTGAAGGCAAAGCGCACGCCGAGTTTTTCAGCCTCGATCGCCAGCGCTTGCGTGAACATGTGGCAATCGCCGGTCTCGTCCTGCGGCAATCGCAGCCCGCCGGCAATCTTGTCCGCCACCGCTGACAGTGCCGGCTCCGCGGCGATGCAGCCGGCACGATCCAGCACTTCGAACGGCACACCATATTGCTTGAGCACAGCGATGTCATCGGCGGTATGGTCGAGTTGGGCCGGGTAGCGAAACAATTGCAGCGTGCCGCGCTCGCGCTCGTCATAGTGAATGCCGGTTTCGTTGCGCAACGCGCGCAGGCAATCCCGGCTGTATTCGGCGATCGGAATCATCCGCCGCTTGTTGACCGCATACCGCGCCGAGGTGCAGTTGCGCAGCATCTTCAGGAGCCAGATCCACATGACAGGGTCGGGGTTCGGCCGGATCACCAGCGGGCCGTGCTTCATCAGAAGCCATTTGATCGCCTTGACCGGCACGCCGGGCCCGGCCCATGGCGAGGAATAGCCGGGCGAAACCTCGCCGGCGTTGGCAAAGCTGGTCTCGAGCGCCGGCTTCGGCTGACGGTCGACCACCGTCACCTCATGCCCGGCCCTGGCGAGGTAATAGGCGGAGGTGACGCCGATGACGCCACTGCCGAGAATCAGGACTTTCACGATCCCTCACGCTTCTGCCGCTGTATCGTTCGATCGCCGCAAACTATACGATGCCGCAACAGTAGCAAGGATCAGGCCACGCGCTTGATGGCGTCGCCGAGGATCGAGACCATCTCGTCGATGTGGCTGCGCTCGACGATCAAGGGCGGCGACATCGCGAAAGAGTCGCCGCTCGTGCGCAGGTACAGGCCGCGATTGAAGCAATCAACCATGACGTCATAGCCCCGCGCGCCCACCCCGTCCTCGCGCGGCGCGACCTCGACGGCTCCCATCAAGCCGACGTTGCGGATGTCGATCACGTTCGGAAGGCCCTTGAGCTGATGCAGGGCATCGCGCCAGTAGTCGGCCAGCGTGGCGCCGCGCGTCAGCAAGCCCTCGTCCTTGTAGATGTCGAGCGTCGCCAGGCCCGCGGCGCAAGCCACCGGATGCGCCGAATAGGTGTAGCCGTGGAACAGCTCGATCTGGCTTTGCGGGCCGGTCATCAGCCCCTCGTAAATCTTGCGGCTGGCAAACACTGCGCCGCAGGGAATAGTGCCGTTTGTGATGCCCTTCGCTGTCGTCATCAGATCCGGCGTGACGCCGAAATGCTGGGCCGCGAACGGCGCACCGAGCCGGCCGAAGCCGGTGATGACTTCGTCGAAGATGAGGAGAATGCCGTGCTTGTCGCACAATTGGCGCAGCCGCTGCAGATAGTTTTTCGGCGGCGGCAGCACCGCCGTCGAGCCCGGTACCGGCTCGACAATGACGGCGGCGATGGTCTCGGCGCCATGCAGCGCCACCAGCCGTTCGAGATCGTCGGCAAGTTCGGCGCCATGCTCCGGCTGACCCTTCGAGAAAGCGTTGCGGGCGAGGTCGTGGGTGTGGGCGATATGATCGACGCCCGGAAGATGCGTCGCGAACGCCCTGCGGTTGTTCACCATCCCGCCAACCGACATGCCGCCGAAACCGACGCCGTGATAGCCGCGCTCGCGGCCGATCAGGCGCGTGCGGGTCGGCTGCCCGGCGGCGCGATGGTAGGCCAGCGCGATCTTCAGCGCGGTATCGACCAATTCAGAGCCCGAATTGGTGAAGAAGATGCGATCGAGTCCGGTCGGCGCGATCTCGGCCAGCCGCGCGGCGAAGTCGAACGCAAGGGGATGGCCCATCTGAAACGAGGGCGCGAAGTCGAGGTTCATCAGTTGCCGCTCGACGGCGGCCGCGATCTGCCGGCGGCCGTGGCCGGCATTGACGCACCAGAGGCCCGCCGAGCCGTCGATGACCTTGCGACCGTCGACAGTCGTGAAGTGCATGCCCTCCGCGGAGGCGAACAGGCGGGGCGCGGCCTTGAACTGCCGATTGGCCGTGAACGGCATCCAGAATGATTCGAGCTGCAGGGTGTTCGGAATCTGATGAACGGTCACGGCGTCGCTCCATTGCTAACTTCAACAGCCGAACCACGCTTGCAAACGTTCAACAAGTCCTTTTCTATTCTTCCGCAACCTATTGATATTGTTGACGCTATCGGATCATATTTGTGCGATCCGAAACACCTGCAACAGGGATTCCCAGATGAGCGTCGATATCGGTGGACGGCTGCGATTCATTCGGGCGCGTCACAAGCTGTCGCAGCGTGAACTCGCCAAACGGTCCGGCGTGACCAATTCGACGATCTCGCTGATCGAATCGAACCAGATGAATCCCTCTGTCGGCGCGCTCAAGCGCATCCTCGACGGTATCCCGATGGGACTGGCCGAATTCTTCGCCATCGAACCCGACCGGCCGTGCAAAGTCTTCTATCGTTCCGACGAGTTAAGCGAGATCGGCAAGGGGCCGATCTCCTATCGCCAGGTTGGCGACAATCTGTTCGGTCGCAGCTTGCAAATTCTGAAGGAACGCTATGAGCCCGGCAGCGACACCGGCCGAGTGCCGCTGGTGCACCAAGGCGAGGAAGGCGGCATCGTGGTGTCGGGCCGGCTCGAGGTGAGCGTCGACGACGAGCGGCGAATCCTCGATCCCGGCGACGCCTATTATTTCGAGAGCCGGCGGCCGCATCGTTTCCGCTGCGTCGGCGCCAAACCATGCGAAGTGATCAGTGCCTGCACACCGCCGACATTCTAAAATCCATCCCGCCAGTCAGCTTCGCCATGCTCATTACGCGAATGAGCATGACGCCTGCCGATAAGGCGATGCGTTCCGCTATTACTCGCTTCAGCGTTTCGGCGCGCTCGAATAGACCAGCGACATATCCTCGAACTCCTCAACAGGGAGCTTGCTGACGTCGGCCGCGGAGCGATGTTGCTGCGACGACGCCATGCTGGTGGTTCCGGCGGTACGATAGCCCGGTAGCGAATGCGATCGCAGCATCGTGGTTGCAACGGCAAGCAAAGCGACTGTGACGAATCCAGAGATGATCAGACGGTTCACGGGAAGCCTCCGTTCGTAGAAAGGTCCACCCCGTCGTTTGCTTAGCTGGAACCGCGCCGCGCGAATGTGAACTGCGTCACGTTCCGCGTTCACGCTCTCTCTATCGCCTGGTCGCGCGCGCGAGGAACTGCACCAGCGCAGTGCGGTCCTGCTCGGAACCGATGCGCTGTTCTGGCATCTTGGTGCCGGGGGTGTAGGCCGAAGGTCCGATCTCGAACAATTTTGAAACCGTCTCCGGCGTCCAGACAATATCGAGACGCTTGAGCGCGTCGGAGAAATCATAGCCCGGCAGGGTTGCGATCCGCCGGCCGAACAGACCTGCCAACGTGGGCCCTGCCCTATTGGCCTGGTCGCTACCAAGCGTATGGCACGCCACACAGGCACGGAATACTTCCGCGCCGCGGTCGCCGGCGTAAGCGGCCAGCGGATCTCCTGCCATTTCCAGAAGCAGTGGATCGACTGGCTCTCCCGTCACCGCATTCCAGCGGCGGATGATGTTGTCCGCGCCGCCCGTCAGCAGGGTGCGGCTATCGGGCAGAAACGCGACCGACCAGACCGGCAGCCCGGGACCTACCAGTGTTCGGGCGAGAGCACGCGTCTTGCGATCGATCACCGCGACTGAACCGCCGATGCTCGCCGCGGCAACCCACGCGCCGTCCGGCGAGATCGCAATCGAGATCACCGGTCGCGGTCCGGCTGCGATCTCGCCTGCGACTGCACCGGCTCCGGTCAGAAAATAGACCTTGTCGTCAGCGCCCCCGGCCGCGATTTCGCCATCCCGGCCAATCGCGACGGCGTTGAGGGGGCTCGGCATCGCAACGACGGTCGGCGGCGACGGCTCCACAAGCGGCCAGATGCGAACGCTCTGATCGTAGCCGACGCTGACCAGCGTGCGGCCGTCGGGTGCGAACACGACACCGTTGACGTTTTGCGTATGCCCCTCCAGCACGCGCGACACGCCACCTGCCAGCGGCCACAAGCGTACCGTTTGATCCCACGACGCGGAAGCCAACGTTGCGCCGTCAGGCGATACCGCGAGCGCTGCGATCGGTGCGGTATGGCCTTCCAGCACCGCGTCGGGCTGCGTGTTGCCGGGAGTCCAGATGGCAATGCGCCCGTCGGCGCCTGCCGTCGCCGCACGTCCATCCCGGAGCAAAACCACCGCGTTGACGGCGTCGGCGTGGAAACGAAGCACCTGCTCGGCGGCATTGCGCGTCAGCGACCAGCGGATCGCAGTGGAATCAAAGCTGCCCGAGACTGCCGTTTCGCCGTCGGGCGAAATCGCCAACGCCCGCACCGGCCCGCCATGTCCACGCAACTGCGCGAGGGCGACGTTGGTTCCAGACGCCGGCAGCCCCAGCAAAGTGGTGCAGGTCAGTAACATGAGACGGGAGATTTTTCGGGCATTGGGCATTCGCGGCGATCGTTTCGTCCGTTCGTGTCGCCGTCAAGGCGTCAGCGCATGCCCGGTCTATCGCGGTCGAGGCCTTTGGCCTGGAGATCGTCGAGATAATCCTGAAAACGCCGCTCGGCATTCACACCGAGATCGCGCAGAAACGCCCAGGAGTAGATGCCGGTACTGTGCATGTCGTCGAACCCGAGCCGTATGGCGTAATTGCCGACCGGATCGACGGAGAGAATGGTCACGTTGCGCTTGCCGCCCACCGTCTTGCGTTCCGCTTCGGAATGGCCTTGCACTTCGGCGGAGGGACTGGTCACCCGAAGCAGTTCCGCAGGCAGGTTGAAAGCCGAGCCATCGTCGAAGGTAACTTGAAGGGTGCGGCGGTCCTTCGGCAACCGGATTTCTACCGGCCATGCCGCGCTGGCACGAGATACGCTCAAGCGACGGTCCTGTGTCTTGATCTTGTGCCCGCCCGATAACTGGCGAACACTAGCTGTTTGGCCCGACCAGATTGTTGCCGGGATCGCCGACCCTGGCGCCACTGGTGGTGAATGCGACAGAGCTCGACCGCTGAATGGTGTCGAGGATGGGCGACACTGCGAACGCTACGATCGCCGCAAACGCCAAGGCCGCAAGAAAGACTTTCATCGTGTTTCCTTTGAACTGCTTTTTATCCGCAGCATTATTCCGCCGCCACCGGTCGCGCCGCACTTTCCGACGGCGCGCGGCCCTTGGCCGCTTCTTCCTCGACCCAGAGCGAGTGATGCTCCCTCGCCCAGTTGAGATCGACCTCGCCGGTACCCATCGCATCGAAGGCGCCTTCCATCCCGATCGAGCCGATATAGATGTGCGCGAGCATCGCGGCGATGAAGAGCATGGCGATCACGGCATGGATCACGGTCCACAACTGCATCGCCGTCACGTTGGCCGGAAGATAGGGAAACAGCAGGAACCAGCCTGACACCGACATCAGCGAGCCGCCGATGATCACGATCCAGAAAATGCCCTTCTGTCCGGCATTGAAACGCTTGGCCGGCGGATGCTGTCCTTTGGACAGGATGCCGCCACCCTGCTTGATCCACTGCAAATCGACCTTGCCGGGGATGTTATCCTTGATCCAGATCAGGAACATGATCGCAAGCCCGAGCATGAACGGAAACGCAAGATAGTCGTGGGCGTATTTGGCATAAGTCGACATGGTCGCGAACGCGTTCGCGCCAAACATCGGCAAAATCAGGATGCGGCCGAAGCTGATGTTGAGGCCTGACAGGGCCAGTACAATGAAGCAGCTCGCCGTCAGCCAATGCGTGAAGCGCTCGAAGCTGGCGAAGCGGAGAATTTTTTTGCCTGAGAAACCGTGATCGATGCGGATTCGGCCGCGTACCATCAGGAAAATGGCGAGCAGCGCCAGCATTCCGAGTATAGCGACGCCGCCGATGATCGGCAGCTTGCTGCGGTGAAAGTCGCGCCAGTCGCGCCCTGCGGGCTGGATCAGGCTGGAAGCCATCACGTCCGGGATCGATATTCGCCCGGTGATCTTGTCGCCCTCTTTCAGCGCGTTCAGCAGCTTGTCTTCCTGAACGGATTCGGCGGTCGGCTTGAACGAAAGCTGTGCGGTGGCGGGATGCGCGAGCACGAACAGCAGCGCAACGGCGGCGCATAGCGCCCGGAGGTTTGAAAGAGAGCTTGGCATAGGCCCGTGACCTTCCCGTTTCTCGTGACAAGAGTGCCGCCGCGCCAGCGCGACGGCGAATGCATCAGCCGGTCGGTGAATCCGCGTAGGCGGTTTTCCAGCCCCACATGCCCGAACCGTAGCCGCGCTTCGTGACGCGCTCCTTGTAGATTTCGGCGATGATCGCGCCGTCACCCGCGAGCAGCGACTTGGTCGAGCACATTTCTGCGCAAATCGGCAGCTTGCCTTCGGCGAGACGATTGGCGCCATATTTGGCGTATTCGGCGGGCGTCGAGTCCGCCTCCGGACCGCCCGCGCAATAGGTGCACTTGTCCATCTTGCCGCGCGATCCGAAGTTGCCGACCTTCGGATATTGCGGCGCGCCGAACGGACAGGCGTAGAAGCAATAGCCGCAGCCGATGCAAAGGTCCTTGGAGTGAAGGACCACGCCGTCGGCGGTGGTATAGAAGCACGACACCGGACAGACCGCAGCGCATGGCGCATCGGTACAATGCATGCAGGCCATCGACACCGAGCGCTCGCCGGGCTTGCCGTCATTGATGGTGACGACGCGGCGGCGGTTGATGCCCCACGGCACCTCATGTTCATTCTTGCAGGCGGTCACGCAGGCGTTGCACTCGATGCAACGGTCGGCATCACAGAGAAATTTGACGCGAGCCATGATCTATTCTCCTCTCACGCCGCTTGGATCTGGCACAGGGTCACCTTGCCCTCGTGCATGCCGGTGACCGGATCGTAACCGTAGGACGTCAGCGTGTTGACGCTTTCGCCGAGCACGATCGGATCGTTGCCCTTCGGATATTTGCCGCGCTGATCGACGCCCTGGAACCAACCGGCGAAGTGGAACGGCATGAACGCGACTCCCTTGCCGACGCGGTCGGTGACCAACGCCTTGACGCGCGCCTTCGAGCCGTTTTCCGGGCCGTAGACCCAGACCCAGCCGCCGTCCTTGATGCCGCGTTCGCTCGCGTCCCCCGTGTTTACCTCGACGAACATGTCCTGCTGCAATTCGGCGAGCCAGCGGTTCGAGCGGGTTTCCTCGCCGCCGCCCTCGTATTCAACCAGACGTCCCGAGGTGAGGATGATCGGGAACTGCTTGGCAAGCCCCTTGTCCACTGCCGCCTTTTGAATCGAGAAGCCGAGATTGGCCATGCGGAACTGGCGGCCGTCCGGACGCGTCGGATATTTAGCGACGAGTTCCGGACGCGGGGTATAAATCGGCTCGCGATGAACCGGTACAGGATCCGGCAAATTCCACGCCACTGCGCGGGCTTTGCCGTTACCGTAAGCCATCACACCGTGCTCCAGCGTGACGCGGATGATGCCGCCCGAGAGATCGACCGCCCAGCCCACGCCGTCCGGATTGTTGCCGCCGATCTTGTTGATCGTTGCAAGTTCGGCTTCAGTGAGGTCCTTGTCCCAGCCGAGTTTCTTGAGCACGCCATACGTAAATTCGGGATAACCGTCGGTCAGTTCCGAGCCTTTGCTGTAAGAGCCTTCCGCCAGCATGTTGACGTTCTTCACCGAACCGTCCGGCTGCTTCTCCTCATACACGACGCCGAAGCGCGCGCGGAACGTGCCGCCTCCGTCCTTCACATGAAGGTTCGTGTTGTAGAGCGTGTGCGTGCCCGGATGCCTGATCTGCGGCGTGCCCCAGCACGGCCACGGCAGGCCGTAGTAGTCGCCGCCGATCTCGGGTTCGTCGGCCTTGGCGCGCAGCGTCACCAGGTCGAACTTGCCCTGGTTCTTCATGTGCGCCTTCAAGCGCTCGGGCGACTGGCCGGAATAGCCGGTCGAGAATCCCCCGCGGTTGATTTCGCGCAGCAGGTCTTCCGAAGATGGGTGATTGTTTTCCACCTTGATGTTCTTGAACATCGGATCGGCGAAACCGAGTTTCTTCGAAAGCAGGTAGATGATCTCATAATCATCCTTCGATTCGAAGATCGGCTTGACAATCTGCTCGCCCCACTGCAGCGAGCGGTTCGAGGCCGTGCGCGAGCCCGATGTCTCGAACTGGGTACAGGCCGGCAACAGATATGTGCCGTTCTTGCGCTCGGAAATCGCGGCAAATGTGGTGGGGTGCGGATCGGCGACAACGAGTAATTCGAGTTTTTCGAGGCCCTTCACCATCTCCGTCATGCGCGGCACGGTATTGCCGCCGTGCCCCATGATGACCACGCCCTTCACGGTATCGCGTTGATCGACGTCGTCGGGATTGGCAAGCGTGGCATCGAACCAGCGGGTCCAGGGGATGCCCGGCAATTCCATGTTCTGCTTGCGGGTACGGGCTGGACGGCCGGCCTTCGCCGGTACCTCGTCGAAGCGGGACTGGAAGTAATCGTAATCGACTTCCCATACACGCGCCCAGTGTTTCCAGGCGCCTTCCACCAAACCGTAATAGAGCGGCAACGACGTGATATCGAGACCGATGTCGGTCGCACCCTGTACGTTGCAGTGGCCGCGGAAGATGTTGGCGCCCGTTCCATACGAGCCGACGTTGCCGGTTGCGAGCAACAACGTGCAGTAGGCGCGGACGTTCGCCGTGCCGACCGAGTGCTGGGTGCCGCCCATGCACCAGATGAAGGTCGATGGCCGCTGCTTGGCAAAGGTCTCGGCGACCTTCTTGACCTGCTCGCCCGGAATGCCGGTGACGCGCTCGACCTCTTCCGGCGTCCACTTGGCGACTTCGGCGCGGATCTGGTCCATGCCGTAAACGCGCTGCTTGATGAATTCCTTGTCTTCCCAGCCGTTGTTGAAAATGTGATGCAGCATGCCCCAGATCACCGCTATGTCGGTGCCGCTGCGGAAGCGCACATATTCGGTGGCGTGTGCCGCGGTACGGGTGAAGCGCGGATCGAGCACGAACACGTTGGCGCGGTTGATCTCCTTGCCGGTGAGAATGTGCTGCAGCGACACCGGATGCGCTTCGGCGGCATTCGATCCCATGAAGACGATGGTCTTCGAATTGCGGATGTCGTTGTAGGAGTTGGTCATCGCGCCGTAGCCCCAGGTGTTCGCAACACCCGCGACCGTGGTCGAGTGACAGATGCGCGCCTGGTGGTCGATCGAGTTGGTGCCCCAGAATGCCGCGAACTTGCGGAACAGATAGCCGCCTTCGTTGGAGAATTTCGCGGAGCCGAGCAGGTAGACGGAATCGGCGCCGGACTTGGCGCGGATCTCCAGCATCTTGTCGCCGATCTCGTTGATGGCCTGGTCCCACGATATTTTCTGCCACTCGCCGTTGACGAGCTTCATCGGATATTTCAGGCGGCGGTCGCCATGCACGAGTTCGCGCACCGAAGCGCCCTTGGCGCAATGCGAGCCGCGATTGATCGGGCTGTCCCAGGCCGGTTCCTGCCCAACCCAGACACCGTTCTGCACTTCGGCGATCACGGTGCAGCCGACCGAGCAATGCGTGCAGATGTTCTTCTTGATTTCCGTGGGCGCTCCGACAATTTTCGGACCGGCCTGCGCCTTGCGCACCGAGCCGAGCGGCATCAGCCCAAGGGCTGCGCCGGCGCCTGCGGCCAGACCGGACCGGCGCAGGAACGTGCGGCGGTCGAGAACCCCTGAAGCCAGGCCGGCGGCGATGCCCTGCAAACGCGCCTTGCCTGCGGATCCATCTCTTCGCTTCATCAACATGAGCGTGTCCCCATCAATAGCGGTTGACGCGGTAGTAGTTCTTGACGTGATCGGTTTCCTTGTAGCGAGCCTTCACCCGCTCGGCTTGCGACTCGTCCGCCTCTGCCTCGCTGCTCGCCAGCGGCACGATCGCAGCAACCGCAACCGCAGATCCGCCCATCATGAACAATCGACGGCGATCGAGCCCTTTGGCATCCTGCGGCTTGCTGGCCGGTGCCTTATCGGATGGCTTGCTCATTACGATCTCCTCCACTTCATTCGTTCGAAGGCCCTGCGCGTCACTCGGACAGCGTAAAGGCCTCGGCTTCCAGTTCCATGAACACACGGCCAACGCGGCCGACGGCACGGTAGAAATTGGCGGTCCCGGACATCTCCAGGTCGGCAAACATCCGAGCGGCCCACGGCTTGAGGTGACGCTCGAAGAACCGCGCCTGCTCAGGCAAGTCAGCCTCGAAGTCGCCGCGCGCCAGGCCGGCCATCACCTCGAGCAGGATCGCGATGTGATCTTCCGGCTCGCGCGAGGTGCCCGCGCGCTCGATTCCGAGCAGATCCAGATCTTCGCGGATCCGCGCCAGCGGGCGTTCGTGCAGGAACCCGGTCAGGTAATAGGAGGCATAGGGCAGCAGTTCACCGCGGCCGAGCCCGATGAACAGGTTGAAGAATTCCTTGCTGACGGCGCGGTCGTCGGCTGCTGCTGCCGCCGCGGCGAGTTCGATATGCGCCATACCGAGATCGGAGCCATCGCCCTTCAATGCAGCGACCCGAGCGAGGGTGTCGGCGCCGGGAGCCTGGCCGAGCAGCAGCGACAGCAAACCGTATTCTGCGGCGCGTAGCTGATCGATCTCGTCGATTTCGGGGTTGGACGGCACTTGGGCCTCGGATGATCCGTAGAGATCGGGGCGAAGCACGGAACGTTCCACGCGCGTCAATGCCTCGACAGCGAGAACCCGCTCGGCAGGAATCCGCGACCATGTTGAGACCGACGGCTGCGCAATGCCCATCGCCCGCGCCAACGACGCGACGCCGCCTGCTGCCTTGATAGCTTCCTCAAGTCCGGCGTCACGCATCGTGCACCCGACTTCTCCCCCCGCGCCCTGTGCCTCTTAATCGGGCATACATTTTAGAACTGGATTTATTCCAGTGTGAAATCTGTAACATAGGCTTTGCCTATGTCTCAAAAACTTTTGTCTAAACAACGGGTTTTGCCGAGCCGTGGCGCCGCGCCACTTGCTGCGGTGCAGCAGAATCGGAACCTTTGGAATCTTCCTTTTTGCCGGCCTCGATGACGGGCCCCTGCTCCCCTTTCGCCGTATCCTGACCCGTCGAAACCGGCTGGCCGCTCAGTCTCAGCGGTTGATCCGGCAGGTCCGGGCTTTGCTCGCCGGATGGCACGGGCGTGTCCACCTTCTCTACCCGACTCTCGGCGGGCGGGACCGACGGCTCGACCGCCGTTTCGTCCGTGCCCATGATCTGGGAAACCAGCCGCGCGACGTCCACGCCGGCGCCGAGTTCGCTGCTGCCCGGTACGCCGCCCGGCGTGTTCCAGTCATAGGCATAGTCGAGCGCGGGATTGACATAATTGCGAATGGCGGGATCCAGCGCCCAGGATCTTCGCAAGGCCGCATTGCGCAGATGTTCGGGAACGCCTTTGCGCAGAAACGCAGTGATGTCGGTCTCCGCAGTCAGCTCATCGAGCGATGGCAGGCTGGAGAGATCGAACTCCTGCGGAGCCTCGGCCTCGGTTGCCGGCCCGGCAGTAACGCCGGAATCGGTAACGGGGGCGTCACGCTCCGGCTGCCTCGCCTCCTGCTTGCGCTGCGACCATCGCGCCAGAAAGCCCTTGTCGTCGCCCTGGTCCGGAGCACTCATGCGCGGCCTGTTCCTTCATCCCGGGGACCACGCGGGCGGTCGCCACTGGCGCGATCGCGCTTGCGCTTATGGAATACCCGCTCGACATGAAACTCGTCGACAAACGCGGCGATCCAGGACGCGATAGCGGCCGACATCGGAACGGTGCCGATGACGTCGCAACCGCTTTCGAAGATCGCCTCCCCTTCGGTCGGATCGGCGGTCACCTTGGTCAGTTCAAGTTCGGCCGCGCCGGCGTGACGCCGCAACGCGACCCAGATCCGCGGCTCACCGTCGGCGAGATTGTCGCGATAATTTGCCGTCTCGGAACTGAACAGGTCGATGCTCGCCGAACCAGCATAATACATCGTCGCATCGGGCTCGGCGGACAGCACGGTCCATGCCGCGGTCGCGGGCACCTCGTCGAGCACCATCGCCGGCGACCACACGTGATCGACCCACGGATTGTCGACCGCACGGCGACGCACGACCACGCCCACTTCGCGGGAAGTCTCCATCATCGCCATAACAGATCCTCCGTCCGCCGGCCCATCACGCCACATTCGCCGCCGACACGAGCGGCAACCCGACGATAAGATTTTGCGGCTTCAGCCGCACCATTCTGTCCGCGCCCATCGGCCAGGATCAGGTAGGCCGGCCTGGTGCCGACGCGTTCATCGACCAGCCGTGCATCCGCGATGGTCAGGCGCATCAGGGCTGCAATGCGCTCCGAGGCATTGGCGTCCACCGCCGTGCCATTCCACAACGCATTGCCGATTTTGGTGCCCTCGCTGTCGAGGCCTATGAACCAGCGCCAGTCGCGGTCTTCGATCGAGGCAACGGTTTCGACGCTGACGGCAACCCCGAGCAGATGAGCAATCCACCGTTCGATCACCCGGCAGAGCCCGGCACGCGCCTTCTGATTGCCGCCGATGTTCATGACCATCGCATGAGCGTCCGAACGCGACCAATAGGTCCAGGCGTTTTCGTCTTCCATCACATCCATCTCGCCGAACGCCTTCGGCGGCGCCAGCATGGCCGTGAGCGGCGACGCATGCAGGTCATGTTCGGCGTGTTGCTGAGCCTCGACGACCTCGGCATCGGCGAGCAGCAGCGTACCCTCGTGCACCGCCGCTTGCTGGCTGCGATAGAACAGTTCGCCCGCGCGCAGCACGTAGGGATCGTCGCAGCCCTCGAGCGCGTTGCGCAGGATCAAATGGCAGAGCTGGGAGAAAAAGATGGGTGGCAGATCACCGGCGCCATTACGGGCGAGGTTGACATAAACCGCCTCGAGCGACGGTGCGGCGATCAGCCGGTCGCGAAAATTCATCATGAAGGTCCAGTTTTCGCGCGCATCGGCGTCGGCGAGTGCGGCGATGTCGGCTTTCGAGACCGGACGAAGCGGATCGGCCAAAAGGCTAGCGTGCAGGTTTCGCTCGGCCTCGCAGGCGTCAGCGGGCGGCATCAATTCCGGGCGCGCCAGGTAAGCCATGATCAGTTCGGGTGTCGCGACCAGCCCGCCATGATCGGCGCGGCGCGTGAGATGGTGGCCGGAGGCTACCCAGAATTCCCTCATCTGCGATCCCCGGTTATTCGGTCAGTTCCCATCAATCCCAGCAGATCAACCTCCTCCGTAGGCTCGTCTTCGCCTTCGACCTCGTGAAAGGTAAAGGCGCTGGCATACGCGTGCAACCGATCGGCATCGCCAGCGGCCTCGCGCGGTTTGAGGGTGCGAAAGCGCTCGCGGATTTCACCGTCCTCGATGCTGCGTTGCACGGCGAGCAGGGTCTGAGTCGGGTGCTCACATAGCGAGGCGGCGAACGCGACCTCTTCCTCGGCGGCAGCGCGCGCGGCATCCATATCCGGCGCACCGAACTTATCCAGCAATTGCGCGACAAGGCGCTCGACCATGGCTTGCCTCTCGGCTGCCGTCGCCTCGGTAACGATCGCGAGCGTCGACCAGCCGAGACTGTCGATCCCAAGAAAGCCCGAGCGCAACGCCACGCGCTGTTTCTGGGCGAGCGTTGCCGGATCCTGGTTGCAGAATACAAATGCGCCGGACACAGCCCACTCGCCCGGTTCCGCCGCGCGCTCGAACACGAACGTATCCGAAGGGTCCAGCCTGATGGTTCGCGGAAGCTTCAACATGGCCGCCTCACCCGAGTTTCGGACCGCGCGATTGCGGGTCATACCAGGCCGCTTTCGCCAGCGTATGCACAAGGCTGGTCCGGTCGAGTACTCCGCTGCCCGCGGGCAGCTTGACCAAGAGATCGCCGTTGATGTCGATGGCTCGGCGCTCGCCGGCCTTGCGTGTAGGAAGCCGTTCCAGATAATCCCTTGCGATTGCCTCGAAGCCGCGCTCGTTCCATGTGTCGAACGCGGTCATCAGATGGCGGGCGAAGCTGCCGATGATCGCGTCGGTGTCGATCATCTCGAAACCCGCGCCAAGCAGCGAGACCCCCGGTGCGGCCTGCATCTCCTCTAAATGCGCCATGTCGGCGGCGCGCAGGATCACGCCGAAGACCAGCCACGCCGGGACGTCGGCCTCGGCGCAATCCCTCGGCCAGCCGAGCCGCGCGCCACCGAGCAACCCGGCATCGAACCTGATCGCATCAGGCCAGTCGAAACTGACATCCCGCTCGGGCGGACAATGGGCGGCAATCGCGTCCGCCACGGCGTTCATGCCGGCAAAGAATGCCCGGCGCGCCGAGTTCAGCGGATCGTCGGGCTCGAGAACCACGGCAAATTCGACCAGATCGTAGCGCCGCACCCAGATCAGCGTCCCGGCGCCCGATTCGGCGGCGATTTCGCATCCGTGGGCGAACGCATCGCCGAGTTCGCGCAGCGCGACCAAAGTATAACCGGGGGGCAGATCGAGTGTCAGATCCACGTCCGCAAGACGCGACGTCATCGAAAGGCTCATCCCTCTAATGCTTTGCAATTCGCCGGTGTATGCTATCCCCCTTGGGCACGCAACGCGAGCGGGTCCCGGGGAACCAGAGAACGAACCGTGCGGTTCAGGGTGTTTTGATCATGGGTACGGCGCCGTCTCATCTCCTGATTTGCAGCTGCGAGAAGACCATGCCGCTCGACGCGCAGGCGATCGGCCGCGGCTGCGGGGGAAAGATCACCCAGGCAGACCAGCTTTGCGGCCTTGAGCTCGACCGGTTCAAGCAAGCCCTCGCCGACGGCGCGCCGATCACGGTGGCCTGCACGCAGCAGGCCCCGCTGTTCCGGGAAGTCGCAGAGAATTTCCCGCAAGCACAGCTCGCCTTTGCCAACATACGCGAAACCGGCGGCTGGTCGAACGATGCGGCAGCAGCTGGCCCGAAAGCCGCGGCGCTGATCGCCGCCGCACAGGAAGTCATGCCGCCGATTTCGCTGGTGACGCTTCAGAGCAGCGGCGTCGCGCTGATCTATGGCCGCGACGAAATTGCCATCGACGCCTCCCAGCGCCTCGCCGACCGTCTTGATATCACTGTGCTGCTGACAAAACCCGGTGACGTTACCCCGCGCCGGACCAACGAGTTTCCGGTTCTCAAGGGCACGATCCGCAACGCGCGCGGCCATCTCGGCGCTTTTGAGCTTGCCATCGACGACTACGCGCTGCCACTGCCCTCCTCGCGCGCGAAGCTGATGTTCGGCGCATCGCGCGATGGCGCGACGTCGACCTGCGACCTGATCCTCGATCTCAGCGGCGGCACGCCATTATTTCCCGCGCATGAGCTACGTCCGGGATATTTGCGCGCCGATCCGCGCGACCGCGCCGCTGTCGAGCGCGCCATTGCTGACGCGGGCAATCTGGTCGGCACCTTCGACAAGCCGCGCTTTATTCAGTTCGAGGAAGCCCTGTGCGCACATTCGCGCTCGGGGATCACCGGTTGCACGCGCTGCCTCGACCTCTGTCCAACCGGGGCGATCACGCCTGACGGCAATGCGGTCGCGATCGACGCCAATGTGTGCGCGGGCTGCGGCGCGTGCGCCTCGGTATGTCCGACGGGCGCGGCCTCCTACGCACTGCCGAGTGCGGACGCGCTGATGCGGCGGTTGCGCACGCTGCTGCAGACCTATCGCAAGGCCGGCGGCGGCAACGCCATCGTGCTGTTCCATGACGGCGAGCACGGCGAAGATGTCATCGACGCTCTCGCACGATTCGGCGCCGGACTGCCGGCGCACGTGCTGCCGCTCCGCGTCAACGAGGTCACACAGCTCGGGCCGGAGAGCATCGCCGCCGTCTTTGCCTATGGCGGCAGCGGTGTGGGGATCCTGACGCGCGCCAAGCCCAAGCACGATATTTCCGGGCTACGCCGGACGGCCGAGACGGCCGACGCCGTCGTATCCGCGCTCGGCTTTGGCGCAGGCCTGGTGTGCATCATCGAGACCGACGATCCGGACCAATTGCGCGCCATGCTCGATGTGGCGCCAGTCGGCGTCGCGACGCAAAAGCCGGCCGGTTTTGTGCCGCGCGGCGCCAAACGCGGTGTGCTCGAGACCACCTTTCGTGAACTCCACCTCGCGGCCCCCGCACCTGTCGATGCGGTGCCGCTTGCGCCGGGCGCCCCGTTCGGCGGCGTCAATCTCAACGTCGAGGGCTGCACGCTCTGCCATGCCTGCGTCACCGCCTGCCCGACCGGCGCACTGTCGGACAATCCCGACCGCGCCATGCTGCGTTTCACCGAAAGCCTATGCGTGCAGTGCGGACTTTGCGAAGCGACCTGTCCCGAAAAGGTCATCACGCTCGAGCCGCGGCTGGATTTTGGGGCATGGGATGCGCCGTTGCGCGTTCTCAAGGAAGAGGAGCCTTTCCTCTGTATCGCCTGTGGCAAGCCGTTCGGCACCAAGAGTTCGATTGACCGCGTGCTCGCCAAGCTTGGCGAGAAGCATTGGATGTTCCGGGGCGCCAACGCCAAACGAATCGACGTCATCAAGATGTGCGCGGACTGCCGCGTCGAGGCCGTGGTCAATGAAGGCTTCGACCCGCATGGGGCGCCGCAGCGGCCACCCGTGATGTCGACGGAAGATTATTTGCGCGCGCGCGACGGGAAGAAAGGCGATCCCCTTGGATCCTGAGGAAGCCAACGTGTCCGCCACCCGTCCAAGCCCACCAGCCCGTGCGACCACGCGAGCGGCCGGCATTCCCGGCGTCAAGCACGTCATCGCGGTCGCCTCCGGCAAGGGTGGCGTCGGCAAGTCCACCACCTCGTGCAATCTCGCGCTCGGCTTTGCCGCCATCGGGTTGAAAGCCGGTATTCTTGACGCCGACATCTATGGGCCGTCGCAACCGAAACTGTTCGGCCTGCGCGGCAAGCCGCGCCAGGTCGGCCCGCGCAGGCTGGAGCCGCTGGAGCGCTTTGGCGTCAAGGTGATGTCGATCGGCTTCCTGGTCGAGGAAGACCTCGCCATGATCTGGCGCGGGCCGATGGTGATCTCGGCAATTACGCAAATGCTGCGCGAGGTGGCGTGGGGCGATCTCGATATCCTGGTCATCGACCTGCCGCCCGGAACCGGCGATGCGCAGCTCACGATGGCGCAGCAGGCGCCGCTCTCGGGCGCGGTGATTGTCTCCACGCCGCAGGACATCGCGCTGATCGACGCCCGGCGCGGCATCGCGATGTTCGAGAAAGTGAATATCCCGCTATTGGGATTGGTCGAAAACATGTCGGCGTTCTGTTGCCCGGCCTGCCAAAAGGTCACGCCGATATTCGGCCACGGCGGCGCGCGGCTGGAGGCCGAAAGGCGCGGGATTCCGTTTCTCGGCGAGATCCCGCTTGATATCAGTATTCGTGAGACTTCGGACGATGGGCGCCCGATTGTCGCGACCGCGCCTGAAGGAGTCCATGCGGGCCACTACATCGAGATCGCCCGCGACCTCTGGACGGCGATCGCCTCCGGCATGGCAAGCAGGCCTGCACCTCGTATCATCATCGAGTGAACGGAATGTTTGCCTCGTTCATTGCATCGCAGCGTTGATCGCTCAACGCCAGTCGATATATGCGACCTCCGCGCCGCCAAGATAGGCGTCGGGCGCGGATGCCGGTCAAGCTGGATCCCGGTTCGATACCGGCGAGAAGATCGATGATATCTGTTGTTTCCGTACTCATCATTCGGCCTCTTTCAATTCAACAATCTTCGCATCCCGATCAATCCACCAGGGCAGCATCGGCCGCCGTGCTTTTTACCCAACCCAGGGCCGGAGCAACCCTTTCCGCGATCAGCTCGATCGATCGCAAAATGGCTGGATGCGGAGGATCGATCGAATGCGCCTGGAAGACAAGATCGGTCACCCGCTCCAGCGTGCTATCGGCACGGAGCGAGGCGACGACATCGTCCGGTGCGCCCACGTGAACGTCGAATGCGGTAGATCATGTCGCTCAGCGCCTCTCCCGGCGGCGCATGGCCGCCAGCGATGAAGTGATCGCGTGCCCGCCTCAGTCCGATGTCGGCCAGGCGCAACGCTTCCTTGCGATCGTCGGCGGCGAAGACGCTGCGCGAGGCCATGATCCGGGGCTCGCACCCCGGCGGCAGTGCGTCGAGATAGGCGTCGATAATGGGATGCTGGATCTCGGCAAGCGTCGCGCGCGGAGCTTCCTTGGACCGCGGCTGCGTCCGTGACAACAGCAGGCCGTCGCCTGCCTTGCCTGCTCTCGTCCCGCCGCTCACCGAAAAGGTCGCCTGCCAGATTCGGCCGCACAATTGCGGTCTCGGGGGATAGAGAGTGTCGCCGCCGGCGAGCTGCCCGCCGGCCAACGCGTTGCGGACAATATCGAGATTGCGTGCGAAAATGTTCGCACGCTGCGCGCTATCGAATCCAAAGGCGGCAAAGGCCGACGGGTTTCCGCCGGTCCCGACACCGAGTTCAAGACGGCCGTTCGACAACAAGTCGAGAACCGCCGCGTCCTCCGCCACCCTCACCGGATGTTCCAGCGGCAGCGTGACGATGCCGGTCCCGAGGCGAATGCGGGAGGTCTGCGCCGCGACGAAACCAAGAAACGCGAAAGGAGCCGGAAGACCGCCCTCGGCTTCATGGAAATGATGTTGCGCGATCCAGGCAGAATCAAGCCCGACTTTTTCCGCATGCCCGATCTGCTCGGCCGCCAGGCGATAGCGTTCGGCTGGAGGCGCTTCATCGAGAAGCCGTGTGAAAAAACCCAATCTCTTCGAATTCACAAAACGCTTCATGAGGACCTTCGGGATCGGAATAGAGCTTGTGAACTCTATCAAGTCTGCGCGGAGATCATGGGACAGTCAAATCAGGGCAGCTAGTCGATTTCAACGGTTTGAGAAATTCCGCGAACAAGGGCTCCGATGCTTTATAAAAGGCATCAACGGGAATGTTCTCTTGTTGCAAGACCTGTTTGAGAAACGGTTTTCCTGCATCCCAAAAGTGCATCTGCGCGCAGTCACACGACCGGCGAACGGCTGGGCCTCTTTATCCGGCACCCGCCGATGTTTCAAAGGGCACTCCGACTTCGGTCTGGGCCCAAGGCGCTACAATGTCAGCCCGGGCAGATCGAGACCGTTGGCACGGGCACATGCGATCGCGCTTTCGTAGCCCGCGTCGGCATGACGCATAACCCCGGTCGCCGGATCGTTCCAGAGCACCCGCTCGAGGCGGCGCGCAGCCTCTTGTGTTCCGTCAGCGACAATCACCATGCCGGCATGTTGCGAATAACCGATCCCGACACCCCCACCGTGATGGAGCGAGACCCAGGTGGCGCCGCTGGCGCAATTGAGCAGCGCGTTGAGCAGCGGCCAATCGGACACCGCATCCGAGCCATCGCGCATCGCTTCGGTTTCGCGGTTCGGGCTCGCCACCGAGCCGCTGTCGAGATGATCGCGACCGATCACGATCGGCGCCTTCAGTTCGCCGCTCGCCACCATTTCGTTGAACGCCATGCCCAGCCGGTGGCGATCGCCAAGCCCGACCCAGCAGATCCGCGCCGGCAACCCCTGGAACTTGATCCGCGCTTTGGCCATGTCGAGCCAGTTGTGCAGGTGCGTGTCGTCCGGCATCAGCTCCTTGACCTTGGCGTCGGTGCGAAAGATGTCTTCAGGATCCCCTGATAGCGCCGCCCAGCGGAATGGCCCGATGCCGCGGCAAAACAGCGGACGGATATAGGCCGGAACGAAGCCTGGGAAATCGAACGCGTTGTTCAATCCCATGTCCTTCGCCATCTGCCGGATGTTGTTGCCGTAGTCGAGCGTGGGAATGCCCAGGGCATGGAAATCCAGCATGGCCTGGACGTGGCCTACCATGGAGGCCTTGGCCGCCGTTTCAACTGCTTTCGGATCCGCCTCGCGCCTCAACTCCCACTCGGCCAGCGTCCATCCCTTCGGCAAATAGCCGTTGATCGGATCGTGCGCGCTGGTCTGGTCGGTAACAATGTCCGGCCTTACGCCGCGGCGCACCAGCTCGGGAAAAATATCGGCGGCATTGCCAAGCAGGCCGACCGAGACCGGCTTCTTGCTCTGCGTCGCCTGCGTCATGATCGCGAGCGCCTCGTCCAGCGTGCTTGCCTGCCGGTCGAGGTAACCCGTGCGCAGCCGCATCTCGATGCGGCTCGGCTGGCATTCGATCGCAAGCATCGATGCACCCGCCATCGTCGCGGCAAGCGGTTGCGCGCCGCCCATACCGCCGAGACCCGCCGTCAGGATCCACTTGCCCGCGAGGCTGCCGCCGTAGTGGCGCCGGCCCACTTCGACAAACGTTTCATAGGTCCCCTGCACGATGCCCTGGCTGCCGATATAGATCCAGGATCCCGCCGTCATCTGCCCGAACATCATCAGTCCGAGCTTGTCCAGTTCATTGAAATGATCGAGCGTCGCCCAGTGCGGCACCAGATTTGAGTTCGCGATCAGCACCCGCGGCGCATCGGGATGGGTGCGGAAAATTCCGACCGGCTTGCCCGACTGAACAACCAGCGTCTGGTCGCCTTCGAGCTTGCGCAGTGAGGCAACGATCCGGTCGAAACTCTCCCAGTCGCGGGCTGCACGGCCAATTCCGCCATAGACGACAAGCTCGCTCGGCCGTTCGGCAACGTCCGGATCGAGATTATTCATCAGCATTCGGAGCGGCGCTTCCGTTAGCCAGCTCTTGGCGCTGATCTCGGATCCGTGAGGAGCCCGAATCGTACGATCGTTGTCCAGTCGGCGGTTCATGAGAAATGACCTTTCTCGGCAAGGTTTGGAAACGGGTTGTTCTCGAGCACCGAAATCGCGGCGGCTGGCAATGCGCCGGCTTCGATCAGCGCCGTTGCCTTGGCGATATCGTCGGCCATGTAGCGATCGTGACCCAGCGCCGGCACCTGCTCGCGCAGCAGGGCAATGACCGCCGCAAGCGCCGGACTGGTCGAATGCGGCAGACGCAGGGTGGTGCCTTGCGCTGCAACCAAGAGCTCGATGCCGAGAATGGTGGCAAGGTTATCCGCCATATCCGACAACCGCCGCGCGGCGTGCGCGGCCATCGACACATGATCTTCCTGGTTGGCACTGGTCGGAGTCGAATCGATCGAGCAGGCCGCGGCACGTTGCTTATTCTCGGCATAGAGCGCGGCGGCCGTCACTTCGGCAATCATGAAGCCGGAGTTGAGACCCGGCTCCGGCGTCAGAAATGGCGGCAGGCCGAAGTTGAGCGCGGGATCGACGAGCGTGGCGATGCGCCGCTCGCTGATCGCGCCGATCTCGGACAGAGCGAGCGCAATCTGGTCAGCGGCGAAGGCGACCGGCTCGGCATGAAAATTTCCGCCCGAGACGATCTCGCCGGTCTCGACCAACACCAGCGGATTGTCCGTGACGGCGTTGGCCTCGACCGTCAACGTGCGGGCGGCTTGCGTCAGCAGATCGAGCGCGGCGCCGGCCACCTGCGGCTGGCAGCGCAGGCAGTAAGGATCCTGCACGCGCTCGTCGCCTTCCAGATGCGACATGCGGATGTCGCTGCCCTCCAGCAACGCCGTCAGCGCCGCACCGGCTGCGATTTGCCCGGCATGCCCTCGCAGTTGCTGAATCTCCGGACGGAACGGCACGGTTGAAGCCATCGCCGCATCGACCGACAAGGCACCTGTCACCAGCGTCGCGCGGAGAAGGCCATGGGCGCGCAACAACCCGGAAATGGCATAGGCGCTCGAAAACTGCGTACCATTGATCAAAGCGAGGCCTTCCTTCGGTCCGAGCGTCAGCGGCGCGAGATCGGCAACCGCGAGCGCCTCAAGACCCGGGACAACCTCGCCGCCGACTAGCGCCTGCCCCTCGCCGATCATGACGGCTGTCATATGCGCAAGCGGCGCCAAATCGCCCGACGCGCCCACCGATCCCTGCTGTGGCACCAACGGATAAACGCCTCGCGCCAGCATGGCCTGGAGGTGCTCGATGATTTCGCGGCGAACGCCGGAAGCGCCTCGTCCCAACGAGGTGATCTTCAGCGCCATCATCAGGCGCACGATCGGTTCTGGCGTGGGCGGCCCTACCCCGCAGCAGTGCGACACAATGAGGTTTCGCTGCAGCAACGTCGTCTGGTCCGGAGCGATGCGCTTCGACGCCAGCTTTCCGAACCCTGTATTGATGCCGTAGGCCGGAGCATCCGCGCGCGCGGCTTCCGCCACAATGGCCGATGCGGCTTCGACACGCGGCCAGAAGGACGGATCGAGCACGACGGCAGCGCCCGCCAGCACTTGCGCCAGATCGTCGAGGCTAACCTTCCCGGGCGAAACGACAATGGATGCGTGCGGCTCGCTCATTGTCCCCTCCACACCCGGCGGTGCAGCGGATTGAAGCCGATCCGGTAGACGAGTTCGGCGGGGCGATCGATATCCCAGATCGCGAGATCGCACCATTTGCCGGCCTCGAGCGTACCAGTTTCGCCGAGGATACCCAGCGCGCGCGCACCTTCCCGCGTCACGCCGGCGAGGCATTCGGCAACGGTCATCCGGAACAGGGTTGCGCCCATATTCATGGCCAGCAGCAGCGACGTCAGCGGCGAACTGCCCGGATTGCAGTCGGTCGCGAGCGCCATGTTCACGCCATGGGCGCGGAACAGCTCGACCGGTGGCTTCGTCGTCTCGCGAATGAAATAGAACGCGCCGGGCAGAAGCACGGCCACCGTGCCCGCCCGCGCCATGGCCGCAACGCCTGTCTCATCGGTGTGCTCCAGATGATCCGCGGACAACGCGGAAAATTCCGAAGCAAGCGCTGCTCCGCCGAGATTCGACAACTGATCCGCATGCAGCTTGACCGGCAGTCCAAGCGCCTTTGCCGCGCGGAACACCCGCGCCGTCTGATCTCTCGAGAAAGCAATGCCCTCCATGAAGGCATCAACGGCGTCGGCAAGTTCAGCCTGCGCCACCGCCGGCAGCATCTCCCGGCAAACAAGGTCGATGTACCGATCCTTGTCGCCGTCAGCTTCCGGCGGCAGCGCGTGCGCGCCCAGAAACGTCGTTCGGATGCTGACCGGCCGGTGGCGGCCAACCGCGCGCGCGGCTGACAGCTGGCGCATCTCGATTTCCGTATCGAGCCCATAGCCGGATTTGATCTCCACCGTCGTCACGCCCTCGCCGATCAGGGCGTCGAGCCTCGGCAGTGCGCCGGCAACGAGTTCGGCCTCGCTCGACGCCCGCGTCGCCGCAACCGTCGAGACGATGCCGCCGCCGGCGCGCGCGATCTCTTCGTAGCTTGCTGCCCTGCAGCCGCAGTTCGAATTCATGGGCGCGGTTTCCGCCGAACACCAGATGGGTATGACAATCCACCAGCCCGGGCGTGATCCACCGACCTGCGCAATCGATCCGTTCGGCGGCATCGGCATCAGATGAAAAATCAGAACGGCTGCCTGCAAAGACGATGCGGCCATCGCGCGCCGCGATCACGCCGCTCTCGATCACGCCGAGGTCGGGCAGATCTCCCCGAACCGTGGCGAGCCGGGCATTGTCCCAGATGCGATCGAAGCGCTCGGTCATGTGGCATGTCCCTAAACGGCGGAAGCTTGACGGGGTATCGATATGTCTATACATAAATTCATGTTGGTGTTCTGTCCAGCCGGCTTCGAAACATGTCCACTCTGCATTTCGGATCAGCGCTGCTGCCTTCTGGGTGGGCTGATGACGTGCAGGTGGTTGTGACCGATGGGATCATCACGAAAGTCACGACCGACACCGCGCCGGGAGCCGCCGATGAACGCCACCCTCTGGCAATCCCGGGAATAGCGAGCCTGCATAGTCATGCGTTCCAGCGTGGCATGGCGGGGCTTGCCGAAAGGCGCGGCAACACCGCCGATACGTTCTGGACATGGCGCGAGACGATGTATCGCTTCGCGTTGGAGATGACTCCGGAAGACGCGGAAGCTGTTGCAACGTTGCTCTATGTCGAGATGCTCGAGCAAGGGTTTACGCGCGTTGGGGAATTCCACTATCTCCATCACAACCACGACGGCGCGCCTTACACCAATCCCGCTGAGATGGCGACGCGAATTGCGCGGGCCGCCGAGATCACCGGCATTGGGCTCACACTGCTGCCGAGTTTCTACGCGCACAGTACGTTTGGTGGCGCCGCACCGCACGCGGACCAGCGCCGGTTCATTTGCTCGATCGACCAGTTTGCCAAGCTGATTGCCGCCGCACGGACGGCCGTCCGCAAGTTGCCCGGGGCCAATATCGGAGTCGCGCCGCACAGCCTGCGAGCCGTGACGCCGGATGAATTGGCTGCCGTCGCGCCGCTCGCCGAAGGCGGGCCAGTTCATATCCACGCCGCCGAACAGGTCAGGGAAGTCGAGGAATGCATCGCCTGGTCGGGCCGGCGGCCGGTTGAGTGGCTGCTCGAACATGCGCCCATCGATCAACGCTGGTGCCTCATCCATGCGACCCACACAACTCCGGCAGAGATCACCGCGCTTGCCAACAGCGGCGCAGTTGCCGGGCTCTGCCCCACTACCGAAGCGAGCCTCGGGGACGGGATTTTTCCGACCCGCGAATTTCTTGACGCAGGCGGCCGGTTCGGCGTCGGCACCGATTCCAATGTTTTGGTCGGCATCACCGACGAACTGCGTCAGCTCGAATATGGCCAGCGGTTGAAGCACCGGAAGCGCAATGTACTGTCCGGCGGTCCCGGCAGCTCGACCGGTCGCGCGCTGATCGATGCCGCGCTGGCTGGCGGCGCTCAGGCGCTCGCGCAGCCGGTTGTCGGACTTCAGGCCGGCGCTCGCGCCGATATCGTGACCCTGGACACCACACATCCCTCGCTCGCCGGACGCAGCAGAGATGCCATCCTCGACGGCTGGATTTTCGCAAGCGGCGCGAGCGCCGTCGCTTGTGTGTGGGCGGGCGGCAACAAGGTCGTCGAGGGTGGGCGCCACCGGTTCCGTGAGACGGCGCGCGACACATTTAACGCAGCCGTGCGAAGGCTCGTGACATGAGCCTCTCCATCGATCGCGACAAGCTCCAGGCCGCCGACAAGCCGACGCTGTACAAGCAGATCCGGATCGATATCGAGCGCCGAATCCTGACCGGCGAATGGCCGCCGGGTCACCGCATTCCGTTCGAGCACCAGCTGATGGCGCGCTATGGCTGCTCGCGTATGACGGTGAGCAAGGCGCTGTCGGAACTGGCGCAAGCTGATCTTATCGAGCGGCGGCGGCGGGCTGGCACATTCGTGCGCCGTCCGAAATTCCTGTCAGCGGTCCTCCAAATCGCCGACATCCGCGCGGAGATCAGCGCTCTCGGCCGCAGCTACGGTTATCAGTTGATCCAGTGTTCGCGCCGCGCCGCAAACGCCGCCGACCGCGCTCGCCTGGGGGTACGGAAAACCGGCAAAGTGATCGCGATTTCGTGCCGCCACTGCGCCGACGACGTGCCGTTCGCTGTCGAGGACCGACTGATCGATCTCGACGCGGTGCCCGAAGCCGCCACCGCGGATTTTGCGGTCGAACCGCCCGGCTCTTGGCTGCTGCACCATGTTCCCTGGACGGAAGCCGAGCATGCGATCAGCGCCATCGTGGCCGACGACCAGGCCGCGACGGCTCTCGACATTGCGATCGGCGCGCCGTGCCTCGTGATCGACCGCCACACCTGGCGCAGTGCACGAACCATTACCAGCGTTCGTCTGCTCTATCCGGGCGAGTCCCATAAACTCGTTGCCCGCTTCAAGGGCGGTTAAAAGGGATATCAAGGCGCAAGTGGGTCCGGCCCAATGATTGCACTATGGAGCAGCATCTTGCAGCAGCAACGCCCGCACGGATTTGAACCGACGAACAGGACAGAATCTAAAACCAGCAAAGGGGTACAGCCATGCGTCGTCTTGGAATATTTGCGGCAACCGCCGCTCTTCTGGTGTCCGCACCAGCAGTCGCCGAAGACGTGAAGGTCGGCATCGGGATCTCGGGATGGACCGGGTTTGCGCCACTCACGCTCGCCAACCAGGCGGGCATCTTCAAGAAGAACGGTCTCGATGTAACGATCAAGAAGATCCCGCAGAAAGATCGCCATCTGGCCATTGCGTCGGGCGACGTCCAGTGTGCGGCGACCACCGTCGAAACCTGGATTTCCTGGAATGCCAATGGTGTTGCGACCAAGCAGATCTTCCAGCTCGACAAGAGCTACGGCGCAGATGGCATGGCCACGCGAAACGATGTCGCTGCGATCAAGGACCTGAAGGGCAAGACAATCGCCGCGTCCGCGCCCGGCACTTCACCCTATTTCGCCCTTGCCTGGATGCTCAAGAAGAACGGCCTCTCGGTCAAGGACGTGACCGTGGTGAACCTGGAGCCGGCCGCGGCCGCGCAGGCATTCGTGTCCGGCCAGAACGATGCAGCCATGACTTATGAGCCTTACCTCTCGACGGTGCGGGCGGCGCCGGACAAGGGCAAGATCATCGCCACCACACTCGATTATCCGATGGTGATGGACACGTTCGGCTGCACGCCGAAATTCCTGACCGATAACCCGAAAGCCGCGCAGGCGCTGGCCAACAGCTATTTCGAGGCGGTGGCCATGATCGAAAAGGATCAGGCAAAATCCTATGAGATCATGGGTGCCGATGTGAAGCAGTCCGGCGAACAGTTCGGCAATTCGGCGAAATATCTGCGCTGGCAGGACAAGGCCGCGAATCAGAAATTCTTCGCGGGCGAGTTCCTCGCCTTCAACAAGGAAGCCGCAGACCTGTTACTCGAGATCGGGATCATCAAAGCGATTCCGAAGACCGAGGACCTCTTTGACGCAAGCTTCATCAAGTAGACCAGGGTCCGCGCCGCGCCGGCCCGCTTCCCGCCTGGGGAAGCGGGACTTCCCGCGATCGGCGCCTTACTTGAGGAATATCCTTGTGATACGACCCCTGGAGTCCGTGACATCCAAGCAGCGCGCGGCCTACGGCTTTGCGTTCTTCATCCTGTTCGTTGCCTTGTGGGCTTGGGCAACCTTCGGCGGTTACGTCTCGAAAACGTTTCTCGCCAACCCGCTGACCATGGTGCAGGAAGGCTGGGAGCTCCTCGCAAAGCACGGCTTCCTGTTCGACATCGGCATGACGATATGGCGGGTCCTCGGCGGCTTTGTGCTGGCGGCCATCATCGCCGTGCCGCTCGGTGTCCTGATGGGGGCCTACAAGCCGATCGAGGCCTTTCTCGAACCGTTCGTCTCGTTTGCACGTTATCTGCCGGCCTCGGCCTTCATCCCGCTGCTGATCCTGTGGGCCGGCATCGGTGAACTGCAGAAGCTGCTGGTCATTTTTATCGGCTCGGTGTTTCAGATTATCCTGATGGTCGCCGTGAACGTCGGCAACACGCGGCGCGACCTTGTTGAAGCAGCGTACACGCTGGGTGCCAGCGACAGCGGCATTATCCGCCGCGTGTTGCTGCCCTCGTCCGCCCCCGAGATCGCGGAAATCCTGCGCCTCGTTCTGGGGTGGGCCTGGACCTACGTCATCGTCGCCGAACTGATCGGCTCGTCGTCGGGCATCGGCCACATGATCACCGACAGCCAGGCGCTCCTCAACACCGGCCAGATCATCTTCGGCATCATCGTCATCGGGCTGATCGGGCTGGTGTCGGACTTCCTGTTCAAGGCCTTCAACGCCTGGCTGTTTCCATGGAAACTGGCATGACCAAGCTTACGATCGATCAGGTCTCGCGCACCTTCCCGGCGCGGCCGGGCCATGCGCCGACGCGGGCGCTGGAACCCACTAATCTGAGCGTCGGCGACAATGACTTCGTCACCATCCTCGGCCCGTCCGGCTGCGGAAAATCCACGCTGCTCCGCATCATCGCCGGGCTTGACCGGCCGACCAGCGGCCGCGTCGTTCTGGACGGGAACGAGGTCGCGGGACCGGGTGCGGATCGCGGCATGGTGTTTCAATCCTACACGCTGTTCCCGTGGCTGACCGTGCGCGAAAACATCGCCTTCGGTCTGCGCGAGCGCGGGATTTCCGAGGCGGATCGCGGCAAGGTCGCCGATGGGTTCATCCATCGAGTAGGCTTATCGGGCTTTGAGAACCACTGGCCGAAGCAGCTTTCCGGCGGCATGCAGCAACGCACGGCGATCGCCCGTGCCCTTGCCAACGATCCCAAGATCCTGCTGCTCGACGAACCGTTCGGCGCACTGGATAATCAGACCCGCGTGTTGATGCAGGAGATGCTGCTCGGCATCTGGGAACGCGACCAGAAAACCGTGCTGTTCGTTACCCACGATATCGAGGAGGCCATCTTCCTCGGCAGCCGCGTCATCGTCATGAGCGCCCGCCCCGGCCGCATCAAGGCCGAGATCGCGGTCGATTTACCCCACCCGCGATCCTACAAGATCAAGACCGCGCCGGAGTTCGTAAGATTGAAAGAACGACTGGTGGAAGAGATCCGTGCCGAGGCATTGAAGGTTGCGGTAGACGCCTGAGGCTCGCACGTCGATGGTGCCGGATCCGGATATCCATGCGCTCCGGTTCGGTTCAAGCGCGAGGGATAGTCAACCGCCGGGATTCCCGCGTCTGTGCCGCGAGGCGGACCGCGGCATTGGGGGCGCCAAATCCCTGATAATTGCGACGCTGGACGATCTCGAAAAAGAACCGCTCATCGAACGTGTGGGTGTAGATCTGGAAGAATTCACCGTCGCCTTCGCGGTCGTACAGAATCTGGTTGTCGCGAAGCGCTGCCATCGTCACCGCATCCAGATCGTATTTGGCTTCGATATCGTCATAGTAATTGTCCGGAATCTTCAGGAAGTCCGCACCGCGCGCCCGCATATCCACAACCGTTGCGAAAATATCGGTGCACGAGAACGCGATGTGCTGGACCCCGGAGCCGAAGAATTCGCTGATGAAGCGCGCCGACAGCGTTCGCGTGGCCGACGAGCCGTTCAGGATCACGCGCAGGCCCTGATTGCCGTTGATCAGCGCCTGGGACTGCACGAGCCCGACCGGATCGGCGATCTCCATCTGCGGCAGGCGCTGCAGATCGAGTATTCCGGTGTAGAACAGCAACCATGACAGCATCTCGTCATAGGGCATCGATTGCGAGATGTGATCGACCGCAATGAGACGATCAGTCGCGGCATCGCTGCGCAGCGCCTCGAAATCGGTATCCCAGTTCTTGCCGGTGGCTTCGAGGAAATACAGCAGGCTGCCGCCGACGCCCCGGATCGCGGGAATTTCCAATTCACCCGGCCCTACCGGTTGATGAAAAGTCCTCGCCTTCAGCGCCTCCGCGCGCGTCATGGTCTTGTCGGCGGCGTCGACATCAATCGCGATGGCGCAGACGCCCGTGCCGTGCGTGACATAGTGCGAGTGAGCAAAGCCGTCCGGTTCGCAATTGATGACCAGCTCGATTTTGCCCTGCGACCAGCGCTCCACATCCTTGCTGCGATGGGAACCGGTCTTGCGAAAGCCGAGTTGGCCGAACAGCGCGGACAGTTCCCTGGCTTTGGCTTCATCGACAGCAAATTCGACGAAGCCGACGCCGCGGCTCTGCGCTCTTGACTGCAGCGGTGCCGCCGGCGCGCTGATCGGGCTTTGCGCCGGCTGATCCTCCAGCAGAATCAGCGAGCGCAGCCCGTCGGTGGCGGTGCGGACCGCCGAGCCGGAGCGGAATTGATCGTTGAATATCTCCAGCGACAGCGGGCCGGCATACCCTGTCGCCGCCACAGCTTCCATGAAGGCTCCGACCGGCAGATCGCCCTGCCCCGGAAAACAACGGAAATGCCGGCTCCAGGACAGCACGTCGAGGCCAAGCTTCGGTGCGTCCGCCAGTTGCACCAGAAAAATCCTGTCCGCGGGGATAGACTGAATCGCGGTGACCGGAAATGCCGGCGCCAGCGCGTGGAAACTATCGAGAATGATCCCGATCGATGTATGATCGGCGCGGCGCACGATCTCCCAGGCGTCGCGATAATCGTTGACGTGACGCCCCCAGGCCAGCGCCTCGAAACCGACGCGCAGGCCGCGCGAAGCCGCCAGTTCACCCAGCGCGCGGAAATCCGCCGCCGCCCGATCGATTCCCCCGAGCGCGGCCGGTGAGACATTGCTGCAGATCAGCAGCAGGTCGGTCTCAAGTTCCTGCATCAGATCGAACTTGTGCTGCGCGCGCGCGAAGTTGCGGGTGCGCTGCGGCTCGGGCATGCCCTCGAAATCGCGGAACGGCTGGAACGCGCAAATGGCCAGACCCAGGTCGCGGCAGAGCCGCCCGACGTCGCGGGGACTGCCGTTGAACGTCAACAGGTCGTTCTCGAAAATCTCGACCGCGTCGAAGCCCGCACCGGCGATGGCGCGCAGCTTTTCATCGAGCGAACCGCTCAGCGAGACGGTAGCGATCGAGCGTTTGGTCATACGATTTGCTCCAGGATGATCGCAGGCGGAACACGGGCACGCTTTCCCGCTGCTTGCTGCGCCTCGACCGTCTCGCCGGCGGATATGCCTCCCACCTTTAATGCTGCGACAGATTTTCGCCAAGAAACTTTTTGGTGCGATCGTGCCGCGGGTTCTCTCAGGCACAACTAGTGGCCGTCAAAGCCCCGCGGACCGCTCACGCACGTCGACGCGCCGCCCGGATGTGGCGGCTTCGACGATGGCCAACGTTGCGATCAAGCTCCGTGCGCCATCCTCGACCGGTTGCAACGATGATGCAGTACCCCGGATGATGTCGCGGAAATGATCGAGCTGCGCGACATAGGGGTCGATCGTGGGGGCGTGGATGCGCTGGGACTGGATCGGCTGGTTCCAGTCCGGCGCGCCACCTGCCTGCGTCCACTGAACCAGGCCCGGAAACTCGAGCGCACCGCGACGGCCCATGAACCGGTAGCTGCTTTCGCCGCTGAACGGAAATTCCGGCGACTCGCCGACGCCCTGCTCCGTCGTCCATGGCGAGACGGCGCTGTCGCTGACGAAGAAGCTGCCGAGTGCGCCATTGTCGAATTTGATCAACGCCACTGCAGTATCCTCGACCGCAAAACCGCGCTGGCGGTTCGAGGCGATCGCCTCCACGGCTGTGATTTCGCCGACGGTGAAACGCAGAAAATCGATCTCGTGGATCAGGTTGATGAGGATCGGGCCCCCACCGGGCTGCGTTCGCCACGGAGCAAGCCTGAAATAGTCGGCGAGCTTATGCGTAGCCCAGATCGCCGATACCCCGACGACGTCCCCGATCCGTCCTTCGCCCAGCAGCGCCTTCAGCGTCTTGACCTGCAAATGGTGGCGGCGGTGATGTCCAACCAACGATCTGATGCCGCCCTTGCGCACTTCCGCGATCAAGGCGGCCGCCGTCTCGACCGTATCGGTGACCGGCTTCTCGATCAGGATATGAATTCCTCGCCGCGCGCACTCGATGCCGGTCTCGGCATGCATCTGGTTGGGGGAAGCGATGATCACAGCCTCTGGCCGCGCTTCGTCCAACAAATGGCGGTAATCCGCGAAGACGCGCGTCTTTGGGTGCTCGGCGGAAACCGCGTCGACATTCACATCCGCGATACCGACCAGATCATAGTCGCGGTGCTCGGCGAGCTTACGCAGATGCTTTCGACCGATCAGCCCGGCGCCGATCACGCCGATGGCGATATTGTTCATGTCACTTTCCGTGCCGATAACGCCCACTCAGCGCCGCTGGTTGTAGACGTCAAGGCACACCGCGCCGAGCAGCACCAGCCCCTTGATCACCTGCTGATAGTCGATGCCGATACCGAGGATCGACATGCCGTTGTTCATCACGCCCATGATCAGCGCGCCGATCACGGCGCCGGCGACACGTCCGACGCCGCCATAGGCCGAGGCGCCGCCAATGAAGCAGGCGGCGATGACGTCGAGCTCGAAGCCGGCGCCGGCTTTCGGGGTTGCGGTGTTCAGCCGCGCGGCGAACACGAGGCCGGCGAGAGCGGCCAGCACTCCCATGTTGACGAAGGTGAGAAAGGTCAGCCGCTCGGTCTTGATGCCCGAAAGCTTTGCCGCCTTCTCATTGCCACCGACCGCATAGATCTGCCGACCGATGGTGGTGCGCGCGGTGACGAAACCATAGAGCGCGATCAGGGCGATCATGATCACCAGCACGTTGGGCAGGCCGCGATGCGAGGCAATCAGATAGGTGAAATAAGTGACCACGCCGAACAGCACGGCGTTCTTGAGCGCAAAGAAGCCGGCGGGTTCGACCTCGACGCCATGGCTGGCGCGCCGTGCGCGGGTCTTGACGCTGACATAGACCAGACCGAGCGCCAACACCGCGCCGATCAGCAGCGAAGTCGGGTAAAGCGCGCCGGCGCTGGGGAACATCTCCGGAATAAAGCCGGAGGAGAGTTTCTGGAACGTCGGCGAAAACGGGCCCACCGACTGGCCTTGCAGCACCGCGAGCGCCAGCCCCTTGAACACCAGCATGCCGGCCAGCGTGACGATGAAGGACGGAATCTTGAAATAGGCCACCCAGTAGCCCTGCGCCGCGCCGATCAGCGCCCCCAGTGCGAGGCAGGCGATGGTGGCCGGAATGAAATGCACGTCGTAGCGCACCATCAGCACCGCGGCGATCGCGCCGATGAAGCCGGCGACCGAGCCGACCGACAGATCGATGTGGCCGGTGACGATCACCAGCAGCATGCCGAGCGCCATGATCACGATATAGCTGTTCTGCAGCACCAGATTGGTGAGGTTGAGCGGTCGCAGCAGCGTACCGTCCGTGACGATTTCGAAGAACAGCATGATCGCGAACAGCGACAGCAACATGCCGTATTCGCGCAGATTGGCCTTGAGAAAGCCCGCATGCTTTGGCGCCTCGGGAAGCGTCACGGTCTTGTCGCTCATGGATGGGCCTCTCCCAACAATTTTTCTTCCAGGTGTCTGTCAACCAGGCTTTCGCCCTTGCGCACGATGACGCGCATGATTTTCTCCTGCGTCGCCTCCGCCCGGTCGAACTCGCCGACAAACGCGCCACCGTTCATGACGCAGATGCGGTCGCAGATCCCAAGCAGCTCCGGCATTTCCGACGATATCACGATGACGGCTTTTCCCGCATCGGCCAGTTCGTTGATGATGCAATAAATCTCGTACTTGGCGCCGATGTCGATCCCACGGGTCGGCTCGTCCAGGATCAGGATTTCCGGATCGGTGAACAGCCATTTCGACAGCACCACCTTTTGCTGATTACCGCCGGACAGATTGCCGGACGTCTGATAGACATCGGAGCAGCGGATACGCATGCGGTTGCGATACTCGCTTGCGACCCGCAACTCCTTGATGTCGTCGATGACGCGACCGGATGCGACACTGCCGAGATTGGCGAGCGTGATGTTCTTGCGGACGTCGTCGGCGAGCAACAGGCCAAGCTGCTTGCGGTCCTCGGTAACGTAGGCCAGGCCGGCGTCGATGGCGCGGCTCACGGTCGAGAGGTCGGCCTCGTGGCCGTGCAGCATGGCGCGTCCAGTGATCTTGCGGCCCCAGGAACGGCCGAACAGGCTCATGGCGAATTCGGTGCGCCCAGCGCCCATCAAGCCTGCGATGCCGACGATCTCGCCCCGACGAATCTGAAAGTCGACATTCTTGATGACTTGCCGATCCGCATGCAGCGGATGATAGGCCGACCAGTTCTCGACCTTGAACACCACCTCGCCGATATTGGGTTCGCGCTTCGGAAAGCGGTGCTCGAGGTCACGGTCCACCATCTTGCGGATGATACGGTCCTCCTCGACCGCACCGGCCTCGCAATCCAGCGTATCGACGGTGCGGCCATCGCGCAGTACCGTGATGCGGTCGGCGACGCGCGCCACCTCGTTGAGCTTGTGCGAGATCAGGATCGCGGACATGCCCTGGGCGCGGAACTCGAGCAAAAGATCGAGCAGCGCCGCGCTGTCGCTTTCGTTAAGGCTCGCGGTCGGCTCGTCGAGAATCAAGAGGCGCACCTCTTTGGACAGCGCCTTGGCGATCTCCACCAGCTGCTGCTTGCCGACGCCGATATTGGTGACGAGCGTGTCCGGCGCCTCGTTCAGTCCGACTTTTGCCAAGAGCTGCTGCGACCGCCTGTAGACCGCGTCGCGATCGATCACGCCGAACCGCGACGGCGGGCTCGAGATGAAGATATTCTCCGCGATCGAGAGCAGCGGGATCAGCGCGAGTTCCTGATGAATGATGATGATGCCGAGCGCCTCGGAATCATTGATGTTGCGGAAGTGTCTTTCCTCCCCTTCATAGACGATGCTGCCCTCATAGTCGCCGTGCGGATAGACGCCGCTCAATACTTTCATCAAGGTCGACTTGCCGGCGCCGTTCTCGCCGACCAGGGCATGGATCTCGCCTTGTCTGACGGTGAAGTTGACATCGCTCAGCGCCTTCACGCCGGCGAAGGCTTTGCTGATGCCGCGCATTTCCAGCAGTGTGGTCATTCAGACTCCCTGGAGCATGATAAACTCAGGACGTGGGCGGACGGAAGATCCCGCCCACTACGGGCCGCGCACCGCGCGGCCCCATAGGGTTGGTTCCCCGTCGAAGCGAAGGGATCGCTTCCATGCTTGGTCGCCGGGGCCTCAGTTGATCTGGGCTTTCTTGTAGTAACCGCCGTCGATCAGCACCTTCTCCCAGTTGGTCTTGTCGACGACAACCGGCTTGAGCAGGTAGGACGGCACCACCTTCACGCCATTGTTGTAGGTCTTGGTGTCGTTCACCGCCACGGTCTTGCCGCTCAGTGCCGCATCCACCATGTCGGCCGTGACCTTGGCGAGGTCGCGGGTGTCCTTGAAGATGGTGGAATACTGCTCGCCGCGCAGCATCGACTTGATCGAAGGCACTTCTGCATCCTGGCCGCTGACAACAGGCATCGCCATGTTGCCGCTGCCATAACCGACGCCCTTGAGCGACGACAGGATGCCGATAGAAAGCCCGTCATACGGCGACAGTACGGCGTCGACCCGCTTGCCGGTGTAGAACGCGCTCAACAGGTTATCCATCCGCGCTTGCGCCGTGGCGCCGTCCCAGCGCAGCGTCGAGACCTTGTCCATGCCCATCTGCTTGCTCACGACCACGAGCTTGCCGCTGTCGATATAAGGCTGCAGCACCGACATCGAGCCGTTGTAGAAAAAGTAGGCGTTGTTGTCGTCGGGCGAGCCGCCGAACAGCTCGATGCTGAACGGGCCCTTGCCTTCCTTCAGCCCAAGAGCCTGCTCGATCGACTGCGCCTGCAGCACGCCGACCTGGAAATTGTCGAACGTCGCGTAATAGTCGACGTTGGGCGTGTCGCGGATCAATCGGTCGTAGGCGATCACGGTAATGCCCTTGTCCTTGGACTGCTTGAGCACGTCGGACAAAGTGGTGCCGTCGATCGCGGCGATGACCAATACCTTGGCGCCCTTGGTCACCATGTTCTCGATCTGGGAGAGCTGGTTCGGAATATCGTCTTCGGCGTATTGCAAGTCGGTATTGTAACCGCGCTCCTTCAGCACCTTGACGATGTTGTTGCCATCATCGATCCAGCGCGCCGAGGATTTGGTAGGCATGGCGATGCCGACGGTGGGCTTGGTCTGCGCCAGCGCGGGGCCTGAAAGGGCGACCGCACCGAGCACGATGGCGGATAGTGTCGTTTTGAGTAAGTTCATGTTTCGCTCCCAGAGTTTTGAGCCGTAGTCGCCGCGTTATCGCGGTTTGGTATTGGCGCCGGTCGTGTAGCGGCGCATCGTCGGACGCCATGCTGGCCGACGGAAACGGGATGATCGATCACAGGTTGAGGTTCTGCAAGTATCATGAAGACCTCACACGCGATGTTGCAGGGGCTGGTCATATGGCACCGAGCCTGACGCGAGGTTCCGGCCGCCCGCGTGCGCCGACGTCGAGAATGAAAGTTTGGCCATGGTGCGGATCGGCTGCCTTGGCTTGCGCGTCCATGCCTTCCCAGGCCGTGGTGACCAGCAACCGGTCGAAATTCCCCCCGACAAAGACCGGGCAACTCGGTTGGCTCGCCGGAACCCTGATGGTGCGGACGCGCTCACCTTCCGGCGTATAGGCGTCGATGCAGGAACCGCCCCAGCGCGCGTTCCAGATCAGCCCCTCGGCATCGACCACGGCGCCGTCGAGACCGCCTGCCCCGCCGCGATGGTCGAACAACGGTGCGGGATTTCCGGTCGGCAGCGCGGTCGCCGGATCGATGGCGACGCGATAAAGGATGGCCTCGCGGGTGTCTGTGAAATAGGCGGTGGCACCGTCGGGCGAAAAGCAGATCGCATTCGGGATGGAAATACCGGCATAGAGCCGGCGTAACTCGCCGCCGCCAAAGTGATAGATCGCGCCCGCGCCTTTTTCGGCCCTTCGCCCCATGGTCCCGATCCAGAGCGCGCCACAGGGATGGACGCGTCCATCGTTGGAACGGTTTGCCGAATTGTCTGCTTCAAGGCTTGCGTGAAGTGCAAGGCGGCCGTCCGCGATATCGCGGACATAGAGGCCATTTTCGGTCGCCAACAACTGGCGCTGGTCGTCGATAAAGGCGACCACGCTCGCCATCAGAGGAAGCGTGTGCGCGGCGACCGCGCCGGACGCGAGATCGGCCTGGAACAGGGTGCACTCGATGATATCGAACCACCATGCGGTATCGGTTGCCGGGTCATAGGTGCAGCCCTCGCCGAGATGGCAATGCCAGTCGCTCAGAATGCTGGTGCCGACTTCCTCCATGCGAACTCCTTTGTGCTTGTCTCGGCCTCAGTTTGCGGAAAATCGATAGAGCGAAGTGTGGCGATAGGTCTGCCCGGGATCGAGGCGCGCGGACGGAAAATCCGGGCGGTTTGGCGTATTCGGATAGACCTGCGGCTCCAGGCAGAGCGCGTCAAATTGGCGGTGGATGCGGCCATACTTGCCGGTCACAGAGCCATCGAGGAAATTGCCTGAATAGAACTGGACGCCCGGTTGATTGGTCCAGAGTTCGAGAGCGCGGCCCGAAGCTGGATCTTCCACGCGCGCCGCCAAGCGCGGCGCGTTGCTGACGCCGCCGCGCAGGCAGAAATTGTGATCGTAACCCTGCCGGATCTGAACCTGTTGATCCGCGTCGCGCAACCGGGCGCCGACGCGATGGGGTTCGCGGAAATCGAACGGCGTTGTATCGACCTTATGCGGCGCGCCCAACGGAATACCGGCCGGGGTCACCGGCAAATAGCTATCGGATGCGATCATCAGACGATGGTCGAGAATACCCTCCCCTCGCTCAACGCCTCCGAGGTTGAAGAAGCTGTGATTGGTCAGATTGACGATGGTCGGCTTGTCGGTCACGGCGGAAAATTCCACCGAAAGCTCGGTGCCGCCGGAAATGCGGTAGGTGATATCGGTCTTGAGTTGGCCCGGATAGCCCTCCTCGCCGTCCGCGCTGACATAGGACAGGGTGACGAAGGGCGCAGGGTTTTCGCCAATGGCGGTGATGGTCCAGGGTTTGCGGTCGAAACCTGCGAGCCCGCCATGCAGGGCGTTGGCGCCGTCATTGGTGGGCAACTGAAAACACGCGCCATCCAGTTCGAACGCGCCGTTCGCGATCCGGTTGGCGTAGCGCCCGACGGTAGCGCCAAGGAAACGCCGGACTGCGAGATAGCCCGCAAGGTCATGGCGGCCAAGGACCACGTCGGCGATTCGTCCGGCGCGATCGGGTGCGAAGATGGAATGCAGCGCCGCGCCATACGTAATGATGCGCACCTCGAACCCGTTGTCACCGGAGAGCCACACGGCTTCAATCGCGGTGCCGTCAGGTAGATGCCCGAAAATCTCGCGATGTGCCTTTTTATCCGGCTGCGTCATGCTCAATCCTCGATGAATGGTTCGACGTCGCGCCGCCGGCCGAGCATGAAGGCGTCCGCAACATGGACCAGCGGCGACAGATCGAAGTCCGACCCACCGCTCGCGATCAGCTCGACGAAACGCCGATAGATGCCGCGATACTCCGCCTGCTTCTCGTCAACGAGCGTTTGGTCATCATGGACGAGGCGGCTGCCGCCGGAAGAGAGTGTCATCCGCCCCGCATCGGTTTCGACGCGGATGTCCCAGGTCTGCGGACCGGTCTGGCGCCAGTCGAATTCGGCCAGGATCGCCAGGCCGGTATCGTCAGAGAAGGCAAGATCGGCCGCGATCGGCGCTGCGCGATTGCGCGGGAAGGACAGCTCGGCCGAGGTCAGAAAGAACGACCGCGGCAAAATGCGGGTCAGGATCGAGAGCGCGTTAATGCCGGGATCGAACACGCCTAGTCCGCCCGGCTCCCAAATCCAGGCCTGACCGGGATGCCAGACCCTGACATCTTCCTTCCATTCGACGGTCACCGATTTGATCTTGCGGCCGGCGAGAAAACTTCTTGCGGGTTCGACGGCCGGCGCGAAACGGGAATGCCAGGTCGCAAACAGCGTTCGCCCGGTTTGCCGCGCAGCCGCGATCAGGGGACCGAGTTCGCTGACGGTCGCACCCGGCGGCTTTTCGAGCAGCACATGCTTGCCGGCCTTCAACGCGGCCGCCGCCTGCGCATGGCGCACCTGGGGCGGCGTGCAGAGCGCAACGGCATCGATGCCACGGGCATCGGCGAGCAGTTGGTCGAGCGTCGCAAAATGCGCGATGCCCTCGATGGAGGCATTGCGGCTGGCGATCGCGGCGAGTTCAATCCCCTCGGTGCGCGCGATCGCGGGGATGTGCTGATCTCTTGCAATCTTGCCGAGACCGACGATGGCAAGGCTGATAGCTGTCACTACCTTCCCCATCGCAGGACGAGCGGACCAAGACGGTTCGCGATTTCGATCAGGCCAGCCCGAACAGCCGGATGCAGCGGCTGCAGCGGAAGACGGACGGTTTCGTGTTTGATGACGCCCCCTTCCTTCATCAGCGCCTTGCAGGCGATCAGACCGCACTGGCGGTTTTCATAGTTGATCAGCGGCAGCCAGCGTTCATAGGCGGCGACCGCCTCGGCGCGGCGGCCGGCGAAATAAGGATCCGTGATCTGGCGGATGCCGTCGGGATAACCGCCGCCGGTCATGGCGCCGGTCGCACCGGCATCGAGGTCGGCCATCAGCGTGATCGCCTCCTCGCCATCCCACGGGCCTTCGATCGCTTCGCCACCGAGCGCGATCAACTCGCGCAGTTTGGCCGCTGCTTGCGGCGTCTCGATCTTGAAGTAGGCGATATTCTTGAGCTCCCGCGCCATGCGGGCGAGGAAAGCTGCCGACAATGGCGTGCCGGCGACCGGCGCATCCTGGATCATGATGGGAATCGAGATCGCGTCCGAGACGCTGCGGAAAAACGCGTAGATGGCATTTTCCCCTACCCGGATGGTCGCGCCGTGATAGGGCGGCATCACCATCACCATGGCGGCCCCCGCCTGCTCGGCCCGCCGCGAACGCTCGGCACAGATATGCGAGGCAAAATGCGTTGTCGTGACGATGACAGGGACGCGGCCGCCGACATGGCTCAAGACGGCGTCGAGGACGATGTCACGCTCGGCATCGGTCAACACGAACTGTTCGGAGAAGTTGGCAAGGATGCAGAGCCCCTGCGAACCGGCATCGATCATGCAGTCGACGGCACGTTTCTGGCCGTCGAGATCGAGCCGGCCATCGCCGTCGAACACGGTCGGGACGACGGGAAAGACACCTTTGTAAGATCGTGGAACGGTGGAAGCTGCCATGACCGTTCTCCGCTTTCGTCTTAACCCGCCGCGCCGTGGCGGCGCAGGCCGTTGTAGATAACTTCCTTCATCGCAGCAGAAGCCGCCTCGGCATCCCGCCCGGCAATTGCGTCGACAATTCGTTCGTGGGCGGCGATGGTGAGTTCGCGCTCCCGTTCTTCGGTCGGCGCGCTCAAGCGGAACGACGCGCGCAGTGCCGCCTCGATCACGGCGCCGATCGACCGCATGAACGGATTGGCCGAGATCGTCGCGACGTCCAGATGCAGCCGAAGATCCGCGTCGGCGAATTCGATGCTGTCGGACGCGAAGCTGCGCATCTTGGCAATACTGTCGCGCAGAATAGCGATCGCATCGTCCGCACGCCGCTCGGCGGCAAGCGCTGCAGCCCGCGGCTCCACGGCGAGACGGATGTCGGCGAGATCGCGCAGAAACCGTTTGTCGATCCCGGCCTCAAGGTGCCAGCCAAGCACATCGACATCGAACATGTTCCAGGCCGAACGTTCCCTGACCCGCGTTCCGACACCGGCCTTGGAGTTGAGCAATCCCTTGGCTGAGAGCGTCTTGACGCTTTCACGCAGCACGGTCCGCGAGACGTCGAACATCGCGGTCAGTTCCGCATCCCGTGGCAGCGGCGTGCCTTCCGGGTAGCGGCCGACGATGATGTCGATTCCGATGGTGCGCGTCACTTCCAGCTGGCTGGAATGGCCGCGGCCCGGCGGAATCACGACGAGATTGGAGGTCATGGTGTTCCTCCCACGGCCGGCGTGACCGGCCGCTTGTTATTTGCCGTGGCGTTTGCTGGGAAGAGTCATGGCTGGTTTCGCTCCCTAACTGTTGCGGACAGCCGTCCTGCCTCTTTCGGGCACGATCAAGCTGGCGGGGCGTTCATGCCATATCGCGGTATTTTTGTATAGATGATTATCATATTAGTATGACTTATTACACCATGATCGAACCTGGCTGGGAAAAATGCGAGGAAACGGCGCCAAAATGCGTCCATTCACCCCTGCTAAGCAAGCCGAATGTTCGGAAAAGGCCCAATAACCAGCCTTTACCTCGAGGTTCGCGAAACTGCCGGAACTGCCGCCTTCAAGCCAACCGCTGCGGGAGGGGCCGACGGAGGTCGGACCCGTCCCGCAGCAACCGTTAGGGTCATTCCCAGGCCCATTCCGAGAAGTCGTTGCAGAACAGGGGTACCTGACCCCACACGCCTTTCAACTTCTTGTTCGCGATGGTGATCAATTGCGGCTGGAACAGGAAGCCGGCGGCGGCGTCGGTTGCGAGCATGCGCTGGGCGTCGCCCAGCAGCTTGGCACGATCAGCATCATTGGCTGCTTCCGTGATCTTCTTGTACAGCGCGTTGAAAGCATCCGACTTGTAGCCGGTGTAGTAGTTGTCCTCGGTGTATTTTACCAGATCGAACGGTTCGACATGGGAGACGATGGTGAGATCGTAATTGTGCGGACCGGTGACGTTGAACACCGACGACAGCCATTGCGCCCATTCGAGATTCTCGATCTTGGCGATGATGCCAACCTTGGCAAGCTGCGCCGCCAGCACCTCGCCGCCTTGCCGCGCGTAAGCCGGCGGCGGAAGCTTCAGGCTCGCTTCCAGCGGCGTGGTGACGCCGGCTTCGGCGAGTAGCTTCTTTGCCTTCTCGATATCGAAGGGATTGATGTCCGTGGTGTCGATGTAACCGAGCGAGCCCGGCGTGTAGAAGCTGCCGATCGGCACGCCAAAACCGTCGACCGCACCTTCGATCATCGCCTTTCGGTCGATCGCCGCGAGGATCGCGCGCCGCACCCGGACATCGTCGAACGGCTTCTTCTTGTTGTTGATGGTGACAATGGTTTTCGCCCTCGAACCGCCGAGCAGCACATTGAATCTTGGATCGGCCTTGAACTGGGGCAGACTGCGCGCCGCTGCCACGCGCGGGAAGGCGTCAACGTCGCCAGACAGCAGCGAAGCCACCTGCGCTGACGGATCGCTGATGAAGCGGATCACCACCTTGTTGAGCTTGATCGCGGCCGCATTGCGGTATTCCGGCCATTTGGTCAGCGTGATCGACGAACCCTTGGCCCAGGCGGCAACCGTGTACGGCCCGGTGCCAACCGGGTTGGTGCCGTTGGTGGCCACGCTCTTCGGCTCGACGATCGAAGCGGGGGCCTGCCCGAGCAGGAACGGCAGGTTCGGCTCCGGGTTCTTCATGTTGATCACGACGGTGTCGGCGTCCGGCGTGGTGATCTCTGCGATGCTCTGGAACAGGCTCTTATCCTTGTTGGTGCTGGCCGGGGCCGCCGACCGCTCAAACGAGAACTTCACCGTCTCCGCGTTCAACGGTTCGCCGTTCTGGAACCTGACGCCCTTTCGCAGCTTGAAGGTGTAGGTCTTCAGGTCCGGCGAAGTTTGCCAGCTCTCGGCGAGCAATGGCGCAGCCGAGCCGTCTTCCTTCACCTTGGTCAGGGTCTCGTAGACGTTGTAGAGCGTAACCTCGGCAATCGCCGCGGCGGCCCCGCTGGTCGGATCGAGGCCGGGCGGTTCCAGCGCCATTGCCATCACCACGCTGTCTTTCTTGCCCTGCGCGGCAACCGGCTGCGGCAGCAGGGAAAGCGCGGCGATCGCGGTTACCGCAAGCAAAGGGAATTTCTTGAACATGTAAACGCTCCTGAACGGGACGAACCGGATGGTCCGCCAGACTAACATTCTTTGCGCCAGACTATCACGCTTCGCCCGCAAGGGGAGGCAGCGCCATGATCGTCTCGGCATGGTGACATGCGGCGGAATGGCCCGGCCCGACGCTCCGCGCAACGGGTGCTACCGCGATGCAATGCGCGTCGGCAAACGGGCATCTCCCGGCGTAAGCGCAGCCCGTCGCCCCCACAGATTGCGAAGCAATCACCGGCGCGCCGCGGCGCCGTCGGCGGCCCGGCCGCGCGCGCGGCACGGCTTCCAGCAGCGCGCGGGTATAAGGGTGTGCGCAGCGGTTTAACAAATCCTCCGGGCTCCCCCGCTCCACGATGCGCCCGAGGTAGATTACGGCGATCTCGTCGCACAGATATTCCACCACGGCGAGGTCGTGGCTGATCAGGACATAGCTCAATCCGAATTCGTCCTGCAGGTCTTCCAGCAGGTTAAGCACCTGCGCCTGCACCGAGACGTCGAGCGCGCTGACCGGCTCGTCGGCGACGATCAGCTTGGGCTGGGTGATCAGGGCCCGCGCGATCGCAATCCGCTGCCGCTGGCCGCCGGAGAATTCGTGCGGAAACTTGTCCATGTCGGCATCGCGCAAGCCGACCTGCTTCAGCACCGTGGCGACACGGGCGCGCTGTTCGGCGCGATCGACGTGGCCGATCGCGGTCAAGGGCTCGGCGACGATGCGCGCCACTGTCTGGCGCGGATCGAGCGAACCATAGGGATCCTGAAACACCATCTGGAAATCGCGTCGCGCGCGGCGAAGCTCATCTGCAGGCAGGCGATGCAAGTCGCGACCGAGCAATCGCACAGAGCCCGACGTCGGCGTCTCCAGCGCCATCACCGCCCGCGCTAAGGTGGATTTCCCCGAACCGGATTCGCCGACCACGCCGAGACTTTTCCCCGCCACGAGCTGCAGGCTGACGCCATTGAGCGCCAGCACCTGCGCGCCCGCCCGAAACAGGTTTTCCCGCGGCAGTGTGTAGCGCTGCACGAGGTCGTCGACTTCGAGCAGCAGCGGTTTGGTCGCAAAGTTCGCATTTGTCGCCGTGCTCATGCGGTCACGGCCCCGATCCGGTTGGCCATCGAGACGTCGGTCCGCAGGCAGCGCACGGTGTGACCCGCATTGACCGTGACAGGCGCAGGAAAAATAACCCGGCAGCGCGCTTCGGCGATATCGCACCGGTCGGCAAAGGCGCAGCCGGCGGGGAGGTCCGCGAGTTCCGGTACGGTGCCGGCGATGGTTTGCAGACGGGTCCCTTTGGTGGCGCCGAGTTTTGGCCGCGCGCGGAACAGTCCCTGGCTGTAGGGATGGCCTAACCCAGCGAACAACGTTTCGCTCGCGCCGTTCTCCACCACCGTGCCGCCATACATCACCATCATGCGCTGCACGTTTTCGGCGATGACGCCGAGGTCGTGGGAAATCAGGATCATGGACATGCCGCGCTCGGCCACCAGATCGGCGATCAGGTCGAGGATCTGTCCCTGGATGGTGACGTCGAGCGCGGTGGTCGGCTCGTCCGCGATCAACAGATCCGGCTCGCACGCCAATGCCATGGCGATAGTGATGCGCTGGCGCTGGCCGCCGGAAAACTGATGCGGGTAGGCATCGACCCGCTTTGCGGCATCGGGAAGGCCGACACGGTCGAGCAACGCAATTGCCTCGTTGCGCGCCTGCGCGGCCGAAAAACCCTTGTGTCGCCGCAGCGGCTCGGCGATCTGGCGGCCGATCGTGTGCATTGGATTGAGCGCCGTCATCGGCTCCTGAAAGATCATGCTGACGCGGTTGCCACGCAGTTTGCAGTAGTCGGACTCGACCAAGCCTACCAGTTCCTGCCCATCGAGCCGGATGCTGCCGCTGATTACGGCGCTCTCCGGCAACAGCCCCATCAGCGCCAACGCGGTCACCGACTTGCCGCAGCCGGACTCGCCGATCAGGCCCAGCGTCCCGCCGCGGGCAAGCGAAAAGCTGACGCCGCGCACAGCATCAGCCGGGCCGCGGCTGGTATTGAGCCGGACGCGCAAATTGTCGACTTCGATCAGCGGCGTTCCGTCGGTCATCACCGCTCCCGCGACAGCCGCGGATCGAACAGATCCCGCAGTCCATCGCCCAACAGATTGAGCCCAAGCACCGCGGTTGCGATCGACAGACCCGGATACACCGCCAGCAACGGTGACTGAAACAGCAAGCTCTGCGCGTCGTTGAGCATACGGCCCCAGGACGGTTGCGGCGGCTGGGTACCGAGGCCGAGATAGGACAGCGCCGCCTCCGCAAGGATCGCCAATGCGAACTGGATCGTCGCCTGCACGATCAGGATCGAAAGGATATTGGGCAAAATATGCTCGATCGTGATACGGAATTTGCCCTTGCCGGACGCGCGCGCCGCCAGCACGAATTCCCGTGCCCAGATCGCGTTGGCCGAACCGCGCGTGATGCGCACGAAGATCGGAATCTGGAAGATACCGATCGCCGTGATCGAGGTAACCATGCCAGGCCCCGCCACAGCCGCCAGCATGATCGCCGAAAGCAGCGCCGGAAACGCAAAGGTGAAGTCGCTGAGCCGCATGATCAGTTCCTCGACCCACCCCCTGCGGGCGGCCGCAAGCAGCCCGAGCGAAGCGCCGACCAACAGGCCGATGCCCACCGCGATGATGCCGACCACGATTGAGCTTCTCGCGCCCACCAGCAGCAGCGAGACGATATCGCGGCCCAGCATGTCGGTGCCGAGCCAATGCGCCACCGAAGGCGGATTGAGCTTGTGCGCCATATCGATCTCGTAGAAAGGCCATGGCGTCCACAGCAGCGACAACAGTGCCGCCGAGATTACTAGCAGAGTGAGCATGCCGCCCGTCATGAAGCTGCGGTGGCGAAGCGCGCGCCGCCAAAAGCCTTTGCCTGGCACAAGCAGCTGCGGCACGCCTGCACCGTTGGGCGGAACGCCGTTTACCGGCATCGCCGTGGCGGGCTGAATGCTGTTCATAATTCGCTGGCCTTGATACGGGGGTCGATCACAGCATAGAGCACGTCGACCACGAAATTGACGATGACAACCATCGCCGCCAGCAGCATCACGCAATTGCGGATCACGATGAGGTCGCGGTTGGAGATCGACTGCAGGATCAGGCGTCCAAGGCCAGGCAGATAAAACACGTTTTCGATCACGATCGCGCCGGCGAGCAGATTGGCGAACTGCAGCCCCATCAGCGTCATGACCGGGATCATCGCGTTGCGCAGCACGTGCCTCCACAGCACCTGCCGCCTGGTGAGGCCCTTGGCGCGTGCCGTGCGCACGAAATCCTCGCGCAAAACCTCGAGCACGGCGGAACGCGTGACCCGCGCAAGGATCGCAGCCTGCACCACCGCGAGCGAAATCGCCGGAAGCAGCAGCGACCGGATGCCCGCAACAATGCCCTCCCCCCATCCCGCGAAGCCGCCGGCGGAGAGCCATTGCAGCTTCACCGAGAACAGGAGGATCAAGAGGATGGCGAACCAGAAATTTGGTATGGCGATGCCGAATTGCGTCACAGCCATCACGCCGACATCGCCGACCTTGTTGTGATTGGCGGCGGTGTAGACGCCGGCGGCCAGCGCCAGCACGACCGTGAGCAGCATCGCCATGACCGCGAGCGGAATGGTCAGCGCCAGCCGTTCGGCGATCAGGTCCGCTACCGGCGTACCGTAGGAATAGCTGTTGCCGAGATCGCCGACCAGAAGCCCGCCGATCCAGTGCAAATAGCGCACGACCAGCGGCTGGTCGAGTCCGAGCTTGATCGTCATCGCGCGGATCGCCTCCGGCGAGGAATCCGCCCCCATCAGCATCTCGGCGGCGTTGCCCGGCAACGCATCGAGAACGAGAAAAATGATCAACGAGGCGCCCGCCAGCGTTGCCACCAGCGTCAGAAGACGTCGAAGAATAAAGAGACTCACCCGCTGTCTTCCCTCGCGCCGTCACCAAGTGAGCGAAATCGCATCAGGGATCATCCAATCTTTGGAAACAGCATTCAATAGGGTTACGCAAGGTTCCGGCATGCCGCAAGCACGCGGCTTACGCCGGACGATCACACCGCAGGCGACGGCAAGGTCGGCCAACGGTCAAGCGAATTCTGCGCCGCTTCGAACAGCGCGCAGATGCGCAGCAACCCAACATCGCCGCGAAATTGTCCCACAAGCTGCAGTCCGATCGGCAGTCCGTCGGTGCCGAAGCCACAGGGCAGGCTAACCGCAGGATGGCCGGTCATGTTGAACGGCATGGTCCAGGGAAACCAGTTCTGGCGGACATCACCGAACACTTCGCCGTCGATTTCGATCGTGCCGAACAAATCCTGCTCAATCGGCAGCGCGGTCCGCGATATCGTCGGCATGACAAGCAGATCGGCGCGCTGCAGCAGCGATTGCACGCGCCGGAACAGGATGGTGCGGTCGAACATCGCCTGCTGATAGTCGACGCCGCTCATTCTTTGCGCCAGAGCCACCTGCTTGAGAAAGGTTTCGCTCAACTCGTTTGGATGCTCGGCCGCGAGCTTTTCAAACCGGGCCCGCCAGGCGGTGTGATTGATCGCGCGCCAGATCGGCTCGACCTCAAAGCCGTCGCCCGGCATTTCTTCCAGTTCGGCGCCACAGGCCTCAAGGGTTTTCAGGCTCGCCCTGAACGCCGACGCAACATCGGCTGACACCTTGCGGCCCGACGGCGCAACGCAAAACAGGATCTTCTTTCCGCTGAGGTCGCCCTGCGGCGAGGCTTCGCCAACGAAGTCAGCTGCTGGAATTCCGATCGACCAGGGATCGGAAGCATCTTCCCCCGCCATGGCCTGCATCATCAGCGCCGTATCGGCCACTGTGCGCGTCATCGGCGTGACATAGGTCTGGTTGCCGAAGGCATCCTGCACCTGGCTGTGCGGAATTACCCCATTGCTCTGCTTGATCCCGACCACGCCATTGCAGGCCGCCGGAATGCGGGTCGATCCGCCGCCATCGGTTGCAACGGCGAGCGGCGCAATGCCACTTGCGACCGCGACCGCCGCGCCGCCGCTGGAGCCGCCGCTCGATCGCTCAGCGCTCCAGGCGTTGCGAGTGCGGCCAAACAACGGCGAATCAGTCAGACATTTGGTGCCGAATTCCGGCGTCGTGGTCTTGCCGATCAGGATGCTCCCCGCCGCGCGCAGCCTGGCCACGGCCACGGCGTCATGGTCGGGGACGCTTTTTGAGAAGGGAACCGCTCCGAACGTCGTGCGGACGCCCTTGGTGTTGACGATATCTTTGACAGTGAACGGAATGCCTTCCAGAATCCGTAAGGGATCGCCGGCCATAATCCTGCGTTCGGATTCCCTGGCCTGAGCCAATGCCTGCTCGGCGCAGAGCGTGATGAAGCAATTCAGCTCAGGCTGTAGTCGCTCCGCGCGTGCCAGCACGGCGCTTGTCACCTCAACCGGCGAGATTTCCTTGCGGCTGATGCGCTGTTGCAGCTCGGTGGCGGAGAGGAAAGAAAAATCGTCGCTCATCCCAAGGCCACTTTCCCAACCCGCACGGAGATTGCATTGCCGCCAAGAATGACACCCATATCAACCCGCAGTCCAATACGAACTTCGTCAAGTGTATGTCCCGCACTCGGCGGGCTCGCATTTGGAACGGCGCTCTAAATCACTCATTTCATTGATATTCTTGTCTCCCATCGGTCCTGCCTGGATTGGACCGTCCGGCAAATCCGGCGCAGGCGCCGCCGGGATGTCAAGGACGCTGACAAGTGGGTGCGCGAAGTCGCGATCAATATCGGATCTAACCTGACGCGCCGGGTCAGACTAAACGCCACGTGGCGTATGCGGCACACAGGTGCTTATATCCCAGCATAAGGCGGTCTCAAAAAAACAGAAAAGACCAAGCCATAGGGAGAGCGAAATTGGCCGACAGCAAGCAAGGCAATGTGACGCGACGCACGCTGCTCAAGGCGGGCGCCGCGATTCCGCTTCTCGGGGTGGCAGCACCCAGCGTACTGGCGCAGGCACCGTTGAAATCACCGACAAAAGTTCATGATTTCATGACCAACGCCGACGTGACAAAGGCCGAGCAGGAAGGTCAGCTCGTGTTCTATTGTCATGAGAACGAGGCCGGCACCGCCGGCATCATGGAGGGGTTTCGCAAGGATTTCCCGAAAATCAACACCAGCTATGTGCGAGCGCAGACCGGCGCGCTTTACAACAAGATCCTGTCCGAACGCTCCGCCGGCCGATTTGACGTCGACGTCATCCAGCTATCCGATTTGGCGCCGGCCGTCGACTTCCAGAAAAAGGGCGGTTACGAACACTACGTTTCTCCCGAGACGTCGGCTTACAAGGCCGACCATCTGAGTTCACCGGCCGGTTCGTTTTTCTGGACCGGCGTCGACCCCGCCGGGATCGCCTACAACTCAACCAAGGTCTCCGCCGCGGACGCGCCGAAGGCATGGCAGGACATTCTCAATCCCCGCTGGAAGGGCTCGATCAGCTGCAAGATTTCCGCCTCTGGTTTGCAGTTCGTGCAGTGGTACACGCTGCGCAAGCTGTATGGGGCGGGCTTCTGGAAAGAGTTTGCCAAGCAGAATCCCCATGCATTCGATTCCCGCGTCCAGTTGTTCGACCGGCTCGCCAAAGGCGACGATATGATCACCGCGATCGGGGAATATCCCGCCTACATTCTCTTCAGGGACAAAGGTGCAAAGGTTGAATTCGTCGCGCCGCCCGATGGGCTGGCGGCTACGCCTTTGATTGTCGGCGCGGTCAGCAAGGCGCCGCATCCGGAAGCGGCCAAGCTGTTCGTCGACTGGGCGATGTCGAAGCGTGGCCAGGCCTGGTATCAGTCCAACCCAAATCTCTATTACGGATCGGTGCGCACCGACGCGCCGCCGATGCCGACCGGGGTGCGGCTCGCTGACCTCAAGCTGCTCTACCCGGCCGACTGGGACGACTACGCGGCAAACCGCGATGTCTTTGCCAAGGAATGGAACGGCATGCTCGGTCTGTGAGCGAAGCAGCCGTGCCGTTTGCGACGTCGCCAATCTCCGCCCAGCAGATGGCCGGGTATGGGGTCGCGGCGGTTGCCGCGGTACTGGTCTTGTACCCGGTCTTCTTTCTGTTTCAGGCAGCCCTTGATGTCGGCGACCCGCAAGTGCGGCCGCCGACCGCATACGGTTTCGACAATTTCAGCGGCATATTTCAATACCCGCAGATTCTGCTCAACACATTGACGGTATCCATTGCCGCCACGGTGATGGCGCTGGTGTTCGGTTTCGTGATGGCGTGGATCCTGACGCGAACCAACGTGCCCGGCCGGCATCTATTCGAGCAACTGATGGCGGTCCCTTATTATCTGACACCGTTGCTCGGCGCGCTGGCCTGGAGTCTGCTCGGCTCACCGGAAAGCGGCTTCATCAACCAGATCTGGCGCGCGCTCGGCGGCACCGGCCATCTCATCGACATCAATACCGCGTACGGCATCGCCTGGGTTATGGCGCTGTTCGAAGGCTCCGTCGCTTTCGTCATGATCGCCGCGGTCATGAAGTCGATGGACCCATCGCTTGAGGAAGCCTCGCAGGTCATCGGGGCGAGCCGCCTCCGTACCATGCTGCGGATTACCCTGCCCCTGGTCGTGCCCGGTGTCCTCGGCGCCGCCATCTTCGTCTTCGCCGAAATGCTCGGCTCGTTCGCCGCAGCCCTCGTCCTCGGCTTGCCCAGTCGTTATTATGTAATCACCACCGCCATCTACCAGTTGGTCCAGCAATACCCGCCGAAGATCCAGATCGCCGCCGCCATGGGCGTATCGCTGTTTGCGGTGATGTTCTTTATGCTGTTCCTGTACCGGCGCATCGTGATGGCCGGCAGCTACGTTACCATCACCGGAAAAGCGTTCCGGCCGCGGGTGGCCGATGTCGGTTCGCTGCGTTACGTGTTGCTCGGCGTCTGCCTGCTTTATCTGCTTGCCGCAGTCGGCCTGCCGCTGCTCACGTTGTGTTATGCATCGTTGCAAAAGATTGCCGTTGCCTTCCCCGCTGCCGAAAACTGGACGCTGGAAAACTTCCGCGTCGCCATGACGATGAATGCCGTCCGCTCGGCGCTCACCAATAGTCTGCTGCTCGGCTTCGGCACCGCGACAATCGGTGTCATGCTGATGGGGCTGCTCGCCTGGCTAATCTACCGCTCGCGACTGCCGGCCAGCGGCTTGATCGAATATGTCGTGATGTTTCCGCAGGCGGTACCTCGTCTGGTGTTTGCGTTCGGCCTGATGTGGGCCTGGGTGGTCTTCCCGATTCCGATCTACGGAACGCTGTGGCTGCTGCTGCTCGCCTACCTCACGGTGTTTTTGCCGCTCGGCGTGCGAACGATCGCCGGGGTCATGCTCCAGATTGACAAGAGTCTCGAGGAATGCGCGCAGATGTGCGGCGCGTCCTGGACGTTCCGGGTGCGAACCGTGACAATTCCGCTTCTGGTGCCGGGCCTGGTCGCCGCGTGGCTGCTGCTGTTTATCGCCAGCATCCGCGAGCTTGGCGCCTCCATCCTGCTGATGGGCCCGCATTCCAAAGTGATAACACCGTCGATCGTCGAGTCATGGTTCGGGACCAGTTCGGAGCTCACCGCGGCGCTGGCGCTGATCCAGACGCTGGTGGTCGCCTGCGCCATGATCGTACTTGTCGCTGTCACGCGCCGCGTCGGCGCGCACCCCGTCGAATAAGGATGTCGGGAATCGCAATCATGCAAGCGTCGCCGCCGGGAGCGCCAGCCTTGTCTTCACCGTCGAAACCGCACATCGAGGTCCACCGGCTCGAACTGTACTACGGCAGCGTTCCGGCGGTGCGCGGCGTCAGTTTCAATGTCTTGCCCGGCGAGCAACTGACGTTACTTGGCCCCTCCGGCTGCGGCAAGACCACCACATTGCGGGCGATCGCCGGTCTTGAGCAGCCGACCGCGGGCGAAATCCGCGTCGACGGCCGCGTTGTCTATTCGTCGGAACAGCACATCAACGTGCGCGCCGAAAAACGCGGCCTGTCGATGGTGTTCCAGTCCTATGCCATTTGGCCCCACATGACCGTATTCGAGAACGTGGCCTATGGTCTGCGCGTGCGTCGCACCGGGGCAGCGGAAGTCGCCGAAAAGGTGCATCAGGCGCTCGATATGGTGCAGATGCGCAGCTTCGCATCGCGTCAAGCGGCGCAGCTGTCCGGCGGACAGCAGCAGCGGGTTGCACTGGCGCGCGCGTTCGTGTTCCAGCCTTCGGTGCTGTTGTTCGACGAACCGCTATCGAATCTCGATGCCAAATTGCGGGCCGATATGCGGATCGAACTGCGCGAGCTTCAGCATCGCCTCGGCATCACCTCGGTTTACGTGACCCACGATTTGGAAGAGGCGCTGGCAATGTCGGACCGCATCGTCGTGATGCGCGACGGCCTGATCGAGCAGACCGGCACGCCGGACGAAATCTACAGGCTGCCGAATAGCGCCTTTGTCGCAGATTTCGTCGGCTCAGCCAACCTCATTCGTGGCCGCCATCGCGGCGATCTCGATGCCGGCGGCCTGACCGCACTCGAAACATCTGCGGGACATATTGTCTACGCGATGGCCTACGGACGAGCTGTTGGCACCGAACCGGTGGTCTCAGTGCGTACCGTGCATCTTCGGATTTCGACGGAGCCGCCGGCCGCGGCGCAAAACGTCTGGCGCGGGCCAGTCCAGCAGACTGTCTTTCAGGGAGATTTTACTCAAGTTCACGTCGGCTGGGGTGAGCAACATTTGGTGGCCCGTTGCGCCGCGATGGAGCCACTGGCGGTTGGGCGGGATGTTTACATTAGCGTCGAGCCGCGTCATGTTGTTGTCCTGGGTGCATAGCGGCCGCTGTTTGGTCCAAGTAAAATCTGCAAAATCAATAAAAAAGATGGAGGCTGACGCGTGAGATATCCGGGCATTCGAATTGCAGTCCTTCTTTCCGCCGTTGGTGCCAGCCTCATATCCTTGTCTGCACATGCCGCGGACTGGAAGCCGGTCCGCCCAATCAACCTGATCGTGCCCTGGGCCGCGGGCGGCTCGACCGATCAGATCACGAGGCTCGTCGCCGGCGAGATGGAGAAGTCGCTCGGGCAGACGATTGTGATCATCAACCAGCCCGGCGCGTCGGGTTCGATCGGGACGCGCAGCGCGCTGGAAGCGACCAAGGACGGCTACACCTGGACCGCCGGCGCGGCGCAGGATCTCGGCGCCTACCAGACGCTCGGCTCGCTCGACACCTCGATCAAGGACTGGCACCTGTTCCTGAGCGTCGCCAACGTGCAGGTGATCGGCGTCAATCCCAGGACGCCCTATCAAAACGCCAAGGAATTGCTGGATGCCATGAAAGCGCAACCCGGCAAGATTTCGGTCGCGACCGCCGGCGTGACGTCGGCCGGCCACAACGCCATGGAACTGATCGCCAAGGTCACCGACGTCAAATATCGACACGTCACCTATGACGGCGGCAACCCGGCGGTGGTCGCCACCGTTTCCGGGGAAGCCGACGTCACGACCCAATTGGCCGTCGAACAGGCCGACATGATCCGCGGCAAGCGGCTACGCCCGCTGGCAACCGTGAGCGACAAGCCGCTTGACCTCGAGGGATACGGCAGCATTCCGCCGCTGTCGCAAACCCTTCCGGGCTTTACCGCGCCGACCAATTATTTCGGCATCTTCATTCCCAAGGGCGTGCCCAATGAGGTGATCGCCACCGTCGAGAAGATCTGGAAGGAGACCATCTCCAACAGCGAAGCGGTGAAGAGGTACGCGACATCGCGCGGCGCGCTGTTCGCGCCGTCGTCGGGCGAGGCCGCGCAAAAGGCGGTATTCCCGGCGGTGCAGGCCAACGCATGGCTGCTGTTCGATTCAGGCAAGGCCAAGGTTTCGCCGGACACCGTGGGAATTCCCAAAATCTAGGCGCGGCTGATGTCTTCGCCCGAACAGGCCGCGCCGGACTCTTCAACCACAGAGGACGTCGCCGCCTTGCGCAGCGATTTCCTGTCCGCGCTCGCCTGGATCGCATTGGGCATCGCCATTCTGATCGGGTCGGTCATGATGGACCGGCTCGAAAAGCAGGGCATCAACCCCTACACGATCCCAGGGCTGCTGCCGGGATTGCTTGGGATTGCCATGGCGATCCTGGGCGCGCTGCTCGCCGCGCGCAGCTGGCGCCGTCACTTGTTGGCGTCCGCCGGCAAGGCGCCAGTCAATCGCGCCGAGCAAATGCGCATCCTGCTGGTGCTCGGATTGTGTCTCACCTTTGGCGTGGTGCTGGTCGGACATGGTCTGCCATTCTGGTTCGCCGCGGCGATTTTCGTCACGACCGCCATTCTCTCCCTGCAATATCAGCAGCGCAAATCGACCGGTCAGGAATTGACCGTGCGCAGATTTTTCACCACCGCTGCGATCGGCCTCGGCGCCGGGATCGCCATCACCATCGTGTTCCAGGAAATCTTCCTGGTTCGCCTGCCATAGCCGGATTTTGTCATGCTGTCGGGTCTATCCGAACTCGGTCAAGCCTATCTCAGCATCCTCAACGTCTACTCCCTGACTTACGGGCTGTCAGGCGCGCTGCTCGGCATCATCGTCGGCTGTCTTCCCGGATTGTCGGCGACGCTGTGCATCGCATTGCTGACGACACTGACCATCAAGATGGCGCCCAACGACGCCATCCTGATCCTGATCTGCTCCTATGTCGGGACGCTGTACGGGGGATCGCGCACCGCGATCCTGCTCAACATTCCAGGCACCGCGGCGAACGCCGCCTCCTGCGCCGACGGACACGCCCTCGCCCTGCGCGGCGAAGCCGGCCGCGCCATCGGGATTGCGACATCGGGCGCGTTCAGCGGCACGCTGTTCGGCGTGTTGTGTCTCGCGGCATTTACGCCGCTGCTCGCCGAAGTCTCGCTGTCGTTCGGGGCGTATGAATTCTTCTGGCTCGCATTGCTCGGGGTTGCGATGTCCGGCAGCATCGTCGGCAACGATCCGCTGAAAGGATGGCTGATGGGAACGCTCGGTCTGTTCGTCGCGCAAATCGGCCAGGAAGGCCTCTATGCCCACGACCGGTTCACGTTCGGATGGAGCCAGCTCTCCGGCGGGATTTCGCTGATCCCCGCGTTGGTCGGCGCGTTCGGCTTTGCCGAGGTGCTGACCACGCTCGCCGATCCCGTGGAACGGAAAATGGTCGAGATGCGCGATTCCGTGCTGCCGCGATTTCGCGAGGTCTTTCAATATTGGCGCACCGTGCTGCGTTCCGGCGTCATCGGCGTTCTGACCGGGTTGATGCCGGGCGTCGGCGAAGACGCCGGCGCCTGGATGTCCTATGCCGCGGCGAAAGCCGTGAGCAAGGAACGCGAGCAATTCGGCAAGGGATCGATCGACGGCCTGATGGCCGCCGAAACCGGCGACATGTCCTCGATCCCCGGCCATATCATTCCCTGCCTCGCACTCGGAATTCCCGGGTCGGCGCCATCGGCGGTCCTGATGGCCGCCATGATCATCCACGGCATTCAACCCGGCCCGATGCTGATGATCGAGCACCCGCAATTCATTTTCGATGTGGTGGCGATGACGTCTCTGGCCACCGTCAGCATCCTGGTGTTCGGGTTGTTCCTGATCAAGCCGCTGCTCCTGGTGCTCAAGATCAAGCGCACCGTCCTGATGCCCATTATCTTCCTGCTGTGCACGGTCGGGGCGTTTGCCGGCGCCTCGCGGCTGTTCGATATCTACTGCATGCTGGCGATCGGGATCGGCGCGTTCTTCCTGCGCCGGCGCGGCTATCAGATGGCGCCCTTCGTGCTCGGCCTCGTGCTCGGCGGCCTCCTGGACAAGAGCCTGCGCCGGGGCCTCGTGCTGTCGGACGGCAGTGTCGAGCCATTTTTCACCCGGCCAATCAGCATCGGTTTCGCGACCGTCACCATCCTGATCCTGCTGCTGTATATTCCTGCCTTCAAGGCGCTGGTCGCAACCGTCACCGCGGCCATCAGCCGGCAGATCCAGCGGCTTGCCTCCCGGCAGGCTTGAACGATCGGAGTCTTGCAAATGCGGATTGCCTTGTGCAACGAGGTGCTCGCCGGCATGCCGCTGGAGCGGCAATGCGAGTACGCCGCCCGTCTCGGCTATGACGGCCTGGAGATCGCGCCGTTTACGCTGAGCGATGCGCCCGAAAAAATTTCCACGACCGAGGCTGCAAGTATTCGCGCTGTCGTCGAAGCTTCCGGTCTGGTCGTGACCGGACTGCATTGGCTGCTGGTCAAGCCTGACGGCCTGTCGCTGACCGATCCGGACGCAAGCGTACGCAGCCGCACGCTCGGGGTGATGACCCGCCTGATCGGTCTCTGCGCGGAACTCGGCGGCACCGTTCTGGTGCACGGCTCCCCCAAGCAGCGGCAGATCGCGCAAGGCGAAACCCATGCGGTCGCCTTGGCCCGGCTGCAGGATGCCCTGGCGCAAGTAGCATTCACCGCGGCCCGCGCCGGCGTCATTTATTGCATCGAGCCATTGTCTCAGCGGGAAACCTCCCTGGTGAACACGATCGCCGAGGCGGCGGAACTGGTGCGTTCGATCGATCATCCGAATCTCAGGACCATGATCGATTGCAGCGCTGCCGGCCTCGCCGAGACTGACTCCATTCCCTCGCTGATCGACCGCTGGCTCCCAACCGGCCTGATTGCGCATGTCCAGGTCAACGATCCAAACCGGCGCGGGCCAGGCCAGGGCGAGATGAAATTCGCGCCGATTCTGACTGCACTGAAACGGCATAACTACACCGGCACAATCGCCGTTGAGCCGTTCGACTATTCGCCCGACGGCCCGGGCGCGGCGGCCTTCTCCGCCGGATATCTGCGCGGTCTTCGTGAAGCATTGTCGTTATAATCCAAGGCGATCGCGAATCCGCCCCGCGAGCACGACGCTCTTCACCGCCACCGGCCACAAGGCATGGAAGCGAATGGGCTTTACGCCTGTGATCGGCATGTCGATCTCGGCCGCCTCGCCCCCGATCAGCCGTTTCGCCAATTGCGCGCCCATGGCGGTCGCAAGTGCAACACCGCGGCCGTTGCAGCCGAGATAGACCAGCGCACCTGCGTCGGGTTCGTGCACATGGGGATAGTGATCGGCGGTAATGGCAAGGCGGCTGTTCCAGCCGTGGGTCCAGCGGATGCCGCGCACCGCCGGCCAAAGCCGTTCCGCGTAACGCATGAGATAGGCGACCGGCGCCGGATCCTTGATCCATTGCATCGGACCACGGCCACCCATGAGCAGGCGGTTCGACGCATCGACGCGATAATAAACCGTGATGTGGCCGCTTTCGTACAGCACCGACCGCGTCGGCATGATTTTTCGCGCGACCTCGTCGGGCAGCGGCTCGGTCGCCGCGATCGAACTGAACACCGGCACGATGGTGCGGCGGAGGTCAGGCCAGAGATCGTCCGTGAAGCCGTTGGTGGCGATCAGGACTTTTTCGGCCCGCACCACCGCGCGCGGGGTTTCGATCCGCCAATGTCCAGCTTCGCGCCGGAGCGAAGTGGCCGGCGTCTCACCGTAAACCGCGGCACCAGCGGCGCGCACTGCCCGCACAAGGCCGCGCGCATAACTCAGCGGCTGCACATCGCCGCCTCGAGCGTCCCGCATTGCCAAAAGATAGCGATCCGTCCCGGTCGCCTCGCGGACGGCGTCCTGCCTGAGGATGCTGACCGGCATGCCGCGCCGCATGCACTGCTCGGCGGTGGTCTCGACATCCGTCGTGCTGCCCGCATGATAGGCCGCGCGCAGCGTGCCGTTCTGCCGCGCCTCGCATTCGATTCCGAGACGGCGTATCAGGTCGAGCGTAAACACCGGCGTGTTGTAGGCGAACGCGATCATGCGACGGCCGAGGTCGGTGCCGAAATCCGCCTCGATCGTATCGGGATCGAGTTTCAGTCCCGGATTGAGCTGGCCGCCATTATTGCCGGACGCGCCCCAGCCAGGCTGTTGTCCTTCGAGCACGATCGCATCGGTGCCCTGTTCGGCCAGATGCAGCGCGGTCGACAGTCCGGCAAAGCCGCCGCCAATGATTGCCACCGAGACATTCTTGTCGACGTCGAGCGGCGGCGTCGGAACCGCCGCGACGGCAGTATCCGCATAGAGGCTCGGCGGCAAGGCGAGAGGATTGTGGGTCGCTATCATGCGGCAGCTTCACTTCACAAGGGATGCAGCACGCGGCGCAGGAAATCCTGGGTCCGCGCATGCTGCGGCTTGTCGAGTAGGGACTTCGCCTCCCCCTGCTCGACAATGACACCGCCGTCGATGAACAGCACCCTGTCGGCGACGTCGCGGGCAAATCCCATCTCATGCGTGACCACGACCATCGTCATGCCGTCATCGGCGAGCTTGCGCATCACGCCGAGCACTTCGCCGACCAGTTCAGGGTCGAGCGCCGACGTCGGCTCGTCGAACAGGATCGCCTTGGGCTGCATCGCGAGCGCGCGCGCAATGGCGACGCGCTGCTGCTGGCCGCCGGACAATTGCGCCGGATGGGCATCGACTTTATCGGCCAGACCTACCTGCGCCAGCAGCGCCCGGCCGCGCTCGAGCGCCTGCGCGCGGGGCTCCTGCTTCACATAGATCGGACCCTCCACGACGTTCTCGAGTGCCGTGCGATGCGGAAACAGATTGAAGCGCTGGAATACCATCGACACCTGGGTCCTGATCGCAACGATCGACGGCGCCTTGTTGTCGACCCGCGCGCCCTCCACCAGAATGTCGCCGGCGTCGTAGCTTTCGAGACCATTGATGCAGCGCAGGATGGTCGACTTGCCCGAGCCCGACGGGCCGATGATGCAGACCACCTCGCTCTTCTCGACCGAAGCCGTAATGCCCTTCAGCACCTCGTTGGCGCCAAAACTCTTGTGCACATTGCTGAGCTCGATCATTTGCGGCTCGCCTTCTTCTCGAAATGGCGCACCAGCAGGATCAGTGGAATGCTCATGGTGAGATACATCAAAGCGACCAGCGTAAACACGCTGGTGTTCTTGAAGGTCGAGGACGCGATCAGCTTGCCCTGCAACGCCAGTTCGGCGACCGTGATGGTGGAGGCTTGCGAGGAATCCTTCAGCATCATGATCATGACGTTGCCGTAGGGCGGCAACACGATCTTGACCGCCTGCGGCAGCACCACGCGGCGCATGGTCAGCCACCAGCCCATGCCGATGGTCTGCGCGGCCTCGATCTGCCCCTTGTCGATCGCCTCGATGCCGGCGCGGAAATTCTCCGCCTGGTAGGCCGAATAGGCGATGCCGAGCCCGAGGATCGAGGCCTGTAGCGCGCTCATCGCGATGCCGAAATCGGGCATCACGAAATAGAGGTAGAACAAGAGCACGATGATCGGGATGCCGCGGATCACGTTGATCAGGCCTGCGCTCAGGCCGGACAGGACCCCGATGCCGGAGACCCGCATCAAGGCCCATAGCAGCCCGAGGACCGTCGAAAGTAGCAGCGAACCGATGGTAACGACGACCGTCAGCCAGACGCCCTGCAACAGGATCGGCAGGAACTCGACGGCGTCGCGCAGGAAGTTTTGCATCGATCAGGTCACGCGTTGCTTCTTGCCGGTCAGGCGCCCTTGGCCTTCAGCCCCCATTTGTCGAGAATCTTGTCGAGGGCGCCATTCGCCTTGAGCTTGGCGAGCGAAGTGTTGATCTTGCCCAGCAGTTCCTGGTCGGTCTTGCGGATTCCGATCGAGACCGTGCCGACGGTGACCGGCTTGTAGGAGTCAACCAGGCGGACTTCCGGAAAGTTACCCTGCTTCAGATTATAGGCGAGGATCGGCAGGTCGGCGAAGCCGGCCTTGAGACGGCCCGCATTCACATCGCGCATAATGTCCGGAATGGTGTCGTAGACCTTGACCTCGCTGAACAATCCCGTCTTCTTCAACGCATCGACGAAGGCGGTTCCGACCTGCGCCCCGACCGCCTCGCCCTTCAGATCCTCCTGCGAAGTGTAATTCCTGGTGTCGGCCTTCGGCACCACGAGACCTTCGCCATAGGTGTAGACGGCGTCCGAGAAATCGATCACCTCCTTGCGCGCAGCGGTGGCAAACATCGCCGCGGAAATGATGTCGATCTTGTTCGACGTCAGCGAAGGCACCAGCGTGGAGAACTGCATCGGCTCGATCTGGACCTGGAAACCGGCATCCTTGGCGATCTCGGTGATCAGATCGACCATCACGCCCTGAATGCTGTTGGTCTTGGTGTCGAGGAAGGTGAAGGGAATCCCGGTAGGCGTCGAACCCACCTTGAGCACTTGCTGCGCCGTTGCGGGCATTGCCGTTGCCAGGACGAGCGCCGCGGTCGCGGCCTGAACCAGACGCTTGAAAGCCATCGTATCCCCCTGCAAGTTTGGTCACCGGCCGGCGCATTCCGTCGAAATCGCTCATCGCGCGTTTCGCCGTCCCAGCCTGCTTTTCACAATCCGAGTATGGTCATACTGCCGATTGACCTGCAAGGCATGCCCGGCTGAGCCCGTGGGTCCGCCTTCCCGCGGCACGAGATGCCCAAGGTTTGCAGGTTATTTTCGCACCTCTCGAAAAGAGAGGGCGCAGGGAATGCCGGATGCGCGCTGCACCCGCGGTCTCGTGTGCAATGTGCACGAGAAGTGCGCACACGAGCATACAGGGCAGCGGAGGCAATCCGACATTCCCTGCGCAATGGCTTTACGGCTTATAACGCGCTCTCCCCGGTGATCGGGCTTTCTTGTCACCGTCACTTCCGCAGATACTTCCGCAAAAGCTTGACACCAGCGTCGAGGCGTCAGGACCACACGTCTTCGCCGTACGCTTACACGCCGTTCGTCACAGGCGCGTCCGCGTCCACTGCAACCCGCCCCAACGTTCGTGACGATGGCCAACGCCCCTCTGAGTGGGACGGGATGGCGAGGGATATAGTTTTGATTTGCCCGACGGCGAAAGCGAAATATTTTTGATTCCTGGGCTTGACACCACTTCGGAAAATCCGAAATGATTTGCCCGTCGGGTCAGTTTGTCGCGCCTTCTCTCTCCACATCCGCCTTCGCCAAGGCTACGGCGGACAAGTCGTCGCTTTGCTCCCTTACGCAAACGCTTCGCGTTTGTCGCAGGCAATGACGATGCGGGTTCGTCTCGCCGATCAAGCATCGTTCACTTTCCAGCCCTCCTCCTGCTGCCTATACTTTCTTCACTAAACCCGTGCGCGCAGCAACGACGCCGGCAACCCCTTTAGGGAAGGAAATGGGTGATGAAACTCCCAGCGATGATTTTTGCTCTGGTTCTGACAGGAATAGCTATGCCGTCCGCTTTCGCCCAAACTTCGGATGCGACCGTTGCGGTGGAAGGCGGCAAGATCCAGGGCGTTCCCGCCGATGTTTCGGGAATAACCGTCTATAAGGCGATCCCCTTCGCCGCGCCGCCCATGGGGCCGAACCGCTGGAGGGCGCCTCAGCCCGTGGTGGCATGGTCCGGGGTGAAGGACAGCACCTCGTGGCCGAACCGCTGCTACCAGCTCACCAACGCCAATCCGCCCGGAACCTTTTACGCCAACGAGTTCTATTGGGATCCCTCCAAGGATCCGAAGGACAGCGAAGACTGTCTCTATTTGAACATCTGGGCGCCCGCAAAACCTGCAAGCGGTTCGCTTCCGGTGCTGGTGTTCTACCATGGCGGCGGCAATCGCCACGGCAACAACTCCGAGGTCGAGTTCAACGCGGCCAAGCTCGCCGCCAAGGGCGTTATCGTCGTGACCGCAGCCTACCGGCTCAACCTCCTGGGCTTTCTCTCTCTGCCTGGCATGGAGGACGACGGCGGTGGGAATTTTGCGACCCTGGATGCGGTGGAAGCGCTGAAATGGGTGAAGAAGAACATTGCGGCTTTCGGCGGCGACACCGGCAGGGTGACGATTGCCGGGCAGTCGGCCGGATCGCGCAATGTCAGGACACTGCTTTCGACGCCGCTTGCCAAAGGCCTGTTCCAACGCGCGATCATGCACAGCAGCCCGACCGTCATGGCTCAGCCGGGAAAGCCGAACTATGTGACGTTCGAGGACAAGATCGCCAAGGCCGCGCCTGTGTTCCAGAAATACTTTCCCGGCAAGACGTTGGACGACCTGCGAAAGCTCCCGGTGGAAGAGTTTTATAATGATGCGGCCAAGGTCGATGAATTGTACGGCGTGACAAGCGGTCTCTATGCGGCCATCGACGGCAATGTGCTGACGCAGGACTCGGTCGATCTGCTGAAGCAGGGCGCGCTCAACGGCATCGACGTCATCATAGGCACGGTCGCCGACGAGCGGACGGCGCTGGACGGCGCGCCTGGCAAGGACATGGAGATATCGGCTTTCGAGGCGTACTGGAAAAAGCTGTTGGGTGAGGACCTGTACGCTGCATCTTCGTTCGAGAAACTATACCCGGCGTCCACCAGCCTCGATGCCTACCGCCAGCACCTCAAGGCCCAGGCCGATCTGCTGCTGGAGCAGAACCGGATTGCGGGGTCGATCCTCAAGGCAAAGAATCCCGGCAGCAAGGTCTATGTGTATTACTTCGATCACCCCACGCCCGGACGCGATCGGGAGTACTACGGCGCGTGGCATTCGTCGGACCTCTGGTACACATTCAACTCGCTTCGCAACGAACCCGGTCAACGTCAGTGGAGCCCCTCCGACTTCGCGCTCGCCGAACAGGCCTCTTCGCTGTGGGCTAATTTCGTCAGGAACGGCGACCCGAACGGAGAAGGCCTGCCGGCCTGGTCGCAGAGCGAGCGGTCCAACAATGGCGCTTATCTGTGGTTCGCCGAGCACGCGACCGGCTCCACCAGCGGCTCGCCGTATTTCGGCACGGCCGCCGAACGTCGGAGCGCGCTCTTCCACGACTACCAAATGAAATACTATGGCGTGAGTTGGTAGTTCGTGGGTTGGACAGGTTTGTAGAGCGGTGGTCACGCTGTCGCGGGCCACCGGCCGGCGAATAGCTACGAGCCATCGACTAAAAGCGTCTTGACCATCGGATGATTCCGGTCGGCCAGCCCGTCGATGACGTCAAAATGGTGGCGGCCGGGTTCTTCGATCGTGCAGGTTTGCGCGCCGAGCCCGGTCCAGATGTTGGCCAGCAGGGCGTTCTGGCGAATGAATTCCGGCCGTTCGGCGCTGCCCACCCAGCAGGTCAATCGGGCGCCCGGCATCGGCTGCAACAGCGCGGGGCTTTCCGTTTGCGCTTCCGCCTCGTCGATCCGCAAGTCGGCATTCATGGCAGTCTTCAACATCGGGCGAAGGTCATGCACGCCGGAGATCGAGACGGTATTGCGGATGCGCGCACGGAAGGACTCGGGCAGCGGCGAAGTAACTGAGATCATGCGCGTGACCAGATGCCCGCCTGCGGAGTGACCTGTCAGCAGGATCGGGCCCTCGACCATGGCGGCCGCGTGCTCGACGGCCGCGGCAATCTCACGCGTGATGTCGGCGATGCGAACCGCCGGGCAAAGCGTGTAGGAGGGCATCGCCACCGCATAGCCGCTTTCGACGGACCCGCGCGCGAGGTACGACCAGAAGCTCTTGTCGAAGGCGCGCCAGAACCCGCCATGGACGAAAACGACCAGGCCTTTGGGCTGGCCCTCGGGGCGAAACAGATCGAAGCGGTTTCGTGGCCGCTCGCCATAGAAGATGTCCAGCGTCGCCCGGCCACTACGCTGAAGTTCGTCGCGGTAGGACTGCGCAGGTTGCACCCAGGCCGCCGGCCAGCGCTCGCCGCCGGGGATGTTGGGGCCGTTGGCGTAGGCGTCGTCCCAGTCGGAGATCTGATGAAAGATCATGCGGGTCGGTTTCCGTTCGATCTTGAGCGGGCATCAGGCTTCACTTTGCCTGACATATCTACTCACATCGTCAGCCGGCAGGACAGTCAAAAAAGTCTTTTAAATATATAACTTCCGAGTTTGAAACGATTCGCCGCCGTGCGAGTATCCGCCGCGCTTCCGATCGAGACCGACGATGACCGATTTCACGCGAACACGATCCCTGTTCCATATCCCGGATGGAGTCATCTATCTGGACGGCAACTCGCTCGGCCCCCTGCCCGTTGCGGCGACCGATCGGGTCCGTAACATGATGTCCGAGGAATGGGGAAAGGAGCTCATCAGGGGCTGGAACAGCGCCGGCTGGATGGCTCAGCCGCGCCACATCGGCGACCGCATCGGCCGGCTGATCGGCGCGCCCGAAGGCACCGTGGTGATCGGCGACACCCTGTCGATCAAGGTCTATCAGGCGCTGGCCGCAGCACTCGAACTCAACTCGGCCCGGCGGGTGGTCCTTTCCGACAACGGCAATTTTCCGTCCGATCTCTACATGGCCGAAGGACTGCTCAGATCGCTCGACAGGGGATACACGCTTAGAATTGCCTCGCCTGAGGAAGTCGAAGGTACCATCGACGAGACGATTGCGGTGCTGATGCTGACCGAGGTCGACTATCGCACCGGCCGCCTTCACGACATGAAGGCGCTGACCGAGAGGGCGCACGCCGCCGGCGCATTGACGGTCTGGGATCTCGCCCATTCCGCGGGCGCCATCCCCGTCGACGTCCTGAGCGCGAGAGCCGATTTCGCGGTCGGCTGCACCTACAAATATCTCAACGGCGGTCCTGGCGCGCCTGCCTTTATCTACGTTGCACCGGAGCATGCCGACGTGGCCCGGCCGGCACTTTCCGGATGGCTGGGACATCAGGCGCCGTTTGCATTCGATCTCGATTACCGGGCGGGCTCCGGCATCGAACGGATGCGGGTTGGAACACCTCCCGTCATTGCCATGGCCGCGCTCGAGGCAGCGCTCGATGTGTGGGAGGGCGTCAGCATGGGCGACGTCCGCAATGCGTCGATTTCGCTTGCCGATCTGTTCATCCGCGAAGTCGAGGCCCGTTGTCCGGAGTTGGCGCTGGCCTCGCCGCGGGACGGCAACAAACGCGGCAGCCAGGTCTCGTTTCGCCACCCGAACGGCTACGCGATCATGCAGGCGCTGATCGCGCGCGGCGTGATCGGTGATTTTCGTGCCCCCGACGCCATACGCTTCGGCTTCACGCCGCTTTACATCGGCGAGGCCGAGGTTCGCACAGCCGTCGATAGAATCGAGGATGTCGTGAACAATCGCCGCTGGGACGCGGCCGAGTATCGCAAGATGGCCGCCGTTACATGACCGGGAAACCCGACGACCCCTGGCGCGAAGGAGCCCAGATGTCGTTCGACGGGCGGATGTCCTACAGCGACTATCTTCATCTGGAACGGGTGTTGGACGCGCAGGAACCGCGCTCGGATGCGCATGACGAGCTTCTCTTCATCATCCAGCACCAGACCTCCGAACTCTGGATGAAGCTGGCAATCCATGAAATCCGCTCCACCATCAAGGCCATCCACAACGACGAGCTTCAACCCGCCTTCAAGATGCTGTCGCGTGTGACCCGAATCTTCGAACAGCTCAACAATGCCTGGGATGTGCTGAGGACGATGACGCCGAGCGAATACACCGAGTTTCGCGACCAGCTCGGCCAGTCTTCCGGCTTCCAGTCGTACCAGTACCGCGCGATCGAATTCCTGGCCGGCAACCGCAATCCCGCGATGCTGCGTCCCCACGATCATCGCGGCGACATTCTCGCGAAGCTGGAGGAGATCCTCGCCGCGCCCAGTCTGTACGACGAGGCCTTGCTTCTCCTCGCGCGCAACGGCTTCAATATCGGCGAAGATGCGCTTAGAACGGATTGGCGTACGACGCGGGCGGCAAACGACAAGGTTTTGAACGCCTGGAAGACCGTCTACGCATCCCCCGAGAAATACTGGATGCTGTATGAACTTGCCGAAAAGCTGGTCGATTTCGAAGACTACTTCCGCCGCTGGCGCTTCAACCACGTCACGACGGTCGAGCGTATCATCGGCCTGAAGCGCGGAACCGGCGGCACGTCGGGTGTATCCTATTTGCGCAAGATGCTCGAGGTTGAACTGTTTCCGGAACTTTGGAAAGTAAGAACGGAGCTTTAGAAGCATTGGCTCCCCACCCGGCCAGGCGCTTTATGTTTGCGGTGGCGCGAGCATCGGATCGATCGGGCTTTGATACCAGCCAATCGCCTCAGAACGGCAGCGCGACGTCGCACTTGACTTCCTTAAGGATCACGTTGGTCCGAACATGGCGGATGCCGGGAATCTTGAACATGAACTCGTCGAGAAAGCGGTTGTAGGCGGCCATGTCGGTGACGACGACCCGCAGGTGATAGTCGGCGTCTCCCGTCGTCGCAAAGCACTCGAGAACCTCGGGACGTCGTTTCACGCGCGAGACGAACTGGGTGACAAACGTCGCGTCGTGGCGTTCGAGCGACACGTGCAGGATCGCCGAGGTCAGGAAACCGGCCCGCTCCCGGTCCACCAGCGCCGCATAGCCGGTGATGACGCCCAACTCTTCGAGCGCACGCACCCGGCGCCAGCACGCCGAAGCCGACATGCCGACGTCGTCGGCCAGATCCTGATTGCTGCGCCGGCCATCTTTTTGAAGATGGGTCAGCAGCCGTCGATCTTGTGCCTCAATCATGATGCTCTCCCGAAACTGCGCGGTAGACTATACCGATAGATAGGCCATATTTGGATATTTCTACCACAATATCGGCATAAATCGAATAATGAGAACAGTTCTTCCAGCTGCTTAGGTCGACACTTTCATCGACCTGACCCGGCGGGAGGACGACCATGACACAATCCACCCAGACGACGGGCAGAGAGCTCGACGACTATGCCTTGATGGATAGATACACGCGTCAAACCGGGCGCGTGCTGCTCACGGGTACGCAGGCGCTGGTGCGCATCCTGCTCGATCAGCGTGACCGCGACCGCGCCGATGGCATCAATAGTGCCGGATTTGTCTCCGGCTACCGCGGCTCGCCGCTCGGCGGCGTTGATCTGGAACTGTGGCGCGCCAAGAAGCCCCTCGCCGATCGTCGCATCGAATTCCTCCCCGCCGTCAACGAGGATCTCGCGGCCACCGCGATGCTGGGATCGCAGCAGGTCGAAACCAGCCCGACGCGCGAGGTCGATGGCGTGTTCGGCCTCTGGTACGGCAAGGGTCCCGGCGTCGATCGGTCCGGCGACGCATTGAAGCATGGCAACGCCTACGGTTCTTCGCCGCATGGCGGCGTGCTGGTTGTTGCCGGCGACGATCATGGCTGCGTGTCATCGTCGATGCCGCATCAATCGGACGTCGCCTTCATGGCCTGGTTCATGCCGACGCTGAACCCGGCGAGCGTCGCCGAATATCTGAGTTTTGGCGAATATGGTTACGCGCTCAGCCGCTTTTCCGGGATGTGGGTGGGCTTCAAGACGATTTCGGAAACGGTCGAGTCCTGCGCCTCCGTCGAGCTGCCGTCGCGCCGCGTCTTCCATCCGCCGGCGTTCGAACCGCCGCCGGGCGGTCTGCATTATCGCTGGCCGGATCTTCCCGGTCCGCAGATCGAGCATCGCCTGGAAGCCAAGAAGAACGCGGTGCTGGCCTTTGCCGCCGCCAATCCGGTTGACCGCAGGATCTACGATATCCCGGACGCGACATACGGGATCGTCACGACAGGCAAGGGCCATCTCGACCTGATGGAAGCGCTACAGTTACTGGGGCTCACCGAGTCCGAATGCCGGAGGCTCGGCATCGACATCTACAAGGTCGGCATGGTGTGGCCGCTGGCGCATCACGACGCACTGGAGTTCGTCCGCGAGAAACGCGAAATCCTCGTGATCGAGGAAAAGCGCGGCATCATCGAAAGCCAGTTCAAGGAATATTTCTACGACTATCCCGGCCACAAGCCGGAATGGATGGTCGGCAAGAGCGACGAGAACAACGAGCCGCTGGTGCCGTGGGTCGGCGAATTGTCGCCACGGTTGCTCGCGCCGATCATCGCCAAACGGCTGGACCCGATATTCCCCGGTCTCGACCTCACCTCGCGCGCCGAAAGACTGCTGCAACGGAAAGCAGAGATTATCGACATCTCCGGCGCGACCCGCACTCCCTATTTTTGTTCGGGTTGTCCGCACAACACATCGACGAAAATCCCCGAGGGCTCGCAGGCGCTGGCCGGCATCGGCTGCCATTTCATGGCGAGCTGGATGGATCGCGATACGACCTCGCTGATCCAGATGGGTGGCGAAGGCGTCAACTGGGTCGCCTCGTCGCGGTTTACCGGCGGAAAGCACGTATTCCAGAACCTTGGCGAAGGCACCTACTATCACTCGGGCTCGATGGCGATCCGCCAGGCGGTCGCCGCCAAGACAAGCATCACCTACAAGATTCTGTTCAATGATGCGGTCGCCATGACGGGCGGCCAGCCGGTCGATGGGCCGATCAGCGTTCACGCCATCGCCCATGAGGTTCGCGCCAACGGCGTCGCGCGGATCGCAGTGGTTTCCGACGCTCCCGAAAAATTGCACGTGGGCGATTTTCCGAACGGGGTCACGATCCATCCGCGCGCGCAACTGGACGCCGTGCAGCGCGAACTGCGGCAGATCGCCGGAGTCTCCGTCCTCATCTATGAACAGGAATGCGCGACCGAGCGGCGGCGCCGGCGCAAACGCGGCCAGGCGCCTGATCTGAAGAAATTCGCCTACATCAACGAGCTCGTCTGCGAGGGATGCGGCGATTGCTCGGTGGAGTCGAACTGCCTCAGCGTCGAGCCAAACGAAACGCCCTTCGGCCGCAAGCGTCAGATCAATCTTTCCACCTGCAACCAGGACTTTTCCTGCGTCAACGGTTTTTGCCCGAGCTTTGTGACAGTTGAAGGCGCAACCCGCCGCAAGAAGCGCGGGGCCGGTATCGATGCGCTGGCGCGCGCGAAAATGTTGCCTGAACCTGGACGCGCTTCGCTCGACAGACCATTCAACCTGCTGGTGACCGGCGTGGGCGGCACCGGCGTCATCACCGTCGGCGCGTTGATCACGATGGCGGCGCATCTGGAGGGAAAAGGCGCGTCGGTCCTCGACTTCACCGGCTTCGCACAGAAATTCGGTCCCGTCCTGAGTTTCATCAGGCTCGCGAACAGCCCTGACGATATTCATCAGGTTCGGATCGACCAGGGCGCCGCCGACGCGCTGATCGGATGCGACATCGTGGTCAGTTCTTCGCCCAAGGCGTCCGGCACCTACGGCCCCGGCATGAAGGCGGTCGTCAACACCGCTGAGATGCCGACCGGCGACATCGTGCGCCATCGCGACGCCAGCCTGGAGACGACGGCAAGATTGCGGCACCTCGAACGAGTGGTGGGATCCGACAATATCAGGAGCCTTGACGCGAACCGGATGGCTGACGCGCTGTTTGGCGATACGGTATTTGCCAACGTGATCATGCTCGGCACCGCCTGGCAGCAGGGCCTGGTTCCGGTGTCGTCGGATGCGCTGATGCGCGCGATCGAGTTGAACGGGGTAGCCGTCGAACAAAACAAGCAGGCTTTTGCGAGCGGACGCCTCGCCGCTGCGGATCGGGATTTTGTGACGTCACTGTATGGACAAGCCGGCAAGGAGGAGACGCTGGACGAAATGATCGCCCGGCGGGCCGATTTCCTGACGGCCTATCAGAATGCAGACTATGCCGATCGTTACCTCAGGCTCGTCCGTCAGGTTCGAGCCGCCGAAGAACGTCACGTCCCCAACTCGCAGACGCTGACCATCGCGGTGGCCCGATCGCTGTTCAAGCTGATGGCCTACAAGGACGAATACGAGGTGGCGCGGCTGCATATGGAAACCGGGTTTCAGGAGCGGCTGCGGCAGGAATTTGAAGGCGACTTCGCGATCAAATATCATCTGGCGCCGCCGATCCTGTCGCGCGGAAAGGATGCCCGCGGCCGGCCGCTGAAGCGTCAATTTGGGCAATGGATCCAGACGCCTTTCCGGATCCTGGCGCGCCTGAAATTCCTGCGGGGCACGCCGTTGGATGTGTTCGGTTACACAAGCGAACGCCGAATGGAACGTGGCCTGATCGACGGTTATGAAAAACTCGTGACCGATCTGTTGTCCTGGATTGCGCCTGATACCATCCAACGATTGGCCAAGATCGCAGCCGCGCCGATGGACATTCGCGGATATGGCCCGGTGAAAATGCAAGCCGTGGCGAAGGTGCAGAAGGAGACCGCGGATTTGATCCGCCTCCTGAAGTCGTCGATCCACGAGCGCCGCGCGGCCTAGCGCGCTTCCTCAAATCCAGCGAGGACGGAAGTGAGATTGGCGCCGAGAATCTCCGAGAGATATCCGCCCTCCTGGACGAAGACGGTCGGAAGCCCCAGCCGCGCGATCGCCGCGCCAATGCGCCGGAAACCCCCGGTGGTCACGGCCAGACCCGCGAGTGGATCGTGCTCCGACGCATCGAGGCCCAGCGCCACGACCAGTGCAGTGGGCGCAAACGCGCGGATGGTTTTTTCCGCGATGCCGACCGCCTGTATGTAGCCGTCATCGCCAGTTCGTTTCGGCAGCGGAATATTGAGATTGGCGCCGAGACCGGGACCCGCACCACGCTCGTGGGAATAGCCCCAGACGAACGGGTAGAAGAAGGTAGTGTCAGCGTGGATCGACACCGTGAGCACGTCGGGCCTTTCGTAGAAGATGCCTTGCGTGCCATTGCCGTGATGAACGTCGACATCGAGGATCGCCACGCGCTCATGCTTCAGGCGCAAATGCGCCGCTGCGATCGCGCTGTTGTTGAGGAAGCAGAAGCCGCCGGCCAGATCGCGATAGGCGTGATGGCCAGGCGGACGACAAAGCGCATAGGTGGCGCCCTCGCCGTCCATCACGAGTTGCGCCGCCGTCGCCGCCACGTCGGTGGCCGCGCAAGCCGCAGCCCAGGTGCCGGGCCCGATCGGACAGGCTGTATCGACCGTGTGCCAGCCGAGCCGCCCGACGATGTGGGTCGGGTAGGTCGCGGCGTTGCGCACCGGATGCATGTTGGCAATCATCTCAGGCCCGGCATCGCCAAGCGCGGACCAGGCATCCCAGGCCTCGCTGAGAAAGCCGAGATATTCCGGACTGTGAATTCTCGCACGCGGGCCCTGCCCGAACACGTCTGGCGCAACCAGATTGTGCTTGCCGGCCTTGAGCCCCGCAAGCAACCGGTCGGCGCGTTCGGGCTGTTCGGTGGTGCGCTGGACGACACCGCGAACCAGAAAGAATTGCGGATCGTGGCTGCGGTGCAGTTCAGTGTAGACGGCCTTCACGCGGACACTCCTGTTCGCCTCAACTCAAGTTCCGAAAGGCGAGATGGGACAGGAAACAATCAGCGCGGCACCACTGCCGTCGCCTCGATCTCCACGCGCGCGGCCTTTTCGACGAGGCGCACCACCTGCACCAGCGCCATCGCCGGATAATGCGCGCCAAAGATCTCACGATAGACTTTTCCGAGCGCCTTGAGGTTCGCGAGATACTCCTCGATGTCGACGACATACCAGGTCAAGCGTACGAGGTGCTCGGGCCTGGCGCCGCCCTCCGCGAGGATGGCAGATATGTTGTCCAGCGTCTGCCGTACTTGGGCGATGAAATTATCGGGCAGAACGCCCTTGGTATCCCAGCCGATCACGCCGCCGGTCACCACGAGGCGGCCGTCAGCCGCCATGCCGTTGGCGTAGCCTTTCGGCACCGGCCATCCGCTCGGCTGCAGGTTTTGCGGGCCCGAGGCCGGCGCTTCGCCCTTCGCAACCGGCAACACCACCAGCGTGGGCCCTTTTGACGTGCTCACCAATATCTCTCCATCACTTCAGTCATCCCGCGGCCATGCCGGCCGACCCCGCATTGGCTTGCGCCATCTGCCGCAGCGCGGACCGTCTCAGCTTGCCGGTCTCGGTCTTGGGCAATTGCGCGACGAACTCGATGGCGCGCGGATATTTGTATGGCGCAATCTCGCGCTTGACGTGCTCCTGCAAAGCGGTGATCAGCGCCGCATCGGCCTCGATGCCAGAAGCAACAACGACATACGCCTTGACGATCGTGCCGCGCGCCTCGTCGGGCGCAGCGACGACGCCGCATTCGGCGATCGCCGGGTGCGTCAGCAGCGCGGCCTCGACCTCGGGGCCTGCGATGTTGTAGCCGGAGGAAACGATCATGTCGTCCGCGCGGGCGACGAACGACAAGCGTCCGCTCGCGTCGCGGACGAAGGTATCGCCAGTCAGATTCCAGCCATCGCGCACATAGGTCGATTGCCTCGTGTCAGCGAGATAACGGCATCCGGTCGGGCCGCGCACTGCAAGCTTGCCAACCGTGCCTGGCGGCAACTCGTTCATGTCGTCGTCGACGATCTTGGCCTCGTAACCGGACACCGGAAGGCCCGTCGTTCCGGCGACGGCATCGCCTACCCGGTTGGTGATGAAGATATGCATCAGTTCCGTGCTGCCGATGCCGTCGAGAATCGGTTTTCCGGTCTTGCGGGTCCAGCTGTCGAACACTGGCGCCGGCAAGGTCTCGCCGGCGGACACTGCAAGCCGCAGCGACGACAGATCGGCGCCCCTGTCCATCGCGGCCATCATCGCCCGATAGGCGGTTGGCGAGGTGAAGCAGATCGTGGCCTTGTAGGTTTCGATGATCTTGACCAATTCGGGGGGTGAGGCGTTCTCCAGAAGCGTCGCGGTTGCGCCGAACCGCAACGGAAAGATCGCGAGCCCGCCTAGGCCAAACGTAAACGCCAGCGCCGGTGCGCCGACGAAGACATCATCTGGCGTGACTTTCAGCACTTCCCTGGCATAGCCATCGGCGGCGATCAGGAGATCGCGATGGAAATGCATCGTCGCCTTCGGCTCGCCCGTGGTGCCCGAGGTGAAGCCCAGCAGCGCGACATCGTCACGGCCGGTCTTGACCGCGTTGAACCGCACCGGCTTGTTCAGGGCCACCCTGTCGAGTTCGGCATCATGGTTCGACGTGCCGTCGAAATTCACGACCTGCTTGAGGAATTTACTGGTCTTGGCGCAGGCGACGAGTTCGTCGGCGATGCGGCTGTCGGTCAGCGCCAACGCGATCTCCGCCTTGTCGATGATCTTGGTCAGTTCACCGGCGCGCAACATCGGCATGGTGTTGACGACGACGGCGCCCGCTTTGGTGGCCGCAAGCCAGGCCGCGACCAAGGCCGGATTGTTGCCGGAACGGATCAGCACGCGGTTGCCGGGTTTGACGCCGTAATTCTCGACCAGCGCATGTGCAAGCCGGTTCGACCAGTCCGCCAGCTCCTTGTAGGTGCGCTGGCGTCCGTTGCCGATCAGCGCGATATTATCCCCGAGCCCCTTCTCGACGATGCGGTCGGTCAGCTCCACCGCGGCGTTGAGATATTCGGGGTACTGAAACTCCGGCCGGTCCAGCTTCAATTCCGGCCATTGCTCGATTGGCGGAAGATTTCGCCGCGCGAAGTCGTCGATATGACCCGATGGGCCAAGGCTTAAAATTCCACCTGACATTTCCATCGCCCTCGTTTCCGACCATGAAAGGCTCGAAGACCGGCCGGCAGCGCTCCATTCCAATCATTTTATACTTAAAGTAATTTGACGCAAGTGCCCAATTCCGGGCCGTCCAGCACTTTTTTGGATCCTGGCGCGCCGTCGCGAACCAGGGCTACGATGCCCGCGCCTTCGCAGAGCGCTGCGCCGAGGCCTTGGTCTTGGCCAACAGGCGCATCAATTCGCGGACATCCTTGGGCGCGAGATCCGCAAAGATGTCGGCGATCCATAATTCATGCTCGGCCGCCATCTTGCGGAACTCGGCACGGCCGGTCTTGGTCAGGCGGATCACCTGGACGCGGCGGTCGGCGTCCGAGGTGCGCCGGTCGAGGTGGCCGGATTCGACGAGGCGTTCGACGAGCCCGGTGACGTTGCCGTTTGATACCATCATCCGCTTCGAAACATCAGACAGCGTCATGCCCTCCGGCACCTTGTCGAGCTGGGCCATCAGGTCGAAGCGCGGCAGCGTGACATCGAAGCGCTCACGCAGCCGGCCGCGCACCTCGCCCTCGATCAGGGTGGTGCAGGTAAGCAGGCGAAGCCACAGCCTGATCTCATCGCCGTGATCCTCGGGGAGTTCGACAGCCTTGGTCTCGGAATCAAGCATCATGACGCCATCTGGTTTGCTGGGGACAGTACAACCGCAGCTTGGCATCATTGTCCAGATTTCTTTAAGTTTCAAGTAATTGGCGCGCGGCTTGCAGGGTTCGCCTTGTTGCTTGCAGCCGCCATCGTCATCAGAATAAGCTGGAATTTCAGAATTTGACGTGGCGTGGTCTCGGCTAAGGCCGGGTGAAGGAGTTGTCATGATGCAGCCGTTGAAGTTGGCCGGACTTGCCGTCCTGATGGGTGTCGCCGCCGGTCAGGCCGCGGCACAGGAGAAGGTCAAGATCGGCGTGATCGTGACCTTGTCTGGCCCCGCGGCGGCGCTCGGCGGGCAGGTCCGCGACGGCTTTGCGCTCGCAGTCAAGGACCTCGGCGGCAAGATGGCCGGCAAGGACGTCGAACTCGTCGTCGTCGACGATGAACTCAAGCCGGACGGCGCCGTGAGCAAGGTCAAGGGCCTGCTCGAACGTGACAAGGTCGATTTCGTCGTCGGCCCGATCTTCTCGAACATCCTCCAGGCCATTCACAAGCCGGTCACGGATAGCAAGACGTTCCTGATCAGCCCGAACGCCGGACCGTCGAGCTATGCCGGCAAGGAGTGCAGCCCGTTCTTCTACGTGACCTCCTACCAGAACGACCAGGTCCACGAAGTCCTCGGCAAGGTCGCCCAGGACCGCGGTTACAAGCGCGTCTATGTGCTGGTGCCGAACTATCAGGCCGGCAAGGATTCAGCGGCCGGATTCAAGCTCGACTACAAGGGCGAGATCGTCGAGGAAAGCTACATGCCGCTCGGCACGCTCGATTTCCAGGTTGAGCTGACCAAGATCGCATCCGCGAAGCCCGATGCCCTGTTCACCTTCATGCCCGGCGGCATGGGCGTCGGCCTCGTCAAGCAGTACCGGCAGGCTGGCCTCGCCGACCGCATTCCCGTGCTGTCGGCATTCACCGTCGATGAATCGACGCTGCCGGCGCAGCAGGACGCGGCTATCGGCATGTTCGGCGGCTCCAACTGGGCGCCCAATCTGGACAATCCGCAGAACAAGAAATTCGTGGCCGGCTTTGAAGGCGCCTACAACATCGTACCCGGCACCTATGCCTTCCAGGCCTACGATGCCGCTATGCTGATCGACAGCGCCGTCAAGGCGGTGAAGGGTGATCTCACCAACAAGGACGCAGTGTCGGCGGCGCTGAAGAAGGCCGACTTCACCTCGCTGCGCGGCGACTTCAAGTTCAACGTCAACGGCTATCCGATCCAGAATTTCTACCTGACCAAGGTCGCCAAACGGCCGGACGGTAAATTCCAGACCGAGATCGCCGAAAAGGTATTTTCGAACTATGGTGACCGTTACGCCAAGGATTGCACGCCGGGCAAATAAGCGGCGGCCAACAAGCGCTGGAAGGAAGCAACATGATGAAGACCGAAATCGCCGGGATCACCAGGGCCAATGAGGGCATCCAGGGAATTTCCTGGAACATCCTTGGCCAGACCTACGTGCCGAAGAGCGTCACCGAGCATTCCTTCTCGTGGCATGCGACCTTCCCGCCCGACACCTTCGTGCCGCCGCATATCCACCCCGACCAGGACGAATATCTTTACATCCTGGAAGGAAAGCTCGACTTCTTCCTTGACGGCGCCGACACGCAAGCCTCGCCCGGCGATCTGGTGCGGCTGCCGATGGGCAAGCCGCACGGCATCTTCAATAAATCGGGGCGGACCTCGAAGGTGCTGTTCTGGGTCTCGCCGAGCCGCCGGCTCTACGATCTGTTCTGGAGCATACACAATTTGAAAGAACAGACGCCGGACGCCGTGGTGGCGCTGGCGGCCGAGCACAATGTGCACTTCCTGCCGCCGCCCCCGGGGGCGTGAGGTTTGCGCCTACGCGCGTACCGCCGCCAGCGACGGCGCGGCGAAACCGGCCTTGGAGGCGTAGCCGCGGACGATGGCTTCGCGCTGGGCGTAGCTCAGCACCTTCTCGATATCGGTGAAGCCGTCGGGCGCCAATTGCTCGACCGCGTCGATCACGCCCTCCGGGCCGCCGCGCCGGTTCGAGCGCACGATCTCTGCGGTCATCGGCAGCCGCTTCTGCTCGTAGGCGAGCAGCGCCTGACGCGGATGTTCGGCATGCGCCAGCGAATCGGCCAGCGCCCGCGCATCGAGGATCGCCTGCGAGGCGCCGTTCGATCCCACCGGATACATCGGATGCGCGGCGTCGCCGAGCAGCGTCACCCGTCCCCAGGTCCAGTACGGCAGCGGATCGCGGTCGCAGCAGGGGTATTCATAAAATTCCGGCGTCGCCGAGATCAGCGTGCGGGCGTCGACATGCGGCACCGAGAACCGTGCCACATGCGGCATCAATTCCTCACGCTTGCCAAGCCGCGACCAGTCCTCGCGGCGCGGTGGCTGCGCATTGTTGTCGCCGACCTTCACCAGCACCGCCCAGTTGGTCAGCCGGCAGGCGGGGTTCGATCCTTCCGCGATCGGATAGACCACGACCTTGGCATTGAGCCCGCCGGCCACGATCATCGAGCTTCCGGTGAGAAAGGCCGGCCAGTCGCGCGCGCCGCGCCACAGCATCAACCCGTTCCAGCACGGCGGCCCCTCGTCCGGAAACAGCATCTCGCGCACCCGCGAATGGATGCCGTCGGCGCCGATCAGGACATCGCCCTGCGCCGTCTTGATATGCGAGCCGGCGCGGTCGAAGAAATGCGCGACAACGCCGCCTTCGTGCTGGGCGAACGCGCCGAGCCGGCAACCGGTGTGGATTGCCTCCTTGCCGAGCCGCTCCTCAACGGCGCGGTGGATGACGCTTTGCAGGCGGCCGCGATGAATCGAGAATTGTGGCACGTCGTGGCCGGCGCCGAGGCCGCGCGGCTCGCGCCAGACTTCCTGGCCGTGACGGTTGAGATAGTACAATTCATCGGTGCGGATCGCGACCGCGTCCAGTTTATCCAACAGCCCGAGGCCGGCGAGTTCGCGGATCGCATGCGGCAGCGTGTTGATGCCGACGCCGAGCTCGCGGATGGTGTCGGACTGCTCGAACAATTCGCAATCGATGCCGCGGGCACGCAGCATCAGCGCGGTGGTGAGGCCGCCGATGCCGCCTCCGACGATGATCGCCTTCATCCGCCAAAACTCCACTCAACCGGGGAACGCGTCTCCGGGGGCCAGCGTCGCACAGGCCGTTATTCGGCCGCAAGCGGCTTTGTCGCCTCCGCCTTGAGCTCCGCCCGCGTCTTCGGCTTACCCTTAATTTTGAGGTCGTCGAAATCCTGCCGGTCGCGGACGCTGTTGCGGAAAATCTGCTCCTTGCCGGGCAGATATTGCGGCGGACAGGCGATCTCCGACGCGCCGTACCAGGCGGCCGCCCGCATCGTAAACGACGGGTCGACCAGATGCGGACGTCCCAACGCCACCAGGTCGGCGCGGCCGGCGGCGAGGATGGTATTGACCTGGTCCGCGGTCGTGATGTTGCCGACGCACATGGTCGCCACCCGTGCCTCGTTGCGGACCTGCTCGGAGAACGGCGTCTGGAACATCCGGCCGTAAACTGGCTGCGCGTCGCGCACGGTTTGCCCCGTGGAGACATCGACCAGATCGACGCCGGCCTCAGCAAACGCACGGGCGATGCCAACGGCATCGTCGCCGGTGATGCCGCCCTCGGCCCAGTCGGTGGCGGAGATGCGCACCGACATCGGCTTGTGCGCCGGCCACGCCGCGCGCATCGCCTCGAAAATCTCGATTGGATAACGCAGCCGGTTTTCGAGCGTGCCGCCATACTCGTCGGTGCGGGCGTTGGTCAACGGCGAGATGAAACTTGCGAGCAGATAGCCGTGGGCGCAGTGCAGTTCCAACATGTCGAAACCGCAGACGTCACCACGGAGCGCCGAAGCAACGAACTCGGCCTTGACATGGTCCATCGCGGCGCGATCCATCTCCCGCGGCACCTGACTGTCGGCGAAGTAAGGGATCGGCGACGCCGACACGGTATCCCAACCGCCCTGCTCCAGCGGCCGGTCCATGCCCTCCCACATCAGCTTGGTGGCACCCTTGCGGCCGGCATGGCCGAGCTGCAGGCAAATTTTGGCGGCGGAATTGGCGTGGACGAAATCGACGATCCGCGTCCACGCAGACTGCTGCTCGTCGTTCCACAAGCCGGTGCAGCCCGGCGTGATCCGGGCGTCACGGCCGACGCAGGTCATCTCCGTAAAGATCAACCCGGCGCCACCGATCGCGCGCGAGCCGTAATGCACCAGATGGAAATCGCCGGGCACGCCCTCGTTCGCGGAATACATGCACATCGGCGACACCACGGCGCGATTGGCCACCTCCATCTCGCGCAACCTGAAAGGCTGGAACATCGGCGCCATTGGCTTGTCGATGTCGACGTCAAGACCCCTGGCGCGGACGGTCTTGGCAAAGGCCTTGTCGACTTCGCTAACGAAATCCGGCGCGCGCAGCGTCAGATTATCGTAAGTGATCGCCTTGGCGCGGGTCATGACCCCGAAGGCGAATTGCACGGGATTGAATTCCCAGAACCGATCGACATGCTCGAACCAGACCAGCGATACGTCGGCGGCGTGCTGGGTCTTCTCGACCTCCTCGCGCCGGCCCTGCTCGTATTTCTGCAAGGCGGCATCGACCGTTGGCGTGTCTGCCATCGCCTCGCTGAGCGCGATGGCGTCCTCCATGGCGAGCTTGGTGCCGGAGCCAATCGAGAAATGCGCGGTCGCCTTGGCATCGCCGAGCAGAACCATGTTGTCCTTGATCCAGCGCTCGCTGCGGATCATCGGGAAATTGCGCCACATCGAACGGTTGGTCAGCAGCGGGTGGCCTTCGAGGAACCAACCAAAAATCTCCGCCATCCGGTCTGCGGACTGCCGTTCGCTCAGGCCTTCAAGACCGGCGCGCGCAAACGTCTCCGCATCGGTCTCGAAAATCCAGGTCGAGCGGCCAGCCTCATATTGATAGGCGTGAGCGATGAACGGTCCCCACTCCGTCTCCTGGAAAATAAAGGTGAAGGCGTCGAGCGGCCGGGTCGAGCCCATCCAGGCGAACTTGTTGGAGCGAAGATCGACTTCGGGCTGGAAATGATCGATGTATTTTTCACGGAAGCGGCTGTTGATGCCGTCGGCGAGGACGATCAGGTCGGCGTCGGCAAAGCGACTCTCGTCGTCAACGTCGGTCTCGAACAACAGCGTCACGCCGAGTTCGCGGGCGCGTTCCTGCAGGATCAGCAGCAGCATACGGCGCGAACAGCCGCAAAAGCCATTGCCGCCGACGCGATGCACCGTGCCGCGGAAGTGCACGGCGATGTCGTCCCAATAGGCGAATTCCTGGGTGATGCGGCGGTAGCTCGGCGGGTCGTATTTCTCGAAATTGTCCAGCGTCGCGTCGGAGAACACCACGCCGAAGCCGAACGTGTCGTCGGCGCGATTGCGCTCGTACACGGTGATCTCGGCCTGCGGCCGCTGCTTCTTCAACAGGATCGCGGCGTAGAGACCGGCCGGCCCGCCGCCGATTATAGCCACCTTCATCAGTGCCTCCGAAGATGCTCAGGCCAGATACTTTAAGCCTAAAACAATTTGGCGCAAGCCTCTTTTTTCGGTCCCGCGACGATTTCGGCTCAATTGCCCTGGAAGGCCGGCGTCCGTTTGTTGGAAAACGCCTCGAAGGCGCGGGCAAAATCCTCCGTGGTCATGCAGAGCGCTTGCGCCACCGCTTCCGCCTCGATCGCCTCCTCCACCGACATCGCCCATTCCATCGCCAACATGCGCTTGGTCATGGTGTTGGCGAAGGTCGGCCCCTCCGCGACCTGCTTGGCGAGTAGTTGGGCCTGCGCGAGCACATGTTCGGGCGCGACGATGCGGCTGAAGAAGCCCCAGCGCTCGCCCTCCTCCGCGGTCATGAAGCGGCCGGTATAGAGCAGCTCCGATGCCCGCGACTGGCCGATGATGCGCGGCAGGATCGCGCAGGCGCCCATGTCGCAACCGGCAAGACCGACCTTGTTGAACAGGAACGCGACCTTGGCGCCGACAGCCGCCAAACGCATGTCCGAGGCCATGGCAACGATCGCACCGGCGCCGGCGCAGATGCCGTCGACGGCCGCCACGATCGGCTGCGGGCACGCCCGCATCGCCTTGACCAGATCGCCGGTCATCCGGGTGAAGGCGGTGAGGCCCTTGGTGTCCATCTGCACCAATGGTCCGATGATCTCGAAGACGTCGCCGCCGGAGGAGAAGTTGCCGCCCGCGCCTGACACAACGATGGTCTTGACCTCATCGTCCATCGCGCAGGCGCGGAAGAAATCGGTGAGCTCGCGATAGCTCTCGAACGTCAGCGGATTCTTCCGCTCGGGACGGTTCAGCGTCACGGTAGCAACGCTGCCGACCACGGCCAGCAGGAAATGCTTCGGCGAATAATCCGCCAGCGGCAGCGTTACAGGGTTGGCGGGCTTGCTCATGGGATCTCCCTTGTCGTTGTCATTGCGAGTAGCGAAGCGACGAAGCAATCCATACTTTCTTCGTGGGGAGATGGATTGCTTCGCTCCGCTCGCAATGACGATTTCAGACTGGCGCTGCTCACGCTTCAGACCTCGCCGCCGGCTACCGCGATCGCCTGTCCGGTGATGGCGCTGGCGCCCTCGCCGCACAGCCACAGCACAGCGTCGGCGACTTCCGACGGCGTCACGAGGCGTGCTTGCGGATTGTGCTTGGATAGCTCAGCCACTGCCTGTTCGCGGCTGCGTCCGGTCTTGCGCATGATGTTGTCGATGCTGCCCTCGAGCAAATCGGTTTCGGTGAAGCCGGGACACACCGCATTGACGGTGAGGCCGCTCTTGGCCGTCTCCAATGCCAACGAGCGGACCAGGCCGATCACCGCGTGCTTTGCCGCGCTGTAGGCGCTGACATAGGCATAACCCTTCAGGCCGGCGGTCGATGCGATGGCGACAATCCGCCCCCGACGGCGCTCCACCATGCCGGGCAGCACCGCCTGTGCTGCGTGGACCACGCCCATGAAATTGACGTCCATCATGCGCTGGAACAGCGCCGCATCGGAGCGGCCGAACGGTGCGGATTCCGCGGCGCCCGCATTCGCAATCAGGATGTCGATGGGATGCCGGGCCGCCGCCTCCGCGACGGCAGCCTTGACCGATGCCGCGTCCGCCACATCTGCTGTGACGGCGAACTGCGCGGCGCCGGATGCTACGGCCTCGTCCAGCGTGGCGCGGTTGCGGCCGAGCACGGTGACGACAGCGCCCGCTTCCGACAGCGCGGCGGCGACCGCACGGCCGATGCCGCGCCCGCCACCGGTAACGAGCGCATGGGAAGAACGCGACAGTTTTGACATCCGTTAGCCTCCCGGAACTGAGCCACCCACACTTATTTTAAACTTCAAGCTTTTGCAAGGAAGCCTCCCACGCCTCCGACATGCGCTTGACAGCAGGCTGCCCGGGGGTAGCGTCATCGCCACAGCCACAGAAGGATCAACAACATGGCGGCGCTCGAAAAAGGCATCACGCGGAACGGCACCGGATATTCGGGCAAGACCTGGAACATCCTTGGACAGGTGTACTTCCCCAAGGCCGTGACGGACTCGACCTTTGCGTTCGAGACCAACAGCGACCCCGGCCAGTTCGTGCCAGTCCACATCCACCCGACCCAGGACGAATTCATCCTGGTGCAGGACGGCATGCTCGACCTCAAGCTCGATGGCGTCTGGGTGCAGGCCAAGGCCGGCGACCTGGTCCGTCTGCCGCGCGGCATTCCGCACGGCTATTTCAACAAGTCGGACAAGCCGGCGCGGGCGCTGTTCTGGGTTTCGCCGACGCAGAAGCTCGAAGCGCTGTTCAACCAGTTGCACAATCTGAGCGATGTCGCCGAAATCGTGCGCATCTCGGCCGAGCATGAAGTGAACTTCCTGCCGCCCGAAGCGAACGACTAGGGAGCGGCGCGCGATCCGCGACGTACCTCAGTCGCGGGCGCGCGTTGCGGGCTTGCCCGAGTTCTTCGATTGCGCGGCGAATTCCCGGCCGCGGATCCGCACCAGATCGTCGGCGGAATTTTTCAAAAGAACGCTGGTCGCGTCGCGGGCGGCTTCCGCATTCCGTGCCGCGATCGCGTCCAGCACGGCGTTATGCTCGACCAGCGCCCGGGCGCGGTGTGAGCCGCGGGCGGCGATGGTAAAGCTCTGGCGCAATGTGATGTCGAACATCTGCGCAATCGGCCAGAAAAACTCGTTGCGCGTGGCGAAGTAGATCGCCTGATGGAACGCAATGTCGGCGGCAACGAATTCTTCATTGACCGTTGCCGCGGCCATCCCCTCATAGCCGGCCCGGATGCGCGCGATATCGGCTTCCCCCGCGCTGGTCGCCGCCAGCGCTGCGGCCGCCGGTTCGACCGCACAGCGCAACTGGAACAGCTTGGTCAGATACGAGTCCATGTCGGAGGTTTCGAGCCGCCAGCGCAAGACATCTGGATCGAGCTGGTTCCACTGCTCGGGCGGGCGAACGCGTGTTCCGCTCTTGGGGCGGGCTTCCACCAGGCCCTTGCCGGTCAAGGTCCGGATCGCCTCACGCACCACGGTTCGGCTGACATCCATCATTTCGCAGATTTGCATTTCCGATGGCAGCGTATCGCCGACGCCGACATCGCCACGCACAATGCTGATTCCAACCCGATCGGCCACCTGGCTGTGCACGTTGCGGATAAGAGCATCGGAAGTTCGATACATCGAAAAGCCCTTGGGCCATCGAAAGCACAGATCAAGGCGACCAAAGTCACCGGACTGGGGAGGCCCCCGCTTTAGTCATACATTACGATTAATAGCACGCCAAGGCTTGCCCCGGGGGTCGCCGGCTGGGCTATTCGCCCTCTTGCCCGGCGTCAAAGCCGCGCACTCCGACCGCCATCGGTGAACCGATGGTTCGCGCGACCAAGGATCAAGCTTTCAATTGAAGGAAGCGGATTACGCCCCAGCAGCCGGCAGGCTGGCGGCGGCGATCGCGACGATCTGGGCCAGCCGACGTCCGATCCGGGATGGCGCACCACGCAGCAATGAGCCGACCTGTTGCATCTCTTAAGTCTTCCATCGGCCCCGGCGGAACGATCGTTCCGCCAACAGGGCACAGCATGGAAAATGGTCTCGACCGGCTAACTAGTCGAGATGTCAGCGAAAATAGCAATGCGCGCGTCGTCCGGGCACCGATCGGCAGTGGGTTTATTGCCGCAATCGACCGGGGGACGGAGGAAACTTTCTCCCCGGATTTTGGCTCATAACCCCGTAATGCCGCTGTCGACCGCAAGCGTCTGCGCGTTGACGTAAACGCTCTCGTCGGACATGAAAAACAGCGCGGCGTAGGCAATCTCCCAGCCCGTCGCCATCCGCCCGAACGGCACGCCCGCGGCGCTTCGCGACGGCCGGCCCGCGCTGGTGTGGCGGCCGAGCGGCGTGTCGACCAGTCCGGGGCAAATGATGTTGGCGCGAATGCCGCGGCGGGCGCCTTCCTTGGCGACATTTCGCATCAGGCCGCCAAGCGCTGCTTTCGACGTGTCATAGGCGATCAGCCGCGAGCCGGAACGAAGGCCTGCGATCGACGAGATGAATACGATCGATGCGCCGTCCGCGAGATGCCTGAGCGCCTTGCGGCAGCAGAGCATCGGGCCGCTCAGATTGACCGCAAGCGTGTCGTTCCACTCCTTGAGGTCCACGCCGTCGAGGCCGAGTGCGCCAACGCCGATGCCGACGTTGAGAACCATGCCGTCGAGCCCGCCGAGCCCATCGATTGCCTCGTCGACCATTCGGTTCACATCGGCTTCACGCGCGATGTCAGCCTCGATCGAGAAGGCCCGGCCGCCCTCGCTTGTGATGCGCGTAACCGTGTCATCGGCACTGGCCCGATGGATGTCGGCAACCGCGACATGAGCGCCCTCTTTGGCGAACAGCAGCGACATGGCCCGGCCGTTGCCGACCGGATCAGTTGCCGCGTCGAATGTTCGCTGTCCGCCGCCGACAACCAGGATCCTGCGGCCCTGAAGGCGTCCGCGGCCCGGCGCATCACCCGTGGACTCCGGACTGAGCGGACGTACGTAACGCGGCTTGTCAGTCATTTCTATCTCATGTCCTTCCCCGCGGCTTTCGCCGCAAATTACTTCGGTGCGAATCCGAACGTCTGCTCGAACCGTTTGGCGTAAGCCGGCCACACCTCGGGATTGACGATGCGCGGCGGCCGCTTGCCGTCGAGCGCGTCGAGAATTTGCTCGGCGGCGATCTTGCCCATGTTGATGCGGGCTTCCCTGGTGACACCAGCCGTGTGCGGGCTCGCCAGCACGTTATCAAACTGCAGCAGCGGATGGTCCGGTGGCGGCGGCTCCTTGGCCCAGACGTCGAGCCCGGCACCCGCAATGCGCTTGTCGCGCAGCGCCTCGAACAGCGCAGCCTCATCGTGAATGAAGCCGCGCGCGGTGGTAATGAAAAAGGCATGCGGCTGCATCAGCGCGAATTCGCGGGCCGCGATCATGCCGCGATTGTCCTTGTTCAGCGGGCACGAGATCGACACGAAATCCGAGCGGCGCATCAGCTCGTCGAGTTCGACCTTCTCCCCGCCCCGCACTGCGATTTCCTCTGACGTGAGATAGGGATCGTAGGCAATCACCTTCATGTGCAAAAGGCCCTTGCAGAGCTCGGCGATGCGGCGGCCGACATTACCGATCCCGACAATACCGATGGTCTTGCCCTGCGCCTCGTTGCCGATCAGCGCATTGCGATTGACATTGGCCTCGCGCCGCAGCGCGCGGTCGGCTTCGAGGATGCGTTTCGACAGGGTCAGCAACATGCCGAGCGCGTGCTCGGCCACGGAATTGGCATTGCCGCCTGATTGATTGACGACCAGCACGCCCGCCGCGGTGCAGGCATCGACATCGACGGGATCAAAACCCGCGCCATTGCTTGAAACGATCAAGAGATTCGGCGCCCGCCGCAACAAATCCTGATCAGCATGGAAATGCTTCGCCAGTTCGTCGCGCGCCGCACCGATCTGATAGGCATGCGCGGCCGACAGGATCGGCGCTATCATCTCATCGGGGCTTTCGTTCTCCAGCCGGTCGAGCCGCACATCAGGCCGGGCCTTGAGGATCTCGACATAGATCTCGTGGGCGAGATATTTGACGTAGAACACGCGCTTGTTGTTGACGGTCATTTTCCTAAGGCACTTTCAGTTCGGGAATCCATAGAGTTTTGCGGGATTGGCGACGAGAATGCGGCCAGTCGGCGGACAGGCTGGGATCATCGCGGGCGCCACGGCGTTACTCAGCCTTGATTCCGGCGGCCTTGATGATCGGCCCCCATTTTTCGTAATCGGCATGGATCCTGGCGTCGAATTGCTGCGGGGAGCTGCCGATCGGCAGTGCACCGAGCTTGGAAAGACGTTCCTTCACCGCGTCCGTGTTCAAGGCGGCGACAAAATCATGCGAGAGCTTTGCGAGAACATCGGGCGGCATGTTGGCCGGCCCGAGCAGGCCCCACCACACACCCGTGTCATAGCCGGGCACGGATTCCGACATGCTGGGCACATCGGGCAGGAACGGCGCACGATCGGCGGTGGTGAGGGCGAGCGCGCGAAGCGTGCCGGCCTGAAGCTGCCCGACCGATTCCGGGCCGTTGTTGAACGACAGCGGAATTTGCCCGCCGAGCAGATCGTTGATCGCGGGCGCGCCGCCCTTGTAAGGAATGGCGTTGAGGTCGATCCTGGCGAGGCTTTTGAGAAGCTCGCCAGCCAGATGCGTCGACGTTCCGGTGCCGGCATGGGCAAATGAAAGGCTGCCCGGTTTGGCCTTCGCCGACGTGATCACATCGGCCACCGTCTTGAACGGCGAATCCGCCCGCACCAGCAGGATATTCGGAGAGGATGCCAACAGCGAAATCGGCGTGAAATCCTTGAACGTGTCGTAGGGAATTTTGGGATAGAGGAACGGATTGGTGGCATGACCGCTCGCCACCATGATCAGGGTGTAGCCATCCGGCGGTGAGGTCGCGACCGCCTGCGAGGCAATGATGCCGCCGGCGCCCGGACGGTTCTCGACCACGACCGACTGGCCCCATTGCTTGGAGACCACGTCACCCAGAGTGCGCGTAAGGACGTCGACGCCGCCGCCGGCGGGATAGGGTACGAAAATATGCACGGGCCTGGACGGGAAAGACTGGGCCGATGCCGCGCCGGCCGCGGTGAGCAGGAATGCCGCAACCGCAGCCGTCCGCAACCAACCTCCCATGGCAGCCCTCCCGAAGTTCTCATTATCTCACATTGTGGCATGCCGGCGGCTCAGCACGCAGGTCGTGGTAACGCCGGGGCATGTTGACAATCTCGCCGGTCGCGTCAAGTTCGGCGACAACAAGACAATGAGATCAGCGAAACAGGCGTGAGGAACGGGAGAACAAAGATGGCGGTCGCTGAGGTCCAAGCCTCGCCCCAGGCTGCTCAAGACAACACCTGGCACGGCATCGTGCTGGCCTCGCTCAAGCGCAACGATATCAGGCTGGTGCCCTACGTGCCCGACCGGGTGCTGACGACGCTGATCAAGAACCTGCACGCCGATCCGTTTTTCACGACCTTTCCGACCGCGCGGGAGGAGGAGGCCGTCGGAATCGTCTCCGGCGCCTGGATGGGCGGCCTGCGCGGTGCGGTGCTGATGCAGACATCGGGGTTTGCGACGCTTGCCAATGTGCTGGCGTCGCTCGCGATCCCCTATCAGATTCCGCTGATCATGTTCGTGTCCGAACGCGGCACGCTCGGCGAGTTCAATTACGGCCAGTCGCTGGTGTGCCGCACCATGCGCCCGGTGCTGGATTCGCTTGCGATGGAGCACCACACCGCGACCCGGCTCGACGAGTTCGAGTTCATCGTCGATCGCTCGATCAAGCAGGCCTTGACCACGCAGGCGCCGGTTGCGCTGATTCTCTCGCCGCTTTTGACCGGCGGCAAAGTATTCGACAAGTGAGCTACCCATGAACAGCGCCACCCCTGCCCGCAACACCAAGGTCATGAACCGGTTCGATCTCACCTCGCGGCTGATCGCGAAGCTGAAGAACGAGGAAGCCGTGGTCGGCGGCATCGGCAATACCAATTTCGACCTGTGGGCCGCCGGCCACCGCCCGCAGAATTTCTACATGCTCGGCAGCATGGGCCTCGCCTTCCCGATCGCACTGGGCGTGGCGCTGGCGCAACCGAAGCGCCGCATCTTCGCGCTCGAAGGCGACGGCTCGCTATTGATGCAGCTGGGCTCGCTGTCGACGATCGCGACGCTGGCGCCAAAAAACCTCACGATGGTGGTGATGGACAACGGCGTCTACCAGATCACCGGCGCGCAGCCGACGCCTGGGGCGGCGGTCGCCGATATCGTTGCGATAGCCATCGCCAGCGGTCTCGGCAACAGCGCCTGGGCGGCGGATGAAGAGGATTTCGAACGCCTGATCGAGCAATCCATATCCGCCTCGGGACCAACATTGATCGGCGCGCGGATCGACGACAAACCGGGCGTCGGCACCACCCGCAGGGATCCCGTGCAGATCAGGGAACGCTTCATGCATGGGCTGGGCGTGCGGCAACCGCTCTAGATTTGGCCTGTGTTGGGCTTGCGGCCGTCGCCGTGCTCGACTGGATGATCAAGCGAACGCGGGCGTCGAGCGCCAGCGTATCCTGATTAAAAATCCCCGCGGGCATCGTGCCCGCGGGGATTTTCTCAAAAGCGCCGCGTCAGTCGATGATCTTGATGATCTTGCGGGTGCGCGGCTCGACGATCACCCGGCGATCATTGACGACCGCGTAACGGTATTCGGTGTGGCTCGGAACGGCGCGCAACTCGACGGTTGGCGGCAGTGGTTCGCCGACCACAACGCGCTCACGCACCGTGACGGAACGTCCGCGATCGGCCGGGATCGACGTGATCACGGCGTTCGGAATTTCCACGGCAGCACCAACGGCCGCACCCACGGTGCCGCCGACGATCTCGCCGACGGGACCGGCAATTTCGCCACCCGTCCTGGCGCCGTTCACTGCGCCAGTCGCAGTGGTGGATTGGGCAAACGCCGCGCCCGATGTCAGCAGCGAGGCGGCAATCAGCGAAACGGCAAGACGGTTATTCATCGTTTTCCTCCAGTGAATTGATGATGGGTCTCAACCATCGGAGGCGTCGGATGTTCCGGTTCCATCTGCGCTCAGGTCTTTGTTCCCTTACGCGATGTTACAGTTCCGTAAACGTCAGGCCTTTCCGATCTCGTGGTTTGCCAGCAGTTCCAGCGCCCGCACCATGCCGGAGTGATCCCACGCCTTGCCGCCACGCGCGGTGCAGGAACTGAACAATTGCTGCGCCACGGCGGTGCTCGGCAGCGAAATGCCGAGCGCGCGGGCGCCTTCCAGTGCGAGGTTGAGATCCTTCTGATGCAACTCGATGCGGAAGCCCGGATCGAAATTGCGCTTCACCATGCGCTCGCCATGTACTTCGAGAATCCGCGACGACGCAAAGCCGCCCATCAGGGCCTGCCGCACCAGCGCCGGATCCGCACCGGCTTTCGATGCAAACAACAGGGCTTCGCCGACCGCCTCGATCGTCAACGCGACGATGATCTGGTTGGCGACCTTGGTGGTCTGCCCGTCGCCATTGGCGCCGACCAGGGTGACGTTCTTGCCCATTTTGTCGAACACCGGCTTCATGGTGTTGAACGCGCGCTCCGGTCCGCCGACCATGATGGTCAGGCTCGCCGCCTTGGCGCCGACCTCGCCGCCGGAAACCGGCGCGTCGAGATAATCGGCGCCGAGCGCCTCGATCTTCTTTGCGAACTCTTTAGTGGCGAGTGGCGAGATCGAACTCATGTCGACCACGATCTGGCCCTTGGATATCCCTTGCGCGACGCCGCCCTCGCCGAACAACACCGCTTCCACATGCGGCGTGTCCGGCACCATGATGATGACGACGTCGGAGTGTTCCGCAACCTCCTTGCCCGATTTGCAAACGACGCCGCCGGCAGCGACCAGCTCCGGCGCAATCGGCGCAACGTCGTGCAGGAACAGGCGATGCCCGGCGGCCTGGAGATGACCCGCCATCGGGCGCCCCATGGTGCCCAAGCCGATAAAGCCGATATCGATCATTTGGATTTTCCTTGTTTGTTTCCCGATCAGGTATCGAGCGTCAATGCCGCGTGCCAGCCGAGGCCATCGACGGTCGTCGTCCTCGGTTTATACTCGCATCCGACCCAGCCGCGATAGCCGATCGCGTCGAGATGCCTGAACAAAAATGGATAGTTGATCTCGCCGGTACCGGGCTCGTTGCGGCCGGGATTGTCGGCGAGCTGGACATGGGCGATGCGCGGCAGATGCGTTTGCAGGCTCCGCGCGATATCGCCCTCCATGACCTGCATGTGATAGATGTCGTATTGGACGAACAGATTGCTCGATCGCACGCCGGCGATGAGTTCAACCGCCTGCTGCGTCCAGTTCAGGTAGAAGCCAGGGATGTCGCGGGTGTTGATCGGCTCGATCAGAAGCCTGATCCGTTCCTTGGCGAGCGCGTCGGCGGCAAAGCGCAGATTGCCGATCAGTGTTTCGTTAAGTTCGCGCCTGTCGGCCCCGGCCGGCGCGATGCCGACCAGGCAATTCAGCTGACGGCAATCGAGCGCCCTGGCGTAATCGATCGCGCGTGCGACTCCATCACGGAACTCCTCGAGTTCGATTGGGAAAAATGGCGATGCCGCGCTCGCCGGCGGCCCAATCGCCGGCCGGCAGGTTATGCAGCACCTGGGTCAATCCGTGCTGCTGCAGTTGCTCGCGGAGCTCCGCCTTGTCGAAATCATAGGGGAACAGATATTCGACGCCGCTGAAGCCGGCGGCCTTGGCCGCCGCGAAGCGATCGAGGAACGGCAGCTCGGCAAACAGCATGGTGAGATTGGCGGCAAATTTTGGCACGGTTGATCCCTCGCATTAGGCCGGCAGTAATGTGCCCGGCACGTTCGCCCTTGCCGGCGTGTCGTCCAGCGGTAGATCGAGCACTTCCTCGAACTCGACGATGTTGTCGATCTCGGTGCCCATCGAAATGTTGGTGACGCGCTCGAGAATGAACTCGACCACGACAGGCACCCTGTGCTCGGCCATCCACTCGCGCGCGGTCGCAAAGGCCGCCTGCGCGTCGTGCGGATCGGTGACACGGATCGCCTTGCAGCCGAGCCCCTCGGCGACCGCGACATGATCGACGCCGTAGACGCCGAGTTCCGGCGCGTTGATATTTTCAAACGACAATTGCACCTGATAGTCCATCTCGAAGCCGCGCTGCGCCTGGCGGATCAGACCGAGATAGGAATTGTTCACGACGACGTGGATGTAGGGCAGCTTGAACTGGGCGCCGACCGCGAGCTCCTCGATCAGGAACTGGAAATCGTAATCGCCCGAGAGTGCGACGATCTCGCGGGTTGGGTCCGCGGCGCGGACGCCGAGGGCCGCGGGCAGCGTCCATCCGAGCGGACCGGCCTGCCCGGCATTGATCCAGTTGCGCGGACGGTAGACGCCGAGGAATTGCGCACCGGCGATCTGCGACAGGCCGATCACGCTGACGTAGCAGGTGTCGCGCCCGAACGCCCGGCTCATCTCTTCATAGACGCGCTGCGGCTTGATCGGGATGTCGTCGAAGCGGCTCCGGCGCAGCATCGTGCGCTTGCGATCCTGGCACGCGGCCGGCCAGGCCTGACGCTCCCTGAGCTTGCCGGCTTTGCGCCATTCCTTCGCAACCGTGACGAACAATTCGAGCGCCGCCTTGGCGTCGGAGACGATGCCGAAATCGGGATTGAAGACGCGGCCGATTTGCGTCGGCTCGATATCGACATGCACGAAGGTGCGGCCCTTGGTGTAGGTCTCGATCGAGCCGGTGTGGCGGTTGGCCCAGCGGTTGCCGATCCCGAGCACGAAATCGGATTGCAGCATGGTTGCGTTGCCGTAGCGGTGGCTGGTCTGCAATCCGACCATGCCCGCCATCAGGACGTGATCGTCGGGGATGGTGCCCCATCCCATCAGGGTCGGCACCACGGGCACGTTCACGGCTTCGGCAAACGCCACCAGCAATTCTGATGCATCGGCATTGATGACGCCGCCGCCAGCCACGATCAGCGGACGCTCCGCGGCATTGAGCATGGCGAGCGCCTTCTCGATCTGCCTGCGCGTGGCGGAGGGCTTGTAGACCGGCAGCGGCTCATAGGTCTCGTCGTCGAACTCGATCTCGGCGAGTTGCACGTCGAGCGGCAAATCGATCAGCACCGGACCGGGACGGCCGGAGCGCATGATATGGAACGCCTGGCTGAACACGCGCGGCACCAGCGCAGGCTCGCGCACGGTGACCGCCCATTTTGTCACGGCTTTTGCAATCGATTCTATATCGACGGCCTGAAAATCTTCCTTGTAGAGGCGCGCACGCGGCGCCTGTCCGGTGATGCAGAGGATCGGGATCGAATCCGCAATCGCCGAATAAAGCCCCGTGATCATATCGGTGCCGGCCGGCCCCGAGGTGCCGATGCAGACGCCGATATTTCCCGGCTTGGCGCGGGTATATCCCTCGGCCATGTGGGAAGCGCCCTCGACGTGGCGCGCCAGGATGTGTCTGATCGAGCCGCGTCGCTTCAGCGCGGAATAAAGCGGGTTGATCGCGGCACCCGGCACGCCGAAGGCGGTCACGACGCCTTCCTTTTCGAGGATACGTACCGCGGCATCGATAGCTCGCATCTTCGCCATTTTGAAACCTCGCTGATATTGCTTCACGTGATGATCGCGGCAACGATTGGCGATCTCAACGAAGTTCAATTTGTTTCCCGCGATGTGGAATGGTTGTGAAAACTCAAGTGGGATCAGGCGGTTGGATTGGGCGCATGGTGAGACGATGCGGTGAACTGGCTTGATCGCACGGGCCGCGAGCCGTCATTGCGAAGAGCAAAGCGACGAAGCAACCCATTCTTTCTTTTCGCGGCGCGATGGATTGCTTGGCTTCGCTCGCAATGACGGCAAAACATACTTTCGCGATCCCGCGGCACGATGCGCCCCGAGTTTTGCAAGAAATTCTTCGCCCACTGAAATCAGAGGGCGCAGGGAATGCCGGATGCGCGCTGCACCCGCGGTCTCGTGTGCAATGTGCACAAGAAGGTGCGCACACGAGCATACAGGTTCAGCGGAGGCAATCCGACATTCCCTGCGCAATGGTTTTACGGCTTATAGCGCGCTCTCCCCGGTGATCGGGCTTTCTTGTCACCGTCGCCTCTGCGGATACTTCCGCAAAAGCTTGACGCCAGCGTCGAGGCGTCAGGACCACGCGACTTCGCCGTACGCGATCTGCGCCGTTCGTCAAAGGCGCATCCGCGTCCACCGCAACCCGCCCCAACGTTCGTGACGATGGCCGACGCCCCTCTGAGCGGGACGGGATGGGATGAGTCTTGAACTGAGTTGGGGTCTCCTGAAAACAGGAATATTTTCACTCGAAGGGCTTGACGGGTTTTGCTGATTTGCCCGTCGGGTCAATTTGTCGCGCCTTCTCTGTCCACTTGGTCATTGCGCGCCAGTGAGTCGCGCCAATACGCGCCCGACGACACAGCCGATGCTTTTTTGGGAATGAAGAGTGACATGGATCACGGCCTCAGGAGGGGACCGCTTCTACGCTTCCGGCACGGTGGATCGGGAATCCACCGGTTGAGAGGAGATCAACAATGGATGACGATCGAGAGTTGAACATCGACGAGCTGTCCGCTGTGAATGGCGGCACCGCTTCAACGGGCAACGGCTCACTGCCACATCCAAAACCTTCGCCTGTGGATCAGCTCATCAAATGGATTCTCAACGCGTTGCAATGACGACAGCCTGCAGGGTGGATTGGAGCTGAAGGCAAAAATCCGCCCTGCGGCCCTCGGCGGGCATTCAAGGCGTCATTCCGTAAATCGCTGGTCCGGTTGCAGCTTGCGGAATCGGGTTGTCCACCCTCGCCTGACATCGGACTCCGCCGCGCCATCGTCATAGACCGGCGATGTAAGAGGTAGCGCCCTGGTTACCGTGATCGCCACGATGGCGCGTATTCGCGGTCCAAGCGTGCCGCGGTAACGGCCAAGCAGCGCATCGAAGGCGCCGGTCCCTCGCTCGACCACGACAGCCGTGCCGGCAAACCGGTAGCCCTTGCGCACGAACGGATCGACGAAGTTGATCTCGATGCGCGCATTTGCTCGCAGATTCCGGATCGTCCCGGGCGAGCGGATTTCGCCGAACGCGATCGTCTGGTCGTCCACCACGAAGAACGTGGCCTTCGGCGACACATTGGGCGTGCCATCGGGAGCCGTCGTCGCAACAAAGCCAAGGAGTTGCTCCTCGATAATCCGCTTCATATCCTGTGTCAGCATGTTCGGTTTCCTGCGCTGCACTGCGACAATATCTGCTCCTATCGCACGGTGGTGCAGCACCATGCTAGCGTTGCTCCGGCACTAACAATAATAGGGAAACGCCAAAGTGTATGACACGATCATCGTCGGCGGCGGCTCGGCCGGCTCGGTCATGGCCCACAGGCTGTCGGCCAGGAGCGCCAACAAGATCCTGCTTTGCGAGGCGGGCCAGGACACGCCGCCGGGCAACGAGCCGCCAGAAATTCGCGACAGCTATTCGGGCACCGCGTATTTCGATCCGCGCTTCCACTGGACCGAGCTGAAGGTCACGACCCAGGTCGTCAGCCACAACAATCCGGAAGCGGAATACCCGCCGCTTCGCAAATACGAGCAGGCGCGCGTGCTCGGCGGCGGATCCTCGATCAACGGGCAGATGGCCAACCGCGGCGCACCGACCGACTATGACGAATGGGAGGCGCGCGGCGCCACCGGCTGGAACTGGCAGGACGTGCTGCCCTATTTCAGGAAGGTCGAGCGCGACCTTGATTTCGACGGGCCATTCCACGGCAAGGATGGCCGTATTCCGGTGCGTCGCATACCGATCAAGCATTGGACCCGGCATTCCCAGGCCGTTGCCGAAGCCTGCAAACTCGCCGGCCACACTTTTCTGCCCGACCAGAACGGCGAATTCGTCGACGGCTATTTCCCTGTGACGCACTCCAACCAGGACGAGCAACGCGTCTCGGCGGCGATGGGCTATCTCGACAGCGAGACGCGCAAGCGCGCCAATCTGACCATCCTGACCAACACGATCGTCAAGGAGTTGTTGTTCGATGGCACGCGCTGCATCGGCGTGAAGGCTATGGTCGACGGCCGGGAACAGGAATTCCATGGCAATGAGGTGATCCTCTCCAGCGGCGCGATCCATTCGCCCGCGCATCTGTTGCGCGCCGGCATCGGTCCGGTCGGGCACCTGAACGATCTGGGCATTCCGGTCGTGATGGGCCTCGAGGGCGTCGGCCAGCGCCTGATGGATCATCCCTCGATCTCGCTGTCGTCGTTCGTTCGCCGGGGCGCGCGCATGAATCAGCACACCAGGCGCCACATCCAGCTTGGGCTGCGTTACTCCTCGGGGCTACCGGGCGTACCCAAGGGCGACATGTTCGTCGCCGTGCTGAGCAAGTCGGCCTGGCATGCGGTCGGCGAGCAGATCGGCTCGCTGCTCACTTTCGTCAACAAGACCTACTCCGAGACCGGGCAGGTGAAGCTCGCCTCGCGCGACCCGGCCGTGGAGCCGATTGTCCAGTTCAACCTGCTGTCCGACCGGCGCGACCTCGATCGCCTGATGAGCGGCTTTCGCAAGATGGCGGCATTGCAGATGAGTGCCCCGCTCAAGGCCGTAACCGACAAGCCGTTCCCGGCTTCGTACTCCGACCGCGTGCGCAAGATCGGCGTAGTCAACGCCAAAAACAAGGTGCTCACCAAAATTGCCGCCGTGCTGATGGACGGGCCGGCGGCGCTGCGCAGTTATGTGATCGACAATTTCGTGGTCGAAGGATTCACATTCGACGAGGTCATGGGCGATGACGCTGCGCTGGAGGCCTTCGTGCGCAAGGCGACCATCGGCGTGTGGCACGCCTCGTGCTCATGCCGCATGGGACGCACCGACGATCCGATGGCGGTTGTCGATACGCAAGGCCGCGTCAAGGGTGTGCAGGGCCTGCGCGTGGTCGACGCCTCGATATTCCCCGTCGTGCCGTGCGCCAACACCAACTTTCCAGTCCTGATGGCGGCAGAAAAGATTGCTGAAGCCATGCAGTGAACGAGGTTATGAAGGCCAAGGTACGGGCCTGGGGACTTCAAGTCGGTTCTGACATCCAAAAGATCCATTCGGTCCGACCAGATTTCCCCTCCGGCATCACCCCGCCGAGCGCCAAGGTCAGCTCGGCGGCTACCTCGCGCACGGTCTCACCCAGCGTGCGCAAACGATCGTCGGTAATGCGGCTGGTCATGCCTGACACCGAGATCGCCGCCAACGGCTCGCTGCAATCATTGTAGACCACGGCTGCGATGCAGCGCAGCCCCATGCAGGCTTCCTCGTCGTCGATGGCAAAGCCCTGGCGCCGGACCTTTCGAGCTCCCTGAACAGCTCGCTCGGGCGCACGATCGACTTTTCGGTCATCCGCGGCATGGCGTGATGGCTGATGATCGCGCTGACGTCCTCGTCGGAATAGGTCGCCAGCACCGCCTTGCCGACACCAAAGCCGGCCGGCGACGGGATGCCAAACCCCGTCGCTTCGCTTGATGTCCGTGCGCTACAATCAAAATTTTCCGCACCGCGCATTACCGGTGCACCGATTTCTGTTGGCGCGACCGATCTTTGGCTGCCTCAGCCAAACCTTCCCAGATCTGACTACGATCGAGGCCCATATCTCTCAACTCCCGCTCATTGAGCGTTCGCAGAACCGTCAGATTCGCTTGATGCTCACGCTGGGCTATCACGGCAGCAATCCACTTATTGATGAGGCGGCCGAGTCCCGCAACAATCGATCCGATTGCTCTTCGCGTTGCGGCTGAGGTCGCGTAATGGCCTGAGGTATTATTCAGCATCGTCATAGTCGGCTTCCTTCGAAAGGGTGGTGCTCCCCCTCCCCAGCCGCAACATGCCCGCTCCCGACGCCCAAAGCTTTCAGGGACTTGCGATTTTTCTTCCTGATATGCTTGAGGTAAGCCTGAGAAAAACCACGGCTGCGACGCAGCGCAGCCCCATGCCCGCCTCCTCCTCGACGGCATAACCTGCCGCCGGGTCACCTGCAGGCCGTAGGGCCCACCTCCTTCCGACCGTCCCCCTTCCGAATGGGGAGAGCGTCGACGTCGTTTGGAAACGGGCGAAGTAACGTCGCCATTGTCACAGCACTACCTGATATTTCCGCTCAGGACAACTTCGCCCCCGGCATCACGCCACCGAGCGCGACCGTCAGCTCGGCTGCCACCTCGCGCACGGTCTCGCCCAGCGCGGGCAAGCGGTCGTCGGTCAGGCGACTGGTCATGCCCGAGACGGAAATCGCCGCCAGGGGCTCGCTGCAATCGTTGTAGACGACGGCTGCGATACAGCGCAGCCCCATGCAGGCTTCCTCGTCGTCGATGGCAAAGCCCTGACGCCGGACCTTTTCGAGCTCCCTGAACAGGTCGCTCGGGCGCACGATCGATTTTTCCGTCATCCGCGGCATGCCGTGATGGCTGATGATGGCGCCGACGTCCTCGTCGGAATAGGTCGCCAGCACCGCCTTGCCGACGCCGGAGGCGACCATTGCGACGCGGCCGCCGACCTTGGTCAGCGAGCGCATGATCTCGCGGCTTTCGACGCGGGTGAGCACGATGATGAATTCGTCGTCGACGACGGCGAGGTTGGCGGTCTCGCGCGTCAGGTCGCGCAATTTGCGGAGGTAAGGCACGGCTTGCGCGGTAAAATTGCGGCGGCGGGCGAAGGTCGCGCCCACGGTAAAGGCGCGCGCGCCGACATGCCATTTCAATTCGGTGCGGTCGAACTGCACGAAGCGGCGGCTTTCCAGCGTCGCCAGCAGGCGGTGCACGGTCGACGTCGACAGTCCCGTGCGGATCGCGAGATCGCTCAAGCGATAGCCTTCGTCGTCCTCGGAAAGGGTTTCGATGATCGAGAGCGCGCGGTCGACGGATTGCACGCCGACGTCGCGGCCATCGGCATCATGGTCGGGTTTCGGCTCGATGGGCTTACGCCGGATCACTTCTCGCTTCATCGCGACCTGCATTCATCCGTTAAGTCAGACTGCTTGCGCGTAGAGATCTCCCTCGCCCCGCTCTTGCGGGGAGAAGTCAGAGAGCGAAAATGCCGCTTCGGTGTGTCCCCAAGCGGCATCAATCGTTCAACTCAGAGCAGGCCCGCGCCGCGCGCCCATTTGTATTTGGCGCCGAGCACTTCGACCGGCAGTTCGGTCGAATAGGCGTAGGCCGGGATACCGTTCTGGTAGAGATATTCGGCGGCCTCCTCGACCTCGACGTCGCCGGCGAGCGAGGCGACCATCGGCTTCACAAAGCCCTTGGCCTCCATCTCCTTCTTCACCTCGACCATGTTGCGGGCGAACACCATCGGCGGCGTGACGATGGTGTGCCAGTAACCGAGGATCAGCGAATGGATGCGATCGTCGGACAAGCCGAGCTTGACGGTGTTGACATAGGTGATCGGCGGCTCGCCGCCGGTGATATCCACGGGATTTCCGGCAGCGCCGAACGGCGGGATGAATTTTCGGAATGCGGCATCGAGGTCCGGCGGCATCGTCATCAGCGACAGGCCGTTATCGACCACCGAATCCGACAGCAGCACGCCGGAGCCGCCGGCACCGGTGATGATCAGGATGTTCTCGCCCTTCGGCGTCGGCAAGACCGGCACGCCGCGCGCGAATTCGAGCAATTGCCGCAACGAGCGGGCGCGGATCACGCCGGACTGCTTGAAGACGTCCTCGTAGATCTTGTCGTTACCGGCGAGCGCGCCGGTGTGCGAGGAGGCGGCCTTGGCGCCGGCCGAGGTGCGTCCGGCCTTGAGCACGATCACCGGCTTCTTCTTCGAAACCCGCTTGGCGGCTTCGGCGAAGGCGCGGCCGTCCTTCAAATCCTCGCAGTGCTGGGCGATCAGGTTGGTGTTCGGATCCTGCTCGAAGAACGCCAGCAGATCGTCCTCATCGATGTCCGACTTGTTGCCGAGGCCGACGATGGCGGAGACGCCCATTTTCGCCGAGCGCGAGAAGCCGATGATCGCCATGCCGATACCGCCGGACTGCGACGACAGCGCCGCATGGCCCTTGACGTCGTAGGCGGTGCAGAACGTGGCGCACAGATTGGCGGGCGTATAATAGAAGCCGTAGATGTTCGGCCCCATCAGGCGGACATTATACTTCTTGCCGATCTCGACGATTTCGGCCTGCAATTCAGGCGCGCCGGCTTCGGCAAAGCCCGACGGAATCAGAACGGCGCCGGGAATTTTCTTTTCGCCGCATTCGACCAGGGCGCCTGCGACGAATTTCGCCGGGATCGCGAACACCGCAGTGTCGATCACGCCAGGCACGTCCTTGACGCTCTTGTAGGCCTTGTAACCCAGAATCTCGGCGGCCTTCGGGTGGATCGGATAGATCTCGCCTTTATAGCCGCCATTGATCAGGTTCTTCATCACGGAGTTGCCGATCTTGCCGTCCTCGGCGGAGGCGCCGATCACGGCAACCGCCTTCGGCTGCATGATGCGGTTCATGGCAGTTACGATTTCCTCGGTCGGGCGCGGTGCCGGGCGCGGCTTGTAATCGAAGTCGACGACGATGCGCACGTCGGCGGCGATCGCGTCCTTTTTGGTGGCGAATACCGGGTTGAGATCGAGTTCGACGATTTCCGGAAAGTCGCTGACGAGCTGCGACACTTTCACGATGACATCGGCCAGCGCCTCGCGGTTGACCGGATCGCCGCCGCGTACACCCTTCAGCATGTCATGGGCCTGGATGCCGTCGAGCATCGACAGCGCGTCCTGCTTGGTGGCGGGCGCCAGGCGGAAGGTGATGTCCTTCAAAACCTCGACCAGCACGCCGCCGAGGCCGAAGGCGACCAACTTGCCGAACGATCCGTCGGTGATCGAGCCGACGATGACTTCGGTGCCGCCGGCCAGCATCTGCTGGACCTGGACGCCCTCGATCTTGGCGTCGGCCTTGTATTTTTTGGCGCTGGCGAGGATCGTCGCGTAATTCTTTTCCGCGTCCGCTGCGGTCTTGACGCCGACCACGACGCCGCCGGCCTCGGTCTTGTGGAGAATGTCCGGCGAGACGATCTTCATCACCACCGGGAAGCCCATGTCGGCCGCGAGCTTGGCGGCCTCGGAGGCGGATTTGGCCACGCCTTCCTTGGGAACGGGGATTCCGTAGGCATCGCAGACCAGTTTGCCCTCCGGGGCCGTCAGGCTGGTGCGCTTATCGGCCTTCACCGCATCGAGAACTTTGCGGACCGCATCTTTGGGATTCGACATTGACTTCCTCCTGGGGCATATTTTATGGCATTTGGTATGCCAGCGAAGAGATTGTCAAGCCGCCTGATGGCCCGGAAACGCTGAAAACACGGGCAACTTGACATTCTGGTATTTGGTATGCCAAAAATAATATGGCAATTCCCTGCTACAAGGCGTCTCCCACTGGAGGAGACGAATCGTGCCCGTACGCAAACAACCCAAGGCGCCGCCTGTCATGGCTGATGCTGATATTGCAATCGTTCGGATCGCCCCCGAGACGAGCTTCAAGAACAAGGCCTATGAGGCCTTGAAGGAAGCCATTCTCAAGATGGATATCTATGCGACGCCCGAACAGGTGATGCTCGACGAACGGGCACTGTCCGAACGCCTGGGCGTCAGCCGTACCCCCATCCGCGAAGCCATCGCGATGCTCGAGCAGGACGGTTTCGTCAAAACCGTGCCACGCCGCGGCATCGTCGTGGTCCGCCGCACCAAGACCGAGATCGTCGACATGATCCGGGCATGGGCCGCGCTCGAGAGCATGGCGGCGCGCCTGATCACCACCACCGCGCGCAAGAAGGACATCACGGCGCTGCGCGATTTCTTCAAGGATTTCGGCAAGGACCGGCTGCCGCAGGATCATGTCGAGGAATATTCCAAGGCCAATATCGCCTTCCACCAGGCGCTGATCTCGCTTTCGGAATCGCCGGTGCTGGTCGACATGACCAACGACATCCTGCTGCATGTGCGCGGCTACCGGCAATTGACGATCGGACGGAAGGATCGCACCGCAACCTCGCTGCCCGAACACATGGCCATCATCGAGGCGCTCGAAGCCCGCGACACTGAACTGGCCGAAAAGCGCGCCCGCGACCACACACTCGGGCTCGCCGCCTACGTCGAGGCGCACGGCCAGGAATTGTTTAGTTAGAGAATTTCACCTCACGAAGACGACGCACGCGTCGACGCCAAGAAACGATCACGAAACGATCAGGGAGAAAGCGGAATGTCCGTCACAGCAGCCAAGAGCATTGATAGTAACAAGGCCGAGCGCGAGCTGACCGACGGCTTTAACCTGATGATCGATGCGCTGAAGCTCAACGGCCTCACCACGATCTACGGCGTGCCCGGCATCCCGATCACGGATTTCGGCCGCATGGCGCAGGCCGCGGGCATCCGCGTGATCTCGTTCCGTCACGAGCAGAACGCCGGCAATGCGGCCTCGATCGCCGGCTTCCTGACCAAGAAACCCGGCGTCTGCCTCACGGTGTCAGCGCCGGGCTTCCTCAACGGCCTGACCGCGCTGGCGCACGCCACCACCAACTGCTTTCCGATGATCCTGATCTCGGGTTCGTCCGAGCGCGAGATCGTCGACCTGCAGCAGGGCGACTATGAGGAGATGGATCAGCTCGCCATTGCGAAGCCGCTGTGCAAGGCGGCGTTTCGCGTGCTGCATGCCGCCGATATCGGCATTGGGCTTGCGCGCGCGATCCGCGCCGCGGTGTCGGGACGTCCGGGCGGCGTTTATCTCGATCTGCCGGCGAAACTTTTCGGCCAGGTGATGGACGCCGAAGCCGGACAGAAGTCACTCGTCAAGGTGATCGACGCCGCGCCGGCGCAGATCCCGGCGCCAGCCGCCGTGAAGCGCGCGCTCGATGTGCTGAAGAGTGCAAAACGTCCGCTGATCATCCTCGGCAAGGGTGCTGCCTATGCGCAGGCCGATGACGCGATCCGCAGCCTTGTCGAGAAGAGCGGCATTCCGTTCCTGCCGATGAGCATGGCCAAGGGACTGTTGTCCGACACCCATCCGCAATGCGCGGGCGCGGCACGCTCGACGGTGCTGAAGGATTCCGACGTCGTGATGCTGATCGGCGCCCGCCTCAACTGGCTGCTGTCGCACGGCAAGGGCAAGACCTGGGGCGAAGCGCCCAAGAAATTCATCCAGATCGACATCGAGCCGAAGGAAATGGATTCCAACGTCGAGATCGCAGCTCCCGTGGTCGGCGACATCGGCTCCTGCGTCTCCGCTTTGCTCGAGGGCATGGGCGCGAACTGGGCCGCCCCGCCGTCGGACTGGACCGGCGCCGTCGCCAAGAAGCGCGAAGAGAACGTCGCCAAGATGGCGCCGCGGCTGATGAACAACAATTCGCCGATGGACTATCACGGTGCGCTCGGCGTGCTCAGGACCATCATCAAGGAGCGGCCCGACGCCATCCTGGTCAACGAGGGCGCCAACACGCTCGACCTCGCCCGCGGCGTCATCGACATGTACCAGCCGCGCAAGCGGCTCGACGTCGGCACCTGGGGCGTGATGGGCATCGGCATGGGCTATGCGATTGCGGCCGCGATCGAGACCGGCAAGCCGGTGCTCGCGGTCGAAGGCAACTCGGCCTTCGGCTTCTCCGGCATGGAGGTCGAGACCATCTGCCGCTACAAGCTGCCGGTCTGCATCGTGATCTTCAACAATGACGGCATCTATCGCGGCACCGACGTCAATTCCGCAGGCTCCGATCCGGCGCCGACGGTGTTCGTCAAGGGCTCGCGCTACGACAGGATGATGGAGGCGTTCGGCGGCACAGGCGTCAATGCGACCTCGCCGGATGAACTGAAGCGCGCCGTCAACGCGGCGATGGATTCCGGCAAGCCTACGCTGATCAACGCGGTGATCGATCCGGCGGCGGGCTCCGAGAGCGGCCGCATCGGCAACCTCAATCCGCAGAGCGTCCTGAAGAAGAAATGACCCTGTTCACATCCCAATCCATCCTGCGCCTTGCAGGGCAGACAGAGTACGGAGCATAGACGATGACAAAGGCGCTCAAGGGCGTTCGCATTCTCGATTTCACCCACGTCCAGTCGGGACCGACCTGCACGCAGTTGCTGGCCTGGTTCGGCGCCGACGTGATCAAGGTCGAGCGTCCCGGCGTCGGCGACATCACCCGTGGCCAGCTGCAGGACATTCCCAATGTCGACAGCCTGTATTTCACCATGCTCAACCACAACAAGCGTTCGATCACGCTCGACACCAAGAACCCGAAGGGCAAGGAAGTTCTCACCGCGCTGATCAAGAGCTGCGACGTGCTGGTGGAGAATTTCGGCCCCGGCGTGCTCGATCGCATGGGCTTTCCCTGGGAGAAGATTCAGAGCATCAACCCGAAGATGATCGTGGCCTCGATCAAGGGTTTTGGCCCGGGGCCTTACGAGGATTGCAAGGTGTATGAGAACGTCGCCCAATGCACCGGCGGCTCGGCCTCGACCACAGGCTTTCGCGACGGACTGCCGCTCGTCACCGGCGCGCAGATCGGCGACAGCGGCACGGGCCTGCATCTCGCGCTCGGCATCGTCACCGCGCTCTTTCAGCGCACCATGACCGGCAGGGGCCAGAAGGTGACCGCTGCGATGCAGGACGGCGTGCTCAATCTCGCGCGCGTCAAGCTGCGCGACCAGCAGCGGCTCGCCCATGGTCCCTTGAAGGAATACAGCCAGTTCGGCGAAGGCATTCCGTTCGGCGACGCGGTGCCGCGCGCCGGCAACGATTCCGGCGGCGGCCAGCCCGGCCGCATCCTCAAATGCAAGGGCTGGGAGACCGATCCCAACGCCTACATCTATTTCATCACGCAGGCGCCGGTGTGGGAGAAGATCTGCGACGTGATCGGCGAGCCCGGCTGGAAGACCCATCCGGATTACGCCAAGCCCGCCGGCTCGGCTGCCGCGGTTGAATGAAATCTTCGCGCGCGTCGAACAATGGACGATGACGAAGACAAAATTCGAGGCGATGGACATCCTGAACAAGGACGACATCCCCTGCGGTCCGATCCTGTCGATGAAGGAACTGATCGAGGACCAGTCGCTGCGCGCGACCGGGACCGTGGTCGAGGTCGATCACCCCACCCGCGGCAAGTATTTTTCGGTCGGCAATCCGATCAAGATGTCGGACAGCCCGAGCGAGGTGACCCGTTCGCCGCTGCTCGGCGAACACACCGACGAGATCCTGCGTCAGGTGCTCGGCTTCTCCGATCACCAGGTCGCCGAGATCCACGATTCCGGCGCGCTCGATCCGCCGCGCAAGCAGGCGGCCGAGTAAGGCCGCCCATCTCACTGCAAGCTTCCCGAAGGCCGCCGGTTTCCGGCGGTCTTTTCGTTATCGGAAATGCCAAATGCTTTATTTATGTTGCGATGCAAAACGCTAGCTAGCGTCGCCGTGGCATCGGATTGATCCGGCGTGAATGTGCGGACCACATCATTAGCTTGAGCGGTTTGCATGCATTTGCGTCGGGTCCTGAAATCGTATGCTGACTACGACAGCATCAGAACCCATCGGTCATTGAACAGGGATGCGTCGGTTTTTCGCCCGGTTTAGCGAACCGGTGTGATCAGTTTGGGTGCCATCATGCACGGACTTATCACCACTAAGCCCGAACTTGGGTTTCGGTACACACAGGCGTCGATGCCAGCAGGCTTGACAGGGCGGCCTTGGAGTGGACACCAACCTTGGTTAGGATGTCCTGGGTGCGATTGCGCACCGTCGCCGGCGACAGCGACAGACTTGCTGCGATTTCCTTGTGTGTGCGACCAGCGGCGATTTCTATCGCGATCTGCCATTCGCGCTCGGTCAGTTGGTCGCAAGGACCAGCAGGACGCAGACTCAGCGATCTCAACGGCCGCCCTGAGATATGCGCGATCTGCCGGCTTCCAACGGCGATACCACGTTTGGCAAGATGCAGCTTGCGGGACGGCGAGAGCGCCTCCCGGAGCTCGGCCGGCAAATACCCGCGGCGCCATCCTGGCCAATGACGCTCCAGCATGCGAACCGCACTCTCTGATGCAGTCAGGATTCTGCCCTCCAAATTCGCCAACAGCATGCCATCCTGGTCGCTCGATGCTCCGCAGCGCGACATCGCAATACGTACATGGTCAAGTGCGCAGCGAAGAAATTCGATTGCGTCGGGTTCTAACGGAAGTGACCGTCGACCGCTTCGATACACTGATACGAACATCGAAACGGGACTATTGCCTGGCCCGGACACCACCGTCGCCGCTTTGTTGATCGCAAAATTGTCACAGATTGCAACCATCCCGTCTGAGTTTCTTGCCCCCTGGCGATCGTAGACGGCGGTTGAACAGTTATTCAGCAGGTCCTGGGCGAGGATATCTTCTTTGCGGATCGTCCACCAGAACTGCTCATAATTCGACGGCAGATTGCTCATGAAGCTATAGCAACAGTGGGCCGCGTCCCCTGTCAGGTCGAGCCAACCCGCCCAACTAGAATCGACGCCAACAATCCGTGTTAGTTGTGGGATACTCCATTGAAATAACTCGAGCGAATTCAGACGTCTATTTTGTTCGCCAAGGGATAAGACGAACTGGCTCAAGGCTTGAATGTAGCTTTGCCGCTCCATGGCGATCTCCATTCAGGATGGTATGAGCGCATTCTCCACGTTGCGCTGCCCCGTCTCTCGCAGCACAATTTTCTTTATACTAAGCACGAACCGTACTTCTACGCCAATGGCCAATTAGGCAAGAATCATACCACAGAGCGTCAGCGCCTGTAGTGGACTGACGGTGTATGATTTCAATTCGGGCGTACCCTTGGTTGCACAAGGTTCTGGGCAGGGCGCGCTTAACGGTCGCTCCGGCTTTAGCGCGCAGGGGGATGCATTTGCATCCTGTGGAGGCCACTCGGATCCCATACGCTCTGTCGTCTTGTAGTGGATCGTTTTGTAGCGGCTGGGGTCGTGTTCTCGAGTCCAATCGACCGGAACAGTTAAATCGGGGAGTTACGTCGATGGTGAATAAGCCAGATAATCGTGGTGAATCTTCACGCCGTTCGTTTCTGAAAAATGCAGGTCTTGGCGCGAGCGCAGCGGCTGTACTTGCAGGTCTAAACCAAGGTGCTCAAGCGCAGAGCGCCGATCCGGTGATCGTGGGCTGCCCTTGCCCATGACGGGCTGGTAGCTGCGGATGGAATTGAGTTCCAGCGCGGCGTGCAAATGGCAGCCGATGAAATCAACGCACTTGGAGGTATTCTTGGGCCGTCCGATCAAGATCGACGTTGCGGATACGCATCCGGGGGCGATGATGTCATTACCGTGCTGCACAACGTCTCATCGATAAGGACGGGGCTAGTGTTCTGATTTCAGGTTACAATTTGGCGGTCAGACCGCAATTGCAAGGTGTCGTCGCTGACGCTTCCATTGTGTATCTGCATGCCGACACCGCGCGGGCCCATACCGATTTGGTCAGCAAGGATCCCAAGAAGTACTGGGGTTCGTTTATGTATTGCCCCTCGGAGTTATTCTACGGCTACGCTTATCTCGAATTTCATCAAGCATTTGGAAGTCACGGGACAATTGAAGCCTTCTAATAGAAGATCGCTCTGATCACCGGGCCAATTACCTATTCGATCAATATCGCCGAGGCGATCAAGAGCAAGGCCATGGAGTACGGTCTGAGATAGTCTCTTTTCGAGACCGTGCAGGCGCCGACTACCGAATGGGGCCCGACGTTCGCGAAGATTCGTGCCAATCCGTCCGGGGTTCATCGTGATTACGCACTTCTTTCCGCAGGATCAGGCGCAATTCATGATCCAGTTCCTCACCAATCCGACGAATAGTCTCGTTTATCTGCAGTATGGTGCCTCACTTGCTGCATTCCGTGATATCGCTGAAGATGCTTCGAAGGGCGTTCTGTACGCGACCAGCATTGGTTGCCTCCAAGGTGAAGTCAGCAAGGAATTCTCTGAAGCTTACATCAAGCGGTTCGGCGACAAGGCGTCACCTAACGGCGGCGGGCAAACATACTCCGCCCTTCATAAGTATGCCGTCGCTGCAGCGGTAGCGGGAGGGGTCGGCAAACCTTATGAGGCGGAACAGAATCGCAAAATCGCTGACCGTCTACGCACAATTATCTACCGTAGTCCTATGGGCGCAATGCGATTTGATCCCACAACCCAATCGGCTTTTACCTATCCAGTGCAGACGAACGATCCTTCGCTGGGAATGCCGCTTATCTACAGTCAGATTAAGGACAAAGCAAAGAACGGCTTTCTCATCGCACCATCGCCCTATGATGTCGCGAAGTTTGAAGTGCCGTCCTGGATAAAAGTGAAGAAACAAGGATAAAGACGAAAGCCACGGATTGCGACCGAAACCGCCATGCCAATTCTTGAATGCCGTGAAATTGCGAAATACTACGGCGCGCTCGCCGCCGTAGATGGCGTAAGTCTCACAGTACACCCCGGTGAGACGATTGGCATCGGTGGGCCGAACGGTGCGGGCAAGACAACTTTCTTCGATATGATCTCTGGCTTGACCCCGGTTTCCCGGGGTCAAGTCGTCTTCGATGGACAAGCCATAACGGGCGTGCCGCCCCATCGACTCTTTCATGTCGGTTTGGCCAGAACGTTTCAGGTCACGTCGGGTTTTGGCAGCCTCACAGTTTTGCAAAACATGCTGGCATCTGTGGTGTTCGGGGCACCGAAGGCAGGTGCAGGACTGTTATTTAATCGTTCTCAACGCGAGCAAGCGATGCACGCGTTGGAAACGTATGGTTTGAGTAGCCTGTCGAATTCTCTTGTCACGAACATTCCTGCTCTGGCGCGTAAAAAGCTGATGGTGGCCACCGCGGTTGTGCATCAACCGAAGCTCTTGCTTCTCGATGAACCCGTTGGGGGGCTGCTTCCAGCCGAAGTGGACGAATTCATCGCGTTGATGAAGTCGTTGCGGGGTACCGGTATCTGCATCGTTTTCATCGAGCATGTGATGCGGTTTCTCACCGCTGTTGCCGATCGGGTGCTCATCATGCACCAGGGCAAACTAATTTTTGACGGAACACCGGAAGGCCTCACGAAAGATGAGCTCGTCAGGTCTGTTTATCTTGGCTCGGAAACCGCGACCGAGCGAGGTTAGTTAGAGCCATGGATCCGCTGTTGTCTGTGAAGGAATTGGTCTCCGGCTACCGGCAGTTGCGTGTGCTGCAAGGCGTGAGCATGGACGTCCTCCCAGGAGGCATTACGGCAATTATTGGCCCCAATGGGCACGGCAAGTCTACATTGTTGCGCACCATCGCAGGCCTCATGCCGGCATGGTCGGGAACTGTGAGGTTTAAGGGGAAAGAGTTGCCGAACGGCGCGCCTAACCGCGCGCGCGAGGGGCTCGTGCTTGTGCCACAGGGCGACCAATTATTCACGGGCATGACCGTGGAAGAAAACCTGCTGATGGGCGCGTATACGCGCAAGGATGCATCTGCCATTCAGCATACGCTTTCCGAAGTTTACGCTCTATTCCCCCGGCTTCTTGAGCGACGGAGCCAGCGCGCCAACAGCCTTTCCGGCGGAGAGCGCCGGATGGTTGGCATCGGCCGCGGCATGATGGCCGACGCTAACTTCATCATGATCGACGAACCGTCCCTTGGTCTTGCGCCATTGCTCATTGAGCAAATCTACGGCGCGCTCAAAAAGCTTGCGACAGGCGGACGATCGATCCTTGTGGTGGAGGAAAACCCAAGCCGGGTCGCGCACGTTGCTTCGAAATTCTACTTGGTCGATGGCGGACGCGTTGCCTGGAGTGGGAACGCGGACGATCTGGCCGGTTCAGGCAGACTGTTGAAGACCTACCTCGGGGGATAAGCTTTGGATGCAATTCTTCAAATCATCATCACGGGTCTGACGCTGGGGGCCATGTATGCGCTCGCATCGGTCGGTCTGGCGCTGACCTATGGCACGATGGGGATGTTCAACATGGCCCATGGTGTCTTTATGACGGTCGGCGCCTATTCGGCTTATGCCGCTGTCGAATACATGGGTTTGCCACTTCCGATCGCTTTTGTAGCCGGGCTTGCGGCTGGCGCAGTGATCGGCGCCGTCATGCATCTTTTCGTCGTGCGCCATATGCTTAAAACAGATGGATTCGAAATCAATATCATCGTCGCGACGGCCGGAGTTGCCATTCTGTCTGAAGATCTCATTCTGAAGATCTTCGGGGCTTATCCCTTCAGGCAGCCTCTTCAGTTAGATGGCACGTTCCGCGTGGGCGGGCTCGCTGTGACTTATCAGTCCATTGCAATACTAGCCGTCGCGGCGGCGCTCGTTGGGATGATGGCGTGGATACTGACCAAGACACGATTTGGCTTGGCCATTCGAGCGACAGCAATGAATCGCGAAGCGGCGATGTTGATGGGGGTCAAGGCTGATCAAATTTACCTTCAGGTCCTGGTTATTGCGGGTTTATTGGCTGCTGCAGCGGGGATTATGATTTCTTCGCTTGCATCACTCTCACCTCAAATGGGAGCAAACCCGCTTCTCAGAGCCTTTGTGATCTGTGTGGTAGCCGGGCTCGGAAGTGTCACGGGCGCTGGCTTTGCCGCCGTCGCGCTTGGCCTGTTTGAGGCTGCGATCCAATATTATTATGGCGTGCGCTATGGCTTCCCGATCATGCTTGCGCTCGTCATCACTGTTCTGATCTGGAAACCGGCGGGGCTCTTCGGACAGCAAGAAGTAGTCAGGTCATGACCCGTTTCGACGAGCTTCAAACGAATCTGTTTTTTGCCTTGCTGCTTTTTGTGCTGATGGCAACCGTGCCGCTGGTCATAACGCAGCGTTACCTTCTTGGCGAAGTCATCACGTTCATGTTGTGGGCTTCGGTCGCGCTTCAGTGGAACGTGCTGATGGGACATGCCGGTGTATTTTCGCTCGGCCAGATGCTGTTTTTTGTGTCGGGTTCATACACGGTCGCGATGTTGGGCGCGTATCTTGGCGTGTCTCCATGGTTGTCCATTCCGCTTGGCGCGACAACGGCGGCGGTTATCGCACTTGTGATTGGTGTTGCCTGCTTGCGGTTGGCTAGCGCGTATGTCGCGCTGCTTACCTTCGCCATCGTTTACATGATTTACACGCTGATTATCTCAGAATCAGAGTGCTACATCACGACCGGCGGCAATTGTCTTACGTTTTGGGGTGGCACGAATGGGTTTTCTCAGTTTCCAGACTTTGGCTTCAGGCAGTGGTTGAAAGGCAGCTGGTTGCTCGGCAACTACTTTACAGTTTTGGTGGCCTTTATTGTTTCCTTGGTTAGTTCAATCGTCGTTATCCATGGTCGGTTGGGGTTGGCGTTTCGAGCGATGAGCGATAGCGCCACGTATGCAGCAAGCCGGGGTATCAACCGCACAAAATTTCAAATCATCGCTTTCGTTATCACGGCATTCTTCACGGGCATGACCGGCGGTGTTCATGCGGCGCACTTTCGTTTTGCCGGGCCAAGCCTGCTCGATTTTTCAACGTTGGTGTTCATTCTTGCCATGGTTATCGTTGGCGGGTTGAAGTCCACATGGGGGCCCGTGCTGGGTGGCGTCTTTATGATGGTCTTGCTCGAGGTGGCAAAGAGTTATGGTGAGGTGCGCAACACGTTGATTGGTATTTTCCTTGTCTGCTTTGTTCTGCTGCTTCCCAAGGGAGTGGCAGGCGCCGGCTCGAGTATTCTCGCCGCGCTGGGCAGATGGAAGAAAATGCAAAATACCATTGGAGTGGAACATGACAGTCGAGCCAGGAACGCTTGAGCCAAACATTCCTGACCATCTCCGCGTGCCACGAACCAGGCCGCTCGGGACGCCGCCGGACTTTGTGCCCTCCGTACCAAGCTACTCGGCTCGATTTGCCGTGTCGGTCAAGGCGATTCCCATGGCCTTCTTCGGGGTCCAGAGCCGTCGAAAATCCGCCGAAAGCGATAGAGCCGTTGCCGCGCTCGAGGAGGGATTTTCCGGAAAGGACGCGCCGAAATTCTGGGATCGAGCGGAATATGAGGATGAGGTCGGTCATTTCAATAGCATCATTGTCGGCTATTGGGACGACCTTGCAACTTACCAGAATTGGCAAGGGGCAAAGCCAAGTGACTGGTGGCATCCAGGTGCGAGCCTGAATGGCGAACTAGGATTTTTTCGCGAGTGTTACACGCCCGGAGTCGAAGATACAGAAACTACGTTCGGGCACACCTACCCGGAAGGCTACTCGAAGATCGCCGACCGGATGAGCGGCGCGACTGACACGCATTTATATTGGGGTAGTGCCCGGGACCGAATCCCCAGATCGCAAACTGATGCGCTCGAACCGGTCGGCCAACCCAAGGCCGCGTCGATCGACGACAAAGAGACGTTGGGACGTCACATCTTGGTCGAGCCGCATGAAAACCTCTGTCTGCTGCGCTCCGGTCAGGATTGGTCCGTCACTGATGACGCGGAGCGAAAATTCTATTTTGAGCACGTCAAACCATTTCTCGATATAGGCATGAAGGAAATACGCGATGAAGGCAGAGCCTTCGGCTGCTACTTCAATCGCTATATGCGTTTGGTCGACCGCAACGCTCGGCTTGAAAAAACATACAGCCTGAGCGCCTGGCACTCGCTCGCGGAACTAGAGACATGGTGTAGGGGTGGCACCCATCTCCGCATCTTCAATGCTGGCATCAAGCATTACCGTACGGCTGGCGATAGAGCGATGCTGCGGCTTTATCATGAAATGAGCGTTATTCAAGCCAAAGATCAGGCGTTTGAGTATTTCAACTGCCATCGTCACACAGGAATTTTGAACGCCATTTCATCATCGTAATCGTCGTCGCTGGGCACCGGACAGTTTTGGAGGGCGATAGTGGGAACGGCCGGCTAAGGATCTCACAGCCTGGATTCCAGGCCGTCACTCACGAGCTGAATAGAGACCTTCGTTGCAGCCGGTCGCTGTCGTTACGATGAACACTCACAAAGAAGCGTCCACGTCCGTCCAAAGGGGAAGCAAATGCCACGCGCAAGAAAGATAGTTGGAGCCGTCGCCCAAATTGCACAGGAATTCTTCGATACCCAAGCGAATCTCGGCAAGGCGATAGCGGCAATTCACAGTGCAGCGAAGCAAGGCGCAGATATCGTCGTCTTCGCCGAATGCTATCTGGGCCAATATCCATACTGGGCTCAATTTTACGACAACTCCGCCAAGAATTATTCCAAGGTTTGGACAGCCCTGTACGACGGTGCGATCAGCGTGGGTGGCGACGAATGCCGGGCTATTGCGGCTGCGGCCAGGCAGTCCACGATTCACGTCGTCATGGGTTGCAATGAGCTATCTGACCGAGCCGGCAGCGCGACGCTGTACAACAGCCTGCTGTTCTTCGACCGAAAGGGCGAGTTAATCGGGCGACATCGGAAATTGGTGCCGTCGATACACGAGCGGCTGATCCATGGCACAGGCGACGGAAGAGACTTGAATGTTTACGATACCGATATCGGCATGTTGGGCGGATTGATTTGCTGGGAGCACCATATGTCGCTCTCGAAATATGCCATGGCGACCATGGGTGAAGAAATTCATGTTGCAAGCTGGCCTGGCATGTGGCGCGGAGGAGACCCGGCAATCGGTGAGAGGATGGTCGAAGCAGATCTTGCGGCGCCTTTTGTTTGTGACGCCGAATTTGCGGTACGAGAATATGCGGCAGAGACAGGAAATTTCGTTCTAAGCGCGTCCGGATATTTTCCGAAGGAGAATATATCCGATGAGTGGCGCGAAGCGATTCCAAACCTTCAGGCGCAGTGGGCTGTAGGCGGGAGTTCTATTGTGGCACCAGGGGGATCTTATCTGGTCCCACCGCTCATCAATGAGGAGAAGATACTTTGTGCCGAGCTAGATTTCAATCTCAGGCGCCTCTGGAAAGCCTGGGTCGATCCGATTGGTCACTACTCGCGCCCCGATGTCTACAGCCTGCAACTGCACAACGTTGCCGGGCGGGAGTATTCCTATCCAGACGTAGGTCTGAAGCGCACTCCAAAGACCCAACCGCTGTGGGTCGATGCGCCCGCTGAAGAAAGTTCCCTGAACTGATAGCTGCGCAGATACCCGTTCCATATGGCTTAGCGACCCGTCCGACCGTGGTCGCTAAGCCATGCTGCGTCTTATCACGAAATGACCGTTATTCGAGCCAATGACCAGGCTTTTGAGCATTTCAATTGTCATCGTCAGACAGGAACGTTGAACGCTGTTTTTGACAGTTCAATGCCGTGCCCGACGGGCATCACGTCTCAACACCGAGCCTCGGTACGTTTGGTGGAATTGCCGAGGGCTGCCGGTTTCCGGCGGTCTTTTTCGTTATCCGGAATATTCGGAATGCCAAATATTTCTTTATGTTGCGATGCAAAACGATAATTGCTGCCATGCAAACAAATCCGTTGTCACTGGCATCTGGTATACATAAATTGACGCCAGATCACGAAGCGGACCCGGTCCGCGCTACCAAAAAGGGGACAAAAATGTCCAAGACTGCTTCCATCGGCCTCCTACCCTCCAGCACCTTGGTCGGCCGCCTCCTGGCCTCCATCGACCGCCTGTTGACCGCGAGTTCGCGCATCGCGATCCGCAATGGCGACCAGCCCCGCTTCGGCCTGTAAGGCACCGAAAACAAATGATTTTTGAGGTCGGCCCGGTATCGGCTGACAACTCCGCCCGCTAATACTTTGGACCAATGGCCCCGGATTCCGGGGCCATTTTGCGTATGCGCCCAGGCCGTTTGGCGATACGTTTGCGAAACATCTGCGACAAATTGGACTTGTCAACCCGGCAACCGAATAATCGCTTGCGATCTGGCATAACACATACCAATATGCCGCATTCGGTTACGCTGATCGGTCCAACAGAGTCCAACAAAAGCGTGCCTTGGGAGGAGCTATGACGGAGATGGTCCAGGCAACTACGGCCCCTACGGCCGCGCGTGTCAGCGATACCTACCGCTGGACGCAATTGGCGATCGGTGTCGCCGCAATGGTGATGATCGCCAACTACCAATATGGCTGGACGTTCTTCGTCCCCGACATCCAGAAGAAATTCGGATGGGATCGCGCCTCGATCCAATGGGCCTTCACCCTGTTCGTGCTGTTCGAGACCTGGCTGGTGCCGGTCGAAGGCTGGTTCGTCGATAAATACGGCCCGCGTCTCGTCGTTCTCGTTGGCGGCATCCTGTGCGCCATCGGATGGGCGATCAACGCCGAGGCGACCTCGCTCAATGGCTATTATCTCGGCATGATCATCGCGGGCATCGGCGCCGGTGGCGTCTACGGCACCTGCGTCGGCAACGCGCTGAAATGGTTTCCCGACAAGCGCGGCCTCGCCGCCGGCATCACCGCCGCGGGCTTTGGCGCAGGGTCAGCGCTGACGGTTGCGCCGATCCAGGCAATGATCAAGGATTCCGGCTTCCAGACCACCTTCCTCTATTTCGGTCTGGGACAAGGCATCATCATCGTCATCCTCGCCTTCCTGCTGTTCGCGCCGAAAGCGGGACAAGTCCCCGCCGTGATCGCGAATGCGAATGTGATCCAGAGCCGGCGTAACTTCCAGCCGACCGAGGTGATCCGTCAGCCGATCTTCTGGCTGATGTATTTCATGTTCGTGATCGTGGGCGCCGGCGGACTGATGGTCACGGCCAACCTGAAACCGATCGCAGTTGACTGGAAGGTCGATGCGATCCCGGTCACGCTGGTCGGCATGACCATGACGGCGGTGACCTTCGCCGCCACCATCGACCGCGTGCTCAACGGCCTGACGCGTCCGTTCTTCGGCTGGATCTCCGACATGATCGGCCGCGAGAACACGATGTTCGTGGCCTTCGGCATCGAAGGCGTCGGCATCTGGGCGCTCTACATGCTTGGCCACGATCCGGTCTGGTTCGTGATCCTGTCGGGCCTCGTGTTCTTCGCCTGGGGCGAGATCTATTCCCTGTTCCCGTCGACCTGCACCGACACGTTCGGCGCGAAGTTCGCGACCACCAACGCCGGCCTGCTCTACACGGCCAAGGGCACCGCCGCGCTGCTGGTGCCGGTGGCGAACTACATGCAGCAGTCTTCGGGCAATTGGGACAACGTGTTCGTCATCGCGGCCGGCGCCAATATCCTTGCCTCGCTGCTGGCGATCCTGGTGCTGAAACCCTGGCGCAAGACGGTGGTGGCGGCCTCGCAAGTCTCGGCCTGATCCCGACCGATCAGGTTCACCGCAAAAGGCGCGCTCATCCTTTCGGGATGGGCGCGCTTTCTTTTTGAGGGCCCTTGGTATACCTGAGCGCTTCCGGAGCGGCCCGCTTGGCGAGCCGATCGACCCTGCTTTCGGATCTATCAACAGCAAAAACGTCAATAATACTGCCTGTTTTTGGCCTCCTCGCGGTGCGCGAATAAATCAACTTCCGTGTTGACTTATGGTATTATGTATACCAGAATTGCGCATGATCCATCCTAAGGAGGTTGCCATGCAAGTCGGAGATATCCTGTGCAAGAAAGCCGCCCGTGTCGCAACGGTTCGCATGAATGAGACGGTCGCCATTGCCGCGCAACTGATGCGCTCCAGCAATATCAGCGCGCTGGTGGTCAAGGATGTCGTTCGCACCGAAGGCAACACCGCGGTCGGCATGTTCACCGAGCGCGACGTTGTTCGCGCCATCGCCGAGCACGGCGCAGCCGGCGCCAGCTTACGCGTTTCGCAGCTCATCTCGGTGCAGCAGCTGGTGTCGTGCAGTTCGACCGACTCGCTCGAACATGTTCGCCATCTCATGAACAAGCATCACATCCGCCACGTGCCCGTGATCGACAATTACAGCCTGATCGGCGTGATCAGCATCCGCGACATTTCCACCGCATTCGACAAGGAGGCGACAGCCGTCAAGCAGGCCGTCGCCTGACATTCGCATTCGCCCCCAGCGCAAACCCGCCGGTTTGAGAGATCAGCCGGCAGGCTGCGTGTCCCGCGCGCTGGAACTGTCCACAGCTTGCCTTCGAAAGATCACATGAAAATCTGTATTTACGGCGCCGGTGCGATCGGCGGCTATCTCGGTGTGCAGCTCGCGCGCGCGGGCGTCGACGTCAGCCTTGTTGCACGCGGCGCCCACCTGGCCGCGATGCGCGCCAACGGATTGAAGCTGTTGATCGGCGAAGAGGAGCGCGTGGTGCATCCGCGCTGCACCGATAATCCCGCCGAGCTCGGACCGCAGGATTACGTCATCATCTGCCTGAAGGCGCATTCCATCACCGGCGTGATCGAGCAGATGCAGCCGCTGCTCGGACCGCAGACGCGCATCGTTACCGCCGTCAACGGCATACCCTACTGGTACTTCTACAAGCATGGCGGCGCCTATCAGGGCTCGACATTGGAGAGCATCGATCCCGGCGGGCGGCAGTGGCGCGAATTGACGCCGCAGCGCGCGATCGGCTGCATCGTCTATCCGGCGACCGAGATCGAGGCGCCCGGCGTGATCCGTCACGTCTATGGCGACCGTTTTCCGCTAGGCGAGCCCTCCGGCGAGACCACCGAGGACGTGCAGCGGCTTTCCGACGCCTTCGTCAAGGCCGGCATGCAGGCCCCCGTGCTCGATCGCATCCGCGACGAGATCTGGCTCAAACTGTGGGGCAATGTCTGCCTCAACCCGATCAGCGCACTGACCCACGCCACGCTCGACGTGATCTGCTCCGATCCGGCGACGCGCGCGCTGTCGAAGGCGATCATGACCGAGACCCAGACGATCGCGGAAACGTTCGGCGTCAAATTCCGCGTCGACGTCGAGCGCCGCATCGAAGGCGCCCGCAAGGTCGGCGCGCACAAGACCTCGATGCTGCAGGATCTCGAGCGCAGCCGCCCGATGGAGATCGATCCGCTGGTGACGGTGGTCCAGGAAATGGGACGGCTGACCAAAATTCCGACGCCCGCGCTCGACAGCGTGCTGGCGCTGGTCGCTCAGCGCGCCAAGATCGCCGGGCTCTATGACGTCCGCCCCTCGGAAACCAAGGCACCGGCATTCGCATGACGAGGTGGGTTCGCTTTCGCCACCAGGGCAGAGTAGGCTTTGGCACGCTCACGCAGTCGGACATCGCGGTGCACGACGGCAAGATGTTCGGTGACGCCAGACCGAACGGCCAACGATTGGCACTATCGGACGTCGAACTGCTGGCGCCGACCGAGCCTTCCAAGATCATCGCGCTCTGGAATAATTTCCACGCGCTGGCGGCGAAACTGAAAATGCCGGAGCCGCCGGAGCCGCTGTATTTGTTGAAGGCCCCCTCCAGCGTCACCGCGCCCGGCGCGGTGATCCGGCCTCCGGCCCGCTACGACGGCAAGACCGCCTATGAGGGCGAACTCGGCATCGTCATCGGCAAGACCTGCAGCAACGTTTCCACTGAGGAGGCCGATGAATTCGTCTTCGGCTATACCTGCGTCAACGACGTCACCGCCTCCGATATCCTCAACCGCGATCCGACCTTTCCGCAATGGGCGCGGTCCAAGGGTTTCGACGGCTCCGGGCCGTTCGGTCCGGTCATCGCCACAGGGATCGATCCATCGAACCTGGTCGTGCGCACCATCCTCAACGGCGCGGAACGCCAGAATTATCCGATCTCCGACATGATCTTCAGCGCACAGCAACTCGTGAGCAAGCTCTCGCACGACATGACGCTGTTGCCCGGCGACCTGATCGCGTGCGGAACATCGGTCGGCGTCGGCGTCATGAAGGAGCCGGTCAATACGGTCACAGTTGCGATCGGAGGCATCGGCGAGTTGACCAACGAGTTTCGGCAGTAGGGGCGTCGCCTGTCCTGATCAAGCCGGCGTGACACTGACATAGGGAATGCTGGCCACGATCGCGACAAGCTGGATCGCATTGCACAGCATGCCGCCCCAATGCAGCCGGCGCAGCCGGCGCACCGCATCGGCATCGCCGGCATCCCTGGCACTCAGCTGGGCATCCATCCGCCGCAGAAACCAGCGGCGCGCCGCGACCGCGAAAGCCGCGATCAAGCCAACGCCAATGGCGACAGCCAGTCGACCCTCCACAGCAAAAGCTACCGTCCCGATGACACCGGCAATGGCCAGCACGAGGAAATAGACATTGAACATACCGCGCAGCAGCTGGGTGACAGGCGGGATGTCGAGCCTCACCAGCAGAAAAGCGGGCGCTGCCAGCAGGAAATAACCCATCGGCACCAGCAGGATGACGGTGGCGAACAGGACGACGGGATCTGGCATCATGCGACCACCCTTTCTTTCGGCCGAGGGCTTTCCGGCGGCAAGCTTACAGCAATATCCGCCCGGAGATATCCTCCGCACTATTGGGCTTTGGTCGGATGCGATTGAGCCGATCGCGGTCAGCGATGGCAACGGATCGGAAACTACGACGTTCGCTTTTGCCCGATCGTCTCGAACTGCGCCTTCTGCTCATCGCTTAGCGTGGCATAGAAGCCCTCGAGCGCGGTGCTCACCAGATAGACCGCTTGCTGCATGGCGGCGAGCCGCCCGTTCACGGCGTCAAGACGAGCGGGTAGCGTGACCGCGTCCGGCTGGCAGTCGGAGATCAGGATCCCGACAGCCCTGGCATTGGCGTCCTGCAGCGCCTTGAGCGCGGCGCGTTGGGTGTCGTTCGGGCGGAGTCTCGCCTCGATCTCGTCCGCCGGCCATTGCAACGCGGCGGGTTGCGCCGCGCCGCATTGCTGGGCAGGCGTTTCCGTGGCCCCGTTTGCGGCGGACATCCTGCGCCGATCTTCGGCGAGCGCATTGAGCCGGGCTTCCTGCTCGTCTTCCAGCAGGTCATAGAATTTCACCAGCGGCGGCTGCACGGCCAACGCGGCCTGCATCATCGCCCCGATGCGCTGCTGCATGACGGCCAATCGGCCCGGTGCCGTGAACGCCGCCTGCGCCGGACACGACGCCCGAATCACCTGGGCGGCCGAGATCAATGCGCCGGCAAGTTCGTCCAAGGCGGCGCGCTGCGCCTCGTTCGGCTGTATCGCCTGCTGGATCAGATCGATGGGGACGCCGGCAATTTCGCGGCCGTCGTCGCCGCAGAGTTGCAGTAGCGGAGGTACCCTGCGATGTCTTCGGCCGTGCGGGCCGGGCCCCGTATAGACGGCGAGCTCCTCAGGGCCGTAAGGCGCGAAGATCGCGGCATAGATGTCGGGATAGCCGTAGTTCCAGAAGCCGATGCCGTCACCCCAGGTGGTGTAGTCGTGGATATCGTAAATGGCGAACGGCCAAAACAGCGGCCCGACCCATCCATATCCGCCGTCGCCGTGTCGCCACCACCCGTTCGCGGTGCGACCGCCATGCCAGCCCGACAGCGCAGCGGCTGCGACGGTCTGCCTGCGCACCGTCGGGTTGCCAGGCCCGAAATCCATCGCGTTGCGGACGTCCTGCGACCAGAGGGAGGCCGTTCGGATTCGACCGTGACGCGCCCAGGCATGCGCGTGACGCAATCGCCCGAGCGACAACACGTGGCCAACGGCAAATCTCGCGACCCCAACGGGACCGATACCGATACGCACCCTGGCCTCGGCCGCGCTCGACAGCAGGGTTGCCAGAACGACAACGGCAATTCCAATGCGGGTCTTCGACATGGCACCCTCCCGCGCCAGGCCTCATCGCGTGCCCCTAGATGACGCCGGGAGGAACCGAAAGTTCCCTGCATTTATCTTGCAGACCGGGCCTCGCGCCCTCAGCAAAATTCCGATCCGGCTTACTTGCGGAATTGTCCGTCCCGCGGAAACAAAAGCCCCTCTTTTGCATGATTGCGTTGTCCCGCCCCCTGCCCGGCCCGGTAGACTTTTGCGGTGGCTAACGGCATCCTTCGCCTCGAAATCCTACAAAATAATGCGCGCGGCCGTCCGCGCGAGGGAAACAGAGGGCAGACATGATCAAGACGCGATTTACCGAACTCGTCGGCGTCGAGCACCCGATCGTCCAGGGCGGGATGCAATGGGTCGGGCGCGCCGAACTGGTTGCGGCCGTCGCCAATGCCGGCGCGCTCGGCTTCATCACCGCGCTGACGCAACCGACGCCGGAAGACCTCACGAAGGAAATCGCGCGCTGCCGCGGCCTGACCGACAAGCCGTTCGGCGTCAACCTCACCATCCTCCCCTCGATCAAGCCGCCGCCTTACGCGGAATACCGCCAGGCCATCATCGAGAGCGGCATCAAGGTGGTCGAGACCGCCGGCAACAAGCCGCAGGAGCACGTCACCGAATTTAGGAAGTACGGCATCAAGGTCGTGCACAAATGCACCAGCGTGCGCCACGCGCTGTCGGCCGAACGCATGGGCGTCGACGCGATCTCGATCGACGGCTTTGAATGCGCCGGCCATCCCGGCGAGGACGACACCCCCGGCCTGATCCTGATTCCGGTGGCCGCCGACAAGGTGAAAATTCCATTGATCGCCTCCGGCGGTTTCGGCGACGGCCGCGGGCTGGTCGCAGCGCTCGCGCTCGGGGCCGAGGGCATCAACATGGGCACGCGCTTCATGTGCACCAGGGAAAGCCCGATCCATCAGCTCGTGAAGGAGCGCATCGTCGCCAACGACGAGCGCGAGACCGAACTGATTTTCCGCACCATGCGCAACACCTCGCGCGTCGCCAGGAACGCGATCTCGACCAAGGTCGTCGCGATGGAGAAGGAAGGCGCGAAATTCGAGGATGTGCGCGATCTCGTCGCCGGCGCACGCGGCAAGATGGTCTACGCGACAGGCGATGCCGACGAGGGCATCTGGTCGGCCGGCCAGGTCCAGGGCCTGATCCACGATATCCCGACCTGCGCCGAACTGGTGTCGCGCATCATGCGCGATGCGGAAGCCATCATCCGCAGCCGGTTCGAAGCCATGCTGTCGGGCGGCCAGCGTCAGGCCGCGGAATAAATGGCCTGCGCGCGACAGGCTTCCGCACCCTCCCCGTCATTGCGAGCGAAGCGAAGCAATCCATTTCGCCACCGAAAGAAGGAATGGATTGCTTCGCTTCGCTCGCAATGACGGCTAAACCTCGCAATGACGGCTAAACCTCCGACATAAGCCGCCAGCAAAGAGAAGAGCCCGGGAAAGCCACATGAAAGCCTATGTCTACGGCGCCAACGGCGCTGAAATCACCGACGTTGCAAAACCTTCGCCGAAGGGCACGCAGGTGCTGGTCAAGGTCCACGCCTGCGGCCTCAATCGCGCCGACCTCGGCATGACCAAGGGCCATGCGCATGGCGCAGCCGGCGGCGTCGGCACGGTGCTCGGCATGGAATGGGCGGGCGAAGTCGCCGAGCTCGGACCCGACGCCAAAGGCGTCAAGGTCGGCGACAAGATCATGGGTTCCGGGGGTGCTGCGTTCGCGGAATATACGCTGGCCGACCATGGCAGGCTGTTCCGCGCGCCCTCCAACATGAACTTCGAGGAGGCCGCTACGCTACCCGTCGCGCTCGCCACCATGCACAATGCGGTGGTGACCAATGGCGCGCTGCAGGCGGGCCAGACGGTGCTGATCCAGGGCGCCAGCTCCGGCGTCGGCCTGATGGCGATGCAGATCGCGAAATACAAGGGCGCAAAGACCGTGATCGGCTCCTCGACGGATGCGATGCGCCGCAGCCGCTTGAGGGAATTCGGCGCCGACCTCGCGGTCGATTCCTCTGATCCCGGCTGGGTCGACGAGGTGCTGAAAGCCACAGGTGGCGAAGGCGTCGACCTGATCGTCGACCAGGTCTCAGGTCCCGTCGCGAACCAGAACCTCAAGGCCACCAGGGTCAAGGGCCGCATCGTCAATGTCGGACGGCTCGGCGGCACCCATGGCGATTTCAATTTCGACCTGCATGCCGCGCGCCGCATCAACTACATCGGCGTCACCTTCCGCACCCGCACCATCGAAGAAATCCGCGCGATCTTTGACGAGGTCCGCAAGGACATCTGGCCGGCGGTGGAATCCCGCAAGCTGCAACTGCCGATCGACAAGGTTTTTCCGTTCGCCGAGATCGGCAAGGCATTCGAGCACATGGAAGCCAACAAGCACCTCGGCAAGATCGTGGTGACGCTGTAACTGTCCGCATGATGAAATTAGGTCAAATGCCAACCGCGAAAGAATTGCGCTCCCTCTCCCGCTTGCGGGGGAGGGCTGGGGTGGGGGTGTCGCCGCGAGTGATCGTGTTGAGAGAGCCCCCACCCGCATCGCATCGTTCGATGCGACGTAGCCGAAGCTTTTGCTTCGGCGTTCTTAAGAACGGCCGCCGAAGGCGGCCTATGCTCCCCCGCAAGCGGGAGAGGTGCAGCGAGTTTGCCGCCCGACTGATCCACCTAAGTTCATGACACAGACCACGCTCCATACCGTGCACGACGGCGGGCGTTATTTCGAGGGCCCGCGCTGGCACGCCGGCCGGCTGTGGTTCGTCGATTGCCTGGCACGGACGCTCTTGAGCCTTGCGCCATCAGGTGAATGCGAGCAGCGCGCAAAATTCGACGACGACACGCCGTGCGGCCTCGGCATCCTGCCGGACGGCAGGTTGATCGTGCTGACGATGTTCCGCAAGCGCCTGTTTGCCTATAGCGACGGTAAGCTGTCGCTCTACGCCGACCTGTCTGATATCGCGACCGGCACGATCGACGACATGATCGTCGACGGGCTTGGCCGCGCCTGGGTGGGCGATCTCGGCTTCAACCTGCCGCCGCCAGAGGGTCGCGGCGCGGTCGGCCGCATCATCCTGGTGATGCCCGATGGCGCGGCCCGCGTGATGGCCGACGGATTGCGGTTTCCCAACGGGATCGCGGTCTCGGCCGATAATAGTCGGCTCGTCGTGGCCGAGATGGATGACGCGTGTCTCGCCAATTACGACATCGCGGCCGATGGTGGTTTGACACTTCGTGGCCGCTTCGGGCAAATGAAATCCCCTGACGGCATTTGCCTCGATCGCGAGGGCGCGGTGTGGGTCGCGGCCTTCATGGAGGACGCCTTCATCCGGCTCGATCGCAGCGGGCGCGAGTTGCAGCGCATCGAAGTGCCCGGCCGCCGCGCGCTAGCCTGCGTGCTCGGCGGGCCTGAACGGCGGACGCTGTTTTGCCTGAGCGCCGCGACGTCGTATGAAGAGCTGCGGCAACGGAAGTCGTCGTCGCGGATTGATACGGTCGAGGTGGAAGTGGCGGGTGCGGGATATCCCTGAACGAGAGATGCATCCGCTCCGCACCATAGCAGAAAAAAATAACTTCGTAGAGCATTTACGGCCGAGCTGCGCGACGCCGACTACGTATCGCGAAAGCGACCGAAAAACCCGCTAACAGACTCTCTGCGCGACGCGTTGATCGCTATAAGGGCCCGCGAACATGGCTTGGTCTTGATTACCGGCGACAAAAACCTTGAAGCTCCCGCTCGCCACCGTGGCATTAGGAAAAAGCCTATGGGCCTGTGAATATCCGGGACAAGCGGGCATTGGCCCGACAGCACGCGTTGGGCGTGTCATGCTGCAGCCGTCTCGAATCAGCGTGCCCTGAGGATCAAAATGTTTACAAAGTCGACAGTTTTCGTCATCGGCGCTGGAGCGAGTTACGAGTGCGGGTTTCCGTTAGGCGGCGAGCTTGTAAAGCGAATTGCGGCCACATTGGATGCTCGCACCCCGCACGAAGACCAGCTGTTGCCATTCATATTCGAAATGTATGGCACAGATGATCGAACTGCTATCGAAAGAGCGGCGGAACATCTGCGGTCCGTCTTAAAGTCGAGTCCGTCCACCGACGACGCGCTGAATTGGCTTTCCGATGATCGGGCCGCGGTCGAATTGGGCAAGATCGCCATCGTTAGCGAAATCCTGATTGCAGAGAGAGAAAGCGAACTCTTCCATTCCAAGCAGCCCGACGTGCTTTCGAAATTTGATGCAACTTGGTTGCACGGCTTTTTCTCTTTGGCAAAGCGCGATCTCAAGAGAGAAGACGTCGCACGGCTGTTTTCTGCGACCACAATAATAAACTTCAACTACGACCGATCGGTTGAACAGTATCTTTTTCAGGCTCTTCAACAACGCGGTCCATTCTCGGAAGATCAAGCGCGCGAATTGACCAATTCCTTGGACATCATTCGTCCGTACGGATATTTGGGATCACTATGGGGCGACGCTCCGATGCCCTTCGGTGGCGCTAAAGGCGCTGACCTGAAAGCAATTGCCAAGAACATTCTTACGTTTACCGAGCAGCGATCGGCAGACGTAAGTAGGCAGATGACAGACGCGATATCAAACGCTCGAGTTCGTGGTATTTCTCGGTTTCGGATTTCATCGACAAAATGTCGCTGCGCTCACGGTGAAAGAAGAATCCACAGATCGGGAAGTCTTTGGAACGACAGTTGGCATCAATCATCAGATTAGTGGGCAAGTTAGAGAATATATTGCAGAGGCGGTTAAGCCCTCTCCAGGGCGGGTCTACTTTCATCCGCTCGGCGCTGCGAAATTCTTAGCTGATTTCGAGCTTCCGATTCTCACGTCTGCAAATTGATCGTTGGTGCTCTAGCCCGCATGAGCCCAGCGAGATGCTGGGCCAGTGCGACACAATATCCGGATGTCGCGTTACTCAGCCGGGCCACAGGCCACAACATCTAGCCCGACGGGCAAATCAGCAAAAGCTGTCAAGCCTCTCGCATGAAAATAATCCTGTTTTCAGGTGACCCAACTCACTTCACATCAATAGCCATCCCGTCCCGCCTAGAGGGGCGTTGGCCATCGTCACGAACGTTGGGACGGGTTGCGGTGGACGCGGCAGCGTTGCGCGCGCTTGTTGATCGCAGGGCGGGTTCAAGCCTGTGAGCGATCAGGGCGCGCAAGACGAACAGCGCTGAAGCGTACGGCAAAACCGTGTGGTCCTGGCACCCGTTGCTGGTGTCAAGTTGACGGAGGGGCGTCGACCCAACCGGGTTTAGACAATCCTTCAATCCGTCAGCGACGGTGACAAGACGAATTCGTCGCCGGGGAGAGCACGGTATAAGCCGTAAAGCCATTGCGCAGGGAATGTCGGGATGCCCCGTCTGTACCTGTATGCTCGTGTGCGTTTTTTGCACACCTTGCACACGAGACCGCGGGTGCAGCGAGCACCCGGCATTCCCTGCGCCCTCTTAACTCTGGGGCGAACGATTTTTGGAAAACCTCGGGCGCATCGCGCCGCGAGATCGCGGAGTTGTGTCTGGATGAAGCCGTCATTGCGAGAAGCGAAGCGACGAAGCAATCCATTGTCACCTCGCATGCGGAAGGATGGATTGCTTCGCTTCGCTCGCAATGACGGTGCTTTTGCCTACGACGGTTTGGCCGTTTTTACTCGGAACAATTCGCAACAAATCGCGCTTGCTCAGATCGCTCCTGCGAGTGAGTGGCGATTGCGCCTGAGATCGGCGCTTGATGTTAACGGATGGGCTGCTAAACCGCCGCCCATGAGCGCTACCCACAACAGTCCTGCCCACACCACCAAAACGAACGTCGCCGCCATCTCGATTTTCGCCAGCGCCGGCATGGCCGTGGCAAAATTCGTGGTCGGCATCGCGATCGGCAGCCTGGCGCTGATCTCGGAGGCGCTGCACTCTTCGGTCGACGTGGTCGCCACCGTCATCACCTGGCTGGTGGTGCGGGTTTCCGACCAGCCGGCCGATGCGGAACATCATTACGGCCACGGCAAGTTCGAAAGCCTGTCGGCGCTCTTTGTCATTGCACTGCTCTACGTGCTGGCCGGCGGCATTCTGGTTGAATCCTGGAGTCGCTTACGCCAGGGCGCGCCGCCGCCGACGCTATCGGCGATTCCGTTCGTGGTGCTGCTGATCGATATCGCCGTCAATTTCTGGCGGGCCCGGGCGCTGCATCGCACGGCGCGCGAAACCCGGAGCCAGGCGCTCGCCGCCGACGCGCTGCATTTTGCCTCCGACGTGCTCGGATCGGTCGCGGTCATCATCGGACTGGTGCTGACAGGCCTCGGCTATGCCTGGGGCGATGCGGTGGCCGCGATCGCGGTGGCCGTCATGATCGCGCTACTCGGCCTGCGGCTGGCGCGCTCGACGGTGGAAACCCTGCTCGACCGTGCGCCGGAGGGCGTTGCGGAGAAAGCGACCACCGCCATCCGCGCCGTGCCCGGCGTGGTCGGCGTCGAGCGCTTGCGCGTCCGCATGGTCGGGCCGACGCATTTCATCGACGCCATCGCCAAAGTGCCGCGCACCTACCCGATCGACCGCGTCGAGGCGATCAAGCGCACCGCGCAAGCCGCCGTCAGCAAGGCGCTCGGCGATGCGGATTTGACGTTCACCGCGGTGCCGGTCGCGCGCGACAATGAGAGCGTGCGCGAGCGCATCATGGTGATCGCGCGCAATTCCGGCCTCGCGGTTCACCATGTCACCGTGCATGACCTCGGCGGCAAGCTGACCGTCAGTATCGACCTCGAAGTCGACGGCGACATGGCGCTGACATCAGCGCATGACATCGCCCAGGAGCTGGAGCGCAGCATCCGCGAGGATTTCGGCGAGGATGTCGAGGTCGACACCCATATCGAGCCGCTGGAGCCGGAATTGCCGCATGGCACCGACGCTGCGCCGGAGCGCGTCGAGACCATCAAGGCCGCGCTGGCGGGCTTTGCCGGCAATGGCGCGATCCACGACATCCACAATGTGCGCGTCCGCAACACCGACGCCGGCGAAATCGTCAACTTCCATTGCCGCGCCGCGCCCTCGATGAGCGTCATCAAGGTGCACGAGAACGTCGACGAGATCGAACGCGCGCTGCGTCGCGCGTTTCCCACCATCAAGCGCGTCATCAGTCACGCCGAACCGCCCTACGCGTAGTATTGCGCGTGTCTTGCGGGCGCGTTCCTGTTTCGGACTCGTTTTCGGTGTCCCGATTCCGCGTTGGACAAGATTTATTTCGCATTAACGAATTGTTGACTCTCGACAGCTTGGGAAAACTGGATTCAAATCACTGTGATTCGGATGCGACGTGGGGTTGTTCCGGACAGCGTGCAGAAAAGATTTCGGTGGGGGTTTAGGCATGGCGCGTGCGCATGCGGCGAACGCGTGCGTCCAATCCGATTCGATCAAGGGATTGGCGCAATCGATCGCTAAACCGGCTTACCACAGGTTGCTGACCGCCGAACCGGCGCTGCGCCGCGCCGTGCCCACCCTCATCATTGCCTTCCTGATCACCATCTGCCTCGGCGCCTTCGTGCAGGTGATCGACCAGGGCCGGCAAAAACGCGCCACGATGAAGCGCGACCTCGCCGCCATCAGCGACATGCTGGCCGAACGTCTCGATCGCCTGGCCTCGGTCCGGCAGGACCGCGCGGCGAATATCGAACGGCTGCAGGGCCTGCTGCCGGATCTCATTCCGTCCTGGGGGATCGCGAGCGGCCGCCACGTCATCATCGCCGGCGCCGATCACCGCGTCCTGGCCCGCGTTCCCGCCGAGGCGGGCCCTGGCGAAGAGGACCGCGTTCTCGACGCGATCAGCACCGCCCAATTGCTGGTCGCGCCCGGCCAGCAGGGCGTCGTCAGCGACATGACCTTGCCGAACGGCAACGGCGCCATGGCGATCTCGCGGCTGGTCAAGTCGCTGCCCGGGCAGCTCATCGTCATCCAGGAAAGGAACGACCCGCTATGGGGGTCGGATGCGGCGCTGTCGGTGACGCTTTCCGCAACCACGGGATTTGTCGTGCTGATCCTCGGCTTTGCCTTCCACTGGCAATCGACCCGCGCCCGCGAGGGCGACCTCATCAACGACGCGGTGCGCGGCCGGATCGATACCGCGCTCAACCGCGGCCGCTGCGGATTGTGGGACTGGGACCTGTCGCGCGGCAGAATCTTCTGGTCGCAGTCGATGTTCACGATGCTGGGACTGGACTCCCGCAACGACCTCCTCACCTTCGGCGAGGTCAACGCGCTGGTGAAATCCGACGACATCGATTTGTTCGCGATCGCCGACCAGCTGATCTCCGGCAAGCTCGATCACATCGACCAGACCTTCCGTATGCAGCACACCGGCGGCCACTGGATCTGGCTGCGCGTCCGCTGCGAGCTCAGCCAGGCGGCGGCCGATGCCGGATTGCATTTGATCGGTATCGCCGTCGACATCACCGAGCAGAAGAGCCTCGCCGAAAAGACGGTCGAGGCCGATCTGCGGCTGCGCGACGCGATCGAGACCATTCCGGAAGCCTTCGTGCTATGGGACGCGGAAGACCGCCTCGTGCTCTGCAACTCGCATTTCCAGCGCTTGCACAAATTGCCGGATACGGCGGTGGCGCCCGGCACCTCCTACGAGACCGTGATCGAGGTCGGCAGCATGCCGGAAGTCCGCACCAGGCTGCAGGAGACCGGCGCGCATGCGCCGGGCGCGCGCACCTTTGAGGCCCAGCTCGACGACGGCAGCTGGCTGCATATCAGCGAGCGCCGCACCAAGGATGGCGGCTACGTCTCGGTCGGCACCGACATCACCCGCATCAAGGAGCACGAACACAAGCTGCTGGAAAACGATGCGCGGCTGCGCGCCAACGTGCTCGACCTGAAGCGCTCGCAGGCGGAACTGGCCGACCTCGCCGAAAAATACTCGCAGGAAAAAACCCGCGCCCAGGAAGCCAATCAGGCCAAGTCGAAATTCCTCGCCAATATGAGCCACGAATTGCGCACGCCGCTGAACGCCATCATCGGCTTCTCCGAGATCATGGGCAGTGGCCTGTTCGGCGTGCTCGGCTCCGACAAATACCAGGAGTACTGCCACGACATCCTGACATCAGGCAAATATCTGCTCGAAGTCATCAACGACATCCTCGACATGTCGAAGATCGAGGCCGGGCGCATGAAGCTCGACATGGAGCCGCTCGACCTGTCGAAGATCCTGGCGGAGTCGCTGCGCGTGGTATCGGGGCGCGCCGAGGACAAGCATCTGGCGCTGGACGCCGATATCGAAAGCACCATCTCCGTGGTGGCCGATCGCCGCGCGGTCAAGCAGATCATCGTCAACCTGTTGTCCAATGCGGTGAAGTTCACCCCCGACGACGGCAGGGTGACCGTGCGTGGCCAGGTACTCAGCGATTCAATCGTGCTCCTGATCGCCGACACCGGGATCGGCATTGCGCCTGATTCGCTGCAGCGACTGGGCAAACCTTTCGAGCAGGTCGAGAGCCAGCTCACCAAGACCTACCAGGGCTCGGGACTGGGGCTCGCCATCGCGAGGTCGCTGACCGATCTGCATGGCGGAACGATGCAGCTGCGCTCGAAACTCGGCACCGGCACCGTCGTGCGCATCAAGCTGCCGCGCGAACCGCAAAAGCCGAAGCTGTCCGCGGCGGCGTAGTTATTGCAGCGTCGGCGCGACTTCGCGCGCGACCTGCACCAGCGCCGCGATCAGCGGCGTCATCGGATCGCGCTGCGTGATCACCATTCCGATGCTGTAATCGACGATCGGGTCAACGATCGGAATAGAGCGGACGGCGTCCGCGAGCCCAAGCGTTTCCGCAAGTTTCGCCGGCATCACGCTCGCCCAGCGCCCGGTCTTGACATGGGTATAGAGGACGAGAAGCGAGTTCGACGTCAGCGTCGGCGTGGCCTCGGCGCCGACAGATAATAGCGCGCGGTCGATGATGCGGCGGTTCTGCATGTCGGGCGTCAAGAGGCACAACGGAACCTGGCCGACTTCCTTCCAGGTGACCTGTTTGCGGTCGCCGAACATGGCGTCGGGCGCCGTCAGCAAACGGTAGTTCTCGTTATAGAGCGGAATGGTGCGAACCTTGCCGATCGGTTCATTCTCGATATAGGTCAGGCCGGCGTCGACCTCGAGATTTTCCAGCAGGCCCAGCACTTCGGCCGAGGTGCAGGACTGGATGCGAAACCGTACATCGGGATGGCGCGCGCGGAACGGTGTGGTGAGTTGCGCCACCATGCCGAGCACGGTCGGGATCGCGGCGAGCCTGATCTCGCCGGAAAGCTTGTCTTTGAGGCTGTTGATCTCCTGCCGCATCGCGCGGGTGTCGCCGACGATCCGCCGCGCCCAGTCGAGCGTGCGTTCGCCCTCCGGCGTAAAGCCCTGAAAGCGCGAGCCGCGCTGCACCAGCACGACGCCGAGGATTTCCTCGAGCTGCTTCAGGCTGGTCGACATGGTCGGTTGTGTCACGCCACAGGCCTCGGCGGCCCGTCCGAAATGCCGCTCCTTGGCGAGCGCCAGCAGAAGTTCGAGTTTGTCGATCAAGAAGAAGGCCCCATGAAGTCGGCGATATAGCTCTCACAAATACCACGGCCGCCGCAGGACCAATACGTAAAAAGTCGCGTCCAATCCCCGGGATTTCGGCGCCCATTGGTTGCGCGCGACAAGGGAGCGCAGCTGCAAACGGCCTGCCAAAATGGGCGTGACGCCCCGTCCCGTGCATGCCAGTATCCCCGAATAATCAAAGCTCGCGCACGTCGGACGAAGCGCGGCTGCCAGGGAGGGGACTGCACAACGTCTGCGCAAGCGGAGGAACTTCTGAGATCGTGGGGCTGTTGCCCGAACATGCACGGCGCTATCCGCATCAGTTCTCCGGGGGGCAACGCCAGCGCATCGGCATTGCGCGAGCGCTGGCCGTCAATCCCGACCTGATCATCTGCGACGAGCCGGTGTCGGTGCTCGACGTGTCGATCCAGGCGCGCAGATCGTCAACCTGCTGCAGAATTTGCAGCAGCGCTTCGGTCTATCCTATTTGTTCATTGCCCATGACCTTGCCGTGGTGAAGCACATCAGCGACCGCGTGGCGGTGATGTATCTCGGCAAGCCGGTCGAGATCGCCGACAAGAAGACGATCTACGCAAGGCCGCTGCATTCCTACACGCACGCGCTGCTGGCGGCGATTCCGAAGCCCGACCCCAGCTTGCACACCAAGCGCGTCATGCTGCAGGGTGACGTGCCGAGCCCGTTCAATCCGCCGACCGGCTGCCGTTTCCATACGCGCTGCCCGCACGCCCAGCCGCGCTGCTCGGCGGAGGAGCCAAGCTGCGCGAGGCCGCCCCTGGCCATCGCATTGCCTGCCATTTTCGAGACGATACCGGCGCCCACGATCGTCGCGCGCGCAGGCACTGCGAACGGCAAATTCGCCGAGCGGCTGGCTGCTTTTGAAGCGGCCAAGCAGATCCGTACAAATACGTAACGGCAGCCGGTAGGTCCAAATGCCGCAGTATCCAGCGCGTTGAACGTCTATTTTGTAATGTCGGGAACCAGACATAGCCTTGCGGGACTGGCTAATTGCAGCTAGTTATAGTTGATCCATTTCGGCCGATCGACCTGGCCTCGCCGCGTAGCGTGCGTGACTGATTAGCCTCTTCCAACTCTCGACCAACATCGTTTGGCCCCTCAGGGGGTCTTTAACCGGTGGATGCGATAGTCGCCTCGTCCATCAGCCGTGAGGCATGCCCGTGAGTAAGAGCACTCGGCAAGCGCCCGCAACATCCCCCAAGGAGCCGAGTCCGCTTTCCATGTCCGATAACATCGACGCTGCCGACGCGCATGACGACATCATGTATCCGTCCACCCTGCCCTTCATACTGTTGCACGTCAGCTGCATCGGTGCGTTCTGGTCGGGCATTACCTGGCAAGCGGTTGCGATCTGCATAGCTTTGTATTGGCTGCGCATGTTCGCGATCACGGCGGGATATCATCGGTATTTCTCGCATCGGTCCTATTCGACCAGCCGGCTGTTTCAATTCGCCCTCGCGTTGACAGCGCAAAGCACCGCGCAAAAGAGCGTGCTGTGGTGGGCCGCCAAACATCGACACCATCATCTGCATTCCGATACGCGCCATGACGTGCATTCGCCACGACATAAGGGCTTCTTCTACAGCCATGTCGGCTGGATTTTTTTCCGACAGCACGATGCGACCGATCTGGTCAAGGTGGCGGATTTTTCGGCCTTTCCGGAATTGAGGTGGCTGCACAGGTTCGAGCAGGTCCCAGCGGTGATCCTCGGGCTTGTCTGTTTTTGGATCGCGGGATGGTCCGGGCTGGTGGTCGGTTTTGTGTGGAGCACGGTGCTGCTTTTTCACGCGACTTTCTGCATCAATTCCCTGGCGCATGTTCACGGCCGCAAGCGCTACGTCACCGGCGATGATTCCCGCAACAACTGGTGGCTCGCGTTTTTCACCATGGGTGAGGGTTGGCACAACAACCATCACGCCTATCAGAGCAGTGTTCGCCAGGGCTTCCGGTGGTGGGAAATCGACGTCACCTTTTATGTCCTGAAGGCGTTGTCTTTCGTTGGAATCGTCTGGGGCCTGAAGAGTCCACCTGCGGAGGTGCTGCGCAACGAACAGCGGCTCGGTTCGCGCGTCGTCAATCGCGCGGCCGAACAACTTGCCGCACGGTTCAATCCCGAGCGGATTGCACTTGCCATTTCGGCGGCGCTGCACTCGTCCGAACTGACAGCCTTGCGAGAGGCGCTCGATCAGGCCCGGCATCAAACTGCTGAGGTGCTGGCGTCGTTGCATCCGGGCAGGATTCCCACACGCGACGAGTTGCTGGCGCAGGCGCAAGCCATGTTTGCGCGCACCCGCTCGCTCGATGAAATCGTCGATCGCGCGTACCAACTCCTGCTCGGAGCGGTCGGCGCACGGCTCGTTGCAGCGCCGGCGTAGCCGGACAAAGACACCATCGTAGGGTCGCAGCATGGCGCGGCCTGTACTTTCCTATTCGAATTTCAAAGAGCCACTGCCGTCATTGCCTGCGACAAACGCGAAGCGTTTGCGCACGGGAGCGTAAGCGACGAAGCAATCCATACTTTCGTTACGCCGCGCTATGGATTGCTTCGCTTCGCTCGCAATGACGACAAAACGCGATTTCACGTTCTCGCGGCGCAATGCGCCCGAGCTATGGGAGAAATCCTTGTCCCTCGAAAGAAAGAGGGCGCAGGGAATGCCGGATGCGCGCTGCACCCGCGGTCTCGTGTGCAATGTGCACAAGGAAGTGCGCACACGAGCATACAGGGCAGCGGAGGCAATCCGACATTCCCTGCGCAATGGCTTTACGGCTTATATCGCGCTCTCCCCGGCGACGAATTCGTCTTGTCACCGTCGCCAGCGGATAAAGATGCATCGAAAGCCCGGTTGGACTCGCAACACCTCCACTGACTTGACACCAGCAACGGGTGCCAGGACCACACGGTTTTGCCGTACGCTTCAGCATCGCTCGTCTTGCGCGCCGCGCATCGCTCACAGACCTGATGGCCTGCCCTGCGACCGCAAGCGCGCGCAACGCTGCCGCGTCCACCGCATCCCATCCCGCGTTCGTGACGATCGCGATACGCCCCTCTTGCCGGAATAGGACGCGAGATATCTATCGGTGAGTTGGGGGTATCGACGAAGAGGAATATTTTCTGATGAGGGGCTTGACGGCTTTTTGCTGATTTGCCCGTCGGGCACAACAGATTGATTGGAAACCATTTTTCCGTCGAGCGTTGGCGCGAACGACTGAGCACGCAGGGCGGATTTGAGCCAAAGGTGTAATCCGCCACCGGCTAAAGCGGCGAAATACGCTGCGCTATAGGGACTGCGTCATAAAACTGGAAGCGACCCAAGTGCGCCAGATCAGGCGGCGCGCGATACGGTGCGAATGGGCTCCCAGATCATATCATCAACATCCGGCACAATTGACGGCGCCATTTCGCGATCCTGATCAGCAAGCCGATCGATCAGGATTTGAAGCCGAATGGGCAAACCAACCGTTTCGGGGCGCAGGACGGTACGTAGCCGCTCTCCAATCTCATCGCAGATTGCGCGGCAGTGCAGGCTGTCGATTTGCAATCGGTTTAAGGTGCTCAATTTATTCTCCCGCAGCCCAGTTTCTTGCGGGGACAATAAGCGTCAAATTTTAAGAGACTGAACTTGTTTCCATCCACATTTGAATATCCGGCTTCACTCCGAGTTAACCTTAAGCCCGGCACCGCGATCGAAAATGCGATGGAGTTCGATGGAGCCCGCAGGATGGGTGGAGCGACCCGTCCGCCGTAGCTCGAAGAGCGAAGGCGGAAGCAATACCCATCGCTTGCATTTTGCGAAAGTGATGGGTTTCGCGAAGCGCTCAACCCATCTTACATACTTCCTGAGCGCCCGCCGCTTTATTCGATTACTTCGGCGGCGCCGGAATAAGCCCATAGCGCAGCATGGTTGCCTTCATTTTTTCCGGATCGGGTGCGCCGCCGGCCAGCAGCGCGGCCATCTCCTTGAAATAAGACGGCCCCAGGACACCGGGGGTGAGCGTGCACAAACAAGTTGCCGGCGTGGCGGTGCGATTGGTAAAACCGTGAACGACACCGCGCTTGATGAAGACGCTTTCGCCGGAAGCCACGTCGATGTCCTTGCCATCGATGTTCCAGGTCGTCGTTCCCGTCAGGCCATAGATGATTTCGTCCCAGCTCTCGTGATAATGCGGCACCGGCATGCGGGCGTTCGGATGCAGCTTCATCTCGAACATGTCGAGGCTGCCTCCGGTGTCATGCTTGCTGTGCAAGAATTTGAGCTGCAGGGAACCCATGTTGATCAATTCCGGCATGCGTTTTCCTCTCTCCGATCCAACTATTCTATCCCCCACCCACAATCGCCCGAAACACCCGCCTCACCTCGGCCTGGGTTTCCCGCACCCTCGCCTCCAGCGCCGAAAAGTCCGGCGCATCGCCGGCCCGCGCCATCACGCGCAGCAGATTTTCGCCTGAGGTTTCCGGGTTGAACTTGCCGGTGACGCAGAGCCGCAGGATCTGCGTGAGATCATGATAGAGCCGCGCCGCGGAGCGCAGCACTTCGGTCTCCGCATGCGGCAGCACGCCGAGCCGCGCGGCATTGTCGAGCACCTGCAGCGTAGAGACGCTGAGGATGTCGGGCTTTTCGGTGGCATGCACGAGCTGCAGATACTGCGCGATGAAATCGATGTCGACGAGGCCGCCGGCGGCGAGCTTCAGGTTCCAGATATCATCCTCGCCCTTTTCCAGCGCGATCGCCTTGCGCATGTCGGCGACGTCGCCGGCGGTGCTTGCCGGGTCGCGCGGCCGGGTCAGCACGCTACGGATGATGTCCTCGATCTTGCTGCGGAACACCGGCGAGGCCGAAATCACCCGCGCCCGGGTCAACGCCATGTGCTCCCAGGTCCAGGCCTCGCGTTCCTGATAACCGGCAAAGGAATCGATCCGCGACGCCACGGGGCCGGCGCGGCCCGACGGACGCAGCCGCATGTCGACGTCGTAGAGCACGCCGTAATTGGTGCGTGTTGTGAACGCGCTGATCAGGCGCTGGGTCAACCGCGCAAAATACTGCGCGCCCTGCAGCGACCGCTCGCCGTCGGAATCCGGCGCATCCTCGTCGAAATCATAGAGCAGGATCAGGTCAAGATCGGAGGACGCCGTCATCTCGCGGCTGCCGAGCCGGCCCATGGCGAGGATCGCGGTCTCCTGCCCCTTGATCCGGCCGTATTGGGCTGCGAACTGATCGGTCACCAGACCATGCACGGTGTGCACGATGCCCTCGGCGACGTCGGCAAAGGCGACGCTCGCCTGCTGGGCGGATACCGTTCCTGACAGGATGCGCGTGCCGATCAGGAACAGGCTTTCCTGGCCGAACAAACGGAGCCGGTCGAGGAAGTCTTCGTAGGAATCCGCGTCCTTCAGCGTCGTGGCTAGACGGGCGGACAATTCCTTCTGGTCCGGCATCGCGCCGAAGAAGCGCGGGTCGATCAGCCCATCCATAATCTGCGGCTGGCGCGCCAGCATGTCGCCGAGCCGGGGCGCGGCGCCCAGGATCAGCGCCACCAGCGCGACCAGATCGTGGTTCTGGCTCAATAGTGAAATCAGCCGTCCGCCGCGCCGTAACGCCCCGAGAAAGCGGTCGAACGCGGTGACCGCATCGTCGGGGTCCTCGGCATGCGCCAGCCCATAGATCAGGCCGGGGATGAACTCGATGAAGGCGTTCCTGGTGGCTCCGTTACGAAGCGCGCGGTAACCGCCCGCCATCCATTGCTGCAACGTTTTGGCGACCATGACCGGCTTCTTGAAACCGAGCGTGGCGAGATGATCGAGCAGCAGCAGGTCCTCAGGGCCTGCGCCGTAATTGACCTCCGGCAGCTTTACCGAGCCGGTCGGGTCGCCCTCGAACAGCTTGCCGTAATGCCCCTGCACGGTCTTGAGATGGCCAAGCAGATCCTTGGCAAAGGCCGCCCGGCTCTCATAGCCGAAGAAACGCGCAAAGCGCTCCACGGCCGCGGCATCGTCAGGCAGCGCATGGGTCTGCTCGTCGGCGATCATCTGCAGCCGGTGTTCGACCCGCCGCAGGAATTCGTAAGCCTCGGTGAGTTCGTCGCATGCCCTGAACGTGATCCAGTTGCTGGTCGCCAGCGCGTGCAGCGCCTGCAGCGTCGGGCGCACCCGCAATTGCGGATGCCGGCCGCCGGCGATCAATTGCTGGGTCTGGGCGAAGAACTCGATTTCGCGGATGCCGCCGCGGCCGACCTTGACGTTATGGCCTTCGACCGCGATCTCACTCTGGCCGCGATAGGTCTGCATCTGCCGCTTCATGTCATGGACGTCGGCGAGGGCTGCGAAATCCAGATGCTTGCGCCAGACGAAAGGCGCGAGTTCGGCAATCAGCGCTTCGCCTGCTTTTGGATCGCCGGCGCAGGGCCGCGCCTTGATCATGGCCGCGCGTTCCCAGGTCCGCCCTTCCCGCTCATAATAATGCAGCGCCGCCTCGGTCGAGATCGCGACATGCGTCGAGGCGGGATCCGGCCGCAGCCGCAGATCGACGCGGAACACATAGCCGTCGCCGCTGCGCTGCTGCAATAGCCGCGCGAGCGCTTGCGTAACGCGCACGAAAAACGGCGCCGGTTCGATGTCTGACACAAGCGAGGTTGCGGCGGGGTCGAAAAACACGATCAGGTCGATATCGCTGGAATAATTCAATTCTCCCGCGCCCATTTTGCCCATCGCGAGCACGATCAGGCCGCTGCCCTCTTCGGGATGGTCGTGGTTGACAGCATTCATCCGGCCGCGCGTGACTTCCTGGCGCAACAGGAAGCGCAAGCCTGCCTGCACGGAGGCCACCGCCAGATCGGTCAACGCTGCGGTGACCCGCATCACCGGCCAGACGCCGCCGATGTCGCACAGTGCGATCAACAGCGCGGCTTCGGCCTTCATGCGGCGGAGCAGATGCATCACGTCGGTCTCGCCGGCCGCGGCGAAGACGTCGCGCGTGGTTTTCTCGATCAGCGAAGAGAGGTGCGACTCCGGGTCGCACGCCAGCACGCGGATCAGCCGCGCGGCATCGGTACGGACCAGATCGAACAGATAGGGCGAGAATTCCGCAATCCCGAGCAGGATGGTCTTGGCGAAGGGATGTTCCAGCAGCTCATCGAGCGCAGCCGATTGCTCCGGCTCCAGTTCGGAAAGCCAGTCTTCCAATACCTGTTCGGCGTTGCTTGAGGCGGAGACATGCGGCCCGCCCACGAATTGCGCGGCGAGTTTCTGTCTTTCCGCGTTGCCCGGCGCGGATGAATTCATGCCACCTTCTGTGGCACATCCAGCGTTTGAGCCGCAAGCCTGTCACCGGCAGCGGCAAGCGCCGGGATCGCCAGCGTTGCGACCAGTCCCGGCTGCGAATCGCCGAGCCTGAGTTCGCCGCCATGCAGCGTCGCCACCGCGGAGGCCAGGCTGAGGCCAAGCCCGGAACCCGGCAGCGTCCGGCTCGCCTCCAGCCGCACGAATTGCTCCACCGCGTGCTTGCGATCGCTTTCGGGAATGCCGGGGCCATGATCGGTGACGCTGAGCAGCACCTGGTCGCCCTCGCGCCGCGCCTCGATCAGGATCTCTTTCGATCCGGCGGTGGCGGCGGCGCCCAGCGGTTGCGCCGCGGGCGCAGGCTTACCGTATTTGATCGCATTCTCGACCAGATTGGCCAGCGCCTGGCTGATCAGTTCGCGGTTGCCGTGAAGCCGCACCGGTGCGGTCTTGGCGCGCAAGGTCATGCCGTCGTCTTCCGCCAGGGGTTCATAGAGTTCGTGGATGCCCCTGGCGACGTCGGCCGCGTCGAAATCGTCCATATTGCCGCGCGCCTGCCCGGACTCGGCGCGCGCGATCATCAACAGCGCATTGAAGGTGCGGATCAGGCCGTCGGATTCCTCGATGGTGCGTTCCAGCGCCGCGCGGTATTCGGCCTCGCTGCCGGAACTCGCCAGCGCCTCCTCGGCGCGGTTGCGCAGCCGCGTCAGCGGCGTCTTCAGATCATGGGCGATGTTGTCGGAGACTTCCTTCAGGCCCACCATCAGCGCCTCGATCCGCTCCAGCATGGCGTTGAGGTTTTCGGCGAGGCGATCGAGTTCGTCGCCGCTGCGCCCGACCGGCAGCCGGCCGGAGAGGTCGCCGGCCATGATGCGCCGGGTGGTGCCGGTCATGGCGTCGATCCGCTGCAGCACCCGCCGCGCAACGAAGATGCCGCCGCCGATGCCGAGCACGATCACCACCAGCACCGACCATTGCGCGGCGTGGGCGACGATCCCGAACAGCCGCCGCCGCTCCTCCAGATCGCGGCCGACCAGCAGGCGGAAGCCGTTGCTCAATTCAGTGACGCGCACCAGCGCGCGGTGATCCACGGTGTCCTGATCGTCGAGCCGCCGGTACGCGGTCTCCGACCAGCCGGACGACGCCATCACGCCCGGAGACAGCGAGCCGACATTGCCGCCGAACGCCGTCCCTGATGGCGTGGTGACGAGATAGAGATTGGCGCCGGGCCGCAACGCCCGGTTTCCGATCGTGAAGGCGAGGCCGCGCAAGCCTCGGCGCAAAAAGATGTCGGTGATCTCGCTGATCTCGGCGTTGACGGTCGTGGTGATCTGCTCGGTGATCAGCCGGCGCGTGTTCCAGGCGAAATAGCCCAAGAGCGAGGCGGCAAACAGCGCAAACAAAAACAGATAGGCCAGCGTCAGGCGGAACGCCGTGGTGCGGATCAGCTTACCGAATGCCGTCAC
>CAWGSN010000012.1:0-229135 GCA_963825225.1 uncultured Alphaproteobacteria bacterium
TTGCCGCCACCTCGGATCGTCATCGGCTACCCGGCGCATCAAGCGCAGTCAGGTGCCGAACCCTTTTTGTCCTTTCTCGTTATGAGAGTGTTGCTCACGCCGCCGGCCGCAGCTCGACACCGTCCGGCACCTCGCCGGTCGTGACCAGGCGCCACAGCGCGATCAGCAGCTTGCGCGCCAGTGCCACGATCATCGTCGTCTTGCGCGCGCCGCTCGGCCCCTCGGTCCGCGTGCGATACCAGCGCGCCAGCGCACTGTCTTTCTGGAACATCAGGAAGCGCCACGCCAACTGGATCAGCCCACGTCGTACCCGCGCATTGCCAGCCTTGGCCAGGCCCTTCTCTCGGCGTTTCAAACCGCTCTCGTCGGGCGATCCCGTGAGCCCGGCGTAGCGCGCCACCGCTCTTCGATCTCGAAGCTTCCGCGACAAGATCTCCCGCACCAGCATGTCCGCCGTCTCGATGCCGATACCGATCACCCTGGCGAGCAGCCGCACCATCGCATGCGGCCCTGTATCCGGTGCCCGCTCGAGCCGCTCGGCACGTGTCTTCTCGATCGAGCTGATCTGCTCACGGACCAGTGCCAGCCGGGCCATGTCGCGCCGAAACTCCTCGATGACGTTCGCCGGCAGGCCCGTGCCCTCCGCTGTCCGCAGACCTGCCAGACGCTCTGGCGCCTTGCGCAGATGTGGTTTGAATCCCCGGATCCCGAGACGGGCGAGCGCACTCTTCATGCGGTTGGTGATGCGTGAGCGCTCGTTGACAAGGCTCTCGCGTTCGCGGCTCGGGCGCCTCGCAGCCTCCTCCTCCATCGTCGGGATCACCACCATCCCGCAGTGCCCCCGCTCACCGCGCAACCAGCCCAGGAATACGCGCATCAACATCGCCGCATCCAGACGATCCGTCTTCGCCCGCTTGCGTTCGCGTGACACCGCAACGCTTGCCGAATGGATGACATGCGCCTCGATCCCGCGAGTAATGAGCCAGCGCGCCAGCCAGAAGCCGTCGCGGCCAGCCTCATAGGCCAGCGCGATCCGACTGATCGGCCGGCCAGCACGCATCGCCTCGTTCCGCCACCGCTCGATCAATCGCAACAGTGCCGTCGCATCCGGCTCCAGTTTCTTCAACGGCTGGCGCTCGACGCCAGGAACAGCTCCGCTCACCAGCCAGCTCGCCTTGCTCATCTCGACGACCACTACCAAGGTCGAGATCGGATCAAACGCGGTCAGGCTTCGGCTGAGATCATTGACTTGGGCCACGGGGCAACCTCCATCAGTTCGTGTGGACGATGAAGGTGCCATGACCTCCGCCGCCCGCCCCATAGCTTCTCCCACCTTGGGTGTCTAACGGCGAAGCGACTCGCTGGCCACGGATGAAGGATTCGCGGTTTCGGGAGCCAGTCGTCGGCCAACCGCTTGATCCGCTCCCAGGTCGTCCAGTCTTTCTGGCTCCGCTGCCGTAGCGTGCGCCGCCAGAGATTGGTGACGTGGAATAGGAACGCGGTCAGTGTCGAACTGTTTGTCGGCACCGCGTGGTAGTTGAAGTAGCCGGTGACGACCTGCTGCAACCATCTTCCCTGCTGGGGAATCGGCTGATGAATGCTCCGTCGCAGTTCCTGTTTGATGGCTTGCAACTTTGCCTGCATGCGATCCCGCCGGGACTTCCGTTTGATTTGGAATTTGCCCCGACGAGTTTTGCCGCAGATAAAGGTGAAGCCCAGGAAGGTGAAGGTCTCCGGTTTGCCGAGCCCGCGCCGCTTGCGGTTTTCCACCGCGAAGCGTCCAAACTCGATCAGCCGGGTCTTCTCCGAATGAAGCGACAGTGCAAACTCCTGTAACCGCTTACGCATCTCGTCGAGGAAGCGACGGGCGTCGGTCTCGTGCTCAAAGCCAACAATGAAGTCGTCGGCGTAGCGCACGATGATCATATTGCCCGCAGCCTCGCGCCGTCGCCAGCGCTCGGCCCAGAGGTCGAAAACGTAGTGCAAGTAGAGATTGGCCAGAAGCGGTGAGATCACCGATCCCTGCCCGGTCCCCTTGTCACTGACCGTCACGACCCCGTCTTCCAGGACGCCTGCCTTGAGCCATTTCTGGATCAGGCGGATGATGCGTCGGTCGCCGACGCGATGTTCCACAAACTTGATGAGCCACTCCTGGCTCACCGTGTCGAAGAACGAGCGGATGTCGGCGTCCAGTATCCAGTTCACCTTTGTGCTGGTGATCCCGACCATGAGCGCATCCATCGCATCGTGCGTGCTGCGTCCGGGCCGGAACCCATACGAGAACCCGAGGAAATCTTCCTCGTAGATCGCGCTCAGCACCGCAGCCGTGGCCCTCTGGACGATCTTGTCCTCAAGGGCGGCGACCGCGATCGGGCGTTGCCGACCATCCGGCTTGGGTATGTAAACCCGCCGCGACGGTAGTGCCCGATACGCTCCCCGATGGACGCGAGCATGCAGGTCCTCGAGATTGCGCTCAAGGTGCTGCTCGTAGTCCCGACATGTCAGCCCATCCACTCCAGCTGCAGCATTCTCCTTGAGTTCAGAGAATGCCTCTGCGAGGTGATCAATACTGACGTGATGGAAGAGCGCGGTGAACTTCTCCTTCTTCCTTTGCCTTGCAGCTTGCCGTATGCGCGCCAGCGCCTGTGACACGGTTCCCCGGTACTGTGCCCGGCCCGTGCTTTGCTGACTCACATTCCCCTCGGCCCCCGCCCTTGGCTCCACCAACTCCGCAGCCGGTTGCCCGGCTTTGTTCGTCGGCTTCACAGCTACTATGGCGGGGTCAGACTTCTCATGATCGTACATCATCGGCTACGGCTCCTCGCCTTCCCGACACGGACCAGTGCAGCACGCATGCTGGCGCTGGCCGACCATGAGATCTCCCGGTTCCCGAGCAAAGAGCGTGCGCACATGCCAGTGTCTACGACCACGCCGGGCCGTCTGGGCGCTCGCACTATCGCGCCCATCCGTGTTGCCTTCCGTCAGCGGAACGACGTCGGCACCCGGGATGAGGGTACTTTCGCGGCTCAATGGCTGGCCTATGCGCTCCCCTGTCAACGCTTCGCCGATGCCCTCGCGGGCATCTGCGCATGACTTCGGGGTCGATGCGGTTCGCTACTCCTTCATCGTGATGGACTTGCACCATCTACTCCTTGCCGGTCTCCCGGCGCACTCTGCTTTACCCCCGAAGATGGTGTAATCGGCCGGCCCAGCTTGTGGATAGCTGAAGATTTTGGGTGCTGCGCTTCAGGCTGATGGTGAAAACGAGGTCTTGGTGACGGCCTCAAGCATCAGAAGGAGAAGCGCAGCATGGACCATTTTGCTGGATTGGACGTATCGGTCAAGGAGACCAGTGTCTGCATTGTGGATGACACGGGCAGGATCGTGAAGGAAGTGAAGGCAGCGAGCGAGCCTCAAGCCCTGCTGAAGGTTCTGGGGAACCCCGCCTACCGCTTCAAGCGGATCGGACTGGAAGCTGGGCCGCTATCGCAATGGCTTTTCAGTGGGCTAGCGGAAGCAGGCTTGCCGGTGGTCTGTGTCGAGACGCGGCACATGCAGGCGGTGCTGAAGGCGCAGATCAACAAGACCGACCGCAATGACGCGCGCGGCATCGCTCAGATGATCCGGGTGGGACTGTACCGTCCGGTGCATGTGAAGACGCTCCGCAGCCAGAAACTGCGAATGCTGCTGACCCATCGCAAGCTTCTGCAGTCGAAGGCCATCGCCATCGAGAACGATCTGCGAGGTACTTTGCGCAACTTCGGCCTCAAGGTCGGAATGGTTGGCAAGGTGAGGTTCGAGGCCCGCATCCAGGAGCTTGTCGAGAATATCCCCGACTTGGCGGTACTGGTGGAGCCGCTGCTCATCGTCCGGCGGGTGCTCCGTGAACAGATCGTCATCCTGCACCGTCGCTTGCTGGCTATCGTCCGGGAGGATGAGGTTTGCCGGCGCCTGATGACGACCCCCGGTGTCGGCCCCGTGGTGGCGCTGACCTATCGCGCGACTGTCGATGTGCCTGCCCGGTTCCGGAAATCCAAGTCAGTCGGGGCGGTGTTTGGGCTGACGTGCTCCAGGTATCAATCGGGCGAGATCGATTGGAGCGGTAAAATATCGCGCTGTGGCGATGAGATGATGCGGACGATGCTCTACGAAGCAGCTCAGAGCATGATGCATTCAAAGAAATGGTCCTGGCTCAAGGCGTGGGCCATGCAGATCGCCAGGCGCCGCGGGATGAAAAAGGCGATCGTGGCTCTGGCACGCCGGCTGGCCGTGATCCTGCACCGCATCTGGGTTGATGGTACCGAGTTCCGGTGGACCCGGGAGCAAGCCGCGGCAGCAGCATGAAAACCGTTCAGGATCAAACCCGATAGGAGAAAACTAGAGCTCCACCGAGCGGTGGAAAGATGTCCCTTGCGGGACGATGGATGAGGTGAGTTCGTATGTCCGCTTGGACCCGCCGTTCTTCAACGGCAAGGCCGACTAAAAGATTGTTCCGCCTCGTCCTCGGATCCCATGATGGAAAGGCCCAGGTGCCGATTCCGAAGAGAAGCGGACATCGTCAGGCGTTGCCGCATGTCCGTTTTGTGCCAACAACGGACTCATGCACCGCAGCAAATTTTCCCTTTATTCAATCACCTGGTCGGCACGGGCCAGCAGCGTAGCCGGAATATCGATGCCCAAGACCTTCGCAGTCTTGAGATTGATGAACAATTCAAACTTGGTCGGCTGCTCGACCGGCAGGTCGGCTGGCTTGGCACCTTTGAGGACTTTGTCCACGTAGGCGCCGCTCAACCGGAAGGAGTCGATAATGTCCGCTCCATAGGACATCAGTCCACCCAATTGCGCAAACTCCTTGCCCATGGAGATCAATGGCAGCCGGAGTTTTGCGGCGAGGTCCACAATGCGTTTTCGTTCAGCGAAAAGCATCGGGCTGGGAAATACCATAAGGGCATCAGCTCGCTCATCCGCAATCGCGGAAAACGCCTTATCCAATTCGTCCGGCTCACGCACAGCAATCAATCGAAGCTGCAGGCCCAAGGTCTGCGCTGCCCCTTCTGCCTCACTCATCATGTCGTTCATCGTGCGCGTGCCATAAGCGCCGGGATGCCAGAGGGCCGCGACTCTAGTAGCTTTGGGGAGCGCTTCCTTGAGCAGGGCGAGACGCTTGGGGACCAGCTGCGGCCCAAGGAAGGTTAGCCCCGTGATATTCCCACCGGGTCGCGCGAGGCCAGCGACAAGCCCATCACCAACAGGATCGCCCATCACCGGGATAACAATCGGGATCGTTGTGGTCGCTTGCTGTACGGCCCGACCAGCTACCGAGTTTGAGGCCACGATGAGGTCGAGATTGAGACCGACAAGTTCGCTGGCCAACGCCGGAAAGCGCTCGATCTTCGAGTCCGCCGCTCGGACCTCTACGATCACGTTCTCACCATCGATGTAGCCGTATTCGCGCAATCCTTGATAAAAGGCGTTGAGGGTTGGGCGCGCCTCGGAAGATTCAAGCGATCCCGTGGCAAGAAAACCTATCCGCGGGACTTTCTTCGGCTGCTCTGCTCTCGCGGCAAGCGGGAGTACTGAAGCGCCTACAAGCGCCGAGATGAATTCACGTCGCCGCATATCCTCGTCCTACCTAGCCAAGCTCAGAGACAATCGCGTGTGTTCTCACCTTAGCATATTGGAACTGGTAGCGCGTGCTTTGGCGCGCTAATTGGATGCGGACCACTTCTGTTGAGGGTCAGGCTCGGACCTCGGCGAGGCTAACAGGATGTCCGTTCTACCCTCAGGAACAGACATCGTCAGGTTACACGCTCAAGTCCGTTTCGTGCCAAAATCGGAAGTGGCGGTTGTTTCGTTGTGGTTCGCATTTTGTCGCTGTAAGCTGAAAACTTCGCAAACCAAGGAACTAAATCCTCCTCGTTAACTGCAAATGCAATGCTGATTGGGAGCAACGCTCATGGCAGTTCAAGCACTCGGCTATCTCGGTATCAGCACACAAAACATCGATAAGTGGTCGGACTTCGCGACGCGTCAGTTGGGGTTGCAGATGGTCGATCATGCGGCGTCAAGCTGCGCCTTCCGTATGGATGATCGTCGTCAGCGAGTAATCGTTGACAAAGAGCGTCCGGATGCCGAGCGCTTTTTCGGGTGGGAGGTCGCCGATGCCGCAAGCTTTGATGCCCTCGCGGGGAAGCTCGAAGCAGCTGGTGTTGCCGTGCGACGGGAACCGGCGGCGCTCGCTGATCAACGGTTTGTTCGTGACCTAATTTCGTTTCGCGATCCCGCCGGAAACCGGCTCGAGGTCTTTCACGGGCCGCTGCTAGCCGACACGCCCTTCACGCCTGGCCGTAATATTTCGGGCTTCCGCGCTGGCTCCCTCGGCATGGGGCATGTGGTGCTTATGGTCACTGATTTTGACGCGGCGCTGGCCTTCTACAGAGGTCTGCTCGGCTTTCGGATCAGCGATTTTAAGCGGGAGCCGAAGATTTGTTTCCTGCATGTGAATGCGCGCCATCACAGTCTTGCTCTATTCGAGCAACCTCGGCAGGGCATGCATCATTTGATGATGGAGCTCTACTCGCTAGACGATGTCGGTCAGGGCTACGACCTCGCGCGGGCAGAAGGCGATCGAGTAAAGGTGTCGCTCGGCCGTCATAACAACGACTATATGACTTCGTTCTATATGCAAACGCCGTCGAACTTCCTCGTTGAGTATGGTTGGGGTGGGCGCGAGGTGAATGTGGCGACATGGCAGCCGGTAGAAATGGACACATATGCCAGCTACTGGGGCCACGACGGGCTGAGGGCGGCCGTGCTTGGGGATGCGCCGCCGCCTCCACCTCCTCCCGAGGGGCGGCGTGCCCCTGTTCAAGTGATTGAGGGCAATTACGAAAGACTTAGTGGCGTTTGTCCGTGGTGGGACGCCATTACCGCCGAGCGCTGACTTCCCAATCTTGAGAGGCGAACCGCGTTCCCGCAGGCGCGGCTTTGCTTCCGAGCCCTAACAGCCGACTTCTGCTCCGGGTCCAGACTGTGTGAAAACGCGTCTGAGTTGAGGACGCTCAGAATTGTTTTCTCAATTACCCTCTGCCAGCAGTACCTACCAGTGCGATTAGTTCTCGCGGCGACGAAATCGAGATGGAATTTCTACGCGTTAGTTCAGCGTCTGAGTTTTCACACAGCCTGGGTCAAAAGCTGACCTCACGACCCTAGAATGCGACTTCCGCTCTTCCCCCAACAGCGGACATCACCCGTCCGACCGGGCACTTCCGAGAATGGGATGGACGGGCCGTGCTCCCGCCCCTAACGGCTCTCAGAAATGGCCAACCTGTCGGAAGGCGATCAATTGCGTACTTCAAGGACACCTCTTAACCCCGCACGACTTACAGCTTGAGCCAACGTGCCGTTTGCTTGAACATCGTCGACAAAGTGACGCACATACTCCATTGCCTTGTCCCGACCCTTGGGAATAGCGATGGCTATGTGCTCCTGCCCCCAATTGCCCTCCAGTACCCGTCCCGCAGGCATGGAACCTAACATTTCAAAGAGGATTGGCTTATTTGTTGCGAACGCGTCTAATTCTCCTCGCGTTAGCAAATCGATTGCTTGCTTAAGATTTTCTGAAGGCACGACGCTGGCACTTGCCAAGATTTTCGGAAGAGTTCGCTCCGACGTGCTGCCCTTGGTAACGCCGACCCTGACCCCGGACCGGTCAACATCCGCCAATGTCTTGACCGAAGATGTGGCAGGTACAAGATATCCGAGTTCGAGCGAAAGAAGCGTTTGGCTAAAAGCTACATCGGTTGCCCGTGCTGGCGTCGCGTTGCTGATAGTAAAATCGACATCCCCAGCCTTCATCGCGGTGAGAACTTCGGCGATGCGCTGATAGGCAACTTGCTCGAATGGAACACCAAGGCGATTTGCCAGCTCTTTACCCAGATCAACGCTGATCCCACGGACTTCACCAGTTGCTGGGTCGTGAACCATCGACAGAGGACTTCCAAGATAGACGCCGACACGTAATCTACCGGTTGGCGCGAGCAACTCCCGCTGGCTTTGCGCGACTGCTCGGACAGATACCAACGCTGCAACGGTCGCTGCCACTATTATGGAGAAGCCAAGCCATTTCATGGTTTTTTTCGCGATGTTCATTATCAAGAGCGATTGCGGTCATCATTCGATGTGCGTCGGCTCTCGGTCAAATGAATTATGCTTGGAGCGTGCCGACTTCCGAAGTGGATCAGTCGCGTCGTTTTGGATGTCGGCGGCTACTTCCGTTTTACCCCAGTTAGCAGACGTTTTCAGAGGCAGTCGGCATGTCTTACAAAGGTGCCAACAACGGAAGTGGCGTTTCTCATTCGATCACCTCAGTGGCGCGGGCAAGCAAGGTCGGTGACAGAGTTAGCCCGAGCGCCTTCGCGGTCTTGAGGTTGATGACAAGTTCGTACTTGGTCGGCGCCTGCACCGGAAGATCGGCGGGCTTCTCGCCCTTGAGGATGCGATCGACATAGCCGGCTGCGGGACGGTACTGATCGACCCAATCGGGTGCGAAGGAGGTCAGGCCGCCGTCGGTGACCATGTAATGGAAAGGGTAGACCGCGGGTAGCTTGTGCCGGGCCGCAACGGCGATGATCAGATCGCGATGAAGCGACACCCGACCGCTCGGCGTCACGATCAGGCCGCCATTCGCAGCGCGGGCGAAGGCCGCGACGCCGCGTTCGATCTCGCCAGCGTCGCGCACGCTGACGGGGATCACCACCACCCCAAGTGGCTGTGCTGCGGCCTGGATCGCGCTGAACTGACCGATCCCGGCAGGACTGTCGGGATCCCGAAGGACAGCGGCGCGCGTCACATTCGGCGCGATCTCCTTGAGGAGCTCCAGCCATTTCCCGCTCAAACTATATTCATAAACCATGAAACCGGTGGTGTTGCCACCTGGCCGAGCCAGTGTATCGACGAAACCCGCACCGACCGGATCGCCGACGCCCACGAATACGATCGGCAAGGTGCGGGTGACCCGTTGCAACGCCGCCACCCCCAGGGTGCCGGCAGCCAGGATAACGTCAGGCGCGAGCGCGACCAATTCCGCCGCGCATTGCCGTTCGCGGTCGACATCGTCCTCGCCCCAGCGGATGTCGATCCGCACATTGCGGCCGTCGTTCCAGCCAAATTGTTGCAGGCCGTGCTGGAACGCGGCGATACGGGCCGTGCCCTCCCGATCGCCCGCGACCCGGTTCATGAGCAGACCGATCCGCCGCATCTGCTCCGCACGTGCTACGACCGGCCACGCAACTGCCGTGCCGCCGATCAGTGTGATGAACTGGCGTCGCAGCATGCGCGGCCCTAAGCATCAGAGTGCGGCAGTGTATCGGTCCAAGCCCGACACTTGGAAGACTTCAGGGCCGGTCGAAGCAAGTATATTTGGGACCGCCCGATGTCCGAGAATTGGGTCATTTGCGGAAGTCGCGGCCTTGCGGCGGGATGTCTGCTTTGCTGAGCGGACATCGTCGGGCTGTCTCGGCATGTCCGCTTTGTGCCACAACCGGACTCATGCACTGCCACAAATAGAATCGTTATTCGAATCAATTGTGAACAGCAGGCTCGATCGAGAGCTGTACTCGACGCGACTGCTCCATGCGCGCACGACGTCGCTTTGTCCGCTTGAGGGCGGTGATTTGTTTGCCATCAGAGATAGGCGGCGTGCGCCTTCACGCAGAGAAGGATTGTAGCCAGAAATCCGCTCTTGTCATTGAGCCGCCATAGCTTCGAGCTTCTGAATGGCGTCTGCGCAATCCTTCGAAGCCGTCGATTTGTTCGCGATCAGACATTCGGCAATTCGACCCTGGCCGGGCTGTATCTTCCCGCACACGCCTATTATCTCTGCTTTGCAGGCAATTACTCCGTCTTTCAGGAGGTCCGAGGTCGCCTGCACGCTTCCCGCGGTCTCCCCCAGTTCGTACGCACATTTCGGACTTATCTTGTCCTCATGGGCTTGCATGCAATAGATCATGCGTCCCTCGCCTGGCGTGACGTCTTTGCAGTATTTCCTGATATCGCGAGCGCAGGAATTCTCGAGTTTTGTGATTTTTGCGGTCAGCTTTTCGACAATCGTTTTTCCGAGATTGGTCTGCGCCCATGTCGATCCGACCGACAGGATGACCAGCAAAGGCAGGACTCCGAGCCTAGCCAGCAAATGCGTTGTAATTTTCATGATCGTCCTCTGATGATTAGCTTTGAAGCGTTGCCGAGCGACTTTGCGTTCATTGTGCCAACGTAAGCGTGAGTCCCGAAACTCCGAGCGACAGGTTGATCCCAACTGTCCCCTCGACCGAGAGCGGCTGCAGGGAAATCGAACGGTTGGACCCGCCAACCAGGACGTTGGCGCCGACGCCGACGCCGAGACCGATAGAGCCGCTCGCGCCCACATACCTGCCGGCGAGCTTTCCGCGCATCGGGCCCGCATTGGGCGTGATGACGCCCCACGCCATGACTCCCCCCGCGGTGATGCCGATATCAAGACCGAGCGAGTTCATCACGCCGATATAAGCTTCGGGCGGGTAAGCGCCATTTGGAACAAACCGGCAGGCCATCCGCTGCTGGGATCCAAAGATCAGGCCAATTGACGGCGCCAACTGGCAAGTGAGCGTGCCGGCGGCGGTCCCCTGCGGCGCCTGGGCTATCGCCGGCGAAACCCACGCCATAGCAAGCGCGCCTAGTACCAACGCGATACGATGTTTGAACATGACTGGCTTTCCTACCCTCTGGAGTTGTTCGTTGGCCGCATACACATGGTGGTCGGATTTACTGTGCAACTTTGGATCGCCCGAATACGGCGATTGAAGCACAGCCTCTGTTGTGAAGCTACCGTGATTAGCCCATCGCCGATGTCCGAAACGGGTCCAGACTGTGTGAAAACCCCATCGATGCTATGATTCCCTTGCTGAATCGCGGGGGAATGATGAAGGGTTTCGTTCAAGGGGCGGATCGCCAGCAGACGACGCTGTTGCCGGAATGCCTTGATGATTGGGTGGACGAGAGCAATCCTGTTCGCGCGGTCGATGTGTTCGTCGATGCGCTGGAACTGCGCGAACTGGGGTTCGATGGCGTCACCCCGGCAGCGACCGGCCGGCCGGGATATCATCCGTCGCCGATGCTCAAGCTTTATATCTATGGCTATCTCAACCGGGTCCAATCGAGCCGGCGGCTGGAGCGTGAGGCTGGCCGCAATCTGGAAGTGATGTGGCTGACGGGACGGCTCGTTCCGGATCACAAAACCATCGCCGATTTCCGCAAAGACAACGGTCCGGCCATCAAGAAGGTCTGCGCGCAATTTGTTGCCTTGTGCCGCAAGATGGGTCTGCTGGCGAAAGCGAGCGTTGCGATCGACGGCAGCAAGTTCAAGGCGGTCAATTCGCGCGACAACAACTTCACGAAGGGAAAGATGGAGCGGCGGCTGGCGCAGATCGAGGCGAGCGTTGCGCGCTATCTGAGCCAGCTCGACACCGCCGATCGCCAGACAGCCGCCGGTGAGGCGACCTCGGAGGAGCTTGTGGCCAGGACCGCGCGGCTCAAGGAGAAGCTGATCAAGCTCGAAGAGGAAGTGAAGCGCCTCAAGGCGATTGAGAAAGTGATGCTGGCCGCGCCCGATCAGCAGGTCTCCTTCACCGATCCTGATTCCCGCTCGATGGCGACCAGCGGGCGCGGCTCTGGGATGGTCGGCTATAATGTGCAGGCGTCCGTGGATACGACGAACCATCTGATCGTCGCGCATGAGGTGACCAACGTCGGCACCGACAAGTCGCATCTTGCGAACATGGCCAACCAGGCGAAGGCGGCATTGGAGGCAGAAAAACTCGAAGCCTTCGCCGATCGCGGCTACTTCAAAGGCGAAGAGATCCTCGCTTGCGATGAGGCTGGCATCACGGTCACGCTGCCAAAACCCCAGACATCGGAGGCGAAGTCGGAAGGCCGCTTCGGCAAGCAGGACTTCCGCTACGTGGCTGAGGAGGACATTTACATTTGTCCTGCCGGTGAGAAGCTCGCCCACCACTTCACGAACGAGGAAAATGGATTGGTCTTGCGCCGCTACTGGACCAATGCGTGCCGCACCTGCGCGGTGAAGGCTCAGTGCACGAAGGGACCGCAACGTCGCATCACGCGTTGGGAACACGAGCACGTTGTCGATGCCGTGCAGGCGCGCCTGGACAGAAATCCGGATGCAATGCGTACTCGTCGCGAGACGGTCGAGCATCCGTTTGGCACGCTGAAGATGCGGATGGGGGCGACGCACTTTCTGATGAAGACGCTGCCCAAGGTGGCGACCGAGATGGCGTTGCACGTGCTCGCCTACAACCTCACGCGCGTGTTGAACCTCCTCGGTATCAAACCGCTCCTCGCCGCGATCCGGGCGTGAGGAGTGTGTACTGTTGTGCGCGCCGTGTGACCGTTCAGGTCGCTCAGCGCGGCCCGAGGTTGCGCCCGGATTGACTCCGGACCCGATACAGCAAAAATATGCTCAGACGGTCGCGTCGACGCGGGTCGCGCCCGGTTGCGTGCAGTTTTTGGGGGAGGAAAAACGTTTCCACACGGCCTGGGTCAAAAACGGAAATCGCGGCCTTGCAGCGGGATGTTCGCGGTAGGGACGCGAGTTACCTCGCGCCCCCCGCACAGATCCGTGCGAGCCCAATTCGGGCACACGGCTTGTATGGGGCTTTGTTTGTCAAGGGAGGCATGCACGCCATTTCTGTCGCTCCCTTGTCATTCCATTCTTTTGTTCGACCTGCGCCGCGAGCATTCTTTCGTCCCGACCGCATATTTGCATCGCCGTCGCGCGCAGCGGCGGTCAAGGACGGCGCTTCTTTAGCGCCGCCGAAGGCTTGTCCTTGACGGACGCGAGCACGGCGGCAGGCTGCCGGCGATCGGGTGGTTGGCCGCGCGATGATCCGAGGGGAGCCTGCCATTGGCCACGAGCAATCGCCCGCGAACCACGCTTGTATTCGGTTGAACCATGTAGGGTCCCGACCATGAAGCAGTCGTACGCTTCTGCGAGCAAGGCTCCGAGGCGGCGGGTCCATTCTCCCAGCGGCATTGCAGCCATAGCCGTGTGCGGATTGCCGCCACCTCGGATCGTCATCGGCTACCCGGGCGCATCAAGCGCAGTCAGGTACCGAACCTTGTTTGTCCTTTCCTCGTTATAGAGTGTTGCTCACGCCGCCGGCCGCAGCTCGACACCGTCCGGCACCTCGCCGGTCGTGACCAGGCGCCACAGCGCGATCAGCAGCTTGCGCGCCAGTGCCACGATCATCGTCGTCTTGCGCGCGCCGCTCGGGCCCTCGGTCCGCGTGCGATACCAGCGCGCCAGCGCACTGTCTTTCTGGAACATCAGGAAGCGCCACGCCAACTGGATCAGCCCACGTCGTACCCGCGCATTGCCAGCCTTGGCCAGGCCCTTCTCTCGGCGTTTCAAACCGCTCTCGTCGGGCGATCCCGTGAGCCCGGCGTAGCGCGCCACCGGCTCTTCGATCTCGAAGCTTCCGCGACAAGATCTCCCGCACCAGCATGTCCGCCGTCTCGATGCCGATACCGATCACCCTGGCGAGCAGCCGCACCATCGCATGCGGGCCTGTGTCCGGTGCCCGCTCGAGCCGCTCGGCACGTGTCTTCTCGATCGAGCTGATCTGCTCACGAACCAGTGCCAGCCGGGCCATGTCGCGCCGAAACTCCTCGATGACGTCCGCCGGCAGGCCCGTGCCCTCCGCTGTCCGCAGACCTGCCAGACGCTCTGGCGCCTTGCGCAGATGTGGTTTGAATCCGCGGATCCCGAGACGGGCGAGCGCACTCTTCATGCGGTTGGTGATGCGTGAGCGCTCGTTGACAAGGCTCTCGCGTTCGCGGCTCGGGCGCCTCGCAGCCTCCTCCTCCATCGTCGGGATCACCACCATCCCGCAGTGCCCCCGCTCACCGCGCAACCAGCCCAGGAATACGCGCATCAACATCGCCGCATCCAGACGATCCGTCTTCGCCCGCTTGCGTTCGCGTGACACCGCAACGCTTGCCGAATGGATGACATGCGCCTCGATCCCGCGAGTAATGAGCCAGCGCGCCAGCCAGAAGCCGTCGCGGCCAGCCTCATAGGCCAGCGCGATCCGACTGATCGGCCGGCCAGCACGCATCGCCTCGTTCCGCCACCGCTCGATCAATCGCAACAGTGCCGTCGCATCCGGCTCCAGTTTCTTCAACGGCTGGCGCTCGACGCCAGGAACAGCTCCGCTCACCAGCCAGCTCGCCTTGCTCATCTCGACGACCACTACCAAGGTCGAGATCGGATCAAACGCGGTCAGGCTTCGGCTGAGATCATTGACTTGGGCCACGGGGCAACCTCCATTAGTTCGTGTGGACGATGAAGGTGCCATGACCTCCGCCGCCCGCCCCATAGCTTCTCCCACCTCGGGTTTGTAACGGCGCGTCGTGATATTCTCACGAAATGCCGTATGTGCTTCAGCGCCTGTGACACGGTTTCCCGGTACTGTGCCCGGCCCGTGCTTTGCTGACTCACATTCCCCTCGGCCCCCGCCCTTGGCTCCACCAACTCCGCAGCCGGTTGCCCAGCCTTGTTCGTCGGTTTCACAGCTACTATGGCGGGGTCAGACTTCTCATGATCGTACATCATCGGCTACGGCTCCTCGCCTTCCCGACACGGACCAGTGCAGCACGCATGCTGGCGCTGGCCGACCATGAGATCTCCCGGTTCCCGAGCAAAGAGCGTCCGCACATGCCAGTGTCTACGACCACGCCGGGCCGTCTGGGCGCTCGCACTATCGCGCCCATCCGTGTTGCCTTCCGTCAGCAGAACGACGTCGGCACCCGGGATGAGGGTACTTTCGCGGCTCAATGGCTGGCCTATGCGCTCCCCTGTCAACGCTTCGCCGATGCCCTCGCGAGCATCTGCGCATGAACTCGGGGTCGATGCGGTTCGCTACTCCTTCATCGTGATGGACTTGCACCATCTACTCCTTGCCGGTCTCCCGGCGCACTCTGCTTCACCCCCGAAAGCGGACATTGGATGGACATTCCCGGAGGTCCGTTTTGTGCCAACAACGGACATGACAGAACGCCAACTCGACGTGCTAATTGCCGGTACCCGGTCTTCTCTACGGTAGCAGCAGCCCTCGCAAGCGAAAAAGGCTTTTACGGCCTAGGATTTGGGCATCGCATCATTCCGGATCGGGCGGATGTGGCTCCGCAGATGGCCGAGTGCTTATCATCGGCTGCCGTGCTACGGTATGGGTGCATTATCCGGAGAGCGTCAATGCTGCAAGCAGCTGCCGAGGAGCGACGCTTTCAACTCGTCCTGATCAAACCGTCTCATTATGACGACGACGGATATGTGATCCGCTGGTGGCGTGCCATGACGCCGTCCAATTCATTAGCCGCCGTATACGGCATCGCAGCTGACTGCGCCGAGCGACGGGTGCTGGGGCCGGATGTCGCCATCGATATCGAAGTCATCGACGAGACGAACACCCACGTAGATGTCCCGGCGCTGCTTTCCCGCTTCGCGCGTCACAACGGGTTCGGGTGTATCGCTCTCATCGGCGTTCAATCAAATCAGTATCCACGCGCGCTCGACATCGCGCGTCCGTTCCGGGCAGCCGGAATTGCGGTGGCCATGGGAGGTTTCCACGTGTCAGGGTGTCTGTCGATGCTGGATGGCCACGCCGTGGGTCTCGACGCTTGCCTGGACTTGGGGGTGACGATATTCGCCGGCGAGGCCGAAGGACGCTTCGAATCGATGCTCGCAGACGCGGCGGCAGGACGTCTCGCACCCATCTATAACTACATGAAAGAACTCCCGGGGATGGAGGGCGTCCCGGTGCCGTTCCTCCCGAAGCGATATATAGAGCGTACACTTGGCGCCAGCGCCAGCTTCGATGCCGGTCGTGGCTGTCCTTACCAATGCAGCTTTTGCACTATCATCAATGTGCAGGGCCGCAAGTCCCGCTATCGCTCGGCAGACGATATTGAGCATCTCGTGCGCCTCAATTGGGCGCAGGGCATTAGAAAGTTCTTCATCACCGACGATAATTTTGCCCGCAACAAGGAGTGGGAATCGACCTTTGACCGTCTGATCGAGCTTCGCGAAAGGGATGGCATCCCGTTGGGCCTCATGATCCAGGTCGATACGCTTTGTCACAGGATTCCCAACTTCATGGAAAAGGCAAAGCGAGCCGGCGTCAACAAGGTCTTCATTGGACTTGAGAACATCAACCCGGACAACCTGGCGGCGGCGAAGAAGCGCCAGAACAAGATCACCGAGTACCGCAAGATGCTGCTCGCCTGGAAGAAACAGGGCATTCTGACAATCGCTGGTTATATCCTGGGCTTTCCGGCGGACACGCCGGAGACAATCAGGCGCGACATCGCGATCATCAAGGCGGAATTGCCGATCGACCTTCTCGAGTTCTTCTGCCTGACGCCTCTTCCCGGCTCGGAGGATCATCAGGTGCTCTGGAAGAACGGCATCGCGATGGACCCAGACCTCAACAAATATGACGTCGAACACGTCTGCACTTCCCATTCCCGAATGAGCGACAAGGAATGGCAGGAGATCTACCACGAGGCCTGGTTGCTCTATTATACGCCTGAGCACATGAAGACCCTGCTGCGGCGCGCAATGGCCACGGGCGTTCCAATTGGCAATCTCGCAAAGTACCTGCTTACGTTCTCGACGACTGACCGGCTCGAACATGTCCACCCGCTGCAGGGCGGCATCTTCCGCCTCAAGCATCCGTCCGAGCGACGGCCCGGATTATCGCGTGAGGCCCCCTGGGCTTTTTGGTTGCGCTTCGGCTGGGAGACGCTCGTGAAACACTCGATTCTGATCGGTGCGGCGGGACGGCTGTTGTTTTGGCAAACCGTCTTCACCTACAGCCCGCGGGCCAGCGACTATAGAGACCAGGCGCTCGCGCCGGTCAGCGACGACGGAGATGAGACGCTCGACCTGCTGACCAAGACCACGGGAGGCCGCGCAGCCGTCGCTCACGTCAGGAAGATCGCCGCGCTCACCGGCGTCCGAGTCACCTAATCCCAAGCCGAAGATAAATCAGGGGATAATTTCGTGGACGTCTCCAGTGTCCGTTCCGGTCAAAAAACGGAAGTCGCGGCCTTGCGGGGGAATGTCTGCTTTGCCTCGGTGAGCGGACATCGTCAGGCTGTCTCGGCATGTCCGAAAAGTGCAAAAGCCGACATCATAAAACTATTTGAGCCGCGCGCTTTCTGTGTGTGCCTTGGCTCGCGCCGAGAAATCGAGGCACCGCGTGCCAGCGATGACATAGTCTGGTCTTTGGAGACAAGCTCGCTCAAGACTCGTGTTGAATTCCGGCGTGTAATACCACTCGTAATACACGATGCGTCCGTTTTTGACGACGGTTGAGCTGTCCCATTCGCCGGGCTCTACGCCCAACTCAACATAAGGGACATAGCCCCAGGTTTTCCCGTGAGCAGCTACCCTGTCGCCGTCCAGGCGCACTTCATATTCACGGTTTTGCAACCCCTTAAGACCACCAAGCACCCGGCGCAAAACCTGCTCTCCGGTAAACCGCGCTCCGCTGCTGCCCACCACCACTGCGTCGTTGGCCATAAACCCCATAAGGTCATCAACGCTACTTGCAGCCCACGCTCCCAAAAACGATCTCGTCACTATGACAGGATCGCTCTCGCGTGCGTCTTCCGCATGCGATGCCGTGAAATTGCACAATGCAACAATCGCGCCCATCCAGGTGATGCCGTGCCTCATCTTCCGCCTCTCCTCATCGCACTTGCCGCAGCCGTACGTAGGGGCGGAGTTCGGCATCCCGCTCTCAGCAGCCTTCCACGTTGGGGTTTTGGATGCAACTTCAGAAAAGGGTCAATCGCGTCATTTTGGCCGTTGGCCGACGACTTCCAGTCTTCCCCCGGAGCAGACATCGCCAGACCAGCCGGTCAGGTTCGAAAAGTGTCAATGCCGGTCATCGCATAGTGGGGTTAGCTCAACTTTCTGTCCGCCAGCGCCGTGCGCAGCAGCATGTCATAGTGATCATCCAAAGCGCTTAGCGCTGTAGCCCCATCACCGGAAAATGACGAGCCGTGCAGCGTTTCTTAGGCTGAGGAGAGTATGTCGGTTTCAAAGGCGCCTTCCGTCAGGGTGTCTCCTATTAAGCCATGCAAAAAGGCCGCAGACATCTTGCGACCTTTCGTTGTCCCGACTTCAGCGTCGCGCCTGGCGTCACCAGCGATAACGATACCCGCGATAATACCGAGGGCCGTAGTACGCGTATGCGGGACGAAAAACGCGCCGGTACTGGGGACCATAGTAGGCGGGAGCGTAGTAGCTCGACCTGTATCCGCCGTAATAGGCAGGGGCGTAGCCGTGGCTGTAGTACGCCGGAGCGTACCCGCCGTAGTAAGCAGGGGCATAGCCGCCATAGTAACCGTAAGGGCCATAGGCGTAAGCGCTGGACGCTATACCACCGATCACCGCGCCAGCAATGAGTCCGCCCGCGAGACCGGGACCCCAACCCCAACCACCCCGCCAAGCTTGAGCTGGTGATGGGGCCATCAAAGCAGTGACACCTATGGTGGCAGCGGTCACTAACGCCAATACTGCTTTCTTCATGTCCGAAGCCTTTCCAGTTTTTCTCGGAACTTCAACCGACATAGTTTCCCGCGAGCGCCCTCAGTAAAAGGGGTAGCCGTAAAATTTAATGTTGATGAACGGGTTTGCCTGGAGCCATCTGTCGACCAGCGTTTAGTGACAACCTCTCCACTTCCTGGTGGCCGGCGGTCGGCGCTGTCTGATTGGCCGAGGCTGGCGCCGTTCATCAATGTCGGTTGGGTCAAAACCGGAAGTCGCGGCCTTGCGAAGGGATGTCGCTTTGCCCCCGGCATGGTGCCATGAACCGACATGGCTGCCGGTATCGAGATCATTTGGCAACCGGCTGCGGCTCTGGAATCTTCCACTTGCTGTTCGGAATTTCGGCGCGTGGAGATGGAGCCGCACCACGTAAATCCATGGTTACATGATGGGTAGGCAGTTCGGAATCTTGCCGTCACAGCCGCCGAACATCGCGGGCTTTGTTTTCAGTGTTTTTCCGCCTAGTTTACCCACTCGACGTCGGGCAGCCGCCACGTCTTGTCGAAGAATCCCTTTGTCGGGGCATAAGCGCGGAACATCAGTTCAAAGAATCGCAGGGGATCGGTCGGCACCCAGTTTGACTCTTTGCCGGTCGGCGATGCTGGTCCGAAGTAGACGTCGACCGAACCGTCGGCATTCTTCTGCATTTCGGGGATCTGCGACGATCGGCTGGCCCGCGGCATGTTCCGAATCAGCGCGTGCGTAACACGGTCATATGCAGTCGCCGACCAGTATTGCTGGACCGGCGCATTCGCCGGCACGGTCAATCGATAGGTCTTGCTCCCGTCGAACGGATTGCCGTCCTTGTCTCTGAGGCTCACAAGGTAAAACTGGCCTGTGCCGAGGCGCTTGATGCCAACGAATGCAAACGTATAGGTAACACCCCGTGCGTCGACCGGATACTTGTCGGGATCGTTGAAATCCTTTTGCACGGCCGCGAGGATCTCAGGCAGAGCAGGCACCGTCCACCGGCTGTCCGGATAGAATGGCGGAAGAGCTGTATCGTATCTCGACTCTAGCCACGCCTGCGCCTCCTGCGCCGCCGAATCGAGCGCGGCCTTGGTCTTACTATCGGGGTTAAAGGGTTTGCCTTTTTCGATCCCAAGCGACCGTAACAGGTCGATCATCGCCCGGTCACGCGGCAGCCACGGTTCGTTCTGTATGACGCGGTCGAGCGAGGTAAAGAAGCTCGCGTCATAACGGATGGTGGAATCGAACATCACCTTGACCGCGTCGGTGAAAACGGTCGGCGGCGGAGCCGCCGCCTGCGACAGCGGGTAGACTTTAATCTTCTTGCCATAGGCGACCGATTTGGCGATATCGGCATCGCTATGGCTCTTCAGGTTCGAGCGCAGCAGCGCATAGCCGCCGAAAGTCGTGGGACGCAGCACGATATAACCGCTAGGAACGGGTTTGGCGTAGCCGGGCGGCAGCAACAAATACTTGCCGCCTCTTCCTGCGTCAGCACCGGACGGGCCTGCGTCCTCCAGCGGAACTTGCCAGAAGTCGACGATGTTCGCGTTGAGCGATCCGTCATTGCCCGCCGCGGGTATCTCCAGCACAATGGGTCCGGCCTCCTTGGTGTTGAAGAACGCCTGCAAATAGATCGCATCTGGATTGGGCGTGAGCGTCTGGTTGTGCCAGTCAAGGGGACGCGACCAGTAAATAACCTCGTTCATCTTGCCGGCCGTCTTTGCGAGCATCTCCTGCAGCATTAAGTCGGTGTTGACCGCTGACATGCCCCAGTTCACGGCCTCAATTGCGCGGCGCTCTATGGCACGTCGGGCGAGTTCATCGGGAGCCAAGCCTTGTGCGCTCGCCAATACCACCATCCAAACAAGGCCCAACGCTCCGAACATGATTTTTAGCATGACACGCTCCAATTCGACGGAGGTGGAAGGCTATGCCCGAAACGCGGCAGGTCAATGTTTGCCTTGGGTCAATACGGAAGTCGCGGCCTTGCGGCGCGAGGTCCGATTTGACCCTATCAACGGACATCGTCAGAACCGGACGGCATGTCCGTTTCGTGCCAACAAGCGGAAGTCGCGGATCATTGTTGATCTCGCTCGTGAACAGCGGCAGCAACTCATGCCGGGATCGGTAAAGATTGCCGGCGCCGGCGTTCGCTTTTGCCCACACGACCAGATCGAGAGGCGTCAAGCTCAAAGCCGTTGCGCAGACGTGGACAAACGGCAGGCCGCGCCACCGGGAGCGGATTGCAGCTAGATCGATCGTCGGTGCCCAAACCACTTTGTTCCAGCTTGAATCTCATCTGGTCGAGGCCGACAATCAGGAAATCACATAGATGAGGGTTGGGAGACATCCTCTTGAACCTTAAATATGCGATACAGGAGCCGCTCGACGAATGGACCTTTCCGATGGGTTCCGGCTTCTGACGCGGCACGGTCCCGCTGGCGTTCAACTCATTTGCTGTCGGACGAAGTGGACATGAAATGATCAGGGACATTGGCGTTCGGCCGATCATATTCTCCGTCAACTGCTATATCGCCACCATCCTCACGATGTACGTCGCCTTCAGCCTCGACTTGAAGAGTCCGGGCTGGGCCATGACCACAGTCTATCTGACCAGCCAGCCGCTGTCCGGCGCGATGCGGGCCAAGGCCGTTTATCGCGCCATCGGCACGTTCGTCGGCGCCGCCGCCATGGTCGCCATCGTTCCCAATCTGGTCGATGCGCCCGAGCTGACAACGCTTGCGATCATGCTTTGGGTGGCGCTCTGCGTTTTCGTTTCGCTGCTCGACCGCACGCCGCGGTCATATATGTTCGTGCTGTCGGGCTATACCGCAGCCCTGATCGGCTTTCCAAGCGTGCTCGCGCCTGAAACGGTGTTCGACACCGCGGTATCGCGGGTCGAGGAGATCACGCTGGGCGTCGTCTGCGCCGCCATCGTTCACAGTCTCTTCTTTCCCAAAAGCGCGTTTTCCGCCTTTGAGCAAAAATTGAGAAGTGCCATTGCGGACACGCGGCGTTGGCTTGCCGATGGCCTGACCCAGCAAGCTAGTTCGGAAGTCGAGATGGAGCGGCGCCGTATAGCCGCCGATATCAGCGAGCTTTATGTGCTTGGCACGAGCTTGCGCTTTGACACCTCGCCGCACCGACCGGGTATCGGCACCATTCGCGCCTTCGACCGCAAGATCGTGGCGCTGTTGCCCCTGGTGAGTGCCATCGAGGATCGTCTAAGGCTGCTTCGGCGTATTGGGCCGCTCGATGCAAAGTTGTCGGAGGCGGTTGCAGGCATTTACCACTGGCTGCAGGTGCAAGCGCCGGGTGACCGACGCCGCGCGGCCGAGCTTAAAGAGGCTTGTGTCGTAGCTGCGCCAGCCGTCAGCCCACAATCAAGCTGGGACGATCTCGTGAAGGTCAACGTTACCGTGCGTCTGATCGAGCTGGTCGATGCCTGGCAAGCCTGTCTCGAACTCGCCGCTTATCTCGCCGACCCAGCGCAGACGCCGAGCGACGACATTCGCGCAGCCGCCACGCAGATCGGGCCCAAACCGATGCATACGGATCCGGCTATTGCGTTGCTGTCGGCGCTCGCAGCGATCGTCGCGATGGGCATCTGTGCATTCTTTTGGATCGCGACCGCATGGCCGGAGGGTGCCGGCGCCATTGCCTTTACCGCCGTGTCCTGCACTCTATTTGCTTCTCTGGACGATCCGACACCGGCAATTCGCAACATTACGCTCCTCCTGGCGTTGTGCATTCCGATCGTACTCGTCTACCAATTCTTTGTGTTGCCGGCGATCACCGGATTCGTCTTGCTTTGCGTCGTGCTCGCTTTTGTGCTGATTCCGGCCGGCATCTTGATGGCCATTCCGGCCTATGCAGTGATCGGCCTGGCGCTCGCCTTGGGTTTCTGTGTCGAAATGAGCCTGCAGACGAGCTATACCGCTGATCTTGCGGTCATCGTGAATTCCAACAGCGCTTTTGTGCTCGGCGGTGTTGCGGCGCTGGTTGTAACTCGGATGATGCGTGTTGTCGGCACGCAGGCCGGCGCGCGGCGCTTGATTCGGGCAACTCATCGCGACCTTGCGGACCTTGCCGCCGGGCGCTCGCATCCGCACCGCGATCAATGGACCAGCCGCATGATGGATCGCGTCGCACTGTTGCTGTACCGGCAACCGCGCTTCGAGCCGCGGCCGCAGCATGAATTCGCCGATGCGCTCGATGATCTGCGGCTCGGCGTCAATATGATCGAAACGCAATCGTTCGCGCCCGCCATGTCGAAGCCGGCGCAAGACGCTTTGGCGGCTATGTTCGCGAGCCTGGCCGTGCATTTCCGTGCTCTGGGGCGCGGCCGTGTGGCGCCGCTTGGCGACGATTTGTTGCAAAAGATCGATATTGCGATCAGCGAAGCGACGGCCTGCACTGCAGCCACGCATGCTTGCGTCGCCGCGATTGTCGGCCTAAGGCAGACCCTCTCCCCTGACGCGCCGCCGTATCGGCCGAGGCAAACAGAGCAGGCTGACCCGGCGCTACCCGGGCCGAGCGAAGCCGCCAGCGTTACATGATGGGAGCGTATCGTGATTGGCGAGTTCGATATCTATGGCGTGTACTTTCCAGCTTTCGCGGTCTTTGCCGCTATCGCTTTCTTGTTTCAGGTCGTGATCAAGCGGCTCTTGGATGCCTGTGGTTTCTATCGTTTGGTCTGGCATCGCGCGCTGTTCGATCTCGCGATGTACGTCATTCTGGTTGGCATTGTTACGGCGGCGGGCGCAAGCATCCTGCCGCTGGCATAAGATCGTGAACGAAAACTCTCGGGTGATGGAGCAATGAAAAACTTTTTCGCCTCTGCTGGCCGCGTCCTGCTCACGCTCGCTGTGGTGCTGGTAGCGATTGGCGTCGGCTGGCAGCTCTGGAGCTATTACATGCTCGAGCCATGGACGCGCGACGGCCGTGTGCGCGCCGACGTGGTCACGGTCGCCGCCGACGTTTCCGGGCTGATCAGCGACGTCTTTGTTCACGACAACGAAAAAGTGAGCAAAGGCCAGCAGTTGTTCCGTATCGATCAGCGGCGCTTTCAATACGCGCTCGATCAGGCGAAAGCTGATGTCGCGAGCCGACAGGCTACGCTCGACCAGGCCAAGCGCGATCTCGATCGTAGCAAGAGTCTAACCAGCGCCGCGGTTACCGTCCAGCAGGTCGAGCAGAGGCAGCAAGCGGTCGACGTCGATCAAGCTGAGCTCGACGCGGCGAACGCGGCGCTTGAAGTCGCGAAGCTCAATCTCGAGCGCTCGACCGTCGTGGCGCCAGTCAACGGCATAGTCACCAATTTCGCTCTTCTGCCCGGGCGCTACGTCAATGCCGGCGCAGCTGTCTTTGCGCTGATCGATTCCGACACGTACCGCGTCGAGGGTTACTTCGAGGAAACCAAGCTGCAGCGCATTCGTATCGGCGAGGATGCGACTGTAAAACTGATCGGCGATCCGCGCGTGCTATCTGGGCACGTCGAGAGCATCGCTTACGGCATCGAGGACCAGAACCGCAGCACCAGCAGCGAGCTGTTGGCTTTCGTCAATCCGACCTTCAGCTGGGTGCGCCTGGCGCAGCGCATCCCTGTGCGGATCAAGCTCGACAATGTGCCGCCGGACCTTCTTCTGGTCGCCGGGCGCACCGCCACTGTATCGATCGGGAAGATCAGTTGGTGGTGAGAGGATAGCTCAGCGTTTTGTGGCCCATTCTGCTGTTGGGCACGTCACCGACGTGACGCAGCGCGGCGCCCAGCCGACTCCACTGTTGAGGATAAAGCGATGCTGCTGCGTCGTAGCTGAGGACCGCTTTGGGTCAAACTCGGAAGTGTCCCTGCTTGCACGGCACGTCCGTTGTACCCTCAAGAGCGGACGTCGCCAGGCCCGGTCGCCATGTTTCAAAGATACCACACTCGGAAATGCCTGCCCGCCCGAACCCTGTCCGCCTGTCCTACAGATCCTGTCCACCTGTCCTACAGATACTGACGTGGGCGCAGACTTTAGCCGATGGGGCGGCTTCGTGATCTGCATCACTGTCGGTCGGCGGCGTGTTGGTTTTGACTATTCAACACTCAATCGCTGAGTATCTGAAACAGAAGGAGCGGACAATGGATACGGACAACCATCTTCGTGTGGATACCGACAACCATCATAGTGTGATCAGCGCTGCCGCTGACGAGCTGCGGGAAGATCAGTTAGATAAAGTGACCGGCGGCATAATCGCGATCTTGATCGGCTTGTTAGCTCAAAGGAGACAATCATGAGCAAGCACCAGGAGAAGCTGCAGCAGAAATCGCCCACGAACGGTGAGATCAAGAACGATAGTGGCGCGCTCGACGACAAGGATATCGATAGGGCGACCGGCGGCCTAACGTTAAACTATGGGCGCATCGAATTTAAGTATGTGGAACAATAAGCCGGCCTACCACGCGCCATAATCGGCTCGACGATCCGCCTGAACGTCGCCTTTCTTGACGGCGGTTCGGTCAGCATGGGCCGGCGTGCAGGTATGGGAAAACTTCGTATGTAGGGTCCGGGCCATTTCGGGAAGTCCGCCGGGACGTCGGCGATGTCCGCTTTTGCCCGGTGAGCGGACATCGTCAGGCTGTCGCGGCATGTCCGAAAAGTTTGCCATGAACGAACTCATGCACTGCAGCAAAACGCGCCCTAATTCAAACACCTCGTCGGCGCGAGCGAGCATCGCCGACGGCACCGTAAAGCCGAGCGCCTTGGCGGTCTTGAGATTGATCGTCATTTCGAACTTGACCGGGATTTGCACGGGAAGCTCGCCCGGCTTCGTAACGCGGCCTCTGATATCAACGGGAAGCGATCGGACCAGTCGTGACCGTTGCGGGTGAACAAACGGAAGCGCTGCCCTCGCACTGCACGATCAGGCGGTAGCCGTCGTGCTTGATCTCGTGCAGCCAGTCTTTCCGGCCGGAACCGTGGAGCCGCGGGTCGGGATGCTGAGGTCGAACGCTGGTTTACGCATGGGGCACGCCGCGAAAATTCTGTCTTCCAGATGCGGGGCTAGGCCAATGTCCGGTTCGGGTCTAGGCTGGTTGCAAAAGCCGGGCGGGCAATTTCCCGCAAATAGACGAAACGAGCCGAAGTCGGACATCAGCGCCAGTATGATGCAGATGATAAGGGGGAAGTTTCGATGAGGATATTCTTAGCGACATTAGTCACCGCTTTGCTCTGGATCTCTCTCATGCCGGTTGATGCTCAAACAATTTATCCGACCCAGCGTTGTCGCGTATACTACGACACTGAATTTATCAAAATTCCGGGTCAGTGCGGAACGATCATGCCTTTTTACCCACGCAAACTGTTTGTGCGAACGTCAAGGCAGCCTGTGTATTACGATTACTCGTATTGTTGCCGATATTGATTTGCCGCATTGCGACAGCCAATCGCGTCATCCCGGTCCTTCCCCGGTCACTTCGACGGCCTCTGCTCGACGTCGATGGTTGCTCTTATGAGCCCGTTCAATCTCGCCGCAATCGCGGATCAGCCGCAGACTCGCACGCGGCGGACCCGCCAACCATGGCCGTCATAGAAACGCTGTGTCACCCATTCGCAACTGCCAAAATCGTCGTATGGCCCGGGACCTGCTCCGTAAGGGGCGGGCACATAATAGCGGCCCGGAGCCGCGACGCCCGCAGCGACGCCACGCTGTGCGCTTGCCGGCGTAGCGGTGAGTGAACCGGCAATCGTTGCGACCGCGACGAAGGCAGCAAATGTCTTCTTCATTCTAGGCCTCCAGTGCGTGCATGACGTGCGGCCACGCGACCGTCCCACCACCCAAGACACAAGAAATTCGCGCCGCTGCATGTCAACCCCCAGCGGGCCATTGTATCAGGGCTGGGCGTGAGTTGTGATAGTCGTGCGCGCTGCCGCGCTTAATGTGCGACCCGATGGTGGCCGCGGGTCACGTTCGATCGAGGAGGGTACGATCTGCCGAATTTGCATAGTCAGGCACCGCTACCTCCACGTAATGAAATTAACGCAAATGGACCAAGGGTATCAGCGGAGATCGTGATATGTTCCGTTTAAGGGCGAGCCCAGGCTACCCAATGACGTTGTGCTCAACGGCACTCCTTATCTGGCCGTCGCTGGTGACGGCTGACGAGCGGTTGAAGTGCAATGCAGAGCGCGACACGGTCAAAAGGATGGAATGCCTCGAGAAGAAACTTGAGACGCTGCAAAAGGAGGCGACAAGCAATTTGGTTCAAACGGGCAGCACGACGTTCGGCCAAAACCAATCAGGCACGCCGAATTGGCCGTTTCAGAATTTGCCTCCGAGCGGCGGCACGAGCTGGACCTCGCCTCGAATCCAATTTCCACAGTCATATGCCACAAAGCCGGTGGTCTACATTGCAATCGGCGGCGTTCGTTCTGGAGCCAATCTCGATATAGATCAATTGGGCTATTGGGTTGAACCGACTGACATCAGCGAGACCGGCTTCTCAGTCACCATTCGAAGGACGCATGGGCTCGTGTATGATGTCGCAGTGAATTGGATTGCCTTTGGTCCGAAAAGGCCATGAGGTGCAAACAGGCATTAGACTTGAGGAATTGGGAATTTGCCCTTTGCTATGTAGCGGGTAACAATTCGTGGCACGCAACAAGAACAGAGCCGGCAACGGCGATAAGTTATCGAAGCACACCGCCACATCAAGAGCCGCCCGAGGCGACGGTGCCCATACGCGGCCCTTCGCTCGTGGAAGTCGACGTTGCGGATAGACTAACAATCCTGATTGCGTCGTTGTGGCCACTGGCTGCCGAAGCATGATGAACAAGCGTTGGGTTCCTAAGATGTTTGCCGAAACACATTTTCCTGTTCTGCTGGTTCTGTTGGTGGCCGTTGCCGGACCGTTGCTCGCCGAGCTTCCGGTCGGATTTCGTATCCCGGCGGTCGTGCTCGAAGTCGTGTTGGGGATCATCATTGGTCCGCAGGTGCTGGGGCTGGTGCATTTCGACGGTATCGTGGCTTCGATGTTCGCGTTCGGTATGGCCGCAACCCTCTTCATGGCAGGTATGGAACTCGAATTCGAAAGAATTCGCGGCCGGCCCTTGTGGCTGGCGGCGGGAGGGTGGGGAATGTCGGTCGCGCTTGGGCTTTCTGCCGCAGCCGTGCTTCATGCAAGCTCGCTGCATGATCCGATGATCGTGGCATTGGCGCTGACGACAACCGCGTTGGGCACGTTGCTGCCGATCTTGCGCGACGCCGATCAACTCGACACACCATTCGGGCGCCTTTTTATCGCTGCGGGTACGATGGGCGAGCTAGGTCCGATTGTCGTGATGTCGTTACTCCTTAGCAAGCAGTACACCACCTTGCAGGAGTTTGGCTTCCTGATGGTTTTCCTCGTGGTCGTGAGTTTGGCGGCCGCAATCAGCTTGGGACTACGGCCGCCGCGCGTTCTGGCGCTTCTGGGTCGCACGATGCACGCGAGCTCGCAGCTTCCGGTACGTGTCACCTTGCTGTTGTTTGCTGCCTTTTTCGTACTTTCGGAGCGATTTGGCTTCGAGAGCATTCTGGGCGCGTTTGCCGCGGGAATGGTGGTAGGATTGGCGACCCAAGGAGCGGAAGGCAAAGAGCCACGGGTGAAGATTGATGCCATCTTCTTCGGTTGGTTCATTCCGTTCTTTTTCGTCGGCACCGGCATTAAATTCGATCTCGGGTCGATAACCGGTAGCATCTCGACCATGTTGTTGGTCCCGATCTCCCTTGCGCTCTTTTTGCTCGTGCGCGGCGCGCCTGTATTTCTATATCGTAGCGACCTAACGGCCGCGGAGCGTACTTCTTTTGCGCTTTACAGTTCGGTCGCCTCGCTTTCGCTGGTGGTGGTAATCACCGAGATCGGCGTTCGTGCGAAAACTATGAGCCCGCAGATTGCTTCAGTACTCGTCGGTGCCGGGGTTTTGTCCCTCCTGCTGTTCCCGACGATTGCGGGACAGCTTCTTCATCAACGGCAGAGCCGTTCTGGCTGATCGGCGCAGATGCCTGGTCAACTGGTAAAGGATCTGGCTCGGTCACCTGATCCAAAACTCTATCGTTTTTTGGGGGACGACCAGAGGATGCGCGACCCGAACACCGTCGCGGCGATTGTCGGCGTCTTAAGGCAGGTTCACGGCGACGACCTCGCGCGGGTCACGTTGAACGAGGGCGTATCGCTGGCCGTTTTGATCGACACCTTGCTGCGCTCGCCACTGAAAACCGCGATGCGGTCAAACTGATCACGCGCGCGCTTAGTTCCGGTGATTTCATCGTCACACCGGACTTTGGTTTTCCCTCGCATCTGAAATATTTTTATGACCGTCCCAAATCGCTGCATGTCGTTGACATAGCCGTGATGACGTTGCACGGCACCATTGCCAGCACGGACATCCGCTTGCGATTGATGCCAAGCGACAATTGATCGGACCAGAGACCGCACCGGGGGGTTTTTTCGACATGAAAAGTTGCCGGGTTTTCCTCGGCGTGCTGCGGCGCGGGGCCACCTGTGCGCTGGCGGGGGCTGGCCCGGTGTTCTGTAGCCCTTAGCCCTGTAGCTCCGGCGCGTTGTACGGAATTCCTACGGCCTCGACGCTGACGCCTGCCCGACCCCTGTCCCTGTCATGTCCTGTCGTGGGGACAGACCGGGTAACCGGAGCGGCCAAATCAGCTGGGAAATCATAAGTGCTGGAAGGCCCCGCGCAAGTGGGACGGGGCCTCCGTTCGTTTCTTTCAGACGGACTGCGTTATTTCGACAAGTCTTGTGCTAATCTGACCGCACCGTACCCGGCGAGAAAGCCGACGCCGAACGCCGCCGCACCCACCAACGCGAACAAAAAGCCGCCATTCACCTCATCGAGTTCCGCGTCAGTCATGGTATCCGACGCAGCGATTTCGATTGTATCCATAGTTACGCCTCCTACCCTGGGTTGGTTGCCACCGATGCACCAGTGCCTCGGTGACAGGAACAATGACTGATCGGCGGCGTCCGCACTGTTACGAAAATCACATTCGTCGCCTAGGCCGACCCTAGCGGGGGCGGCAAGGAATGCCTTGGGCGAGCGGTGAACTGGACGAATGTGCAACCTTTACAGCATCACTCGAATTCTTCGTCTAGAACCACGCCTTCGACGGTCCGCTGCGATCTGGCAGCGCGGCGAGCGCGGGGCGAGGGTCGTGGCCGCAGCATCGCAAAAGCGCTTCCTTGGTGCAGCAGAAGGATAGCGAGTGCCACTGCTTTGCCCTGTCTGCGCTGCACGATCCATTGAATGCCAGCGTAACATTCGCGAAAGTTGATCTTTGGCCTTCTCTGCCGCGTCGCTTTTCAACGCCACTACGGAGGTCCGTGATCGATTTTGGATGAAACGATATGGTCCCTCACGTCGCCGCCTGTAAGACGCATCAGCGGCTCCAAGAATTTTCGGTCGCCACCCAAAAAGTTTTTTCAACACTATCTGCCAACAGGTGACATTCGGAATGAAAGTGCCGCCAACTGAGGCGGCCTTACCGTAGGCCAATTCGGACCACGACCATTTCCGCGATCTCTCGCGGCTCGCTAATGCCTGTCGCGCCGACCTCGATAACCTTGCGAGCGACCATATCGCAAAGCAGGTCGTGACGATCAACCACGCCCAGCAAGTTTAGAGCGTGGTTGAAGGCCTTGTTCAAAAACTCGATTTCTTCCGGCGTGCGCTTGTCTTTCAATAACCGATTAATTGGCATTGTCCCGCCCCTCAGCCGACGCAAACAAAACCAGACCCCTCCTTATAGCACTGGAATTCCGTTCACGACCGGAGAACAACGGAAGGAACACTGACCCTTCACGAATGCTGCGTTTCGTCACTTGGATCGGCGTCAAAATAAGGATGGCCGCCAGCGTGACCGCTAGGCCCCAAGGTGCTGGGGCCAAATCCATGATCCCAAGCGCATATTCCGGGGATGGCGACAATCGTTCAATGCAATTGCGGCGCCGAGTATAAACGCACTGAAGAGAAGTTCTTGGTGCCGCATACGGGTGACGCGGTCTGCGCGGTCTGCGCGGTCTGCGGACGTGCGCGCAGGCGTTTCGAAATAAGCGAATAAATGGACCGCCTTGGGAACTCTGCGGTTCCCCTGTTTCTAAAAAAACCTCAGCGAGCGAACCAAATCGGAACGAAAATCCTAGTCGCGGTTTAAGAGAGCGAGGCCGTCGCTCGCCGTTAACGACGGCGCATGTCGCGGATAGCCAAAGGTCCTAGTTCGACCCGCTGTTCAAAAACAAGCGCTCGCGCAGGATAGCCAAAGGCGACGGTCTCGGCCTCCATCTTGGATCGCTAACCGTGCATGAAGATGCGCGGCGCGTGTCGTAGAGGCAGATGGAAGGGAAAGCCATCGACATCGGTGTCGCGGGCGTTGGGGCGTGCGCGGAAACGGAGAATCCGTCATGCCAAACCCCATTGAGATTGACTACTCACATAGCCGCGCAATCATTCAAGAAATTGGCGAAAGGCTGCGGACGTTGTTAAAGGAAGACCGAGAGCTCCCGGCCAGCCTCAGATTGCAAACCGATCGCCTCCGCCAGTTAGAGGGCGAGTCGCAGCCAAACGTTGCGAGGCCGACGAGGCGTTGGTGGGCACGCCGCCCGCCGACGCGACGCTAAGGAGGTTGCGCGAAGGGCGGACGGCTGTGGCCAGATCCAGGTGTGCCATTGATGGAACACCCCCTCGACTTACGTTCATCTTCTCACATGAGGTCGGAACGAATCCCTGCCGTCGCGCATGATGTACGGAGGCTGGACAACTGCGCGGAGAAGTGCGGTGCCCGTCAAACAGATCAAGCTCCCGTCTGACCGCATCAGAGCCGATCTTTGTCTCGGCCTAACCGTTACCGGCCTGTACACCCTGATCACAATGGGGCTCATTATCGCGTTTATGTAGGGGTTGTGGCCGTAGGGTGGCACCACGCACCTGCCATTTCTTGGCAGCTTCAAATTGCGCTATGGCCTGAAGCAAATGGCCGCAGCAAATTTGCGCTGCGGCCCTCCGGAAAAATATCGATTGCTGATGAAATACTCCTGCCCGGCGCCTCCCCTTAAAGCATAGTCGCGGCCTTGCGGCGGGATGTCTTTACCCAGCACCTCAATCGCGTCGGTTTGGCGGTATATCACCTACTTCTGCTTTGCTCCCGAAAGCCGACCTTCGACGGAAGCGGCGGCTTGTCTCAAAGGTGTCCACTTATGGCTCGGTCGCACGGACGGCGTACCGCACGAATCGTATTTGCCTGGTTAGCAACGCCAAACTATGCTGCGCCCCACCCATTATCGCTTCCCTCCGAGCTCCATGATGACTCCGCTTGCAATTCTGCGTATCCTTTTTGCTCTAGTTTGCTTGCTCATGTCGCCGTCGGCTTTTGCCGAGCCGCTAAGCCCACTCGCTCCGCACGAGAAGGTTTATCGATACGCGGGTTTACGAACGTCTTGTCGCCTGGCATTGATCAACTTGCCGCAGAGCTCCGCAACAGGAATGTCAGCACGACGGTAGCCAATCACGTGTTCTACCCGGCCCTCGCGAACGAGGCCCTACAGGATTGCAAGAGCGGCCGTGTGAGCTCGATCGTCCTGGTTGGACATTCCTTTGGCGCCAGCGCGGCAATCGCGATGGCCGAAACGTTGCAAAAGTCCGGTGTACAGGTGGCCTTGATCGTCACCTTCGATCCGGTGCTCAAGACCTCAGTTCCGACCAATGTCCATCAACTCAAGAACTTTTACGTTTCAAATGGAGTCGGGCGCCCAGTCGAGCTGGTCGAGCACTTCCGCGGGCGTATGAAGAACGTCGACCTCAAGAGTAACTCGGAGCTCGGCCATATCTCGGTCACGACGTTTCCTCCCATTCAAAGGCAGATCTTGAGCGACATTCTTGCTGCCCGTGTTCCGTGTAATCGCGTTTGACAGCCACTCCGAGGTATCGACTCGCGAGGCATCCGGTTCGCCGGATGAATGTCTGATATCTGGCACCAAGTGGACGGCTGGAATTGGACACGACCAGACGCACCATTGCTCGGGCGGACTTCCGCATAGCGTCAATCTCGGAAGTCGGCGGGTCCTGCCGCGAAGTCTGCTTTGTCCGCGTGAGCGGACATCGTCAGACCAGCCGGTCAGGTCCGAAAAGTGTAGGAAACGGACTCATGTACCGCAACAGAAGATCAGGGGCTGTGATGATTTATTCGATCACTCCGCCGGGTGCTCAGCGGAAAGACTACGGAACGATGGAAAGTGTATCGCAACTGCAACATGCTTTTAGAAACGCATATCAGGGCACTTTCTAATCGCGCAAAATTCGGTGCGCAGTAGACCGCGCCCTGTCGCGCCGATGTCCGGTACCGCTGCCAACGCGGTCACTTCATGTCGTTACTCAATCGACTAGACCAGGAGGCAGATCAATCATCCTCTGCGTGCGATCCAGTCCGCGATCCGGGCGATGCACTCGTCATCGGTGTAGTAGGCACCATGGACAAGTGTTTGATCCTCTTCGACCGTGCGCAGCAGCGAGGATATGTCCGCTGCGGTGATCGCCAATTTCGAAAAGCTTTGAGAGATTTCTCCAAGATGTCGTGCGATCCAGGCGCTTCGGTTGTCCAGCGCTCGGTCCTCCGCGCCCTTTGCCATGTTTTCGTATCTGACTAAATTCTCTGAAATGCTGCCAGGAGATTGATCGACGCGTGGCATCGTAAAACGGTAGCCTTCCAACCCCATGGCTATCGCCAGCAACACAGACCAGATCCTGCGGCGCATCACATAGGTCACCAATTCGTTGGGAATGCTGATGAAGGAACCCACGCACAAACCGAATGAGCGAAATGGTGACAAAAAGGCCGAGAAGAACCTTTCGCCAAAAGACCTCACGAGAACCAGAACAAAAACAAATACCATCGTTGCCCACACCAATACAGAAAATCCAAAAATAAAAATGAATTCTGCTAAGCTTGGTTCTTCTCCTTCTAGCAGTACCAAGGAGAGAGCGTCCTTCCGTGCAACAAGAAGCAAAAGCGTCCCGACACCCACAGCAAAAATGCTGGAGATGTGGATCAAAGCCATCACCACCCGGCCAACGATTCCAAGATCCCCATAAGATTTTGCGCCGTGCAGGCGAGCAACCTCTGCGCGAAGTAATTTGTGGGATCGTAGGGATGAAAACAGGTATCTTGCTAAATCTAATCTGATGGCGAGCGGGTTATCTATACTCCGCATGTGGTAAAGGAGTTGCCAAGCCTCATCGACGTTGCTGCCGATTGCCAGGAATTGAGGCCGCGGCCAACCAGCTCCGTTAGAAGGAGCGGCGGAGAAGTTGCTCTCATTTGTGTGGCGTTTTCTCCAGCGGAAAACCAGCAAAACAACGAGCCAAAGGAAGGTAAGGACAAAGACGAAATTTACGCTGACGGTTCCGGGAACTGAAAGCAAAAAAAGGTCCCCCAGCTGCAATACGCAAAATGCCAGCAGTGGGAACGCCGTAAACACGATCCAGGAAATGGAATTTATTATCCTCGTTTGCCGCCTGGCTCTGCGGAGGATTGGCGACATCGTGTCGATGAACGGAGTGCCCAATGTCACCATCATCCCGAGCGCGCCGGTGGCCGTGATTTGGGGCAGAGCCTCGACCACAACATTCCCGCCATGACTGTGCGCGACGATGTGACAGCGCCACCCTTCATTCCCGAGTTTGGCAACATAGTCCCCTAACCTGGACGCAGCGTGCGTGCGTGCGATCCAGCTGTTGTCGCCGGACCAATGGAAGATTTGATCACCTTGGCTGCAGTGTGCCCAGCACCGGGCCGGAGAGCCGCGCTCCTCCAGTGCTGCGTCAAGCCTGGCGACAAATCCCTCGGCCGCACGGACGCCACCGATCGCCTGGTACCATCGGGCGTTGCCCGGCTCGGGTGCCGCCCAGGTGCCGTGCACGATGATCACGGTTTCCTTTGCCCCCACCTGCAAGTGCGTTCCCTCTCTGGTAGCGTGACGACTTTTATGCTACCATGGCAGTCCCATAATGAAAGCTCGCCGAGGTGCGATTTTCATTCTTGTCAAACCCGTGTCGCCGGCTCCGATCTCAGTCAGCGCCGCGCTTACGGTTTAGGTCTTCGGCCAATATCAAGGTTACATTGAGCTTTTCGATCCATCAAAATGCGCGGCCCGCCGAGTGCCTTGGCGGTCTTGAGTGGAGTTAACAATCGCGTGCTCAACTACCGTGAATTTTCCTTTGGGCCGAATTGCGCGGTTCGGTTCAACTGCCAGCGCGTGGTCCAACGCGGGCAAGCCTCGTACGTCGTCGCGGTCACGGCACCTTCCGATTTGGCGCAGCTATAGTAGCAAATCTTGGTTAGTCCCGAGATTTTCTCTCCAGATTTATTGCACAGCAAGGGCAGTCGGTAAGGCTCTCCCGCTAGCGGCGATTGTTCTGCAAATGCTGATGACGACGCTGCAAAAACGGCTAATGCCAAAACTATCCTCATCTTGCTCCTCGTTGTGTCGCTCGCACGGCGCGCTCGGATTGGCGGACGCACAGTTAACGCCGCCGCCGGACCGGGAGCGGAATTAACAATCTCGCATCCAGTGATGGCCTGATGAGGTGACCGCTGTTACCGGCTAAAAATTCCCTGTTCCCTGAAATATTTTTCGTCGTGAAGTTTTCCAATGAAAAGCCGCCCGAAGACGGCTCCTCAATTCAAAGCTGTGATCCTGAGTCCGCAGGCCAACAGCAGCTCTCCCCGCGATCTGACATCGGCGGCGCATTGTCAGTGACGCTCACCGGCTCTTCATTCAAATCCCGGCCGCGGCACCAGATTCATCAGCATATTGGCGTAGCCGCCGTCGACGGTGATCTCCTCGCCGTTGACATAGGACGAACGGTCGCTGGCGAGGAAAAGTATGGCGTCGGCGATGTCCTGCGGCATGCCGATCCGCCGTGAGGGGACGACGGCGGCGCGCCGCTCGGTGACCCCAGGCGTATCGTAAAAGGATTGGCTCATCGGCGTGATGACCATGCCGGGACTGACGACATTGCTGCGGATTCCCTGCGGTCCCCATTCGCTCGCCAACTGTCGTGAAAGCATGATGACGCCGGCCTTGCTGACGCTGTAGGCGCCGCTCTGGCCCTGCGCATGGCTGCCCGAAATCGACGCCACATGAACGAGGCTGCCGCGCTCGAGCGCGCGCATTGGCCTGCCGAACATTTGCGCGCAGAGGAAGTAGCCGGTCAGGTTGATCGAGAGAACCGCGTTCCATTCGGCGAGCGACAAATTGTCGAGCCCGCCGGGCCGCAGTACGGCCGCGGTGTTGACGAGAACGTTGCATGGTCCCAGCGATTTTTCGACCGCCTCGGCCGCGGCGGCAACGCTCTCGGCGCTCGCGGTGTCGCAGCGCGCGATGAAAGGCTCAGCCCCAGTTTCGCGCAACCCGGCGGCCGTCACTTCCAGGCCACGTTCATCGAGATCGATGGCGGCGACCCGGGCGCCGGCCCGGGCGAGACCAGCCGCGACGGCCCGGCCGATGCCGCCGCCCCCGCCGGTGACGACGCACACACGGCCTGACAGGCCAAGCCAGTCGGATGGATTTTGTCCAGTCATGATGACACTCGTTTTGTGGTGGCGAGGTGACGCCAGCCAGCATAGCCGAAAGCCTGTCTGGATCGATCGTATTTACGCGATGGCCGCGGCCGGATGCGCCGGCCGTTATGGCGAAGGAATGCGCTGGCCGCGGCGGCGCTCGATGGTGATTTCGGCCAATATCGACATCGCGATCTCTTCCGGCGTGATCGCGCCGAGATCGAGCCCGGCCGGCGCCTTGACGCGATCGATCGCATCAGGCGCGACGCCGCCAGCAACCAGTTTCTCGCGTAGCGCCGCCATCTTGCGGCGGCTGCCGACAAAGGCGTGATAGGCGGCTTCCGTTGCAACAGCGATGCGCAGCGCCGCCTCGTCGCCCCGCCCTTGCGTCGACACCACGATGAAGCGTTTCGCCAGGTTGAGTTCGCCGAGCGCAAAGCCGTCGATCAGCGCATCGGCATCCGGCACCGCGGACAAATCGCCTGCGGGCGCCGCCAGCGTGACGTGATACCCGAGCCCTCGCGCTTGCCCAGCCAGCGACATCGCGACGGGGCTGGCGCCGAAAATCACCAGCGAGGGATGCGGCAGCACCGGTTCGACGAAAATATCCATGGTCCCCTTGCTCGGGCACAAATTGCTGGCGAAGCGGACGCCATCGCGGTCTTCGCCGGGCTTGACACCGAGTTCGGCGAGCATGTCCTCCGGCTGCACCGACACCATGCGCGGCTCGCCGTCGGCCAGCGCCTCGCGCGCAGCCTTCAGCACCGCGCCGCGCGCGCAGCCGCCGCCGATCCAGCCCGCGACGATCGTCCCGTCCGGCCGGATGATCGCTTTGGCGCCCGCTTTCGCGGCCGTGACCGACACCGTGCGCACCACGGTCGCCAGCACGAACGCCTGCTCCGCGGCCTTCATCTGGGCGACCATATCCAACACTTCGACATGTGAGGTCATCAGAGTTTCGCCAGATAGGGTTCGAGCGCGGCCAGGCTTTTCAGCGTATTGGCCGGCGCGTAGAAATCGATATGCGGCAGCGCCGCCTTGATGCCCGCGGCCTCCGGCGCATAGCCTTCCCACGCCATCATTGGGTTGAGCCAGACGATGCGGCGGCAGCGCCGGCCAAGGGCGGCCATCTCGCGGCCGAGCAGCGCAGCGTCGCCGGTCTCATACCCGTCGGACACGATCATCACGCAGGTGCGCGAATGGATCACCCGCGCGGCGTGCCAGCGGTTGAAGGTCTGCAAGCTTTCGCCGATCCTGGTGCCGCCGCCGGCGCCCTGCGCCATGATCGAGAGCCTGTCCAGCGCACGCGCCGCATCCCGCTCCTTCATCGCGTCGGAGACATGGGCAAGGCGGGTGTGGAACAGGAACGCCTCAGCCTCGCGAAACTCGTCCAGCACGCCATGGATGAAGCGCAGGAACACGCCGGTATACATGCTCATCGAGCCGGAGGCGTCGAGCAACACGATGAGGCGTAGCGGCTTGTCCTTGCGCCGGCGCCTGACCAGCGAGATCGGCACGCCGCCATGGCTGATATTGCCGTGAATGGTCCGCCGCAAATCGAGCCGGTAGCCGCGCCGCCGCGCCAGATCGCGGCGAGTCAGCCGCGTCCGCATGGTTTGCGCCAGCCGCGCCGCTGCGGCATGCGCCTCCTCGACCTGCTCGGGATCGGCCAGCTTGCGGAAATCCACCTCAGCGAAATTGTCGGCCCGCGAGGCGCCTTCCATGCGCCCCTCCCCGCTGCGGTCGGCATCGGCGCCGTTGGCGGACGGAACCTGGTCCATCGCCATATCGCTGCCGGTGCGCGGTTCGGAACGGTTCGGCAGGCTCTTCAGCGACGGATTGCTGGCCGCCTTCGCCGATCCGATCGTCGTCGAGCGGGAGCGGACGCGCTTGCCGAGCCAGAACGCATCGAAAATGCCGTCGAACTTTTCCCAGTCGGATTTGCGCGCCGAGAACAGATGCTTGAATGCCGACCGCAGCAGGCCCGGTTTTGCCACATAGCCTTCCGTCATCAGCGTCGCCGCGTCCCGGCCTTCCGCGAGACCGACGGCAAAGCCACTATCCCGCAGGGTCCTGAGAAAAGCCGCAAGCTTCGACGAGACGAGGCGGGAGACCTCGTCCACCTCGTCGAAATCAGGTCCTGTGCCGCAGCAGCTCATGCGACCTTCCCCAACAGGCGTTCGGTGACTTCCCGGCCCATCCGCGCCTTGTCCTCATGGGTCTTGAGCAGACACATCAGGGTTTCGTGCACGGTTTCCGGCGCATCATGGAGATCGCGCACATCGAGCCCGACCAGCGCCGCCGCCCAATCCAGCGTCTCGGCAACGCCGGGCACCTTGCGCAGTTCCTCTTTGCGGATGCTTTCGACCATGCGCGCGATCTGCAGCGACAACGACGCGCTGGCGCCATCGATGCGCGTCATGATGATGCGCGCCTCGCGGTCGGCGTCGGGATAATCGACATAGTGATAGAGGCAGCGCCGCCGCAGCGCGTCGGACAGTTCACGCGTGCCGTTCGAGGTCAGCACCACATGCGGGATTGTGGTCGCCGCGATGGTGCCGAGTTCGGGGATCGAGACCTGGAAGTCGGACAATAGTTCCAGCAGGAACGCCTCGAACTCGTCGTCGGCGCGGTCGATCTCGTCGATCAGCAGCACCGGCGGCTTTGCACGCCGGATCGCCGCCAGCAGCGGCCGCTCCAGCAGATATTTCTCGGAAAAGATCTGGTCCTCGACCGCATCGGGATTATCGCCGCGATGGGCCTGAATCGACAGCAACTGCCGCTGGTAATTCCACTCGTATAGCGCGGCCGATTGATCGAGCCCCTCATAGCATTGCAGGCGGATCAGTTCGGTCGCGTGCACGGACGCCAGCGCCTTGGCGACTTCGGTCTTGCCGACGCCCGCCTCGCCTTCCAGCAGCAACGGGCGCTTGAGCAACTGCATCAGCGAGATCGCGGTCGCAAGCTCAGCGTCGGCGATATAGCCGCAAGCAGCCAGACGCTCCGCGATCTCTTCGCGATTCCTCATCGTTACGCAAACACTCCCAAATTCTTCGCCGCCTTCCAGTTCCGCCAGAAGTCGTGCGGCATCTGGATGTGGGTGCTCCCCAGGAACGAGAAGGCATCGTTGACGGCGTTGGAGAACGCCGGCACGCCACCGACATTGGGGCTTTCGCCGACACCCTTGGCGCCGATCGGGTGATGCGGCGACGGCGTGACGGTGAAGTCGGTCTCCCAATGCGGGGTCTCGACCGCGGTCGGCATGAAGAAGTCCATGAACGAGCCGGTCACCACATTGCCCTCGTCGTCGTAGCGGATTTCCTGGCCCATCGCGATCGCGAAGGCTTCGGTCAGTCCGCCGTGCACCTGGCCCTCGATGATCATCGGGTTGATACGGGTGCCGCAGTCGTCGAGCGCGTAGAAGCGCCTGACCTTGTAGACCCCGGTATCGACGTCGATGTTCATGACGCAGATATAGGCGCCGAACGGGTAGGTCATGTTGGGCGGATCATAATAACTCACCGCCTCGAGGCCGGGCTCCATGCCAGGGGGTACCGAGTTGTAAGCCGCCCAGCAAATGTCCTTCATCGACATGGCCTTCTCGGGAAGGCCTTTCACGCGAAAACCGTCGATATCCCATTCGAGGTCATCCTCGTGCACCTCGAGCTTGTAGGCCGCAATCATCTGCGCCTTGGCCTTGATCTTGCGCGCAGCCATGGCAATCGCAGCACCCGCCACCGGCGTCGAGCGTGAGCCATAGGTACCGAGCCCGTACGGCGCGGTATCGGTATTGCCTTCTTCCACCATGATGTCGTCGGCGGGAATGCCGATTTCGGTCGCGATGATCTGCGCCCAGGTGGTCTCGTGACCCTGGCCCTGGCTCTTGGAGCCGACCCGGGCGATGCCCGCCCCGGTCGGATGCATGCGGATTTCGCAGGAATCGAACATCGCAATGCCCAGAATGTCGCAATTCTTCGACGGGCCGGCGCCGACGATCTCGGTGAAGAACGACACGCCGACGCCCATGATCTCGCGGGTCTCGCCGCGCTTGAACGCCTCGCGCAACGCCGCCTGCTCCTTGCGGAGTTCCGCGTATTTGACAGTCTCCATGCCCTTCTTCATGGCGGTGGCGTAGTCGCCGGAATCATATTCCCATCCCAGCGCCGAGTGATACGGGAACTGCTCCGGCTTGATGAAATTCTTGAGCCGCAGTTCGGCCGGGTCCATCCCCAATTTCTGCGCCAGAATATCCATCGCGCGCTCGATGCAATACGCCGCCTCGGTGACGCGGAACGAGCAGCGATAGGCGACGCCGCCCGGCGCCTTGTTGGTGTAGATGCCGTCGACCGCGAGATGCGCGGTCGGGAAGTCATAGGAGCCGGTGACGATGTTGAAGAAGCCGGCCGGCCATTTCGACGGGTCGGCGCAGGCGTCGAACGCACCGTGATCGGCCAGCACGTGGACGCGCAGTCCCGTGACCTTGCCTTCCTTGGTCGACGCGATTTCAGTTGTCATGTGGTAGTCGCGCGCAAATGAGGTCGCGGTCAGGTTCTCGATGCGGTCCTCGACCCATTTGACCGGTTTGCCGGTCACGATCGACGCGACAGCGGCGCAGATATAACCGGGATAGGCCCCGACCTTGTTGCCGAAGCCGCCGCCGATGTCGGGCGAGATTACGTGGATCTTGTGCTCGGGAATTTTCGCGATCAGCGCCACGACGGTGCGGATCACATGCGGGGCCTGGAAGGTGCCCCAGATCGTCAGCTCGCCCTTGATCTTGTCGAACGAGCACACGCACTGGCAGGTCTCCAGCGGCGACGGATGGGTGCGATGATAGGAGATCAGCTCCTTGATCGTCACGTCCGCCTTGCGGAAGGCGGCATCGGTCAAATCCTTGTCGCCGACGGTCCATTCGAAGATGTGGTTGTGGTGCTTGCGCGGTCCGTGCGCGCCCGTCGTCTTGCCCGCGAGGTCCTCGCGCAGCACCGGCGCATCCTTATCCATCGCCTTGAACGGATCGATCAGCGGCGGCAGCGGTTCGTATTCGACCACCACCTTGTTGATGCCGTCGTCGGCGGCGTAGCGGTCGGTCGCCACCACGAAGGCGACTTCCTGATTCTGGAACAGCACCTTGCCGTCGGCCAGCACCATCTGCACGTCGCCGGCCAAGGTCGGCATCCAGGCGAGGTTGACGGTCTTCAGCGTCTCGGCGGTGATGACGGCCAACACGCCCGGCACCTTCAGTGCCTCGTCGCCATTGATCGACTTGACGCGCGCATGCGCGTGCGGCGAGCGGACGAAATCGCCGTGCAGCATCCCCGGCAATTTCAGATCGTCGACGTAATTGCCCTTGCCTTGCGTGAAGCGGATGTCCTCGACCCGCTTGCGCTTGCAGCCCATGCCTTCGAGTTTGGCTTCGCGTTGTTCCCGCGTGGGAGTCATTTCGTTCATTCCGCAGCCTCCTGGAATTCAACGCCATTGATCTTGGCGGCGGCGTACTGGATCGCCCTGACGATGTTCTGGTAGCCGGTGCAGCGGCAGATGTTGCCGGAGATGCCCATCCGGATTTCTTCTTCCGAAGGCCGCGGGTTCTCCTTGAGCAAGCGATGTGCGCGCAAAATCATGCCGGGCGTGCAGAAGCCGCATTGCAGCCCGTGCATCATCCGAAAACCTTCCTGCAGCGCCGACAGCGAGCCGTCGGCATTGGCCATGCCTTCGATGGTCGTGATCTCGGAGCCCTGGGCCTGCACCGCGAACATGGTGCAGGACTTCACCGACATGCCGTCGAGATCGACGGTGCAGGCGCCGCAATGGGTGGTCTCGCAGCCGATATGGGTGCCAGTGAGCGACAGGTTTTCGCGCAAGAAATGCACCAGCAGCGTGCGCGGCTCGACGAGGCCTTCGACCTCGGCGCCGTTCACCTTCATGGTTACATGGGTTTTTGCCATTTTTGAATCCTCCCTCAGCTTGCGCGCGCCGCGGCGCGTTGCAGCGCCCGCGTCACCATGATGCCGCCGACATGCTTGCGGTATTCGACCGGACCCCGCGCATCCGCGGCCGGCGACATGATCGCTTCCGCTGCGGCGGCCGCCTTCTTCAGCGTGGCCGGATCGAGGCTTGTGCCGATGACGGCTTTGGCGGCGTCTTCGGCCAGCAGCGGCGTTTCCGACAGGTTGGTCAGGCCGATCTTGCAGGTGGCGACTTTGCCGCCGGCCATGGTCAGCACGACCGCAGCGGCGGCGGTAGCGTAATCGCCGACCTTGCGCTTCAGCTTCTCATAGGCATAGCCGTGACCGGCCGCCGGCACGGGAATCGAGACCGAGGTCATGAGTTCGCCGGGCTCAAGCGCGGTGAAGTAAGCGCCCTGATAGAACTCGGATGCTAGGACGTCGCGCCCGCCGGAAGCCCCTTCCAGCCGGTAGCTCGCACCCAGCGTCATCATCAGCGCCGGCATGTCATTGCCGGGATCGCCATTGGCGACGTTGCCGCCGATGGTGCCGCAATAGCGCACCTGGGGATCGGCGATTAAAAGCGCTGTTTCGTGCAAAATGGGGATGGATTTGGCGATCTCGTCAGACGCCAGCAGTTCGTGCTGGGTGGTCATCGCGCCGATCGTTATCCTGCCGCCGTCGCGGCGGATGCCTTTGAGTCCTGCTACGCCGTGCAGGTCAACCAGATGCTCGGGCGTCGCGAGCCGGAGCTTCATCATCGGCACCAGGCTGTGGCCGCCGGCCAGCGGCCGGGCCTCGTCACCCAAAGTCGAGAGCAATTTGACCGCGTCGGCCACCGTCGCCGGCCGGTGATAGCTGAATGGGCCAGGGATCATTCGTTCCTCCATTCGTCCTTTGGGCGCTCTTGAAGGCGTGTGGACGTCGGTGGGACGCTCTCGCCGCGTGCTTTCAGGCGCAAGGCAGCAGCCACAAGGTTCAGGAAATTCGCACGAACGGCCGAGAGTTGCGCACGAAATGCGTCAGCGTTGGCGACCTATTGGGCCCAATGCGCTCAGGCGTGACGCCGCGCGAGGCCGAGCCGGGCCTTGACCTCGGCGATCTTGGCGCGGCTCACCGGCACCCGGTGCGGCGACGGGCCGTCGAGCTCCACGATCGCGCCGTCGCCTTCCTTGCGCACCAGGGTCACATGCGGAATGGCCACGATGTGGCTGCGGTGCACCCGGACGAACAGGCCGGGATCGAGCTGGGCCTCAGCTTCCGAGATCGACCACGGGCACATCCGCTCCCGGGTGCCGTCATGCACTTTGGTGTAATGGGCGTCGGCCCGGACGCTCCGGATATCGGCGGTATCGATGAAATGGGTGCCGTCAGCGCCTTCGACCGGCAGCCGCGGCGCCGGCGCCGCGCGGGGCGGCTGGCCGAGGCCGCCGAGCGGCGTCGGTCGAAGCCGTGGACTGGTGGGGACCGCGCTGGCGTCCGTCGAGGGAATGTCGGCCTTGAGGCCGGCCGCCTCCAATGCAGCTACGACCGCCTCAGTCGTTACAGTTTTCTTGCGTGGATCCGGCACAAGCGACAACAGGAAGCCCGCGGCGATCACAAAGCAGACCAGCGCCAACACCAGCGACAGCATTTGCGACGACGCCGCCAATCCCTCGATGTGGTGATGAGAACCTTCCGATGGCGAAACCAAGTTCATGCCGGCCATCGCGGTGTAGTGCATGCCTGACACGGCGACCCCAAATGCGACCGCGCTCAGCGCCAGTTGCACGCCGCCCTGACGCGCCAGGAACGCGCGCAAGCCGCCATAGGCCGCGGCGATCGCGATCAGGACCGACAGCACGACCATGAATCCGTCATGGATCATGGCGAAATCGCCGGACAGCCCGTGCATGCCGACATAATGCATGCTGGCGATCCCGAGCCCGAGCAGCACGGCCGATGCCAGCACGCGGGAAAGCGGAGGCTCGCCGACGCTGACAAAGAACAGGGAAATGCCGACGACGAGCGCGCAGATCAGGAACGACACGATGGTCGGCAAAACCAGATAGACCGTGCCGGGCGGCAGCGGCGCCGCCAGCATGCCGACGAAGTGCATGGTCCAGATGCCGATGGCGAGAAAGAACGCGGCGCCGGCGAGCAGCAGCCGATGACCCGCCTCCGGCGTGCCGCGGATGCGCGCGGTAAGGCTGAAGCCAGTGTAACCTCCCAGGATCGCGATCACCACCGAGAGCGCGACGAGGTAAGGATCGTGTCCTGCGAACATGATCTTCCCGGCCGCCCGTCTCCACGGGCAAGCCTCCTCCCGCCGCCGAGCTTACAGGCCCGGCAGCGGGAATGACAATCGGCAGATGGTCAGGTCGTGTCTACACGATCCCCGCGGCGACCTGGCCGCGCAACCGTTCCAGGCTGTGCAGCGTGTTGGCGCAGGCTTCGGCTACTTCGATGCCCTTGATGACGAAATGTTTACGGAAGAAGTCGTGGTGCACCGCGCTGTCGTGGAATTGCTGCGGCGTCAGCACCGCCGAGAAGACAGGCACTTCGGTTTTGAGCTGCACGTCCATCAGCGCCTTGATCACGGTGTCGGCAACGAATTCGTGGCGGTAGATGCCGCCATCGACCACGAGCCCCGCCGCCACGATCGCGGTGTAGCGCCGCGTTTTGGCGAGCAGCTGCGCATGCAAGGGTATCTCGAACGAGCCCGGCACCTCGAACAGATCGACCTGCGCGCGCGCGATATGGCGGGCCTCGATTTCTTCGAGGAACGCGATACGGCATTCCTCGACCACGTCGCGATGCCAGGCGGACTGCACGAAGGCGACCCGCTGCGGTTTGACGAAACGCGGGTGCACCGGCGCCGGCGGAGGCTCGGGTGTATCGGGAACCCTGACTTGGGCTTCTTCGACTGGGGTTTGGACTTCAGGCTCTTGCAACATCTGATTCATGGCTTTCCTCTTTCAGGACCAGAATCAGGGCATACGGAACGACGTCAGACCCGCGCAAAGACGCGGGCCGCCGCAACCGTTCTCTTTCATCCGGACTTTAACCGTCGGCTTCGGAATCACACCGAATCTGCTGACCCTTCCTCGGGCGAGGAAGGCGCTCGCGGGCTTGGGCTACGTCACCCTTACCGCCGGTGGGGATTTTCACCCCGCCCTGAGAACATCGGCCGCCCGGAATGAGCGACCTGAGGCCAAATATGGCCAAAGGTCGCGGCGTCAGCAAGCGCTTTGAGTACGGGGAATTTGCATGTCCCCATGACGGCGGAACAGGGCAGCGGCAGATTCCCTTGCAATTGCGAGGCTCCGCTAGGCGGCTTGCTGAGCGGCCCTGATCAGGTCGAAGATCGCGTCAAGGCGTGCGACCAAGTCGCTGGTTTCCAGCAATCGTTGTCTTTGCTCGATCGCCACCGGCAGCAAGGGCGCGACCGTATCGGCCAGAAGGCTGGGATCTCGGATGTCGGGAAGGTGGAAACGGGCCTGAAGCCGCAGTGGCAAACCGGAGTAATCGACATTTGCCTTGAGGGCCTCGCGCAGGGTTTGCGCCATAGCTTTAGCGTCGCGGAAATCGCGCATCGGATCATCCTCTGCATTGGCGAACGAGAAATGTCAGGTGCTTGCGTTACTGACTCGTTCGCTCGGCAAAGGAGGCCTCGAACGGCTCGATACGTTCACCGTACCCGAAAAGCGGGCGCAAGCAGCGGGTCGTATCCACCCTTAAGGAAAATATGCGCCCCGGCCAAAGCGGCTGTCAATCGCGGTTAAGAAAATTAACGATTATGGCAGCCCGGTGAACTTGCGCGGCAACCGACTCCGTTCGGGTGAATTCGATTCCGGTTTGTTCTCAAATTAGTAATTATGACTGAGATCAGCTGTGGACGAGCCGCGCTTTGGTTGTGGACGGACTCGGGGTGCGGTTGCGCAGATTCCGCAAATCACATCACTTGAGCCGGCAAGCCCCAACACGATCAGGAACAATCAGGGGGGTTGCAGTCGGCAGCGACGCATCACCTTTCGCGCGTGCCGGTCCCCCGCGTGCGTATCAACTCAAGTGAAATGGCAAGGTCGAGACGGAATGTCCCTCCTCGAAGGCATTATCGATTCCCGGAACAACCCGCTCGCGGTCGTCGAGGATATCGCCACCGATAACAACTGGGCGTATGAGCGTTCCGGCGAAGACGAGGTGACGATCGTCTCCAAGGGCGAGTGGACCGACTATCAGCTTTCCTTCACCTGGATGGCCGAGATCGAGGCGCTGCATCTGGCCTGCGCCTTCGACATGAAGATTCCGTCTGCCCGGCGCGCCGAGGTGCAGCGGTTGATCGCTGGGATCAACGAGCAATTATGGGTCGGGCATTTCGACATCTGGACCCACACCGGCATGATCATGTACCGGCAGGCGCTGGTGCTGCCGGGCGGGCTCACCGCCTCGACCGCGCAATGCGAGGCCATGCTGGTCGGCGCCATCCACGCCTGCGAACGCTATTACCCCGCGTTCCAGTTCGTGGTCTGGGCAGGCAAATCCGCGGCAGAAGCCATGAGCGCGGCGATGTTCGATACCGAGGGCGAGGCGTAGGCGTTCGTACATCCCCCATTGTCGTCCCGGACAAGCGACTTGTCCGCCGTAGCTTGAAGAGCGAAGGCGGAAGCGCGATCCGGGACCTATACGCCGTGACGTCAAGGCTCAAGCAAACTGCTTGTGGCTCTTACTTCGCTTCATTAGAACCACCTGTGGTTATGGGTCCCGGCCCCCGTGCGCAATTGCGCACTAGGCGGGGACGACGAAAGAGTATTTCGTTCGATGGCTGCAAACACGACCAACGCACTCAAAAACGTCCACGGCACCATCGTGCTGGCCGGCGCCGGCAAGATGGGCGGCGCGATGCTGACCGGCTGGCTGGCGCAGGGGCTCGATCCCAAACACCTGGTCGTGATCGAGCCGCATCCCTCCGCCGAGATAAGCGCATTGTCGGCGCAGGGCATTCGCCTCAACCCGCCCGCAAAGGACATTGGCGAAGTCGACACGCTGGTGGTCGCGGTGAAGCCGCAATCGTTCCGCGAAGCCGGCGCGGCGCTGAAGGCATTCACGGGATCATCGACGCTGGTGGTCTCGATCATGGCGGGCACGCCCATCGCTTCGCTCGAGGCGGTGTGCGGCGGCAGCGTGGTTCGCGCCATGCCGAATACGCCGGCGGCGATCGGCCGCGGCATCACGGTTGCCGTTGCGGCGAAGAAAGTCAGCGCTGCGCAGCGCGCGATTGCGGACGCGCTGCTGCGCGCCACGGGCTCGGTCGAATGGGTCGACAACGAAAGCCTGATGGACGCGGTCACCGCCGTCTCCGGCTCGGGCCCGGCCTATGTGTTCCTGCTGGCCGAAGAGCTCGCGCGCGCCGGCGTCGCCGCCGGACTGCCGGCGGACCTTGCCGCAAAACTGGCGCGCGAAACCGTCGCAGGCTCCGGCGAGTTGCTGCATCGCTCGGATCTGTCGCCGGCGACGCTGCGCCAGAACGTCACCTCGCCCGGCGGCACCACCGCCGCGGCGCTCGAGGTGCTGATGGGCCCAGACGGCATGGAAAAACTCATGACGCGCGCGGTGGCCGCGGCGACACAGCGCTCGAAGGATCTGGCAAAGTAACTACTTCGCGCCCAACCGTTTGTTGAAACTCGCGACATTGACGAGGCCGCGGGCGTGGCGGCCGCAGCCGATCTTGCGCTCGCCTTCGAAGGCCTCAACCTCGAAGCGGATCACGCGGCGCTCCACCGCAACCACTTTTGCGGCGGTCCGAACGGTTGCGCCAACCGCCGAGGCGCCGATATGGCGGATATCGACCTCGGTCCCGACCGTGACCCACCCCGGCTGAAGAAGGCTTCTGATGGCGTCGTCCGACGCCATCTCCATCTCCAGGATCATCATCGGCGTCGCATAGACCATCGGCATGCCAGGCACGAAATGCCCGACCGTGCGCTCGACCGGCACCACCAGCGTTCGCTCGGCGCTCATCCCGATCTTGATGGCGTCGCGTGCGTCCATGGTTATTTTCTTCGCATTCATGGGCGCATCGCCTACACGATCGTCAACAAGCTCATTTGCGGATTCACTTCTACTTCGGCGCCGTTGGGAACGGCGGCGGTGATATCTTCGTCAAATCCGGCAAGCATCGGTATGTCGCCAAGTGCTGCTCCTTGCGCGAGAATTGGATTGACCGAATTCAGGACGATCGCCAACGGTACGATGCCACGCGATTGCATTTCATGCAGCATCCAGGCCGTCGCCACGCCGCCCTTGGCGGTGTCGAGGACAAGGATCCGGCCGACATAGGACTGGCCGGCCAGCTTATGCGCGGGCCGGCTGAAGACACCCTTGATGCGGTCGAGATCGTAGCGGGCGGAAAATCCGTCGTGAGCCACCAGCGCAAGCCCGCGTACGGTCAGGCCCATGGCGTGCCTTGCCTTGAAAACCCTGGCGCTCATGTCTGCGCCAACTTGCCGTTGACGGCCGCATCCACGCACGACTCCATCGATGCCAGCATCGGCCGATAGCCATATCCACCGAGGATGTTGACCAGTTTTGCACTGTTGGTCGCCAGACGCTTCCAGCCGCGCGCCTCCGAAATCTCGCGCGCATAGGACTGATAGAAGCACATGCCTGATAAAACGTTGCCGCCGGCCGCCTCGATCCGCGCCGTATAACCCATGCGGTCGCAATCCGGTTTCACCTGCGGGCTTGTCACGGCGAGCAACGGAACTGAAAACCGCCGGCCGTCGCATAGTCCGGCCAGATCGCTCAACTCGTACAGGCTCAGTTGCGGCGCCGAGAACACCACCACATCGACCTGATCGTCGGTGTGGTAGGATTGTTGCAACGCGTCGGCATCGGCTTTCGTAATGCGATGGACCGGCAAGCCGGCATCGGCGACGTCAGCCAACCTGCCGGCTTCCGGCGTCAGCCCGATCAGATGAAACAGCGCGATGGATCCAAAGCTCGCCATCGAGGCGCCGAAATGCTTGAGCTGGTCCGACTTCGGCGCACCCTCGATGCCCTCCACCACCGGCACCGCCCAGTAGTTGCCGGCGAGACGGCCGATGACGCCGCCAAGCGCGCCCCAGCCGTTGAGCGTCGTCGGCGCATAATCCACCTGGATTCGCAAGGTGCCGCGACGGAACTCCGGAAGATGGAAGCCATAGCGTGGCGTGCGCCCGGTGAGGCCGGCTGCAAGCGCCGACGGCCCGCCTTCGAAATTCGAGCGCGCCCCGCAAACCGAATTCGAATAGATCACCACGCCTGTATCGCCGAAGGCCGCATGCTCGCCCCGGGTCGGAGCCTGAATGGTCTGATAGTTGATGCAGGTATTCGTCATCGCGACGCCCAATTGCTCGAACGCGGCAATCGCCCGCCGTTCGAGATCGAGCATGGCCGAAGTCTGACCTAACAGGTCTGCGTTAGCGAAATCGGTGCCACGCGGATCGGTGATCGTCGGAATGCGGACGCGCCGTTGCCCATGGCTGGCTGCGGCAAGCCCCTCGAGCCAGCGAACGCCGGCTTCACCGAGACTTTCCGTGTCGGCCATGATGTGGGCTTGCGTAACCGGCACGAAATCTTCGGCGTCAAAGAACTCGCCGACCTTGATCTGATGCTGCAAAGCCTGTTGCGGAACCGGGCCGGCGTTGCCGGCCAATATCTCGTTTTCCTCATCGTTGAGTTTCATCAATCGATCCTGACAGCGGCATCGTGCACGGCTTTGCCCCACTTCGCCAGTTCGCCGCGCTGAAAGTCCGCGAATGCCGGGCCGCCGAGCGTGGCGACGGCCGTGACACCGAGCGGTTCGAGCCTGCGGCGGAATGCGTCGCTCCCGGCGATGCGTTCGATCTCGGCCACCAGCGCCGTGGTCAACGCGTCGGGCATCTTCGCCGGGCCAAAGACACCCCACCATGCAGTGGTTTCAAAACCGGCGTAGCCGGATTCGGCGATGGTCGGCACATCGGGGACGACGGCCGAACGAACCTTGCTCGAGAGGGCAAGCGCCCGCACCTTGCCGGCTTGCACGTTCGAGAGCGCCGATTGCAGCGGTTCGAACATGATCTGGATCTGGCCGCCGATCAGGTCGGTGATCGCCGGCGCACCACCCTTGTAGGGAACATGCTGGATGTCGATCCCCGATATCGCCCTGAACATCTCGGCCGTGAGATGGCCGGGCGTGCCGATGCCGGCGGTACCGTAGTTAAGCTTGCCCGGCATCTTTTTTGCGAGCGCGACCAGGTCGGCAAGACTGTTCATCGGCTGCGAAGGATTGACGATAATCGCGACCGGCCCATACGCGAGCAGGGCGAGCGGCGTGAAATCGCGTACGGCATCATAGGGCAGCCTGGAATAAAGCGCGGGATTGATGGCATGGGTGCCGACGGTACCGACCATAAGCGATTGACCGTCGGGCGCGGACTTGGCCACGAGATCGGCGGCGATCGAACCGCCGGCGCCGCCGCGATTGTCGACGACGACAGTCGCATTCAGCGCCTCACCCAGCATCTGCGCGAACGGCCGAGCCACGATGTCGGTCGCACCGCCGGGCGGGAATGGCACGACGACGCGGATTTGTTTTCCGCTCAGCGTTTGCGCGCGTGCCGCCGGGGCCATAAGCCCGGCCCCGGCCAGCGCGGCAACAAATCCCAGGAACTCCCTGCGACGCATCGGCCTCTCCCCTGCCACCAGTGTCAAACCGATCGGCCGCCGCGTTTGGGTGCCCGCTCCGCGCACCGGCGGGGGCGACGGGTGAAGCGCCGGCGCTACTTCTTCGCAGCCGCCGCGCGCTCAACAAAAGTCTTGCCGCCCTTCATCTTGTGGGCGAGCGGCGCCTCGTTGATCTGGATCACGACCGCGTCGGCATCGACGCCGAGGTTCGTTACCAGCGCTTTGGTGATGTCGCGCATCATGCCGGCCTTCTGTTCGTCGGTACGGCCGGCGGCCATGCTGATGGTAATTTCAGGCATTTTTGTTCCTCCCTTTTTTGTTTCCGTCATGACCGGGCTTGTCCCGGTCATCCACGATCTTCTCTATCAAACAAGACGTGGATGCCCGGCACAAGGCCGGGCATAACGCCGGAATGAATAGCTATCCCCACTTCACGTCATGGCGCGCCAGCACTTCGCGCACTTTTGTGACGATCTCGTCCTCCTTGCAGGAGAACTGCGCCGGACGGGTTTCGCGCCATTCCTGGTTGGAGGCGATGGCGGCCGCGGCCTTGGCGCCATCGATCAGATCCTTGATCTGGATTTCGCCGCGCGTCTTTTCATCCGAACCCTGGATGATCACGCAAGGCGAGTTGCGGCGGTCGGCATATTTGAGCTGGTTGCCCATGTTCTTGGGATTACCGAGATAGAGCTCGGCGCGGATATTCGCACTGCGAAGCTGCGCGACCATCTTCTGGTAATCGGCGACGCGGTCGCGGTCGAACACCGTGACGACGACGGGACCGAATTCAGGTTTGGTGTCGAGCTTGCCCAGCATCGTCAGCGCAGCCTGAAGTCGCGACACGCCGATGGAAAACCCGGTTGCCGGCACCGGCTCGCCACGGAAGCGCGAGACAAGGCCGTCATAACGTCCACCGCCGCCGACCGAGCCGAAGCGCACCGGGCGGCCTTTTTCGTCCCGGGTTTCGAGCGTGAGTTCTACTTCGTAGACGGGACCGGTGTAATATTCGAGGCCGCGAACGACGGAGGGGTCTATCTTGATTTGATCGGCTCCATATCCGGATGCGGTGACGAGCTTGCTTATGGCGTCCAGCTCTTCGCGGCCTTCTTGCCCGATCTTGCTGTCGCGCAGTCGCGCGTCGATTTGCGCGCCCTCTTCGATTGCGCCCACTACCAAGGCGATGTCATCGGCTTTTAGTCCGGCGCCCTTGGTGAAGTCACCCAACTCGTCCTTGCGACCATCGCCGAGCAATTGCTGAACACCGGAAATGCCGAGACGATCGAGCTTGTCGATCGCGCGCATGACGGTCATCCACTGACCGTCATCGGTGATGCCGAGCGCGTCGCGCACCCCATCGAGCACCTTGCGGTTATTCACCTTCACCACATATTGGCCACGCTCAATGCCCAGCGCTTCCATCGTATCCGCTGCCATCATGCACATCTCGGCGTCGGCCGCCGGCGACGACGAACCCACGGTGTCGGCGTCGAACTGCATGAACTGGCGGAAGCGGCCGGGGCCGGGCTTTTCGTTGCGATAGACATAGCCGGCGCGGTAGCTACGATAGGGTTTTGGCAGACTATCGAAATTCTCCGCTACGTAACGCGCCAGCGGCGCGGTCAGGTCGTAGCGCAGCGAGATCCACTGCTCGTCGTCGTCCTGGAACGAGAACACGCCCTCGTTCGGCCGGTCCTGATCGGGCAGGAATTTGCCGAGCGCATCGGTGAACTCCATCGCCGGCGTTTCCACCGGCTCGAAACCGTAGCGCTCAAAGACCTCGCGGATTTTCTCGACCATCTGCCGCGTCGCGGCGATCGCGGCGGGGCCACGGTCTTCCAGCCCGCGCGGCAGGCGCGCCTTGAGTTTCTGGGGTTTTTTGGGTTTGTCGGCCATGGGCGGCGTTGGTACCAGCGCAGGCCGCAAGCGGCAAGCGCGGGCGACCGCGCTGCCTTGATTTTCCGCTCACGGAAGCGGCGGAATAATTCCGCCGCCGGTCACAGGACCTTTCTGATCCAGTCGTGCGGGTCGGCCGCGCGACCGTACTGGATGTCAACCAGCTTCCTGCGCAGCCCCATGGCGACGGGGCCGGCCGCGCCGCCGCTGATCAGAAAATCGCCGCTCGCGGAACACACCTTGCCGATCGGCGAGATGACGGCCGCCGTGCCGCAGGCGAAGGCCTCTTTCAGCTTTCCGCTGGCGGCATCGGCGCGCCACTGGTCGATCGTGTAGGCCTCCTCGCGCACGCGCGTGCCGGAATCCTTCGCGAGCGCGATGATCGAATCGCGGGTGATGCCCGGCAGGATCGTGCCGAGCGGCGGCGTCAGCAGCGAACCGTCGTCGAACACGAAGAAGACGTTCATGCCGCCGAGCTCCTCGACGTAGCGGCGCTCGACCGCATCGAGGAAAACGACCTGATCGCAGCCGTGATCGATAGCCTCGGCCTGCGCGCGCAGGCTCGCGGCGTAATTGCCGCCGCATTTGACGGCGCCGGTGCCGCCGATCGCGGCGCGCGTGTAGTTCTCCGAGACCCAGATCGACACGGGTGCAGGTCCGCCCTTGAAATAGGAGCCGACCGGCGAGGCGATCACGGCGAAGATGTATTCCGCAGCGGGCTTCACGCCGAGGAAGACCTCGCTCGCGATCATGAAGGGCCGCAGGTAAAGGCTGCCCTCGCCGCCTGGTATCCAGGCGCAATCGATGCGCACCAGCTGCTCGACCGCTTCGATGAACACCGGCTCGGGCAGCGGCGCCATGGCCATACGTTCAGCCGAATTCCGGAAGCGCCTTGCATTGGCGTCGGGGCGGAACAGGTTCACGCCGTTGTCGCGCTTGTAGGCCTTGAGGCCTTCGAAAATCTCCTGCGCGTAGTGCAGGACGGCTGTGGCTGGATCGAGCGGGAAATTCGCGCGGGATTCGACGCGCGCGCCATGCCAGCCCTTCGCCTGATTGTAGCGGACCACCGCCATGTGATCGGTGAAAATCCGGCCGAAGCCCGGATCCACCAGCTTTGCCGCGCGCTCCTGCTCGGGCGTCGGATTCGTCGCAGGCTGGATTTCGAATTTCAAACTCATTTCCTTGCTTTCCGCTGTCGGAACCGGCGCGATTTCTGGCGCCGGCCTGCCTCTCCCGGGCCTGCTGGTTAATGGGCCTGGACTTCACCACCACCAGCTTCGCAGCCGGTCTCCATCGCCGGCACGTCCCTTCAGGACATGCTTTTGCGGAATGCCGAAGTCCAGTATGTTTGCCGAAATGCCGCTCGACAATCGCACGGTAGTCCAATTCGCGGCCGTTGCCGCCACCGCTGGCTTTTTACGGCCGTCCGATACGCCGCCAAGGTCGAAACGACTTAAAGTTTCGTGGTGGCTGGCAGTTTTGTAACATTGAACCCAAGATATGTCAATATGGCTGACATAAATTTTTCAAGGCACGCCGGCGACCCTGATTCGAGGGGGGCCGATGGCACGTCCCCCGCCCGCCCCAGTGACTTGCGCTGGGACATCATCGAGCTGCTGTTCTTCGCCTATCGCGACTTCGTCGGCGACGCCGACCACGAGCTCGAGGCGTTCGGGTTCGGCCGCGCCCACCACCGGGTGATGCATTTCGTCCACCGCTATCCCGGCCTCAAGGTCGCCGATCTCCTGGACGTATTACGCATCACCAAGCAGTCGCTCGGCCGCGTGCTCAAGCAATTGCTGGACGAAGGCTATATCGTGCAGAAGACCGGCAATAACGACCGCCGCCAGCGCCTTCTTTACGCCACGGCGAAGGGCGAGGCCCTGGTCGGGAAGCTCGCAGGGCTGCAGACCGACCGCATCAACCGCGCGGTGCAGGATATCGATCCCGCCGGGGTCGAATTGGTCCGCCAGTTCCTGCGCGCGATGATCGATCGCGACGACCCGGACAAGGTACTGGAAACGATCTTCGGCAGCGGCGGCAGGAAACCAAGGGAGTGACCGTGGCGCAAGGAGCAACGATTGCGGCAGCTACTGCGCGGATGCCGTCGCAGCCGGCCGACGACGCCCCGCATTTGCTGCTGGTCGACGACGATCGCCGTATCCGCGACCTGCTGTCGCGCTTCCTGTCCGGCGAGGGCTACCGCGTCACCACGGCGATGAGCGCCAACGACGCCCGCGCCAAGCTCAACGGCCTGCATTTCGACCTGCTGATCCTCGACGTCATGATGCCGGGCGAAACCGGCTTTGATCTCGCGCGGTTCATCCGCAGCTCGTCGTCGGTGCCGATCATCATGCTGACGGCGCGCCATGAAGCGGAAGCCCGGATCGAGGGCCTGCAGATCGGCGCCGACGATTATGTCGCAAAACCCTTCGAGCCGCGCGAGCTGGTGCTGCGGATCGGCAATATCCTCAAGCGCACGGCGCCGCCGCCGGTGGAAACGCTGGAGCAGATCGCGTTCGGGCCCTACGTCTATCACCTCGAACGCGGCGAACTGCGCCAGAGCGACGAGATCATCCATCTGACCGACCGCGAACGCGAAATGCTGCGCATCCTCGCGGTCAGCCCGGGCGAGACCGTGCCGCGCGCCGCCTTGACTGGCGGCGGCACCGTCAACGAGCGCGCGGTCGACGTCCAGATCAACCGGCTGCGGCGCAAGATCGAAATAGACCCCGCCAATCCGCTGTTCCTGCAGGCGGTGCGCGGCATAGGCTATCGCCTGGTCGCGTCCCCCTGAGCCGATATCCATGAGCACGCTCGACACCGGCCTCACGCTGATCCGCACCGCCGCGGGCCGGGTCTCCGCGGCCAACGGCCGGATGGGCAACGCGTTCAAGAGCTGGATGCCGACCGGCCTCTACGCCCGCGCGCTGCTGATCATGATCGTGCCGATGGTGGTGCTGCAGACGGTCGTCGCCTTCGTGTTCATGGAGCGGCACTGGAACACGGTGACGCGGCGCTTGTCGGCCGCCGTGGTGCAGGACATCGCGAGCCTGATCGACGTCTACAAGGGCTATCCGCAGGACAAGGATCGCGCGCAGCTGCGTCGCATCGGGCAGCGGCTGCAATTGGTGGTCGATTTCCTCCCCGTCGGCGACATGCCGCCGCCCGGCCCAAAGCCGTTCTTCTCGCTGCTCGACCAGACGCTCTCGGTGCAACTCGGCCGCCAGATCGGCCGGCCGTTCTGGATCGACACCGTCGGCAATTCCAACCTGGTCGAGATCCGCATCCAGCTCGATGACGCCGTGATGCGTATCTTCGCCCAGCGCAGCTCCGCCTATGCCTCCAATTCGGAAATCTTCATCTTCTGGATGCTCGGGACCTCCTCGATCCTCTTGATCGTCGCGGTCCTGTTCCTGCGGAATCAGATCAAGCCGATCCTGCGGCTTGCGGATGCCGCGGAGAGTTTCGGCAAGGGCCGCGAGGCGCCGAACTTCCGCCCGCGCGGCGCGCGGGAAGTGCGCCGTGCGGCGCAGGCGTTCCTTGAAATGAAAGCGCGCATCGAGCGAACGATCGAGCAACGCACCGCGATGCTGGCCGGCGTTTCGCACGATCTGCGCACCATCCTGACCCGCTTCAAGCTCGAACTGGCCCTGATCGGCGACAGCCCCGAGGTCGACGGCATGCGCAGGGACGTCGACGAGATGTCCGGCATGCTCGAGGATTACCTCGCCTTTGCCCGCGGCGACAGCGGCGAGATCGCGCAGCCGACCGACATGTCGATGGCGCTGGAGGAATTGCGCAGCGACGCCGAGCGCAACGGTCATACCGCGACCGTTTCTTTCCACGGCCTGCCGGTGGTGACCGTTAAACCGGCCTCATTCAAGCGCTGCCTCGCCAACCTCGTTTCCAACGCCGCGCGGCACGCCAACACCATCTCGATCACCGGCCATCGCGATCACCGGTATCTGACGGTGACGGTCGACGACGACGGGCCGGGAATCCCTTCGGAAATGCGCGAGGAAGTGTTCAAGCCGTTCCTGCGGCTCGACGACGCCCGCAACCAGGACGAGGGCGGCACCGGCCTCGGCCTCGCCATCGCCCGCGACATCGCCCGCTCGCATGGCGGCGACATCACGCTCGGCGACAGTCCGATGGGCGGCCTGCGCGCCGCGGTTCGGGTGCCGGTATAATGGTTACTTCGGCGGCTGCCTGGGAATCATGGCCTTGAGCTTTTCCATGTCCTTGATGTTCATCTTCATGCCGCCGGGCATCATGATGTCGCCTGCCTTTTGATCGGCCTTGCAGGCGCCGAGCCACTTCGCCTCGATCGTCGTGGTGGAGTCCCGCGGCGCGCCAGCCGGGCCGCGCTCGCCGTGCGAGGTCGACTTCACGGTGTAGGCAGAGTTGAAGTCGCCGGTGATCTCGGCATGCGAGGTGATCGACATACCGGCGATGCCGCAGACGGAATCCGAGACATAGCCGGTCGCGGTCTTCTGGATATCCTGTTTCGAGCAGACGTCCTTGCCCATCGGCGAAAACGCGGTGCTCATTTCCTTGTCGGTGGTCTCGTCGGTGCAATGCTGCATCGTCATGTCAGGCATGGACGAACCCGCGCGCTGCACCTTCATTTCCCAGAGGCCGGCCTTGCGAACCGGCAGGTCGACGGCGGCTGCGTCATTCGCAGGCAACAGCGCCAACAGGGCAAGCGCCAAACAAAATGAACGAAGCTGTCGCGTCATGCCCGCGCTCCTTTTTATTGGTCTTTCAGGCGCAGCGGTCCGGCTCAGTAGAGCGTGCGCAGCGGCTGGGCATTGGCGCCATAGGGCACCCAGCGGCAGGCGAAGGAGATATACCCCCCGCCGTAGGGCTGCACGGCGAGGAATTTCACCACCTTGCCGTAGGAGGCGCAGTGATCGACCGCGAGCTGGCGCGCATCCGACTGTCTCGCCAGCGAGTAGGCGATGATGCCGCCGGTATCATTGCCCTTGAACGGCGGCACCCAGTCGGCCCGCGCCGGTACAACCGCCAGCATTCCGCTTATGGCAATAAGGCACGCCGCCCCAATCCTTCGCATCGCAGACTCCATTTCGCTCAAGGCCCACCATAGAGTGCGTCGGCGGCCGTGGAAAGAATGGCTTACGGCCTGAGGCCGACTTGTTGGCAAGGTGTTGCCGCGTTGCACTTGACCTTGCCCGGGCTTCGCGGCACCGTCGCTGGCGTTGGATGACCGGCGGATTCCCATGCGCAACCACTTCACATCGTTGAAAGCACTCACCCTTGCGGCAAGCCTCGCCCTGCTGGCGTCAGGCCAGTCGGTTCAGGCCGCCAATCCGCTGGAATTGAATTTTTGGCTGTCCGGCCCGCGTTATGACGGGCGCGTGAAAGAGTGCGAAGCGGCGCTGCCGAGCATCTCCTCGCAATTCCAGGAAAAGGAAAGCACCTTCTGGAATTCGCCCCTGACGATCACCTCCTATGGCCGGATCCATGAAACCGCGTTCCGGCCCTGGCAGTCCGACAACATTCCGCGCCGTTATTGCAGCGGCGACGTGATGCTAAGCGACGGCAAGTTGCGCACTGTGCACTACTCGATCATCGAGGACGGCGGCTTCGCCGGCTTCGGCCAGGCTGTCGAATGGTGCGTCACCGGACTTGATCGCAACTGGGCCTATAACCCCGGCTGCAAGGCCGCCAGGCCCTGATTCAGGCCTGAACTCCGCGGACAGAGGCGGCTAACCCGGGATGTTTCGGGTCCATTTCCATTTTGTTCTTGAAATGTTCTGGTTCCCTGCTAGGCTCGGGCAACGAGTAAGTGAAGCCTTGCGGGTAAGGGAGCGTTTGATGTTTCGATCGGACATAATTTCGCGGCTGCTCATTTCGCTGGCACTGATTTTCATCTCCGCGGGCTACGCCTTGGCGCAGGACCGCAGGCAGAACGCCCCCGGCGAATTCGACTTTTACGTACTGTCGCTGTCGTGGTCGCCGTCGTTCTGCGAGGCGGCCTCCGAGCGCGGCAATAGCGGGCGCTCACAGCAGGCCCAATGCGGCGGGCGACCGTTCTCGTTTGTGGTTCATGGCCTGTGGCCGCAATATGAGCGCGGCTTTCCCGAATATTGCCAGCGGCCCTCGCCGCGGCTCGGGCGCAACATCATGACCTCGATGCTCGACCTGATGCCGGCGCCCGGGCTGATCTTCAATGAATGGGACAAGCATGGCACCTGTTCGGGGCTCGGCGAGCGGGCCTATTTCGAGACCATCCGCAAGGCGCGCGCCGCGGTGAAGATCCCCGACGAATTCCTGCAATTATCGGAGCCTAAGACGATCGCGCCCGGCGATCTCGAAGAGGCTTTCATCAAGGTCAATCCGGGCCTGAGCAGTTCGGGGATTTCGGTGACCTGCGACAGCCGGCGGCTGAGTGAAGTGCGGGTTTGCCTGAGCAAGGACCTGCAATTCCGCGCCTGCGAGGAAATCGACCGCCGCGCCTGCCGGCGCGACGAGGTGCTGATGCCGCCGGTGCGGGGCGGCTGAAGCAGCCTCGCACGGGTTGCTTTCGCCACCCGATGTCGTAACCCCTCTTCATGAACTACCGACACGCTTTTCACGCCGGCGGCTTTGCCGATGTCATCAAGCACATCGTGCTGGTACGGGTGCTGACCTATCTGCAGGAAAAGGCTTCTGCCTTTCGGGTCATCGATACCCATGCCGGCGCCGGGCGCTACGATCTCACCGGCGATGAGGCCCGCCGTGGCGGCGAGTATCTCACCGGCATCGCGCGGGTGATGCAGGCGCGTTTCTCGGAAAATACCCTGACGCTGGTTGCGCCCTATCTCGACATCGTCAGAGCCTTCAACAACCCACCGGGCGAATTGAAGGCCTATCCCGGCTCGCCCTTGATCGCGCGGGCGCTGCTGCGGCCGCAGGACCGCCTCACCGCGTGCGAAATCGAGCCGAATGCCCGCAAGCAATTGATCGACGCGCTGCGCCGCGACACTCAGGCGCGGGTGGTCGATCTCGACGGTTGGACCGCATTGCCGGCCTTCGTGCCGCCGAACGAGCGGCGCGGGCTGGTTCTGATCGACCCTTCGTTCGAGCAAAAGGACGAGTTCGAAAAGCTCGCCTCTGGCTTTGCCGAGGCCTATGCGAAATGGCCGACCGGCAGCTATTTGCTCTGGTACCCGGTGAAAAGCCGGCGCGTCACCGACGGCCTGGCGCGTCATGTCGCAGCCGCAGCTGAAACCAGCAAGCCGGCCGGCAAATGCCTGCGGCTCGAATTCAGCGTCGCGCCGCAGGAAGCGGGCGGCCCTCTCACCTCGACCGGGCTTCTGATCGTCAATCCGCCGTGGACGCTGGCGGGCGAATTGAAGGCCATTTTGCCCGAACTGGAAAAGCCACTCGGCCAGGGCGGCGCCGGCCGCTTCAGGCTCGAGACGCCCAAGCCTTGAGCTAAAGCCTTGAGCCGGTGCATTCGGCCGAAAAGTGCGATTGAGCCGTAGTCAATTTGCGCGAAACCGTATTATGCTCAGCCCGTTGGGACTGGCTTTACGTTCCGCTTCCGCGAATGGTTGCGGCGGAGTGACAAGGCCTGAGAAAAATCCAGGCCGATGGGTGGCGTGACCCGATCGGTTCAGGTGGCCAAGCTTCCGGCAGCGAATGTCCGGTCGCCCGATGCGCGAGGTGCGCGTAGCGGCGGAGCAATACGGGGGAGGAGTTTCCCGATGGCCATGACTGGGACAGTCAAGTTCTTCAATGGAGAACGCGGCTACGGCTTCATCAAGCCCGATGACGGCGGCCGCGATGTGTTCGTTCACATTACCGCCGTGGAGCGGGCCGGATTGAAGGATCTGACCGAAGGACAGCGCATTACATTCGAGGTCGAACCGGACAAGAAGGGCAAAGGTCCTAAGGCGGTCAACCTGGTGATTTCATCGTGAGCCGATGCTCGCGAACGAAAGCGGACTGAATTTTTGCCTGCGAAGATCTACACTGAGCGCGATGCCGCGGCTCAGATCGTCGAGGCGTGCATGACATGGCCGCCGCGCGTCGGCGCCGCACGTTCGCTTTCGGGGAAGAAACGCGCCGCGATTTTTTCGGGGCCGATATCGTCGACATGACGAAAGCCAGTCGCGCTCATTTTCGTGCACAACGGCGCGGTGTCGAAATAGCTCTGGAAATGTTCTCCGACCGCGGCCACCCGTTCGGCCAGCGCCTGATGCGCAGCATGGCTCGCCGGCGCGATCGAGGCCGCCGGATTGACGTAGTCGAACACCACCTCGCTGCCGCCCGGCAGTTGCGCAACGTAACCGAGCGTCGAGAAGATCGCCGCTTCCGTAAGATAGGGCACGACGCCGAGCCAGCTGAAGAAGCTGCGCTCCGTGGCCGCAAAGCCTGCCGCGGCGAGCGCCACCGGCAGCGCTTCGCGTTCGAAATCCACCGCGACATAAGTCAGCGTTTCCGGCACCGCGATCCCCGCGGCGGCCAGCATTTCGCGCTTGCGCGCCTGCGTTGCGGGAAAATCCACCTCGAAGATCCGTAACCGGCCTGCCAGCGGCGTCCGGTAAGCCAGCGTATCGAGCCCGGCGCCGAGCACCGCGAGCTGCGTCGCGCCGGCATTCACCGCCTCCGTCAGCGCCTCCTCAGCGATGCGCGAGCGCGCAGCGATGAACCACCGCAACCGCGGCCCGGACACATGAGCCCGCGCGTGGTCGAGCGAAACCTGGATATCAGTCCCGAGAATGCGGATGGCCAGCGGGTCGGCGAGGATCGATGCGTTGTCCAGCACCTGATGCGCCGCACGCAACCGCGCGGCGCCCAACGCGGTCAGACTTGGCTGCCCCTGCTGCATTCGCAAATGCTAGGCGGATGGCAGCGCACTGTCACCCGACAAAAAAATCCCGGTGGCTTACGGCCGCCGGGAGGCTATATTCAGCGTTTTCTTGTTCTCAGAAGTGATAGTTCACGCCGGCGCGGATCAATCCGAAACGGTAGCGGTTCGACGTTCCGGTGATGACGAAATTGCTGTTGGCAAGATCGACATAGAGATATTCGACCTTGGCGCTCCAGTTCGGCGCAAAACCCATTTCGGCGCCGACGCCGGCGGTCCAGCCGGTATTGGTGTGGGATTCCGACAGGCCGAAGGTGGTGGCGCGCAGTTCGCCGAAGGCAAGACCGCCGGTGCCGTAGAACATCACGTTGCCGAGCGCGTAGCCAACGCGGCCGCGCAGCGTGCCGAACCAGGGGTTGGAGAATTTCCAGGGTGCGAAGGTTTCCTCGGCGCCGCTCGCCTGGATATCGCCTTCGGCACCGAACACCCACGGTCCGGTCTTCCAGTTGTAACCCGCCTGGATGCCGCCCGCGAAGCCCGACGGCTTGGTCGGGTTGTTGTCGACCGAGCCCCAGGCGTAGCCGAGATTGCCGCCGAGATAGGGACCGGCCCAGCTATAGGCGTTGAGCGGCTGATTGACGGTATAGGGCGCGCGCGATCCGTAGTTCATGTCGGCCGCCTGCGCGGACATTGTCCAGCCTGCTGCGACCAGCGCCAGCGCACGCCAAACCAACCTGCCCATCACCACTCTCCAGCACGCAACGGCCGCGCCTCTCCGGTCCGAAGGCCGGTTTGGTTACGGAATTCCAGTTTTTTCCGGTAAGATTTATCGAGAGTTTTAAGTTAACGGCTTGTTAAGCCCGGTCACCCGCCCGCTCATCATTCTTAAGAATGTGTTACCGGGTGCGGCTCGTCCAATCCGTCAGCCTGCTGGCGATGCCGCCTTCCAGCGCTTAATTTAGGCCCATGGATCACGATTCTACCGACCATCCGAAGGCCGCACGCAAGCGGCGGGGTTCCCAGCCGGACTTGCCGCCACAGGACCACGCCTCCGCCGACGTCGATCCGGCCACCTCGGCGCCCGATGAGGAAGATGAGCCCCGCCTGCCGGAGGCAGCGGAGGAACCGGCCGAGGCCGTGGCCGAAGGCCCGCTCGCCGCCGGCCATGCCGCGATCGAAAACGCGGTGCGCCTGGCGCCGACCTCGCCAGGCGTCTATCGCATGCTCAACGAAGGCAACGACGTGCTGTACGTCGGCAAGGCAAAAAACGTCCGCAAGCGCCTCGCCTCCTATGCTCGCGTCAACGCTCCGCTTCCGGCCCGCATCCTGCGCATGATCGCGGCAACCGTTGCGGTCGAGATCGTCTCGACCACGACCGAAACCGAGGCGCTGCTGCTCGAGGCCAATCTGATCAAGCAACTGCGGCCGCGCTTCAACGTGCAACTGCGCGACGACAAGTCGTTTCCCTATATCCTGATCACCGGCGACCATTGGGCGCCGCAGATCCTCAAGCACCGCGGCGCGCAATCGAGGCCCGGGCGATATTTCGGGCCGTTCGCGTCCGCGGGCGCCGTCAACCGCACCATCACGGCGCTGCAGCGTGCGTTCCTGATCCGCTCCTGCACCGACGGCTTCTTTGAAAGCCGCACCCGGCCCTGCCTGCTCTATCAGATCCGCCGCTGCTCGGGCCCCTGCACCGGCGAGATCGACTTCCCCGGCTATACCGAGCTGGTGCGCGAAGCCAACGACTTCCTGTCCGGCCGCAGCCATCTGGTGAAGCAAGAACTCGCCGGCGAGATGGAAAAGGCTTCCACCGAGCTCGAATTCGAGACCGCGGCGCTCTACCGCGACCGCCTAGCCGCGCTGTCGGCGATCCAGTCGCAGCAGGGCATCAATCCGCGCACCGTGGAAGAGGCCGACGTGTTCGCCATCCATCAGGAGGGCGGCTATTCCTGCGTCGAAGTATTCTTCTTCCGCACCGGGCAGAACTGGGGCAATCGCGCTTACTTTCCGCGCGCGGAGAAATCCTTTACGCCGGAGGAAGTGCTGGCCTCGTTCCTCGCGCAATTCTACGACGACAAACCGCCGCCAAAACTCATCCTGCTGTCGCACGAGATCGAGGAAAGCGCATTGCTGGCCGATGCGCTTGCCGTCAAGGCGGCATACAAGGTGGAAGTCTCCACGCCGAAGCGCGGCGAGAAGAAGGAGCTGATCGCGCACGCGCTGACGAACGCGCGCGAGGCGCTTGGCCGTAAACTGAGCGATACCGCCACCCAGGGCCGCCTGCTGGAGGGCATGATCAAGACGTTAGGGCTGCCGCACGCGCCCAAGCGCATCGAGGTCTACGACAACAGCCACATTCAGGGCACCAACGCGGTCGGCGCGATGATCGTAGCGGGACCGGATGGTTTTATCAAAAACCAGTATCGCAAGTTCAACATCAAGTCCGAGGGTCTGACGCCCGGGGACGATTACGCAATGATGCGCGAGGTGCTGGAACGGCGCTTCAAGCGGCTGTTGAAGCCGCCGGAGGGCGACGCGGCTCAGGTCAAGGCCGACGATGATTCGTTTCCGCAATGGCCTGATCTCGTCATCATCGACGGCGGCCGCGGCCAACTCAACGCCGCGCGGGAAATCTTCAAAACCTTGGGGCTGACGCAAGTCGCGCTGCTGGCGGTGGCAAAGGGGCCGGACCGTGATGCCGGCCGCGAGACGCTGTTCATGCCGGACCGCGAGGCGATCAAGCTCGAGCCGCGCGACCCTGTGCTGTATTTCATCCAGCGGCTGCGCGACGAGGCGCATCGCTTCGTGATCGGATCGCACCGCAAACTGCGAAAAAAGGACATCCGCGAAGCCGGCTTGCAGGAGATTCCGGGCATCGGCCCGTCACGCAAACGTGCCTTGCTGCATCACTTTGGAACGCTGAAGGAGATCGAGCGGGCCTCGATCGCCGACCTCGGCAAGGTTCCAGGCGTCAGCGCCGAGAGCGCCCGCAAGATTTTCGAGTTTTTCCATGCGCAACCGGGTTAAAGGGGGCCTCTTCACATGGGCGTCGCCTGCGACAGATCATCTGGGCCAGCATGGTTGACCTTCTCGCTTGAGCGGTATTGGTAAGACAGATGAACATCGCGACCACCAAGGGCCAGTCCAAGAGCCTGTCCCTCCCGAATATCCTGACCTACGCCCGCATCGCCGCCATCCCGGTGGTGGTCGGCTGCGTCTATGTCCAATCCGTGATGGACGGCCCGCTCTGGCTGCGCTGGGTGGCGCTGACGGTCTTCATCGCCGCCGGCGTGACCGACGTCCTCGATGGCTATTATGCGCGAATGTGGGATCAGCAATCGGCCTTCGGCCGGATGCTCGACCCGATCGCCGACAAATTGCTGGTGGCGTCCTGCCTGCTCATGCTGGCGGCTGACAACAGCATTCATGGCTGGACGCTGTGGGCCGCCATCGTGATCCTGTGCCGCGAGATCCTGGTGTCGGGCTTGCGGGAATATCTCGCCGCGCTGCGGGTCAGCGTTCCCGTGACCAAGCTTGCGAAATGGAAGACCACCATCCAGCTGGTTGCGATCGGCTTCCTGATTGCCGGCGAAGCGGGCGAACAGATCTTGTCGGCGACCACCCTGATCGGGATCATCCTGTTATGGATGTCGGCGATTTTCACCATCTATACCGGCTGGGACTACTTCCGGGCCGGCATCCATCACCTCATCAAGGAGGATGAGGGATGAAGGTCAAATATTTCGCCTGGGTGCGCGAGCGCGTAGGCCTGGCCGAGGAAACGGTCGAACCGCCGGCCAGTGTGCGCACCGTGGACGACCTGATCGGCTGGCTGTCGGGGCGCGGCGAAGCCTACGCCTACGCATTCGAGAAGCCGAAGGTGATCCGCGCCGCGATCGACCACACCCACGTCAAGCCTGATGCGATCATCACCGGCGCCCGTGAGATTGCTTTCTTTCCGCCAATGACCGGCGGCTGATTAGCCCGATGACGACCACAGCGACCATCCGTATCCAGGAAGCCGATTTCGATATCGCGCATGAGATCGCGGCGCTCACCCGCGGCCGCAGCGATGTCGGCGCCATCGTGACCTTCAGCGGCATCTGCCGCGGCAGCGAGAACGGCGAGCCGATCGCAGCCCTGACGCTGGAGCACTATCCCGGCATGGCGGAAGCCGAAATCAAGCGACACACCGACGAGGCAATCTCGCGCTGGCCGCTGACGGGGCTTACCGTGGTTCACCGCGTCGGGCGAATCCCGCCGGGCGAGAACATCGTGCTGGTGCTGGCGGCTTCGCAGCACAGGCAGGCGGCGTTTCAGGCGGCCGAATTCCTGATGGATTACCTGAAGGCCAATGCACCATTCTGGAAGCGCGAGGAAAGCGCGAAAGGAACAAGCTGGATCGAGGCGCGCGGCCACGACGACGACGCCGCGGCACGCTGGACCAAATCCTGATGGCCAGACGCAGCAAGACCCCCGTCAAGCGCGGGCGGGCGGCACCTAAATTCCCAAAAGTCGGCTCCGGCGAATTGCTGACGCTGCTGGATTTCGTCCGCTATGCCACCAGCCGCTTCATCGAGGCCAGACTGGTATTCGCGCACGGCACCACCGATCCCGTCGCCGAGGCCGCCTTCCTGGTCTGCGAAACCCTGCACCTTCACCCCGACCAGTTCGAGGCGTTTGCGACCGCGCGCGTGACGTCAGCCGAAGGCAAGGCGATCCTCGGCCTGATCGAGCGCCGCGTCACCACGCGCAAGCCGGCCGCCTACCTCGTCAACAAGATCTATATGCGTGGCCTGCCGTTCTATGTCGACGAGCGCACCATCGTGCCGCGCTCCTTCATTGGCGAATTACTGGATCAGCATTTCGGCGGTGAGGACGACGAAGGGGGCGCCTCGCTGATCCCTGATCCCCTGTCGGTGGAAAGCGTGCTCGATCTCTGCACCGGCTCGGGCTGCCTTGCCATTCTGGCGAGCCGGAATTTCCCCAATGCCGACATCGACGCGGTCGATATTTCAAAGGACGCGCTCGAGGTCGCCGCGCGCAATGTCAGCGATTACGGCCTCGGCCAGAGGCTGACGCTGCACCGCGGCGATCTGTTCAAGCCGCTGGGCAACGCCCGCTATGACCTCATCATCTCCAATCCGCCCTATGTCGACGCGGAAGGCATGGCCGGATTGCCGCGCGAATGCCGGGCCGAGCCCAAACTCGCCTTCGATGGCGGCGCCGACGGGCTCGACATTGTCAGGCGCATCCTCGACGGGGCCGCATCACACCTGACGCCGCAGGGCGGATTGCTCTGCGAGATCGGACGTGGCCGCGCGGCATTGGAAGCTGCTTACCCGCAATTGTCGCTGCTGTGGCTCGATACCGAGGATTCCGAGGCCGAGGTGTTCTGGATTGCGGCGACCGACCTCGCCTGATTGCTAAGGAAATATCACGGACTATTTGCGTTCCCGGCGCACGGCGAAGCTGATACCGTGGCGGCCAACCCCACGCTCCAAAAGCCAAAGAGGCCCCCATGCTGGACAAGAGCCCCCGTTCCCCCGCCGTCAACGTACCGAACGACCTTGCCGCGCACTGGATGCCGTTCACCGCCAATCGCGCCTTCAAGAAAAACCCGCGGATGCTCGCCGGCGCCAAGGACATGCATTACTTCACGGTCGACGGCCGCAAGATCATCGACGCCGCCGCGGGCATGTGGTGCTGCAATGCCGGCCATGGCCGCAGCCAGATTTCCGAGGCGATCGGCAAGCAGGTCGCCGATCTGGATTACGCGCCGCCGTTCCAGTTCGGCATCCCGCAGGCCTTCGAGCTCGCCAGCCGCATCGCGGATCTGGCGCCGAAAGGCCTCGACCACGTGTTCTTCTGTAATTCCGGCTCGGAAGCGGCCGACACCGCGCTAAAGATCGCACTAGCCTATTATCAGATCAGCGGCCAGGGCGGCCGTACCCGGCTGATCGGCCGCGAGCGTGGCTATCACGGCGTCGGCTTCGGCGGCACTTCCGTCGGCGGCATTGTCGGTAACCGAAAGATCTACGGCTCCCTGCTTTCCGGCGTCGATCATATTTCTCATACCTACGACCGCGAGAAGCAGGCCTTCAGCAAGGGCGAGCCGGAATATGGCGCGCATTTCGCCGACGATGTGGAGCGGCTGGTCAATCTGCACGGCGCCAACACGATCGCCGCCGTGATCGTCGAGCCGATGGCAGGATCGACCGGCGTGCTGCCGGCACCGAAGGGCTATCTCAAGCGGCTGCGCGAGATCACCCAGAAGCACGGCATCCTTTTGATCTTCGACGAGGTCATCACCGGCTATGGCCGGCTCGGCTTTGCCTTTGCGGCCGAACGCTATGGCGTGCTGCCGGACATGCTGACTTTCGCCAAGGGCGTCACCAATGGCGCAGCGCCAATGGGCGGCGTGCTGGTACGCGACACCATCCACGACGCCTTCATGAGCGGTCCGGAGCATGCCGTGGAACTGACCCATGGCTATACCTATTCGGCCCATCCGCTGGCCTGCGCCGCAGCGCTCGCCACCCTCGACATCTACCGCGACGAAAAGCTGTTCGAGCGCGCCCGTGAGCTCGAGCCGAAATTCGCCGATGCTGTGATGTCGCTGCGGAAGGAGCCGGGCGTGCTGGATATCCGCACCGTCGGCCTCACCGCCGGCATCGACTTGGCCCCGATCGCGGACCTGCCGGGCAAGCGCGGTTTCGCCGGGCTGAACAGCGCCTTCCACGACAACGATTTGATGCTGCGGGTGGCCGGCGACACGCTGGCGCTAACGCCGCCCTTGATCGTCAGCGAGGACCAGATCGGTGAAATCATCGACAAGGTCGCCAAGGTGATCCGCGCGGTGGCGTAAGCCACCTCCAGGAACATTCCAAACCAACCCGCGTTCATTCCCCGGCGGAGGCAATCATGTCTCCACCGGTGGAGGAATTGCGGACATGCTCGGGCCTTCGAGCGGCTTGCTGGGCGCTGGTGTTGAACTGAAGCTCAACCAGATCAAGCGCGCGACGCGGTCGTATTTGCGCGACCGGACCAACCAAGCCACAAGCACCCTCACTTCCTACGCCGTCGCCGCCGGGCTGTTCGCCGCGGCCGGAATTTTTCTGATCGCAGCCCTGTTTGTCGGAACCATCGCGCTGTTTCGCTGGATTGAAATCAATCATGGACAGTTCTGGGCGTTCGGCGCCGTCGGCGCATTGCTGGTGATGATCGCCTCGATCTGTGCCGGACTGGCGGCGATGAAACTCAACCGCCCCGCGGCGCATTTCCCGTCCCTCACCAGCCGCTTGCGGGTGGCGATCAAGGCCAGTCCCGTCAGGCCCGACCAGATCGAAGCTGTCAGGGATACGGCGGAAGGTATCCTGCTCGCGCCCTCGACGCTGGCGGGACGGCCCGATCGCAGGCGGCGGCCCCAGACCGGACACGACAACAGGCGTATGCAGGCCGGCCTGATCGTGACGGCGACCTTGCTCGGCTGGGCATTGGCACGGCGGCGGCAACAGGCGCGACAAGCGCGAATTCTGATGTCCCGCGCGCCCTCCTCAGAGCATACGCATGATCTCGCCCTGATCGCGGCCACCACGATCCTGATCCTGACCGCGCAGCGCTATTTTCAGACGATCCGGCCCAGATCGGTTCCGCAGACCGTCGCGCAAGGCTCCGACTCGTTGCGCGAAGGTGGCGATAGACGGCGAGCGCGCAGCCCGTTCTCCCTGAAATGGGCAACATGGAAAGACATTCTTTGGCGCACCTACCAGCGGTCCAATGACGACCGGCTGCTCGCCACCGCGGGAGGCGTGGTGTTCTTCGGCCTGCTCGCGGTATTTCCGGCCATCACCGCGCTGGTGTCCTCCTATGGGCTGTTCGCCGACCCGTCGACCATCGGCGCCAATCTGCAAACGCTGTCACTGATGCTGCCGGAAGGATCGTTCCAGATCATCCAGGACCAGGTCGCGCGCGTGCTCGAAAAAGGCAATGCCGCGCTCGGCTCGACCTTCCTGTTCGGTCTTGCCCTTGCGATCTGGAGCGCCAACGCCGGGGTGAAGGCCGTGATCGACGCGTTGAACGTCGCCTATGAAGAGCGGGAGAAGCGTGGCTTCATCGGATTGAATTTGCTCTCGCTGGCGTTCACGATTGGCGGGATCGCGGCGGTGCTGGTCATGGTCAGCGCCGTGGTAGCGTTCCCGCTGGTGCTGGGCCATCTCGGCCTGCCCCCTGGAAGCCAATTCATCGTCAGCCTGGCCCGTTGGCCGTTGCTGTTCCTGGTCCTGCTGACGGCGCTCGGCATCCTGTACCGCTTAGGACCCAGCCGGCGCCCGCCGGAATGGGAATGGCTTGTTGTCGGAACATTGGCCGCCGCCCTGCTCTGGATCGCCGGCTCTGCGGCGTTATCCTGGTATCTTTCGAACTTCGGTAATTACAACGCGACCTACGGCTCGCTTGGTGCAGCCATCGGCCTGATGATGTGGATGTGGATGTCGGCCATTGTTGTGCTGTTCGGGGCGGAGTTGAACTCGGAGACCGAGCGTCAGGCCGTGACAACTGCCTCCGTCAGCACCCCAAGGACGCCAGGTGGTCGCGGCAATACCACCGGCAGTGTCCCCGGACTGGGGGTTCAAGCCGTGTCGAAAGAACACTAGCACTGCGAATCAACATTAATGCTAAGGTCACTGCGTTTGGGGGAGCGCAAACGATACCATGCCTGAAGATTTCCGTGTTTTCCCGGGTGGGAGCAGTTCGGACCTGAAGGCGTAGCGCAGCGACATGATTCGCATTTCGACGATTTTCATCGCCATCTGCATGGTGCTGGTCGCGGCATCCCTTGGCCTAGTCCTGCATGCGGTCGCCGGCATCAGCGGATTGGAATCCGCGATCGTGGCGCTCACGGCGCTGATGTTCCTGATCCTCTACAACGCCGTGTCGATGCGGTTGCGCGACCGCTCCGACGTCGGCGGCCAGATCGCCGATCTGTCCCGCGGCACCGCCGACCTCGCCCGCCAGGTCGCCGAATTCGGCCGCCGGCTCGCCGCCGTCGAGGGCCGGGTGGTGTCGGCGAATTCGGCCAGCAGCGACCGCATCCAGGCCGTGGTCGGCGAGATCAACGAACTCGGCGTGCTGGTCAAACAGCTCGCGGTCTCCGTCGCCAACCATGACGATTTGCTGGCCTCGGACGCCGCCGGTGCGGCACGGGCGCCGTCCGCTTCTGCCGACACGCTGGACACCGAGCCTGAAGCCGACCCACAATTGTCCGCCGAGGTCGAGGCGCCAAGCGCCCCCAAGCGAGCACTGGTCGCCGCGGCAGCGCCGCAGCCGGCGACACTGGCCGCGGCCGCGCGCAGCCAGCTGCAGCTCCTCGCCGCGGTGAAAAACGCCGTCGAGGAAAACCGGCTCGATATCTATCTGCAGCCGATGGTGACGCTGCCGCAGCGCAAGGTGCGCTTCTACGAGGCGGTGACGCGGCTGCGCGACGACAAGGACCAGATTCTCGCCGCCGACGACTTCATCGCCAGCGCCGAAGCCGGCGGGCTGATCGGGCGCATCGACCACATGGTGATGCTGCGCTGTGTGCAGGTGCTGCGCCGCCTGATGGTGCGCAACAAGGATGTCGGCGTGTTCTGCAACGTGTCGGCGGCGACGCTCGGCAACCCCGCCAATTTCGCGCAATGCCTCGATTTCCTCGAGGCCAATCGCGCGCTGGCGCCATCCTTCGTGCTCGAGTTCAAGCAGTCGACGTTCCGCAACCTCGGCCCCACCGAGACCGAGCATCTGGCGGCGCTGTCGCAGCGCGGCTACCGCTTCTCAATCGATCATGTCAGCGATCTCCGGGTCGAGCCGCGGGAACTCGCCGACCGCGGCGTCCGCTTCATCAAGGTGCCGGCGGCGCTGCTGCTCGATCCCAGGCAGACCTCAGCATCGGACATCCATCCGTCCGACCTGTCGGATCTGCTCGGCCGCTTCGGCATCGATCTGATTGCCGAAAAGATCGAGGGCGAGCGGGCGGTGGTCGACCTGCTCGACTATGACGTGCGGTTTGGGCAGGGCTTCCTGTTTGCGCCGCCCCGGCCGTTGCGGCCCGAGGGGGCATCTGCTACCGGCGGGGCGACCTCGAACAAGGCCTCAGAATCCAATGGTTCCAATACCACCAGCACGACCGCCCCGATCGCCAGCCCGGCCGTCGAGCCTTCGCCGCGGGCGAGCGGCAATGCCGCGCTGGCGCGCCGCGCCGCCGGACCGGGCTAGCCGGCGCCCGATGTCATGACCACGCTTCGGTTCGTCGAAAAGCTGCGCGACCTTGTGGACGGCGTGGAGGTGATCCTCTCCGATATCTGGGGCGTGGTGCATAACGGCCTCGAGGCCTTTCCCGAAGCCTGCGAGGCGCTCAACACCTATCGCCAGCGCGGCGGCACCGTCATCCTGATCACCAACGCGCCGCGACCCGCCGATTCCGTGCAGCGGCAACTGCAAAAGCTCGGCGTCGCCGATGATATTTATGACGCGATCGTCAGCTCCGGCGACCTGACCCGGCACTTCGTCGCCGGTCACCCCGGCAAGAAAATGTTCTGGGTCGGTCCGGAACGCGACAATTCGATCTACCGCGGGCTCGATCCCGTGATCGCGCCCCTGGAGCAGGCAGACTACATCGTCTGCACCGGCCTGTTCGACGACGAAACCGAATCGGCCGAAGACTATCGCGCGATGATGCTGCAGGCGCGCGAGCGCAAGCTGCCGTTGATTTGCGCCAATCCCGACATCGTCGTCGAACGCGGCGACCGCCTGATCTATTGCGCCGGCGCGATCGCCGAACTCTATCGCGAACTCGGCGGCGAGGTCATCTTTTACGGCAAGCCGCATCGGCCGATCTATGAACGCGCCATGGAACTCGCCGCCGAACGCCGCGGCCACGCTGCACCGCTCGACCGGGTGTTGGCGATCGGCGATTCCGTGCGCACCGACTTAACCGGTGCGCTCGGCTTCGGCATCGACTGCCTGTTCCTCACCCGCGGCATCCATTCCGAAGAGTTCGAAGGCATCGACCAGCTCGACCCCGCCTCGGTGAAGGAGCTGTTCGGCCACCCGCCCCGCGCGCTGATGCGCGAGCTGCGGTGGTAGCGCTGTTGACGAAACGCAACGACTGTCGCCGCAGGGCCCGGACATAAAATCGCGAAAACAACCCCAAGCAAAGTAGAATGGGGCGGGCTCGCAGCACTCATGCTGCGCAGCGTCCGGGACGCGAGAGCCTTACGCCGTCGCCATGTCCGGGAAGACCGCCTCGATCTTGGTCTTCAGCGTCGCCGCGTTGAACGGCTTGACGATGTAATTGTTCACGCCGGCCTTCTTGGCGGCGATCACGTTCTCGGTCTTGGATTCCGCGGTGATCATGATGAAGGGCGTGGTCGCCAGATTGGGATCGGCACGGACTTCCTTGAGCAGGTCGTAGCCCGTCATCGGCTCCATGTTCCAGTCGGAAATCACAAGGCCGTACTTCTTGCCGCGCATCTTGTTCAGCGCTTCCGAACCGTCGCTGGCATCGTCGATGTTGTCAAAGCCGAGCTGCTTCAAAAGATTTCGGATGATCCGGATCATGGTGTTGTAGTCATCGACCACCAGAACCGGCATGGACAAATCAACCGCCATCTTTCCCCCACTCGACGCGTACGCCACCAAATATCGATAGGCCTGCGCGACCCGCAGTCCTCGCCCCACCTCTAACATCAAGGCTTTAAACAGCGCGTTAACCGGGCACCACCGGATTACCACGGTTTTGATCTTCCGCCCGCTTGACTTCGCCTGCGCCCCCAAGTCACGGTCCGGCCGCGTTCACCGAGGCTCAAGAATCTTCCAAGAATCCCTGAAATGAAGACTGGTTTCACCATTATACGCGACACCACGCCTGCCGAGGCGATTCCGAAGGGAGCCGTGGTCGCCATGGGCAATTTCGACGGCGTCCATCTCGGCCACCGCGCCGTGATCGCTGCTGCCCTGGACATGGGCCGCGCCCACGGAAAACCGGCCTTTGCCGTGACCTTCGAGCCGCATCCGCGCAGCTTTTTCAGCCCGAACAGCCCCCAATTCCGCCTCTCCGACGAGACCAACAAGCTCAGGCTGCTGGCGGGCACCGGGCTTGCCGGCGCCGTGGTGATGACGTTCGACAAGGGCCGCGCCGGGACCAGCGCGCAAGATTTCATTCACCATGACCTGATCGAGCGCCTCGGCATCAGCGGCATTGCGGTCGGCTACGACTTCCATTTCGGCAAAGGTCGCGTCGGTTCGCCGAGCCTGTTGGTCAGCGAGGCGCCGCGGCTCGGGATCGAGGTTGACGTCCAGGCCCATGTCGACATCGCGGAACGGCCGGTTTCCTCCAGCGCCATCCGGATGGCGCTGGCCGAGGGACAGATCGAGGACGCCACCGCCATGCTGGGCGGGCCGTGGTTCGTGACCGGCGAGGTGATCGATGGCGAGAAGCGCGGCCGCGATCTCGGCTATCCCACCGCCAACATCCGCCTCGACAAGAATTGCGCGCTCAAGCACGGCATCTACGCGGTGCGGGTCGGACGCGGCCTGGGAAACGATCAGGTACGGCTGGACGGCGTGGCGAGTTACGGCCGCCGCCCGACCTTCGACAATGGCGCGCCGCTGCTGGAAGTGTTCCTTTTCGATTTTGAGGGCGACCTCTATGGCTCCGTGCTCGACATCGCCTTTATCGGCTTCATCCGCGACGAATTGAAGTTCGACGGCGTCGACGCGCTGATCCGGCAGATGGACGACGACAGCGCCCGGGCCCGCGCGGTGCTGGCCGCAGCGCCCGACGCGTTTCCGAAACTCGGGGTGATCGGTTGAGCAAAACCGAAAAGCAAAAAATGCTCGCGGGTGAACTATATCGCCCCGACGCCGAATTGGCCGCCGATCAGTCAGCGACCAAGGCGTGGCTCGTGCGCTACAACGCGGCGCTGGCGCTGCCAGTATCACAGCGTCACGCGATTTTATCCGAACGTCTCGCTCACGTTGGCGCCGATGCGGTGATCCGGCCGCCTTTCTTTTGCGACTATGGCTACAATATCCGCCTCGGCGACGGCGTGTTCCTCAACTTCAACTGCGTGATTCTCGACGTCGTCGAAGTCAGCATCGGCGACCGCACCCAGATCGGACCCGCGGTGCAAATCTACGCCGCCGATCATCCCCGCGATGCCGAAACCCGGCGCGACGGCCTCGAATTCGGCCGACCGGTCCGGATCGGCAGCGATGTCTGGATCGGCGGCGGCGCCGTCATCCTGCCCGGCGTCACCATCGGTGACGGTGCCGTGATCGGCGCGGGCAGCGTGGTCACGCGCGACGTCGGCGCAGGCGTGACGGTTGCGGGAAATCCCGCACGGCCGCGGCAACCATCACCCTGAGGTGCGAGCCCGCGGGGCTTTGCGATTCCCCGTCCGGCTGCTATGGAGAGCCCCATGTTTGCGCGGCGCACCATCAGCATTAGCGGCCCGGCTTCCGCCTGAGCTTCGGCTCGGCGCAAGACCGGGATTTTCCTGTTTCATCCGCGAGCCCATCGCGTTTCAGCGCCGTTTATGAGCCAAATCAGAGCATTCATGTCCGAAAAACCGCAAAAGTCCGATTCCGTCGACTATTCCAAGACCCTGTTCCTGCCGCAGACGGAATTCCCGATGCGCGCCGGCCTGCCGCAGCGCGAGCCGGAAATCCTCAACTACTGGAACAAGATCGGCCTCTACGAGAGGCTGCGCGAGGCGGCCCGCGGCCGCGCCAAATTCGTGCTGCATGACGGCCCGCCCTACGCCAACGGCAACATCCATATCGGCCATGCCCTGAACAAGATCCTCAAGGACGTCGTGACCAAGAGCCAGCAGATGCTCGGCTTCGATTCCAATTACGTGCCGGGCTGGGACTGTCACGGCCTGCCGATCGAATGGAAAATCGAGGAAGAGAACTACCGCTCGAAGGGCAAGCAGAAGCCCGATTTCCGCGACTCGACGGCGATGGTGGCGTTCCGCAAGGAGTGCCGCGCCTATGCGACGCACTGGCTCAACGTGCAGCGCGAGGAATTCAAGCGGCTCGGCATCATCGGCGACTGGGAGCATCCCTACGCCACCATGAGCTATCCAGCCGAAGCGCAGATCGCGCGCGAGCTGATGAAGTTCGCCGCCAATGGCACGCTCTATCGCGGCTCCAAGCCCGTGATGTGGAGCGTGGTGGAGAAGACCGCACTCGCGGAAGCCGAGGTCGAATACGAGGATTACACCTCGGATGCGGTGTGGGTGAAGTTTCCCGTCACCTCGCCGGCGCATGGCGCACTCGCGAATGCCTCCGTCGTGATCTGGACGACGACGCCATGGACGCTGCCCGGCAACCGCGCTATCAGTTTTTCGCCGAAGATCGCCTACGGTCTCTACAAGGTCACCGACGCGCCCGTGGATAATTGGGCGAAGAACGGCGATCTCCTCATCCTGGCGGATGCGCTCGCCGAAAGCGTGTTCAAGCAGGCGCGCGTCACGGCCTACGAAAAGGTACGCGAGCTGCCGGCCGACACGCTCGACGCAGTGGAATGCGCCCACCCGCTGAAAGGCTTTGGCGGCGGGTACGAATTCACCGTGCCGTTGCTCGCCGGCGACCACGTCACCGATGACGCCGGCACCGGCTTCGTGCACACCGCGCCCGGCCATGGCCGCGAGGACTTCGATGTCTGGACGGCGAATGCGCGCGAACTCGAAGCGCGTGGCATCAACACCGCGATCCCCTATACCGTCGACGAGAACGGCGCCTTCACTGATCATGCGCCGGGCTTCACCGGCAAACGCGTCATCAACGACAAGGGCGAAAAGGGCGACGCCAACGAGGCCGTAATCAAGGCGCTGGTCGAGGCAGGAAAACTGCTGGCGCGCGGGCGGCTGAAGCACCAGTACCCGCATTCCTGGCGCTCGAAGAAGCCGGTGATCTTCCGCAACACGCCGCAATGGTTCATCGCGATGGACAAACCGATTGCCGACAACGGCAAGGCCAGGCCGGGCGACACGCTGCGTGCCCGCGCGCTGCACGCGATCTCGGTAACGCAATGGGTGCCGCCCGCCGGGCAGAACCGCATCAACGGCATGATCGCAGGCCGCCCCGACTGGGTGATCTCGCGCCAGCGCGCCTGGGGCGTGCCGATCGCCGTGTTCGTGCGCGAAAAGGGCGACGGCTCCGCCGAGATCCTGCAGGATGAAATCGTCAATCAGCGCATCAGTGAGGCCTTCATGGAGGAAGGCGCCGACGCCTGGTACATGGACGGCGCGCGCGAGCGCTTTCTCAGGGACCGCGCCGGCGAGGACTGGAAGAAGGTCGACGATATCTGCGACGTCTGGTTCGATTCCGGCTCGACCCATGCCTTCGTGCTGGAAGATCGCCAGAATTTCCCCAACCTCGGCAATATCGTCCGCAAGATCGATGGCGGCGAGGATACCGTGATGTATCTGGAAGGAAGCGACCAGCATCGCGGCTGGTTTCATTCCTCGCTCCTGGAAAGCTGCGGCACCCGCGGCCGCGCACCGTTCGACGTGGTGCTGACCCACGGCTTCACGCTGGACGAGAACGGCCGCAAGATGTCGAAGTCGATCGGCAACACAGTCGAGCCGCAAAAGGTGATGAAGGATTCCGGCGCCGATATCCTGCGGCTCTGGGTCTGCGCGACCGATTACGCCGACGATCAGCGCATCGGGCCGGAGATCCTTAAAAACACCATCGAGACCTACCGCAAGCTGCGCAACTCGATCCGCTGGATGCTCGGGACGCTGCATCACTTCAAGCCAAACGATGCCGTCGCGCCATCGGATATGCCCGAACTCGAGCGGTTGATGCTGCACGAACTCGCGAAGCGCGCCGCCATCACGCGGCAGGCCTATGCCGAGTTCGACTACAAGACGGTGGTTTCAAGTCTATCCGCATTCATGAACACCGAATTGTCGGCGTTCTATTTCGACATCCGCAAGGACACGCTGTATTGCGATCCGCCGTCGTCGCTGGCGCGCAAGGGGGCGCTGACCACGATCGACATCATCTGCGATGCGATCCTGCGCTGGCTGGCACCGGTGTTGAGCTTCACCTGCGACGAAGCCTGGCAGATGTACAGACCCGGGGCCGAACCGTCGGTGCATCTGACGTTGTTTCCGGAACGGCTCGAACAATTCCGCGACGACGCGCTGGCGGCGAAGTGGGAGACCATCCGCGATATCAGACGCGTGGTTACCGGCGCGCTCGAACTGGAACGTGCCGCCAAGAAACTCGGCTCGTCGCTGGAGGCGTCCCCACTGATTTACGTCTCGGACAGAGCGATCTTCAACACGCTGTTCGACGTCGATCTCGCCGAAATCTGCATCACCTCGAACGCGATGGTGACCAATGACGACGCGCCGGGTGGCGCGTTCACGCTGGGCGACGTCCCGGGCGTAGCCGTCGTGGTCGAAAAAGCTGTCGGCACCAAATGCGCGCGGTCGTGGAAGATCCTGCCGACGGTCGGCGAAGACGCCGAATACCCCGACGTGTCCCCGCGCGACGCGCAAGCCTTGCGTGAATGGAAGGCGCTGGGAGTAGCGGTTTGACCCCTCACCTCCGCGCTGGTGTCATCGCCGGGATCGCCACGCTGGTGATCGACCAGGCCTCGAAGCTCTGGCTGCTATACGAGTTCGATCTAGCCAATCGCGGCGTGGTGAAGGTCACGCCGTTTTTCGACCTGGTGCTGGCCAGGAATGTCGGGATCAGCTTCGGCTGGTTCCAGGACGACGGCTTGCTGGCCCAGGCGGTGCTGACGGCGATCAAGGCGGTCGCCGTGATCGTGCTGGCGATCTGGATGGCGCGCTCGCGTAACTGGCTGGCAACCATGGCGCTCGGCCTGATCATCGGCGGGGCCATCGGCAACGCCATCGATCGGGTCGTCCACGGCTGGGTGGTCGATTTCGCCCTGTTTCATGTCCAGATCGGGGGAAATACCTTCAATTGGTACGTGTTTAACTTTGCGGATGTGGCCATTGTTGCCGGGGTAGCGGCCCTATTGTATGACTCGTTCCTGGGGGTACCCGCCGCAAAAGCGCCCTGATCCCGGCCGATACGGAACCGTCGGCGGTATGTTGCCTGCAAGCGCGGGACTATGCCTGAGGGCCGGCCCGCGCTTCTTGTCGAAATTTGAATGGGAACGAGCGCGATGCGCGAGACCGAAACCAGCTTCTGGACTATGCAGAAAACCGTGCTGCCGCGGACGATGCGGCTCGCCGCCATTGCCCTGGGTGTCGGCCTCGTGATGGCCTCGGGACCGGTGCGCGCGGGCGACGACGAAGAGGAGGACGATCGGACCTTCGAGGAAAAGATCATCCACAACATCATGACCGGCATCGGCGGTACCAACATGGAGAACAAGGGGATCGAGTACCGCGAGCGCTCCCCGCTGGTGGTGCCTCCCAAGCTCGACCTGCCGCCGCCCGCAGGGACTTCCGCCGAAGTGAAAGCGCCTAACTGGCCAAAGGATCCCGACGAGGCGCGCCGCAAGGCTGCGATCGCGGCCCGCAAGAAGGACAATAAGGATCCGCGCGCGGCGATGCGTCCTCTGACTCCGGACGAACTCAGTGTCGGCGGCAAGCCACCTGTTCCCGAACGCACCACCAACAGTGATCCGGTCCAGCCGGGCACGTCACAAAACAACCCGATCCTCAGCCCCTCTCAGCTTGGCTTTAATGGCAGCTTGGGCAGCCTGTTCGGCGGCAACAAGACCGAAACGGCGCCGTTCAAGGGCGAACCGGAGCGGGAGACCCTGACGCAGCCGCCGCCCGGTTACCAGACGCCGTCGCCGAACTTTGCCTACGGCACCGGCCCGAGGGAATCGCTGAACAAGGAATACAACCCGGCCGCCGGCAAATATGGCGATTAGTTTAGCTGTTCTCTCGCCTTCGTGACGAACACCGGTGTTGACGCGGTGTACGATGCTGCGGCTTACCGCCAAACAGCATTTATTCGGGACGCAAAGTTCTCATTCGAATCGTTCTGGTACAGCCGGTGGCCGGCGTCGCCGGAATGCGCGCCAGATAGGTCATGATGTCTTCACACCGCTATGCCGTTTCGCTCCTTGTCGCATTCGTCTCAACGGTCATACTCTCCGGCAGCAGCGCCCTCGCCCAGACCACGGTGACGTCGGAACGTCCCGCCAGCTTCACCCTCGGCAATGGCCTGCAAGTGGTCGTGATTCCCGATCACCGCACGCCCGTCGTCACGCAGATGATCTGGTACAAGGTAGGCTCCGCCGACGAGACGCCGGGCAAATCTGGATTGGCGCATTTCCTCGAGCATCTGATGTTCAAGGGCACGACCAAACATCCAGCCGGTGAATTCTCCGAGACCGTGCGGCGGGTCGGCGGCAACGAAAACGCCTTCACCTCGGTCGACTACACCGGTTATTTCCAGCGCGTGCCGCGCGAGCAGCTCGCCACCATGATGGAATTCGAGGCCGACCGCATGACCGGCCTTGTTCTGAAAGATGAGAACGTTCTCCCTGAGCGCGACGTGGTGCTCGAGGAATTCAACATGCGGGTCGCCAACAATCCGGATGCGCGGTTATCCGAACAGATCATGGCGGCGCTGTATCTCAATCATCCCTATGGCCGCCCCATCATCGGCTGGCACCAGGAGATCGAAAAGCTCGACCGCGAGGATGCGTTGGCGTTCTACAAGCGCTTCTACGCGCCGAACAACGCGATCCTGGTGATCGCCGGCGACGTCGATGCCAGGGATATCCGCCCGATGGTGGAGCGGGCCTATGGCGCCATTCCCGCCCAGCCAGTCATTCCCGCGCAGCGCGTCCGTCCGCAGGAGCCAACGCCCGCGGCCCCCCGCACCGTGACGCTGTCCGATCCGCGCGTCGAACAGAACGGCTTGCGGCGCTATTATCTCGTCCCCTCTTCCACGACCGCCGCCGCCGGCGAAGGCCCCGCGCTCGACGTGCTGGCGCAACTGATGGGCGGCGGCTCTAACTCCTATCTATACCGCGCGCTGGTGATCGAGCGCCCGCTCGCGATCAGCGCCGGCGCCGGATACCAGGGCACCTCGCTCGATCCGTCGCAATTTTCGATCTCGGTCTCGCCGAAACCCGGGGTCGAGTTTTCGCAAGTCGAGCAGGTTATCGACGGCGTGATATCCGACGTGATCCAGAATCCCGCCCGCGCCGAGGATCTCGAGCGGGTCAAGACCCAGCTGATCGCGGAGGCGATCTACGCCCAGGACAATCAGGCCACGCTGGCGCGCTGGTATGGCGGAGCGCTCACCACGGGGCTTGGCATCGACGACATCCGAAGCTGGCCGGATCGCATCCGCGCGGTCACCGCCGAACAGGTTCGCGACGCCGCGCAAAAATGGCTCGACAGGAAACGTTCGGTGACGGGCTACCTGATCAAGGACCCCACACTGAGACGCGAGGAGAAGCGCTCGTGATCCGATCTAAGGTTGGCGCGCAGCGCTTCACATCGGCCATCATGGCCTGTGCCGCGCTATTGTTGCTGGCATCCACACCTTCGCATGCCGCAGCCAAAATCCAGCGCCTGATCTCGCCCGGCGGCATCGAGGCCTGGTTTGTGCAGGATGCCACGGTACCCTTGATTGCGATGGAGTATGCCTTCAGCGGCGGCTCGACCCAGGACCCGGCGGGCAAGTCCGGCGTCGGCAATATGGTCGCCAACCTGATCGACGAAGGTTCCGGCGATCTCGATTCCAAGACGTTCCATGAGCGTCTGGACCGCCGCGCCATCGAACTCGGCTTCTCCTCAACGCGGGATTATTTCCGCGGCTCGCTGCGCACGTTGAAGGACAACAAGGGCGAGGCCTTCGAGCTGCTGCATCTGGCGCTGACCTCGCCGCATTTTGACGCCGATGACGTCGAGCGGATTCGCGCGCAAATCGTTTCGGGCCTGCGGCGCGACACCACAAATCCCAGTTCCCTGGCGAGCCGCAAGTTCCTGGAAGCAGCCTTCGGCGCTCACCCCTATGGGCGGCAGTCGAACGGCACCCTGGACAGCGTGCAGAAGATCGATGTCGCCGACATGAAGGATTATGTCGGCCGCGTCATCGCCAGGGACACGCTGCGGATTGCCGTGGTCGGCGATGTCGATGCCGAGGCGCTCGGCAAGTTGCTCGACGAGACGTTTGGCGGATTGCCGGCCAAAGCGAATTTGGCGCCGGTCACCGAGATCCAGGCTGCCAGGCCGCCGCAACGCGCATTTGTCCCGCTCGACGTGCCGCAAACCGTGGTGACGTTCGGTGGCCCCGGCATCCGCCGCCACGATCCGAATTTCATGGCCGGCTATGTCGTGAGCCACATCCTCGGCGGCGGATCGTCGTCGCGGCTCTACAAGGAGGTTCGCGAGAAACGCGGGCTGGCCTATTCGGTCTACGAATCCCTGCTCTGGATGGATCACTCCGCACTGTTCGTCGGCAACACCGGCACCCGCGCCGACCGCGCCGGCGAGACCGTCGATGCCATCGAAAAGGAGATTCGCCGCATGGCCGAGGACGGCCCGACCGAGAAAGAGCTGGACGAGGCCAAGTCCTATCTGAAGGGCTCGCAGATGCTGGCGCTCGATACCTCATCGAAGCTCGCGCAGGCGCTGCTGCAATACCAGCTCGACAAGCTGCCGATCGATTACATCGAAAAACGCAACGCGCTGATCGACGCCGTGACGCTCGACGACGGCAAAAAGGCTGCCCAGCTTTTGTGGGGCCAGGGCCTGCTCACGGTGATCGTCGGCCGCGCCCCGCAAGCCGCCGCGCAGCCGGCCGCGGCGCCAGCCCCGAAGGCGAACTGAGCCACGCTTACCAGACACCTTGCGGCTAACGGGCGCCCTACGCTCCTTCCCCCTGGTAGCGAACTGCATTCGCCACAGAGCAGACCTCTCACAAAACCGCTATCTTATGCTCACCGATTCTTCTTCCCCCGGTGAATGCCATGCTGCGGGTTTCCCGCGACCTCACGATCGACGAAAATGACATCGACATCGGATTCGTCCGTGCCTCCGGCCCGGGCGGGCAGAACGTCAACAAGCTGGCAACGGCAGCGCAACTGCGTTTCGACACGCGGAAGGTCACGCTACCGGATGACGCAAGCCTGCGGCTGGCCAGACTAGCCGGCCAGCGCATGACCAAGGACGGCGTGATCGTGATCCATGCCCAGCGCTTCCGCACCCAGGAGCGCAACCGCGCCGACGCGATCGACCGCCTGCTCGAACTCTTGCGCGAAGCCATGGTGAGGCCTGTGCCGAGGCGGGCAACCAAGCCGACTTTCGGATCGAAGCAGCGGCGGCTGGAAGGCAAGAAGCGCCGCAGCGACGTCAAGGCCAAGCGCGGCGCCACGCGGTTCGACGATTGAACGCGTCACTATTGCCGCGTCAATCGTGAATCAAATATTCCCGGATCATGATCCGCGCGCGGTGGATGCGGGCCTTGACGCTTTCCCGCGTCAGACCGAGCACGGCCACGATCTCGTCGATCGACAATTCCTCGATGTCGCGAAGCAGGATCACCTCGCGATAATGTTCGGGCAGGGACTGAATGGCGCGGCTCAGATCAAGGCGCAGGCGTTCTTGCTCCATAGAGCCGCCCTGCCGGGCTTTCGGTTCGCGACCTCGAAACTATATTTGGCCTGAGAATTCCGGGAACATCGGGCCCGACAGAGTCCCGCCTAGCCCCTGAATCGGATACCCATACCCCATGCCCGTCCGCCAACTCCCCGAACAGGTCGTCAACCGGATTGCCGCCGGCGAGGTGGTGGAACGGCCTGCGAGCGTGGTCAAGGAACTGGTCGAGAACGCCATCGACGCCGGCGCCAGCCGGGTCGATATTTTCACCGATGGCGGCGGCCGCCGTCGGATCGGCATCACCGACGACGGCAGCGGCATGACGCATGACGATCTGGCGCTCGCGGTCGACCGCCACGCCACCTCCAAGCTCGACGACGAGGATCTTTTGCGGATTCGCACGCTGGGTTTCCGCGGCGAGGCGCTGCCCTCGATCGGCGCGGTGGCGCGGCTCAGCATCACCACGCGCCACGCCAGCGAACCGCATGCGTGGTCGCTGTCGGTCGAAGGCGGCGCGAAATCACCGATCATGCCGGCGGCACTCGGCCAGGGCACCCGCGTCGAGGTCAGCGATCTCTTTTATGCCACGCCCGCGCGGCTGAAATTCCTCAAGACCGACCGCACCGAAGCCGAAGCGATCCGCGAAGCGGTTCGGCGCCTCGCAATGGCGCGACCCGATATCGCCTTTACGCTCGCCGGTGAAGAACGCGCGCCGGTGACCTGGGCCGCCGCGCTGCCCGGCGCGCCGGGCTGGTTGACGCGACTAGGCGACATCCTGGGCGCGGATTTTCGTTCCAGCGCGATCGAAGTGCACGCCGAGCGCGAAGGCGTGGTGGTCGAAGGCTTTGCCGCAGCGCCGTCGCTGACCCGCGCCAATGCGCTCGGGCAATACCTGTTCGTCAATGGCCGCCCGGTGCGCGACAAGCTCATTCTCGGCGCAGTACGCGCGGCCTATTCCGACTATCTGCCGCGCGACCGCCACCCGGTCGTGGCGCTGTTCGTGATGCTGCCGCCTCAGGAGGTCGATGCCAATGTGCATCCGGCCAAAACCGAGGTGCGGTTCCGCAACGCGGGCCTGGTCCGCGCGTTGATCGTGCATGCGCTCAAGGACGGCCTCGCCCGCGAAGGCAAACGTACCGCTGCGAACACCGACGGCGCCGCGATCGCTGCGTTCCGCCCCTCATTTGCGCTGCGCCCTGGCAATTGGGACTGGCGGCGCTCGCCTTCGCATCCCACAGGACCGATGGCTGCCTTCGAGGGCTCGGCGGCACCGGTATTCTCGGAACCGGGACAGGCCGCATTCGATGTCGGCACGCCGAGCGCGGACGTGCGCTTCGAAGCGCAACCCTCAGCCGATCTGATCGATCGCCCGCTGGGAGCTGCGCGGACGCAGATCCACGAGACCTATATCGTGTCGCAGACCCGCGACGGCTTGATCGTGGTCGATCAGCACGCCGCCCATGAGCGCATCGTCTACGAGAAGCTGAAGGCCTCGCTGGCGAAGAACGGCGTGCAGCGGCAGATCCTGCTGATCCCCGAGATCGTCGAACTCGACGAGGCCACGGTCGAGAAATTGCTCGATCGCGCCGAGGAACTGGCGTCGTTCGGGCTTGCGATCGAATCCTTCGGCCCCGGCGCGGTCGCGGTGCGCGAGACGCCGGCGCTGCTCGGCAAGGCGAATGCCGCCGGGCTGTTGCGCGATCTCGCCGAGCACATGGCGGAATGGGACGAGGCGCTGCCGCTGGAGCGGCGCCTGATGCACGTCGCCGCTACCATGGCCTGCCACGGCTCGGTCCGCGCCGGCCGCCGTCTCAAGCCGGAGGAGATGAACGCGCTGCTGCGCGAAATGGAAGACACGCCGAACTCTGGCCAGTGCAACCACGGCCGCCCGACCTATGTGGAATTGAAGCTCGCCGATATCGAGAAGCTGTTCGGGCGAAGGTGACGCGGGGCCAACGCCCAAAATTTCCGCTAGGTGTTCTGATAGCCCTGTGCCAATTTTCAGTTTTTGATATTGGGGGATTTTCAGATGCTCGGCCTGATGATGAAGAGGCAGCTGCTGCTTTCCTCGATCCTGACCCACGCAGCGCGATCGTTTCCTGACGTTGAAATATTCTCGCGAACGCCGGACAGACCGGATCACCGGACCAACTACGCGGGATTGCTGAAACGGAGCTCGCAGCTGGCGAATGCCCTGGTCGCACTGGGCGTCAAGCCGGGCGATCGCGTCGCCACCTTGGCCTGGAACGGCTACCGCCATCTCGAACTCTATTATGGCATTTCTGGCATGGGCGCAGTTTGCCACACCGTAAATCCCCGCCTGTTCGTCGATCAGATCGTCTACATCATCAATCACGCGGAGGATCGCTTCATCTTCTTCGATTCCACTTTCGTCGATCTGGTGAAGCAACTGATGCCGCAGTGCCCTTCCGTCGAAAGCTGGATTTATCTCGGCGATACTGCGGAGGCGCAGGGCGCAGGGATTGACGGTTTGCCGGCTTATGAAGCGTTGATGGCAGGGCAGTCTGACTTCTTCGATTGGCCGCAGTTCGACGAAAATACGGCCTCTGGCCTTTGCTACACGTCCGGAACCACCGGCAATCCGAAGGGCGTGCTCTACAGCCATCGCAGCGGGGTATTGCACTCGTTCGCAGCCGCCCTTCCCGACGCCTGCAACATCTCGCTTGAGGACAACGTCGCGTTCATCTCGCCGATGTTCCATGCGATGTCGTGGGGCATGCCCTATTGCGCACCCGCGATGGGATCGAAGCTCGTCATGCCCGGCCAGAAGGTCGATGGCGAAAGCCTGCATAGATTGTTCGAGCAGGAGCAGGTTACATTCGCCAATGGCGTGCCGACGGTCTGGCTCGGCTATGTGCAGTATCTGCAGGCTGCCGGCGTCAAACCGACGACGCTCAAACGGGTGCTGATGGGGGGCACCGCCTGCCCGCGCTCCCTTATGGCTGCGCTGGAGGACGACTACGGGGTTGAGGTGCTGCACGTCTGGGGAATGACGGAAACAAGTCCGGTCGCGACGCTTGCCAAGCTGCAGACCCGACACAGGAAGCTGCCGAAAGAATCGCAGCGCGACCGCAAAGTAAAGCAAGGTCGCGCCGTGTTCGGCGTGGAAATCAATATCCGCGACGGCGAGGACAAGGACCTGCCTCACGACGGCCAGGCCTTTGGCGATTTGCTGATCCGCGGCCCGTGGATCGCGCGCTGCTATTACAAGATGGAGGATGGCGAACGGCCGGACGGCTGGTTCTTCACTGGCGACGTTGCGACCATCGACCCCGAAGGTTTCATGCAGATCACCGACCGCTCCAAGGACGTCATCAAATCCGGTGGCGAATGGATCAGTTCGATCGAGCTGGAAAATCTCGCCATGGCGCATCCCGAGGTCGCGCAGGCTGCGGTGATCGGGGTAAAGCATCCGAAATGGGACGAGCGGCCGCTGGTCATCGCGGTCCGCAAGCCCGGCTCGACGCTGACCGCTGCGGACCTGCTGGCATTCTATCAAGGCAAGATCGCCAAATGGTGGATGCCGGATGACGTCATCTTTGTCGATGAACTCCCGCACGGGGCCACCGGCAAGCTTCTCAAGACCAGATTGCGCGAGCTCTATGGCGACCATCAGTTTCAATCCGCGGCGGAATGACTAACCGGAACGCTTCAAGATCGTGAACTCCGTATCGTCATAGGCCCGCCGCTCCAGCTCCCGGAAACCGCCGGGTGCCGCGAATGCCGCGGCTTTCGCTTCCTCCACCACCAGCAGCGCGCCTGGCGTCAGCCAGCCGCCATCGCGCAGCGAAGCGAGCGCTTTCTCCGCAAGCCCCCTGCCGTAGGGTGGATCGAGGAACACCAGCGCGAACGGCTCCATCGGATGAACAGGGCCAAGATTGGTGGCGTCGCGACGGTAGACCTTGGTGACACCACCGAGACCGAGCGCTTCGACATTGTTGCGCAGCAACGCACGGGCCTCCGCGCCATTGTCGACGAACAGCGTGAACGCCGCACCGCGCGAGGTGGCCTCGATGCCGAGCGCGCCGGTGCCGGCGAACAGGTCGAGCACGCGCGCGCCCTCGATCGGATCGTCATAGGCGTGCACGAGAATGTTGAACACGGACTCGCGTAACCGGTCCGCGGTGGGGCGGATCTCGCGCGATGCAGGTGAGGCCAGATTGCGACCCTTCAACCGTCCGCCGACGACGCGCATGGCCAGCTACTCGTCGCGCGGCTTCAGGTCGCGCTTGCCGTGATAGCCGCGCTGCGGGCGGCGCGGCGGGCCGTAGCCGTTGGCCTCCAGCTCATTGCGCGCGCGGGCCTCCTCGCTGCCGGTGCGCTGCACCAGCACGCGGCGGCCCTTGCGGTCGGCGATCAGGCCGCTTTTTCCCGCGGGCTTGAACGGTTTTTTGCCGCGCGGCGCGGTGACCTCTTCGTCGTCCGATTTTTCGGCGTCGGATTGTCCTGGCATCGGCCGGTTGAAATCGGCGCCTGCAAGGGCTGCGATCTTTTCGCCGAGCTGTTCGCGCAGCACGCGGGTCTTGACCTCCTCGACTTCACCTTCGGCGAGTTCGCCGAGCTGGAACGGCCCGTACGACACCCGGATCAGCCGGTTCACCTCGAGGCCGAGATGCGCCATGACGTTGCGTACTTCGCGGTTCTTGCCTTCGCGGATCGCAAACACCAGCCAGACATTGGCGCCCTGGTCGCGCTCCAGCGTCGCGTCGATCGAACCGTATTTGACGCCGTCGACCTCGACGCCCTTCTTGAGTTCGTCAAGCTGCGCCTGCGTGACCTCGCCATGGGCGCGGACCCGATAGCGCCGCAGCCAGCCGGTGTCGGGCAGTTCGAGCGCGCGCGCCAGCCCGCCGTCATTGGTCAGCAACAACAGCCCTTCGGTATTGAAATCGAGCCGGCCGATCGAGATCAGCCGCGGCAGCACCTCGGGGAGATTGTCGAACACCGTCGGCCGCCCTTCGGGGTCGGCATGGGTCGTCATCAGCCCGCGCGGCTTGTGAAACATGAACAGCCGCGTGCGTTCGCGCGGCGGCAATGGCTTGCCGTCGACCGCGATGGCATCATTGGCTGTGACGTCGAGCGCCGGCGAATTGATGACGCGACCGTTCACGGTGACGCGGCCCTGGGTGATCCATTCCTCGGCGTCGCGGCGCGAAGCCAGCCCCGCCCGCGACACCACCTTGGCGATGCGTTCGCCGGATTTCTTGACCTTGGGCGGCTGTGGCGCACGCTTTTCGAATTCGGTCTTGCGCTCGCGGTAGGCACCGCGGCCACCGAACGCCGGGCGTTTTGCAAATATCCTGCTGTCGTCCTCGTTCTCGCGGCGTGGCCGGTCGCTATACCTGTCGGAAGATCGCCCTTCGCTGCGCGGATGCTCCTGCCAGTCGGTGCGGCCTTCGGGCCGCTGGCGCGGACGGTCGAACTTCGGACGGTCCTCGCGGCCTTCGCCCGAACGCGAGAATCGCGGACGCTCATCGCCGCCGCGGTCGTCGCGCGGCCTGTCAAAGCGCGGCTTGTCGAAATTCCGCGCGCCGTCGCGGGAGGGACGTGAATCGCGTTCGCCGCGATCCTCGCGCTTTTGCCACGGTTTTGAATCGCCGCGGTCGGGGCGATCACCAAAATTCTTGCGCGGACCTCTGTCACCAGGGTCGCTCTTGCGATCCCGGGGCGCACCACGCGAGAATTTCTTGTCACCGCCAAACTTCCGCTCCGGCCGATCGCCGCGCGGACGGTCGCCGTCTTTGCGGAAACCTTCGCCGCGCGGCGTGTACGGCCGCTTCTCGCCACGATCCCCTCGCGGCGCGTACGGCCGCTTGTCGCCGAGTTTCTTTTCGCCAAAGCGTGACGCGGGACGCCCCTCGTCGCGATCGCGGCGCGGCGGACGGTCGTCGCGATTGAAATTTGGGCGGTCGCCGCGCGGCTTGAACGCACGCTTCTCGCCATCTCGATCATCGCGGGCGCGGAAATCCTTCCGCTCGCCGCGGTCCGGCCGATCGCCGCGCGGACGATCATCGCGGTTGAAGCGTTGCGGACGATCGCCGGCGTCGCTGTTGCGATCCCGGCCAAACGGGCGATTGCCGCGAGGACGCGGCGCATCGCCGAAATCCCGGCGCGGCGGACGATCACCGTCGCGGTCGCGCTTGCCGGCGAAGGGTTTGCCTCCGCCGGAATGGGGTTTCTTGTCGTAGGATCGCGCTCCGTCGGATTTCCCGGCTGAGGGGCGCCGCTCGCCGTCGCGCTTGTCGCCATCGCTTCTGGCCCCAAAGCCGCGCTTGGCGAACTTCTTCTCCGGTCCCCTCGCCGCGCCGGAACGGCCCTTGCCGCCGGAGGGGCGATCACGCCGGCCGCGGGAATCGTTGTCTTTATCGTTGTCGCGGGGCATGAATAGTCTCTCGTTGATAGCTGAAATGGCGATCAGGCGGATGTGGATGGGCTGTCATAGCGGTAACGCGCGCGCACTTGGCTCAAGGCGCAAACTTACGCAAAACCGGCATCCACGTTTGCTGAAGGCGCTTCTAGTAGCAGGTTTCTTCCGATGATACGAGGGATGACCGCCCCTTCTTTCATGGATTTGGCGCTGAAAACGGCGAAAAACGCCGCAAAAGCGGGCGAAGTTCCGATCGGATGCGTCATTGTCCGGGGTTACGAGGTCATCGCCACGGCCGGCAACCGGACGCTGACCGACCGCGATCCGACCGCCCATGCCGAGATATTGGCGATCCGCCAGGCTGCTGAAGCCATCGGGACCGAACGGCTGGTCGATTGCGACCTCTATGTCACGCTGGAGCCGTGTACGATGTGCGCCGGTGCGATCTCGTTTGCGAGGCTGCGGCGGCTCTATTATGGCGCCGCCGACCCCAAGGGCGGCGCGGTGGATTCCGGCGTGCGGTTCTTTGCCTCGCCAACCTGTCATCACGTGCCGGAAGTCTATTCTGCCGTCGGCGAGACCGAGGCGGCGACGCTGCTGAAAGAGTTTTTCAGGGTGCGGAGGTAGAGGCTCAATCGCGCCTCCTGCACCACCGTCATTGCGAGCGAAGCGAAGCAATCCATGCCGCGGCAAAACGGATCGATGGATTGCTTCGTCGCTACGCTCCTCGCAATGACGGTAATGACTAGCCACCCAGAAAAAACTCCCGCAACATCCTCGCCGTCACCTCCGGATTCTCCTCCGTCAGAAAATGCCCGCTGTCCACCGGCGATCCCCGGACGTTGGTCGCCCAATTCTGCCAGGTGTCGAGCGGCGTCGCGGCTGCGCTGGCTATTCCCGCATCACCCCACAGAGCGAGCATCGGAATCGTGATCTTGTTGCCGGCCTCGTGATCGGCTCTGTCGATCTCGTAATCGGCATAGGCGCCGGCGCGGTAGTCCTCGCACATCGCGTGCACGCGGGAGGGATCGCGGAACGGCGCCAGATAATGCTCCAGCGCACGCGGGTCGATCGCGTCGAGCGTTTTGGATTTGGTCTGGCTCGCCATCTTCTGCTTGAGGAAGAAGTCCGGATGGCCGCCGATCAGCGTTTCCGGCAGCGGATAGGGCTGCGCCAGAAACGCCCAGTGATAGATCTTCAGCGCGTAAAGCCGGTTCATGCGCTCCCAGTAGTTATAAGTGGGCAGGATATCGAGCACCGCGAGTTTCGAGAGTCGGCCGGGATGATCGAGCGCGAGGCGATAGGAAACCCGCCCGCCTCGGTCATGGCCGGCGAGTGCGAAATGCACGTGGCCGAGTTGCTCCATCGCCTCCACCATGGTCCGCGCCATCGCGCGCTTGGTGTAGGGCGTATGATCCTTGTCGCTGTCGGGCATATCGGACCAGCCATAGCCCGGCAGGTCGGCGATGATCAGCGTGAACTTGTCGGCGAGTTGCGGCGCCACGCGGTGCCACTGCACATGGGTCTGCGAAAACCCGTGCAGCAGCATCAGCGGCGGGCCCTTGCCGCCGACGCGGGCGAAGATGCGGCCCGACCGGGTGTTGATCCATTCGGAATCAAGGCCAGGAAACAGATCGGCAAGATCGGGCATGTTGAGCGCTCCTTCACGGCCGGCCGTGCTTTAAACATTGTTTGGCGTTGCCGCTGCTGCTTCCCGGCGTTATGCCATTCATCAAGTTCGACCAACAAGAACCAAAAAGCGAGGAAGTGCCATGTCGATCGATTTCGAAGTCCCGTCTGAGGCCAAGGCAATCCGCGAGAAGGTTCGCAAATGGGTGCATGAGGAATGCATCCCGGCGGAAAAGGAACTCGACACCAAGCCGCTCGCCGAGGTGCTCGGCCCACTGCGCAAGAAGGCCCGTGCGCAGGGCCTGTGGTGCCCGTTCGTGCCGAAGGAGTATGGCGGCATGGGCCTCGGCCCGCTCGCCAACGCGCTGGTGCAGATGGAGCTCGGCGAAAGCATGCTCGGCGCGCTCTCGATGAACACGCAAGGCCCCGACGACGCCTCGATGATGACGATCCTCGAGCACGGCACGCCGTACCAGAAGGAAAGGTTCCTCAAGCCCCTGTTGAACGGCGACAAGCGCATCTGCTTCTCGATGACCGAGAAGGCCGCAGGAGCCGACGCCACCGGCATGCAGACGACAGCGGTGAAGGACGGCAACGAGAATTATATCCTGAACGGCGAGAAGTGGTTCTCGTCGTCGGCCAGCGTCGCCGACTTGGCGCTTGTCATGGCCAAGACTGATCCGAACGCGCCACGGCACAAGCAGTATTCGACCTTCATCGTCGAACTGCCGAACCCCGGCTACAACATCAAGCGCAACATCAAGAACATGGCGATCGAAGGCCCGCACGCCGACGTGATCCATGGCGGCCATTCCGAAATCGAGATCAGGGACCTGAAAGTCTCCGCCGACAATCTGCTCGGCGGCGAAGGCAACGGCTTCAACATGGGCCAGCATCGCCTGGCCTACGGCCGCCTGCGCCATGGCATGCACAACATCGCGAAAGCCCAGCGCGCGCTCGACATGGCGGTCGCCCATATCACCAAGCGCTCGACTTTCGGTGTGCTGCTCGCCGACCGGCAGGCCGTGCAGTTCATGCTCGCCGAATGCGCCGAGCAACTTTATATCGGCCGGCTGATGCTGCTGCATATCGCCTACAAGGCGGAAAAGGGCATGGATTTGCGGCAGGAGAACTCGATCGCCAAGGTCTATCTCGCCCATATGGTGCACAAGGTGATCGACACCGCGATCCAGCTGCACGGCGCGCTTGGCTTCAGCCAGGATACGATCCTGGCGAAATGGTACACCCAAGTCCGCTCGCAGCGCCTGGTCGATGGTCCGGACGAGGTGCACAAATGGCGCGTCGGCCGCAACGTCATCAAGGCGTTCCGCGAGCACGGCACGACGGCGAGCGCCGCGGGTGGGGACTTGCTGTAGGCGTCGCGCGCCAACTGACATGTCGTCCCGGCGGACGCCAGGCGGACGCCGGGACGACGAAAACAAATTTCCAATTCGGTTTTCAGAATGAGCAAACACGCCTTCGCGATCTCGCCGCGCGTTCCGCGCGAGTTTTTCTGGAAGTCTTTCGCCCTCGGTGATCAGAGGGCGCAGGAAAAGCCGGATGCGCGCTGCACCCGCGGTCTCGCGTGCAATATGCACAAAAAAGCGCACACGAGCATACAGGTTCAGCGGAAGCATTCCGGCCTTCCCTGCGCAATGGTTTTACGGCTTATATCGCGCTCTCCCCGGTGACCGGCTTTGTTGCCACCGTCGCCGGCGGGATACCGCGCTCGATCCAATTGGATCGATGCGCAACCGCCAAACTTGACGCCAGCGTCGGGGCGTCAGGACCACACGACTTCGCCGTCCGCTTCGATGCCGTTCGTCAAGGGCACATCCACGTCCACCGCACCCTGCCCCGCGTCCGTGACGATCGCGAGCCGCCCCTCTGAGTGGGACAGGATGGGCAGGTCTCTACCGTTGATTTGCCCGACGGGTTAAGCGAAATATTTTTTGCGCGAGGACTGGACAGGGCAAATCACGTTGAACCGACACGAGAAATCGGTGCGGCGGCGCAACGTAGAATGGCGACCACCAGGCAAACGACCGCCCGATATCACGGCAAGGGATGGTCGGCATTCCTTCCTTCATGAAAAGGTTCGCTGCGGTCATTAGCAATCAGATGGCGCTGATACTTCGCCGAACCAGTGGAATTACTGTTTCTGTCCGGTACCTGTGCCGGTAGTTGTACCTGTGCCAGTAGTTGTTCCTGTGCGCCGCTCCTCACGTCGCTCGTGCCGTCCTGCACGCCGCTCCTCGCGTCGCTCGTGCCGTCCTGCACGCCGCTCCTGACGCCGCTCCATACCAGCAGTCTGCGCCTCGGCATCGGATACTGTCAGTACCGTAGGGGCCGCCGCGAGGCCGAACGCAGCCGCCAATCCCATCAGAGAAAGAGCCTTTCGGCGGGAGATCATTTCCGACTTGATGATTGCACTCATGTCAAACCCTCCTGACCAGGTGAACCATCTGCCAATGCACGCATTACCTGAGCGCCTACATTGATCCAGATCAACAGCCGGGGTCCGGCTACCACAGAGTTGCGCTGAAAGCGTTAGATATTCCAGCCCTGCCCGGCAGCATGGAGCACCCCTTCCTTCATGCGTCCAAATCTCTTGTGGGTCATTCGCTTCATTTTGGTCATCGGCCGACTACTTCCGGGCTTCCCCCGGGAGCGGACATCCTCAGATCAGGTACGGAACTGCCGGCTCTTTCAGATGCACGGGAAGTGGTGTAATTTCAATCGGCGAGCTGCCAATAGGGCGTGCCGAAATCCCTTTAAATTAAAGGCAGCGCCAGTGCCTTCGGCGGGCAAGCGTTAGGCAATTCATTCGATATTGTGATTGCCGGCCTTGGGCCGATGCGCATGTCCGCATCAAAACCCTTTTGCACCACGGCCGGACCACAGTCAAAATCGGGAGCCAAAGGAATAGGCGGACAGACTGATCAATGGAGCAAGCTCACGGACCATCGCTCGCAAGCCACAGAGGAAACTCACGATGAACACGCAATCGCGACGAACCTTGTTTGCCGCCGGCCTGATCACCGCGGCGCTCGCAAGCGGCGCAATCGGCCAGCAAGACCAAAAGCTCGGTAAGGTGACCTTCCCTACTTCCTGCCACCCCAATGTGCAGGCCGAGTTCGACCGCGGCGTCGCCATGCTGCATTCGTACTGGTTCCTGATCGCCCGCCGGAAGTTCGAGGATATTCTACAGCAGGATCCCACCTGTGCGATGGCATACTGGGGTGTGGCGATGGACTACCTCGGCAACACCCTGGCAACTACGCCGACGCGGGCCGAGGCGCAGGCGGCCTGGGAGGCACTCGAAAAAGCGCGGACGGCCGGGACGAAGACGCAGCGTGAGCGCGACTGGATCGAGGCGCTGAGCGCCTATTTCCGCGACCATGACAAGGTCGCCGTGGGAACCCGACTAGCGGCCTATAACGCCGCGATGGAGCGGATGGCGCAGAGCTATCCCGACGATTACGAGGTGCAGGTCTATTATGCGCTAACGCTGCAAGCCTCGGCGCAGAAAAGCGATCTCACTTACGCCAACCAGATCAAGTCGGCGGCGCTGCTGGAGAAACTATTCGGGCAGAACCCGCAGCATCCGGGCGTAACACACTACCTCATTCACGCCTACGACTTTGCGCCGTTAGCCGACAGGGGAATTGCGGCGGCGCGCCGCTATGCCGGCATTGCGCCGGCCGTGCCGCACGCGCGGCACATGCCATCGCACATCTACTCGATGGTCGGGCTTTGGGAAGAATCCGTTGCCTCGAATGCGGCGGCGCTTGAGATCCAGCCCGACTACTATCACGCGTCAGATTTTACGGTCTATGCCCATTTGCAGCTCGCGCAGGATGCCAAAGCCGCTGCGATGATCCAGAAGTCGCTGGCCACCGCCGACCGCGGCGATCGTCCGATCAACTTTGTCAATTTCACCGCCAAGGCCGCTATGCCAGCGCGCTATGTCCTGGAACGGGCGGATTGGCCCGGCGCCGCTGCGCTGCCGATGACACCCACCCAATATCCCATGGCGGATTCATTGATCCGCTTCACGCGCGGTCTCGGCATGGCGCGCACTGACAATCTCGCAGGCGCGAAAGAAGAGATCGAAGCGATGAAGGTTTTGCGCACGACCCTGCAGCGCGCCGACCAGTCCTACTGGGCCGAACGCACCGATGAGCAAATGTTTGCGATTTCCGCATGGATCGCACTCAAAGAAGGCGCGCGCGATCAGGCCCTGCAGTTCATGCGGGCAGCTGCCGACAGCGAAGACGGTAGCCTCAAACACGTAGCGATGGAGAACCGCCTCTATCCGTTCCGTGAACTGCTGGGGGAGTTGCTGCTTGAGATGGGGCAGCCAGCAGCTGCCCTGAACGAGTTCGAGACGGCGCTCAAGCAAACGCCTAATCGCTTCCGCGCGTTCTGGGGAGCCGCCCGTGCTGCCGACAGCGCAGGCGACCGCCAGAAGGCATCTGGATACTTCAGCAAGCTGGTGGACCTGGCCAAGAACGCGGATACCGAGCGGCAGGAAATCCGTGAGGCCAAGGCATACTCGCACCAAGACGACACCATAGGTGGTGTACGAAAATAAATCCTCGGCTGCTGGACGCGGCGCCCGGCACCCGGCAGCCATCAACCCGAGAGACGTGATGATCCGCGCGATCGCATTGGCTACAGTGCTCGGTGCGCTGATCGGCAGCGTGGCCGTCTACGCCATAAGCCCGCCGGGGTGGCGGAATGGAATTAGACCGCTGTTCGGTGGGCTGGAGGAGCGTGGGGCTGAGAGGGCAACCATACCCGAAGGCTGGCCGATCTGCACCACCATGACATTGGTCGCATCGGATGCCGATTGGGCGCAGCTCGACCCCGATTTCAAGGCCGGCAAGAAGGCATTGGGCGCCGAGGATTGGAATGGTGCTATTGCAACGTTCCAGCTCGCCGCACTGCGCGACCCGCTTAATGCCGATATCCAGAATTACATCGGCTATGCCTATCGGCGGCTACGTCAGCTGGGTCCGGCCATTGGCCATTATCAGCAGGCGTTGATGCTAAATCCGCGCCATCGCAGCGCGCATGAGCATCTCGGCGAGGCCTATCTGATGCTCGGCGAGCCCGCCAAAGCCGAGCAACTGCTGACGGCGCTGGAAAAGCTCTGCCTCATCCCCTGCGAGGAATACGACGACCTCAAACGGGCCATGACATCGTACAAAAAGCTGGCTGCGCGCTGAGATCAGATCGGCCGCCGCAGAAGTGCTTTCAACACGAGCGGCAGCGTCACATATTGCAAGTGCGCGACTTCCATTATGAAATGCGTCTTTTGCTGTCCGCATGGTTTCGTCGGTCCCGCTCGGCCACCATCGATTTCGCCACAGCGCGAACGTTTTGGAGGACCAGCTCCGCAACTGGGCTCAAGGTGCGATTCTTTAAGGTGAAAATCGCTACGGGCCTTGTCTGAACGCCCAATTCGACTGGTAGACGCTTTACCGTCAGATGCTTCGCATTGAGGACGCGCAGCATGCAGGCTGGAACAACAGTGAGATAATCCGCCGTCATCAGCAACATCTCGCGAACGTGAAAAGACATCGTCGTCAGGCTTGCCTGCGGGACTTCCAGACCGAGAGCCTTGAAGGCCTGTTCAACGAGAAGCCCAGGCGCCTCGTCGGGTGGGTACAGAATCCATTTTTCTCCCACAAGCTCAGCCAGTCCTACCTTGCGGAGACGCGCCCATCTGCTTTGCGCGCCTGCAACTACGATCAGAGGTTCTTCGAACAGAATCTCCGAGTTCAAGTCGTCTTCCGGGATCGGAAAGATGCCTCGACCAATGATGAAATCGACACTGCGGGCCCGCAGATCCCGTATCTCCACTGTGATCGGTCGGCTCATTTGGGTCACATGCACGGTGACGCCCGGATACTGCTCCGAGAGGCCCTCGATCACGGCAGGAAGCAACGCTGCGGATAAGGACTCGTTGCACCCTATTCGCACCTCGCCCGCAGTCGGATCAGCTATGAATTTGATCTCGGCGACGCCCTGGCGCAATTCATCGAATGCAGCCAAAGCTCGCCGGACCAGAACGCTACCATACAAGGTAACCTCCACACCCTGCGGATTTCGATCCAGCAATCGGACACCGAGCGTGTGTTCGAGGTCCGCAACGGACTTCGAGACAGCTGGCTGCGTCACAGAAAGACGATGAGCCGCCTTCGCCATGCTTCCCCATTCGACGACCGCGAGAAACACGTGGAGGTCCCGTAGCCGGAGCCGGCGACCAATTCGCGCCTCCCAATTCTCGACCTCGCGTGACATAACGTTTTCCTCATGGAGGTAGTCCAGAATTGCGTATTCCAATTATATGCCAGGCTCCTACTCCTTTCAACGTGATCGGCTTAGGGAGAGCCCCATGGCAATCTCCGTAACGGCGCTGCATCAAAGTTTTGTCGGCGAGGTTTCGGGCGTCGATCTGTGCAGTCCCGTCAAGGTCGATTTCCTGGAAATCTCGGAGGCGCTGGACCGCTACGCTGTATTGGTCTTTAGAGATCAACAGCTGACCGACGAACAACAAATTGCGTTCAGCCGGCTGTTTGGGTCGCTGGAAACCTCGATCGGAACGATCAGGAAAGATCGAAAACACCGCCTGCCGAGCAGCGTCCTGGCCGATATTTCCAACCTGGACGAAAACAACAATATCCGCTCGACGTCAGACCGCTGGCGCATGATGATGTTGGCAAATCAGCTTTGGCACACCGACAGTTCGTTCAAGCGCGTACCCGGCAAGATATCCCTTCTGTCAGCGCATGAAGTGCCGCCATATGGAGGCGAGACCGAATTCGCCGATCTTCGCGCGGCTTACGACGCGCTCGGGCAGGAAACCAAGGAGCGGATCGAAGACTTGGTTGCCGAGCATTCGATCTTCCATTCGCGAAGCCTCATTGGCTATACCGAGTTTTCCGACGAGGAGCGCGCCGCGCTTCCGCCCGTTCTGCAGGCCATCGTTCGCATGCATCCGGGCTCCGGACGAAAGACACTCTATCTAGCCTCACATGCGTCCCACATCATCGGATGGCCGGTCGCGCTTGGTCGCGCTCTGCTCGACGAGTTGATTGCATTCGCGACCCAACCACGCTTTGTCTATCAGCACCGCTGGCGGGCAGGCGATCTGGTCGTATGGGATAACCGCTGCACGCTTCACCGCGGGCGACCCTACGACGACGTCAAATTTCGTCGCGACATGCGGCGGACGACGATCGAGGATTCGGCACCGACATCGGAGCAGCCTCGCCTCCGCAACGCCGCGACATTGTGAGGAGGTTGGCATGATCCGGCTCACGCGGCGAACTATGCTCGCAAGCCTCTCCGCCCTCGTGGCGATTCCGGCCCGTTCGGATGCAGCCTGGCCCAACCGGCCGATATCGCTGGTGCACGGCTTTGCTGCGGGCGGACCAACCGACACTGTTGCCAGGATCATTGCGGAAGGGCTGACGAGACGTCTCGGTCAGCAAGTCGTGGTCGACCCGAGACCAGGCGCATCGGGAACGACCGCGGCATGGCAGGCCGCTCGTGCTGTGCCTGACGGCTACACGCTCATCGCCATTCCCGGCGGGCATGCGACAGCCGAAGCGCTGTTCCGAAAGCTACCCTATAAAACTATCGATGACTTTTCCATGATCAGCATGGTTTCGGAGTATCCGTTCGTCTTCGTCACCTACGCAGATCACAAAATCCGAACGGCGGTTGATTTAATCCATACTGCACGGTCCCAGAAGGCACCCCTGCTCTACGGTAGTCCCGGAATCGGGTCGGTGCACCATCTTGCAATCGAGCTGCTGGCCAGTATGGCCAACGTTCAATTGCAGCACGTTCCATATCGCGGCAGCGCGCAGGCCGTCACAGACCTTCTCGGCAAGCGAATTGATTTCATGATCGATCCCCCGACGCTGCTTATCGAGTTTGCGCGCGCAGGTAAGCTTCGCCCGCTTGCAGTTACCGGTGCGACCCGCTTTTTCAGCTTGCCGGATGTTCCGACCATTTCCGAGGCGGCTGTTCCGGGATATGTCGTTACCTCATGGCAGGGACTTGCAGGACCTGCCGGGATTCCCACATCAATCGTCGATCGCCTGAATATCGAGGTAGCCGATATTCTGACGGAAACCGCGACGATCGAGCGGTTCAGAGCGCTTGGCAACGACCCGCGGCCTTCCAGCAGTGACGAGTTCAAAGCCCGCATCATAGCCGATATCAACAAATGGACCGGCGTCGTCGCTGGCGCACATATCGAACGGATTTAGTCTTTTTAGCAAGCCCACAGGGGCCGCAACGACGTCTGAGTCGGGGTCAAAAGCTGACCTCAAGGGTCCAACTTCTGGAGTGCGCCCCTAATGGTGGACAGTTTTAGGCAGCGGTTTTGACAGTTCGCTGGGCGTGGCGATCCTCGTATTGCGCGGGGCTGAGATAGCCGAGCGCGGAGTGGAGTCTGCGGGTATTGTAGACCTCATCGATGAAGCGTGGAAGGTCAGCCGTAACGTGCTCGAAAGTTTCGTAGGCCATCAGATACACGGCTTCAACCTTGAGAGTCTTCATGAAAGCTTTCGGCTTTGGCGTTATCGTATGGATTGCCGCGGCGGCTCATCGAACCTACGAATCCGCACTCTCGTAAGACAGCGCGATAGGTTTCTGAAGCGTATTGGGACCCACGGTCGGAATGATGCACGCAGCCCCGCAGGGGATTTCTGGCGACTTTCGACGGGCCGCGGCGAGCCATTCAATGCTCATTGGCGCTGATCGCCTTGGTCAGGTCGCTCGGCATCGAAATTCGCGCTGGGCTTCACACAGGTGAGGTCGAATTTGGCGACAACGACGTGCGCGGTATTGCCGTGCACGTCGCTGCGCGGGTCGCGGCGCTGGCCAAGCCGGGCGAGTGCCTCGTGACCCGGACCTTGAAGGACTTGGTCGCTGGCGCCGACGTCAGTTTCTCGATGCGCGGCAAGCGTCACCTTAAGGGATTGGCTGAGGCTGTTGATCTGTTTGCTGTGGTTCCCGGCAAATCGTGACGTGGGCTGTTGAATGTCCGCTAGGGGTCGATGCTGTCGAAAAAAAGGGGCTTGAGGAGCCAAGCGAACAATGATTCCTGCTCGGGAGGCGGCAGGAGGGGGATATCGATCCGTTTGTCATCGAAGACCGGGCAAGCCATTGAAAGCACAGGTGCCGCCGAACATCAAATCCCCTTTGGGCGATCCTCATGATCGTCTCAAGGCTGTCTGCGCGTTCGATTCCGACTTAGCTCGGGCACGCGGCACCGTCCAATGCTCGTGAACGGACGGCGAGGCCCCGACAATAGATCGAGTTTTTTCGAGGTGCTGATCTCCGGGCGCTCCCTTGTCATACCGTGTGCGCAGGAACATACTACGTTTCGCGAATGACTGAGGTCGTGCAGCGTCTGGGAGCCGCCAATGAAGCGGCGCAGGATTTTCACCCTTGCTCGAGTCTCGCCGCCATCATGGCGAAGCGAAAGCGTCATAGCTTTTCCTGAATTTGCGGCCGGCGGCCTCACTCATCCCGATATTCTGCTTCTGGCGGCGCCAACGGCCGTCCGCAGGCGACGTGGAAATGAGCCAACTCATGCCCAACCGGAGGAGCGCGTATGACAATGACAGCTGAGATACCCGGTCAAGTCCCGTGGTGGAAAGAGCCTACCAGGGACCAATGGTTCGCCTGGATCGCGGCGTGGCTCGGTTGGACGCTCGATGCGTTCGACTTCACCATCTTTCTTTTGCTTATGGTGCCAATCGCGGAAGCGTTCAACGTGCCGCTGATCGAAGTGACGGCGGTCTTCACAATAACCCTGTGGCTCCGGCTGGTGGGCGCTGTCGGCTCCGGCTGGCTCGCCGACCGCATCGGTCGCAAAACGCCGTTGATGATCTCGATCCTGTGGTACTCGATCTGCAACCTTCTCGCCGGCATTGCGCCGAACTTCGCGCTGCTCTTCCTGTTCCGCGCGCTGCTCGGAATCGGCATGGGTGCGGAGTGGCCCGCAGGCGCCGCGCTCGCCATGGAGTCGTGGCCGGCCCGCTCGCGAGGCCTCATGAGCGGCTTGCTGCAGGGGTCGTGGAGTATTGGCTTCCTGCTGTCGAGCCTCGCCTACGGGCTGCTCTACGATTCGATCGGCTGGCGCGGCCTGCTGATTCTGGGTGTTCTGCCGGCTTTGGCGGTCGTGTGGATTCGCATCTATGTCAAGGAACCGAAGGTGTGGGTGGAGAACCGCCGCCTTCAACGTGAGCAGCATCAGGAATTTCGCGCCCCGCTGCTCGACATCTTCCGCCGGCGCGTTCTCGGCAACACGGTCATGGCGTGCCTGTGGATGGCGAGCGGCTTCGTGATCTACTATTCGGTCTACGGCATGTTCGCCACCCACCTGCAGAAGGATCTGCATCTGGGCGCGGCGATGGTCGCGATGCCGATCGCGATGGCCAACCTGGTGGCCTTCCTGGCGAGCGGCTGCTGGGGCTACGTCGCCGATGTGTTGGGCCGCAGATGGGCAATGATCATCCCCGCCGCGATCGGCGCCCTGGTCACGCCGTTCTACCTGTTCTCCGGTTCGTACGCCGTGGTGGCCGGCGCGTTTATCCTGCAGGGCGCGTTCCTCGGCGCGATCTACGGACAGAACCCGGCCTATCTGGCCGAACGGTTCCCGACTGAAGTGCGAGCGACGGCGTCGGGCTTCTGCTACCACCAGGGCGCGATCTGGGCGGGTTTTACCGGGCCCGTACTCACTTATTTCGCCGCCGGCCAGCCACTCGGCTTCACCATCCCGATGCTGATTGCCACCACCGGCGCCGCAGTCGCGTTCGTCGTCACCCTGCTCTTCAGTCCGGAGACAAGGGGCAAGGAACTGGTGCCGCAGCTCACCTTGGTCGCGTCGCCCGCATGACAACGACCGCGGTCACCTTTTCGGGGTGGCCGCGGTTCACACCCTGCAGGCCATGATCACCGCACCGAGAGGTGCGCGCGGCAGCGTGCGGCGGTCCGAATGTCTCGGTTGGGTCCAGACTGTGTGAAAACTCAGATGCCGAACTTGCACGTAGAATTTCCATCTCGATTTCGTCGCCGCGGAAACTTATCGCACTGGTAGATGCTGCTGATGGTCGGCAATTGAGAAAACAATTCTGAGCGTCCTCGGCTCAGACGCGTTTTCACACAGCCTGGGTCAAAAACGGAAGTGGCTCCACTTAAATGGGAAGTCCGTTTTACCCTCAGAAGAAGCGGACATCGTCACGCTGCTGCCGCATGTCCGTTTCGCCAATAAGCGACATCGATCACGGATAGCGGCTCAGTCAGCGGGGACCGTAAACTGAAAAAGAGCGCCCCGCGGCTCGCACCTGGTCGCCCACAGCCGCCCACCATGGGCTTCAATAATCGAGCGGCAGATTGAGAGGCCCATGCCCATGCCGTCGGGCTTCGTCGTGTAGAAGGGTTCAAAGAGACGCGGCAGGCTCTCCGGGCGCGGCCCATGGCCGGTATCCCGCACCGCGACGCACACGCCCTCCGGCTCAACACTCACGGTGCTGATGCGTAATTCGCGGTTGCCGTCCTCAACGCCACTCATCGACTGGATGGCATTGACGATCAAGTTCAACATCACTTGTTGCAGTTGGACCCGATCGGCTTGGACACGCGGCAAGCCCTCCGCAAATTGCGTCCGCACCGACACGCTATTGTTTGCGGCCTCCGTACGGGTGAGAGCAATAACCTCAAGGATGGCATCGTCGATCACCACGGCGTCCTTTCGTGGGGGCACCTTCTTAATGAGCGCACGAACTCGCTCGACGACCTCGCCTGCGCGCTTCCCCTCCTTGACAATCAGAGAGAGCGCGTCATCCACCTCGCGAAAATTCGGTGGATCCGCGCTTAGCCAGCGCCGAGCGGCCAACGCGTATGTGACTGCCGCGGTGATCGGCTGATTCACTTCATGCGCGATTGATGACGTCAGCTGTCCAATCGTTGCCACACGATTGGCGTGCGCGAGCTCGAGTTCCGCCTTGCGGTATCGCTGCTCGTTTTCGCGAGCTTCTCCTTCTGCTGTCCGCAATGCCGTAACATCGGTGCCGGTGCCGCGATAACCGCGGAATTCTCCGTTGGCGTCAAACACTGGCTTGCCGCTGATTTTATTATAAACCACAGATCCGTCGCTATGTGTGGCCCGGTAGACGAAATCGCGGAACGGCTGATGCGCCTTGAGCATAGACCGATGAAGCTCCCACTTTTCCGGCTCCGATTGGACGTCCGTTGCGAATTCCCATCGGGCCACCCCAATCCGGCTCACAGTCGCGAGGCCGCGAGCGAGACGTCGTTCGTCCTCCGTGAGGCGTGTGAATTTGTGATCAGGATCGGTTTCCCAGTACCAATCGGAGGCGCTTTCCGCGTAGTCGCGGAATTTCGCTTCGCTTCCCCGCAATGCTTCCTCGGCGCGCTTGCGCTCCGTCAGATCGAGCACGAATGCGACGCCCTGGTCTCGTTCTTCGCCGAATGCAGCCAAACCGATCAACACGGGCACGCGGCCCCCGTCTTTCCGAAAGTACTCCTTCTCGAATGGATGGACTGCCCCGATCATCTTCAGCTCTGCATCGGTCCGCGCGTCGCGCTCGCGCCATTCCGGCGGCGTCAGGTCCGTTCGGTTCAGGCGGCCCGAGATAAGATCCTCTCGATCGTATCCCCCCATGCGGAGAAACGCGTCATTTGCCTCAAGAATGCGACCTTCGAGATCCCAGATGATGATCCCGATGATGTTGGCGTCGACCAGGCGCCGGATCTTTGCTTCGTGCTGTTCGAGCCGACTGTGCAATGTCGCGAATGACTTCAAGTCAGCCTGCAACATGTCGCGGAAGTGCTGCAGTAGCTTGAGATAAGCCTCGCTATATTCGTTCCTTTTATTGTCGCGAACGCAAATCGTCCCGAATAAGCGGCCGTCGGGCCAACCGATCGGGAAGCCCAGGTAAGAGATCATCCCCAGCCTGACATGCGGGTTCGCTTTCCATGCTTCGTTCTCGAGAGCGTCAGGGACGAGCAGCGGCTGACCGGTCTTCATGACGGTCTCGCAATAAGGTCCCGTATCGAGAGCGCCCGGCTCGCAAGGATTTCCTTTGGACGTGCTGGAGACGAAAACTTTGATGTGGGGAGGATCGACCCGCATTATGGAGGCAGAGGGTACGTGCATGATCTCGGCAAGGAGATTCACAAACTCTTGCCATTTTCGGACGATTTCAGGGGGCACTTCGATCGAATGTGCCGCGCTCGAACTGCGATCTTGCGGCTCAGAAGCGGTCCCTCGGTGAATACTCCCGGTCATGTGGAGCAGTTCCTGGCTTAGACGGTGAGGGCAGTATAACGGCTCCAGCCGCAGTTCGCGATAGTTCTCACGGCCGTCCAAACCTAAGATGCGGCCAAACATCCAACGTCTGCTCTGGGTTCAAAAGCTGACCTGGCATGTCCTAAATCGGACTTCCGAAAGTCACTTGATTTCATTCGATCACCTTGTCAGCCGAGCCATGACACGGGCCGGAATGGTTAGGTCAAGCGACGCGGCCGTTTTGAGATTTAGAGCAAGCTCGAAAACGACCGGTTGCTCGACTGGAAGGTCAGCCGGGTTTGCTCCTTTGAAAATTCTATCGACGTAGTGCGCCACCTTTTGAACGACCGGCTTTGGCACGGGTCCGTAGCTGACTAGTCCGCCGAAATCAACGAAACTGCTGTATTGATAAATTGCCGGTATTTTTGACCTTGCGGCCAACGTAACAATTGCTGGCCGAATTGAATCGGCAAGGACACGTCGCAGCTTTCCTGCGGGTGAGTGGGATTGGTGGACATTGGGACAGCAACGCGCTTGGCGGACGGAAGCATGGTATGGAGGAGTTCAACCGACTTGCCGATGGCGTCGCCAAACATATTCGCCATGCCGGTAATGTTTCCTCCGGGATGGGCCAGACTCTTGATGAAGCACGATCCAACCGGATCAGTGGCCGGAGCCATCACGATGGGAACGGTAGAGGTTGCGTGTTGGGCTGCAGCCATGGCCGGGCTCGCGTTAGCAACAATGACGTCCGGCCGAGCGCAATTGGTTCGTTCGCCGGCGCAGGCAAGCGCTCGGCTTTCTCCTCCGCTTCTCTAGTATCGATGACCAAGTTCTTGCCCTCGATATAGCCAAGCTCCCGCATCACCGCGCGGAAAGCGTCAAATAGAGCGCGGTCTGGGCTTAAAGCTCCTAGGAAAAGGTACGCTACGCGCCACACCTTGCCGGGTGATCGCCGTGCAAGCGCGATCCACGGCCACGCAATCGTGGCACATCCGATGACGCTAATGAAATTGCGCCGCAACATCGGGTTGGCTCGAAGATCGACCAAGGGCAAACTAGAAGTCTCGATTTCAGCGTCGGAAGCGAAAGTATCGGTTCTCGACTGACGCGTCCTCGGCCGTGTAGGTGATGACGTCAACTTGAGCGTTGTGCGAATCCTGAAGCATCAAACTACCACCCTGATTTCCGAGCTGCACGCCGCTGCCGTCGAGCGTGAGGAGGATCGACTGTCCCGGCCCGATCGTCGCATTGATCGCAGTCACGCGCGCGTTCTTGTCCACGAGCCGCCAGTTCGTGAGCGTCTGAGCGCTCGTCGCGAGGCTGGCCAGAACCACGACCTCGCGGCCCGCGTCCGGGCCGCTCGGATTGATCAGCGCGCGCTCGATATAGATCGCGGACGTGGCGACTGCTGGCGGTGGCGGTGGCGGTGGTGCTCCAGCAAGAAGCTGGCTGATCGGCGCCGCGCCGTCCGCGGCATTGCCCGCGGCATCGGTCGGAATCCGCTGCGTCTGGAAGCCTAGAAAGAGACCGAGATACCGATCGGGAAACTTCAGGATCAATCCGCCGTCGTGAAACACGCCGTTGTCGCCGGCGTGCTGACCAACGTTACCCTGGTTCATGTGGATGTCATGAACGCCGTGGAGACCGTCCATGTTGCCGAACTCGGTATCGATCGGCATGTGCAGGTTCCGATCAAACTTCGCGCCGAACGCGTAGATCTCGCCGCCGGCAGCCTTGCACTGGTTGAGATATAAGGACAGCAGGTCCTGCAGGTCGTCGCTGCTCGCGCTGCCGGACGGCGGCAGCGATCGACCGTCCGTCCACGTGAACAGAGGCGCCTTGACGTAGTCGAGCGCGTGGTCCGCGTTACGTGCGACGACACTGAATCCTGACACAGTCGCCGGCAGCGACGCCAGGAGCGGATGGCCCGCAAGCGGGTCGACGACCCAAAACGCAACCTCGGAGCCGCCGTCCGACTGCACGTTGACAGCAATCCGCCACGGTTGGCCCGACGTGTCGAGGGCGCGAATCTGCAGGTGCGGCGTCGACGCGTTGTCTTCGCGCTTGTACCGGTCAGGGCGTGCTCGAAGCACGCCATACTGAATCGCCATCACGACCTCCTCTGATCAGCGGCCCTCATCAGCCTAACCCGTTCGAGCGTGCTCTGATAGACGGTGGGCGCGGCACGACGCTCGTGCCTCGGCCGAGATTTTCCCGTTTATGAGAGCCGTCGCCAGACGCAGGGATTAGCCACATTAGATAAATCGCGAAACTAATGGCCGCCGGGTAGCGATCCGCGTGTGCTTCCAGACTCGACGACTGCTTGGGTCTTGGGCAAAACCGGTAAGTCTCGGAATGAGCAAATGTTTTCGGGCTTACCCCCCGGACAGCGGACGCTCGATCTGCCGGTTAATGAGTGCGCGCCGTAACACATTCCGAAGTAACCGGCATGGTGGCCCTTAGTACGTTAATGGGTCTAAAACGGAGGTCGCGGCCTTGCGGCGGGACGTTCGCGGTAGGGACGCGAGTTACCTCGCGCCCCCCGCACAGATCCGTGCGAGCCCAATTCGGGCACACGGGCCGACCATGAGATCTCCCGGTTCCCGAGCAAAGAGCGTCCGCACATGCCAGTGTCTACGACCACGCCGGGCCGTCTGGGCGCTCGCACTATCGCGCCCATCCGTGTTGCCTTCCGTCAGCAGAACGACGTCGGCACCCGGGATGAGGGTACTTTCGCGGCTCAATGGCTGGCCTATGCGCTCCCCTGTCAACGCTTCGCCGATGCCCTCGCGAGCATCTGCGCATGACTCGGGGTCGATGCGGTTCGCTACTCCTTCATCGTGATGGACTTGCACCATCTACTCCTTGCCGGTCTCCCGGCGCACTCTGCTTTTGCCCCGGTGAGCGGACATCGCCAGCTTGGCGGGGCACGTCCGATAAGTGCTTTGGCTATGTTTTTCGCATCGAGATGCGAAAGGCCGATGGTGCCGATCAAGCGGCGGCGCACCGATTGGTGAGTTAAAACCGCCACAGAGCCGCGACGGTGAGATTTGCGGAATCGATGCGATCAGCGAGAACACGAATGATGAAGTCATCGAACGCGATCGCCAGATCAGGGCGCTCGCGACGCATACGCTCGAAGTTGGCGCGGCTCAGAGTAAATAGGGTTGCTGGCCCGTCCGAGGACACGGTGGCGGAGCGCACGGAGTGGCGGACGAAGCCCATCTCGCCCACAACCGTGTGCGTCGTCATGTGCCGCAGGCGCATGCTTTTCCCATTGTCATTCGTGATATCGATTGCGAGGTTGCCAGCAGCCACTAGGTCGATAGTGTCAGCGGGCTCGCCCTCACGATAAAGGATTTGCGAACCAGTGACGTCCTTGCGTTCGAGATACGCCACGAGGTCGGCGGCCTTGATGCTCGCACCCAGTTGATGCTGAAGCCAGTGCTCGAAGCCAGCGACCCCCGTATCGGTATCGAGTTCTTGCCTTAGCGAGCAGTCGGTCTTCGCACCAGGTTAACGCGAGGTTGAGGTCGGGGAAGGCCTGATGTCGGGACTTGCCGCCTAGGAGGCCGCTGAGGTCGAAGGCTGAACGACTGGCCGGCGACAGCGCAGAGTAGACAAGTATGGTGCCCTCCTCATCACAAAAGTTGCGCAACTTGGTGAGGCTGAAGATTGCCGAGGAGTCAACACCTGGCACCATGCTGAAATCGAGAATCACGTAAGCGACCCGTCTAGCGGGCAGTGCCGCGATGTCGCTGCGAATGCGCTCGAACACTCCCTCGGATGAGCCGAAAAAGATGTAGCCGGCCAGCCAATAGAGATGGATGGCGTCGCCGGCGTCGCGCAGATGCTCGGACGCCTCCGTCGACCGGTCGACATAGCTTGCGAATTGGGCCCCTGTGATGTGCCGGCGCACGACACCAAACCGCGCATAGCTGATCACAAACAATATACATGCGCATATTAAACCGATCATTGTGCCGATTAGATAACCGTACTTGAGGCACACGACCATGATACCGACCGCGAGCAGCAGATCGAGCCAGGCGCGCTGAGAGTACGGTCGCCACAGGGCGTCGATGAGGAAAGTGTAGCCCAAGTAGAAGATGAGACCGGCGATGATGGCGATCGGGATCAACCCTGGCAGGTCGAAATTTGCAACGCCAACTACGCCCAAAGCCAACGCACATATGACGCCACTCATTCGCGTTGCGCCACCAGCATGCTCCAACAAACGGCTGGTGGCGGGCTGTACGCTGCTCATGAGGCCGCCGAACGGCGCAGCCATCAGGCTTGCAACCCCGTTTGCGCGAAACTCGCAATCAATATCTGCGGACCCGCAGCGTGCAACTTCGAGGCAAGATATCTTAGCGACCAGTGAGATAAACGACACAATCGTTACGGCGAGTAACTCAGGGATGAGGGTGGGCATCATCGACCAAGTCAGCAGCGATGTACGAGCGGCCTCAAACGGCAACCAATGGGTCAGGGTTCCAGGCGATGGCAAATACCAGCCATATTTAGGAGCAGAAAGCCCCATGCTCTGAAGCACGATGACCCCTAATACCCACATCACAACGATTGCGATGGGCACGGCGTATGCCGACTTGATCCAGCGCCGCATGGCTAACAACACCAGCAGCACGGTAACGGCGCTGGTAAGCTTCGCGGTCTCAATGACTGTCCACTTTGTGGTAAGGCTACCAAGGGCGAGCATTCGCCCGGTCGTCATCCGAACACCGCCTGCAATCAGGAGCCAGCCAGCGGCGGCTAGGAACCCGCCAACGACGCAATAGGGAACAAACCGAAAATATGATCCCCACCGGCAGACGCCGACAGCAAAGAACAATGTGCCCGATATGAGGGTCGCGGCTGTAAAAGCCAGCATCGCCGTCCGAATCGCGGTCTGCGGGCTGCCACCGGCGGCCCCAACGCTGGACCCGATGGCGGCGCTCAACAACGTGAGAACGGCCACCGTTGGCGAGTCCATACCTGTCGCGAGCGGAGGCAAGGAGGTCGCTAGGGCGATCCATACACCGCCAATGCAGCCACCGATCAGCATCGCCCAAATGGCCGTCGGGATGCCGGCGCTAAGGTCGCCCGGAAACAAGAGCGCTCCGAACGAGACGATGTTGGCAATTGGGATCACCGAAGCCACGAGCCCCGCTCCCGCATCCTTGAGGCAATCGTGACCAGCAGCCTTCAGACGAAACCACAAACCGTCGAGCGCGCTCCCACGGTGCACCAAAGGCTTGGCATTGACTGCACGCATAGCCGCCCTGCGCTCGTTTATGAAGAATCTTTCAGTGCAACAGCAGATCGCTCAACAAAACGGCGAGCTCTATCGCGCCGGAAAAAATACCCTTGCCACCCCCGCCACCCTCGAAGACGACATCGCCGCACTCCGGCGCCGGCGCCCTGCTGTAGACTAGTGCGCACCAACGTCCAGATTATGAGGTGCGCTACTTTCGATAGATCTAATTAACAACACAACCGACGGCTGGTCGCAACCCGAAAAGGGTGATGGAAAATAAGTTTTTTCCCAGGCTCCGTTCGACACGTCGATCAGGAAGCTACAGGCTGCATTGATCGACCGCTCTGGTCAAAAACGGAAGTGGCCCCACTTAAATGGGAAGTCCGTTCTACCTTCAGCGGACATCGTCACGCTGCTGCCGCATGTCCGTTTCGTGCCAACAGCGGAAGTGCGAGCTTTGATCGTCGCCCAGTTGCTACAGGATGCTTGTCAGACAGGCGCCCCGGGCTTGGGGCGCCCGTCACCGCATATTCTACTTGCCAGCGTGCGACTGCATGGCCTTCTCGATCTGCTCCTTGACGGCTTCCAGGTTGAAACTCGCACCCTTCTGCATCGGTGGAAACTCGATCGCAGTTTGGGCGAGTTTACCCACCTCGTGCTGTACGAACTGGAATCGCCAGAACTCGTAAGCAAACCAGTTATAGAATGCCAACGACCCCTTATCGCCGTTGGGCAAGCCAGTGCGTTCGAAGGGATCAAGGCGGAGATTGGTGAGGATCGGCCAATCAACCTTGACTGTGCCGCCCAACCAGCCGCCGGGCTGATCGGTGAAGCGATACTTGAAGTCGTCGATGCGCACCGCGCTCAGTGTGCCCTCAGTGAAATAGAAGATCGAGTGGCGAGCAGACGGGCCTTTTCCGGTAATCAGGTCCACAAGAGATCGCGGCGTTTCAATCCTCCGCCGATTGGTCCCGTGTTCATCTCAGGCTTTTCCGGAATCCTATCGTTACTCATAACGTGATCCTCTTCTTGGTGATGCACCTGAAGCCGACATGGCTTGATGATGAGGCGTACGGAGACGGAGAGGCACGCATCCGGGTTGATCCAGATCAAGGGATGTTCAAGTCGGGTCGAAAGCACCATATTGGGAGCGGTCGGCCGCTTCCGGTCTACCCCCATCACCGGACATCATCAGCCCCGCCCGGTTGGTCCAGTGAGTGCCATTACGGGAAGTCGCCACTCATTCAATCACTTCGTCGGCGAGCGCGAGCATGGTGGGCGGAACGGCAGGACCGAACGTCTTGGCAGTCTTGAGGTTGAGTAATCCATTCGCATCAGTACAAGCGTTGAGTGGTACTTATTGCACCGTCAGCAGAGCTTGAGTAGTTTGAAATGAGCGCGCGGTAGCCGAAGGATAATTTCTTAATGCAAAATCCGATGATGGTCGCACTGATTTGCCTATGCTTCATCCTCGCCGGAACCTTCGTTGGCGTCTGGCTTCGGAGGCATCTGCCTGAGCATCATCTAAGCAATGAATCGGAGAGCGTCGTCAAATTGGGCGTTGGCCTAATTGCCACCTTGTCGGCTCTGGTTCTCGGCCTGCTCATCTCATCTGCCAAAAGCACCTATGATGCGAAGGTGAGCGAGGTGAACCAGATCACGGCCAATATTATCTTGATCGATCAATTACTGGCCGAATATGGACCGGACGTTAGACCCGCACGTGAAAAGTTGCGGAGCAGCGTGCAGGGGCTGGTCCAAAAAATGTGGAACGAAGGGAATGATAAATCCGCCAATTCGAGTGCGTTCACGCCGACTGCGGCCAGCGTGGAGACATGGCGCCTAGTCCACAGTCTCCCGACGCAAACCGAGATGCAACGTGGCTTGAGCAGCGAGATTGCCGAAGCTGCAAAAAGTCTCTCGCAATTGCGTTTATTACTGTTTGCCCAGAGCGGGGGTTCGATCCCTGCGCCATTTCTTGTCATACTTGTCTTTTGGCTGGCGATCATATTTGCGAGCTTTAGCCTTTTCGGTCCGATGAACACCACCGTGCTTGCCTTCACGTTCCTATTCGCGGTGTCGGCAGCGGGCGCGATTTTCCTGATTTACGAGCTTGATAATCCTTTCACAGGGATGCTCCAAATTTCGAGAACCGCGATGCTGGACGCACTTGGAGCGTTGCCGCCCTGAGTAGGGATCGCATGGTAGGGACTTGATAACGAGCGTCCGCTTCGGGGTCAAAAGCTGGCCCAACTCCCGATGGCCGCTTGTCCCAGAGCAGCTTCGGACATCCCCATTTATCAGGATCAAACGGCCAAACCCGAAATTCAGACGTATCCCGCCGGGTTCGGCCACATCAATTGCGCTCCTGCTCCAGCGCCTGCCAGGCGATATCGCGGCGGCAGAAGCCGTCGGGCCATTGGATGCGGTCGACCGCCGCATAGGCGCGTCGCTGGGCTTCGCCGACGGTCTCGCCTGACGCGCAGACGTTGAGCACGCGGCCGCCATTGGCGAGAATAGCGCCGTCTTTTGCCACCGTGCCGGCGTGGAAGATCTCGACGCCCTCGATTCTGGCGGCGTCATCGAGGCCGTCGATGCGCGTGCCTTTTGTGTAGTCGCCGGGATAGCCTTTCGCGGCCATCACCACCGTGAGCGCGGGATCGGGAAACCAGCGCAGATCGAAATTCTTCAACTGGCCGTCGCAGGAGGCGAGAAACGCCGGCACGATGTCCGACATCATCCGCAGCATCAAGACCTGGCATTCGGGATCGCCGAACCGGACATTGTATTCGAACAGTTTTGGTCCCAGCGCCGTCAGCATCACGCCGGCATAGAGCACGCCGCGAAACGGCGTGCCGCGTTGCTTCATGCCGGCGACGGTCGGCTGAATGATCCGCGCCATGATCTCGTCGTGGATTTCGGCCGTCACGAACGGCGTCGGCGAATAGGCGCCCATGCCGCCGGTGTTCGGTCCCTCGTCATGGTCGAACACGCGCTTGTGGTCCTGGGCGGAGGCCAACGGAATCGCGGTCTCGCCGTCGCACAGTGCAAAAAAACTGATCTCGCGGCCTTCGAGAAATTCCTCGATCACGATTTCGGTGCCCGCGGCGCCGAACGCGCCGTCGAACATCATGGCGATGGCGTCTTCAGCTTCGGCCATCGTCATCGCCACGACCACGCCCTTGCCGGCCGCGAGCCCGTCGACCTTGACCACGATAGGCGCGCCCTGCGCACGGACATAAGCGAGCGCGTCACCGGCATTGGTGAAGCGGCCATAGGCGCCCGTCGGAATGTTGAACTCGGTGCATAGCGCCTTGGTGAAAGCCTTCGATCCTTCGAGCTGGGCGGCCTGTTTGCCCGGGCCGAACGCCTTGATGCCCGCGACAGCCAGATCATCGACGATCCCGGCGGCGAGCGGGGTCTCCGGGCCGACCACGACAAGGTCCACGGCGTTGCGTTGGCAGAAATCGATCACCGCGGGATGATCGGCGACGTCGAGCGCGACGCATTCGGCTTCGCGCGCGATACCGGCGTTGCCCGGCGCGCACCACAGCCTGGTCAGCAGCGGTGACGCAGCGATCTTCCACGCGAGAGCATGTTCGCGGCCGCCGGAACCGAGCAGGAGGATGTTCATGACTAAGCCAGATGCGGGATTCGATCCGATGTCGGTCGCACGAATCTCCCGCCGCCCGCAAGGGGATATCAACAGGCGTCGCGGCTACCGCCCCGAGGCCGCGATGATTTCCTGGAGCATCGCGACATGGCGGGCGAAGGCGGCGCGTCCGGCCGCGGTGGCGGTCACCGTGGTCTGCGGCTTCTTGCCGACAAAGGCCTTTTCCACCGCGACATAGCCGGCCTTCGACAGCGTCTCGATATGGGCGCCGAGATTGCCGTCGGTGGCGCCGGTCAGCTTTTTCAGCCGTGCGAATTCAAGCCCGGTCGCGGCCGGTAGTGCGTTGAGCGCCGCCATGATCCGCAGCCGCAGCGGCTGGTGAATGATCTCGTCGAGGTCGGCCATCGTTTCAGATCCGACGCATCCAGAGTCCGCCGAGGACAAGCCCGCCGCCATGGGCGATCGCCATCCACAACAGGAACGCCGCGCTGACGTAGTAGTAGCCGATTAGCGTCAAGGCGGTCGTGCAGACCGCGATCACGATGAATGCATAGCCGAACCACAGGCCGGCGAGCGCATAAAACATCATGCCATAGAGGGCCCAGAACACGATCATCTGGCGCGGGCCAAAATGGCCGAGTATGACCGAGCAAAAGACGCCGAATGCTCCGATAAGCAGGAAGGTGGTCAACGAGCGGATCGGGAAGGCGCGGGCGCCAGGGCGGACATTGCTGATGACGCCGATTGCGATGGTGACGACGAGGCCGATGAGATTGGCGACAGTCCAGATCGCGTAGCCTTGGCGCGGCCAGATATAGTTGGCGATGTAAGCTGCGAACACCAGCACGCCCCATATGACGATGATGAGGCTGGACAGCTGATAGATCTGCGATTGGCGGACGCGCCGGACGACGTCGTTGATGTCGTCCAGCGCCGCGCTGGCTTGCTGGCTATCGATCACGATGACACCCCGCTCTGCTCGACCAGCCCCGTGGACGCCGACGGCGCTTCCGCTGGCGGTCGATACTTCCCGATCACGACATAGCCAATCGCCATCGTCACGATCGACAAAACAAATGCCGCCAACCCAATCTGCCCACGCGTCGTCAACAGCCCCAGCCGCACCACGATTTCTGTCGCGGCCGCAGACATCAGCGACACATAGGACCAGGCAATGAAGTAATGGTGGGTCAATCTCCAGTTTGCCGGCCGCGGACTGCGCAGGAGCGGAACGATGGCCAGCACAACGAAGACAAAGTTTATGATCGCGCCGACATGAAACAGGTTGAAGCGGCCGCTGAACTGATAGACCAGCATCGCCGTCCCGTCCGCGACCAGCATGGTGTAGACGTAGAAATAGCCGCGCGCGCGATGGCCCGCGCCCCGCTTGAGACGGAGGAACTGGATTAGCCCAACGCCGATGCACAGCATCGCCAGAGTGGCGTGGATTGCGCCTGCAAACGTGTGGATCAAGTATCAGCCCTCCCAGCACCCTAAATTTATAGAGTACTCTGTACCACAGAGTATTTGGGTTCCGCAAGGCTTGGATTGGCAGGGATAGGCAAAAGTCCCTACCTTGCGCGAACGCCTCAAACGTCCGAATCGATTGCCAATGACTTCTGCGGAAAACCTGATCAACGCGCCCGAATTCACCGTCTCCGAACTGTCCTCCGCGCTGAAGCGGACAGTGGAGGACGCCTATGGGCACGTCCGGGTGCGCGGCGAAATCTCCGGTTTCCGCGGGCCGCACTCCTCCGGCCACTGCTATTTCGCGCTCAAGGACGAGGGCGCCAAGATTGAGGCGGTGATCTGGAAGTTCGTGCATTCCAGGATGCGCTTCAAGCCGCAGGAAGGGCTCGAGGTCATCGCGACCGGCAAGCTCACGACCTATCCGGGCTCGTCGAAATACCAGATCGTCATTGAAGCCATCGAGCCGGCCGGTATCGGCGCGCTGATGGCCTTGATGGAAGAGCGCAAGAAGAAGCTCGCCGCGGAAGGCCTGTTCGACGAGGCGCGCAAGCAATTATTGCCATGGCTGCCGGAAGTGATCGGCGTCGTCACCTCGCCGACCGGCGCGGTCATTCGTGACATCCTGCACCGGTTGCAGGACCGCTTTCCCCGCCGCGTGCTGGTGTGGCCGGTAAAAGTACAGGGCGAAGGCTCGGCCGAGCAGATCGCGGGTGCGATCCGCGGTTTCAACGCGCTGCCGCAGGCGGGGCGGATTCCGCGGCCGGATTTGCTGATCGTCGCGCGCGGCGGCGGCTCGCTGGAAGACCTCTGGTCGTTCAACGAGGAGATTGTGGTGCGCGCCGCGGCAGGCAGCATGATCCCGCTGATCTCGGCGGTCGGCCACGAGACCGACATCACGTTGATCGATTTCGCTGCCGACAAGCGCGCGCCGACGCCCACGGCGGCCGCCGAAATGGCCGTACCGGTGCGCAGCGAATTGTTCGTCGAGGTGGCAGGGCTGGCGCGGCGCACCATGGTGTGCTGGCAGCGCGGCCAGGAAGGCCGCCGCAATGAGCTGCGCGCAGCGGCGCGGGCGCTGCCGGGCGCGAGCGAATTGCTGGCGATCCCGCGGCAGCGGACTGACAGCGCGGGTGCGGCGCTACCCCGCGGATTGAAGTCCAATACCAACGCCCATCATCGCCGCTTCTCGCAGGTCAGCGCCGGGTTAACGCTGAGAGTGCTGCACGGACAGGTCGCGCAGGCCAGACAACGCCTGACCGCATCTGGCGTACGCATCAAGCTTTGCGCCCGGGCGCTGCTGCGCCACCGGCGCGATCGCTTTGCAGGCATCGAGGTCAGGCTCAAGGCGTCAAAACTCTCCAATGCCAAGGCGCAGCGCAACGCGATTGCGCGCGACCGCGAGCGCACGCAACGGCTCGCTGAGCGCGCGCGCCGGGCGCTGGTGACCGCGATGCAGCGATTGGATGCCCGCGTCGCCCATAGCGGCCAATTGCTGTCGGCGCTGTCGTATCGTGGCGTGCTGGCGCGCGGTTTTGCGCTGGTGCGCGACGAAGCGGGCCACGCTGTTCATGCCGCGGCCTCGATTGGGCCGAGCGCGCATCTGTCGATCGAATTCGCCGACGGCCGCGTGGCGGCAACCGCGGATGCCGATCGACCGCCAGCGACCGCGGCGTCAGCAAGCGCACCGAAGCCAAGCCAGCGCGAGGCCAAGACGATAGCGGCCAAGCGGGTCACCAAGCCGGTCGATCAGGGCAGTTTGTTTTAGCGGACGCCGCTTGCTTACCCTCCCTGGAGGGTAAGCAAGCGTCACCGCGCCAGCCATTCCGCGACGCGCTTTTGCGAATTGATGCGCGCTTCGGCGTCGGTGCCGATGTGGCCGCGTTCCGGCAGGCTGGCGTCGGAGCCGCCGTTGATCGCGTGCAGCGGGAGATTGGCGCGGTCGAAATCGTGCGCGGCGCCGGGATAGATTTCAATCCGCGTCAGCGCGCTGCGGCCGCGCGCGTCGTCGACCATCTGGCGGCAGGCGGAGGGTGAACTGACGTCGTCCTTGGCGCCGATCAGCAACAGCGTCGGCACCCGCGCGCTCCAGCCGAGGCCCGAGGAAATCCGGCAGTCCGGATAGAACGCGATCGCCGCACGGAAATCCGGCCCGTCATTGCGCGACAATTGTGGACGCACGGCCCACAACAGGGTGCTGGCCCCGTTCGCCCATCCCATCAGGCTGACGCGATCCTGCGCGGCCCAGGGTTGCTGACCCAGCCATTGCCGGGTCGCCACGACATCGGCGACCCGCTCGCGGCGGGCCAGCACGCGCCGTTCCTTGACGCGGCATTGCGGCCCGAGTTCGCGCGAACCGTAACTGTCCGGCAGCACCACCGCATAGCCGGCCTTGAGCAATTGTTCCGCCCAGTCATGGTAGCGCGGCGCGACCTGCTCGGAATGCCCGGCCAATCCGCCGCATGCATGTAGCGCGATCACGGTGGGAAACGGGCCATTGCCGTCCGGCTTGTAGAGCTGCGCGTGCAGGGTGAGATTGGGCGCGGGGATCTCGATCTGATGCGGGGCCGGCAAGGGCGCCGCATCCGCGGCGCCCGCGCAGGCCACGGCAATCAGCGTCAGGAGGTGCGTTGCTGGCAGAGGGCGCATCGGTCTCGGTCGGTCATCGCGGCGCTGGCACAGTCGCCCGCGAATCCAAAGTTATCACGCAGGATGGGCCGAAAATCATCACAAGTAGGTGGGTTTCGGAAGCGGACAGCACGACCTATCTGTGATAGATCGAATTTTGGAAAATGAAATTGGTTGGGCCTGATCTGGCCGGCCCATCGGAGAGTTTGACGGTGTTGAATAAATTCGGTCCCTCGGGACATGGCGAGGCGCAGGTGCAATATCTGGATGGCGATTTCCGCGTGATCTCGCCCGGAACCTATGTGCACTGCGCCATATCAGACGTGCGGATCCCGCTCGACGAGTTGAAATACTGGAGCGTCGATCTGCAGGAAGCCTATTCGGTTCCGACCGCCGTGCTGCAACGGCATTTTCCTGGCGCGCTGAAGACGCGGAGTTAACCACCCTCTCGGAACTTCTTGTCGCGGGCTTTGAACAGGCACGCTGAGACGAACTTCCGCAAAACCGGCGCGTCGTCGAAGGCGAGCGTCACCGCGAACGGCACGATCGGCTTGGCCCAATCCGGCAAGGCTTCGCCATGCCGCAGCCGCGCCAGATCCTTTTCCGTCGTCACCAGCGTCAGCGCCTCGCGGCTGGCTTCCGCAATCAGGCGTTCGATCTCGGCTTTCGAAAACGAATGATGGTCGGCGAAGGCGCGTGAACGGACCACCTCGATGCCGCTTGCCTTCAGTGTAGCGAAGAATCGCGCGGGATCGCCGATGCCGGCAAATGCCAGCACGCGTTTGCCAGCCAGCACGGCGACGGATGCTTCATTCGGCTCGAGATGCGCGCGCAGCACCGGCTTGCCCTGCGCGGCGATATCGGCCGCCACCGCGTCTGCCGCCGTGCCGTTGCCGACAACGACCAGCGCATCGGTGCGCGCAATTTGCGGCCGCAATGGCGCGCGAAGAGGACCGGCAGGAAACACCTGCCCGTTGCCGAGGCCGCGATTGCCGTCGATCACGATCAGCGAGGCGTCCTTGGCGACAACAGGACTCTGGAAACCGTCGTCCATTAGAATCACGCTGGCGCCTTGCGCGTACGCCAGCGGCACGCCATCGGCGCGTTTGCGCGCAACCACCACCGGCAGCGTGGCGGCGAGCATCAGCGGTTCGTCGCCGACATCGGCCGCGGCGTGGTGCGCCGGATCAACCTTGACCGGCCCGCGCAGTTTTCCGCCATAACCGCGGCTCAGCACCACCGGCGTCTCGCCGAGATCGCGCAGCAATTTTGCCAGCGCCAGCACGGTCGGCGTCTTGCCGGCGCCGCCGACATGATAATTGCCGACGCAGAGCACGGGGATGCCGGCGTCCAATCCCCCGCGCTGCAGGCGTCTGGCGGCAATCGCGCCGTAGAGCGCGCCGAGCGGCCTCAATAGATGCGATTTAAGCGAAGACGGGCCGTGCCAGAAGCCCGGCTCACGCATTCGCGGCTCCCATCTCGAGCCGCAACTGCAACAGATACGGCTCGAGCGCCGCAAGCGTCCGTTCCAGCGCGCCGCCGAGCTGTTCGACCACGCGCTCCGAGGCAATGAGCGATGCTTCGCGCGCGGAGGGATCGGCGAGCAGCTGCCCGAGCTGCTTCACCAACGCCTCCTGGGTCTCGGCCCTGCGCGCGCCGCCGGCGTGATCGAGCGCTTCGTAGACGTCGCTGAAATTGAAGACGTGGGGACCATGGACGACGGAAGCGCCGAGCTTGACCGCCTCGATCGGATTTTGCCCGCCATGTTCGACCAGCGATCCGCCCATGAACACGATCGGCGACAATCGGTAGAACAACCCGAGTTCGCCCATGGTGTCGGCGACATAGATATCGGTCGCCGCGGTCGGCAATTCCTCGCGCGAGCGCAGGCCCGCATGCAGGCCGGAAGCCGCGACCATGCGCGCAATCGCCTCGCCGCGATCGGGATGCCGCGGCACGATCACGGTCAGAAGGTTGGGAAAGAATCCGGCGAGTGTCTTGTGCGCGTAGGCGAGGATCTCGTCTTCGCCGGAATGGGTGGAGGCTGCGACCACGATCGGGCGGCCGCGCGTCATCGCCATCAGCCGCTCCAGTTTCGCGGCATCGGCGGGCGGGGCGGGAACGTCGAGCTTCAGATTGCCTGTCGTCACCACGTTGCGGCCGCCGAGCGCCGCAAAGCGATCGGCATCGAGCTGCGACTGCGCCAGGCAGACGTCGAACCGGCCGAGCAGCGCCGAGATGGTGCTGGAAACCCGGCGCCAGCGCGGAAACGAGCGATGCGACATCCGCCCGTTGATCAAGACCATCGGCAGCCGCCGCGCCGCGCTCGACAGGATCAGGTTCGGCCACAGATCGGATTCGATGAACAGCGCCAGCGAGGGACGCCAGTGATCGAGGAAGCGCGCGACATAGCGCGGCGAGTCGTACGGCACATATTGATGGATGACGTCGGGCGGAAACCGCTTGGCGACGACCGCCGCCGACGTCACCGTGCCCGAGGTCACGAGGATCCGCAGGTTCAGCGCGCGCAATTTCTCGATCAGCGCGGCGGAAGCCAGCACCTCACCGACGCTGGCGCCGTGAATCCAGACCAGCGGTCCGGCCGGGCGGACATCGGCGCTCACACCGCGGCGTTCGCCGACACGGGCCGGATCCTCCTTGCCGAGCTTGAGCCGTCGGCTGATCAACGCAGGCGCCAGCGGCACCATCGCGGACGACAGTTTCCGGTAGACGCGCAACGGCATCGGCAGCGGATTAGCCAAGAGCGGCCTCCGGACGCCCGACGGCCGCATAGGCGCGTCGGGTCGCTTCGTTCAGATAAATCTCTACCTGCAGGCGCAGTTTTTCCATGGTCTCGGCGTCGGCGTCCGGCGGCACGAAAACCGCATCAATGCCTACCACGGCACCCCGGCCGAATGGCAAATTGATGGTGGAGGAGTCCCAATTTTTCAACCTGATGAACCGGCTGGTAACCATCGCAAACGGCAGGATCGGCCGCCCGGACTCGCGTGCCAGCATGATGATGCCCAGCCCCGCGACCCGCGCCCGCTTCGGTACGTCGGCGGTGGTTGCGACATTCCACTTCTCCTCCAGCGCCTGCACCATCTCGCGGAACGCGCCGACGCCGCCCTTGCGGTGAAAGGCCCCGCCATGGTCGCCGGAGCCGCGGATCGTGCCGATGCCGAGCCGCTCGGCCGCAATCGCGTTGAACTCGCCGTCGCGATGTCGGGAGATCAGCACCTTGGCGCGATGACTTTCCTTGGTCTTGATGAACGGGGTCATGAAATGCTGGCCGTGCCAGAACGCGAGGATCGCCGGCTGCGCCGGTTCGACCTGCTCGTAGACATCGGCCGGGTCGTAGCTAAAGCGGTTGGTCAGCCAGACCAGCCGCAGATATTCGGCCGCGAGCACCCCCAGCGCGCGCTGAACCCAGCTGCTGCGCAGCAAATCGCGAAGGAATCGTTTCAACGGGAAGGCTTCGTGTCTTGCTTGGTGTCTTGCTTCGTATCCTGGCCCGGATCGAGCAACCGGTGGAGGTGAACCACGAAGTAGCGCATGTGGGCGTTGTCCACGGTCTGCTGCGCCTTCGCCTTCCAGGCCGCATAGGCGGTCGCGTAATTGGGATACACGCCGACGATTTCCACCTTGTCGAGGTCCTTGAACGTCGTGTGTTCGAGATCGACTAACTCGCCGCCGATGACGAGATGAAGCAATTGCGGCTGGGCACTATCTGGCATGATGTTGTTTCCTAACGAGGTGCCCGGCAAGCAAGGTGAGTGACGTGTGTTGAGAGATGTGGCCAAAAGACCCGTGGCGCGTGTCCGGCGCGTTCAGGGCAGCGGACGGCGTCGAAAATGCTCGACAATGCGTGCATGACGATCATGTCCCGCTGCCACCAGCACCCCGTGCGTCACCTCCCGGCGATTATACTCAATCGCATCCCCCGAGAGCGCGGTCATCCTACCATCCGCTTCCTGCACGATCAAATTTGCCGCCGCAAGGTCCCAGTCACGGCTTTGACCGCCCGCAAACGCCGCGTCAAGGCGGCCTTGCGCGACCCGGCACAGCCGGAGCGCCAGCGAGCCTATACGCGGATAGAGCGTGATTTCATCCGATGACGGGCTGAGCCGCTGCACCAGCGGTTTTGGACCGGCCATGCGGGAAAAATCCAGATCGGCGCCGGAGGTTGCGAAAACCGGTCTGTCGTTGCACGTCGCGCCCTGCCCGCGCATCGCGAAGAAAAATTCATCGCTGGCGGGTGCGAACACCGCCGCGAGCACCGGCGTTGCATCCGCAACGAGCGCCACGCTCACGCACCAGTCTTCGCGCCCCGCCAGATAGGCGCGGGTGCCGTCGATCGGATCGACGATCCAGACCAGCGGCTTGCCGAGACGCGCGTCGTCGTCGGCACTTTCTTCCGACAGCCAGCCATAATCCGGCGTTGCCGCGCGCAGCCTGGTTTCCACCAGAACGTTGACGGCGATGTCAGCCTCGGAAACCGGCGACGAGACGCCCTTGGTCCAGTTCTTCAGCTCGGTGCGAAACAGCGACAGCGCAAGCGCGCCCGCTTCCCGCACCGTCTCCGTCAGCAGCGCGGCATCGCGCGCCTTGATCGCCTCGAGCGTGTCAGCGTCCGCCAAGCGTCAAGCCCTCGATGCGCAGCGTCGGTGCATTGACGCCGTAGCGGAATTCCAGGTCGTTGGCGGGCGCCAGCGATTTGAACATCGGCAGCAGATGCCCCGCGATCGTCACCTCGCTCACGGGATAGGTGATCGCGCCGTTCTCGATCCAGAAGCCCGACGCGCCGCGGCTGTAGTCGCCGGTCACGCCATTGACGCCGGAGCCGATCAGGTCGGTGACGTAAAAGCCTTGGCTGATGTCTGATATCAACTCGGCCGGCGTCGGCTCGCCCGCCTCGAGATGCAGATTGTAGGCGCCCGGCGACGGCGACGACGACACGCCGCGATGGGCATGTCCGGTCGTGACCAGTCCGAGCTCACGCGCGGTCGCGTTGTCCAACAGCCACGAGGTCAGCACGCCCTCGTCGATGATCGCGAGCTTCTTCACCCTCACGCCTTCGGCGTCGAAGGTCTGCGAGCGCAACCCGCGCACCCGCAACGGATCGTCGATGATGCGGATGTTTTTGGCGAACAGCTGCTCGCCCATACGGTCTTTCAGGAAACTGGTCTTGCGCGCGATCGAGGCGCCGTTGACCGCGCCAACGAGATGGCCGACCAGCGATCCCGACACCCGGGGGTCGAACACGACAGGCACCTTGCAGGTCTCGACCTTGCGCGGATTGGCGCGCGCCACCGTGCGCTCGCCGGCCTTGCGCCCGACGCTTTCGGGCGAGGCGAGATCGGAAGCATGCGGCGCCGACGTGAAATCGTAGTCGCGCTCCATGCCGGTGCCCTCGCCGGATATCGCGGTCATCGAGATGCCCTGGCTCGATCGCAGATAGGAGCCGTGGAAACCGGTCGACGTCACCAGCACCATACCGCCGATACCGCTCGACGCCGAGGCGCCGCCGGATCTCGTCACCCCCTTGACCGCGAGGGCCGCGGCTTCGGCTTCGCAAGCGCGGCGTTCGAGTTCGGATGTCGAGGGAATGGTGCGATCGAGCAGATCGAGGTCGGCGAACTCGCGCGCCAACAGCGAAGGATCGGCAAGACCGACATATTTGTCGTCGGGCGCGACCCGCGCCATCGCCACCGCGCGTTCGGCGAGCTTTGCGATGCCGTCGCCGCTGACGTCATTGGTTGAGACCACGGCCTGGCGCTGTCCCACCAGCACGCGCAACCCGACATCGTCGCCTTCCGAACGCTCGGATTCCTCGACACGGCCGTCGCGCACTTCCACGCCTTGCGACACGCCGCGCACCGCGACCGCATCCGCCGCGTCGGCGCCGGCGCGCCTCGCCGCCTCGACCAGGCGCTGCGCCAGCGTTGAGAGCGCCGATTGGTCGAACAGATCGGAAGTCGCGGGTGAAGTCGAAGCAGCCGTGGATGGTGAAGAGTTCACAAACAAAATCCCTGACATTGAAGCGAGCGGGGAAGCAAATCCCAAGCCCCACCAGATGTGCCTGATTCACGGGGATTTCAAGCATTTTACGGCACGAAATGCCAAACAATTTCGGCATTGCCGCAAGGTCTCGTCAATTATGTGAGCCAAGGTCTTGTCAATCATGCAGGCAGATGCGGGGCAGGTGACCACGGGTTAACCAGCCTTATTAAGCCGAAACGGAAACGGCTCGGCTAAGGTCTCGCGTATCGACCGGGAACATAATCCCGGCGGGGAGACTAAGGCCGTGAGGCGTCAAACAGCAACAAGCGGGATCAATCCCGCCGGGTCGAGCCGTGCATTGCGGCTCGACCCTCTTTCCTTACCCCTCAGCTTCGATGCGCAGGACAGCCGCGCAGACGGCGGCGTGCGGAGAGTAGAACTTCATCGCGAACGCGTCGTGCTGCGCCGGGCCGTCCAGGGCATGCAGATGGCCGTCAACCTTCGCGTCAGCGATTTTCTCGGTGTTGCTTTGCGCGGTCTCGACGACGCGCAGATGCTGGTGCTGCTGCATCGCGATCCCTCGCTGAACATTCCGCTCGCCGTGAGTTCCGATCCTGAGGAGATCGCCTCCGCCTGGCAGATGTGGAGCGAGATCTTCGCGCTTCCGCAATTGCCGGAAGACGAGCCGCACGAACCGGCCGTCCGGCGCCGCCGCCACAATGCGATCCGCGCCCGACGCCCGAAATTCCTGGTGCGCCGCCGCGCCGGCGACCCGCTCAACCCGGCGAATATTCACCAGGGCGAACGCGAGATTATTGGGCGGGATTAGACCCCACATCGGCCAAGTTGTATCCAAGGGTTCCTTCCCGTATTCGTCCCAAGATGCTATCTGTCGAGGATATCCATCGACAGAGAGTTCTTGCCTTGCAGAGAAGCCGGCGCTTCCTCGGGATTTCACCCTCCCTATTGGTGACTATCGCTGTATTTCATGGTTATGCCGTTTGCCCGGCGCTGGGCGCCGCAGCGGATGAAGCGCGAGCAATCAATCAGCAGGTCCTTGCCCTCATCAAGACTTCGAATCTCGGCGAAGCGGAAACGCTTGCGAAGAAGGGGCTCTTGCTTTGCGACGATGTCGGCAACGTCAAGGTCTTCTGTGCGAGCCAGTTCAACGAGTCGCTGGGCGACATTGCATTTTCGCAGGCACAATATTCCACCGCTCTTGCCTATCAAGAGCAAGCTCTCCATTTGCGCGAAACAGGTCTGGATAGCGGACACCCGCTGATAAGCCGGTCGTTGCAGCGCGTGGCGAAGGTCTATCTGGCGCTTCAGCGCACCGCAGAGGCCGAAAACTTTGTCGAACGCGCCGTGGCGGGCTTCGAGAAGCAGGTGCCTGTTAGTCGAGAGCTCGGGATTTCTCTCGGCTATCTTCGAAAGATTTATGTCGACACCGGCCGCATTGACAAAGCGGTTACCGTCGCGCGCCGGGAGCTGGAAGTATCCCAAGCGATCGGCGATAGCGATGGTCAGGCCATTGGCAATGCCAAGCTCAATCTGAGCGCGATCCTATCGCGACAAGCTCAGATTCTTGTCAGCAAAAAGAGTTATCCAGATGCAGGACCAATGCTGATTGAGGCAATCAAGCTTGTTGACCCACCCCCGGCGGGCAAAGCGGATTATTTTGCCGGACTTCAGTCACAACTCGGCTTTGTCTACGAAAACCAACGACGATACGCAGAAGCCGAACCGTTCATGCTGCGCGCGCTTGAATATCGTTCAAAAATTGCCGGGCCCACCGACACCGAAATGCCAACGATGCTTGCCAACCTCGCTTCGCTATACAGCAACTTGGCGAGACCGGCAGATACGATCAGCTATGCGGTTCGGGCGATTTCGTGGTTCGACCAAATCAAGCAAGAGAAGTCCGGTCTCGGTTTTGTCCTGCTGCAACTGGCGCGTGCCCAACAAAAGCTTGGCCGCTTTGCGGACTCCGAAACGGCATTCGTTCGCGCCATGACCGTTCTCGATCGGGTGTTGCCGGAAAGCGACCCGCAGCGTGTCAACGTCAGGATGGAACTAGGAGCGCTTCGGACCGGCCAGGAGCATTATCGCGAGGCTGAGCAGGTATTCCAGTCCGCGCTAGAAGCTGAGCCAAAGCTGGCCAGACCGGCCACCGGCTGGCGGTCTTCCATATTATCCAATCTTGGATTGGTCTATCGCGAACAGGCACGATATCCGGAAGCCGAGCGATTATTGCTCGAAGCCGTCAAACTGGAGGAAGCGGCCGGCAGCACGCGAGGCGCGTTCCTGGGCGAGAGGTTGATCGAGCTTGCCTCGATCTATCGCCGACAAAATCGATACACGGACGCGGAGTCCACCCTCTTGCGGGCCCTCGCGCTGGACCAGCCGAAACTCGATCGCGCCAGTGCGCTGAATGCCCTGGGCGTGGTCTACACGAGTATCGACCAATACGAAAAAGCGGAAGGGGTTCTGAACGAGGCGCTGGCAATCAGAAGCAAGGAACTTGCCGCGCATAATTTTTTCATAGCGGAAACCATCGGTAATCTCGCGACCATCGACACCTGGAGAGGCCATCACGCCGACGCAGAAGCCAAACTGCGGCACGTTCTGGAAGTGATCGACGCCTTGGACCAGTCGCGTTTCACCAACGCCGCCCTGTATTCATCCCTGCTCTCCCAAACACTCGTATCGGAAGGCAAACTTGACGAGGCCGATACGCTGATCCGGCGCGCGCTCGATCTTTACCGACAACGCCTCGGGCCGGACCATCCGCGCTTCGGCGGCGCGCTAAAGACGCTTGCGTCGATTGAGGTGCAGCGTGGGCAGGACCGCGAAGCCGAAGATCATTTCCGCCAAGCGCTTGCGATCGACGAGAAGGCCATCGGTCGAGAAAGCCCGGCCGTGGCCGGCGATCTGATTAATCTTGCCCCGATACTGAAGCGCGCCGGCAAAATTCGGGATGCAAAGGCGGCTATCGAGCGCGCCCTCGCGATCAATACCGCTCAATTCGGTTCAGACAGCCCGACGACGGCCGGAGCAATGCTCGCATCAGCGAACATGGCCTACGAAGTAGGAAAGTATGCCGATGCGCGCCAGCTCATGGATCGGATTCTGCAAATCCAGGAACGCAACTACGGACCCGAGCACTATTTCCTTGCCGGAAGCTTGGCCTTCGTGGCGCGGCTCGACCTCGCCCAGGGCAAACCCGATGATGCGCGTGCCAGCATCGATCGGGCCGCGCAGATCATTACCAAGGCGTTTCCTCCGGGGCATTCCTCCAATATCGAGATTCTTTTGGGCAATGCCGACGTCTCATGGGCCGTGGGCGGGCCGGGCGGCGCCGAGCAACCGATTCGGGATGCACTCGCCATCGCCGACAGGCAGTATGAACCGGATTATTCGGTCCGGCGAAATCTGATCAATCGGTTGAGCGGAGCGTTATGGGCACAGGGCAAATTCGACGATGCCGAACGTCTGCACCGTGACGAACTAGCCGATATCGAACAGAAGCGGGGCCCCGATCACCTGAGCACCGCGATTGCGCTTCGGGGGCTCGCCGACGTTCTCGCCAGGTCAGGCCGTCAGGGCGAAGCCATCGCGCTTTACCAGCGAGCGCTCGCGATCAACGAGCGATCGTTCGGCCCCCAAGGCGACCAGGCCGCGTGGGACCACCTTGCGCTCGGTTCGCTGTTCCGCAGCGTAGGACAATTCGACAACAGCCGTAGCGAGATCAACCTTGCCCGAGCTGCATGGGAGAGCCGGGGGTTGCTTCTGGCAACCGGTGCTTCACTCCAGCAGCTGGCCCAGCTCGCTTTCGAACAAGGCGTCCCCGCGGAGAGCGTCGTGTTCGCGGAGCAGCATCTGAACTCGGTCGAACAAATGTTCGGGCCCGACAGTCCGGTACTGGTTCCTACCCTCGCGAGTCTCGCCCGCTTCTATCTCATCGTCGGGCGCAACAGTGACGCGGAGAAAATTCTGCGGCGCATCGACACCCTGGTCGGCAAGAATCCGCCGGAGCAAACTCCGGCCTATCTGAGTATGCTGGAATTAAGGGCCCTACTGGATGCCGTACACGGCGACTTCGCCGACGCCGAGGCCGGCTTTGTTCGCGCGATTGGCACAGCAACCAAATACCGCGGCTCTCGGAGCAGTGCCGTGGGCATAAATTTATCCAATCTGGCTGTCGTCTATCTAAGGACGGATCGCTTTGCGGAGGCGATCAACCATTTCGCGAAGGCGCTTGATATTTTCAAGCGAGAGAACGGCGATCGCGCGCCTGTTGTTGGATATACCCTGCTTGCCGCTGCCCAAGCCTACTCCAAAAAAGGCGATGAGGCGTCGTCGCGAGCACTTGCGGCGGCCGCCGCCGAAATTCTTGGGCCCACGATTGCCGCACAGCGCCCTCAGCCAAATTGGCTGTGAGTATCAGTTCGCCGCCCGCATCACCGCATCCACCAATAATCCCGCAAACAGCAACAGTCCCGCATCGCGGTTGGATTTGAAGATCCGCAAGCACAGCGCGGGATCGCCGATGTCGAGCCGCCGGATCTGCCAGACAAGGTGAGCCGCGAAAGCAACCAACCCGATCCATGCCGGCCAACGTGCGCCGGCCAGTACCAGCGCTGCGCCGATCAAAACCACCGCAAGCGTGTAGAACACGACAAGCGCCCGATGCGTCGCCGCGCCGAACAGAAGCGCGGTCGACTTGATGCCGATCAGCGCGTCGTCCTCGGCGTCCTGATGCGCATAGATGGTGTCGTAACCGATCACCCAGGCGATCGAGCCGGCATAGAGTACGACCGCGGTCAAGTCGATCCGTCCGAGAATGACCGCAAATCCCATCAGCGCGCCCCAGGAGAACGCCAGCCCCAGGACGACCTGCGGCCACCAGGTGATGCGCTTCATGAAGGGATAGATCGCAACGATGACCAGCGAGGCGATGCCGGTCATGACCGCGAAGAGGTTGAACTGCAGCAGGACCGCAAGCCCGATCAACGCCTGCAGCACCAGGAACGCCAAAGCCTGCGGCACGCTCACCTGGCCTGCCGGGATCGGCCGCGACCGCGTCCGCTCGACCCTGGCATCGAGGTCGCGATCGGTGATGTCGTTCCAGGTGCACCCTGCCCCGCGCATCACAAAGGCGCCGATGAAGAACAGCACGATGACGAACGGCAACTGGCTGGCGTCGCGCGCGATGCCGGCGGCGAGCGCGGCCGACCACCAGCACGGCATCAAGAGCAGCCAGGATCCGATCGGCCGGTCGAAACGGGAGAGACGCAAATAAGGCCTGGACCATGCCGGCGCCCGCGTGTCGACCCAGTTGCCGGTGGCATCCGCAACGCGGGCCGTGGCGTCGCTCATCGGGATCTGGTCATCGCGCGAGAACGTTGCCGTTCAGCGTATCGAAGGTGCTGCCGCCCTTCTTCACCGTCTGCGCCTCGGGGAGCGCCGCCGCCGAGCCCAGCACTTCGCTGAGACTTGGACCGGCCGGTCCCGCCGGCCGCTGCTGCGCGATCGCACAGACCTTCTTCTGCATCGCCTCGGTGCTCTTGTGGCCGTTCCTGAGTTGCTCAGCGATCTGCGGGGGAATTCCGCATTTTGCCGAATTGGCTTCGACATATTTGATCATCTTGAGCTCGGCCGCGCCGTAATTTCCGATCAGCTTGCAGGCCTCGTCCGGAGCCGCATGCCGCTCGCCCGCGGCCTTGATCATCTTGCCGCGCTTCTCCGCCTCTTCGCGCAAGGGGACGAAATTCTTCATGCAGGCATCCGACGCACCGCCCGACGGCGGCGCCGGTCCGCGGTCGAACGCCGTACCGGTAATCGGTGCGGCACCGGTGGAGGGGAACGGCGAGGGAGCGCCGACCGACGCCGAAGGCGCAGCACCATTCACCGGCGGAAACGGCGACGCGTTTGCAGGCGCAGCCTGACCATTGGGCAACGGCGCCGGAAACGTGCCCTGCGCAAAAGCCTGACCGGCGTGGATGGCAACGATAGCAACGGTCAGCGGCACAATCAGGCGGCGGATCATCAAGGGTGGTTCTCCGGCAAGGTCCAGCGGGCCCCAACGTCTTCCGAACGAAGCACGATTTGCGAGGGCCTTTTACGATTCCTGCCGGTCCTTAACAACCCGTGGATTTAGGCGACAGCGCGGCGTAGGGCCGCGCGGCATCATTAAATTGTCCCCAGATTCTAACCCTTTAGGCTAAAAGCGGCGCGAAACGGAATAATCAGAGATGCCTGAACTCGATTTTCGAACCCCCCGCCTGTTCGTCGATGCCCCCTTGAGCCCGGGCGAGAGCGTCGCGCTCGAGCGGAACCAGAGCAATTATCTGGGCAACGTGCTGCGGCTTGCGGCCGGCGACAACATCCTGGTGTTCAACGGGCGTGATGGCGAGTGGCAGGCACGGATCGCCGGCCGCAAGCGGCCCGACAGTCTGGAGATCGTAGCCCAGACCCGGCCACAGGATCGCCTGCCCGACATCGCCTATGTGTTTGCGCCGCTGAAACATGCCCAACTCGATTACATGATGCAGAAAGCCGTCGAAATGGGTGTGTCGCGTCTGCAGCCGGTTTTGACGCGTTTCACACAGGTCTCGCGGGTCAATGGCGCGCGCATGCGCGCCAATGTCATCGAGGCCGCCGAGCAATGCGGCATCCTGAGCCTCGCTGCGGTCGCCGAGCCGATGCCGCTCGATCGCTTCGTAAGCGAGCGCCAGCCCCAGCGCCTGCTTGTTTTCTGCGATGAGGCGGCGGAAATCTCTTCGCCGCTGCAGGCGCTGCAAAACAGAGCCGCCACGGACGGGATCGACATCCTGATCGGTCCCGAGGGCGGATTTGCCGAGGATGAGCGCGCGCTGCTGCTGCGCCAGAAGCGAACCCTGCGGCTCGCTTTGGGCCCCCGGATCCTGCGTGCGGATACCGCCGGCGTAGCGGCACTGGCGCTGGTGCAGGCGGCGCTGGGCGACTGGAGCGGGGCCGGGATAGCCGGTCGCGGCCCCAGCCGTTGAGGCCCCCCATTAAGCCCCTCATTAAGTCACTTGATTAAGCCACTTGGCCAATCCCTGTCGAAACCCCGCCCCGGCCATGCTAAGGCCTGCGCCAACGAAGCCTTTAACCCGCATGGAACCCGGTTTTTGCCGGATATTTGGACGTCGAAATGACCGTGACCGCCGCCATCAGTGGTGCTGCCGGATCCGCCGCCTGGGCGGACGCGCTGCTATTGTCGTTTGCGCAGGCCGGTTACGTCCGGGCCGAGCCTGACATTCTGCAGCCGGCCGAGCCGTTCCTCGACCTCTCCGGCGAGGATATCCGCAGGAGCCTTTATCTGACCACCGACCCCAGCGGCGAGGAACTCTGCCTGCGTCCCGATCTCACCATTCCGGTGGCGCGGGACTATCTCGCCTCCGGCCGCGCCGGCGAGGCCGCCGGCTTCAGCTATCTCGGGCCGGTGTTTCGCTATCGCGAGGGACAGCCGAGCGAATTCCTCCAGGCCGGCATCGAATCCTTCGGGCGGCAGGATCGCGCCGCGGCTGATGCGGAAATGCTGGCGCTGGCGCTGGAGGCGACCTCGGCGTTCGGATTGACCGACGTCGAAATCCGCACCGGGGACGTCGCGCTGTTCAACGCGCTGATCGACGCGCTCGAGCTTTATCCGGTCTGGCGGCGGCGGCTGATCAAGGATTTCAACCGCAAGGTCAGCCTCACCGACGATATCGAGCGGCTGACGCTCGCGACCGCCCCCGGCCGCAACGAATATGAGGGCGTGCTGGCGGCGCTGGCCGGCTCCGACCGCAAGGCGGCGCTGGCGCTGGTGACCGACCTGATGTCGATCGCCGGCACCACCAATGTCGGTGGCCGCACGGTGGCCGAAATCGCCGACCGCTTTCTCGAACAGTCGACGCTGAAGAGCGGCGCGCTGCCGCGCGACGCGCTCGCCACCATCAAGCGCTTCCTCGCGATCGCGGGCGACCCCGACGATGCGGTGGCGCAACTGCGCAGCCTGGCCGATGATACCAAAATCGACCTCACGGCCGCGATCGATCAGCTCGAAAGCCGCGTCGGCTTCATGGCCGCGCGCGCCATCGACACACGCCGAACGCGCTTCTCGACCTCGTTCGGACGCGGCCTCGATTATTACACCGGCTTCGAGTTCGAACTGCACGCCAGGGGCAACGGCATCGAGCCGCTGGTGGCGGGCGGGCGCTATGACGGGCTGATGACCCAGCTCGGCGCGGCGGCGCCGATCCCCGCGGTCGGGTTCTCGGTCTGGATCGAAAACCTGACCCAGCTCGGCAAACCACGCGGGGGCGTTTCATGACCGCGCCCTTCGTTCTCGCCGTTCCTTCCAAGGGCCGTTTGCAGGAAAACGCCGAAGCCTTTTTCACGCGCGCTGGCCTTTCGCTCGCCAAGCCGCGCGGCGCGCGCGACTATCGCGGCACGATCTCGGGCCTCGACAATGTCGAGATCGCCTATCTTTCGGCGAGCGAGATCGCCTCGCAACTCGCGCGCGGCATGGTGCATCTCGGCGTCACCGGCGAAGACCTGGTGCGCGAAAGCATCGCGGACGCCGACAGGGGCGTGCTGTTGATCGACAATCTCGGCTTCGGCAGCGCCAATGTGGTGGTCGCGGTGCCGCAGGCCTGGATCGACGTCCGCACCATGGCCGATCTCGACGACGTCACCACCGGTTTTCGCGCGCAACACAACAGGCGGATGCGGGTCGCGACCAAATACATCAACCTGACACGGAACTTCTTTGCCACCCACGGCGTGGTCGATTACCGCATCGTCGAGAGCGCCGGCGCCACTGAAGGCGCGCCGGCCGTGGGCACTGCCGAGATGATCGTCGACATCACGACCACGGGCGCGACGCTTGCCGCCAACGGCCTCAAGGTGCTGGACGATGGCGTGATCCTGCGCAGCCAGGCCAACCTCGTGGCCTCGAAGGATGCTGACTGGTCGGGCGAGGCCCGGGAAACCGCGCGCGTGATCCTCGATCACATCGCAGCCCGAGCCCGCGCCAGCAAATATCGCGAGGTCCGCACCCGCTTTGCCGGCTGCAACGACGCGCTGCTGACGGAAGCGCATAGTCGTTTTGGCGTGGTAGCCCCGTTCGGCGGACCGACCTCCTCCGGCATGCTTACGCTGCACTGCCCACCGGCGAAGCTCTACGCGCTCGGCAGCTTCCTGCGCGAGCACGGCGCCGACACGGTTTCGGTTGCCTCGCTCGACTATGTGCTGGACCGGGAAAACCCGCTATTCGCCAGGCTCGAGGCGTTCTTGCGACAATAAGGCGGGGCGTGATTTCGTTCATCGTAGCGACAGCTGGCGGCGGGTAACATATGCTGTTGTCCATGATTTGGAACCTGATCGAATGACGCTTGGCTCTGACGTTTCCGGCCTCTCCACCACCGCGGCCGGCGCCGCGGCGCAGGGACTGTCGATTGTCGTGCCGCTGTATAACGAGGCCGCCGGCCTTGCATTGCTGCATGAACGGCTGGTCGGGCTGGCCAAAACGCTCCGTCAACGCTACGGCCTCGCCAGCGAAGTGGTCTATGTCGATGACGGCAGCGCCGATGCCACACTTGTGATCGCGCGCGGGCTCAAGGCCGACGCGCTCGACATCCAGGTGGTGTCGCTGTCGCGCAATTTCGGCAAGGAAGCGGCCCTGATGGCGGGGCTCGACCATGCAAGGCGCGGCGCGGTCCTGTTCATGGATGGCGACGGCCAGCACCCGCCGACCCTGGTCGAGAGACTGGTCGGTCACTGGATCGATGATGGCTACGACGTGATCTATACGGCGAAAGCCAATCGCGACAATGAATCGTTCCTGCGCCGCCTTGCGGTGCACGGCTTCTACGCGCTGATCAATTGGGGCGCACGGCAGAAGATCCCCGAGGACGCCGGCGACTTCCGCCTGTTGTCGCCGCGCGCCGCGGCAGCGCTCCGGCAACTTCCCGAGCGCAATCGTTTCTTCAAGGGTCTCGCGAGCTGGATCGGCTTCCGCCAGATCCGCGTCGACTATGAACCGGCGCCGCGCGCGCACGGCGTCACCACCTTCTCACCGGGCCGGCTGGTCGGCCTGTCGATCGAGGGGCTGACCTCGTTCTCGGTGGCGCCGTTGCGGTTCGCGAGCCTGCTCGGCGTCGTGCTGGCGACGGTGGCCTTCCTGTTCGGCCTGTCGATCCTCTGGGAAACCTGGACCACGGGCAAATCGGTTCCCGGCTATCCTTCGTTGGTGGTCGGCCTGATGACGATCGGCGGCGTGCAGCTCATCATGATCGGCATCGTCGGCGAATATATCGGCAAGATCCTCTCCGAGCTGAAGGCACGTCCGATCTATTTCGTCGCCGAACACACCGAGAAGCGCGCGGATGCGGACACGGGCGCGAGCGCCAGCGAACGGACAGCGGCCGAATGAACGATACCGCGCCGCTGCGCCGTATCTGGCTGTGCGCCGATGATTACGGGATAGCCGAGGGCGTCAACCGCGCCATTCGCGACCTGATCGGCCGTTTCCGTCTCAACGCGACATCGGTGATGGTGGTCGGTCCCGCGATCGGCCGCGACGAGGTGGCCGCGCTGCAAGACGTCGCCGCCAGGAGCCCGCGCTGCGCGATCGGCCTGCACGCGACGCTCACCGCACCGTTCCGTCCGCTGACGATGCATTTTCGGCCGACCGACGGCGGCATGTTCCTGCCGTTTTCGCAGCTGCTGCGATCGGGCCTGTTGCGGCGGCTCGATCCCGAGATCGTCCATGCCGAACTGGTGGTGCAGTTGGCGGCCTTCCAGGAATTGTTCGGCCGACCGCCGGATTTCGTTGACGGCCACCAACACGCGCAATTGTTCCCGCAGGTACGCGATGCGTTTCTGCGGGCGGTCAAGGAAGCCGCACCCGGCGCGTGGGTCCGTCAGGGCGGACGCATTCTGCCACTGGCACAACGGCTCGCCGCACCCAAGGCGCTGGTGCTCGATATCCTGAGCGTGCAATTCCGCAAACGCGCCACGGCGGCCAATATCCGGTTCAATCCGGCGTTTGCCGGCGCCTACGACTTCTCCCGACAGCCCGGTTTCGGCGTCTTGATGCGGCAGTTCCTCGATGGCCTGCCGGACGGCGGGCTCGTGATGTGTCATCCGGGATTCGTCGACGACACGCTCATCAGCCTCGATCCCCTGACCACCCAGCGCGAAACCGAACACGCGTTTCTCGGCAGCGCGGATTTTCCGCAATTGCTGGCGGCGAATAATGTTACATTGTCTTGACATCGCTCAGGAAAACCGGCCGGTCGTTTTGTCGCATACGGAAATTTAATTCGCCCGCCCACTACTTGCGACACAAACCTCGCCCTACATCTTTCCCGCGCTTCGAGGCACTTCGACGCGATGGAGAACGCCATGACACCGCAAGAACGCCAACTGATTGACGATCTTTTCGACCGGCTTGCCAAACTGGAGAACACCCCGCGCGATCCCGAGGCCATGTCTGCGATCATCCAAGGCCTGCGCAAGGCGCCCAATGCCGTCTATGCGCTGGTGCAGACCGCCTTGGTGCAGGACGAGGCGCTGAAGCGCGCCAACGACCGCATCCAGGAACTGGAAGCGGGACGTGCGCCCGAACAGACTCAATCCGGCGGCTTCCTCGATTCGATGCGCGACGCGATCTTCGGGCAAAACCAGCCGCGCGGCTCGGTGCCGAACGTCCGCGCCCCCGGCATGGGTGACAGGCCGGTATGGAACAGCGGCGAGGTGATGCAACAGACCCAGGGACCCGGACAGCAGCCTCCTGGTCAATATGGCCAGGCGCCCTATGGCCAGCCCGCTTACGGTCAGCCTTATGGTGCGCAGCCGCCGTTCGGCGGCGGTGGCGGCTCGTTCCTCGGAACCGCGGCGGCAGCGGCCGCCGGCGTGGTCGGTGGCTCGCTGTTGCTCGGCAGCATCCGCTCGATGATGGGCGGCGGCAGCCACCAGCAGGCCTTCGCCGATTCCTCAAGCCTTGGCCAAAGCGGAAGCCAGAAGCCGTGGAGCGACCAGTCGAGCAGCGATCTGGCGCGCGACGCCGGGATCAACGACATCGGCTCATCGTCCGGCCAGCGCGCCGACGACAGCCATGGTTCGCGCGCCGGATTGTTCGACCAGGCGTCGAACGATTCCGACGACATGGATGATCATGATTCCGACGGCTTCGACAATGATGGCGGCGACAGTGACAGCGATTACGCCTGAGCTACGTCGGCCCTGAAAATGAAAAACGGTCGCTCGATCGAGCGGCCGCTTGATTCTTGTCTCGAACTCCGTCAGATCACGACGACCCTGGCGCCGACGCCGACGCGGCCGTAGAGATCGATCACGTCTTCATTGCGCATCCGGATGCAGCCGGACGACACGTTGGTGCCGATGGTCCAGGGCTCGTTGGAGCCGTGGATGCGATAGAGCGACGATCCCAGATACATCGCGCGCGCACCGAGCGGATTTTGCGGACCGCCTTCCATGTACCGCGGCAGATCGGGACGCCGCGCCAGCATTTCCGGCGGCGGAGTCCAGGCCGGCCATTCCTTCTTCGCCGAAATCGTCTTGACGCCGGACCAGGTGAAGCCGGGGCGGCCGACGCCGATGCCGTAGCGCAGCGCCTTGCCGTCGCCCTGCACCAGGAACAGGAACTTGTTCGGCGTATCGACGACGATGGTGCCGGCGCCTTCCTTGCCGCGATACTCGACGAGCTGCTTTTCGGGCTCAGAGACTTGCGGAACAATCGAGCGTACCCATTGCACAACTGTGCAACTTGTCCTCGTGCGGGCAGATCGGCAGATCCTTCAGCAAGGCTTCGTGAGCAGTCGCGCTGTTCGACGCTTAAATTGCGCCTGCAGTCAGTTCAAGCCAGCCATCAAGCCTTTCTTGCCTTTGACTTCTTCTTTGCTTTTTTGCTTTTTTGCTTCTTGGCCTTCTTTGCGTTTCGCTTTTTTGCGTCTTGCTTTTCCTTGGCTTGCTTTCCTTGCCGGGTTGATTGAACCTTGACCTTCGATCGATTGACTATCGTCGAGCCTGATATATCCCGAAATGTATCGCCTATTCTAACGCTCATTTTACCGACATAGACGACGGACCCAAGGTATTTCTGATAAGCATCAAGTCTCGAAACGTCGATATCGCCCTCCTTTATCGCGCTCAGTGGAAACTCGACCGGATTATAGAAATGATCTTGCATCTCGTCGAAATCATTGAGGATGGGTGCACAGTCGCCGCCGTACCGTTCTACATAACTTTGCAGAAAACTAACAGCATCATCCAAATGGACTGAGCCAGGAGATCTCTCTTGCCCCGGCCTAAAGGATGCAAAAGACCAAGATTTTACTAATCGTGTCTTGTAGCCGTCCCCTTCAAAATACTCGTCCGAGTCGTCGTCGCGATATGTGGAGTAGTGACTTGGAAAAAGAATTTGGGCCGTACACAGTAGGTCTCTCTGTGCAGCAGGACGTTTGACGACGACATCGCTTACATGAACACAATATTTCTCTACATTCCGACTAAACTTCAACTTCGCGACTTCGTTCGGCAGGTGGCGAATGTGACCGTAGAGATCGCACTTCACGCCTCCTGCCTCCTTCAGATCTTGTGATAGCCGCCGGTAGATTTCTTCTTCACATGTGATGGGTACGCCCTCATGAGACACACCGGATGACGAGGCACCAAGTACGAAGATATTCGCGCTGCCGACGCTTCTCGCCGAGAATCTTAGACTGCCGATCCCTCCAAGAATCATGTAATTCTTACCGAGAGGGAGATACTCAGAACTATCGTCGTTAAAGTACCTTCGCGCATGACGACGGTTCTCTTCGGCCTCAGTGGTGAAATATTGACCAGGTGAGAACGGGGCCCACTCTGTTATCCAAAAATCCCGCAGGCAGAGGCGCTGTCCGTGAAAAAAATGTCTCGTTCGTGCCTGTTCCCAGTAAACGGAATTTTCGAAATACTCCAGGAAGCCGTCTCGATTCAGTTGCCCATCGATTTGGCCGCTTTGATAGGTTCCGGAGCGAAGTAAATCAGCAAATATCTTGGCGACCTCATCCTTGCGAACGTAACGATCGTTGTCACCTTTGAGAACTTGAGTTTCGTGAGGATCAAAAAGATCACTTCCATCATCGTCGCCACTTTTCATGGACCGAAATCCGATATGCTAGAGTTGCTTTTCAAAGTACAATTCCGCAATTCGATTGAGCCACCGCACGTCTTCGTCGACGGCGGCCTTTTTTCTTCGTGGCTCATGTTGGTAACTGTTCAATTTCCGCTGGCCGACATGCGTCCATTTGCGCCCGGCCCACACCGCCGCCTCCCTAGGCCGGCTTGGCCAAACGCTCACCCGGGCGGAGAATTTGTTCGGGGAGTTGGAGTGATCGACTTTCGTCGGCTGGGTGGACTAAATGGGTGGATTGGTGAGGGCACTCATTGCCGCGCATCGCGTCTCATTTTGTTTGACCGCTTGCCTGAATTTTCAATCTCAAATGATGCAAACTATCCGTTTGCTAATTCCATTCCAACGAGCCTTAAGTTTCGTAGGCTGTTTGCGGATGGAGAAGCGCTAGCCAAGTGTGAGATCGGATTCTCTGGAAGCCCCAATCAATTTGGAACAGACTGGGGCGTGCCGTTCGATCTCGGAAAAATCACGGATGACATCCTGGCTCTTAGATGCCGCATTCCGGGAACAGCGGCTAGCTCGCTAGTCTTTTCAGGAAAGTTTCTCGCCACTAGATATTCCGAATGCTCAACGAACAGGTCAGTCGACCGGACCGAGGAGTCACAAGCGGCAACTGCGAGACAGGTTAGTTGGATCGCACCTGGTGATCCACTCGTCTTTATTGACTCGTCTAGCCACAAGATATCGTTTCCTAAGGGCTACAAAGCCGTCTCGATGCCCGGAAACTTCGCCTTTCAAATCTTCTATGGTCATTATGACGCCGGAGCATTGCGGCTTCCGATATGGATACTGCTGCGAAATAATTTTGACCGATCCGATCACAACGGTGCACGTCACCTTAGAATCTACCTCCAGAGAATACATGCCGAAAAGGAGGTTCTGAGGCTCGTTCTAAATAGTATTGCCTCGGGCAAGCTCTCAATTGAGGGAAACCAGACGGCTTCCGATTCTCTGCAAAGATACTTGCTCAACAGTACCAATAAAATTGGTCGTCTGGAACTAAAGGCAGACTTGAAAGGCGCCGAGGGTATCGGCGCACTTGCGGCATCCTGCCTCGAATTTTCGCAACCAGGTTGGCGAGATGCACTGGCACAGCGACTAGAGCAGATGGATATCAGGCCGACAATTAGACGGAATATCGAAGCGCGCGTAGCTCGTGAAATCACCTTAGTTAACTATGGCGTTATCAACCTTGACCAAAGCCAGCACGATCAGAGAAGGGGTATCTTTATGGGTGACACATTCTCGAATATTCAAAATTCCACGATTGTTAATCGATCGACAGTAGAAAGCGCGTTCAATAAGACCAAAACAGAAATGGGTGACGATACTGCAGCTCTGCTTCTGAGAGTAGCAGAGCTTGTCGCTAAATCCGGAAACAAAGAGGCGGGCGAGCTTCTTGATCAATTCAATGAAGAACTGAGCAAGCCGCAGCCCCGAAAGTCCTTGCTTAGGAGATCATGGGACGGCCTTGTGGCGGCTCTCCCGGCAGTCACATCTATTGCCGGGGCAGCAGCAGCTCTCGCAAAGCTTTTCGCCTAGCGTAATCACACTGCAAAAAGAGATGTCGGGGGCACCAGTTTATGTCCCCGACAGCTTAAGCTGCTGCAACGGACCGTCTTCGGTCCCTGAGTATCTGAAGTTGGTCAGTAGCCCATCCGTCACATTACGACGACCCTGGCGCCGACGCCGACGCGGCCGTAGAGATCGATCACGTCTTCATTGCGCATCCGGATGCAGCCGGACGACACGTTGGTGCCGATAGTCCAGGGCTCGTTGGAGCCGTGGATGCGATAGAGCGACGATCCCAGATACATCGCGCGCGCGCCGAGCGGATTTTGCGGACCGCCTTCCATGTACCGCGGCAGATCGGGACGCCGCGCCAGCATTTCCGGCGGTGGAGTCCAGGCCGGCCATTCCTTCTTCGCCGAAATCGTCTTGACGCCGGACCAGGTGAAGCCGGGGCGGCCGACGCCGATGCCGTAGCGCAGCGCCTTGCCGTCGCCCTGCACCAGGAACAGGAACTTGTTCGGCGTATCGACGACGATGGTGCCGGCGCCTTCCCTGCCGTGATACTCGACGAGCTGCTTTTCGTATTTGGGATCCATTCTGCGCTGCGCGGGGTCGCTCGCTTCTTCCAGCGGACGCATCGATTGCTGCGGATCCATCGGCGGATATGGCGCGCGCCGCTCGCCATATCCGTAAGCCGGCTGTTGCTGGTAGGCGGGTTGCTGCTGATAGCGACCGCCCTGCACCGGCCCGTCGCCGAACAGGAATTCGATGAAGCCGCCACCCATTTGCGAACGTTCGGCATAGGCGGTGCGGACCGACGCCGGCGGCGCGGGCTGATTGGCGTAAATCACGGCGGGTTCTGCGAGCGGCGAGGCGTCAATCGCCAAAGCCTGATCGACGAAGCCAGGGCAACACACAAGGCAGGACGCGCTCGCGAGGAGCGCAAGGGAGGTTTTTCTGAACATCGACGTACTCTGTACTGTTTCGTCACTGTGAGCCGCCGGCGACGCTTGAGGCGAGGCCGTTGCACGTGGTCAATAAAGGGTCAAAACCACCTCGGTTTGGTAAACAGAAACGGCGTTTCAATTCACCACGTCACGGGTTGCGCGCTGATTTGTCCGGTAGCGTTTATTTTGGATAAACGTCAGGCCCGCATGGTTAATCCCTGGTGTGTGCTCGCGCATCGCGCCGTCGCGACGCAGTTCCCCGCGTGAACCTCACGTTAAATCGCATCGGTCTAATACACATCACGGAGCAAGGGGTGAAAAAAACTCATGTCGGTAAGCCGCAAACGTTTTCGTATCGAACAAGCCATTATGGGCGATGTGCCCATGTCCGAAGGCGGTGAGATCGGCCCGATGCATCGCGAGATCATGGCCGAGCTGCGCTTGATCCGCGCGCAGATGGCAAGCGGCGCCAACCGCCATGCGGTGAACGATACCGCCGAGGCGCAGGGCGCGCGCGAGGCTGCCGGTGCCCACTTATTGCTGGAAACCTATCGCGCCCAGATCGAGCAGTGCGAAAAGCTCAAGGTCGAGCTCGACCTCATTCACGACGCCATCAACCGCACCAAGCGGGAAATCGCTACCTTGCACGGCAAGAGCTTTGACGGCGGCGAAATGGCCAAGGTCAATGGCGAACTCGGCGCCGTGGTGGGCGGCACCGAACAGGCCACCCAGCAGATTCTCGAAGCCGCGGAGGCGATCGACCAGGCGGCGACCGCGCTGTCCAAGAACACCTCGGCGGACCAGCAGAAGCTGCTCAGCGAAGAAATTCAGGAACGCGTCATCTCGATCTTCGAAGCCTGCAACTTCCAGGATCTCACGGGTCAGCGCATCAGCAAGGTGATGACCACGATGAAGTTCATCGAAAACCACATCAACGTGATGATGGACATCTGGGGCGGTGTCGACGCCATCAAGGCCCATGCGGTGCCGATCGTCGATACCCGCGAAGGCGACGCCAAGCTGCTCAACGGCCCCAAAACCGAAGGCGACGTCGGCCACGCCTCGCAGGACGACATCGACGCGCTGTTCGACTAGAACTTCGGTTCTGATGCATCAGAACCGAAGCTCTGGATTCATGCCCGCGCACAAAAAACGCCGGCGCGATGCCGGCGTTTTTTATTGCGGATTAGGTTAAGCTTTTCATCCGGTCAGGCGCGGGGCGCGCAGCGCACATAGACCATGTTGCCGTAACGGACCGCGGCATCTTTGTCGACGAAGCGGGTGATCAGCACGCGACCGTCGAACGAGACGATCTCGCGGTCCTGTTCGCCGGGCGTCGATCCGGGCGGACCGATATAATTCTTGCCGCTCGGGCTGCCCTTGAGCCGCAATTCCTGCGGCGTGGCCTGGTCGGCCAAGTGCATGATCACGCCACCGGACGAGCCGGCGCTGATCACATAAGGCTGCTTGCACTGGCCGCGGGCAGCGGCCTCGGTGCGGGCGCGGTCATTGGGATTCTGGAACGAGGCAAGACCCCAGCGGCCGACGATCTCGTCAGTGCGGATGGTGGCCGGCATTTCCGGCGCCACCCCGGGCTCGACAGGCTCGGGCGAGGAACTGGACGACAGCGACGGCAGGCTCATGCTGCTGCATGCCCCCAAGAATACCGTCAGCGCCGAGGCGACCGCCAGATTGGCAACGTTACGCGCATTACCGGACCCGATCATCGGCATTCCCCCGAGCAATTTCCTGGCCGCTCCCGTCCAGCAGCCAATCGTAAAACGACTGCCGGAGCAATGACGTCCGTTAAGATTACGGCCGCGCTCCGATTTGGTTTCTCAGGGAGCATCCTATATTGGCCTCACCAAGGCCATAACCCCCTTGCTTGACAGGATCGGCGCCAAGCCATATTCCCCGACCCACAATTAGCACTCAAATACGACGATTGCTAAGGACCGAGCCGTCCCGCCCGGGACGGTGTCGAACCCACAACATTATCAGCCATTTTCGATGGCAACCAGACCCGAAACCCAGCCTCCAAGAGGACTACAAGAGGAAACGTCATGGCCAAATCCAAATTCCGTCCGCTGCATGATCGCGTCGTGGTCAAGCGTATCGACGCCGAAGAGAAGACCAAGGGCGGCATCATCATTCCCGACAGCGCCAAGGAAAAGCCCTCGCAGGGCGAAATCACCGCCGTGGGCCCGGGCGGCCGCGACGAAGCCGGCAAACTGATCCCGATCGACCTCAAGGTCGGCGACCGTGTGCTGTTCGGAAAATGGTCGGGCACCGAAGTCAAGCTCGACGGCGAGGAACTCCTGATCATGAAGGAGTCCGACATCATGGGCGTGCTGGTCTGAGCCAACACTCTCCCTCACCTGAGGAGGCGGCAAAGCGCCGTCCCGAAGGGCCACACATTCCACAAGCTCATCCTTCGAGACGCGGCCAAGTGGCCGCTCCTCCAGCAATAATGGTGAAGCCGTTATGCAGGGATGAGGTCATTTCCAGGAGCAAAAAATGGCTGCCAAAGACGTTAAATTTTCCGGAGACGCCCGTGATCGCATGCTGCGCGGCGTCGATACCCTCGCCAACGCGGTGAAGGTGACGCTGGGCCCGAAGGGCCGCAACGTCGTGATCGAAAAGAGCTTCGGTGCCCCGCGCATCACCAAGGACGGCGTCACCGTCGCCAAGGAGATCGAGCTCGAGGACAAGTTCGAGAACATGGGCGCGCAGATGCTGCGCGAAGTCGCCTCCAAGACCAACGACACCGCCGGTGACGGCACCACGACCGCGACCGTGCTGGCGCAGGCGATCGTGCGCGAAGGCGGCAAGTCGGTTGCCGCCGGCATGAACCCGATGGACCTCAAGCGCGGCATCGACATCGCGGTGCATGCGGTGGTGAAGGATCTGGAGAAGCGCGCCAAGCCGGTTGCCTCTTCCGCCGAAGTCGCCCAGGTCGGCACCATCTCCGCCAATGGCGACACCGCCATCGGCAAGATGATCGCGCAGGCGATGCAGAAGGTCGGCAATGAAGGCGTCATCACGGTCGAGGAAAACAAGTCGCTCGAGACCGAAGTCGACATCGTCGAGGGCATGAAGTTCGACCGCGGCTACCTGTCGCCCTACTTCATCACCAATGCCGAGAAGATGACCGCGGAACTCGAGGACGTCTACGTGCTGCTGCACGAGAAGAAGCTCTCCGGCCTGCAGTCGATGCTGCCGGTGCTGGAAGCCGTGGTGCAGTCCGGCCGCCCGCTCCTGATCATCGCTGAAGACGTCGAGGGCGAGGCGCTGGCGACGCTGGTGGTCAACCGCCTGCGCGGCGGCCTGAAGGTCGCCGCCGTCAAGGCGCCGGGCTTCGGCGATCGCCGCAAGGCGATGCTGGAAGACATCGCGATCCTGACCGGCGGTCAGCTGATCTCCGATGAACTCGGCATGAAGCTCGAAAGCGTCACCGTCAACATGCTCGGCCGCGCCCGCAAGGTCGTGATCGACAAGGAAAACACCACGATCGTCAACGGCGTCGGCAAGAAAAAGGACATCGAGGCCCGCGTCGGCCAAATCAAGGCGCAGATCGAGGAGACCACCTCGGACTACGACCGCGAGAAGTTGCAGGAGCGTCTTGCCAAGCTCGCCGGCGGCGTTGCGATCATCCGCGTCGGCGGCGCGACCGAAATCGAGGTCAAGGAAAAGAAGGACCGCGTCGAGGACGCCCTCAACGCGACCCGTGCCGCCGTGCAGGAAGGCATCGTGCCGGGCGGCGGCGTGGCGCTGCTGCGGGCCAAGAAGGCCGTCGGCCGCATCCACAACGACAATTCCGACGTCCAGGCCGGCATCAACATCGTGTTGAAGGCGCTGGAAGCTCCGGTCCGCCAGATCGCGGAGAATGCCGGTGTCGAGGGCTCGATCGTGGTCGGCAAGATCCTCGAGAACAAATCCGAGACCTTCGGCTTCGATGCCCAGACCGAGGAATATGTCGACATGGTCGACAAGGGCATCATCGACCCGGCCAAGGTGGTGCGCACCGCGCTGCAGGACGCCTCATCGGTCGCCGGCCTGTTGGTGACGACCGAGGCCATGGTCGCCGAACTGCCAAGAGAGCCGGCCGCACCGATGCCTGGCGGTGGCGGCGGCATGGGTGGAATGGGCGGCATGGGCTTCTAGGCCCAGGCTGCTAGCCTCAGCAAAGTTCGAAGGCCGCCTCCGGGCGGCCTTCTTTTTGGCGAATGACGGCGGGGTTTGCTACTTACGGCGATGCTGATTCTGTCCTTTGAGGAATTTCATATGCGCGCGCTCGTGCTCTGCCTGTTCGGTCTGGTGACGGCCTCTCCGGACCTCGCTCTCGCCCAGATGAAGCTCCCCTCCAAAACGGCGCCGGGCGCCAACGAGGTCAGGTATTTCACCGCGATCGACGGCTTGATGGACGGCAACGCCGACGTCATTCTGAAGGAGACCCGCCAGGGCAAGACCGTCACCGCGGCCGTGCTCGATGTCTGCTACCCCGCCGAGAAGGGTTCCGACCGCAAAGACCGTTTTGTCGCCAACCTCACCGTCAGCGGCCAGAACCTGACCGGATCGACGCAAAGCCTCGGTGACAAGCTGCCGGTCACCGTGAAGTTTTTGCGCAAGCCGACCGGTGACAGCTTCGAATTCCGCGGGCAGATCACCATCGGCCAGATAGTGACGGAAGTGACATCGACGGACAATTCCGATCTCAGCGAAAAGGAATTCCTGGACAACCAGACCAGCGACGACAGCATCACGCCACAGCCAAAGGACTTTACCGAGGTGTCGCCTGAATCGGTCGGTGTGAGGGTGAAGCTGGATGCGGCGCTGGATTTCCTCAAGAGCCTGAAAGGCGAGGCCGTCGAGGTCGGGCTGAACAGCCTCACCATTTCCTGCGACGCGCTGCGCGCCGGCGAGCAGACCATCAACCTCACGGTCGATCCGGATCGTGCAGCCGCGCTGATTGGCAAGGCCAAGGCGACGCCTGGCGTGGTCACCGCAGGCTGGACCAGCGGCACCGTCGAGATGGATCGCACCATCCGTTTTTCCGCGGGCGAATGGCGCGATGGCGACAAGGTCAACAAGGACAGGATCGCGGCCGCGGTTTCCAATGTGCTGACGAGGACGCTTTCGGCCAAAGCGGCGGGGACTGTGTGGAACGCCAACACCGGAAAACTGAAACTGACCTTCAAGCGGCCGAGCCAGATCTATCCGGCGCTTGGCCTCACCGAGAGCATCGAGATCACAGCGCTGGTGTCGTCAGACAAACCGGGGGCTTCGGACCGGCTGATGCTGTGGATCTCAAGCCCCGTGACCACGACCACGGACGAGGGCACGGGTCCCAAACTGAACCTGTCCGAAGGCTCCAGCGGCGATGAGGAAGGTGGCGAGCCGGAGGATGACAATGGCTCGGTCGAAGCGCTCGCCAGGGAATTCAAGGGCCAGCGCTGGGACGTCGATAAATCGGTCTGGAAATAGCTGTTTCCAGCAACTCTTTTAGGCAGCTTCTTTCCACGCACCCGCTCCGTGCGATCTGCGCATTTGACATGCCGCGCCCCAGCGAATTCCGGGTGATAGCCGAAACGCCGCCGGGTCACTCCGGCGGCGTTAAGCTTTATCGCGAAGCAGCATTACCTACCGACCGCCGCCACCGCCACCGCCGCCACCACCGCCTGCATCACGCATCGCCTGATTGTCGCGGGAATCGAGGTACTTCATGTAATCCGGTGACGTGTCGCGCGTGTCGCGGTGCGGGCGAGAACGACGTGTCTCCGTTAATGTAAAATGATCCCCGCAACCCTGCCACCATACCGGTCCCTCACAGAACCTGGATGTCGCGGAAAAAGCGTTGGCGTTTGTTGCTGCCATGGCACTCATTGCAACGAGAGTGACCAAGGCGGCCGCGGATAATCTTGATTTCGTCGACATTAAACTCTCAATTCCGTGTCTCGGCGAAACCAGAATGGCTCGCGCGGGAGTTCGACGACGCCAGCTCGAAACCGGTTCGAGAGAGCCACTGAAAATAGGTGCGCACCCCTCAAGCACACGCCAATGTGAACCGGCCGGGGACCTCTACGGCTTCGCGTTGGCCTGAAGCATGAGGTTTTTGAACGCAAGTCTTGAGCAGAAAAACGCCAGCACCCCGACGCCCCCAAGGCACCACCCGAGAAAAAACTCAGCCCGCGCATACCCGTGCGCGATGCCGGTCGATCCAGGCGTCAAACAAAGACCCTCGCCGCGCGAACAGCCCTGCTAGCGCGCTAAAATATCTGTATGGCCGGTTAGACGGGACCACCGGCCAAAAGGTTCAGTCCGATCTGCGAAACCCCCTCGGTTGTTGGCGCCGGGTGCCCTCAATCGCCCTCAACGCAACTTCGTGACCTGCGACCCGGCATGCCATGACGGTCGTCAATTCCTTGCAAGCGGCCGCACCGCGAAGGGAACATTTTGCTTTCGTCGGCATTGCCAAAAGCTGCCGTGGCCGGCGCCTAAATGTGGCTGACGAAATGATTTGCGACTATCGTCGTGGTGAGTATTCGACGGGCGGCGAGCCACCTTCGCCTCCGGCCTTCGGCTCGGCTGCGCGGAAACCCAAGGAGCGTTAGCAATGGCAACTCAAATCGTCATGGATCACAACGGCGACACCCGGCACACTTTCGATGCGAACGACCCGAAGGCCCTCCTGGAAGCCGAGGAGCGCTTCAAGGAACTCACGGGTGCCGGCTTTACAGCGGCAGTCCGTACCGCGTCCGGAGAGCCGGCCGTGAGACGCGTGTTTGATCCGGCCGCAGAGGAGACTTCTGTTTTATCCGCGGCTGGTCGGCGGATAGATGTTCCGGAATCTGCTGCAGATTGCCAGCGGTCCGCTTCGATGGCTCTCGACGCGCGGCTCACGCGGTGCGCAAGCCGGTTGGGACTGGTTTCGCGAGCTGGGCCGCGGAAACGACCGTGAAGCGCGGGGCCTCGGGCTATTGAGAGCGTGGCTCTCGCCAGAGCAGCTTGCGCAGTATGATGCGCACAGATATTTCGACGTCACCGGCTGCCATAGCGGAAAGCGGTATCGGATACGCCATGGCACCGGGACCAATATTCTCGAGCTGGATGAAACGGACCGCCCAAGCATCGGCTGGTGTTTTGTGCCCAGAGATAATCTCGTCGCAGGCGACGTGATGCTGGCGCAAAAGATTGCCCTGGAAACCGACGAGTGGGGAGCCCTGGCGGTAGCCAGAACTTTTTCGTCGAGGTGGTCGGCGATGTGACAACACATGTTTTTCTTCTTCTCGAACCGGCTGGGCTGTCTCGGGTCGCTGCTGATGTCGGCCGTCGCTACGGTCGCACTGCTTTTCATGTTCCAAAAGCTGCGCTACTGAATCAGGAACGAATGCAAACCGATGCGGACGTTGCCCGCACTCAGGCAGATGGGCTCGCGCCCTAATTGGTATTGAGCCGGAAACGCAGCGTCCTGGTGCCGACGAAGGAGACGAAATCGTCCTGCCGCTTCCAGGTCGCCGCCTCCGTCAGCGCGGCGATCAGGTCGTCGTCGGCTTGTGCGCGATCCGCCGGACAGGTCCGGTTCTCCATCGCGCCGGCGACGAAGATCACGGTATTGCCCGCCACCGAAAACTGGCCCTTGCCGCCCTTGCACCAGAGTTCGAGCACCACTTCGCCGGCGTCGCCAATCTCCAGATTCGGTATCCGCTTGGAGCCGGGCTGACGACCCACATCCAGTGTCATTTCCATTCCGAACGGAAAGCCGTAGTCGGCCTGGGCGTGGCCGGTCGTGGGGGTGGCGGCCACGAGGAGGACCGCGGCGACGCCAGCCTGCTTCACCATCCATGCGAATGAAACCATGCAATCTCTCAAAATAACCCGGCGGTCAGCATCGGGCGACGTTGTATTGGACAAGCATGTCATTGGCTAGATTGATCGATGCACAAAATACTGCACCGACAAGCAAATCCCCGCGGCGAGCTGCCGCGGGGATCGTTGGCTGACCGTTTCCGTTGCGGCCTTATTTCAGGACCATCAACGTGAACGGATAGACGTAGGCCTGCAGCGTCACCAGCACGCCGACGAGGCAGGCCAGCACGATCGAGTGCAGGAACACGTAACGAAGAATCGTGCCTTCGTGGCCATACCAGTTGGTCGCGGTCGAGGCGACGACGATCGACTGCGCGTCGATCATCTTGCCCATCACGCCGCCGGAAGAGTTGGCGGCGCCCATCAGGATCGGCGACAGGCCCAGCTGTTCCGACGTGATCTTCTGCAGATTGCCGAACAGCACGTTGGAGGCGGTGTCCGATCCGGTCAGCGCCACGCCCAACCAACCGAGCAAGGTGCCGAAGAAGGGATAGAGCACGCCGGTTGCCGCGAACGCCAGACCGAGCGTCGCGTCGACGCCGGACAGCCGCGTCAGCGTGCCGATCGCCAGCATCGCCGAGATCGTGATCAGCGAGATCGCACACAGCTTGATGGTGCGGCCATATTCCCCGATCAGCCTGGCCGGCCCAACGCCCATCAGGAAGCCGGAGATGATCGCCGCGATCAGCATGCCCGTCCCGGTGAAGGACAGATAGGTAAACCCGAACACCGCGCCTTGCGGTGTCGGCTTGGCCGCCACCGGCGGCACGGCGTTGATCATGTTGTGCAGATCAGGGACCGGATAATTCCAGACGAAGATCGAATTGGCCCAGGTCTTGAACGCGCCATTGCCCCAGATCAGCATCACGATGCAGACGATGATCCATGGCAGCAATGCGCTCCACAGTTCACTCTGGGTCAGCGGGGTCTCGTCCATCGGCTTCGGCGTCGCCATGGTCGCTGCCAATTCATCGTTGCCGCGCAAGGCCGGCGACAGCCACAACTGCTTCGGCTGCCACACTTTCAGGAACAGGATCAGGCAGCCCATCGAGATCAGCGACGCGCCGATGTCGACGATCCAGGGATTGATGTAGTTCGAGATTACGAATTGCGGAATCGCGAACGAGACGCCGGTGACCAGAATGGCCGGCCACACGTCCTTCATGCCTCTCCAGCCGGCAAAGGCCCACACCACCCAGAACGGCACAATCAGCGAGAACACCGGCAATTGGCGGCCGACCATGGCGCCAAGAATATAGGGATCGAGGCCCGTTACCGAGGCGAGGCCCTGGATCGGCGTGCCGAGCGCGCCATAGGCGACCGGCGCGGTGTTGGCGATCAGCGACAGGCCGGAAGCCGCCAAGGGCGAGAAGCCGAGCCCGAGAAGGATCGAACCCGTGATTGCCACGGGGGTGCCGAATCCGGAGGCGCCTTCGAAGAACGCGCCGAACGAAAACGCGATCAGCAGCAGTTGCAGCCGCCGGTCTTCGGTGACGCCACCGACCGCGCGCTTCAACAGTTCAAAGCGGCCGGTCGACACCGTCACCTGGTAGAGGAAGATGACGTTCAGCACGATCCAGCCAATCGGGAAGAAGCCGGCCACCACGCCGAGCAACGATGCCCTGACCGACATGCCGGCGGGCATATGGTACACGGCAATCGTGATGATGTTGGCGACGACTAACGCGATGATGGCCGCAAGATGCGCCTTGATCTTGCCGCTGGCGATCAGCACCAAAAGGGTAATGACCGGAATTGCGGCGGCAATGGTCGACAGCACCGCGCTGTCGAGCGGATTATAGACTTGATTCCACATAAGCGGATCCTCCCCACGCCGTCATGGTGCGCAGCCTGCCAGCGTGACGGTCAGGCGCGTTTGCGTGATCGGGGGAGTACCTGGACAATGCGCGAATCTGCCTGCGAATTCGGCATCGCCAAAATCGCTCACAAGCTCGCGAGAATGAAGGTCCCCCGCCCCTCGCCGTTGTGCCCATGCTAGGGTTGACTCGAACGCGGGGACAAGCGAACGCTGCCAATGCAGTCTACGACTTTAGTCTAGAATTCCCCCGATTATCCCGATTCTTCAGGCCTTTGAAGGCCATCCCCTGGAGCGGTAATCTGTGAACAACATTAGCTCGACACTGGCGACGGTGTGGCGCATCGCCGCCCCCTATTTCCGTTCCGAGGACAAATGGGCCGGCCGCGCGCTGCTCGCCGCGGTGATCTCGATCGAACTCGCGCTGGTCGCGATCGACGTGCTCCTGAACCAATGGAGCAACCGCTTCTACACCGGGCTGCAAGAGAAAAACTGGGACGTCTTCGTCCGCGAGATGGGCGTCTTTTGCGTGCTGGCAACCTGCTTCATCGTGCTTGCGGTCTACCAGCTCTACCTCAATCAATGGCTTCAGATTCGCTGGCGGCGCTGGCTGACCAGCCACTATCTCGGCGAATGGATGCATGGCGCCAATCATTATCGCATGCAGTTGCAGGGCGACGCTGCCGACAATCCGGACCAGCGCATCGCCGACGACGTCAAACTGTTCGTCGAGCGGACGCTCGATATCGGACTGAATCTGCTGAATTCGCTGGTGACGCTGCTTTCGTTCGTCGTCATCCTGTGGGGACTGTCCGAAGCCGCGCCACTGCATGTGTTCGGCAAGGAATATCCGATCCCGGGCTACCTGGTCTGGGGCGCGTTGATCTACGCGATATTCGGGACGGCGCTGACGCAATGGATCGGCTCGCCGCTGGTCCAGCTTGATTTCAGGCAGCAGCGCTTCGAGGCGGATTTCCGCTTCAACCTGGTTCGGGCGCGGGAAAACTCCGAGCAGATCGCGCTGTTGCAGGGCGAAAGCGCCGAACGGCAGCGGTTGTGGGAACGGTTCAGCCACGTCGTCGAAAACTGGTACGGCATCATGAGCCGGACCAAGCGGCTGACCGCGTTCACCTCGAGCTATTCGCAAGCCGCCGTGGTGTTTCCCTACATTCTGGTGGCGCCGGCTTTCTTCGCCGACAAGATCCAACTCGGCGGCCTGACGCAGACGGCGAACGCGTTCGGAAGCGTGCAGAAGGCGCTCTCGATCTTCGTCACGATTTACCGCTCGCTGGCGGACTGGCGCGCCATCGTCGCCCGTCTCGACGGATTCGAAATGTCGATTACGAGCGCCACGACGCTGGCAAATTCAAGCGACTCGATCGGCGTCGTGTCATCCGCCGGCGGCAAGGCGATCGACCTGCGCCAGCTCGTGGTCCGTCTGCCCAACGGCACCCCGCTGGTGTCGGCCGACGGGCTCAGCCTGCGCGGCGGCGAGCGCACGCTGCTTACCGGCCCATCGGGCTCCGGCAAATCGACCCTGTTCCGCGCCATCGCCGGCATCTGGCCGTTCGGGAGCGGCAAGATCGCCGTTCCGGCCGACACATCGCTGATGATGTTGCCGCAGCGGCCGTACTTCCCGATCGGAACCCTGCACGGAGCAATCGCATATCCCGGCGAAACCGAGACCTTTAGCCCGGACCGGGTCCGGGAAGCGCTTACTCTCGTGGGCCTGCCGCAACTCAGCTCTCGGTTGGAAGAGGACGCCCACTGGAACCGGATGCTCTCGCTCGGCGAACAGCAACGCTTGGGGCTGGCGCGCGCGCTGCTGCACGCGCCGAAATATCTGTTCCTCGATGAAGCGACCGCTTCGCTCGATGAACCATTGGAGGCCGCGCTGTATTGCCTGCTCGCCGAGAAGCTACCGGAAACCACCATCGTCTCGATCGGCCACCGCTCGACGCTCGAAGCCTTCCATCAGCGCCATGTCGCCATGGTCCGCGACGGCGATCGATTCACGGTGCAGGACGCGGCGAGCATCGGAGCGTGATGGGGTCATAACGGGATCAGGGCCGAGAGTTCTGGACTCCTGTTTTGACGCGAGTTCCACTTTGTTGGACGGCTCGTGACCATTCGAACGGCAGCTGTTCAGTCTTGGCACCCGTAAATCTACGTGGCACTCAACGTGAAACTGAGAATGCTTTCGACCTCCATCGGCGGCTCGCCGACCGGCTGGATGCGATCGATGTGAGGCATCAAATCCCTGCGCCGGTCGCAGCCAGCGCTGCGGCCATTTCTGGCCGCGAACCCAGCGGTGCCAGAGCCAGGCAAACGCGGTCAACAGCACCCCGCCGGCCAGCACCGGCGCGAACAGGAACGTCCAAGGCAGGTTGCCGGAAACTACCAGCAGCGGATTGATCCCCCCTGCGGATGAAAGGTTCCAGTGACGTACATCGCGAGAATGGATAGGCCGACGGCCGCCGCCCAGGCTTGCGGGCCGGTCAATTTGAGCACCGCAAAGCCGACCAGGGCGCTGACGAAGTGGCCGCCGACCAGCTCGCGGCTGCGCCGGCTCCGCTTCCGGCGAACCAATCACCAGCACGATCGAAGTCGCGAACGGAATCGCGGCGAGCGGATAATGCGCGGCGACCGAGAACCACTCCATGACGCCGATCGCGATCGCGCCGCCGACGCCCGCGACCGCCCCCGCCAGGATGCTGCGGTGATCGTTGCGGGTGATCGCCTCACGTGCGGCGCGCCGCCAATTCCATTTCATTCGGCACTGCCTTTGCCCCAAAAGCAAAGGGGCGGCAGATTGTTCTGCCGCCCCCAGGACTTCGAAAGAAAGGTCCTCGAGAAGAAGAGGCTACTTCAGGTTGGTGACTGCGGTCAGGTCAGCCGACAGCTTGACGATGCCCGCCGCGCCGCACCAGCCGGAGCCGAACGCCGTCACGCCATTGCCAGGATTGATGGCGGTCACGAAGGCGGGGCTGAGGTTGGTGGTGCTGTAATCGCTGGTGAAGGCGTTACAGTTGCCCTTGGAGAGGTTGGTGTCGGAGTAGCGCAGGTCGAGCGTGAACACCTTGTAAGTGAAGCCGATGCCGATATTCCAGGTGTTGTAGCTGGGTTCCGGAATGCCACCCGGAAACGGTCCGCCGAACGCGGTTGCAACAGTGGTGCCGTAGAAGGCATCCGAGGTGCCGAGCCACTGCCGGCCGAACTCGCCGGAGATGTACATGCCGATACCGCTGGTGCCGAAGGTGGTCGAGGGCGCGGTCCACTTGCCGGTGATCGACGCGTAGTTGCCCCAAGCGCCGAGGTTCAGGAAGTTCGGCGAATAGTACTCGTTCAGTCCGACCTGGAACTGGTCGTTTATGGTGACGTTCACCTTGGCGTAAACTTCGTAGAAGCTCGCGCTCTTCTTGGCAAAGTTGCCGTTGATCGGCAGGCCGCCAATACCAGGCACACCGAAGTCGATTCCCTGGCCAAAGGATGCGCAGTTGTTCGTCGGCGCAGCTACCAAACCCTGCGCACCGAAGCACTGTCCACCCGGATACAGGTAGCCCCAGGCGCCGAAGTCGAAGGCGAACATGCCGACGGTCGGGCGGATACCACCGTAGAAGTCGACTTCAGCCGCGGCCCGGTTCGGGAACGAGATGCTCTCGGCGGACATACCGGCGTAGAGCTGGACGTCCTTGGTGACGTTGTAGCGGGGCTCGAAATAGGCAGCCACGGAAGGCTTGTGGTTGGACTGGGTGACACCGCGGAAGATGTAGTCGTTCATGATCGCGCTGCCGAAGGCGATATCCCAGGGATCGAACGGAGCCGGTGGCGGCGCCTTCACGGCCTTGACGGCCATATCCGCAGCGAGAGCCGAACCCGATAACATTGCCAGCGCCGTTGCCAACAAAGCCAGTTTCTTCATGACGTTCCCCATCACCTTCTTGAACAGTCCCGTTCCGGCGGCCCCCCAGGGCAAGCGATAACCGACTGCAACCAAATTCCTTAACGTGATTGCAATCTGGAGCGCGGGGTCATGGCCGTGAAGCAAAAAAGTCAATCATCTGCCGCCTTTTTAGGCGTTCTGCATGTTTCGAAAAATGTTGTTGGCAAGTGTTGTATTCCCACAACAGCTTTGACGTTGTCTGTGTCGGCTGGGCGACATCTGGAATTGCGAAAAACGGGGGGTCAAACGACACGCGGTGAGCCCCCGCCGAATTCAATCATTCCGGCCAAAAAATCCGGACGCGGCAGGTGAGGAAAGCGACTTCAGGAAAAAGGCCGCAGCGGTGGACGCTGCGGCCTTTCGAAAGATCGTGCGTGACGGGCGACGTGCCCGACTAGTGCTGATCGCCTCCGTTGGACGAACCGGACCCCCATGACGGGGAGGACGGCTCCGAACCCGGCGTCGCCCAACTCGAAGCGGGCGCAGGCGCTGGTTCTGGCGCCGGGGCCGCCATCGGGGCTGCCGGCTTCGGTGCGGGCTTGGCCGCAGCCTTCTTCTTTGGCGCGCTCTTCTTGGCGGCCTTCTTCGGCGCGGCCTTCTTGGCGGATTTCTTTGCGCTCTTCTTCGCGGCTTTCTTCGCAGTCTTCTTGGCCGATTTCTTGGCGGCCTTCTTCGACGACTTCTTCGCGGCTTTCTTCTTCGCCGCTACCGCCTTCTTGGCCTTTTTGGCCTTCTTGCTTTTCTTGCTCTTCTTCGCTTTAGCCATCGTGGTCCTCCTGTTGCCGCTGGTCATGTCAGTCGAGCGCTACGAATAGTCCCCTTGTAGTCCGCCTGGCCGCGGAGCCGATCGATCAATTCAATCCCGGCCCTGTCAACCCAGGCTTTGGACCTCCTGTCGCCCAATCGAGAAGCTCAATCGTGTGCACCACAGGAACTGATGTACCGCCGGCAATTTGCACCATGCACCCAATATTGCCCGCAGCGATCATGTCCGGTTTGACTGTCGCAATATTGGCGATCTTTCGATCGCGCAATCTGCTCGCAATGTCGGGCTGGAGAATGTTGTAGGTCCCCGCCGAACCGCAACACAAATGGCTCTCAGGTACATCTTTCACCACGAATCCATTCTTGGAAAGCAAATCTTTCGGCGCGTGCGTGATTTTCTGTCCGTGCTGGAGCGAACAAGCGGAGTGATAGGCGATGGTGACGTCGCCTTGCAGGCTCGACGGAGTGAGATCGATAGCGGCGAGATACTCGGTGATATCCTTTGCCAGCGCGGATATCTGCGCCGCGTGACCGGCGAATTCAGGGTCCTCGCGCAGCATAAAACCATAATCCTTGATCACCGTGCCGCAACCCGACGCCGTCACCAGGATGGCGTCAAGGCCGTTATGTTCCGCTTCCCTTTGCCACACGGTGACGTTGGCGCGGGCGCGCCCCAGCGCGTCGCCGTCCCGTCCGAGGTGGTGGGTTAGCGCGCCGCAGCATTGCTCGTCCTTGACCAGCACCACCTCGACGCCGTGCCTCGTCAACAGATTGATGGCGGCCTGGTTGATGCGCGGCGCCAGCACCTGCTGGGCGCAGCCTTGCAGCAGCGCGACCCGCCCGCGCCGTTCGCCGAGCGCCGGAAACACCCTGCCGCCGGCGGGGCCCGGCGCCGGCAGGCGGCCGGGCGCCAGCGCCAGCATCGCCTTGATCCGCCGCAGCAAGGTGGGCGTCACTGAGGCCGCCCTCGGCGTCGGCAACAGAGCCGCGAAAGGCCGGCCCAGCCGCGCCATGACCATGCTGGCGCGAAACAGTTCAGGCCTCGGCAGCACCCAGGCCAGCAGCGCGCGCAAGGCGCGCTCCGCCAAGGGCCTTGAATAGTCCCGCTCGATCCTGACCCGCGCCTGATCGACCAGATGCATATAGTTCACGCCCGACGGGCAGGTCGTCATGCAGGCGAGGCAGGACAGGCAGCGGTCGATATGCTTGACCACTTCCGCCGTCGGCGGCCGGTCCTTCTCCAGCATTTCCTTGATAAGATAGATCCGGCCACGCGGGCTATCGAGCTCGTCGCCGAGCAGCACATAGGTTGGACAGGTCGCGGTGCAAAAGCCGCAATGTACGCAGGCGCGCAGGATCTTGTCGGCTTCGGCGATATCGGGATCGGCGAGTTGGGCGAGGCTGAATTCGGTTTTCATGGCGCGACCGCCCGCATCAAGCGGCCCCGGTTGAGGATGTTTTTGGGATCGAAGCTGTGGCGGACGCGTTCGCTCAAGGCCGCGAGGCCACGGGACTGCGGATGGAACACATCGACGTGGCGCCGGACCGCTTCGGATGCCCGGACCAGCATTGCGTGGCCGCCGGTGGCCTCGGCGCGCTGACGGACCAATGCCGCCTCCGCGTCCGGCTTGGGTGGCAATGCCGCCCAGATCAGCCCGCCGCCCCAATCGTAGATCACGTCACCCCCGGTGTCGCGCGAAAGCGCCTGACCGAGCGCACCGCCTGAGGCCGGCGGACAGACGATCCGCCATACCGGCCACGCGCCGAGCGCGCCGCTGGCCGCGAACGGCTGGACGTCGCGGATCGAACTCCAGATCGCGGCAGACGTGGCATCCTGCAGGATTTCCACCGCACCGAACGGCGCCAGCGTCTTGCCGAGCGAATCGGCGCGAGCCACGGCCGAAGCGGCAATGCCTTCGAGCCGCAGCAGGGTGACCGCCTGCCCCGATGCCGCGAGGCCCGCCAAGGCGCCGGCCGCGGGCCGGAACGCCGAATTCGGCAGATGCGCCGCACCCGAGACGTCGAACGGCGAGCCCAGCGCCGTCGTCATCGCCCGGTTGGCGGCGAGATCGTCGAGCCCGCGCAGGATCAGCGTGCGTTCGCCTTCAGGCTTCGGCATGACTTTCAAGGTCACTTCGGTCATGACCGCAAGCGTGCCCCATGAGCCCGCCAGCAGTTTGCAGAGATCATAGCCGGTGACGTTCTTCACCACCCGTCCGCCGGTTTTGAAACTGTCGCCGAAACCGGACACTGCATGCGCGCCCAACAAATGATCGCGGGCGCCTCCGGCCTTGATGCGGCGCGGGCCGGCAAGACCAGCGCCGATCATGCCGCCGATGGTGCCCGCGCCGGGCACGCCAAGCAGCGCGGAAGTATCCATTGGCTCGAACGCGAATTGCTGGTTCTTGGAATCGATCAGCGACTGGACGTCGGCAAGCGGCGCGCCGGCCTGCACGGTGATGATCAGCTCGTTCGGTTCATAGGCCGTGACCGCGTTCAGCGCCGACAGTTCCAGCAACGCATTGGTCGCCATCGGCTGGCCGATTTGCCGCCTTGAGCCATGGCCGATGATCTCCAGCGGCTGCTCGCTGGCGATCGCGGCCCGCACCACCTGCTCGACGTCCCTGGCGTCACGTACTCTGAGCGTGTCCATCGGAAGCTCTAGACCATTGCGCGCAACGGAGACTTGCGCAGAACAAAAGCGGATGCCGCGAAGCTGCCGACGGCCGCAACGAGCGTCAGCAACATGGCTTTCACCAGCCCGTTCAGCGCGACCGGGTGCAGGAGGATGGCGGAACCGATCAGGATCGGTGGATGGATCAGGTAGACGCCGAACGCGTTGTCGGAGAGCCACCGCGCGGCCGGTCCCTGTGCGTCGAAATAACGGCGGTAGACGGCAAGCATCAAGAAACCCACTCCCACGCAGACCAGCGCTTCCCACAGGCATTTTCCGGCGCTCACCGGATTGAACCCGCCGGCATACTGCGCGGTCTCGCCCTGCAAGCCACCGCCAAACAGGATAAGCGCTGCCAACAGCGGGGTTGCAAAGGAAATCGCGAGCGCCCCCCATAGCAAGCAAGCGCGCTCGGAAAGTTCCGTGATCCAGTTGCCCCGATAGCCGAACGTGCCGGCGGCAAACATGAGGATATATTGGGGGAAATCGCCGGGGTGCATGTTGAGCACCGAGGCGTCCCCGTGCACGCCGGTACGGACCAGAAAGGTCGAGGCCGCCATGATGGCGATGAATATCGCAACCGCCATTCCGCCCCGGTGATCGACGGCAGGTTCGATCCGGGGCTCTTTCCATCCGGTCAGGCGGACAAGGGCGTAGACAACCGCAAATATCAAAAGCGCGGCGCAGAACCACATCGGTCCGGTTTCCGACAGCCACTCCCCGTCCCTGAGATGGAGCAGCCATTGGTGGCCGAAGCCGCCGCTTCCCCATGTCCAGGACAGGAAATACTGGGTGAGCGGACCTATCACGAGCAAATACAGCAGCGTCGGCAATCCGAGCCGGAAGAAGCGGTCGCGGAGAAACGGTGAAAAGCCCTTGCGATCGTAGGCGGCCGCGGAAAAATAGCCCGCAATGAAGAAGAGTACCGCCATGAAAAACGCCTGCAGAAAACTCTGGTAAACGCCAAAGAAGATCGTGGTGCCAAGACCCGCCGGACGCCGGTCGACGTAGTACCAATTGCCAAACGGGCTGTAGGTGTCGCATGCGTGCATGCTGAGCACCAAAACGATCATCGTCCATCTGATGTTGTCGATGAAAAGCAGGCGGGGTGCGGTTCGCCCTTCGCTCACCGCACGTGTCGTCCCACTTATCGAGAAATCAGTCATTGGTCGCCACCCGGGCCCTCAGAACCGCGGAAGGTCGGGAAACGCCAGCTTGCCACCATGGACGTGGACACGGCCAAGCTCGGCGCAGCGATGCAGGGTGGGAAACACCTTGCCGGGATTGAGCAGGCCTTGCGCGTCGAACGCGCATTTCAGCCGCTGTTGCTGGTTGAGGTCGATTTCAGAGAACATTTCGGGCATCAGATCGCGTTTCTCGATGCCGACGCCGTGTTCGCCGGTCAGGACCCCGCCGAGTTCGACGCAGCAGCGCAGGATATCGGCGCCGAAGGCTTCCGCCCGCTCCATCTCGCCGGGCTGGTTGGCATCGTAGAGAATCAGGGGGTGCAGATTGCCGTCGCCAGCATGAAACACATTGGCGACGCGCAAATCGTACTTGGCCGAGAGATCGCGGATCCGCGCCAGCGCCCTGGGCAGCGCGCCGCGCGGAATGGTGCCGTCCATGCAGAGATAATCAGGCGAAATCCGCCCCACCGCCGGAAATGCCGCCTTGCGACCGGCCCAGAACAGGTTGCGCTCGGTCTCCGAATTGGAGACCTGGCAGCTCGTCGAGCCGCAGCCTTGCGCAATCGCCTCGACCCGCCGGATCAATTCGTCGACTTCCACGCCGGGGCCATCGAGTTCGATGATCAGCAGCGCCTCGACGTCGAGCGGATAGCCGGCATGGACAAAGGCTTCGGCGGCGTGGATCGCAGGCTTGTCCATCATTTCCATGCCGCCCGGAATAATGCCGGCGCCGATGATGCGCGCCACGCACTCGCCGGCAGCCTCGACCTCGGCGAAGCCGACCATCAGGGCGCGGGCGGTCTCGGGTTTTTGCAGGATCCGCACCGTGATCTCGGTGATGACGCCGAGCAGACCTTCGGAGCCGGTGATGATGCCCATCAAGTCGTAGCCTGAGTTCTCGGCCGACTTGCCGCCAATCCGGAGGACTTCGCCCGACATCAGCACGATTTCGCAGCCCAGCACGTTGTTGGTGGTCATGCCGTATTTCAGACAATGCACACCGCCGGAATTTTCCGCGACATTGCCGCCGATCGAGCAGGCGATCTGTGACGACGGATCGGGCGCGTAGTAAAACCCGGCATGCGCCACCGCCTGGCTGATGGCGAGATTGGTGACCCCCGGTTCGGTCACCACCACGCGGTTGTCGAAATCGATCTCGCGGACGCGTTTGAACTTGCCCAAACCGAGCAGCACGCCGTCAGCCAACGGCAATGCCCCGCCGGACAGCGAGGTGCCGGAGCCCCGCGGCACCACCTTGATGCCCTGCTCGAAGCAATATTTGAGGACCTTTGCGATCTGCTCGGTCGTATCGGGCAACACCACCACCATGGGCGGCTGGCGATAGGCCATCAGCCCGTCGGACTCGTAGGGGAGCATTTCGGCAGGCGTATCGATCACGCCCTCGCCCGGCACGATCGCGCGCAAGGCCGCCACAATGGCGTCGCGACGATCCAGAACGGCCTGGTCGGAAGCCGGCATCATGATGGCCATGCGTTTCCTCCGATGCCCCACGCGTTATCGATTTGACGCGGCAAATCAAGCACGTCCGGGCGCACTTGGGTAGGCTGCCTAAGGCCAATGGACATCCCGAGCCCTACCGCTATGCCAGCCCCGTCATGAAACCCGTCAACCTTTCGTGGCTTGTCCATGGCGCGCGGGCCATGCCACAAGCGACCGCACCTCGGTCCGGAAAAGATAAAGAGCCCCCATGAACAAACTGACTTCAAGCGCCCTGATTGTCATCGCCGCCATGGCCGCGGCATCGGGCGCGCTGGCGCAGGACGTTACCGCCGGCAAGGCGTCGTTCAACAAATGCCTGGCCTGCCATGCGATCGGCGAAGGCGCCAAGAACAAGGTCGGCCCCGAGTTGAACGGGATCGACGGCCGCAAGTCCGGCACCGCGGAGGGCTATTCCTATTCGGAGGCCAACAAGAATTCCGGCATCGCCTGGAACAAGGATCAGTTCCTCGACTACATCAAGGACCCGAAGGCGAAGATCCCCGGCACCAAGATGGTGTTCGCCGGCATCAAGAACGAGAAAGAGGCCAACGACCTCTGGGCGTTCCTCGCGCAATACGACAAGGACGGCAAGACCAGGTAGCCGCCTTCGCGCTAACGCGCTCGCGCACAAATGTCACGGCATAGTTCTAGTTGGCGACTGCCGCCGTGCTCCGTGCCATCCTGCTGTTGATCGCCTCGATCTCCGAGACCACGAGATCGGGCACCGAGTACTGCACCATGTGGCCGACGCCGGGCAGTACGATCAGTCTGCCGTTGGGTACGGTTGTGGCCAGCGGCCGCGAATGGATGTTGGTCGACACCGTCTTGTCGGCGTCGCCCGTAATGATGGTGATCGGCGTCTTGATCTCACCGTAGCGCACCGCCTGCTCGGCCACCGCTGACTTCAGCGTCACCAGATCGCGAGCGTTGGCGAGAAACTCCCGCGGACGCAGCAATAACGATGTCGAGGTGTTCTCGACAAATCCATCCGGCATCGCCTGCGGCAGGAAGACGCCGCGCGCTCCTGGACCGGCGAGGAGAGTGCCCAGCGGCAGCGTGATCGTGTAGGCCAGCAGGGGACCGATCACTGGCGTCGAGACGATCTTGTTGTAGCGGCCGACGCCGCCCGGCCACGGATAGGCCACCGGCGCCAGCATCACGAGGCCTGCGACGCGTCCGGGATAATCCAGCGCCATGCGCAGGCCCAGGACGCCGGCCCACGAATGCACCACGAAGACCGCTTGGCTGATACCGAGCTTTGCCAGCGCCTCGTCGATCATGCGGCCCTGAATCTCGGGTGTTGAGTCCTCAAGGCGCGCCCGTGTGCTCCAGCCATGCCCCGGGCGATCGATCAGGATCACGCGATGATGTTTCGCAAGCCGCGCGCCAAGTGGCTGCCGCATCACTTCGAGATTGGCGCTCGCACCATGCAGCATCACGATCGGCGCACCGGCGGCGTCGCGCGGGCCGATATCGACGATATGAAGGGTCGCGCCCGAAACCTCGACCATCCTGCCCAGGGCGGGATGGGCGCGCTCCGTCAGGAACACCCCGGCCTGCGTGGCCAGGGCCAGCATCGCCAGCCCAGCCACGACAATCACTGCCACCATTGAAAATGTCCGAATGATGTTCTGCACCAACGAGATACGGTTTTGGCGGGTGCGGGTTTCGGGGCGTTTTCCACAAGCCGCGCCCCCTGTGGATAGCGGGGTCATACGGGCGTCATCGGGTTTTTTATACAGTGACGTCGACACTTTCGCCATGTGTCGGCGTGCCTGATCGGACGCGCCCGGACTGTACCCAGAATCCACAGGAACGCGGGCGGAGACCACACGTTGTTCCAAGGTACAATCGGAGGACTATCCATGATTTCCGACGCAAGCGAAGCGGCCATCGACCAGATCGTGGCGAGCTGCAACGGCGATATCCGCGGCGCGCTGAAGGCGTTGCTGCTGGTCAATGAGCAATTGGAGGCGGAACTGGCACAGTTCTACGCGGCGGTAGGCCTCGACGGCATGGCCCGCGGCAGCAACGTGCTGCACTGAGTTCTGTTCTAGCCCGGCTTGTCCTTGTCCGCCGCTTCGGCGGGAGTCTCTTCTTCCTTAGGGCAAACACCGATAGTTGAGCGCGCGAGCTTGGCATCGTCGAGCGACTTGTACGGTCCTTCGCCAAACGAGATGTTGCCGCCGATGGGTCCGTTGATGACGGGATTGCTGGTGACAATCTCGCATCTGCTGGCCGCGCTATTGCCGACCACCCAATACCCACCCTCCGCGAAAGCGATTGTTCCGGTCGCGGCGATCACCGCGCCGGCCAGCCGCAATGATTTCATAGCTTCGCTCCTGACACGCTGAGATCGAATAATAGCGCGTTGCTAACGACGCGTTCCGGCCTGCGACTGGCTGTCGGGAATCAAGGTTAATCGCGTGAAATCAGATATCGCGGCCTTCGACCTTTTCGGTCAGCGTCTTGACCAGCTCCGGCACCTTTTCGAGATGCGGGTTGACGGCGAGCGCCCTACGGAATGCTTCCAGCGCGCGCCTTTCGTCGCCGATGTCCTGCATGATCATGCCGAGCCCGGCCAGCGCGCCGAAATGGCGCGGCTCGCGGATCAGGACCTGCTGGATGTCCTCGAGTGAATGGGTGTAGTCGTTCTTCAGGTAATGGAGCGTCGCGCGCCGGTTCCAACCCTCGATATAGTCGGGTCGCAGCCTGACCACGGCATCCAACAGCTTCAGCGCGACGTCGGTTTTCTGCGCATCCATCGCCGCCTTGGCGCGCAGCATCAGCAGCGCCGCGGTGTCGCTCGGCGTCTGCAGCCACAGCGCCCAGATCCGTGCCTCGACATGCTTGGCGCTGGCCTCGTCGGGGGCCGCCTTCAGCGCGCCGAACAGGAAGTCCAGCCCGCGCGTGCGATCGGCGCCGACCTTGGGCAGCTTGCTCGGCGCTTCCGGCAACTTCTTCTGCGCTTGGGGTGGGGGAATGACCCTGGGGTCGCTCTCGGCGAACGCCGCGGCAGGCACCGCCATCATTGCAGCAGTGACGAGGATCGCGATCCGGCAGTTACGGGTGCCCGGGAATCTCATTGCCATGCCTAAGTCTAGACGCGCAAAATCGCGCCGCAAAGCAGCAAGTCGTCAAAGACCTGTGAAGCGAAACGGATCGCGGCGAGAAAGCCGCCTCAGCCTTGGCGGGCCTTGAAGCGGCGCTGCACCTTGTTGATCACGTAGACCCGGCCCTTGCGGCGGACCAGACGGTTGTTGCGGTGGCGACCGCGCAGCGATTTCAGCGAGTTACGGACCTTCATGGGACAATCCTGATGCTTTGAAAGGCCGTGTGGACAGGCCGAAGTTTTGCCGAAATGGGATTAATCCCGCCAGCGGCCATACCGCCCGGGACGGGGCGGTTTCTAAGCCATCGCAGGGCCCAATGTCAATCAACGGCTCAAAAACCGTCCAATCCGCTATTCCCAGCCGTACGACGCTGATTTTCCAGCCATTTTCTGAAGAAAAAGCGCCAGTTACCGCCCGAATTCCGCGCCCTCTGAGCCACACCAATTCTAGATCGGGAACTCCACCATCGCCTCGCCGGTCGCGACCTTCTCGTCGTTCTGGTTGCGCACCATGACGTCGATCAGAACCCAGCGCGAGTTCTTCGTCACCTGCTTGGATTTGACGATGCCCGCGGGCCTGATGGTGTCGCCGGGCCGGACCGGCTTGACCCATCTTGTTTCCAGACGGCGGTGGATCGCGCCGGCCGGATAGGCCCAGTCGGTCAGCATCCGCGAGATCAGCCCGAAATTGTTCATGCCGTGCATGATGATGCCGCCGAAATTGGTCTTGCCGAAATTGCCATTCATGTAGTCGTCGTCGAGATGCAGCGGGTTGTAGTCGAGCGAGGCGTCGCAAAACAGGCGGATGGATTCGCGTGACACGGCGAATTTCGGCCCGTCGATGGTATCGCCGGCATTCAGGCTTTCGAACGTGGTTGTCATGGCGCCCTCTCCCTCTGAATTTCACTCGGGTCGAATGGTCCAGCCGCGGCCGGAACAGATCACGTCGCCATGCTGGTTGAAGAAGACGTTGTCGTGCACCACGAACAGCCGCTCGCGCTTGATGAACTTGTCGAGTGCGCGGGCCTGCAGCGTGATGACGTCGTTCGGCCGCGCCGGAATATTGTAGCTCCAGGATTGCCCGGCATTGACCGTTCCCGGTGAGCGCATCCAGTCATCGGCTGGTGTGCAGGAAAACATCAACAGGATATGGATCGAGGGCGGCGCGATCAGCCCGCCATAGCGGGTGGTCTTCGCGTAGGCTTCATCGAAATAGATCGGGTGATCCTCGCCGACCGATTTGCAGTAGAGTTCGATCGCTTCCCTGGTCAGCGTGTAGGGAATGGTCGTGCGCGGCGCGCCGGGGACGATGTCGTCCCAGACCTTGCGCAGATTGGCGTCTTTCCAGAAATCAGTCTCGAAGACCTCCGCCTGCGCCATGCCGTCCTCCCTGCTTTTTCCGCGATCTTTTCCTGCAGCCTTGCGGAATTTGTTATATAGTATAATCAATTTCCCAGATCGAAAAATCAAGCCGCCGGGAACCCCAAATGCCCAAGAAGCTGAAACTGCCCAATATCGACGAGGTCGTGGCGATCGACATCCATACCCATGCGGAAGAGCCTTGCGGCATGCATGGCGACGACGGCTATGACGACTTCCAGTCGCAGATGGCCGACTATTTCAAGTCGCCGCACAAGCATCCGCCGACCGTGCCGGAAACCGCGGCTTATTACCGTTCCAAGAAAATCGCCGCCGTGATTTTCCCGGTCGACGCCGAACGCGAGACCGGTTTCCGACGCTACAACAATTACGAGATGCTGGAAGTCGCCTCCGACAATCTCGACGTCCTGATCCCCTTTGTCAGCATCGATCCGCACAAGGGCAAGCTCGGCGTGCGCGAGGCGAGGAAGCTGATCGAGGAATATGGTGTCCGGGGCTTCAAGTTCCACCCGACCATGCAGGGCTTCTACGCCAACGACCGCATGGCCTATCCGCTCTATGAGGTGATCAACGACGGTGGCGCCATCGCGCTGTTTCACACCGGCCAGACCGGCGTCGGCAGCGGCATGCCCGGCGGCATGGGCATGCGGCTGAAATATTCCAACCCGATGTACATGGACGACGTGGCAGCGGATTTCCCCGATCTGAAGATCATCCTCGCCCACCCCTCGTTCCCCTGGCAGGAAGAGGCACTGTCGGTCGCGACCCACAAGCCGAACGTCTATATCGACCTCTCCGGCTGGTCGCCGAAATATTTCCCGCCGATCCTGGTGCGCTACATCAACTCCATCCTCCAGGACAAGATGCTGTTCGGTTCGGACTGGCCGGTGATCACGCCGGATCGCTGGCTGGCAGACTTTGCAAAACTCGAGATCCGCGACGAGATCCGGCCCAAGGTCCTGAAAGCCAATGCGCGGAGGATTTTGGGTATATAAGGAGACGTCCGGTTCGGCGCGAACGGCTGACCGATATGGTGGTCTGTGACGAACCTCGCCAAAATCGTTGCTTCTGTCACCGCGCTCCTGAGCGGCTATGTGGTCAACTGCCTGGCAGCTGAACCGCCCCCCATTGTCGTCGAGATCGAGAGCCCGCTTGCCAGCACCCAGCCGCTTCAGGGATACCTGCGGCAGGCCCACGCTGCAGGCTCCTCGGCCGCCGTCGTCCTGTTGCACAGTTGCAAAGGCGATTGGAGGCGGCTTGACGAACGCTGGGGAAAGCCGATCGCGTCCTGGGGCTATGTGGCGCTCACGGTCGACAGCTTCGGTCCGCGCGGCCTGAAGAGCTGCGGCGACGGATTCCCGAATGACATGATCCTGGACGCCTACCGGGCACTGAACTTCCTGGCGCGGGATCCATTGGTCGACCCTGCCCGCATCGCGGTGCTGGGTTTTGCCAACGGCGGCCGGGTGGCATTGATGTCGGTCGAGCATGGCTCGCTGGAGCAGACGTCGTCCAACAAGTTTCGTGCGGCGGCCGCCTTCTATCCGCCCTGCCGTGGATTCAAGGGCTACATGACGGTGCCGACACTGATCCTGATCGGCGAACGCGATGACGTGACCCCTGCCGAGGAGTGCCGCAATATGGTGGACGGCCGCGACGAGATAGGGATATCAAGGCAAAAGAACCAGGGCGCACCGATCAAACTCGTGGTCTATCCGGGCGCCTATCACGGCTTCGACGCGTCCAACCCCACGACGCCGGCAAAGCTTCCCGGGCATCACCTCGAATTCAACCAGTCAGCAACGGACCAATCGATCGTCACACTCCACGAATTCCTCGACGCAACGATTGGCAGCAGAGAGCAAGACAAGTGAGCATCAAAGCCGTCGTGTTCGACGCCTATGGCACGCTCTACGACATCCAGTCGGTGGCCTCCGTCACCGAACAAGCCTTTCCCGGCTACGGCGAAATCATTACGCAGGTGTGGCGCATCAAGCAGCTCGAATATACCTGGCTGCGCTCGCTGATGCACCGATATGAAGATTTCTCGACTGTGACGCGGGAGTCGCTTGCCTACACGCTGCGATGCCTCGGCCTGAAATATGACGAGCTGGCGTTCGCGCGCATTATGGACAAATATCTGCATCTCGATCTCTATCCCGATGCGCTGGTCTCGCTGGCGACGATGAAGGACTTAAAGCTCGCCATTCTCTCCAACGGCAGCCCCGATATGCTCAATGCGCTGGTGAAGAACAGCGGCCTCGACCGCGTGCTCGAGGCAACTATCAGCATCGATTCCAAAAAAATATTCAAACCGAGCCCGGATGCCTACACCTTGATTGAGTCCACGCTGCACATCCCGCCGCACGAAGTGCTGTTCATCTCGTCGAACCCCTGGGACGCCTGCGGCGCCAAGGCGTTCGGGCTCAACGTCGCCTGGATCGAGCGGGTGAGCCCGGAAGCAATGGCGCAGGCCTGCGCCGAAAGCGATCTCGTCCCGCCGCTCACGATGTTCAAGGCGATCCGCACCCAGATGGATGAATTCGGGCTCGAGCCTGATTATCGCATCCACACGCTCGCCGAATTGCCCGATCTGGTGGCTGCCCGAAAGTCCTGAAACCATGAGCATTGAATCGGTCCGCGCCTTCTTCGCCGAGAGGGCGCCCGACATCTCGGTGATTGAATCCAGCATGAGTTCGGCCACCGTCACGCTAGCCGCGGAAGCCTATGGCGTCGAGCCGGCGCGGATCGCCAAGACATTGAGCTTGCGGATCGGCGAACGGGTGGTGCTGATCGTGGCGGCCGGCACCTCGCGCATGGACAACAAGAAGCTGAAGGCGCAGTTCGGGGGAAAACCGAAAATGCTGGGCCTCGAGGAGGTCGCCGAGATCACCGGCCATGAAGTCGGCGGCGTCTGTCCGTTCGGACTGAAGACGCCGTTGCCGGTCTATTGCGATGTCTCGCTGAAGGCGTTCGACATTGTGGTTCCGGCGGCGGGCTCGACCCACAGCGCGGTCCGCATCGCGCCGATGCGAATGGCCGAACTGACCGCGGCCGAATGGGTCGATGTTTGCGAGGTCAGGCCCTAGCCAGGTTTATTGATCCTCGTCAGCCGGTGGCGGCGGAGCCGGTGCGACGCGGCCGCGGGGCGGAGCCGGCACGCGGTTATTGGATTCGAATACTGCCTTACAGGGATTGCTCAGCTGTTCCGTATTCTGCCGCAGACAACCGACGATCCGGCTCACATCCGGAATCTGCGCGCTGCACAACCGCCAGACATCCGGCGTGCAGGCCATCTGCTGCTCCCAGGTTCCCCGATACTCCTCGGCGAACACAATAGTTTGCAGGGAGCCAACGCTTCCGATCGCGAGGGCAAGGCTGAGCACGATGCGCTGCGCGGCCATGTCCGATCCTTTCATTCAATCAAGCTGGGTTGCGGGTTCCGTGCACCCACGGCTCCAAGCCTGTGCAATGAATGAGGCCGGGCAACGTTCGCGCGGACAAGAAATTGTGAAGTGGGTTCCCTACTCCACCTTGCCGATCTTCTTCACCGCGGCGACCAGTCGCGCGCTGTCGTCAGCGACGAATTTGGAAAATTCCGGCGCGTCCATGTAGGCGACCGGGCTGCCGGCGGTCTCAAAGGTCTTGATCACCTCCGGTGCCTTCACCGCCTGCGCCATCGCTTCGCGCAACCGCGCCATGATCGGCGCCGGCAGCGCGCTTTGCGCGAACAGGCCCGCCCAGATGTAGAACTCGACATCCTTGTAACCGAGTTCCCGGAAGGTCGGCAGATCGGGAAAGCTCGCGATACGCTCGGCGCCCCAGTTCGCGAGCACCCGCATCTTGCCGTCGTCGACCTGCTGCTTCAGCGTGCCCGGCGCCGAGGCCAATGCCTGCACCGTGCCACTGAGTAACGCGGTCAGAGCCGGGCCCGCGCCACGAAACGGCACATGCAGCAATTTGATGCCGGCGTTCGCCGCAAACATTTCCATCGCCACATGCAGCGTGCCGTAGGGGCCCGAGGAGCCGTAGGGAATCTGGCTGGGACGTTTCTTGGCGTCATCGACGAAATCCTGCAGCGTCTTCCACGGCGCCGAAGCCGGCACCGCCAGCAGCGTTGGATCAGCGAGCACGCGCGCCACCGGCGCGAATTGCGAAACTTCATAAGCCACCGGCCGGTCGAACAGCCGGTCGGCCTCGGGCAACACCGCGAGCGACGACAGCGTCATCAATAATGTGTAGCCGTCGGACTCGGCGCGCGCGGCCGCCGCATTGCCGACCGATCCACCGCCGCCGCCAGCGCGGTTGTCGACGATCACGGGCTTGCCGAGGATACGCTCGAGCGCCTGCGCCACCGGGCGCGCCGCCAGATCGGCCTGACCACCAGGCGGGAACGGCACGATCATGGTGATGTTGCGCGAGGGGTACGCAGCCTGCGCGCGGGCCGAGTTCGCCAGCGCGGTTTGCACCAGCGGCAGCGCGGCGGCAGCCTTCAGGAGTTGGCGACAATTCATTGGCATTTCCCCCGGGAGATTTTGGTTCTGGTTGCTGGAGGCAACCTAGCCGAAACCGCGTGCCCCGAGCAAAGGCGCGCTTCGTCGCGCTGTCTCAGGACGCCTTCTTCTTCCCTTTGGCAAATTGCCAGGTCAGGAAATCCGCCAGCACCCCGACGCGGGCGGGGCGCGGGCCGCCGGGCGGCGTCACCAGATGCACCGCGCCTTCCGGCTGCTTCCAGCCTTTGAGAATTACCTCGACCTCGCCGGATGCAATCGCGTCGCCGACGATGAAATCGGGCAGATCGGCGATGCCGAGGCCGGCAATCACCGACGGCAACAGCGCCTCGCCATTGTTGACGCGGAGCTGGCCGGCCGGCCGCACGCTGGCCTGCTCGCCAGCCGCGTTGGTGTAGTGCCAGACGCCGGGCGTCGAGAGATAGGCGTAGCCGAAGCATTTATGCTGCGCGAGATGCATCGGATGCGTCGGCCGGCCGTGGTGCTTGAGATAGGACGGCGCTGCCACCGTGTAGCGCGGCATCGCGCAAAGCCGTCGCGCGATCAGGGAAGAATCCGGTAGCCGCGCGATGCGCAGGCCGGCATCGAAACCTTCACCGATCAGATCGACCGTCGCGTCGCTTAGATGCAAATCGATCGAGACTTCCGGATATCGACTGAGGAATTCCGGCAATAGCGGCGCCACTGCCTTGACCCCGAACGTCATCGGCACCGCGAGCCGCACCAGCCCGCGCGGCGCCATCGATTGCGACAGCGCCTCGTTCTCCACCGCCTCGCCGTCGGCCAATAGCTGCGTGGCTCGCTCGGCGAGCTTTTGCCCGGCATCGGTCAGCGCAAGCCGTCGCGAGGTGCGGTTGAACAGCCGCGCGCCGAGCCGTTGCTCCAGCCGGCTAACCGCCTTCGATACCGTCGCCTTGGACAGCGCGAGTTCGCTTGAGGCCGACGCAAACGAGCGCAATTCCACGACTTTTGCGAAAATCGCGAGCGCTTCGAAATCCGGGAGCTTTGCCATTCGGGACCTCGCTATAGGTCTTTTTTAGAAACAATGCGTTTCAATAGTTTCTATTTCTATACCACACCGGGAGGCATATCCATAGCCCATCGAAATTCAAGCGATGGATGATGGAGAAATCCAATGACGAAGAAGCTTTCAGGCAAGGTTGCCCTCGTCACCGGGGGCTCGCGCGGCATCGGCGCAGCCAGTGCCCGCGCGCTCGCGGATGAAGGCGCCAATGTCGCGATCAGCTACGTCGCCTCCCCGGACAAGGCCGAAGCAGTCGTTCGGGAATTGAAAGCCAAGGGCGTTGAAGCCCGCGCCTTCAAGGCCGACCAGGCTTCATCGACCGAGGTGGAGCAGCTCGTGAACGACGTTGCCAAGACATTCGGCCGGCTCGACATCCTCGTCAACAATGCCGGCGTCGCCGTCAGTGGCGCGGTCGATGATGCAACCGCCGACACCGCGGCACTGGCGCGCCAGGACGCAATCAATGTGCACGGCGTCGTCGCTGCGATCCGTACCGCGTCGAAGCTGATGGGCGAAGGCGGACGTATCGTCACGATTGGTTCGGGTATTGCAACCCGCGCCTCGTTTCCGGGACTGGCCGATTACGCCGCCACCAAAGCCGCGATCGTCGGCTACAGCAAGGGTGCGTCGCGCGATCTCGGTCCCCGCGGCATCACCGTGAACGTGCTGCAGCCGGGCTCGATCGACACCGATATGAATCCGAAAGACGGCGGTGAGTTTGCTGAAGCCCAGCGCAAGCAGCACGCGCTGCAGCGCTACGGCACGGCGGAAGAGATCGCGGCCGGCGTCGTGTTCCTGACCAGCGCCGCGGCCTCCTTCGTGACCGGCACGGTGCTCAATGTCGATGGCGGCTTCGGCGCCTGATTCAAACAATCTTCGGCTGCCGGGTGCAAACGCACGCGGCGCCGCCCGGCTAAATTCAAACCAAAGGAACAATCCCATGATCGAACTCAGACCATTCGCAAAACTCGGCAGCGCCGACCATGGCTGGCTGAAGGCCAAGCATCACTTCTCCTTCGGCAGCCATTATAACCCCGACAATATGGGCCACGGCGCGTTGCGGGTGTGGAACGACGACGAGATCGCGCCGAACACCGGCTTTCCCGCCCATCCCCACGCCAATATGGAAATCATCACCTATGTTCGCGAAGGCGCGATCACCCATCAGGACAGCCTTGGCAACAAGGGCCGCACTGAGGCCGGGGATGTGCAGGTGATGAGCGCCGGATCCGGCATTCGTCACTCCGAGTATAATCTCGAGCCAACCAACACGCGGATCTTTCAGATCTGGATCGAGCCGACCACCAAAGGCGGCCAGCCGACCTGGGGCGCCAAGCCATTCCCGAAGTCGGACCGTTCCGGCAAGCTCGTCACCATCGCCAGCGGCATTGCCGGCGATCAGGACGCGCTGCCGATCCGCGCCGACGCCCGCGTGCTCGCCACCACGCTGAAGGCCGGCGAGCGCGCGGAATACAGGGCCGGCAAGACGCGTAATCTCTATCTGGTGCCGGCCGCCGGCAGCGTCGAGGTCAACGGCGTGCGCGTCAACGCCCGCGACGGCGCCGCGATCCGCAATGAGGCCAAGCTCACCATCACCGCACTGGAGGATTCCGAACTGGTGCTGGTCGACGCGGCGTAAGCCCCCGCGATCCAAAAGTCATGCGCGGGATCCGCCCGCATGATCTCGCAAGAAAACCACCTGCAAACTCAAAGGAAAGCCATCATGGCCAAAGTACTCGTGCTCTATTATTCCGCTTACGGTCACATCGAGGCGATGGCAAATGCCGTCGCAGCAGGCGCGCGCGAAGCCGGCGCCAGCGTTGATATCAAGCGCGTGCCTGAACTGGTGCCGACCGAGGTCGCCAAGGCATCGTATTACAAGCTCGACCAGGCGGCCCCTGTCGCCAAGATCGAAGAGCTGGTTAATTACGACTCCATTATCGTCGGCACTGGCACGCGCTTCGGGCGGATGGCGTCGCAGATGGCGAATTTCCTCGATCAGGCCGGCGGCCTCTGGGCCAAGGGCGCCCTGCACGGCAAGGTCGGCGGTGCCTTCACCGCGAGCGCGACCCAACATGGCGGCCAGGAGACCACGCTGTTTTCGATCATCACGAACCTCTTGCACTTTGGTATGACGATCGTGGGCCTCAACTACGGTTTTGCCGGCCAGATGAAGCTCGATGAAGTCACCGGCGGCGCGCCCTATGGCGCGACCACCATCACCGGCGGCGATGGCAGTCGTCAGCCGAGTGAAAACGAGCTCGCCGGCGCGCGTTATCAAGGACGTGTGATCGCGGAGACCGCGAACAAACTGCATGGCTGATGCGATTGGGGCGACATTCTCATTCGGGATTGCCGCCCCATCTATCGTCTGGGGGACGATGGATACGGCCATGGTCGAACTTCTTTTTATGGCTCAACTGGTGCGCAATCCGCTGCAGGCGATTGCAAGGCGCTGGTGGTGCATGAGCCTATACCGGGCGTCGCGCGGCCAGCGCCGCTGCGCTGAATGCACCAAATCGTGAGATCGGCGTGACCGTTTGGTGATACCAAACGGTTTCGTGATAGGCAATCTGTCGTCCGCCATCACTGATACGGGTTCAGGCATGAGCAAATCTTCGCAAACCCCGTGGCCGCAATTGCCGACCGCCGCGTGGCGTGACACCTATGCCACGCTGCATCTCTGGAGCCAGGTCATCGGAAAAATCCGGCTGACCAAGGCGCCCTGGCTGAACCATTCCTGGCATGTGGCGCTCTACGTCACCCCACGCGGGTTGACGACGTCGCCCGTACCGGATGGCACGCGAACGTTCCAGATCGACTTTGATTTCATCGAACACGTTTTGCGGGTCTCGACCAGCGACGGCGCACAGCGGCAATTCGCGCTCGCCGGACAATCGGTTGCGAGCTTCCATGCCGCGACGATCGCTGCGCTTGCCGAACTCGACATTGCCCTTACCATCGACGAGATGCCGAACGAGTTGCCGGACCCGGTCCGGTTTTCGCTGGACACTGCCCATGCCTCCTACGATCCCGACGCGGTCGGGCGCTTCCTGCAGATTCTTGTGAACTGCGACCGCGTCTTCAAGCAATTCCGCACCGGATTCCTCGGCAAGGCGAGCCCGGTGCATTTCTTCTGGGGCAGTTTTGACCTGGCGGTAACGCGTTTCTCCGGGCGGCGCGCGCCGCGCCATCCCGGTGGCGTGCCGAACCTGCCCGATGCGGTGGCCTGCGAAGCCTATTCGCATGAAGAAAGCAGCGCCGGCTTCTGGCCGGGCTCGGGTGCGGTGGATTATCCGGCGTTCTACTCCTACGCCTATCCGGAGCCAGCGGGCTTCCGCACGTCAAAGGTGCGGCCGGATGCGGCCTTCTTCAGCGAGGCGCTCGGCGAATTCATCCTGCCCTATGACGCCGTGCGCATGGCCGGCGATCCCGACCAAGCGCTGCTCGATTTCCTGCAAAGCACCTATCAGGCCGCGGCGATTTCGGCGAAATGGGATCGCGACGCGCTGGAATGCGAGCCGGGCCAGCCCGGCGTGGTGCGGCAGGTTTGAAAGTCTAGTGCCGCAGCTGTGGCTTGATCACGGTTTGGCGAATCTCCGCGCCGCAATCGGAGCATTCATAGGTGAACTCGATCTTCGCCATGCTCCAATGCGGCTCGACGTCCCGCACATACATCGGAAGCCCGACGCAGCTCGGGCAAATGACGAAGGCTGGCTCGATGTCATCGTGCTGGTGGATATAGGCTGGCATGTCTACTCTCCCCACGGAATTCACCAGTAGCCCTTGCCCCGAGCACCAGCATACGTCTGGGCGGCGAATGCGATCATGAACTCTTGCGAACACAGGAAGAACGGCCGCACAATCCGGTCGCGTGTGACAGATTTGCACAAGCGTGTCATCTCTGCCACAGAACGTTAGTTCTCTTCGCGCGACAATGGCTTGCCAAGGGCCCGCTTCAAATAGGCGGTGAGTTTAGGATAGCTGCGCAACTCACGCGCGGCGCGATCGCGCAATGCATGGGGCCATCCGCGCCAGCTCAAGGCGGCGCTGACATCGACCAGCGGCAGCCGCGTCACGCCGAAGCGGCGCTTATAGGCATAATTGCCGATGCTGAAGTCGAACTCGCGCACGCCATCCCGGTGGAGTGCCGCCATGGTGCGCTCGATGATCAGCCGGCCCGGCGAACAGTTCGACCATTTATCGCCGGCATTGCTGATGCGGATCATCACGTAACGCGCGCCGCAGCGTATGCCGAGCAGCGTCGCGACCACTTCGTCCCCTACGGTAAGCGCCGAGACCAGGGCATAGCCACTACGGACGCCGTCGCACACCAGGTTGCGGTAGAAAGCGGCACAGGTCTCATCATTGAGGGTGAAGTTCAGCCCGAGGCTCTGCATCCGCGTACGCTGTTGAGCTTCCGTGGTTGAGAGGACCCGCAGCGCTTCGTTATTGTCTGTCACCATCTCGAATGAGGCGGCGGGATAGCGCGTGAAAACCCGCCAGCTCCGCTCCAGCTCCTTGCGTACGGTCTTTTCAAGCGTGTAGCGCCAGACGTCGTAGTCTTCGCCCGTGGTAACGAGGTTGCCGTTGAGCGAACATGCCCCGGCCTCGTCGAGCAGCGCCAGCGGATTGGAGCGGCCGTCGAGGTCGACCGGAATTTTGCGCAGACGAATGAGATCGGCGCCACCTTGCATCCGGCGCAAGGCCGACAACAGATCGCGCCACAGCGCCCGCGCCGCTTTGGCATCGCGCGGGGCCGCAGGGCCCAGGATCGGGGCGTTGTAATCGGTAAGATCGAGATCGGCGAATTCGACAATCCCGATATTGTTTTGCCGGCGGTGGACCAGCGGCAGCAAGGCCACCTGCTCGCCAGTCGCTGCGTCCGTGACGATGGCGATCAAGGGCTCGACGCTATCGGCGCCGGCGAAGGCGTCGTACCACGCCGCGTACCATTGCGGGTGCTGGAATGGCGTCGCCGGGCTGATGTTGCTCCAGCGCGCGGCAGCCTGTTTCCAGTCCCGCATCAACTCAACACGGAATCCGGACACGCGCGCGCTTGCCCGTGCATCCGGTTTTCCGACATTGGTTGTCAGCACCGTCATGACAAGGATGGTCCCGCTCAAGCCGCCTTCGGCAGATCGACGAGCTTGCCGGGCTGGGCGGAATCGAGGGTAAAGTCGATCGGACGGCGCGCGCTGCGCTCGCGCTTGACCCACTTGCCATCGCGCAATAGCTTCTGCATCACTGCCTTGGCGAAGAAGGACGGTCCGCGAAGATTGCGGGTCTTCGGCGTGTAGCCAAAGCGATGGCGCAGCATGCCGTTGGCGAAGTTGACGATCTCGGAGCGGCGAATATCGTCATGGGTATAGGAGATCGTCATCGAGACGCTGAAAGTGTCGAGATTCTCGACCCGGTGCGGCGCGTTCATCTGCCAGCCAAGCATCTGGCCGGGGCCGATGTCGAGCACCTTGGCGTGATCGTCGTACCATTCCTTGTAGGGCAGATCGACTTCGACGTCGAACAGCGCGATGTCCTCGAGATGTTGCGGCGTGATGAACGGCGCGGTGTTCGGATAGACGTAAACCCGCTTGCGGCCGGCGATCTGGACCAGGCCTTGGCCCGGCAGGTCGGCGTGATAATACACTTGCGCGTCCGGCGAGGAGATCAGGATGTTTTCCTGATGGCCCTTCGGAATTGAGAAGCTCGGCATCTTGGCGTGGATTTCCTCGAACATCTGGTCGACCAGCTTGCGATAGCGGCCGTCGACAGCGCCGACGTCGCGCATATTGAGCCAAAGCCCGCCGCGGGAGATCGCCTCGATCACTTGGCGGCCGGAGAGATTGCCGATATCGCCTTCGCGCCACATGCGGCTGGAGCCGCGGGTGCCGGTCTGGACCAGGCTGTAATGTTCGCGGGGGTAATTTTCGATCAGTCTGGCGAGGTCGTCCATCGAGAAGGCCGGCGACTTGTGCATCTCGTGCTCAAGCCGGATCGGCGCATGGCTCCACAATTCGGAATGCGTCTCGTCCCATTTGGTGAAGATCTTGCCTGTCGTCATCGTCGCGCTCCTGATGGCTTCCAGTTCGGTTTTCCCGGCAACCGCCGATTTCGGGTTGTCCCGAAATCAGGGGTTGCCGCCATTGCATCGATAGCCCGATGTCCCGTTATGAGACGGCCGGGCGATCTTCACCTTCAGATTGGCAAGAACGGTGCCGCAGGAAGGCCGCCGCTTACCGGAAGCTAATGTCTGGGATGTATGGCTAACGCTGACATTCCCTCGAAAGACCGCTGCGGCACGATGACGTCAGACCCCCGATATCGGGCGCTGTTTCTCGGCGCGGGACCGCAAATGCAATGTGGCGTCGGGCAATTCACGCGGTTGCTGGGTGAGACGGTCGAAAAGATCGAACCCGGCAGTTGCACGACGTTAACCCTGAGGCGGTCCGAGGGATCGTTTACCGAACTCTGGCGCGCCGTCGGCTCGGCGCGGAGCGTGGTCTGTAACTTTCCGATCGTGGCTTGGAAGCGCGTGATCTTCGCGCCGCTGATGGCCATGGCCATGGCGCGGCTGCGGCGGCGTAAGAATGTCCTGATCCAGCACGAATGGGCCGGGCTGCACTGGCTGCGCCGGATCACCTATATCCCCGCCCTGCTGCTGGCCGATACGATCATCATGTTCTCGCCGCTGGTACGCCGCGAACTGGCGGAGGATTCCCTGGTCGGCTGGACCGCGAAAAAATGCGTGCTGGCGCCGCTGCCGCCGAACATCGAGCCCCCGGCGGGGATAGCGGATTCGAAGTTGCGGCAGCGGCTCGCCGCCGCGCGCGAAGACAAACGATTGGTAATCGGCCATTTCGGGTCGATCTATCCGGCCAAGCAACCCAATGCACTGCTCGAGATCGGCGCGATCCTGAAGCAGTGCGGGCTCAGACCGCTGATTGTCTATGTCGGTTCGTTCATCCGCGGCGTCGACAAGGTCGAGGAGGAATTTTTCGCACGCGCCACCGAGCTCGGTATCGCAGATGATGTCATCGTCTCCGGTTTCGTCGCCTCCGATCACGAGGTATTCGGCCTGTTCAGCGAGGTCGACGCGTTCTGCTATCCGCTGGACGAGGGCCTTACCGCCCGGCGTTCCAGCGTGCTGACCTGCGCGCAATCGGGCAAGCCGTTGATCGTCACCGGCCCGGCGCTGTCGGAAGAGTTCGATCATCACCCGCGCTTCAAGGAATTGATCGATCGGGGTACAATCGTGCTCGTCGCGCGCGGTTCGGAAAACGAGGTCTATGCCGACCGCATCGTCTCGGCGCTGAAATGGCCGCACGACGCGACGCCGTTCGATTTCGACGGCTGGTGGAAGGATGTTGCCGAAGCGGTGCGGGTACAGCTTTGAGCGTCACGCTTTGGCGCGAAACCTTGCCAGATAGTGCAGGCCGAATACCGCGACCAGAAACGTGAACCACAGGGGATCGGCGCGGTCGAGGAAGAAGCTTTCCATCGACGACAGATACAGTCCGAAAAGCCAGATGCGCAGGAACACCATCGTCAGCGGGCTGTTGTTGCCGCCCTCGTCGGCGGCATGGAAATCGCGCAGCGGCTGAATGACGATCGCGCCGATCAGCAATGCCAGTCCCGGCAGGCCCATGCCGAGCGCGGTATCGAGATAGCCGTTGTGGCTGTGCGCCGCGTAGGCCGCCCATTCCTTGCCTTCAGGCAAATTCTGGATCGCGCTGCTGCCCCAGAAGGACGCAAAGCCGTAGCCGGTCGCCAATCGCGACTGCAGCGACTGCATCGCAAAATTCCAGATGTCGATACGCCCGGTAAAGCTGGCGTCCAGCGGCAACAGCTTGGCGATCTCGGCCAGGGTATCGCTCATCGTAGTTCCGACGCTCAGCATGTTCAGCAGCACGAGCGGCGTCAGCAGCATCACGGCGCGCAGCCAGAACGAGCGGACCACTGCCGTCAGCGAGGTCAGTAGCAGTACCGCAAAGCACAGCGTCAGCGAGCTCTTGCCGGCTGAATAGAGCAGGAACAATGACGACAGGCAGATCACCGCAACGCCCGCGATCCAGCCGCCGGCGCTAATGAAATAGATGCCGAGGAACAGCAGCATCGCCATGATGGCGGCTGCGACGTTCTTGTGGCCGAACGAACCGCGCCAGTTTCCGGCAAGCCCCGGCTCCTGCGGGTCGGTCGCCATGTGGATGGTAAGATGCGGCGCCAGCAGGATGCCGAGAAAGCAAGTCGCCAGCAGCACCAATGCTGCGATGCTCAGCCAGCGCATGATCTCGTGCTGCGATTTCGCCAATAGCGGCAGCGCCGCGGTCACCGCGATGACGCAGGCGGTCAGGCTGAAGCGCCGGATCGAGGTGCTCGGATCGAACGACAGCAATACCGTGACACACAGCCAGCCGGCGAACAGCAGGAAGGCCGGCGACAGCAATGTTGCGAGCCCGCGCATGTTGTCGCGCGCGGCGAGCGCCATGGTCAGCACCGCAAGGCCGCCGAAGGCCGCGTAGGTCGGAATCTCATTGCCGGTGGTGACGTCGCCGATCTGCATGTTGCTCAGATCTTCGAACGGACGTAGCGATATCAAGGCGAGCAGAAACGCACCGACGAAGACGGCGCCGCGAACGATGTCCATCACCTGCTGCCGCCGGACCTCACCAACGACGGCATTCACTTCTGAAATGGTGACGAAGCGGCTCAAGCTGTTATCTTCGAGGCTTTGTAGGGTTGCGGCTCGATGCCGAAAGCGGCCAGCACGCTGCCGACCGCGACCGTCATCGGATGCATGGCGATGGTGCGTTCGCGTTCCGTCAGAACTGCACGTGCGGCGTAGAAAAACGAAAGCGGCAAAGCCGCGAGCAATTTGAGGGTCAGCTTCGCCCGCAACCAGGCGGTCGGCGTCGCCTTGCGCTGGACGTGATAATTGATGGCGCCGATCCGCAAGCCCCGGGTGATGAGCCAGCTCAATTTGGTCCGGCCGGGCGGCACGGTCTCGCTGATGCTGGCTTCGGCGACCCAGTGGAACTGCATGCCAAGCCGAAGGCAGCGGTAGAAGAAATCGGTGTCGCCGCCGCCCAGGAAATTGAAGCGCAAATCAAACGCCGGCCGGCCTGCGCGTTCGAACACGGACCGCCTGATCAGGCAGTTGCCGCAGCCATAGATCACCGGCACCGGGCCCGAGGTGTCGTAGGCCGGTGCGAACGCCGGGTGACGGCGCAGGCCGCGTTTCAGTTCGTCATCGAAATGGGGCAAGACCGGTCCGCCAACGATGTCGGCGCCCGTAGCCTCGGACACGGACATCATCTTCTCCAGCCAGTCGGGCGAGGCGATTTCGTCGTCGTCGATCATCAGGAAACTCGCCGCCGCCGGGAAGGTCGCGAGCGCAGTCTCGAACGCGGCATTGATCGCGTAACAATTGCCCTGGCGCGGCTCCACCACGCACAGCCCGGGAAACTTGCCTGCCGCCAGGAACTCGGTCGCCACCGGAACGCTCTCGCTCCGCAGCGCGTCGTTCTCGACCATGACCACGGTGAAGCGTCGGCTGGTGCGCTGAGTGGCCAGCGAGGCCAGCGTCTGGCGCAGATGCTGCGGCCGGCGAAAACAGGGAATGCAGACGACGACGGCGATCGAAGACGGATCGAGCCCGGGCGAGATCGCCGCCAGGGCGCGGGGGGCGTGCGTGTCAGCGGCTTCCATCTGCGGCAATCCGGTCGAACTCTGGCGCATGGCGATTCTTGATTTTGGCCCGAACCGGGGTCGCGCCGCGGTATCAGGACATGAACGTTCCGATATGAGCATCCGTTCCGGAAAGATTTCCGGAAACCACACGATACAAACGCATTGTTGCAATATCCGGTCCAGCGACGCGCATTGCGACACGGAATTCGCGCGACGGTTAATGGACGGGGTTAACCGGAGTTGAACCGCTCCCGCGCGTCGGAACTCAGCGGCTGAACAGCTTCCTGAAAAGCTCCCGGGATTTGGGAAACTGGTCGTTGTCGATTTGCGTGGGCCACAATCCGTCGACGTCGAAATAGGCCGCGTAGACGATGTTGTCCTGGTTCTTCACGAACCAGTCGTGCATCTGCTGAACGAAGTACGGATTATCGCCAAAATTGCCGACGCCCCATTCGGGATAGCTCATCGGCTTGCCGTGCGAGGCGGCAAAGTCGCGGTGCCATTCCAGGCCGAACGGCGCCTTCATATAGAAGGTGTTCCAGCGCTCCTCCGGCGATCCCTCATATTTGTAGTCGTAGACATCGAGACCGATGTAATCGACGACGTCGTCGCCCGGATAGGCCAGATCCGCAGGTGTGTCCTGCGGTCCCCATCCCGGACACCAATCATACCTGAATTCGCCGGAGTAGCGCCGGAAGATTCCGACGACGCGCCGGAACGCCGCGATGTAATCGGCTTCATGGTCCTTGGCGAACCATTCCATGGAAGAGAGATTCAGTTCCCAACCGAGCCGAATGATCGCCTTTGGCTGCGCCGCGGAGATCGCGCGGGCCGCGGCCTCGAATTGGCGATCGTGCAGGCCATTGGCGACGTCAGCGAGAGGCGTCCCCGTGATCGTCAGCGGCACCGACCAGACGACGTTCCGCGACGGATTGAGCTTTTTCCAATGAGCCGGCACCCAGTTCGACTTGTCGAAATCCTCCCAAGTCGATTGTCCGTAGAAATCGACACCAAGCACCGACGACGGCGCCTGCTTCAACCATTTTTCCCAGGCCTCCAGCGTATACTCGCGTCCGACCGCGCCCCAATTGACGAACGCACCGGCGAATTTCGCTGGATTCGAAACGGCGCGCGAGGCGGCATTGGTGTCGACGCGGGCCACAAGCAACAGGCTCAGCACAAAGGCCAGCAGGAAAAACGCCAGCCGCTTTGGCCCACCCCGACGCCGGCGAGTTCGATACTTCATCGCAGTGACCCCGAACCGTGGCGGTAACGATGAATGACTCGCACCGTGTCAAAAGCGGACACCGCGAACAGCCTGGTTGTGCCGAAACGGGTTAATGCCGCGACGCCGGCGCGGGGCTCCCGGGGATCGATGAGGAATTGCAAGCAACCAGTCATACGCCAACACTCGTGCCGAAGAGCATCGGCAATGCGGGATCAGGCTTTGCAAGAACCGGGCAAACTCTGCTCGCGCGTTGTGCCACTTGCGATTTACGCTTGCATCGTGGTTACCGCGCGCCGTCAACCGGCGCATGATGGTGAATGGCACGCCGGATTAACCACGCCGAAACGCCGCTGCCGTTCACGGGCCTGCCCGGCACCGATCTTGCTCAATGGTCACCCAAAAGGATTCTGCGTCTAGAAAGCCACCGCCTTGAACGTCATCGCCAGAGAGACTTCCGAGATGAACCCAGTAGCGTTGTTAACCCCAACTTACGGGCGCGACCTGGAGCTCTGCACGTTGCTGAGCGAGAGCGTGGACCGTCACGTCAAATCGTTCTCGAAACACTATTTGCTGGTGCCCGATTGCGACCTGCCGCTGTTCGCCCATCTGGCCAGCGAACACCGCGTCATTATTCCGGCGTCGACCTATCTGCCGGACTGGCTGCGGCCGCTGCCGCGGGTGATCCAGCGCAAGCGGCGTCAGTTCTGGTGGTCGTTGCGCGCCAAGCCGGTGAGCGGGTGGCATGTTCAGCAATTCCTAAAGATCGCCGCGACCATCTCACTGCCCCACCAGCGCTATTGCGTCCTGGATTCGGACGTCGTGTTCTTCCGGGACTTCGACCTGGCGCGTTTTGAGTATCCGAACACGATCCCGCTCCTGAATATGGTGAACGCCGTGACGGCGGATCAGCCGCGCCATTCGCGCTGGCTCGAGACCAGCCATCAACTGCTTGGCCTGCCGACGCCGGCGTTCCCGGCTTCGGACTTCATCGGACACATCATATTCTGGGACCAGCAAACGACCCGCGCGCTGACCTCACGGATCGAGGCCGTTACCGGCCTTGGTTGGATCGAAGCGCTGTGCAAGACCCGCGAATTCTCGGAATATTTGCTGTACGGATATTTCGTCCAGAACGACCCGGCATCTTCCGCCATCCACACGGTCGTCCCGACCACACCCTGCGTCAGCTACTGGGAGCAGCCGACTCTGAGCAAGGGCGAACTGAACGCGTTGCTCCGCAGCGCCGACAAGCACGACGTGGCCTTCTCGATCGCGTCGTTCTCCGGCACGCCTGTCAACACCATCCGCGCCGCCATCGCCGAGAGCGACGCCATACTCGCGCCGGTCGCCACAACAATCGAACCTGCAGGGCTCGCCGCGGCATGCTGATCGGACAAGCCAGCATCAATCTGACCGCCAATATCCTCTCGGCATTGCTGGGGCTATTGAGCGTGTTCATTTTCACGCGGCTGTTTTCGCCGCATGATTATGGCGTCTATCTGCTGGGTGTCGGCTTCGCCTCCGTTATCAGCGTTTTCCTGGTCGGCTGGTTCCGCAACCTGATCCTGAGCGGGCACGCCCGCAATGACGGCATCGACGTCCGCGGCCTCGTGATCTCCGGTTACCTGATCTGCTGCCTCACCGCGCCGATGGCCTATGTGCTCGGGCGGCTGGTCGGACTGGACACGACGGCAGCGCTGGCCGCGGTCGTGCTCTCGGTTACGATCGGCCTGTTCGAGCTGACCCAGGATCTGGTTCGCGCCCGGCTGATGGCGCTTTCAGTGATGAAGGCGACGCTGGTCCGCGCTGGCGCCGTGCTTGGCCTCGGCATCGTCGTGACGTTGGTCAGCCCGACCGGCTTCCTGCTGCTGTTGTCGTCCGCCCTTGCGTACCTGCTTGCGGTGCTGGTCCAGTCGCGAACGGCATGGCGGGGCACGGTCGCCAAGTTCGATCGTCCGGGGCTCGCGGCCCTGGCGAAGACCGGCCTGCCGCTGACCCTGAGCCTTACCTTGCTTGCCATCTCCAGCGTCACCGACCGTTTCATGATCGCCAATCTGGTTGGCTCCGCGGACGCCGGAAAATATGTCGCCGCCCTCGATCTGGTGCGGCAGACGCTGATGATGCCGGCGATGAGCGCCGCCGCGGCGTTCTTTCCGCTGGCGGTCCAGATTCACGCCAGCAGGGGCGACGCGGCGGTACGCTCGCATCTTGCCGAATGCGTCGAGCTGCTGCTCAGCATCACGCTGCCAGCGTGCCTGGGCTTTGCCGTGATCTCCACCCATGTCGCCAACGTCGTTCTCGGCACCGATTTCCGCGAGGCTGCCGCACGGATCATGCCGATCATCGCAGTCGCCGTGATCTTCCAGGTCCTGACGCAGCAATATCTGCATGCAAGCTTCCTGCTGTCGGGGCGCAATTCCTTCTACCTGATCAATACGGCCTCGATCATCGCCGCCAATGTGATCCTCTCCTACGTGCTGGTCAGCCATTACGGTACCGTCGGCGCGGCCTGGGCGCGGCTTGGCGCCGACGTGGTTGGATTTGCCTGCGCGCTGATCCTGAGCCGCTTTGCATTCAACGTCCCGCTTCCGCTCGGCCGGCTCGCGCTGGTGATGATCGCAGCCCTCTTGATGGCGCTGACGGTCAGCACCCTCGACAGGAGCCTGCATCTCGCCGATCTCGCCGCCAGCGCCGTGCTGGCCGGCGCCGGCCTCGTCACCTACACAGGCCTATGCTGGCTGTTCGACATCTCCCGGATTCGCGGGCGCCTGAAAACCGGGTTCGCGATGTTCCGAACCAAATTCGCAAGTAGCAACGGTTAAGAACAATGACCAAGACATTTGCCCTCGATCCCATTCATTCGGCCTTTGCGGAGGCCTCAGATCCGGCTGCGGCCGCGGTGCATCCTCGGTCGCTGCTGGCTCTGCCACCCGGCGAGGCGCGGCAGAGCCTCTTGACGGTTCACAGCATTCTCGAAGCGAGATTGCCCGCGACCGACCTCAAGATCTACGAGGCCGGCGGCGGCTCGACCAGTTTCCTGCCGCTCAAGGTGTTGCGTCGCGCCCACGTCACCGTGGTCGATATCGACGAAGACCAGATCCGCAGCAATGATTATGCGCAGGAGGCGATCCTCGGCGACATTCAGACCCACCGCTTCGCGCCCGACAGTTTCGATCTCGTGATCTGCTACAACGTGGTCGAGCACGTACCCGACGTCGAGGCGGCGCTGCTCGGCTTCTGCCAGTCGCTGAAGCCGGACGGCCTGATCCTGATCGGCGCGCCAAACCCACGATCGCTATCCGGCGTCGTCACCAAATACTCTCCGCACTGGTTCCATGTCTGGTTCTACCGCCATATCCGCGGCGACAGGAACGCCGGCCTGCCCGGCCACGCGCCATTCCCGACGATCTTTCACCCGCTGGTCACCCTTGCGAACCTGGAAGCCTTCGCCAACCAACATGGCCTGCAGATGACCTATCGCAAGCAATATGAGAGCCCGCGCTATCCGGAGATGCGTCGGCGGAAGCCGGTTATCGCCGCCCTGGTCGACGCCGCGGCCAAGCTGATGAACTTCTGCCTGCCGGGCAGAACCGACGTGCGGCACGGCGACTACCACGTGATTTTGCGAAAGCGCTGATCCATGAGCGCGATGTGGTCCGAAGCGATAGTCAAAGTCGGTCATCGGATGGCGATGCATCTGCACGTCGATCGCTTCCGGTTGCGCAATGCCGCGCCGATGGTGAGCTTCACCTTCGACGATCTGCCGAAGAGCGCCATAACGACTGGCGCCGGGATGCTCGAAGCGCACGGCGCGCGCGGGACATTCTATGTGTCGGGAGGTCTGGTCGGGGTCGGGACGGCGGACTGGGCGGCCGGCGACGCCAACGACGTGCTGTCGCTCTATCGCCGCGGCCACGAGATCGGCTGTCATACGTTTTCGCACCAGCGCGCCTGCGACCTCGACGAGGCCTCGCTGGCCGACGAGATCGCGCGCAACCGCGATTACTTGCGCGCGCTCGATCCCTCGATCGAGATCGATACCTTCGCCTACCCGTTCGGCTACGGCTCGTTCGCCCGGAAATATCAGCTCAAGGATCAGTTCCAGAGCTGCCGCAGCATCGTGCCCGGCATCAATTCCGGCAGCGTGGATCTGCAGTTCCTTCGCGCCATGCCGCTGATCGACCGGCAGATCGACCGCGACGGCATCGAGCGCGCCTTCGACGAGGCAGAAACCAATAACGGATGGTTAATTTTCTATGGCCACGACGTCGCCGAACGGCCGAGCCCCTATGGCTGCGCGCCGGCCCTGCTCAATCATGCCCTCGAGACGGCGGCCCGCCGGAAAATTCCGGCTTTGACCATGGCGGAGGCGATGCGATGTGCCCGCGCTTAAACGCTTTGTTTGCCATTTCGGTGAATAGTTCCTCAATGAGTATGGTTAATTTTCCCTGTTGCGTTTTTCCCCCGTTGACGTCTGGCGCGCGTGGCGTAATGCGAAGAGTAACCCCTCAGCCGATGCGTGCGGCAGTTTTGATGGAAGCTGGGGTCGATGCTTATCTATGACCAGCCGATAAGCCAGGCCAAGCCTGACGCCAGGCCTGACGCCGCTCCGGCACCGGGCGGCTTCAGCGTGTTCGACCTGGTTCAGCTCGTGTGGCGGCGGAAAATCGCGATCGCCTCGGCGGCGCTGATCTGCGCCTGCATAGCGGTTGCAACCGGCAAAAGCCTGACCCCGAAATATAGCGCTACCGCCCAGCTCTATGTCGACCCCCGCGAATTACAGCTGGTGGATCGCGAACTGACGCCGCGGGCCCAGGACATTTCAGGCCTCGCCATGGTGGTCGAAAGCCAGGCGCGCCTGATCACTTCGAACAATGTATTGCTGCAGGTGATCCGCGACACCAATCTGGAGAAGGATCCGGAATTCGGCGGCGGCGACGCCAAAGGGCTGTTCGGAACGCTGCTCGGCCTGTTCGGCATTGAGCAGCGGCAGACCGCCGAGCAGCAGAAGCTGGTCCAGATGGCCGCGCTGGAAGCCCTGATCCGTCACATCAATGTCAAGAAGACCGATCGCACCTTCATCGTCGATATCGACGTCTGGTCGAACGAGCCGGCCAAGGCGGCGATGCTCGCCAACGCGATCTCCAAGGCCTATCTCGCCGAATCGAAGCAGTCGCAGGCCGCGGCCGCAAGGCGCGCCACCAACGACCTTTCGAGCCGGCTGAAGGAATTGCAGGAACGGCTTCGCAACGCCGAGAACTCGCTCGCGGTCTACAAGGCGCAGAACAATTTCGTCGGCACTCAGGACACGCTGATCAGCGACCAGCAGCTCTCCGCCAGCAACCAGCGGCTCGCCGCGGCGCGAGCGCTCACGCTCGACGCGCAGGCGAAATACGACCAGATCGAGGCCGGCCGCAAGACCGCGACCGACGCCGGCGCCATTCCCGAGGCGCTGCAGTCGCCGACCATCGCCAATCTACGCGCGCAATATGCCGAGGCCCGCAAGCGGCAAGCCGAGTTGCAGAGCGAATTGGGACCGCGGCATCCCGCGCTGCGCCAGATGGAGAAGCAGGTCGAGGATCTGCGCCGGACCATCGGCGAGGAAACCGATCGCTTCCTGCAGGCGGCGAAGAACGACCTGATTCGCGCCCGCGATTACGAAGCCTCGTTGAACAAGGCGCTGGAGACCCAGAAGCGCCAGAGCGTCCAGATGAGCCAGGCCTCGGTGCGCTTGCGCGAACTCGAGCGCGACGTGGAAGCCAGCCGCGACGTCTATCAGTCGTTCCTCAAGCGCTCGCGTGAAACCGAGGAACAGGAGAGCCTGAACACTTCGAGCGCGCGCATCATCGGCGATGCCACCGTGCCGCAGCGGCGCACCTTCCCGCCGGGCATGAGCCTGATCGCCATGATCGGCTTGGTGTTCGGCGCGCTCGCCGCGGCCGCCTGGGTCATCGCCGCCGACCGGCTGGTGCCGGGCGCGAACCCGGTTTGGCCCAAAACACCGGTCACACCGGCACCCGCACCGGAAAAATGGACTCCCGCGGCGGCCGCGATGCATCCGCCGGTTACGCAGCCGCAGCCACAACCCGCGGTCTCCCTGATCGAGAAACCGCTGATCGCGCGGTTGCAGGAAGCGGACGTGATACGCACGCTCGGCGGGATCCTGGCGACGGGCGGCACACCAGATGTCACCCGGCTGGGCTGGCCGGCGCTACGCGCGGGTTTCCCGCTGATGACGTTCCTCAACGCCATGCGCGAGATGCGAACCGCGCTGACAAGGCACGCGGCAAAGGACAGCGCGCCCGTGATAGCCGTGATCGGCGCCGGCAACGGTCAGGACCGCAGCATCGCCGCGCTGAACATCGCGCTCGCGGCCGCACGCGACGGCGCCAACGTATTGATGATCGATGCCGATCACAGGGCACACGCGCTGTCGGACAAGGTGAGCGGCCTTAAGGTGAGCAGTCTCGGCAAGGAAGAGCCCAGCCGTCTCGGCTGGCTCAACATCGGCGCCAAGGCTTCGCGCGCCGTCAAGACCGCGAACGGAATTTCGATCCTGCCGGCGATCAAGGTCTCCGACGTCAAGGGTTCTGACGCCAAGGGTTCAGATGCCAAGGCAAGCGACGCCGTCCACAAGGCGGTTGCGCAGGCGCGTGCCGGCGGCGGCTACGACCTGGTGGTGCTCGACGGACCCGCGATGCCGTGGAGCCCGGCCGACCACAGATTGTTCGACGCTGTTGACGGGCTGGTCGCAATCTTGCCGATCAAATTCGATATCAACGACAACATGGAAGACATCATCACGGCGCTTGGCGAGACCGAACGCAAGCTGGTCGGTGTTGTGATCAATGAACTGAACCCCACGGCGGTCAACCGCCAGCGAGACAGGCAATATGCGTGAGCGTCGCTTAAATCCTGTAGGGAGAGCCGCTACGGCCGGCGTGCCCCGCATTACGCTGGGAGGGCTGCGGTTCGCCGTGCTCGATCTCGAACAGACCGCGAACTTCATGATCGAGATGGTTTTCCCGCAACGTCGGCTCGCGCGTCCGCTCTATCTGACCTCGGCCAATGGCGAGGTGCTGGCGCGCTGTTCAACCGAGCCGATGACCGACCGGCTGTTTCGTTCCGCCGATCTGATCAATGCCGACGGCCAGCCGCTGGTTACCGTGTCGCGGCTCAAATCGTCAACGCCGCTTCCCGAGCGCGTCGCGACCACCGACCTGTTCCACGTGGTCGCCCGCAAGGCGCAAGCGGCCGGATTGACGTTCTACATGTTCGGCGCGGATGAGGCGGAGAACGCCGCCGCCGTCGACAACATCCGCAAGCTCTATCCCGACCTGAAGATCATCGGACGTTCCCACGGTTATCTCAGGGGCGACGCGCTGCGAGCCAAGGTCGACGAGATCAATGCGCTGGCGCCGGATTATCTCTGGGTCGCGCTCGGCGTTCCCTATGAGCAGGCCTTTGTCGAGGAATACACCCCGCGTTTATTCAATGTCGGCATCATCAAGACCTCAGGTGGATTGTTCAATTTTCTGTCCGGCAGCAGGGCCCGCGCACCGCGATGGATGCAAACCATCGGACTCGAATGGGCCTGGCGCATCTGGCTGGAGCCGCGCCGCCTGTTCTGGCGCTATCTCACCACCAATCCGCGCGCGCTGTACCTGCTGTTCAACAAGAGCCAGCCTTCGGCCATCGACCGGACGCGGGCCTGATGGGCAATCGTCCGGCCATCCTCGTCACGGGCGGCGCCGGGTATATCGGCTCGCACTGCTGCCGTGCGCTCGATGCGGCAGGTTATCACCCCGTCTGCTACGACAATTTCTCGACCGGCCACCGGAGCTTTGTCACGGGCACGCTGGTCACGGGCGATATCGCCGACAAGGCCACGCTCGCCCGCGCCTTTGCCGAGCATGACATCGCGGCGGTCATGCATTTCGCCGCCTCAAGCCTGGTCGGCGAATCCATGGTCGATCCGCAGAAATATTACGTCAACAACCTCGCCGGCACGCTGTCGCTCCTGGATGTAATGCGCGCGGCCGGCTGCAGCCGCCTGGTGTTCTCGTCGACCGGCGCGGTCTATGGCAATGCCGACAGCAAGGCGTTGCCGGAGAATTACCCTTGCGCGCCGATCAACCCCTATGGCGTCTCGAAATGGATGATCGAGCGCGTGCTGGCGGATTATCGCGGGGCCTATAGCCTTGGCTCGTTCGCGCTGCGTTACTTCAACGCCAGCGGTGCCGATCCTTCCGGCGGCATCGGCGAACAGCGCGAGGTGGAAACCCATCTTATTCCACGCGCGATGATGGCCCTGCAGGGGCATGTGGCCGACTTCGCGGTATTCGGCGACGATTACGCGACCCCCGACGGCACCGCGATCCGCGACTACATCCATGTTACCGACCTTGCCACCGCCCATGTGCTGGCGCTGAAACTGCTGTTGCAGGGACATTCCGGCGGCGTCCTCAATCTCGGCACCGGCAAGGGCTTTTCGGTTCGGGAGATTCTCGCGGCGATCGCGGCCGAGACTGGCCGCGAAGTGCCGCACGTCGTCAAGCCACGCCGTCCCGGTGACCCGACTTATCTGGTCGCGGATGCTTCCGCCGCCGCCAAGACATTGAACTTCCACACGGCGCATTCGGACCTTGCGACCATCATCCGCACCGCCTGGGCCTGGCATAAAAAGGCTCACCCGCTGAAGACGGGTTAGCCTGCGTGAAAGCGCTCTTGCTCTGGCAGCTTGCGGAAATTTGACCACGCCTGAGCCGTCATCTCGGCATCACCCATGCACACGCGCGGCTTGCCCCGCGGCAACCAGTCCGGTTAGCATGATCACAACAGAGATGAGCGCTTCACAGCTCACGGAACTGGCAGGGAGGAAACCATGAAGGCGACCGACCGGTTTTGGCGGTACCTCGTGACGCCGCTTGTTTTCGCGGGGATGCTGGGCATCAGGGCCGCCGCCGAGTTCAATCCAACCGCCGTGATCTACAAATTGCCCGACCAGATCCCACGGGCCGTACTACTGATCGTGGGCGAGGGTCCGACAACTTCAACGGCCGCAGAAGAGAAATAGCCCCGGCGCTCCAGATCTATTCCCACGTTTATTTCTTGCAGGACCAACCCATGCTGTTCCAGTGCAAAGTATGCGGGCCATCGACCGATCACGGCAGTGCGCCGTTACGTTCCGGCGAGCCAAAACCGTGGCGCACCATCGACATCCATTGCCACTGCATGGTGCCCGAGGCGAATGCCATGGTGCTGCAGGCCACCGGCATTGCCGGCGGCGGCGTGACCCCGAACGCCAACGCGCATGTCAACGATCTTACCCGGAGCATCCAGCCGCAGCGCGGCAAGATCGATTTTCCGAAACTGACCGATCTCGACACCCGCCTCGCCGACATGGACCGCGACGGCATCGACGTGCAGGTGATCTCGCCCTATCCCGGTCACTTCGTCTACGCGGCGCCGCCGGAAGTCGCGCGCGACAGCTGCCACATGGTCAACGATCATATCGCGAGCCTCGTTGCCAAACACCCCGGCCGGCTGATGGGCATGGGGACCGTGCCGCTGCAGGATCCCGGCATGGCCGTTGCCGAGCTTGACCGCACCGTGAAGCAACTCGGTTTCCGCGGCGTCGAACTCTGCACCAATGTCAGGGGTGTCGACCTCACCCGCGCCGGTCTTGAAAAATTCTTCGCGCGCGTCGAAGAACTCGACGTCATGATTTTCCTGCACCCGTTCGGCACCAGCCTGGTCGGGCGCATGGAGGATCATTATTTTCCGAACACGGTCGGACATCCCCTGGATTCCGCGCTCTGCGTCGGGCAATTGGTGTTCGACGGCTATCTCGAACGCTTTCCCAAACTGAAAATCTGCATCGCCCATGGCGGCGGTTACATCCCCGGCTATTGGGGGCGGTTCGACCACGCCTGGGCGCATCGCGAGGATTGCCGCGTCACCATCAGGAAGAAGCCGTCGGAATATCTGAAGAAGCTCTATTTTGACACCGTCGTGTTCGACGAGCGCCAGCTCAGAAATCTGATCGAGATCTGGGGCGCCGACCACATCATGCTCGGCACCGATTATCCGTTCGACATGGCGGAGCCCGATCCGATCGGCTTCCTCGGTCGGGTCAAGGGTGTCAGCGAACAGGACATGGCGCTGGTGGCCGGCGGCAATGCCGAGCGGCTGCTGGGGCTGCCGGCAACGGCTAGATTGCGGGCTTAGCATCCTGCCGAGTCGGTAGCGCGTTGCTTTGCACCGGCCCGAGATGCGGCTATCATCGGAACGACGAGAGGATTTTCGATGCATCCGGCCGCAAGACTGCAATTCGAGCGCATTATCGTCGAGTTCTCGCAATGGCGAGCGCTCGCCGAAGACGACCGGCCGCCCGCGCCAGCGTGGTGGTGGGGACCGGCAGTCGAGGTGCGGGACGTCGACTTGAAGTTACCCGCCCATGGCAGCCGCCGGCTGGGCCTGCCGGACGGCGCGACTTACGCCGATGGCGCGCGCGTTCTCTTCCGTTCGCTGGCCGGCGAGACAATCCAGCCCTGGCCCTATGATTTTTCGAGCAAGGTGAAGTCCACCGATTCCGACGTGCGCGACCTGCATGCGCAGCCGTCAGACGACAGCGCTTTTCAGCCTTGATGGCGGGATGGAATTTCCGGCAGCGTCTCCCGCGTCGGGTTGCAGCGGCGGCGAGGCAAGCAGGGACGCGGTTCGAAGCAGATCGGCCATTTGCAATTTTCGCCAGATGAAACCGCTTCCGCCACAACCGTGCCGGCGGCACCTCCAGTGCCGATATTCTGCCCTTGCTCTAAGGCCATCGCTTTGAGACCATGATGGCAAGCGACAACCAACAAGACCCGCGTTTCGTGCGGGCATTCAATGAGGAAACCCCATGCCGATCGTCCAGGCCGACCGTCTCACACATATCGGCACGGCTTTGCTCAGGGCCGCCGGCGCATCGGACGAGGAAGCCAACGCGGTAGCCGTCGGCTGCGTCAACGCCAACCTCGCCGGACATGATTCCCACGGCATCATCGCGGTCCCGACCTATATCGACCGCATCAAGGCCGGACATATCGTGCCGGGCGCGAAATGGACCATCGTGCAGGAAACGCCGACCACGACCGTGATCGACGGCCATTGGGGCTTCGGCTTTCATGTCAACGCCAAGGCGATGGCGCTGACCATCGAAAAGGCGAAGACCGCCAATGTCGCGGCGTGCACCGTGTTCCGGCAAAGCCATGTCGGGCGGCTCGCCGCCTATCCATTGATGGCGATAAGGGAAGGCATGATCGGCATTGCCACCGCCGATTCCGGCCGCTCGCCGAAAATCGTGGCGCCTTACGGCGGCCGCGAGGCACGGCTCGGCACCAACCCGATTTCGATCGCCGTTCCTTCCGATCTCGACGCGCCGTTCTATCTCGACATGGCGACCTCTGCCGTCGCCGCGGGCAAGATCGCGCTTGCGGTGTCGCGCAACGAGGAAATCCCGAAGGGGTGGATCGTCGACGCCGAGGGACGCCATACCACCGACCCCAGGCAATACCGCAAAGGCGGCGCGCTGCTGCCGCTCGGCGGCAGCGAGGGCTACAAGGGCAGCGGCCTTGCCGCGATGGTCGAGGTGCTGTGCGGGCTGCTCACCGGGCTTGGCTTTGGTGTCGAGCCCACCGGGCGTCACAATGACGGATGCTTCATGGCGGTGTTCAACGTCGCGGCGTTCCGGCCGCTGCACGAATTCAGGAAGGAAGTCGCCGAGTTCGCGCGCTATCTGAAAGAGACGCCGCCCTCGGAAGGCTCCACAGGCGTGTTCTATCCCGGCGAGGTCGAACATATCCGCGAACAAGAGCGCAGGATTTCCGGAATCGAGATCGAGGACGCCACCTGGGAAAAACTGCGCGCGCTGGCCGGCGAATACAGGCTCGCCGCCGAACTCAATCTGACGTGAAGCCCCGCTTGGCCGATACAGGGAGAACAACATGACACGGCAAATGGCGTTGGTCGGCTTCCTGCAGGCGCAGAACTGCACCAATTTGCCGAGTTCTTGGCGGCATCCGGAATCGCGCGACGATTCGATGTCGGCCGACTACTACCAGGAAATTGCGAAAATCCTCGAGGCCGGCAAGTTCCACATGGCGTTCTTCGACGATCGGCTCGCGATGCCCGACCGCTACGGCAGCGATCACGCCCATACCGTCGAATACGGCATCCGTTGCGTGAAGATGGATCCGATCGTGGTGCTGACCACGATGGGCATGGTCACCGAGAAGCTTGGGCTGGCCTCAACCTGTTCGACCACCTATTACGAGCCGTTCGACGTCGCGCGCCGTTTCGCCACCCTCGATCTGATGACCAACGGCCGCGCCGCCTGGAACGTGGTGACCTCGGTCAATGACGGCGAGGCCCATAATATGGGGCGCGAAGCACATCTCGAGCACGACCTGCGCTACGACCGCGCCGACGAGTTCATGGAAGTGGTGCTCGGCCACTGGGATTCCTGGGAAGACGGCGCGCTGATCATCGACAAGAAGAGCGGCCGCTTCGCCGACCCCACCAAGGTGAAACGGCTCGATCACAATGGTGCGTTCTTCAAGTCGCGCGGGCCGTTCACGGTGCCGCGTTCGAGCCAGGGCCATCCTGTCATCATCCAGGCCGGCGCCAGCGGCCGCGGCCAGCGCTTTGCCGGCCGGTGGGGCGAGGTGATCTTCACCGCGGCGCGCAACCTGGCGAATGCCAAGCAAGGTTACGACGCGATCCACAATGAGGCCGCCAAGGCCGGCCGCGATCCCGACCAGATGTTCCTGTGCAACCTCATCACGCCGGTGTGCGGCGCCACCAAGGCCGAGGCCGAGGACAAGATGGCGCTAATCGGCAAGCTGCCGCTGGAAATCGACGCGCTGTCGCTGCTGGCGGAAGGGTTGAATTTCGACTTCGCCGCCAAGGGCATCGACGAGCCGCTGACGACCGAGGAATTGCAGGGCATGCAGGGCATGCTCGGCATCCGCGATGGCGTCCTCAGGACTTCAGGCAAAACCAATCCGAGCACACGCGACTTCATCACGTTCAGCGGCCGCGGCCAGACCCAGGATGCGATCGTCGGCGGCCCGAAGGAGATGGCCGACAGGCTGGAAGAGATGTTCGCAGGCCGCGGCTGTGACGGCTTTGTGATCGCGGCGACCTACGTACCCGGCTCCTATGCGGATTTCGTCAAGCATGTGGTGCCGGAACTGCAGCGTCGCGGGTTGTTCCACAAGGATTATGCCGGCAAAACGCTGCGGGAAAATCTCGGCCTGCGGCGTCCGGCCGCCGGCGCGTGGAAAACCCGTCCGCAAGCAGCGGCCGAATAAGAACAAGAGGAAGCAACCATGCGTTGGCTCAAATTCACCGCCGCCGGCAATACATCCTGGGGCATCGTGGAGGCGGACAAGATAGTTGCCGTCAGCGGCGATCCCTTCGGCGAATGGCAGCGCACCGCGCAAACCCACCCGCTGAAGGACGTGAAGATCGAACTGCCGCTGATCCCGCGCACGTTCTATTGCGTCGGCCTCAATTACCTGAAGCATCTCAAGGAAGCCGCCGACAAGGCCGGCACCGTCCCGAACATTCCCGACCGCCCCGAGATCGGGTACCGCGCACAGAACGCACTGATCGCCCATGAAGAGGATGTGGTGATCCCCGCGACCGCGACAGAGAAGATCCATTACGAGGGCGAACTGGTGGTCGTCATCGGCAAGAAGGCCAAGCACCTCACCGAGCAAAACGCGATGTCCTGCGTGTTCGGCTACACCATCGGCAACGATGTCAGCGAGCGCACCTGGCAAAAGGCCGATCGCAGCCTGTGGCGATCCAAAAACGCCGACACGTTCAAGCCGATGGGCCCCTGGATCGAGACTGATGTCGACCTAGACAGGATGGAAACTATCGTTAAGGTCAATGGCAAGGAAACCGGCCGCTTCCGCACCAACGACATGATCTTCGGCATCGTGCCGTTCATCGTCGAGCTGACCAAATATTTCACACTATGGCCCGGCGACGTGATCTGGATGGGCACCGATGGCGCATCGCCCGACCTGAAAGCCGGCGACGTGGTCGAGATCGACATCACCGGGATCGGCACCTTGCGCAACAAATTCGTCGCCGAGAAGCGATAGGGCATGGGCCGTCACTCTACCGCGCACTATTTTTTGGAGGGCCTGGTCGATCTCGGCGTCGAGTACATCTTCGCCAATCTCGGCACCGACCACGTATCGCTGATCGAGGAAATGGCACGCTGGGACAAGGAAGGCCGCAAGCATCCCGACATGATCCTGTGCCCGCACGAGGTCGTCGCGGTGCACATGGCCGGCGGCTATGCGCTGGCGACTGGCCGCGCCCAGGCGGTGCTAGTTCATGTCGATGCCGGCACGGCGAACGCCTGCATGGCGATCCAGAACCTGTTTCGCTACCGGCTGCCGGTGCTGCTGTTCGCCGGGCGGGCGCCGCACACGCTGCACGGCGAACTCACCGGCTCGCGCGACACCTATGTGCACTTCGTGCAGGACCCCTTCGATATCGCGAGCATCGTGCGGCCCTATGTGAAATGGGAGTATTCATTGCCCTCGGGCGTCGTGGTGAAGGAGGCCTTGGCCCGTGCTTCAGCCTTCGCACAGAGCGATCCGCCGGGCCCGGTCTACATGATGCTGCCGCGCGAGACGCTCGCGGAGGAATGGGATGAGACCGCAATGCCGTCTTATCCGCCGGCGCGTTATGGCAGCGTGCACACCGGCGGCGTTGAGCCGGCGCGTGCCGAGGCGATCGCGCATGCCTTGATGGCGGCGAAAAATCCGATCGCGTTTGCGGCCTATCTCGGCCGCAAGCCGCAGGCCGTCGCCGTGCTCGACGACCTGGCACGCGCAACCGGCATCCGCGTCGCCGAGTTCAATGCGATCGATCTCAATATCCCGCAGGACTCGCCGTGTTTCGCGGGCTCCGATCCGCTGCCTTTGCTCGAACAGGCCGATCTCGGCCTGCTGCTCGATTCCGACGTGCCGTTCGTGCCGCAATTCGCCAAGCGGGCGAATGCGATGAAATGGATCCAGATCGACGTCGATCCGCTGAAGGTGGATTTTCCGATGTGGGGATTTCCGACCGACATGCGCATCCAGGGCGACTGCGCTATCGTGCTGCAGCAGGTGCTCGACGCGGTCGAAGCCCGCGCCGACGACGCCTATCGCAAGCGCGTCTCCGATCGCATCGCGAGTTGGGGCGGCGCACGCGAGGCGTCTGCAAAACGCCGCGCCGCCGTTAGCGCCAACAAGGGCGTTCCAGGCGCACTGAACCCCGCTTTTGTGTTCGCAGCGCTCAGCGGAAAACTGTCGCAGGATGACGTGGTGCTGAACGAGGCGATCCGCAACGGACCGATCCTGCAGGAGCATGTGACGCGCACACGGCCCACGAGCTATGTCGGCCTTGCCGGCGGCGGGCTCGGCTTTTCCGGCGGCATGGCACTGGGCTTGAAACTCGCGCAGCCCGGGCGCCGCATCGTGCAGGTGATCGGCGACGGCGGATTTCATTTCTCTTCGCCCGACAGCGTCTATGCGGTGGCGCAACAATACCGGATTCCGATTTTGACGATCGTGTTGGACAATGGCGGCTGGCAGGCGGTGAAGTCGGCGGTGCAGCGGGTCTATCCGAAGGGCATCGCCGCCGAGACCGATGAGTTCCAATCGCGCCTGACGTCCGGCCGTCAGGGCGAACGGCGGGATTTTTCGGGCGTGGCAGAGGCCTTTGGCGCCTATGGCGAGTGCGTGACCGAGCCGGACGAACTCTCCGCCGCGATCGACCGAGCTTTTGCGGCGCTGGATGACGGCAAGGCGGCCGTATTGCATGTTCAGGTCACGCGGCTTTGAATGATGGCAAAGGGCCAATTCCATGAGAATAGCGAACCGATATTCTCTCATTGTCGCCTGCCTGAGGTTTGCCGCGCTCGCCGGAAATGCCGCGGCACCCGCGCTTGCCCAGGAGGACCCGTCAAAATATCCGGCGCGCCCGATCCATATCATCGTCGGCTTCGCGGCGGGCGGCGGCAACGATATCATCGCGCGCGTGTTCGGACAGAAATTGGCCGAAAGCCTGGGCCAGCCCGTCATCGTCGAGAACAAGCCGGGTGGCGGCGCGATCATTGCAACCGAGTATGTTGCGAAGTCCGCGCCTGACGGCTACACACTGCTGATGAGCGCCAGCGGCATATCGATCAATCCCGCCGTCTACGCCAGGTTGCCCTATGACGCGGTGAAGGATTTCGTCGCGGTCTCCGAACTCGCCTCGTTCCCGCTGATCCTGATCGTCAGCGCAGCCTCGCCGATCAAATCGGTGGCGGAGCTGGTGGCTTACGCCAAGGCCAACCCCGACAAGACAAACTACGCGAGTTCATCCGCCTCGTTCCAGCTCGTCACCGAGCTGTTCAAGCAAAAGACCGGAGCGCCAATGCAGGTCATTCCCTACAAGAGCGCCAACGAGTCGGTGCTGGCCGTGATCTCGGGCCAGGTGACCACGACGATTGCGGATGCCGGTCCAGTGGTCAGCCAGGTCAAAAGCGGAACGGCGCGCGCGCTGGCGATCGCGGCCCCCCGGCGGATGGACGACCTGCCTGATGTGCCGACGCTGAAAGAGGCCGGCGCCGACGTCGATGCGGTGCTGTGGAGCGGCATCTTCATACCCAGGGACACGCCGTCTGCGATCGCCAAGAAGCTCGAGGGCCAGTTCATGCGGATCGCCAAACTGCCCGACGTAATCGCCCGCCTCAAGACGCTCGGCATCGACACCGTCGGCAATTCCTCGGAAGAGTTTTCAAAGATCCTCGCAGCCGATATCGCGCGCTGGGGCGCAGTCGCCAAAGCCAGCAACATCAAGATCGAGCAGTAACACCGGCCCGGCTGGGCGAGATCAATCCGACAATCACGGTGACGACCGCGGCGACCACAATATTCAGTATCAACGCGCCGAGTCCGACATAGAACGCGTAGCTCGCGCCGCCGAGATCGATGGTCGCGAGCGGCTTCAACCCGTTACTCCACGCGGTCCACGATCCCCAGCCGATACCGGCAACCCAGCCGAGCAGCAGGCCTTCAGCGCGGAACCAGCGCGTGAACAAGCCGAACACCAAAGCTGGAAAGGTCTGCAGGATCCACAGGCCGCCGAGCAATTGCAGATCGAGCGCATATTGTGTCGGCAGGAACAGGATGAAGGCGAGCGCACCGACTTTCACGACCAGCGACGCGATTTTTGCCACCGCCGCCTCGCCGGCGTGACTGATGTCCGGATTGACGTAGGACTTCCAGACGTTGCGGGTGAACAAATTGGCCGCGCCGATGCTCATGACGGCCGCCGGCACCAGAGCGCCGATCGCGATCGCCGAAAACGCAAATCCGGTGAACCAGGAGGGGAACAGCGCCTTGAACAGCGCAGGCACCACGTCGTTTGGCGACGACACCTTGACCTCGGCCGCATACGCCATGTAGCCGAGCAACGCGATCAGGCCGAGCAGCAGAGTGTAAGCGGGCAACAGGATCGCGTTCTTGCGGATCGTGTCCGCCGACTTCGAGGCAAAGATGCCGGTCAGCGTATGCGGATACATGAAGGCAGCGAGCGCCGAACCCAGCGCCAGCGTGGCGTAAGGCAGCATCTGCGCCGGCTTCAGTATTAGTCCGGTCGCGCCGCTCTTGACCGTGAATGCCTCGTTGGCGGCGGCGAACACCGCGCCATAGCCGCCAAGTTTCGTTGGCACCACCACGACCGCGACCAGCACCACGATATAGATCATGATGTCCTTGACAAAGGCGATCAGCGCCGGAGCACGTAGGCCGGAACTGTAGGTGTAGAGCGCCAGAATGATGAAGGCGGCGACGATCGGCAATTCGCCGGTCAGTCCCATCGCCTTGATCACCACGCCCATGCCGATCAGTTGCAGCGCGATGTAGGGCATGGTGGCGACCATGCCGGTGATCGCGACCGCCAGTTCGAGCCCGCGCGAATTGGTGTTGCCGTGGACGACGTCGGCCGCGGTGACATGGCCGTTGGCATGCGCCTGCTTCCAAAGCACCGGCATGACAGCGAATACGAAAGGGTAGACGATAATGGTGTAAGGCAGCGCGAAGAAGCCGTAGGCGCCGACGGCATAGACCAGCGCCGGCACCGCAATCACAGTGTAGGCGGTATAAAAATCGCCGCCGACCAGAAACCAGGTGATCCAGGTGCCGAACTGCCGGCCGCCGAGCCCCCACTCGTCAAGATGTTCGCTGACTGGGCCCGCCTTCCAGCGCGCGGCGAAGAACCCCATGACGGTAACCAGCGCAAAGAAGAAGATGAAAACCGAAAGTGCAATCCATTCGATCTGATCGGCCATGACGTTACACCTTCCCTAAGGCGCTTCGTCAGGCGCCCGCCTGCGATAGACCAGCCAGATCAGCAGCGAAGAGATCGGCACCCATGCGAGCTGGTACCAGTAGAAGAAGGGAAAGCCGAACAGCGAAGGCTCGGCGAAATTGTAGAAGGGCACCCACAACAGGCCGATGAACGGCAGCAGCAACAGGATCCACATGGCGGACTCCAGCCTCGCGCCGACGTCATCGACCGGCGTTTCCGATATCCAAACGATCTAGGAACCCGATTGTTGCGTCATAATCCGGATTTGCCGTTGCTGCGGTGCGGCGCGCATAAATGTGATCGGCCAATGATGGATGTCAGAACACCGGCGACCGCCGCGCCCTACTCGATCTTGATCCCGGACTCCTGGATCACCTTGCGCCAACGCTCCTCCTCGCCGCTGAAGTAGCGGTCGAGCATCTCGGGCGGCTGCGCCACCATGACAAGGCCTTCATTGATACCGAGCTTTTTGAACGCGTCGGATTGCACGGCCTTCGCGGCCGATCTGTTGAGGCGGTCGATGATATCGGGCGGCGTTTTGGTCGGCGCGTACAGGCCATACCAGCTCTCCAGGTCGTAGCCGGGAACGCCGGCCTCCGCGACAGTGGGCAATTGCGGGAATGCCGGCGAACGCTCGGCTGAGGTCACGGCCAGCGCGCGCAACTGTCCGCCCTCGATCAGTGAAGCGGCACTCGCCACCGTCGTAAACATTACCTGGATCTGACCGCCGATCAGGTCGGTGATGGCCGGTGCCGAGCCCTTGTAGGGCACCGTCGTCAGATTGACCCCAGCCAGTTTCTTGAACAGCTCGCCCCCGAGATGTGCCGACGTACCGTTGCCGTACGTCCCATAAGACAATTTTTCGGGGTCGGCTTTCGCCGCTGCGATCAAATCGGCAATCGATTTGATGGACGATTTGGGATTGACCACGACGATGTTGAAGGAGCGCGCAATCAACGCGACGGCTGCGAAGTCCCTGTGCGCGTCGTAAGGCAGCTTCGCATTCAGGCTTTGATTGACGGCATTCGCGAACGTCCCCATCAGTAGCGTGTAGCCATCCGGCCCGCTGTTCGCGACCGCCTGGGTTCCGATGATGGTCCCCGCCCCCGGCTTGTTCTCGACAATGACCGATACGCCCAGATCCTTCGCCATCTCCTGCGCCAGCGTGCGCGCGATCAGGTCGGTCCCACCACCAGGCGACAAGGGGACTACGATCCTGATGGTCCGGTCCGGATAGCCCGCGATGGCGTGCGCGCCCGAAAGCACGACGCACGCCGCAAGCACGAACAACGCGGGCAAGTTTCTCATCCTGCACCAAATTCGCGTGTTGCATCCGCCAAAGAACGCGTGACCGCTCTGCATCATCCGCGCCACGTCGATTCCAATCGAGCCGTATTGGTTCATTTATCGGACGTGGCGTAAACCAAAATCAGGAATACGGATTGATCAGCTTTTGCTGCTCGGCGCTGTGATGCGCCAGCATGTCGATGAAGATTCGTACTTTTGCCGAGAGATGATGACGATGCGGGTACACCGCATTCATCGAAAATTCAATCGGCCGGTATTCCGGCAACAGGCGAACCAGGCGGCCGGCCTCGAGGTCGTCATGGACCAGGAAGCCGGCGGCGAGAAAGATGCCGCCGCCTTGTAGGGCGGTCATGCGCAACGTCTCGCCGCTGTTGCTGATGAGGTTGCCGGCAACCCGAACCGACGCCGGCGCGCCCTTGCGGTCGGCGAAGCGCCACTCGTCATACGGATAGTTGACGTGCCGAACGCAATTATGATCGGCAAGCTCGGACAATTGCTGGGGACGTCCGTGCTTCTCGATATAGCCGTGCGAACAGCACAGCACATGCCGCCAGGTGGCGAGGCTGCGTACAATCAGGCTTGAATCGGGCGGCGGCGTCAGCCGGATCGCAACATCAAACCCCTCGTCGATCATGTCGATGGCCCGCTCGCCCATCGTCAGATCGACTTTCACCTCGGGATACTGCGCGAGGAACTCCGCGACGACCGGCGAGACGAACTGCACGATATGCGTTGCCGTGTAGATCCGCAGCGTCCCGCGTGGCGTCGACTGTTGGGCGCCGGCAATGTCGTCGGCCTGTTCGATATCGGCGAGGATCTGGACGCAGCGGTCGTAATAGGCCTTGCCGACCTCCGTGAGGCTCACCTTTCGTGTGGTGCGCTGAAGCAGCCGCGCGCCGAGCCGGTCTTCCAGCGACTGGATGTGGTTGCTCACCATCGTCGTCGACATGTTGAGGCGACGTCCGGCGGCCGAAAAGCCGCCGCTGTCCACTACCCGAACAAAGGCCGTCAGACTGGTCAGCCGGTCCATCACCCCCTCCGATTATCCACTGATACTGGATGATCCTTTCATATTTTAGCGAATTATCAGCTGGAGCGCGAAGGTTCATGTTCGTGGGCAACCAAGCCAATCCCACAGGAGGAAGTCATGTCCGAGATGCCCCGCACTGAGAGCTTCCAGCAAGCTACTAAAATCGCTACCGAAATTCCCGTCATCCAGGCCCCCGTCCGCCTCGCGCCCCGCGGCAAGCTGCGCCGGATCGCGCTGGTGCTGGCCCTGCTGGCTGGCACCGCCACCGGGGCCTATTACGGCCACGGCTACTGGACCACGGGCCGGTATCTCGAATCCACCGATGATGCCTATGTGAAGGCGGATTCCACGATCGTCGCACCGAAGGTGTCGGGCTATGTGGCAGAGGTGCTGGTCGGCGACAACGAGCTGGTCAAGGCCGGGCAGTTGCTGGCCCGGATCGACGACCGCGATTTCCGGGCGGCACTCGACCAGGCCGACGCCGATATCGCAGCCGCTGAAGCCGCGGTGCGCAACCTCGACGCCCAGATCGCCCTGCAGCAGCCGCTGATCGAACAAGGCACCGCCGACGTCGCCGCCGCGGAGGCCACGCTGAAGTTCGCCCAGGAAGAACAGGCCCGTTACGACGGCCTGATGAAGAGCGGCTCCGGCACCATTCAACGCGCGCAGCAGACGGATGCCGCGCTGCGCGAGAGGACCGCGCAACTTCAACACGGCAAGTCGGGTCTTTTAGCCGCGCAAAAGAAGGTCGACGTGCTCACCACTGAACGTGCCAAGGCGGTGGCGCAACTTGATCGCGCCCGCGCGGTCGAGCAGCAGGCGGCGCTCAATCTGTCCTACACCAGGATCTCGGCACCGGTTGACGGCACGGTCGGCGCGCGGTCGCTGCGGGTCGGGCAGTTCGTGCAGGCCGGAACACAGCTGATGGCGGTGGTGCCGCTGGATGCGGTCTATGTGGTGGCGAATTTCAAGGAGACGCAGCTCACAAATGTGCGCAACGGCCAGCCGGTCGAAATCCGGATCGACAGTTTCCACGGCACCACACTGAGGGGCCATGTCGACAGCCTGTCGCCGGCCAGCGGCCTCGAATTCGCACTGCTGCCGCCCGACAACGCCACCGGCAACTTCACCAAGATCGTGCAGCGCGTGCCCGTGAAGATCGTGCTCGATGATCACAGCCTGAAGGGGCTGCTGCGGCCGGGCATGTCGGCCGAGCCTGTGGTCAACACCAAGGCGACCGTGCTGGCCGAGCGCGAAACTCGGGCGCGGTTGGCCTCGAATGCCGCTCTGACCCGCCCGAATGGCGGCTAGGACCCATCCGGCCGGGCATTATCAACCCAAGCCGGATAATCCTTCCATTTCTTCGCCGATTATCGAAACCCCACGCCCAATGCATCCTGCCTCTACAAGCAAGAGGAGAGTCTCATGACCGCGCTCCAGCCGACCATCAACGCCACCGCATCCGCCTATCCCGGCGCCTATCGCGCGCAGGCAAATCCGGCCCCGCAAGCCGCCCCGGCGGTTTCGGCAAAGACCTGGATTGCGGTGTTCGGCGCAACACTCGGCGCGTTCATGGCGGTGCTCAACATCCAGATCGTCAACGCCTCGCTCGCCGACATCCAGGGCGCGATCGGCGCCGGCATCGACGACGGCGGCTGGATTTCGACCTCCTATCTGATCGCCGAGATCGTGGTGATCCCCTTGAGCGGCTGGCTCGCACAGGTGTTCTCGATCCGGATTTATCTGCTGACCAACGCGATCCTGTTCCTCACGCTGTCGGTTGCCTGTGCCTTTGCGCAAGACCTGCCGCAGATGATCGCGTTGCGCGCCGTGCAGGGTTTCACCGGCGGCGTGTTGATCCCGATGGCGTTCACGCTGATCATCACGCTGTTGCCGAAGGCGAAGCAGCCGGTCGGGCTTGCGCTGTTCGCGTTGTCCGCCACCTTCGCGCCGGCAATCGGGCCTACCATCGGCGGCTATCTCACCGAGAACTGGGGCTGGGAATATATCTTCTACGTCAACCTGGTGCCGGGCGCGATCATGATCGGCATGCTGTGGTTCTCGCTGGAATCAAAGCCCATGAAGCTTTCGTTGCTCCGCGAGGGCGACTGGGCCGGCATCATCACCATGGCGATCGGTCTCAGTGCGCTGCAGACGGCGCTCGAGGAAGGCAATAAGGACGACTGGTTTGGATCAGCCTTCATCGTCAAGCTGTCGGTCGTCGCCGCCGTCTCGCTCGCCGCATTCCTGTGGATCGAACTGACGACCAAGAAGCCGCTGTTGAATCTGCGGCTCTTGGTCCGGCGCAATTTCGGCTTCGGCATCCTCGCCAATTTCCTGCTCGGCGTCGCGCTGTACGGCTCAGTCTATATCCTGCCGGTCTATCTGTCGCGGATCCAGGGTTACAACGCCGAACAGATCGGCATGGTGCTGGCATGGACCGGTCTGCCGCAACTGTTCCTGATCCCGCTGGTGCCGCAGTTGATGAAGCGGTTCGACGCGCGGCTCATCATCGGCGCAGGCTTTGTGTTGTTCGCGACCTCCAACTTCATGAACATCTACATGACCAGCGACTACGCCGCCGATCAGTTGCTCTGGCCGAACATCGTCCGCGCCGTGGGCCAGGCGTTGGTGTTCGCGCCGCTCTCGGCGGTGGCAACCGCCGGCATCGAGGCGGAGAATGCCGGCTCGGCCTCGGGCCTGTTCAACATGATGCGCAACCTCGGCGGCGCCGTCGGCATCGCCATGCTGCAGACCTTTCTGACCAAGCGCGAGCAGTATCACTCCAACGTCCTAACCCAGTTCGTCTCCATGCTGGAACAGGCGACCCGCACGCGGATCGAGCAGCTGACACAATATTTCATGAGCCATGGCGTCGCCGACCACGCGGAAGCTACGCACCGCGCGCTGGTCGCGATCGGCAAGATCGTACAGAAGCAGGCCAATATCCTGGCGTTCAGCGATACCTTCTATCTGCTCGGCGCTGCGCTCATCGTCGCACTCGTGGCAGCGTTGCTGCTGAAGAAGCCGGACCGTCTTGAAAGCGGCGGCGCACACTAGGAAGATCCATTCAACCCCGAAAGAGGAGAACGACCATGAAACCCCGGATGAACTTCTACCAGGCTGCCCCCGAGACCATCAAAGCGCTCAGCGCACTGGAAGCCCAGATCCAGGCTTCCGGCCTCGAAAAATCGCTGATCGAGTTGGTCAAGACGCGCGCCTCGCAGATCAACGGCTGTGCCTATTGCATCAACATGCATACCGCGGACGCGCGCAAGCAGGGCGAGACCGAGCAGCGCCTGTATCTGCTGAACGCCTGGCGCGAATCCCCGCTCTACACCGACCGCGAACGCGCCGCACTGGCATGGACGGAAGCCGTGACGCTGATCGCTGAAACCCATGCGCCGGATGATCTCTATGAGGACGTCCGCGCCCAGTTTTCGGAATCGGAGACAGTCAACCTAACCATGCTGATCGGCGCCATCAATGCATGGAACCGGCTCGCCATCAGCTTCCGCGCCATTCACCCGGTGAAGGCGAAGGCCGCGGTGGCGTGAGAGCTGGCTAAACCGAGGTCGCCTTGGCGAAAGCGACATAGATTTCGCGCAGACGATCGGTCATCGGGCCGGGCTTGCCGTTTGCAATCTTCTTGCCGTCGATCGTTACCACCGCCTGCACGAACACCGTGGCGCTGGTGATGAAGGCTTCCTTGGCGGCCAGTGCTTCCTCGACCGAGAACGCCCGCTCTTCGACCCGAAGCTGGCGTTCTTCGGCGAGCGCGACTACCGCCTTGCGGGTGCAGCCCGGCAGGATCGCGCTGCCATTCTGCCGGGTCACCAGCACGTCGTCCTGCGTCAGGATGAAGGCCGAGGACGAGCCGCCTTCGGTCACCTTGCCGTCCTCGATCATCCAGGCTTCGCCGGCGCCGGCTTCGGCCGCGGCCTGCTTTGCCAATACCTGCGCCAGCAGCGCCACGCTCTTGATGTCGCGGCGGGTCCAGCGGAGGTCGGGCACGGTGATCACGCCGATGCCGGTCTTGGCCGATGGCGCGTTGATGATGTCCTTCACCGACGTGAACATGATCAGTGTCGGCTTGACGCCCTTCGGAAACGCAAAGTCGCGGCCCGCATCGGCGCCGCGCGTCACCTCCAGATAGACCATGCCGTTGACGAGGTTGTTACGCGTCACCAGTTCTCTCTGGATTTCCTGGATCCGTTCGGTGGTTTCCGGCAGTGCCAGTTGGATCTCGCCGACCGAACGCTCCAGCCGCGCTAAGTGCGAGGCGTTGTCGATCAGCCTGCCGTCCAGCACGGCGGCGACCTCATAGATGCCATCGGCAAACAGGAATCCACGGTCAAGGATCGAGACCTTGGCGTCAGCCATGGGCACGAATGAGCCGTTGACATAGGCGATCTGTTCCAAGCGAGTTCTCCTGCAGGCGGTGACGTGATTGCGGTGGACGTTATAGGCAAATTGTTAATGCCGATAAACCCTGTTTCACGTCATTCCAGGGCGCGCCGTTTGGCGCATCCCGGAATGACGCGTGTTAATGCGAGAAAATCTTCGACAAGAACTTCTGCGCGCGGTCGCTGCGGGGGCTGCCGAAGAAATCGGTCTTCGCGGCGTCCTCGACGATCTCGCCCTGGTCCATGAAAATCACGCGGTGCGCGACCTTGCTGGCAAAACCCATTTCATGGGTGACCACCATCATAGTCATGCCCTCGCGGGCGAGATCGACCATCACGTCCAGCACTTCGCTGATCATTTCGGGATCGAGCGCCGAGGTGGGCTCGTCGAACAGCATGGCGATCGGGTCCATCGCCAGCGCACGTGCAATCGCCACGCGCTGCTGCTGGCCACCTGACAATTCGGCCGGATATTTACGCGCATGGGCCTTCAGTCCGACGCGGTCGAGCAGTTTGGCGCCTTTGGCCATGGCCTCATCATGGGAGCGACCCAGCACCTTCTCCTGCGCCAGGCACAGATTCTCGATGATCTTCAGATGCGGGAACAGCTCGAAATGCTGGAACACCATGCCGACACGGGCGCGCAGTTTCGGCAGGTCGGTCCTGGGATCGTTGACCTTGATGCCGTCGAGGATGATGTCGCCCTCCTGGAACGGTTCCAGCGCGTTGACGCATTTGATCAGTGTCGATTTTCCCGAGCCGGACGGGCCGCACACCACCACCACCTCGCCCTTGGCGACTTTGGTGGTGCAATCCTTCAGCGCCTGGAACGTCGGCCCGTACCATTTGTTGACGTGGTTGATCTCGATCATGCGACCTCGCTAGCGGACAATGGCAATGCGTGCCTGAAGGCGCCGGACGCCGTAGGACGCGAAACAGGAAATGGTGAAATAGACCGCGGCCGCGAACAGATACATTTCGACCAGCCGCCCGTCGCGCTGCGCCACCTTGCTGGCTGCGCCGAGGAAGTCCGGGATCGACAGCACGTAGACCAGCGAGGTGTCCTGGAACAGCACGATGGTCTGCGTCAGCAACACCGGCAGCATGTTCCGGAACGCCTGCGGCAGCACGATATAGCGCATGGTCTGCGCGTAGGTCAGGCCAAGTGCATTGGCCGCGGCGGGCTGGCCCTTCGAGATCGATTGGATGCCGGCGCGCATGATTTCGGAGAAATACGCCGCCTCGAACAGGATGAAGGTGACCAGCGAGGACGTGAACGCGCCGACGCGGATCGGCCGCGACGCGCCGATGAGCCATTGCCCGATATAGGGCACCAGGAAGTAGAACCAGAAGATCACCAAGACCAGCGGCAGCGAGCGCATCAGATCGACATAGAGGCCGGCGATGCGCCCGAGCAGCTTGTAACCGGACAAACGCATCAGCGCGATCAGGGTGCCGAAAATCAGCCCGCCCAGCGCGCCGAGCCCCGTCAGCGTCAGCGTGAACGTCATGCCGTCGAGGAACAGGTACGAAAGCGAGCGGCGGATGACGTCGAAGTCGAAACTGGAGAACATGGGTGCGGCTCACTTCCCCGAGATGTAACCGGGGACTGCCACGGCGCGCTCCACGAAGCGCATGCCGATGACGACCACGATATTTATGAGGAGGTACAACACGGTCGCACCGGTGAAAGCCTCGAACACTTGAAACGAAAACTCCTGCATCGCCCTCGCCTGCCCGGTCAATTCGATCAGGCCGATGGTGATGGCCACTGACGTATTCTTGATGGTCGAGAGAAATTCGGAAGTCAGCGGCGGCAGGACAATCCGATACGCCATCGGCAGCAGCACATAGCGATAGGTCTGCGACGTTGTGAGACCGAGCGCGGTGCCGGCCTGCTTCTGCCCGCGCGGCAGCGAACCGACACCCGCCGCCAGTTGCACGGCCACGCGCGCGGACATGAACAGACCGACCCCGATCGCCGCCGTATAGAACGGCGCGTTGGGCATTTGCTTCAGCCAAAGACCCGCGGTTCGCGGCAGCAATTCCGGCAGCACAAAGAACCAGAGGAACAGCTGCACCAAGAGCGGCATGTTGCGGAAGAATTCGACATAACAAAAGCTGACCCAGGATGCGGTCTTCGACGGCAGCGTTCGGAGCACGCCGATGATCGATCCGGTGACCAGCGCAATAATCCAGGCGCAGAGCGCGGTCTCGATCGTCAGAACCAGCCCGGACAGCAGCATATCGAGATACGTACCGGTCCCGTTCGGGGCCGGCTCCAAAAAGATGTGCCAGTTCCAGTTATAATTCACAGAGATTTCCGTAGGTCAGAGCCACGCCGCAGATCAGCTCAAGCAATGGCCGGGCCATTGCACGTCTCACATCGCCTTGTAGGAATCCGGATCCGGGGAATCGGAAGGTTTGGAAAACTCGTGCTTCAGCTCTGCGCCGATCGGCGTGTTGAGGTTCAGCCCCTTCGGTGGAATCTTCTGCATGAACCACTTGTCGTAGAGCTTCAAACCGTCCGCGCTCTGGTAGAGCGCCGCGGTGGCGGCATCGACCACCTTCTTGAACGCCGGATCGTCCTTGCGCATCATGATCCCATAGGGCTCCGGCTTCGAGAACGCATCCTTGGAAATGACATAGGCGTTGGGGTCCTTCGATCCGGCGACGAAACTGGCGAGCAGGATATCGTCCAGCACCGCCGCAACCGCCCGATCGGTTTCGACCATCAGGAACGACTCGGCATGTTCCTTCGCCGGGATGATGTTGATGCCAAGGTTACGGGCGACGTTGGCTTCGGTGAGTTGCTTGATGTTGGTGGTGCCTGATGTCGAGGCCACCGACTTGCCCTTGAGATCCTCGATCGAGTCGAGCTTGCTCGACTTCTTCGAGACGAAGCGGGTTGCGGTCAGGAAGTGGGTGTTGGTGAAGGAAACCTGCTTCAGACGGTCGGCGTTGTTGGTGGTCGAACCGCATTCGAGGTCAATGGTGCCGTTGGCCAGCAACGGGATGCGGGTCGATGACGTTACCGGATTGAACTCGACCGCAAGCTTATCGACTTTGAGTTCGCTCTTCACGGCGTCCACGATGTTGTGGCAAATGTCGATCGCAAAGCCGATCGGCTTCTGGTTGTCGTCGAGATAGGAGAACGGAATCGACGAGTCGCGGTAGCCAATGGTGATGGTGCCGGTCTCCTTGACCTTCTTCAGCGTGCCGGTGAGCTCCTCGGCATTGGCCTGCGCAGTACAGAAGGCTGTGGCCATCGCGAGGCCCATCATACGCAGGCGTATCATTCGTCTCTCCTCGCTTGAGCAACCGCGATAATGCATGAATCAGGCCGGAACGGAATGTCACCTTCGGCCACCCATGCGGCCCTCAACCCATGCAAATGGCCGGGCCATTTACATGGGCGAGGAAGCACTTATTTGTAGGAATCAGGATCCGGCGAGTTCGAGGGCTTGGCGAACTCGTTCTTCAGTTCGGGGCCGATCGGCACGTTGAGGTTCAACCCCTTGGGCGGAACCTTCTGGGTAAACCATTTGTCGTAAATCTTCTGGCCCTCGCCGCCGGTATAGAGCGCGGCGGTGGCGGCATCGACCACCTTCTTGAAGGCCGGATCGTCCTTGCGCAGCATGATGCCGTAGGGCTCGGGCTTGGAGAATGCGTCCTTGGAAATCACATAATCGTCAGGCGCCTTCGAGCCGGCAACGAGGCTCGCCAGCAGAATATCGTCCATCACGAACGCCACCGCGCGGTCGGTCTCGACCATCAGGAAGGCTTCGGCGTGGTCCTTGGCCGGAATGATGTTGACGTTGAGGCCGCGCGCGGCGTTGGCTTCGGTGAGTTGCTTGATGTTGGTGGTGCCGGCGGTGGAGACCACCGACTTGCCCTTGAGATCGTCGATCGAGTTGATCTTGCTTGCCTTCTTCGAGACGTAGCGGCTGGCGGTCAGGAAGTGGGTGTTGGTGTAGGCGATCTGCTTCTGGCGCTCGGTGTTGTTGGTGGTCGAGCCGCATTCGAGATCGATGGTGCCGTTCGCCAGCAACGGGATGCGGGTCGATGACGTCACCGGATTGAGCTTGACCTCGAGCTTGTCGAGCTTGAGCTCCTTTTTCACGGCATCGACGATCTTGTAGCAGATGTCCATGGCGTAGCCGATCGGCTTCTGGCTGTCGTCGAGATAGGAGAAGGGAATCGACGAATCCCTAAAGCCAAGCGTGATGGCGCCGGTTTCCTTGATATTCTTCAGCGTTCCCGTGAGTTCCTGCGCCATCGCCGGCGTAGCGCACAACGCGCCGGCGAGCAGACAGCCGATAATCTGACGATGCTTCACGTAGCTTCTCCCTCTCCTGGGTTTGAAAATTCCTCATCCACTCGATCTCGACGACCTGGAAGGTGCCTTGGCAGGCAATCTTGCCGACGATCTCGAGGCTGACCTTTCACGACCGCCTCCGGCGTGGCCGGCACTATAGCTGCGCAATTCGGACCAAAACAGATTTAGCGACCGCTGGCTATTCGCCCTATCTCTAAATGCGACCATTGACAGGGGGAGCGCCCATTTGTCGCCGCCTATGGCCGTCAGCCCCCTGCGACCGGTCGCGGCCACGGTGCTCTCGTGAAGCCAGGCGATGCCGCGTCCGGCCGCCCCTCTAACCTGCCCTGATCATCTTCAGCGCGCCCGGCTTCGCCGGCTGCCCCATCGCCCGCTCCAGGATGAGCGCTTCCTTCTTCAGCATCTCGGCGAGTTCGGCTTCGCGCCGCCTGATCCGGTCGCTGGAGGCGCCGACGCTGAGCGCTGCGATCACCTGGCCAGCATCATCGCGTACGGGAACGCCGACCCCGCCCATCCCCGGATAGGCGGCGTCGATCAACACGGTGTGGCCGTGCCTGCGCGCCGCGCCGATCCGCTCGCGCAGATATTTCGGCGTAATGCGCGGCGATTTCGCCAGCCGCGGCATGATGACCTCGATGATCGCATCGATCTCGGCGTCCGGTAGCCACACCATCAGTGCAAGACTGCCGGCGCCGACGCCGAGCGGCCGCCGGCTGCCGATCTGGAGATAATTGGGCTGCAGCGGATGGCTGCCGACCGAGCGCGCCAGATAGAGCGCCTCGACGCCGCTCCGCACCGACAATAGCGCGGTATCGGCGGATCGCTCCGACAGCCGCAACAGGCTCGGCTGCGCCAGTTCGGCGATATCCACGGTGCGGCGCGCGCTAATCGCCATCACTCGCGTCTCCTGACCGAGTTCATAGGTTTTTGCCCCAGTCACCCGGCTGACAAAGCCTTCCTCGATCAGCGAGCCCAGGATGCGCAGCGTGGTCGCCTTGTTGAGCGAGGTTGCCTCGGCGATCTCCGTCAGCCGCAGCGGCGAGTTCTGCGCCAGCACGCGCAGGATGGCGCAGACCTTTTGAATGGCGTTGAACGGGCCCGGCTGGCCAACGACGGACAACGGTGACTTTCTCTTAGGTGACGTCGCGTTCATGCCGCCCTGCCCCTGCTCTTCACTCCCTCTGATCCTAGAGAGTACGGAGCACCTGCGACAGGGTAATGTTTCGTGTGACGAACCGCCGGCCTGATTTTAATGCCCAGTAGACGGAGATTCTGCGCCGCAGCATCCTGTTATTCCGCCACACGAACCACCGACCGACGTCAGGCTTTGCGCGGCATCTCCCCCAGATCCCAGAACAGGCCCGCCATGATAGCGAGCGCTTCCTCGGTGACGGGGAGGAGAATGTGTTCGTCCGGCGCGTGCTGCGAGCATCCGGGATAGGAATGCGGCACCCAGATCGTGGGTAGCCCCAGCGTATCGGAAAACACATCGTTGGGCAGCGAGCCGCCGAAATTTGGCAGGATCGCCGGCGCCTTGCCGGTGGTCTGCCGGATCGACTGCGCGGTCCAGTTGACCCAGGGGCTGTCGAAATCGGTACGCGATGCGGCAAAGCTCTGCGCGGCGCTCACTTCGACCATCGGAAAGCCGTTGGCGTGCAGATGCGTCCGCACCGCTTCGACGATCTCTGCGTATTTGGTGCCGACCACGAAACGCAGTTGCAGCACGGCCTGCGCCTTGCCGGGGATCGCATTCGCGGGCTTCTCGATATTGCCCGACGACATCGCCAGCACTTCCAGAGTATTCCAGGCGTAGAGCCGCTCGGCAGCCGACAGGCCTTCCTCGCCCCAGTTCTCGGAAAGCTCCGGCTCGCCTTGCGTCGGCTTGATCTCGACATCGGCGAGCGTAGCGCGGATCTGGTTCGAGATGCGCGGCGGCTTCAATTGCTCCAGCAGCATGCGCCCCCGGTGATCGACAAGGCTCGCGATCGCGCCTGCAAGAATCGTGGCGGGGTTGGCGAGCACCCCGCCCCAATTGCCGGAATGATGCCCGCCATCGCGCAGGTTGACGTCGAGATGAATACGGATTCCGCCGCGACAGCCGAGGAAGATCGTGGGCCGATCGGCGGAAAGCCGTGGCCCGTCGGAGGCCAGAAACAGATCGGCAGACAACTCGCTGCGCAGCGACTCGCATACCTGGCGCAAATCGGGCGAGCCGATCTCCTCGCCGGTCTCGATGATGAATTTGGCATTGAAGCCGAGCTTGCCGCCGCGGGTTTCGCGGACCGCGCGCAACGCCGCGAGGTTGATGCTGTGCTGGCCTTTATTGTCTGCCGTGCCGCGGCCATAGACGCGCTCGCCCCTGGTCGTGGTCTGCCACGGATTGAGGTCGTCTCGCCATTCGCCGACCATGCCGTCCACGACGTCGCCATGGCCATAGGTCAGGACGGTCGGCAGCGAGGCATCCTCACGGTAATCCGCCAGCAGATAGGGACCCCTGCCGGTCGGGGATTCGATCAGCCGGGTCGAGAAGTCGAGCGCTGAGAATGCCGGTTGCAAATCCTCCTCGAGATAGGCGCGCAACGCTGCGCCGCTCGTCGAGTTCTGGCTTTCAGTCCGGTAGGAGACCCTGCGATTGAGTTCATCGATAAACTCGCCGGAATGAAGATGCTGGCGGGCGCTCGCAATCGCGTCGGCTCTCGTCGCCATGTTTTTTCCTTTCGCGCTCGCGAATGTGCGGAGCGGTCAACGTAGCCAGATAAATCGCCGGCTGGAAGTAGCACGACGTCAGTCGAATGGGCCTTGCCAAAACTACCGGGAATGCAACATTCGGTCCAACAGCCCGGCATCCGATCGGGCGACGGACAGAGGGAACTCTGCGGCGTGCCCAAGAAATATCCAAGGCCTCATCGACCATGAAAAAACAAATCCGGCTCAACGCATTTGCCATGAACTGTGTGGCGCACCAGTCGCCCGGGCTGTGGACCCATCCGCGCGACCGCACGCTCGATTATAACCGCCTGCCCTATTGGCTTGATCTCGCGAAAACGCTGGAGCGCGGCCGGTTCGACGGCCTGTTTCTGGCCGACGTGCTCGGCGTCTACGACGTGTTCGGTAACAGCCCAGACGCGGCGCTGCGCAACGCGGCGCAGACGCCGGCCAACGAACCCTTGATGCTGATCCCGGCGATGGCGGCGGTGACCGAACATCTCGGCTTCGGCGTCACCAGCAATCTGTCGTTCGAGCCGCCTTACCCGTTCGCCCGGCGGATGTCGACGCTCGACCACCTCACCGAGGGACGGATCGGCTGGAACGTGGTGACCGGCTATCTCGACAGCGCCGCGCGCGGCGCCGGCAAGGACAAGCAGACCGCGCATGACGACCGCTACGATGTCGCCGACGAATATATGGAGCTCGTCTACAAGCTTTGGGAAGGCAGTTGGGAAGACGCTGCGGTGTTGCGCGACCGCGCGCGCGGCATTTTCGCGGACCCGTCGAAGGTCCATCGCATCCAGCATGACGGCACCAACTACAAGCTGAACGCCATCCATCTGAGCGAGCCGTCGCCGCAGCGCACGCCGGTGCTGTACCAGGCCGGCACCTCGCCGCGCGGCCGGCAGTTCGCCGCCCAGCACGCCGAATGCGTGTTCATGTCGGGGCCATCGGCCAAGGTCATCGCGCCCCGGGTTGCTGCGATCCGCGAACTCGCCGCGAAGGCCGGGCGCAATCCCGCTGAAATCCTGATGTTCAGCATGTTCACGGTCATTCTCGGCCGCACCGAGGCTGAGGCGAAGGCCAAATATGACGACTACCGCAGCCACATCAGCCCCGAAGGCGCGCTGACTTTGATGTCCGGCTGGACCGGCGTCGATTTCTCGACCTACGACCTCGACCAGCAGGTGCGCCACGTCGAGAACGATGCTGGGCGCTCCGCGATGGACAACGTCACCCGCGCCGACCCGGACCGGGTCTGGACCGTGCGCGAAGTCGCCCAGCATGTCGGCATCGGCGGCGCCGGACCCGTCGTGGTCGGCACGCCGGAAAAGGTCGCGGACGCGGTCGAAGCCTGGTTCGAGCAAACCGACGTCGACGGCCTGAACATGCCGTTTGCGGTTTCGCCCGGCGATTTCGAGGATATCGCCGACATGCTGGTGCCCGAACTGACCCGGCGCGGCCGCTACAAGGAGGCCTACGCCAAGGGCACGCTGCGCGAGAAATTGTTCGGCGAAGGCCGCGCCCGGCTGACGGCGGAGCATCCGGCCAGTCAGTACCGGCCGCATACGCGGGCGAAGGCGGCGGAGTAGAAGCACTCAATTCACCGAATTGTTCACCACGACCTCAATCAATTTCGCGCCGGGACGGCTGAAGGCCGACGACAGTACGGACTTCAACTGGCCGGGATCGGTCACCCGCGTCGCCTCGAGCCCGAGCGACTTGGCGACCCCGGTAAAGTCGATCGGCGGATCGATGAAATCCATGCCGACATAATGATCGTCGCCGTGGAAGGCGAGCAGCCGCTGCTTGATGATGCGATAGCCGCCATTGTTGACGATGATAAAAGTCAGCGGCAATTTGTGGTTCGCTGCCGTCCACAGCGACTGGATAGAATACATCGAGCTGCCGTCGCCGGAGTAGCACACCACCGGCCGGTTCGGATTCGCAAGGCTGACGCCGACGGAGGCCGGCAATCCCCAGCCGATGCCGCCCGAGGCCAGCGCGTGATAGCCGTAGCGATCGCGATGCGGCCGCAACGCGAGGATCTGGCGCGACGACGTCAGACCCTCGTCGACCAGGATCGCGTTGTCAGGCATCGCCTCCACGATCTGCAACGCCAGCCAGTCCGGATCGATCGGTGATTTGTTACTGGCTTTGGAAATCTGTTCGATCACGCCCTTGCGCTTCGCGGTCCAGTTCTTCGGCGCCAGCGCGGCCACGCCCTGCCTGGCGCGCGTCTCGAGCGTACCGCCTCCGGCCGCCTTCAGCGCCGGAATCAGCGCGCGCAAGGTTTCCTTCACATCGGCTTTCAGCGCGATCTCGGCGCCATAGTTCTTGGCGAGGTCCCAGTCGACCAGGCCGACCTGCACAATGCCGAGCCCATCGGGCAGCGGATCGACCTCGCTGTAGACCGACATCCTCAAGGGATCGGCGCCGAGCACGATCATCAGGTCGTAAGGCGACAGCACCTCCCGCACCTGCTTTTGCAGGCGCGACAGCGCGCCCATGAAGCAGGGGCTTTCCGACAGGAACTGCGCGCCGTACGGCGTCGAGCATTGATATGCGGGCGCGCCGAGCGTCTCCGCCAGTTGCGCGGCTTCGTGCAACGCATCGCTCTTGACGATCTCGTCGCCGGTGATGATGACCGGCCGCTCGGCTTTCAGGATGCGTGCGACCAGCGCTTGCAGCGCTTCGTCGGACGGTTTGACCCTTGTGTCGACGCGGGTCGAGCGGCCGAGTTCGATGCCGGCCTCGGCATTGAGGATGTCGCCCGGCAGCGAGATGAACACCGGCCCGGTCGGCGGCGTGGTCGCGATCTTGGCGGCGCGGCGCACGATCCGCGGCAGATCCTCCAGCCGCGTCACCTCGACGGCCCATTTCACCAATGGCTCGGCCATCTGCACCAATGGCCCATACAGCACCGGCTCCATCAACCCGTGGCCCTGCTCCTGTTGCCCTGCGGTCAGGATCATAGGCGTGCCGGTGAAGCTCGCGTTGAACAGCGAGCCCATCGCATTGCCGAGGCCGGGCGCGACGTGGACATTGCAGGCAACCAACCGACCTGAGGCGCGGCTAAAACCGTCGGCGATCGCGACTACCAGGCTTTCCTGCATCGCCATCACATAGGTGAGGTCAGGATGATCCTTCAGGGCGTGCATGATCGGCAGTTCGGTGGTGCCGGGATTGCCGAACAGATGCGTGATGCCCTCGTCCTTCAGCAAGGCGAGAAAGGCCGAGCGCCCGGTGATGCGGTTCATCATGTCTCCTCCTGCCCGCGGGCTCGTTGGCCTTTCGGGATCAAGCCATCATGGCCGATTGGCGATGCCGAGATCAAATGGAGCGCGGTCATGGCTGCCCTGCGCGGGCGCGTGCAGCTCTGCACTCAGAACATCCCTTCCCGATCGCTGCGCTTCTTCTTTTTCGAGCGCTGCCAGACCACGCCGGGAAAGCCTTTCAGCGGCACCAGCGGCTCGCCGGTATAGGCCCACTCCTGCAATTCCTCGATCGCGACGTGATATAGCGGCTGCCGGCCGGTGCGGCCAGAAAACAGCGCGCGCGGAATGTTGACCATATGCGGCGAGTGCGCGCGCTCGTAGGTCAGCGGCGTGCCGCAGCTCGTGCAGAAACTGCGCGCGGTCTTCGTCGCCTTGTCCTCGTAGCGCGTGACGCTGGTCTTGCCCTTGGTGATCCGGAAGCGCTTGCGCCAGCTTCCGACATAGGTGGCATAGGCCGCGCCATGCGCGCGGCGGCTGCTAAGCGAATGATCGTGCCAGGCCCAGCGTGCCGGCACGTCGATTTCAAAGCACACCTTGCCGCACAGACATTGGCCGGCGGCGGGTTTGCCCGGCGCCACCGGTTTGGGTTTTTTCGTTTCTGATTCCTCGAGCTCGGGAAACATGTTCGGTCCTCACGTTTCGTCATTGCGAGCGAAGCGACGAAGCAATCCATTCTTTCATCGTGGCGCCATGGATTGCTTCGCTGCGCTCGCAATGACGGTAGTGTCAGGCCTGCGCCAACTCGTCGTGCACGGGATAGTCGGTATAGCCGGCGACGTCGCCGCCATAGAAGGTGGCGCGGTTATAGGGTGTCAGCGGGAAACCGCGTTGCAGGCGGCGCGGAAGATCGGGATTGGAAATGAAAATTCGCCCGAACGCGACCGCATCGGCATGATCAGCTTCAATCGCCGCATTCGCGGTCTCGCCCGTAAAACCGCCGGCGGCGATCAGCACGCCGTTCCAAATGGGGCGAAACAGCACCATCGCCGACGGCACGTTCTGATGGTTGACTTCGGCGCGGCCGGCGCCGCTGGAGCGCGGCTCGATCAAATGCAGATAAGCGAGCCCGAACGGGTTCAGCGACTGGACGACGTACGCGTAGAGCGGCATGGGGTCGGGCTCGCCGCTGCCATTGGCAATCCCGTAAGGCGACAGCCGCACGCCGACGCGGTTTGCACCCCAGACCTCGACCACGGCCCTCGTCACTTCCATCAGGAAGCGGGTGCGGTTCTCGATGGAGCCGCCATATTGATCGGCGCGCAGATTGGTGTGCGATTGCAGAAACTGCTCGATCAGATAGCCGTTGGCGCCATGGATCTCGACACCGTCGAAGCCGGCGAGAAGCGCGTTCTTCGCAGCCTGCCGGTACGCGTCGACCACGCCTGGAATCTCCGATGTCTCCAGCGCGCGTGGCGTCTCGTAGACCGTGACCTTTCCATCCGCCGTCCCCGTCTTCAAATCGTGCGGGATCGCGACCGCCGATGGCGCGACGGGCAGCACGTCGCCGGGCTGGAACGAGGAATGCGAGACGCGGCCGACGTGCCAGAGTTGGAGGAAGATCACGCCGCCCTTGGCGTGAACGGCGTCGACCACCTTTCGCCAGCCTGCGACCTGTTGCTCGGTATAGATACCTGGCACCCCGGGGCTGCCAAAAGCCGTTGCCATCACAGGCGAGGCTTCCGCGATCAGCAATCCGCCCGGCGTGGCGCGCTGGGCGTAATATTCCGCATTCAGCGGCCGCGGCGCGAGGCTCGGTTTTTCCGCCCGCATCCGCGTCAGCGGCGCCAATGCGAGACGATGTTTGAGCTGGTAGGGACCGACCCGTAACGGTGAAAACAATGAGGGATAATTCATGCCTGCAGGGAACTCCAAATCGAAACTCCGTATTCATACGAGTATGTAACCGGTTCGGCTTGCCCGTAAAAGACTTGAGCCGGTTTGTTTTGAAGCGGAGCGGGACCCGCTTCGTTCGAAAAGCAATAGTGAGAAAGTTATTTCATGTCGAAATCGGGCGTTAAGTCGCTTCCCTCCCTCAGTGTACGCATCGATCTCGACGCAGAAGACCGGATCGGGCCCGGCAAAATCCACTTGCTGGAAAACATCCATAAATGCGGTTCGATTTCGGCTGCCGGCCGCGCGATGGACATGTCCTACAAACGGGCGTGGGATCTGGTCGACGAGATCAACCGCATCTGCCGCCAGGCGGCCGTCGAAGGGCAGACCGGCGGCAAGAATGGCGGCGGCGCGGTGCTCACCCCGTTCGGGATCTCGCTGGTCACGCGCTACCGCAAGATCGAGCGCAACGCGGCGAGCGCGGTGCGCAAGGAACTGCAGGCGCTGCGGAGCGATATCGGCCGGGCGAAGAAGCACGCGGGTTGACTAGCCAGTCTTGATCCAGACCGCCTTGACGTTGAGATACTCGTCCAGATGCTGCTTGCCTGAACTCGCGGCCGTAGCCGCTCATCTTGTAGCCGCCGAACGGCACCGCCGGGTCCATCGCCTGGTAGCAATTGACCCAGACCGAGCCGGCGCGCAGCGCCTTTGCGACCTTGTGCGCCTTGCTGACGTCTTTGGTCCAGACGCCGCTGCCGAGACCGAAGGTGGTGGCGTTGGCACGCGCGATCAATTCGTCGTCGTCCTTGAAGGAAATCGCCGAGATTACCGGGCCAAAAATTTCCTCCTGCGCGATCCGCATATTGTCCTGGACGTTGGTGAACACGGTCGGCGGCACGAAATAGCCTTTCGACAGCGCGCCTTCGGTCAGCGGCGCGCCCCCGGCCAATGCCCGGGCGCCTTCCTTCTGGCCGATCGCGAGATAGCCGGAGACCCGCTCCATCTGCTGGGCCGACACCAAGGGTCCGATCTGCGTGTTCGGATCGAGGCCGTTGCCGACCTGCAGCTTCTTGCCGAACTCGGCGACGCGGCCGACGAATTCGTCATAAACCGTGTGCTCGACGAACAGCCGCGTGCCCGCGCTGCAAATTTGCCCCGAATTGGCGAACACCGCCATCGCCGCACCCGGCACCGCCTGGTCGAGGTCGGCGTCGGCGAACACGATGTCAGGCGATTTGCCGCCGAGTTCGAGCGAGACACGTTTGAGATTGCCGGCGGACGCCCTGACGATGGATTGCCCGGTGACGTGCGAGCCGGTGAAGGCGACCTTGTCGACGCCGGAATGCGAGGCGAGCGCGGCGCCCGCGGTCTCGCCATAGCCGGGCACCACGTTGACGACGCCGGACGGGATGCCGGCTTCCATGCAAAGCTCCGCCAGCCGCAGCGATGTCAGCGGCGATTCTTCGGCCGGCTTCAGCACCACCGTGCAGCCGGTCGCAATGGCGGGGCCGATCTTCCAGACGCTGGCGGTGAGCGGGCTGTTCCATGGAATGATCGCGCCGACGACGCCGACCGGCTCCTTCAGCGTGTAGGAAAAGATCTCGCCGGGCAGCGAGTTCTCGATGGTCTCGCCATGCAATGCGGTCGCCTGCCCGGCGTAGTAACGCAGCATGCCGAGCACACGCAGCCGGCTGCCGCGGGTGCGGCTGATCGGCGCGCCCATATCGAGTGTGTCGAGTTGCGACAGTTCCTCAAAGTTCTTCTCGACGAGGTCGGCGAGTTTCAACAGCAGGCCCTGCCGCTCGAACGGCTTGACCTTGCTCCATGGACCTTCGAAGGCGCGGCGGGCGGCCGCCACCGCGCGGTTGATGTCCTCGGCGTCGCCCTCGGCGACGGTTGCCAGCAGTTCGCCGGTCGCGGGGTTATGGGTCTCGAACTTCTTGCCGGAGGCCGCATCGACCCATTTGCCGTCGATCAGCATCTTCTTGTAGGAACCATCTGCATAGGGATGGCGCGTGATCGGAACTGCTTGCGTGACGGCCATGTTTGTACTCCCTTATTGGCGAACCCGGGTGTCGATCGGCGCTCTTGCGATGTCCGGGATCGTTATATCCATAAAACTGCAACGGATCGGGCCCGACCGTAAAGCGGACCGGCCGTCTTAATCGAAGCTGACGACGAAGACCTCCCATGCCGGTTCGTGCGTGGTCGGCTCCATAGCCTTGATGCCTAATCTAACCCGATTTGTGTCCGGAGGAAGCCCATGCCCCACGCCGCCATGTCCGCCAATAATGTTGCCGTGATCACCGGAGGCGCCTCCGGCATCGGGCTCGCCGCCGCGATACGGTTCGCGGGCCTCGGCATGAAGGTCTGTATCGCCGATATCGGCGCCGCGCGGCTCGCAGAGGCCGCCGCAAAACTTTCTTCCGTCGCAAAAGGCGGCCCGGCCGATGTCATGACCGCCGAGGTCGACGTCAGCCGCCATGACGACGTCGCGGGCCTGGAAGCCGCGGTGCAAAAACAGTTCGGCGGCACCGATATTCTGATGAACAATGCCGGCATCGGCCCCGACAGCAACAGTTTCGGGTCGCTGGAGAACTGGCAACGCATCCTCGCCGTCAACCTCTGGGGCATCATTCACGGCACGCAAATGTTCGCGCCGCACATGATCGAGCGGGGGCGGCCCGGACTGATCATCAACACCGGCTCGAAGCAGGGCATCACCACCCCGCCGGGCAATCCCGCCTACAACGTCTCCAAGGCCGGCGTGAAGGCGCTCACCGAAGCCTTGCAGCATGAACTGCGCAATACCGAAGGCTGCCGGATCAGCGCCCATCTGCTGATCCCCGGTCATGTCTTCACCGGCCTCACCGCTCGCGGCCGCACCGAAAAACCGGCTGGCGCCTGGACGGCGGAACAGACCGTCGATTTCATGATTGAACGCATCGACGCCGGCGATTTCTACATCCTTTGCCCGGACAATGACGTGTCGCGGCAACTGGACGAGCGGCGCATGCTGTGGGCCGCCGGCGACATCGTCGAAAACCGCCCGGCGCTGTCGCGCTGGCATCCGGATTATGCCGAGGCGTTCGCGCGGTTTGTGAAGGGGACGTGATACTGGCTGCAAGGTCGTCCCGACGAAAACAATTTTTTGATTCGGTTTTCAAGATTGAGCAAACATGACTTCGCGATCTCGCCGCGCGTTTCGCGCGAGTTTTGCTAGGAAACTTCCCGCCCTTTGAAATCAGAGGGCGCAGGGAACGCCGGATGCGCGCTGCACCCGCGGTCTCGTGTGCGAAGTGCACAAAAGAAAGTGCACACGAGCATACAGGTTCAGCGGAGGCAATCCGACATTCCCTGCGCAATGGTTTTACGGCTTATATCGCGCTCTCCCCGGTGACCGGCTTTGTTGCCACCGTCGCTTGCGGATATCGCGCTCGATCCCAATTGGATCGATGCGCAACCGCCAACTTGACGCCAGCATCGGGACGTCAGGACCACACGACTTCGCCGTACGCTTCAGTGCCGTTCGTCAAAGGCACGTCCACGTCCACCGCACCCTGCCCCGCGTCCGTGACGATCGCGAGCCGCCCCTCTGAGTGGGACAGGATGCGCGAGACATAGCGATGATTTGCCCGACGGCGAAAGCGGAATATTTTTTCCGGAAGGGCTGGACTCGCAACGCGACGAGCGGTGGAAGTGATTTGCCCGTCGGGCAGATTTGGTAGATTGGGCCTTGTTGAAAAGCCCCGCCGTCATTGTGAGCGCAAGCGAAGCAATCCATATAGCCACACGGAAGAATGGATTGCTTCGTCGCTTCGCTCCTCGCAATGACCAGCGGCACGAAGCAATCGAACAAGGACAGACCATGAAGCAAATCTTCGGCATACCAGTGCAACAGACATTGGAAGACGTTTGCGATCCTTCGCGGCTGGCCTTGCTGGTCTATGACATGCAGGTCGGCATCGTCAGTCAATTGAAAGGGTGCGGACCGGTCACCACGCGGGTGGCGCAGGTATTGGAAACCGCGCGCCAGGCCGGCGTGCGAACCCTCTTCACGCGGCACATGTCGCTGCCGAAGGAATTGATGGGCGCGTTCCAGTACCGGATGGCGATGGCGTGGCAGCGGGTCGACGATCCCGCAAAAGTCCAGCCCTGGTTTTTGCGGGACTCGCCGGGCTTTGCCATCGTGCCGGAACTGGCGCCGCGGCCGAGCGAAGCGATATTCGACAAGCTCGCGATGTCGGCGTTCGAAGGAACGCCGCTGGAGATGGCGTTACGCGACTGCGGCATTACGGCGGTCGCCATCGTCGGCATCGCCACCGAAATCGGGATCGAGCCGACCGCGCGGCACGCCGCGGATTTGGGGATCATTCCGGTCATCATCGCGGACGCCTGCGGCGCCGGCCACGAGGATGCCGCGCGGCGATCGCTGGACGCGCTTGGCTTCGCAGGCGACGCCATCATCACGGACACGGATGAGTTCTGCACAGCTCTCAAGCAGCGCCGACGCGTCTTAGAGCGTCTCTTGCTTATGACCGCATTGCTTGCATGCGAATTTGACGCGGGTCGCGCCTTTTTCGGCCTGGATTCGGTTGGGCGCGCCGCATTTGCCGCAAACCGCCTCGATCCGCGTATTGCCCTGTTTGACGACGAGCGTTTTCTTTTCCATCGTTTCGCGGATCAGGCGCTCGGCCTCCTCGCGCATCGCTTGCTTCGACATGGGCCGCACCTGTCATGAAAATTTGCTGGCGCCAGTCTATAGCATGCCCGTGACAGTTTGCGAGTGGGGCATCACGTCTCAATAATGACGTAGCTGTCCTCAACGTGCACGGGGAACGTCTCGGCCACATATGGGCCCTTCGCGAGTCCGTCCTCGAGTTCCTTCTCAATTTCCCTGGCGAGTTCCTCGCCGCGTTCGACCGCGACCGGAAAGGCACGGACTTTCACGCGCTGCGGATCGAAATACGATTGGCCGTTGCGCATGTCGAATTCCCAGCCGTGCCACGGACAGCGCAGCAATTCGCCGACGCGGGAACGCTGGTAAACCCCGGGCTCCGGCGAGGTCAGCCGCGCCACGCACGCCGCCTTCGCCAGCGGCGCGCCTTCATGCGGACAGCGATTGAGCAGCGCAAAGAACTCGCCATTGACGTGGAACACGACGATGTCGCGGCCGTCGACGCCAAAGACCTTGTTGCCGCCAGGCGGAATATCCGTGGTGCGGGCGACGATATGCCGGGCCATGCTCGCCTGAGCCGCTTACAGTTTGTAAAGCGCGCGGGCGTTTCCGCTGAATATTTTCTGGCGCTCGATCTCCGACAGCGGCGTCTTGAACGCAAAGCGTGGATCGTCGAAATCCCAATGCGGATAGTCCGACGAGAACAGCAGGCGATCGGCGCCGACCCATTCAATCAGCGAGCGCAGATGCTTTGCTTCATCGGGCTCGTCGATCGGCTGCGTCGTGAACCAGAAATGCTCCTTCACATATTCCGACGGCCGCCGCTTGAGATGCGGCACCTCGCTGCGGAAGGTCTCGAAATGATTGTCCATCCGCCAGGTGGCCGACGGGATCCAGCCGAAGCCGCCCTCGATGAAGACGATCTTCAGCTGTGGGAAGCGCTCAGGGATGCCTTCGAGCACGAGGCTCGTGAGTTGCGCCGCCACCGAATGCGCGTTGCTCTGGTGCTCCTCGACATAATAAGACGGCCAGCCGCCGCCAGTCGGCGCATGCCCGCCATAGCCGCCGACATGGATGCCGAGCGGCAAGCCCAATTCCTGAGCGCGTTCATAGATCGGCCAGTAGCGCCGCCGCCCCAGCGGTTCATTGGCGCGCGGGCAGACATTGATCTGCACATAGCGACCGATCCTGGCGCAGCGCTCGATCTCAGCGATCGCGAGTGCCGTATCGTCCTGGCCGGCGAGGATCGAAGCTTTTAGCCGCGGATCGCGATCGGACCAGAACGCGAGCTGCCAATCGTTGATGGCGCGCTGGATCGCAGCACCAAATTCGAGGTTCTGCTGCGAGAAGATGAAGAGGTCGAGCACCTGCAGGATGCCGTACTCGACATCGAGCGGATCGAGATGCTGCTTCTGCATGAAGGCGAGATCGGAACCGGGCGGTCCGCCGGTCGGCGGCCAGGCGTCGCGGCGCGCGATCAGCGGCGAGGAGCGCGGATAGGGCGTGGTGCCGATATAGGGCGTGCGCAGATGGCTGCCGTAATCGCGCAAATGCTCCTGCCAGCGCTTTGGCATGAACTGATACAGGTCAGTTTGCGAATGCAGGCTTGGATGCACGTCACAATCGATGATGCGCAGCCAACTCTTGGCGGCGATTTCCTGTTCAAGAATCGGGCGGTCAATGACGTCGCTCATGCGATCCTCCTGGGCAGAATGAAATTCAAGCCGCGAGCTTCAGCCGCGGAAAGGTTTCTAGCGGGTTGTCGGCACACATACGGGAAACGATGCTGGCGGGCAGATGCGGTGGTATCGCGTCGTCGCCGTCGAACTGCCAGTGCGGATAATCGGACGCAAACAGGAACATCTTGTCGGAACCGATCTGCTCGATGATGTCGGCGACACCAGCCGCGTCGGACGGGCCGTCGAACGGCTGCATGGTAAGGCGGACATGGTCGCGGATGATCGACGCCGGCTCGCGCTCGACCCAGGGAACCTCGACGCGCACGCCGCGCCAGGTCTTGTTGGCGCGCCACATGAAGGCCGGCAACCAGCTCACGCCGGATTCCATCAGCACCACCTTCAGCCCGGGAAACTTGCCGAACACGCCTTCATAGATCAGGCTCAATACCTGCGCCTGGAACGCCTGCGCTTCCATCAAATAGAATTCGTAGCGGTAGGACGGCCAGCCGATCGAACTCGGCGCGCCCCGGTACTGGCTGCCGGCATGGATTGCGATCGGCAGTTTGTGTTTCTCGGCGGCCTGGTACACCGGCCAGAAGTGCCGCTTGCCGAGCAGCGTGTCGCCCTGCGCCAGCACCAGTACGGAGACAAAGCGGTTGTCGCCGGCGAGCCGCTCGATTTCCTGAACCGCGAGATCCGGCGCCTGCATCGGCACCACGATCGAGGCGCGCAGCCGCGATTCCTTCGACAGCCATTCGGCCGCGATCCAGTCGTTGATCGCCTTGCAGAAGGCCAAGGCCATATAGGGATCGAACACCGCCTGTGCGCCGTACAGCACGTTGCAGATGGCGTGGCTGGCGCCGAGCTGGTCGAACGCGCCGCGCTGCACCATCGCGAGCTCGCCGCCCGGCTTGCCATTGGCCGGCCGCCAGTCGGCCCGGCCCGAAAGCGGCATGCTCGGCGGATAGGAGTTGAGATCGAGGCCGTCGATGGCGCGGCTGACGACCTGTTCCTTCCAGTGATCGTCGAGATAGGGCAGCAGCGTGGTGCGGGTCCCGCCCACCGCGGGATGGATATCGCAGTCGATCCGCGTGGCCGCCATGAGGTTCCCAAATCTCTTGTTTGACGCGTTTTCTTCGAAAACGCTTTGCCATCGTTATTGGCGACGGTTGCGTCGCAGACGCAAATGTGCCGCCGATGGCCCTGCAGCGCAAGCACTTAACGGCACAGCATAGCGGGTCTGCGGAGGTCGGATCCGGTAAAGCCTTCTCATTGCGCCAGCGCCGTCGCGCCAGAACTACGGCTTTGCGGTGGGGTCGGCGGCCTCGCCAAAGTATTCGGCGGCGATACGCGTCGGTTCGATCGCAGCCGGCACGCCGCAATACATCGCGACCAACAACAGCACGTCCTGCACCTGCGCAGCCGTGCAGCCGTTCGTCAGCGCGCCTTTGGCGTGGACGCGGAATTCGGCGGGCTTGTTGCTCGCGGCGGTGACGCCGAGCATCACCAGGCTACGCATCGCATCGCTGAGGCCCGGCCGCTCCCAGACATCGCCATAGACATAAGCGTTGATGATGTTCTGCAGCGGCGCCCCGAATTCGCCTGACGCTTCAACGCGCGACTGGCCTATTGTCATCTCACTCAACTACAGCAAGAATGTTATCCGGCCACCCGCACAGGGTCCGTCCAGGGGCGAATGGATTTTCGACACGGGAATTCGCGATTCCCGAACGAGCATTGAGGCTGCCGATGACGCAAATCGCTGATTTCAAGGGCGTGTTCAGAGCAGAGCTGGGCGCCATTCGCGATCGCCACAACGCGCATAGCAGCAAGAAAATTGCGGAAGATAACGCCGCGACCGAACCCAGCACGGCGCTGGAGCTTACGGGTATCACCTGCTCGGGCGGCGGCATCCGGTCCGCATCGTTCTGTCTCGGCGTATTGCAGGGTCTTCAGTACAAAAAGACGCTCGACCGAATGGATTATCTCTCGACCGTTTCCGGCGGTGGCTATATCGGCACCACGCTGACCATCGGAATGTCGTCCCACGGCGAGTTTCCATTCGGTCGGCTCGATCAGGAGAACCGCGAGACGCCGGAGGTCCGTCACCTTCGCGACAATTCCCGGTACCTGCTGCAGAACGGCTTGCCCAGCCTGGTCACGGCGGTAGCGATCTATCTCCGCGGAATCATGATGAACATGCTCGTGATGCTGCCGCTGCTGTTTTGCGCGGCCGGCGTTCTGCTGTGGCTGAATCCCGACACGAAGGAACTGGTGACCAACCGCTTCCTGTGGCTCGACCTGACCGGGCTGTTCGGCCAAAGCCGCCTGCCTTTCACCATCCTGACCCTGCTGCTACTGACGGGATTGCTGATCTTCTATGCGGTGCTGGTCTCCGTGTTCCCGATCAAGCCTATCGGTGACCGTCGGAAGGCCGCAATATTCGCCGGCGTGATATTCGCACTGGCGTTGCTGGTGATATTTCTCGAAGTCCATGCAGCGTTGCTTCGGCTCGCGTTCGAATCGCAGGGTCTGATCAAATCCCCCGGACCCGCCGATCCCGGCAAGGGCAAATTCTTCGAGTTTGTATTCAACAAAGCCAAGACGTTCGTGCTGTATGTCAGCCCGTTCGTCCTGCTGGTGCTTCCGTTCCTCAAACGCCTGATATCGAAGGCAACCACGGGAGAGAGCGCCAGCTGGGGAGACTTCGCGCGAAAACTGGCCAGCCGGGTGGTGCTGCTGTTTGCCGCTTCGATCGTTCCTGTAGTGCTCTGGCTCGGCATGATGCAGCTGGCGTATTGGGGGACGGAAATTTCCCAATGCCCCGGCGCCGGAACCGCCCTCGAATGCGCGCGGAAGGAGATCGTGCGCGGCGGCTGGCCGCATGCTCCCGCTTTCCTGCAGTGGTATTTCGCGAAAACGGCCTATTATCATGGCGCATTTCTCTCATTCGTGCTGGCCGCCGTCGCGTTCTTCCTTTTCTGGCCGATTCTGAGTGTCAATTCCAACTCGCTGCATCAGCTCTATCGCGACCGGCTGGGCCAGGCGTTCCTGATCACGCGCAAGAGCAGAGCCGGATCCAATGACGAGATCGACTATGCGGATGACTTCCTGCTCTCGAAAATCAACCCCGAAAAGGGGCCATATCATCTGATCAATACGGCACTCAATCTTCCAGGTTCGAAGTTTGCCAACCGTCGCGGCCGCAATGCGGATTTCTTCCTGTTCAGTCATGGCCATATCGGCAGCGAAGCGACCGGATATGTCGACACCAAATCCGCCGAGTCGATTGTGGATGGCCTCAATATCGGCACCGCAATGGCGATCTCGGGCGCCGCCGCGGCCCCGAACATGGGGATGGCCTCGATACGGCCGCTCTCGCCGACGATCGCGCTGTTGAATGTTCGGCTCGGCCGGTGGATGCGTCACCCGCTGGATATCGTCCTCCGCAAGGCAAAGCTGAAGGAAGCGGAAGAGCCGCAGTTCTGGCGCATACCGCGTCCCCAGCATCTGCTGTACGAGGCGTTCTCAAAAACCGGATTGTCGGTGGAGCGATTGGATGGCAAGCGGATCAGGACACAACGCGGTTTCGTGTTTTTGACCGACGGCGGCCACATCGACAATCTCGGCATTTACGAATTGCTGCGGCGGCGCTGCAAACTGATCATCGCGATCGATGGCGAGGCCGATCCCGACTTCGATTCGGGATCGCTGGTCCAGGTCGAGCGCTTCGCGCGAATTGATCTGAATGTGATCATCCGGATGAACTGGGAACCGATCGGGATCCGAACCCAGGCTGTCACGAATGAAATCAAGACTGGCCAGTTGAAGAACCAGCCGGGCCCCCATGTCGCCCTTGGATCGATCAGCTACCCTCCCCTCACGGCAGGCGGCGATCGCGAGACGGGGGCGATCATTTACATCAAGGCGTCACTGAGCGGCGACGAAAGCGACTATGTCATCGCCTACAAGAAGGCAAATCCGGATTTTCCTCACGAAACGACCCTGGACCAGCTCTTCAGCGAAGAGCAGTTCGAAGCCTACCGGGCTCTCGGCGAACATATTGCGCGCCGGTTTCTGGATGGCCGGGATAGCGTTGCGGTGTACTCCGATGAAAAGGAGGAGCTCCTGAAAATCGTGCGCGCGATGTTGCCAGAGGCCACCCCGAAATAGGATCGCTATCCGGCGCTGCCGCTCGTACCCGCCGCGCGATTGACAGGCTCGTCGAACCCCATCCAAATGTCCGCCCAACAGGAGCAACAAGGGGCGGATCGCGTGACGGGCGGCGAACAGGAAACGTATCAATGCGATGCGCTGGTGGTGGGCTCGGGATGTGCCGGCCTGTCGGCCGCGGTCACCGCGGGGCATCTTGGCCTCAATGTCCTCGTCGTGGAAAAGGAGCCACGCTTTGGCGGCACCACCGCGCGCTCCGGCGGCTGGCTGTGGATTCCCGGCACCTCGCTGGCGCGCAACTGGGGCATCGTCGAAAACCCCGAACAGGCGCGGACCTATCTGCGCCATGAGGCCGGCAACAGTTTCGACGCCGAGCGTGTCGATGCGTTCCTGACCGCAGGGCCTGA